>JBFWWI010000003.1:0-385116 GCA_050246275.1 Pyrinomonadaceae bacterium
AACAGCTGCCGCCCACACCAACCGAACAGGCGGCTCAAACCGAACAAGAGCAGAATTCGAAAGGCGGCATACCTGGCTGGGTCTGGGTCGTTGCCGGCCTGATGACGATGTTCTTTTTTGCCGTTGTAGTACTCGGTGTTGTGTATTTCTTTATCCTTCGAGATACGAGTTTTGAGGTGACGGTAAAGGGTGCACCTCCCGGAAGTGATATCAAGATCGATGATAAGCTGATCGCAGTTTCCGACGAGCGGGGCGATTCGATCCTTAAGAATCTCAGCCCGGGCATTCGTACTATCACCATCGACCACCCCAGCTACGTTTGTCAGCCGATCAAGGTCGAGGGCGGCCGCGGTATCAATCCCGAGCCGGTCACGGCGCGGTGTCAGCAGCAATCGGTCAAACCCGATGACGATTGCGCCCACATTAAGATCGGCGAAGAAGATAAGGCCGAGCGGTGCTATAACGCGGCTCTGGATGCGCTGCCAAACCCATTCACGCCTGACCAGCTCGTGAGGGCGCTTAACATACTTATCATCAACTTCAATACGGGCAGCTCAGAGATCTCGCCAAGGCGGATCGTTGCTCTAAAGAAAGGGGCAGACTTCATAAAGAGACTCCCGGCTAACGTCGTTCTTGAGATCGGCGGCCATACCGATAATGTCGGCCAGGCCGGGCCGAATATGACGCTCTCGGAAGCCCGGGCCAATGCCGTAAAAGATACTCTCGTAAAATTTGGCGTGAACGGCAGCATCCTGCAGACGCGCGGCTATGGCGCGACCAGGCCGCGGCCAGACGTGGATGGAAACACTGAACTCGGTAAGTTCCTGAACCGAAGGATAGAATATTCGATCGTAAAACAATAGATCGCTATTAACGCGCTAATCGCCGGAGGGCACTGTGCCGCTCCGGCTTTTTCGCGTGCTTTCACCGGCGGACTATTAGAGAAATTCAGAAATGCGAACTAAACGGCCACGGGTGCCGCGATCTTGCCATGTGATCGGTAGTTATTCAATTTCAAATTCTCGTATTTGAAATTCAGTAAACCGGCGAGGCCCTTTAATCCGCTGGCATTTACGAACTCGAGCGTCGGGAGCTCAAACGGCTCTCGGGACAAGAGTTCGTCGACCTGATCGAGATGGTTTGAATAGATGTGCAGGTCGCCGAACGTATGTATGAGATCGCCGACCTCGAGTCCGCACACGTGTGCGACGAGATGGGTTAAAAGTGCGTAGCTGGAAATGTTGAAAGGCACGCCAAGAAAGGCGTCGGCGGAGCGTTGGTATAGCTGGCAGTGGAGCGTTTTTCCGCCGTCCACCTTGAACTGGAACAGAGTGTGACACGGCGGCAACGCAACTTCGTCGCAAGTTTCGGGGTTCCAGCCCGTGACGATCAAACGGCGAGAATTCGGGTTCGTCTCGATCTCTTTTATCAACCTCGCTATCTGATCAACGCCGTTCGTCTGCGGATAGTCACCCCCGAACGAACGCCACAAATATCCGTAAACCGGCCCGAGATCGCCTTCTTTCCGATCAAATCTAGCAGTTTGTTCTTCGGTCGCCCATTCCTGCCATATATCGACGCCGCGGGCTCGGAGATCCGCCTCGTCCGTCGAGCCGCTGAGGAACCAGAAAAGCTCTTCCGCGACCCATCGAAACGGCACTCGCTTGGTCGTCACGATCGGGAAGCCTTCTCGCAGATCGAACCGCGTCTGATACCCAAACGCCGAGATAGTCCCGACGCCGGTACGGTCCTCGTGCCGTGAGCCTTTTTCGAGAATATGTTTGAGAAGGTCGTGGTATTGTTTCATCCCTATTTAATGGTAAATCGTGAGCCGTGAATAGTAAAAAGCTGCGGCAATTGACTATTCACTATTCACTATTCACTATTAACTAGTTATGTTTGAGGTTAGTTTTAATAGCCCGCAATGCGGTTGGATGTCGATTGGGTTTGAGGACGGTGTGAACGAGTTTCACACGACGACGGCCCACGCTCCGCACGCGACGGCCCTTCCGGACCTGATGCGGATATTGACTGACATAGCCGCCAAAGGCGGAAACTCGACCGGTCGGGAAGGTGCCGGCCCGGACGAGTATCTCCTTCAATGGAATCGCGATCCGGAGGAGTTCGATTTTCGGTTTGTGCGGAGCGGTGACGACCTGACGATAGAGATCCATCAGTACCCGACCGAAGATCGTGACCTGAAGGAACGCGAACTTCTATATTCGCATACGGGAACCGTTGCCGAGACGGTCGCCGCGTTCGCCGTCACATTCGACCAACTCTACCAAGACCGAGACACCGATGAGTTCGAATTTAACTGGCGCCAGCCGTTTCCGCATCGGGAGTATGAGGAATTCAAAAGGAACATTGCATGACGCGTGAGGAAATTCGGCAGGCGATCGAATTTTTCATGGATGTGGTCGAGGGTGAGTATTCCGTCGACGAACGTGAACTAAACCTGTATGTTGCCCTTGATCGACTTGCCATTGCATTCCATTTCGCGAACTACAACTTTGACGAAGCCGATCATCCCGATGCACTCGTGAGAGATTATCCGACCGTAATGGAGATCGTGTCCCGCAATTTTCCAAATCTCGGCCTTTACAACGTAGTCCTTGATATCGACGAAAATATTGGCGAGGGCGAGCGACATCGCGGGCAAGATGTAGGAAGTCCTTTGGTACTTCAAGGAGTCGTACTCTTGGCATTGGGGGAAACACTTGCGTGAGCTCCAGGGTTACCTTTTCGAAAAGCTATTTTATTAGTAAGCTTCGCGTCCGGCCCCGTTAGGGGCAACCTGTTTGTAGAAGTAAAGTGGCGTAAGCAACAAGCTCCGTAGGAGCGGCCCAATGGCAAACACCTACACACAGATTTACGTTCAGATAGTATTCGCGGTTCGCGAGCGTGACGGCCTTATTGCCCCCGAATGGAAGGAGGAACTCTTTAAATACATCGCCGGAATCATCAAGAACCGAGGCCAAAAGCTTATTGCGATCGGCGGGGTTGCCGACCACATTCACATCCTGATCGCAGCTAGCCCCGACATCGCACTGTCCGATTTGGTTCGGGAGATTAAAACCGCTTCGGGCAAATGGATAAATGGGCGAAGACTTGTGCGTGGCAAGTTTTACTGGCAGGAAGGCTTTGGTGCATTCTCGTACTCAAAATCGCAGTTGGACGATGTGGCGAAATACGTCCTGAACCGGGAAATAAGACATAGAGAGCAGAGTTTCAAGCACGAATACATCGGCATGCTCAGAAAATTTGATGTCGACTATGACGAGCGGTTCGTCTTCGAGTTTTTCGAATAGGGTCGCTCCTATGGAGCTTATTTTCTGATAATGGGTAATTCTTCTACAAACATCAGGCTCCTACGGAGCCAAGCCACTGAGTATGAACATATCGATATTGAGCAAAAAAGATCTCGCCGCATTGATGGTCGGCAAATCCTAAAATTGTTATCATCTTCGTTCGTATGAAGCTGCGGCTAATACCTGTTATCGATCGTTAATGAAAGAGAAATTATTAGACCTGCTCGCCTGTCCGACGTGCGGCGGAGATATATTGCTTGCGTATGCGAGCAAGTACGACGACAAAGAGATCATCGAGGGAGTGCTGACGTGCAAGAAGTGCTCGCGCGAGTATAAGGTCGTGCGTGGTGTGCCGCGGTTTGCGGATCTGGGCAAGATCGAGGCGGACAAGGCCGAGACCGCCGAGAATTTCGGCTGGCAGTGGACGCACTTTACGCAGGAAGACCCGAAGTATCTCGATCAGTTCCTAGGCTGGCTGCAACCGGTGAAGCCTGAGTTTTTTGAGGGCAAGACGGTGCTCGAGGGCGGTTGCGGCAAGGGCCGGCATACGAAGCTTGCGGCGGAATGGGGAGCGAAAGAGGTAGTCGGCATCGACCTCGGCGACGGCGTTGAATCGGCATTTGCGTTGACGCGGCACTTGCCGAATGCGCACATTGTTCAGTGCGACATCTTCAAGCTGCCGCTGAAAAAAGCCTTCGATTATGCGTTCAGCGTAGGCGTGCTGCACCACACGCCGGATCCGAGAAAGGCATTCCAGTCACTGGCGTCGAAGGTGCAGAAAGGCGGACATATCTCGGCCTGGGTTTACGGCGCTGAGAATAACGAGTGGATCACAAAATACATCAACCCGATCCGCGAAGGCTTTACGTCGAAGATCAGCCAGCCCGTGCTCTATCAACTCTCGAAGCTGCCGACGCTCTCGCTTTTCCTGACGACGAAGCTCGTCTACCGGCCCGCCAATATCGCCGCAAAACCGGTCGCCAGAAAACTTTTTTACAACGATTACTTTAATCATTTAGGCACCTTCGGTTGGCGCGAGCAGCACAACATCGTCTTCGACCACCTCGTCGCTCCGACCGCGTTCTATATCTCGAAGGAAGAGTTCGAAGACTGGTGGCTTGATGTTAGTGCACAGGACGTCGAGATCATATGGCACAACAGCAATAGCTGGTGCGGGTTTGGAAAGCTGGTTTGAACCGCAGAGACGCGGAGACGCCGAGGAAATAAATTCATCACTCCGCGTCTCTGCGTCTCGGCGGTGAAATACAACGCATGAAATTCGATAAAGGAATCGACGCGAGATATCGCCAATCCGTCGAAGACGCCTTCCACGCGATCCTCGAGCACGGCAACGATCTGCACAAGCACATCGCGAACCACATTCTCGCGTCCGACATGCTTGTGCGGGTTCGCCCCGTTAGCGAGATCAACGCTTCAGGAGTTACAGGCCTGATCGATCCGGACGCGACGAATGAGAAGATCGCCGACGAAAGGCTCGGCTTGCGCGAAGCTCTCGGCGAGGTCTATATCGCCATCGCCGAAGAGACGATAGACACGGGCGGGCAGCGTGGCTGCGAGGGGACGTTCGTTCACGAAGGCAGACACGCTTACGACTTTGCCCGGACGATCGAGAGTTGCGCTAACGCCGATGTAAACCCGCTCAGTATCTTCGATCCGACGCTGTACGAACTCGAGCTCGAAGCACACAAGATCTCCGGTGACTATATGCTCTGTATCGGCCGCGACGAATACATCGACGAAGGCCTCGGCCTGATGATCCTCGGCCGCAAGAACGCGATCGAACCGTGCTATGTCGACGACATAGGCATCCACAAACGCCTCTGCGACAGCTATGGCCTCGACCCCGACGGGAATCAGGGCCCGCGTGCAAGCGAGCTTTTAGGGTTGAGGCAGAAGTAAACTAGCCACGGATTACACGAATCGCACGAATTCGATCTGATAGTCTAGTGCCCTTCGATCGATATGAGCCGTTATCGTATGAGCAAACAGTTAGTGAAATTCGTGTAATTCGTGGCAAACTTTCTTTTATGAGTACGGCATTGCCACAGGAGATGCAGCAGCACACCTACGCGATCATGGATCGCGTGGAGGACTCGCATTGGTGGTTCGTCGGGCGGCGGGCGATCCTTGAATCGTTCCTGAGCGGCATCGTCGAGAAATTCCGTGGTCCGCATTCCGAACTCCGCATATTGGACGTCGGCTGCGGCACCGGGGCCAATCTTGAGATGCTCTCGCTGTTCGGTTCGGCCGAGGGCGTCGACGTTTCGGAAGATGCACTGGAATTCTGCCGTAAGAAGGGCTTGACCGTGGAAAAAGGCCTGGCAGAAAAGCTGCCGTACAATGACGAGACGTTCGATGTCACGACGGCACTCGATGTTGTCGAACATCTAGATGACGACATCGCGGGTCTGAAAGAGATGTATCGTGTCACAAGGTCGGGCGGATACTCGCTGATCTTTGTGCCTGCGTTCATGTGGCTCTGGGGTGTGCAGGACGATATCTCGCACCACCGCATCCGATATACAAAGAAGGAGATCGTCGATCGGCTGAAACAGGCCGGCTACTCGGTCGAGCGGGCGACCTATGCAAATTTCACCTTCTTCGCCCCGATCCTCGGCGGCCGCACGCTGATGCGCCTCACCGGTATCAAACCCGAATCGGAAAACAACGTCAACATTTCTGCACTCAACGGCTTCTTCGGCAAACTATTTTCCGCCGAACGCCATATCCTCAAAAAATTCGACTTCCCGTTCGGTGTTTCGATCGTTGTTGTAGCGAAGAAAGATGGCTAGCGACTTCTACTGTGACGAAGTTTTCAGCGGCAAGACGCCGGTCGAGAAGGTGCTTGAGACCGGGCGTGTACTTGCCTATCACCACACGCGACCATACTGGCCGGTGCATATCGTGGTCGTGCCGAAGGAGCACGTCGATTCGCTGCTCACAGTAGAGAACGATCTCTTGGTCGAGCTGATGGAAGTGGCGAAGGAAGTCGCCACGACGGTCCTGGAAGAACACGGTGCCGCTCGCGTGCTCACCAATCTCGGCGAATATCAGGATTCGAAGCACCTGCATTTTCATGTGGTTTCGGGTTCAGAGTTCAGAGTGCGCGATTCATCGGGTTCTTAGGCCGAGACTGTACGCGATGAATCGCGCACTCTGAACGCTAAAACCAACTCTTGGCTTCAAAGATCTTGCCTTTGGGAAACTGCTCGTTCGTCACCGTAAACGCGAATCCTTTCTGCAAGGCGAATGCACCGATGACACCGTTCTTAGACAACCCGACAAAACCGACCTGAAACTCCCTTGCCTTGACCGGATCCCGCTTGACGATACGGCGTACGGCTTCGCGGCAGGATCGTTCGGGAGTGCGGCCGGCCCGCATTTGCTCGACGATCGTGTGAGTACCGCAGATGCGGATCACCTCTTCACCCACGCCCGACGATGTCGCGGCACCGACCTCGTTATCGACGAACAGCCCGGCCCCGATGATCGGCGAATCGCCCACGCGCCCGCGCATCTTGAACGCCATGCCGCTCGTCGTCACCATTCCCGCGAGTCCTCCGGCGGCATCGAGGGCGATCGTTCCCATCGTGTCGTGGTTGGGCTGACCGTCATCAAAGTAGCTTGGAGCGAATTGAAGGATATTATTGAGGCGGCGTTCGACGTTGATGCCAGGCTTGTATTGTGATCTTTTCAGCCACTCGGCCCACTCTTTTTTTGCGTCGTCGGATAACTCGCCGCTTTCCAGTTTGAATCCATTAGCGAGCGCAAATGCTTGCGCTCCTTCGCCTGAAAGAAGCACGTGAGGCGTCTTTTCCATCACCGCCCTTGCAACCGAAACCGGATGCTTGATGCGTTCAAGGAAAGACACCCCGCCGCAATCGCCGTTGCCGTTCATTATGCATGCGTCGAGCGTGACCTTGCCGTCGCGATCGGGCCATGCGTCGAGCCCGACACAGCAGCTCGGCTCGTCTTCCGAAGCGCGTCCGGCGGCCTCGACTGCGTCGATCGCGTGACCGCGTTTTCTCAGCACCGGCCAGGCGGCATTATTTGCAGTCACGCCGCTGTCCCAGGTCGAAATAACAACGGGCATCTTTGCCCTCAACGGCGAACCCGTCTGGTGCGGTGCCGCCTGACTCATGGCTCTTTCGCCGATGAGCAGCGGCAGGCCGAAAAGTGGGATCTTAAGAAATTTCCTTCGTTCCATATCTATAAAGCGCCTTCAGAATGTTCTGAGTTTAGACCGAGAATCTTTGGGCTGCAAACTCGCGTTTTCGCTGGGAAAGGTCTACATTTATTAGTTTACCGGATTTTTATCGATGGACTCGAAAGATAATTCACAGAGAGAAACGGCGCCGGAGCTCTCGCTATTCCTTCCCGTGTTGGATGAGGAGGACAACCTCCGCCCGATGCATGAAAAGATCGCGGCTGCGCTGGACGCGCTCGGGAAATCGGCAGAGGTGATCTATGTGGATGACGGCTCGACCGATAAGTCGCTCGAGATCTTGAAAGAGATCGCCACGAGCGACGACCGTGTTCGCGTTATCTCGTTGCGGCGTAATTACGGCCAGACGGCCGCGATGTCCGCGGGGATCGACGCCGCTAAGGGCGAAATACTGATCCCGATGGACGCCGATCTGCAGAACGATCCGGCCGACATCAAACGACTGCTCGAAAAGCTGGATGAGGGCTACGACGTCGTTTCAGGCTGGCGAAGAAATAGGCAGGACAAGATGATCTCGCGGAAGATCCCGTCGCAGATCGCGAACAAGATCATCTCGTGGATCGGCGGCGTCCCTCTGCACGATTACGGCTGCTCGCTCAAGGCGTATCGCCGCGACGTGATCCAGGACGTAAGGCTCTACGGCGAAATGCACCGGTTTATCCCGATCTATGCTTCATGGGCCGGAGCTCGCGTCACCGAGATCCCGGTCGATCATCACGCCCGGACGCGCGGCAAGTCGAAGTACGGCATCTCAAGAACGATCAAGGTGATCTTCGACCTGATGACGATCAAGTTCATGGCCGAATATCACACCAAGCCGATATATGTTTTCGGCACGTTCGGTATGTTCGCGTTCGGCGCGTCAGTCCTCGCGGGACTCTACGCAATATTCATGAAACTCGCCGGCCGTATCGGTCTGCCCCAGTTCCAGGCGGATTTTGTCGAAACGCCACTGCCGATCCTCTGCATCGTAATGTTCGCCATCTCGATACAGTTCTTCCTGATGGGACTACTGGCGGAGCTCCTCGTCCGCACGTATCACGAATCGCAGGACAAGGCGATATATGCTGTGAGGGAGAGGATCGGGTTTGAATAGCATTTTATGTGTGGCATCGCTGGTTGGATAAACCTCGACACAACTAAGCCAAACCACGACGCGGAGGCGGTGCTGCACTCGATGTGCGAGCGTATTTTACATCGCGGGCCGAATTCGGAGGGGTTGTGGATCGACGACACGGTAGCGCTCGGAATGCGGCGGCTGTCGGTCATCGATCTTGTGACGGGCGACCAGCCGGTTTTTAATTGCGATAAGTCGGTCATCGTGATGATGAACGGCGAGCTTTACAACTATCGCGAGGTTCGTGCCGAGCTCGAAAAGAAAGGTCACAAGTTCACAACGAGATCAGACACGGAGATCCTGCCGCATCTTTACGATGAGTACGGCGACGGGCTGCTCGAACACGTCAACGGGATGTACGCGTTTTCGCTGTGGGATTCGCGTACGAAAAAGCTGATCATCGCCCGCGACCGGTTTGGCGAGAAGCCGCTCTATTACGGCGTTTTCGACGGCAAACTGATCTGGGCTTCCGAGCTGAAAGCGATCATTGCACACCCGGCGGTCAAACCGGAGCTCGATCTCAATGCTCTTCGCCATTACGTCTCGTTCGACTACGTCCCGGCGCCGATGTCTATCTTCAAGGGCATCTTCAAACTCCCCGCGGCACACGTGCTGACGGTAGAGAACGGCGAGGTGAAGACTCGGCGATATTGGGATATCTCCTGGACGCAACCGTCAGAACCGGGAGCGATAGCGACTGGGTCGATCTCAAATGGGAAGCCTCCCCAAAAGGCGCAAGGCACACTAAGCCAGAAAGCCGAAGAACTGAGAGAGCTTCTCTCCGACGCCGTGCGGATGAGGCTGGTGTCGGACGTACCGCTCGGTATCTTGCTCTCAGGCGGGATCGATTCATCTACCGTTGCGGCCTTCGCCGTTAAGCACGCGACCGAGCAGGTAAAGACATTCTCGATCGGCTTTGAGGAAGATTCGTTTGACGAATCGAAGTACGCAAGGAAGGTCGCAAAACATCTGAACACCGAGCATTACGAAGAAAAGCTCTCGGCGACGACCGCCGGTGACCTGATCAGCGAGATCGGCAAATGGCTCGACGAGCCGATGTCTGACGGGTCGCTGATCCCGACCGTTCTGCTGTCGCAGTTCGTACGCAAACACGTGACGGTCGCACTCGGCGGCGACGGCGGAGATGAGCTTTTCACGGGCTACCCGATGTACTACGCCCACACGGTCGCCGCGAAATATAAGGCGATCCCGTCCGTGCTTCGCAGCGGCCTGATCGAGCCGATCGTAAACGCACTGCCGGTTTCGACAAGCAATATGTCGTTCGATTACAAGGCAAAGCGGTTCGTGCGTGCGGCAAAGTTCGACGACGTAGAGCGGCATCACTCGTGGTTCGGATCGTTCTCCGTCGACCAGCACGAGCAGCTATTCTCGAAGGATGTTCTCGCTCAGACCGACGCTGACATCTATCGCGAGGTGCGTGACTTGGTCAGCAAGTCTGACGCGAAGAACGTCATCGAGCAGATGCAGCACGCCGACATCAACTACTATCTCGCCGAAGACATCCTGACCAAGGTCGATCGGGCGGCGATGTCAGTGTCGCTCGAAACGCGTGCGCCGTTCCTCGACCCACGTGTCGGCCAATTCGCCGCGTCGATCCCGGTCGAGTACAAGCTGAAAGGCAAGATCGGTAAGCTGATCCTGAAAGAGGCGATGAAAGACTTGCTCCCGCACGACATCCTCCACCGCCCCAAAAAAGGCTTCGGCATCCCGATCGCCGAATGGCTCAAAGGCCGACTAAATCCGCTGATGCACGAGATGCTCGATCCGAAGCGTCTGAAGGAGCAAGGATTGTTCGATCCGGACTACGTTCAAACGCTTATCGATGAGCACGAATCGGGCAAAGCGTCGCACCACAAGGAGCTGTGGACGCTCTTAGTTTTTCAATTATGGAATGAGCGGTTCTTGGGCAACCAAAGACCGCAATAGAAAGTAAACTTATGGGAAATCTCTTTTTCGATCTACAGGACGAGTTGCTGCCCATGTTGCGTGTGGGTGACCTTGAGTTCTGTCAGCGCCGGATTGCTCAAGAATTAGTCGCTCTGCCACCGTCACCCTTTCACCTTGCTCTTGACCTAAAGATCACCAATAAGCTCACTGACGTCGCGGCGTATTTCGATGGTTTTTTCCGGCATGAGTCCTCACGCTTCGATGTAGCTGCGGCTTACGCGGAAATGAACGGTTTCGACATGAATCCTGACCGCTGGTACTTCGATGTTTTCGCTTTCTCGACACACGGAGGTCGCGAAGACTACGATTGGCTCGCGGATTGGGAGAACGAGCGCTACTCGGAAATGACGATCACAGGGTTAGAGCCGTTACAAAAGGTTTACCAAGATTCATATGATGACGAGAGTTTCGGAGAGGCTGGTGACGTTGCTGGACTCTTGGTGGTTACGAAGTTTCAGGATCTGATTCGCAGTGCGACACCGTACATGAGCGAATTGCAGTTTCCTCTACTCGCGACCGCTCACGACTACGACGTTTTCGTTTATGAGGCTCGCAGAACCTGATTGAGCACCAATCCCTATGCAAGTGCACGGTGGTTTGGTACTCGAAAGTTAATAGTTCTATTATCGTGTTTATGAAGCAACTCTACCCGGAGATCGAGCCCTTTGATTCGGGCATGCTGAAGGTTTCGGACATTCACGAGATCTACTACGAACGCGTGGGAAACCCGGACGGTATTCCGGTCGTCTTTCTTCACGGCGGGCCCGGCGGCGGGCTGATACCGATGTACCGGCAGTTCTTCGATCCGAAGGCATATCACGTTGTGCTGTTCGACCAACGCGGCTCGGGCCGATCAACGCCGCATGCCGAGCTCCGCGAAAACACGACCTGGGATCTGATCAATGACATCGAGACGCTCCGCGAGAAGTTTGGGATCGATAAATGGTACGTCTTCGGCGGTTCGTGGGGCTCAACGCTCAGCTTGGCTTATGGGATCAATCATCCGGATCGCTGCCTCGGGCTGGTGCTACGCGGAATTTTTCTTACTCGAAAGAAAGAACTCGATTGGTTCTATCAATATGGAGCGTCCGAGATATTTCCGGATTTCTGGGAGCGTTTTCGCGATGAGATCCCCGAGTCCGAACACGGTGATTTCATGACGGCTTATCACAAGCGGCTGACAAGCGACGACGAGCAGACGCGTCTCTCGGCCGCCCGGGCATGGAGCACATGGGAAGGCGCGACATCCAAACTGTTTCCCGACCAGGATCTGATGGACCATTGGGAGGGCGCGCATGAGGCTCTCAGTCTCGCCCGCATCGAGTGTCATTACTTTATGAACAACTCGTTCTTCCCGAGCGAGAACTACCTCGTCGAGAATGTGGATAAGATCCGACATCTCCCGACTTTTATCGTGCAGGGGCGGTATGATGTAGTATGCCCGATGACCTCGGCATGGGAACTGCACAAGGCCTTTCCCGAGGCCGAGTTCGTCGTGGTCGCCGATGCGGGCCACTCGGTCTCTGAGAAAGGGATCACGGCTGCTCTAGTGGATGCGATGGATAAGTTCCGCGACCGACAGGCAGCGGCGGGCGATTAATGTCCGAAGCGGCTTAAGTCGTTCGCGAGTCGGCCGGTTTTGGCGTTAGAATATAGGATCAGGCGAAAATTTCGCCCGTTTGGTATTTTATGAACTTCGGAACAACAGAGATCATACTCATAGTGGCCGTGCTTTTCCTTCTTTTCGGTGCCTCGCGGCTGCCTCAGCTTGCAAAATCCCTCGGGCAATCCCGTAAGGCTTTCAAAGAAGGGATGCGAGAGGCCGAGGAAGAGGAACGGGCTGAAAAACAGCTCAGTTCGCAGGCCGCACCGCAGATAAAAGAGATGAGCGACGAGGCACTTGCGGAAGAGCTTCGTCGGCGGGCCGAAGCAAAGGGCTAGCTTCCGAGACATCCAAGCGCGGCTTCCACTTCGTTCGTTCGTCTTTCTAGTCCCCTTTTTCGCCCGTCAGCAGCGTTGCTTTTACCGAGAACCGGAACGTAAGGCTGCCGTCCTCATCGTCGATAAGCTGAACGAGCTTTTCGCGAACCTCCTCCCCTTGCTCGTCGCTTAGTGTTTCAAGCCACCGCGGAAGAAGAAAGTCAGCAACCAGCGGCGTCGATACGAACTCCGCGCCATTCAAGAATTCGAATACCTCTTTCGCCGATTCCGTTTTCACATTTTTCAGCCCGGCGAGGCTTGCGATCTCCTCGATCCGCGAGATGCTCGGGATCTCCGCTATCAGCCGCTCGGCCGCCGCGCCGTGTTCGCCGAGACCTTCGTTAAAAAGCACCTCCCACAAAAGCGAGAAAACCTCTCCAAAGCTTCCTGCCGACGGCAGAATGACGGCCACTTTCCCGCCCGCTCGTGCAATGCGGGCAGCATCGCGAATCAGTTCCTCGATCGCATCAGGTAGTGTAAAAGTCGCATCCGCTATGACCGCGTCAAAGGTCTCGTCGTCGAAAGTGATGGTCGAAAAATCCACGTCCGACCGGACGGCAGCTCCTTTGTCGCGAGCAATATTCAAAAGTTCTTCATTCTCACACGATGCGAAAACCGTCGTCTTGTCGTCCAGCTTTTCACGGATCGCGATGCAATGGTCGCCTGTTCCTGCGTTTAGATAGGCGATCTTTTTCGCATCCTTTATGCCCAGGTGTTTATCCAGAAGCCCGGTGAATCGGCTGGTCCAATTCTCATTGATCTCGAGGTCGCGTAAGAATGCGAGCTCTCGTTCGGTCTTTGCCATATCCACTATTTAATCGCACGAACGGCGTAAAATAAAATCGCCGCGATACTGCAGGGCAGAGCCACTGTGGTACGCTTAAAACTTCGGAAAATAATGAGCAGGAACGTAATCGAGCAATTCGATCTGTCGGGAAGAACGGCGGTTGTTACCGGCGGCTCTCGCGGCCTTGGAAGGGAAATGGCGGAGGGGCTGGCCGAGGCTGGAGCTAACCTCGTGCTTTGCGCCCGCCGGGCCGAGTGGCTCGAAGATACCGTCAACGAATTTGCCGCAAAAGGCTTTCGCGTCGTCGGTAAGACATGCGACGTTTCAAAGCCCGACGAGGTGAGCGCCGTGATCGCTCATGCGGTCGAGGAGTTCGGATCGATCGATATCCTCGTCAATAATGCAGGGGTCTCGTGGGGTGCAATGCCGGAAGATATGCCGCTTGAAAAGTGGCGGCAGGTCATCGATATCAATCTCACCGGGTGCTTTCTTTTTGCGCAGGCGGCGGGACGCGAGATGTTGAAGAATAACCGCGGCGCGATCATCAATGTCGCCTCGATAGCGGGTATGACATCCTCGGCAAACGGGCCCTTTTATGCGGGATACGTCGCAAGCAAGGCCGGTCTGATCGGCCTGACCAGAGAGCTTGCCGCAAGCTGGGGACGCAGAGGCATACGCGTGAACGCGATCGCTCCGGGTTTTTTCCATTCCCGGCTGGCGGATGCCGTCATAGATATTTACGAGCGGTCGATCCAGGAAAACAACGTGATCCCGCGGATCGGCAATGAGGGAGAGCTGAAAGGCGTGACCGTGTTTTTAGCATCGGACGCCTCGAGCTATATCACCGGCCAGACGATCGCCGTCGACGGGGGCATGACGGTCTAGCTTATGGAAAGTATTCTCGCTCCATCGCCGGAGCAATCGGCATTTGCCGTTCTGGTGATCGGGTTCGTTTTCGGCCTGTATCACGCCATCGAGGCGGATCATCTCGCCGCGGTTTCCGCGATCGTAAGCGAGCATAAGAATGTGCTGACTGCATCGATCATCGGCGGTTTTTGGGGATTCGGTCATACGATCTCGCTTTTTTTCGTTGGAGCATTAGTAATATTTCTCAAGCTTCAGATATCTGAGCGCGTGGAAGGCTGGTTGGAAGGCGTGGTCGGCATCATGCTCGTCCTCCTCGGCGTCAATGCAATTCGCAAGATATTCACGGCTCAAAAGATACACGCGCACACTCACGTACACGACGGTCACGAGCACAGCCACATCCATATTCATCAAAATGAAAAGGCCGAGAAATCGCATCATCGGTTTGCACCGCGGGCGGTGGCAGTAGGGATGATCCATGGACTTGCTGGAAGTGCCGGGCTGATGCTGCTGGTGTTGCCGACAATCTCGTCGGCGGCGGTCGCGTTGCTTTACATCGCTATCTTCGGCGTAGGGTCGATCGCGGGGATGATGATAATGAGCCTGCTGATGGGCCTCCCGCTCTATTTTACTGCGGAGCGGTTCGTCGCGATCAATAAAGGCATCCGTTTCGTTGCCGGTGCCTTCAGCCTTGTTTGGGGGGCTTTGCTGATAAACGAGAAATTCTTTACTTGACGAAATGAAACTCGCCGAAGCGTTCCGGGACGTGGAAGTCGGGATTCTTCGTCATTGTCGGTGACCATGTGAGATATCCTCGGTCGGGGTCCTTTCCGACGCACCTGAGAAGATTCCCGAGCCAGACATCGCCTGCCTTTGGCTTCGTGCCAAGCGCGCTCCACGGGATCTTCATCGCAATGACGACACGGTCCTTTTCGATCTTCGCCGCGGCTTCCATTCCCGATGCGTAGTCCCAATCGGAAACGCGTTTTCCGCTCGTTGAATCAAGGCCGACATCCAGCCATTCGCCGGTCGGGGCGGCTTCAAACTCGAAATATTTCTTTGGCTCCTTCCTGTCGGGAGCGACAAATATTTCGACCACGTCGCGATCCCACAGGTTCATCGCTTTCTTCGAGAGATCCGGCTTTTCGGCAACGACCAACGGCTCCGTTTGATTCGCCTCGAATAGAACATAGAGCGCCGTGTCTGACCAAAGAAGTTTCGCCTTTGCACGACGTCCGAGCCGCGCGCCGCGGCCATTCCAGTATCGGTTGAGACCGGCGCGAAACGCGGATTTCCAGGCGGCGTTGTCGAGATCGGTGATCGCGAAATCGGCGGCGGTGTGCTTTACGTTGAACTGAAGTTTGTCCGGCATTTTTTGCGAGAAGGATCCGAGCGGTGTTAGTAAGGTGATCGATAGCATCAATAGCCTAGCCGCGACTGATCCAGCGACCGAAATTACCGAATTCGGTACGGACCGCTTGCGCGAGTCCCCGGCCAAAAACGTTGAAGGGCCGATTATCGGCGAAGGCTGAGGCGATCGCCCACATGGTACGGGCTGAGATCTTGGGTTCGTTCGATATGGCATAGACGGGCTCCCAGTATTCGGGCATCAGTTTGGATTTGAAATGGTCGAGTCCGTCGAAATTATAGAACCGTTGGCCGTGTTTTCGCATCCACGCGAGCGCTAATCGAAGCCATGCGGGATTATCGAACCTCTCGACATCGGCGCGCTTTGATAGCGGCGAGATGCCGAGCGTGACGTATTCGTAGCCTTCCTCGCCGAGCTTTCTGATCGCCTGGTCCATCATCAATTCGACCGTTCCGTTCGGAGCTTCCGGGCGGTGCGGAAACTGTTCGGTGAGCCATCCTTTTCGAGTCGGAATAGGCGAGAGGATGAGAAATGCGACTACACGCGAATCCTGTTCGGCAACAAAAATACGGCGATTCTCGAGCCGTCCGAGCGTTTCCGGCTCGATGACGAAGTGAAGCGGCGGCAGGCCTTTCAGTGTAAACCATTCTTCGAGGCATTCGCGGAGCTGTGGGTTATTTGTTGACTTCTCGATGCTCCATTCGTCGATCTTGACCCCCTTGTTTCTTGCCCGATTGAACTGAGCCCGAAGCGACGATTTTGCATCGACGATCTCGCCCCATCGCGCCGGATGCCACACCGGCTGGCCGCCGAGCGATACGCGCGAATGCGATTTAGACTTGTGGAAAAGATCTTCAAGCCGTCCTTCCGCGCCGAAATAGCAGACGCTCTCGTCTTCATCGACAGCCTCGCGCTCAAAGCTTTCGGTGACCCTATAGAGCGTATCTTGCGGGCAGACAGGAGCACCGGCGACAACCCGCACACCGTTGGAGCGGACGTATCCGATTACGGATTCGCCATCATCGCCGAACCAATATTTGAGGCCTGGATTAACTATCTGAAAGCAGGTGGTATTCCAGCCGTAGCAAAGCACTAGCTCGCGAGCCCGCTCGAACCGCCGCATCCGGACCTCCGGAAGCGTGATGTCGATCGCGGGATCTGCCTTTTGTTGCATTACCAACTTCCACCACAGAGGGATCTTGGGTCTTTAACGCAGTTATCGATCCCAGAGTCGTCAAATCGCTCAGCTTCCCGTGTTCAATACGGTCTTGAATGCCATTTTGGCGAGTTTCCACGTGCGGTTCCAGTCGATCTTGCCTTCGGAATCGCGGCCCATCAGCCTGTTGACGAACATCTTCCGGAAATCGGCTCCCTCGCGTTTTAGCATAAATTCCTTTGCGTACGGCTTTGCGGTTTCGAAGAAATTGAACTCCGGATCCGTAATGATGCCGATGCCTTCGAGCGTCATCAGCGCACGCATGATGTACGTGAAATTGGACGGCAGTCGGAACGGATAGTCGTACATCACGTCCGCTAGGTCGTAGGTCAGTTCCTTGAAATTCACGTCTTTGAGCTTCAAATTCAGGTGAAATTCGAACATCTTCTCCACGACCGGCCGCACAGATCTGGCATCAACGCCGGGCTTTAGAAAATCCAGGTCGATCAGGTCCTGAGCGATCCCTGCGGGGTCTTTCCCGACGACGTGAAAGAATGCGTCGATCATTTTGGATTGAAGCTCGGGTCCGATACGGCCGACCATCCCAAAATCGAAGAACGCAAGCCTTCCATCGGGCATGACCAGCAGATTGCCGGGATGGGGGTCGGCATGAAAAAAGCCGTCTTCGAGCAGCTGCTTAAGATATGTTTTGATAAGCAGCCGGTTCACTTTCTCCGGCGAGATCCCCAGCCGGGCCTGTTCGTCCAGATCGGTGACCTTGGTGCCGTGAATGAACTCCATGGTCAGCACTTTGGAGGTGGTCGCATTCCAATAGATCTTAGGGACGTGAATGTTGTCCCATCGCTGGAAACTATCGCGAAAACGCTCAGCGTTGCGTCCCTCCGCGGCGTAATCCATTTCCTCGTGGATGGTCTCATTAAATTCCCGCAGCATCCCGGACCAATCCGCATTCTCGTTGAGCTGCGGATAGCGTTCCGCAAATCTCGCGACTCGCTTTAGGATCTCGAGATCGCCTTTAATGGTCGCTTCCAGATTTGGCCGCTGGACCTTGACGGCTACCTCCTCGCCGCTGTGCAGGCGGGCGCGATAGACCTGGCCCAGCGATGCCGCGGCAACCGGTTCGAGCTCAAACTCTTTGTAAACTTCGTTTATCTTAAGGCCAAGTTCCTTTTCGATCCTCGCAAAGGCGATTTCATTGGGGAAGGGCGGTACATTGTCCTGCAGCTCGCCAAGCGCGACGACGAACGGAAGCGGCAGCAGGTCTGCCCGAGTACCCATCGACTGCCCGATCTTTATAAAGGTCGGGCCAAGCTCGATGAGCTTCTCCTTCAGCCAGATCGCCTGTTTCTCCTGGTTCACATCGCGGTTTACGTCGCGGCCCAGAACGAACCAACGCAACAGAAGCATAAAACGATCAAAGAACCAAAGCCGGATACCGTATAGCTTTTCACCATAAGCCGCCAACCTCGTCAGCCGTTCGGCCGTCTTCATCCGTTCGCGGGCATGCCGACGCATACCGCTGCTGTGCGTTTCGTACTGATCGAGATACAGATACAAGGCAAGCTTGCCGATCACCGCCGAAACATGCAGTATCCGGAGATAACCGCGAAGTCCCGTGTATCTCTTTTCGACGTCGGCTTCCTTTTCGGAGAGAAATTTCTCTTCGGCAATGATCTGCTCGTTGGTCACGTATTTCGAGATCGGCAGGTCCGCCGTGGCCGTCATCTTTCGATTCCCGTTTGCCGAATCGACCTCCGCATGCCCCAGCACTGCGACCGCGTTATTGTTCAATTTTTCACTCATCCAGCTCAGTATTTCGTGGCCCAGGCTATTTTCGATGCAGAACCAGACGTTTCCGTTAGCATCACAATATCTCGAGCATATTCCGTACGCCCTCCTGGCGAAAATAGTTCAATGCACGAGCCGAGTCCCTTTCAATTTGTGCCTTCAACTCTTCTATTCCATTAAACTTACGTTCATCCCGTATCCGGTGCAAGAACCGGACCCGCAGGACGTCGCCGTAAAGGTCGCCGTCAAAATCAAAGATATAGGTCTCGATCGAGGGTTCGGCGTCATTCTCAAAGGTCGGCCGAACGCCGATGTTGGTTATGCTCCGCCGCCAGATCCCCTCGACCAGTGTTGCGGTCGCGTAAACGCCAAACTTGGGTATGACGCGGTTGTGCGGCTTCAAATTCGCCGTCGGAAAACCTATTGTATGCCCGCGTCGATTGCCGCGAATGATGACACCCTCGACGCCGTAGGGCCGGCCGAGCATTCGACGCGCCAGATTGGTCCTCCCCTCAGCCAAAAGTTTCCGGATCATTGAGGAGCTGATCCGCTGACCGCGAAGCGTGACCTCCGGCACCTCATCGGCAAAAAAGCCAAGCTCTGCACTAAATTTGCGAAGCAGCGCGATATTTCCACCCCTGCCCTTGCCAAAGGCGAAGCCCTTCCCAAGGTACACCTCTTTTGCCTGGAGCCGGTCGTGAATGATCTCGTAAAGAAAATCTTCTGCCGGCTGCGCGGCAAACTCCTTAGTGAACGGAATAACGATCGCCTGCTCGATCCCAAGCACTTCGAAATTGGCAAGTCTTTGGTCCAATGTCTGAAGTAGCGGCGGAGCCGAATCCGGATGAAGCACGGCCCGCGGGTGCGGATCGAAGGTTATTGCGGTCGGCACGGCATCTACGAATCTTGCACGGTCCGCAACGGTCTGCATTATCCGCTGATGCCCGAGATGCAGCCCGTCAAAAACCCCGAGCGTGAGGACCGTGGGCTTAAGTATGTTCGCGTTTTCAGTGCCGTGAAAGATCTTCATAACCATACGCCGCGCAATCCATACATATCACTCAGGTTCGCGCTCAATCCCAACACAGCTTGACTCACCGGGGCTGGCAAATTATGCAACTTCTTGTAATAGTGTGCGTGAACCTCATAAATCTATTCAGGAGATTATATGAAAAAGAAGGAAATTATTGCTGTCTCAGTCATGTTGTTTTTACTTTGGGGTACGGCGAACGTTTTTGCCCAGGGAACTTCTCCGGCAGCCAAAGCCTTGCATACGTGGAGATCCAAGAGTAGATTCGTGGACTCACAGACAGAAGGACACTTTATCGCGATTGCTGTTTCAGCCGCAAAGTCACACACAGAGGCCCTAGATGTCCACATTGCCGTCGGCCTCGGCTCAAAAGTGAGAAAACTTAGTAACGTGAGTTTTAGCGCTCAGCCCCTTTTAGTTATCGTCGATGCAAGCGGAAAAAGCGTTTTTCAAAGCAATGAGAACCCAAGCGTTATCCGGACCCCCGAACTTGAAAACATCGTGGCAACCCCCGATGGCATCGTTGCCGCTCCTCACATAAAGATTCCCGCTCCAGATGGCACGGTGGCAGTACGGATAAAGTTCAATGACGGATCTCGTGATTGGAACGTTATCTTGCCCATACTCACCCAACCATCGACAGCCGTACTCACCGGAACCGTCAGCGAAGCCGGTCAGTTGTCGAGATGCCAGTGGCATCAAGGCAGTTGTAACAATACCAGGTGCGGAGACACAGCGTTTTGCGTCGGATGCAGTACCTCGGCGAACCTTGATTGCTACAACTGTCAGATGACTTGCAATGACAACAGTGATTGTACTCCTTCAATGCCTAAACCTGTTGACTGTCCGTAAGAACAATGCGGCGAAGCCAGGGTAGATATTTTCGGGTGGGCAACGCTGGCTCGTTCAAGAGCTACTGATCAGAGATCCGCCCGTTGAGTAGGTCGATCAATCGCGCGGGTGTGTCGACGTAAAACTCGAGTTTTGAGACATTGTTCCGCAGATTATATATCCCATAAACCTCAGCAGGTGATCTTAGGGTCAGCTTGATATTCGGCACCGACATTTCAGCTATCGGCGTAAAACTCAGAGCGTCTTCGGATCGCGCCGAGATAACTTCGACATGTTCGATGTTCGAAATTTCGATCGACGAGTCTGCAAGCACGCCACATCTGAAGTAGACCCTGTCCGCACTGACTACAATGGGCCGGAGGATAACTCCCTTCAGGTGAGCTGCGATCTGGAGGGCAAAATATATACTGAACACTGTGATGATCCATGCTGCGGCGGGGCTCCACTTTGAGATCAGCAGGTGCAGAACCAGCGTTTCGGCGGACAGAACAAACATAAACACAGACAGAAGCGCGGCCGCACCGTTCTTTTTGTGATAAGTGAATTTCTCCAGATCACGGGGTGTTTTCCATTGCAAAAAGAGGAGTGCTGCGACACCAACCTCAAAGGCCGCCGCCCGGGCCACCGCTGCGGGATAGATGTGTTCAGCAAAGCTCCGGCGCAGCCGTTCGAATGTGTCCATCGCCGAGCCTCGAGTTTTCAGGAATGTCCTGCGGATGCTGAAGATCCTAATTCCTGCGTAACTCAGGCCGAAAAGCTCTATAGCCGGAAGACCGTACATCACGATAACATTTAGCAGGCCCCGGTCACTCTCGGGCAGAACGGCCGTCGCAAGCAATACCCCGGCGATGAAGACAGGTACCGTTGTTACTTTCGGTACTGAGGTATTTCGGATGAAGAACCAGTACGCAATCGGCACCGACACCAGCAGATCGATGGTTGCGGCAATACTTAAATAAGGATGCGGTTCGAAGATCAAGCCCGCAGCCACGGCAGATGCAAATGAGCCGATGCCGAGTACGATAGCCGCTTTCAGCATCAAAGGCCGCAGGCTTGTGACGGTCGTTTCCATTAATTGTCCGCCCGCTCCTTAATCTTCTATTTGGTCGCCCAGATGCAGGCCTCTTTTCAAGTAGTTCCGAACATAATCGGCGACCGCATCCTCGAGGCAAGTGATCGAGCCACTGTAACCGGCATTGCGAATGCTGGTCAGGTCGGCTTGTGTGTGGTACTGGTAGCGGTAGCGTAGGTGCTCTGGCATCTCAATGAACTCGACATTTCTTGGCATATCGAGAGCCTTGAAGATCGCATCCGCAAGAGCGTTCCAGGTATTCATCCGGCCGGAACCGACGTTGAAAAGGCCGCCCGTTCTTTCCTCCATAAAATGCAGTGTCATATCAACGGCGTCCTTCACATATACGAAATCACGGCCGAATTCGCCATCAGCGTAGTCAGGATTCGCACTCTTGAATAGGTGGAGTTTGCCTGTGGAATTGATCTGACCGAATGCCTTGTTTACCAACGACCGCATTTCGCCCTTGTGATCCTCGTTCGGGCCGAAAACGTTGAAATATTTTAAACCCACAATGCGATCGAACATTCCGTTCCGTGCTGCATACTGGTCAAAAAGGTGTTTCGAATACCCATAGACATTCAGCGGGCGAAGAGCCTCGAGTTTTTCGGTTCCGTCCGCCATACCCGCCGAGCCGTCACCGTACGTAGCGGCGGACGAGGCATAGATAAAACGGATTTCGTTTTGCACCGACCAATCGGCCAGGTCTTGCGTGTAATGGTAATTGTTGCGGATCATGAAATCCGCGTTGGTCTCGGTCGTGGACGAACAAGCCCCCAAATGAAACACGGTTTTAATGTCTTTCAGGTTGTCGAGGCTCTCGAGAAGATCGTATCCATCGATATAATCGGCGAATCTTAAAGGTGCAAGATTTTTCCACTTGTCCGTATCGTCCAAACGATCAGCAATGAGAATGTCTTCATAGCCAAGCTCATTCAGCCGCCAAACGACCGCACTGCCAATAAAGCCGGCTCCGCCGGTCACTATGATCTTTTGATCCGCCATTATCAAGATGATATCAAGACATCAGCGAAACTCCATCGTACCGTCATCGACCTTGCCATAGCGAAGCATTGCCAGGTCCTTTACGTAATTTTGATGCAGTCGCCACGGATGTTTCGAACCCTGGCTCGGGAGGGAATCAAGAGCACGCAGGACGTAACCGGAATTGAAATCGAGAACGCGCTCAGGCTTTACGGTCGGATCGGTTAACCGGGGAACGCAGCTCGAATAGCCGTGGGCGTCCATATACTTCATCAGCCGGCAGACATATTCGCTCGTAAGATCGCATTTCAGTGTCCACGAAGCGTTTGTATAACCAAACGCCTGAGCAAGGTTTGGCACGTCGCTGTACATCATTCCCTTGTATGCCATGACCTTCGATAGATCGACGGTCTTTCCGTCAACGACGAGTTCGAGGCCTGACATTATCTTCAGCACGAGTCCGGTCGCGGTAACGATGATGTCTGCGTAGAGCTCCTGACCGTCGGCGAGTCGTACGCCTGTTTCGGTAAACGTCTCGATCTCGCCTGTCACGATCGACGCTGTCTTTTCGCGGATGACGTTGAAGAGGTCGGAATCTGGAACTAGACATAGCCGCTGATCCCAGGGGTCATATTTTGGACGAAAATGCTCGAGATATTCTTCGCCTAACTCCGTCTTTATGCCCTTTGCGATCAGGTTCTTCATCACCTCGGGCCGCTTCCGCGAGAGTGTGTAAAAGAACATCTGCCGAAGCACGTTCTTCCATCGCGTCAGCGCATACGCCGTCTTTCCCGGTAAAATCACACGGAAAAAGTTAGCGATCTTATCCCGCTCCGGCATCGCGATGATGTACGTAGGCGACCGTTGCAGCATCGTGACGTGCCTCGCCGTTTCCGCCATCGCTGGAACCAGCGTTACGGCAGTTGCACCGCTGCCGATGACGAGGACCTTCTTGCCCGCGTAATCCAGATCCTCGGGCCATTTCTGAGGATGTACGATCGCACCTTTGTATTTATCGAAGCCGGGCCAGTCAGGCGTGTAGCCGCCCTCGTAATCGTAATAGCCAGTGCAGAGATAGAGGAAGCTGCAGGTGAATTCGATCGTTTGTAAGTCTTCGTCGGTTGACTCGGGGACTAACAGTCGTGTTTCAGCCTTTGCATCTTCGCGGCTTAGCGGGAGATCGCTGTCTTTCGCAGCGTCTCTGTGTCTCTGTGGTGAATTGTCTTTTACGACATCCACTTCCACCTTCCATTGGGCATCGTCCGAAGACCAAACAGCACGACGCCCCCGGTGTCCGTAACGGATCTCTTTTTCGAGATCGTATTCCCTTGCGGTTTCGCGGATATAATTCAATATCGCCGGGCCATCCGCTATCGCCTTGCCGTCGTTCCACGGCTTGAACCGATACCCGAGAGTGAACATGTCCGAATCCGACCGCACACCTGGATAACGAAACAGGTCCCATGTCCCCCCGCTCGCCTCGCGCCCCTCAAGTATCGCGAACGTCTTCTCCGGACGATCCATCCGCAGCCGCGCCCCGGCCCCGATTCCCGAAAGCCCCGCGCCGATAATTAGAACGTCGAAATGTTCCATACGAACTGCCGAACTACAACTGAATAAGTTTGCGAAGATCGATAAGAAATGGGCCGAGAGCTGACTGATCTGATCCGAACGCAAAGGAAAGTTGCTGAAAATGAGGCGAATGTTGTGTGAAGCCACCCTGAACTAACAGATGCCCCAACTCAAGCATTTCCAATTTGATGTAGTCATCTTCCCACATTGGCTTTAGAACCGCTTCTCCTCGTAGGGAGGATTCCATCTCGGTTAGGCTCCCGATAAATTGGTTAAGCGGCCACTGCTCGAAGAAAAATTCGATCTCTAAACCGAATCCTTCAGACAGTACGATCAGATCTACACTATATCCGGAGCCGTCTTCGAACTTGTTACAGTTCCGTAATTCTAGTTTCGTTTGTTCGGAATCGGTAGGGAAAATTATATCCATTTTGTAAGTGCTACCATTCCAGAATATACGCAAAACACCAGCGGGGCGACGGTCGAGGCGTCGCTATCGACGATAAACGGAGCGCGGACACTCCTGTCCGCATGAGCGTCGCTTCGACGCGAACGAGCGCGGATTATTCAGAATCGTCGATCCATAAAGACAGTTTCGCCGGAGGAACCGGCGATGCGGACAGGAGTGTCCGCGCTCCAACGTTCTACCATCCCAAAATATACGCGAACATCAGCGGGGCGACGATCGAGGCGTCGGATTCGACGATGAATTTTGGGGTTGAGGCTTCGAGTTTGCCCCAGGTTATTTTCTCGTTCGGGACGGCGCCGGAGTAGCTGCCGTAGGAAGTGGTTGAGTCGCTGATCTGGCAGAAGTAGCCCCAGACGGGAATGTTGTCAAGCTGGAGGTCCTGGTGCAGCATCGGGACGACGCAGATCGGGAAGTCGCCCGCGATGCCGCCGCCGATCTGGAAAAAGCCGACGGTCGAATCATCCTTCGCGTTCGCCGTGTACCACTCGGCGAGCATCGTCATATATTCGATACCGGTGCGAACGGTGTGTACGTTCTCGACGTCGCCGGTGATGACGTGGCCGGCGAACATATTGCCCATTGTCGAATCTTCCCATCCCGGCACGACCATCGGCAAGTTCTTCTCCATCGCGGCGTACATCCACGAATCCTTCAGATCGATCTGGTAATACTCCTCAAGCGAACCGTTTCGCAGCACCTGATACATAAATTCGTGCGGGAAATATCGCTGGCCTTCGGCCTCCGCACGCGTCCAGACCTCGACCATCGCCTTCTCCAGCCGCCGCATCGCTTCGTGCTCCGGGATACAGGTGTCGGTCACGCGGTTCATGTGACGGTCAAGAAGTGCCTGTTCATCTTCGGCAGTCAGGTCGCGATAATGCGGCACGCGCTCATAGAAATCATGGGCGACCAGATTGAACAGATCTTCTTCAAGATTTGCACCCGTGCAGGAGATGATCTGCACCTTGTCCTGACGGATCATCTCCGCAAGGCTCAATCCAAGCTCGGCTGTCGACATCGCACCAGCGAGCGTGATCATCATCTTCCCTCCCGCGTCCAAATGCCGCACATAGCCCTCAGAGGCGTCGATCAGGGCCGCGGAATTAAAATGCCGATAGTGATGCTTGATGAATTCAGTAATTTGCCTGTTCATGTTTAAGATTCTGTCTGCGAATATGCTGTCTTAAAACAAGATTATCTTATTCGTCCCGTTTCGCGTAACTCGCCGGGAAAACGGTAGAACTTGGTATGAACGCAAGGCTTGTCCGGACAGGAGATTGGTCGAATTTCTGATTAATCGGCTAACCACTTGGCGTGAATTTAGCCCATCAGCCCAAACCTCGGACCAGCATCTATCTCGAACTGGCCTAGGCTAGCGTGAACAAGACGTGCTCGTTTCTTCCAAAAAAGAGGCAATTCTCTTCTCCCTGATCTTACTTGCGTACCCATTCTCAAAGGACTATTATGTTGCGCATCTATTGAAAGTCGAGGTGATCGGTCACGGTGTTTGATTCCGAGGTTTACTGCGTTGGGAGGGAGACTGTGAGGATTTTACGGAAATTGTTTGCAGGCATTCTTCTGGCTGCCGCATTGGGTCTGACCATACAGAAAGTTTACGCTCAACAACCCATCAAAAGCCGCAAACCCCCGTGCGGCTGCTACTGCGGCTATCCTAATTACGAGTCATTCGACGAAACGCCATGCGCTGGGCGACTACAGGAGGATGCATGTGACGACGGAATGAAAGAGCTGCCGCCCGAGAAATTTCAAAGCATCTGCCGGAGGATGCAAGCAAAGCTCAAGTCGAGACCGGACTCAAATCCGTGCAAAAAACTATACGCAGAGATTTGTCCTGCCTCGTGCGAAGACATCAGCTGTTATTGCGGTTACGGTGAAGACAAGGGCTTTGCGTATACGCCGCGGACGGCGACCGCCCGATCCGGTCCCACGAAGAGCGCTCCTGCCGTTGCAACGCTTCCTAGCGGTGGTCGATTTCTATTTAGGGGTACCCGAATGGCTGATGGGGAGACCTGGTTCGAGGTCGCACCGCCTGGAATGAATGGTGGAACGGCATGGGTGCCGGGTAGCGAGTTGGCTTGCCGCCGGCCAGCACCTCCTCCCGTGCCCAGGCCCTCGAAGGTGGTTGATAGCGGCGTCGGCGTGGCGCGGGGCTCGCATGGACAAGTTGCGGCTTCTCGCGGTTGAATCGCATTAGGGAAGAATCTTCGCGAGGTCGGCGGCAAGCCCTGGATCGAGACTTTGCAGCAGCCGATGTTCCTCTCTGGCAAGCTTGATCTGGCCGCTCCTCATATATGCGAAACCCAGTTGGTAGTGGCCGGCTGCGGAATTCGGGTTGATTTTCAGGCCTTTTTTGCAAGCTGTGATCGCCAGGGAAAATCGGTTTTGCAGATTGTATATCTGACCCATATTAATGTGCGCGCCGGCGAGGGTCGGATCCAACCGAAGACTCTCCGTGAATTCTCTCTCTGCCTGTGGCAAACGATTCAATTCGAGCTCGGAAATCCCGAGATTGAAACGCGCCATCGCGTCGTTCGGGGTTAGCTCGATCACTCGACGAAAGGCGGTGGCGGCATTCGAGTATCGCTTGAGGCGAGTATAGGCAACGCCTAGATGAGTTTGATAATCAGCATTGTTCGGACTGATTCTTACGGCAGACGTATATGCCTCGACGGCATCACTATATCGCTGAAGAATAAAATACGCGGTTCCTAGAAGGTCCTCAGCCGCGCTATCATCGGGTCGCAAGCGCCGAGCGGTGCGAAGATGTGTGATCGCCCGGGTCGTTTGATCAAGTTGTAGCAACGAGTAACCCAATTGAAAGTGCGAGTCACCATCGTCAGCATCGAGCTTTATCGCTTGGCCGAATACATCCGCCGCCGCTTGCCACCTCGAGGCAGCCAAATGGGCGATTCCCGTGTTGTAATACTCAGTGGCTTCAGGACGCGAGGTAGATTGCGCAGACACCGAAAACGCCATAGCGGCGACCGTCGCATTTACCATCAATGCCGCCAGAACTCTGATCTTTAGCATTCCTGACTACGCCTCCCATGGGGACGTAATATACCATATATACCATCAGTGTCAAGAAATTGCACCCAGCTTGGCTACGCAACGGAGGGGAAGTTCGTAGCGCTTGGGGCCCGCGCGACGACCTAATCGATGCGCGTCGGTAATGCCCACTTCTCCTGGCATCTATAGGTGATAGGCGGAGAACCCGGCGTTCATCTTGGCCAATAATGAGATCATTTAAAAGGCTTCGCCGAAGCTGACCTCGCCGGCGACCGATACCTGGTATGCCGAGACGCGGCGTTCGAAGAAGTTGGTGAGTTCCTGAACATTCCGAAAGTCCACGAACGAGAGCAGGTTGCGCGCTCCGTAGACATTTTAGAGTCCCAGCGTAACGAGGCATTGGCTCTTTGTGATGAAACTGATTTATTGACATTACCCCGGTAAGGAACATATAGTTCTGTAGTGGGTACGATACGGTCCAAAATAACCGCGCAGGGACAGATCTCGGTGCCGGCCCGGATACGGCAGAAGCTTGGGCTAGGTCCCGGCTCGGTGATCGAATGGGAAGAGCACGGTGATGAGGTCGTGGTCAAGAGGGCGACGCTTTACACTCTGGAAGATTTGCACAAAAGCCTCTTCCCGAAAGGGCCGCCGCGTCGCAGAAGCCTCAGAGAACTGAAGGAAGGCATTAAGAAGTACGTGCGGGATAGACATGCGCGCCGTTGACACGAACGTCCTCGTCCGGCTGTTCACCGAGGATGATCCCAAGCAAGCCGAGAGAGCAAAACGATTCATGCGGGCGGGAGCTTGGGTTTCCCACATTGCTTTGGTGGAAACTCTTTGGGTGCTCCAATCCGTGTACGGCCGAACGAAGCAGGACCTCCGCCGGGCCGTGGAACTTCTGCTTTCGAACGAATCGGTGACATTGCAGGAGCCCGAGGCAGTCGCAGCAGCGTTGAATTTGTTCACCGAAAACAAAGGGGTGGGTTTTTCGGATTGTCTAACGCTATCCCTCGCTCTCAAGGCCGGTCATACCCCGCTCGGCACGTTTGACACGAAGCTCGCAAAAATCGACGGCGCCGCGTTAGTCTAGCCACTGCAGCTTTTGTCCGCTGCGAACATAATCATGGCCTTTTCTGAGAAACAACTGAAGCAGATCGCGAAAACTTGTCGGCGGATTCTGCGAAGTCCGGGTGCCGGCAGGATCGACGAATACGTTAAAACGCTTCGCCGAAGCTGACCTCGCCCGCGACCGATACCTGATAGGCTGAGACGCGGCGTTCGAAGAAGTTCGTTAGTTCCTGGACGTCCTGGAGATCCATGAACGAAAATGGATTCTTCGATCTATAGACCTTTGGCAGACCGAGCATCGCGAGGCGCTGGTCGGCGATGAATTCCAGATATTGTCGCATGTCTGCGATCGAGAGGCCGGCGACACCTTGTGAAAGCACATCTTCGGCAAACTGAAGCTCGCATTCCACCGCTTCGTCCAGCATGGTCACAATATCGCGTGTCAGGCTTTCATCGAACAGGTCGGGTTCCTCGTTCCTCACTTTATTTACTACATCGAACGCAAATGCCATATGCGCCGATTCGTCGCGGAAGACCCAGTTTGTTCCCGACGCGAGGCCGTGCAGCAAGCCTTTCGAACGCAGGAAGTAAACGTAAGAGAACGCCGCAAAGAAGAATAGCCCCTCGATGCAGGATGCGAAACAGATCAGGTTGAGCAGGAATCGCTTGCGATCTTCCTTCGAGTTCAGGCTGTCGAGATCGTTGATCGAATCGATCCACTTCAGGCAGAACTCGGCCTTTTTCTTGATCGAAGGGATCTGCTCGACGGCTGCAAAGGCCTGCTCGCGTTCGGCGTGGTCGGGTATGTACGTGTCGAGCAACGTGAGGTAAAACTGTACGTGCAGCGCCTCTTCATATAGCTGCCGCGAGAGATACATCCGAGCCTCGGGCGAATTGATGTGCTTATAGAGATTAAGCACGAGGTTGTTCGACACGATCGAATCCCCGGTCGCAAAAAACGCCACGAGCCGATTGATCAGATGCCGCTCCGCCGGCGTCATCTTCGACCGAAGATCGTTCACGTCCATCGAGAAATCGACTTCCTCGACGGTCCAAGTATTCTTGATCGCGTTCCGGTACATCTCGTAGAAGTCCGGATATTTCATCGGCCGAAGTGTGAGGTTAAAACCTGGATCTAATAACATAAGACTAAATTTCTCTTGCCTCAATAATTGAACAGCGAACCATCGCCGCCCGCAAAGCGCACAACATACTCACGAGTAATGTGAATATCCGTACGTAATTCCCGACGATCCATTGACTTGCCGCCGCTCGGAGCATTTCGACGGAAGTATTCATCGGATCTGTGAAAAGGATCGCGTTTCGCGGATAATGGAACCCGAAGGTGATGACGTCCGTCGCAATTGCGAGGACCAACGCTCCCAAGATCCACCAACGTCGCTCGGGCACGCGCCAGTTCAAGATAAGCGTGATAAGCAGCGTGACCTGAGTTATCGGAGCAACCGATCGAAAGTAGTTACCCGGATTGCTTACCTCAAAAAACTGCTTGGCATTTTCGAGCGAGATAGGTGGGTTGGAAGCGTAGTTGGGAGCAATCACCACCGACTCATACAGCCCGGCACCAAGCAGACAGCCGATCAGCACGATCGCGGCTACCAGCGAAATATTCATTAGTAACCGCATAAACTATCTATTGGCACGCCTCACACGCTTCCGGATTCTCGAGCGAGCACACCACCGCTTCCGTGTCCGAGTAAGCCTGAACCTCAGCTTCCTTGTGCTCGGCCGCCGTAACCTGTGCGATCTTGGTCGCCGGACGCGAGCGGAGGTAGTAGGTCGTCTTGAGCCCCTTCTGCCAACAGTACATATACATTGACGACAGCTTGCCGATCGACGGGCTTTCCATAAAGAGGTTGAGCGAGCCGCTCTGGTCGATGTATGCTCCGCGGTCTGCGGCCATATCGATCAGCACACGCATCGGCACTTCCCACGCCGTCCGGTAGATCGCGCGAAGCTCGGCCGGGATCTCTTCGATATCCTGAACCGAACCTTCTGCCAGCTTTATCTTGTTCCTAACCTCTTCCGTCCACAGGCCGATCGCCTTAAGTTCCTTTACGAGATACTTGTTGATCTGGATAAAGTCTCCGCTCAGCGTCTCGCGTTTGAAGAGGTTCGACACCTGCGGCTCGATGCACTCGTAGCTGCCGGCGATCGCTGCGATCGTCGCCGTCGGGGCGATCGCTATCATAAGGGAGTTGCGAAGCCCATGTGTCTTGATCTTTTCTCGGAGGGCATCCCAGCGGGCAGTGTCTTCGGGAACGACGCCCCATAGATCGAACTGCAGAACGCCTTGCGCCGCACGCGTCTCTGCAAAGGCAGGATGCGGCCCCTTCTTGATAGCAAGTTCGCACGACGCATCGAGAGCGCCGAAATAGATCTCTTCTTGTATCTTCGCCGAGATCTTCCGTGCCTCGTCCGAGTCGAACGGAAGGCGAAGCTGAAAGAAAACATCCTGCAAGCCCATCACCCCGAGGCCGATATTGCGCCAACGGTTGTTCGAATCCGCCGTGCTCTGGATCGCGTAATAGTTCAGATCGATCACGCGGTCGAGTTGGCGGAGGGCGAGCTTCACATTACGACGGAGCTTTTCGTAATCAAACTCGCCGCCCTTTACATACCGCGCGACGTTCACGCTGCCCAGGTTGCAGACGGCGGTCTCGCTGTCCGATGTGACCTCGACGATCTCGGTACAGAGATTCGATAGATGGATCACGTTCCCGGGTCTGCCGGTCTGGTTCGATTTCGTATTGCACGCGTCTTTGAATGTCATCCAACCGTTTCCGGTTTGTGCCAGCGTGCGCATCATCCGGGCGTACAGGTCGCGGGCCTTTACCTGCTTGACAAATTTTCCTTCGGCCTCGGCCTCGGTATATGCGATCTCAAACTCGGTTCCGTAAATATCCGGAAAATTCGGCACCGCCTTCGGGTCAAAGAGCGACCACACGCCGTCTTCCTGAACGCGGCGCATAAAGATATCGGGGATCCAGTTCGCGATGTTCAGATTGTGTGTGCGGCGGGCATCATCGCCCGTATTGTCGCGAAGCTCGAGGAAATCTTCGATGTCGGCATGCCAGGTTTCGAGATAGACGCAGGCCGCTCCTTTTCGTTTACCGCCCTGGTTTACCGCGGCAACCGACGAATCGAGCGTCTTCAGCCACGGCACGATCCCGTTCGAATGTCCGTTCGTTCCCTTTATCAGCGACCCGCGCGAACGCACACGATGGTACGCGATGCCGATACCGCCCGAGAATTTCGAGAGCATCGCGACATCGGAATATTTTTTATAGATGCTCTCCAGGCTGTCCTGGGGCGAGTCGAGCAGGAAGCATGACGAAAGCTGTTCGTGTGCCGTGCCCGAATTGAACAGCGTCGGGGTCGACGGAACGTACTCAAGCGACGAGAAAAGGTTGTAGAGCTCGACGGCCTCGGCGGGCGATTCGGAAAGGCCGCAAGCAACGCGCATCCAGAAGAACTGAGGGCTTTCGATGACCTCGCGGGTCACCGGATTTTTGAGAAGGTAACGATCGTAAATTGTGCGGATACCGAAAAATTCGAATAGATCGTTGCGGGTCTGGTCGATAGCGTCGTTAAGCTTGCGGCTGTTTTCCGAAACAAAGCGGGCCAGGCGATCATTGATCAGGCCCTCCTTGAAGCCAAAGGCGATTGATTGCGAAAAAGAATGGATCTCCTGATTCCGAACTTCTTTTTCGATGTACTGGTTAAGGAGTCGTGCCCCGAGTTTAGAATACTCGGGCTCTTCGAAGATGAGGCTTGCGGCGGTCTGTATCGAGAGCTTGTCCAGCTCTTTGGTCGTCGCTCCGTCATAGAGTCCGCTGATCGTCTTGGTGGCGATCCGCATCACATCCACATTCGGCAGGTTCGGCGTGCAGCGTGAGATGGCACGGACGATCTTGTTGATATCTACCGGTTCGTGGTTCCCGTTGCGCTTTGTGACGCGCATCGTGGTCTGTGTTTCTTCTGTTTGACGTGCTGCGGCGGTTGGTCCGTTATCCATGCTTTGGGCAAGTCTCCTTGAAATTTTCCGTCGACCGTTTCTGCCCTCTTTCCAGTTATCAGAGTGAAAGGCTCCCCGGCCGCCAACGCTTCTCGAGCAGCGGCGGAACAAAGGTAGATCTCGGTCTTTTATTGGGGTGCAGGCGGGTCCTCAGCGCAAAAAGTTAAAGGCGTTCTCCTGCAGTGGATATAGACTATATTGTGTCCCGGATAGTTTGTCAACACTAAATCTAGTGGTTTTAAAACAAATCGCTAAATGCCGTTATTTCACTATTTAGCGCGCGCCGCATAATGTTTTGCGTGAATATATTTGTAACGTCGCCGTAACTCCCGAAAACACAATATCTTGTGGCGACCGGCGTCAGATCGAGGTGTGGAAATTGGGTGGAAATCGGTGTGGAAAAATCTTTCGTTCTACTCAATATCTTGCCGCCATTTCGAGGGATTTTTCTTTTTCACAAGTGGAAAACCGACATTTGGAGTTCCACCTTTTAGCTGGCTCGCTTTGCCATAAGATCTCTAGATCAAGCGGGGCCAGCTGAAGCTGGAACTCCGAACTTTGGAAGCTACAGTTTCAGCTTCATCCCGACGTGCGACTTCGAGAATCCGAGATTTTCGTAGAACCGATGCGCGTCGATTCGATCGTTGTTCGTCGTAAGCTGCATCGAGACACAACCCTTCTCTTTCGCACGCTCGATCGCCCACAACATCATCTCGCGGCCGATGCCCTGGCCGCGATATTTTTCATCTACCCGAACCGATTCCACCGTGCACCGCTTGCCGCCCTGAAAGCTGATCGAAGGTGTGTACGTTAGCTGCAGCGTCCCGACAACTTCGCCGTCGAGTTCGGCGATTATTAGTTCGTTGTTCGGATCGGCATCGATCTCTCGGAATGCCTTGAGGTAGCTGTCGGGAAGCGGATCTTCGTACAACTCTCGCTGCGAGCCGAGAAAATCATCCGCAAGCATGCGAACGATCTTCACTAAGTCGGAAAGTTTAGCCTCTCTGATGTTCATTCGTCGAGACTGCTCGCCGCGATTGCAGACGCCCTGCCGTCGTCAGATCTCAGCTTCAGCACCGTTTCTCCGCTTGACGTTGAATTCGACTCGATACTAGTAATAACCCGCTGATTGATCGAGGCATGAAACCCATATGCTTTGCCAGATTTCCGCAGAGTGATTTCTCTAACTACAGGCGTCCCAGTTTCGCTTCGATCAACAAAGTAGTGAGTAGTCGTACCCATCTCGTCGACCGGGCAATTCAGCGCGATGTGCGCAGACTGGTTCTTCTTCAAACTATCTTGAAGAAACTGGATCGCCGGTGTCGGATAGAAGACCGGATCGTCAGCGCTCGTTCTCAATCGGTACTCACACTGCCCTGATTCGGTCAACGGGAAATTAGATTTAATCTCGCTTTCAATGAAGCGGGTAGTCAGGAATCCATCGGATCGGCGAGTGATTTCGTCCCCGACTTCGGTCGATTCGGCGCAGTTCAGAACCACCAAACTACTTACTATCAATACGGATGCAAGTTGAAGTTTCAACACTCGGTTACTCCACTACCAACCCATCCCAAGCCAACTGGACATTGTCAGGCAAAAGGTTCGAATCCCGCTCATGGAGGATGTCGTGGTTTAGGTGCGTGAGGTATGCACGTTTCGGTTTCAGGTCTTCGATGATGCCGAGGGCTTCTTCGAGGTGCAGATGCGTGGAATGCGGCTTAAGGCGGACGCAGTCGAGCACGAGGACGTCGAGGTTGCGGAGGCCGTCCATTGAATCGGGCGGAATGGTTTTCAGGTCGGTGGCGTAGGCAAAATCGTTGAAGCGGTATGCGACCACCGGCAGCTTGCCGTGGATCACCTCGAGCGGCGTTACCTCGATCTCTTCGCCGATGCAGAACGGCGCATTGTGAACGACGGTGTGCGGTATCAATTGCGGGAGGCCGCCGCCGAAATGTGTTGGCTCAAAGATGTATCGAAAAATGCGGCGAAGGTCGATCCACGCGATCTCGTTGGCGAAGATCGGCATCGCTCCGTAACGGAAGTTCAGTGGGCGAATATCGTCGAGGCCGAAGACGTGATCGACGTGACAGTGCGTTATCAGGACTGCGTCGAGCCGGCGGATGTTTGCCCGCAATGCCTGCTGGCGGAAATCGCTTGAGGTGTCGACCAGGATCTTCGTGTCGCTGTGCTCGATCAGGATCGATACTCGAAGACGCTTGTCCCGCGGGTCTTCGGAAAGGCACGTCTCACAGTCGCACGCGATGGATGGTACGCCAGTGGATGTTCCTGTTCCGAGGAAGGTCAATTTCATAAAAAAGAATTAGCCACAGAGAACACGGAGAGCACGGAGGAAGCTTATGAATATCTCAGTGATCTCTGTGTGCTCTGTGGCAATCTTACTTCTTCCCTAAGATATCGGCGCCGGAGAATTTCTTCGCGGCCTGAGCCTTGAGCTTCTCTTCGGTCGCCCGGACCATCGTCACATACTGCATCCGCAGATCGGCGAGCAGGCCATCCAGCAACCGTGCCTCCTTCTCGTGGAGATTTCCGTTGGTCTTATCGCGGAGCATCGCGAGCACGTCGATCCAGAATTTGCCCGAATCGAGGTCGAGCGTCCGCTGGCCGGTCGCGGGATGCGGGACGGCGCCGAGTGCGGCGGCGGCGTTCGTCGCCAGAGTGGATAGAAAATTGACAAAGCTAGCGGGGTTATCGGCTCCCGGAATATCGCTGCCGTCGTCCGCATCCTCCGAAAGATCCGGGGCATAGTCGATCCCCTCGTCCGACATGGCGTTGTGATCGGCCGATGTTTCGGCCACGACAGGCGTCGCCTCGGCCTTTGGCGCTGGTTCCGTCGGCTCTGCCTTTTTAGGTTCTGGCTCGATAACGACGCCCTCTTTTACCGAACCATCGGGGTTGTACTTTCGCCTATCGACCACTTTAAGAGTCACTTCTTCCTGTTTTTCATCTCGTCCGATCATAGTGTTTCTCGTTCAGTCGATTTTAGCACCCGCGCGAATGGTCTTGGAAGTCTTCCCGGTCCTCGTAGCCTCTCAGCGATCCTCTTGACTCGACCGGCCCGCTGGACTCTAATGAACCCATGTCTGAAAAATTCGACGAACTTGTTGCCGTAATGGCCCGGCTGCGTGCACCGGGCGGCTGTCCATGGGACCGGGAACAGACCTATGCCTCGCTTTCGCAGTACCTTCTCGAAGAAGCATACGAGACGTTTGACGCTATTCATGAGGCCGACGCGACCGGAGACGTAACGAACTTGAAGGAAGAGTTGGGCGACCTCCTTCTCCAGGTCGTCTTTCACGCCACGATCGGCGCTGAGAGGGGCGAGTTCGACATCGACGACGTTGCGGCCGGCGTCTCACAAAAACTGATTCTTCGGCACCCGCACGTCTTCGGTGACGCAAAGCTCGAGCGGGCCGAGGACGTGCTCGATAATTGGGAAGCGCTGAAAGCAATTGAACGAAAGGCGTCGGGCAAAAAGGAAAAGGAAAGAGAATCGATCCTCGACGAGGTCCCGGTTCATTTTCCGGCTTTGCTTGAAGGTCTGAAACTGACCAAAAAAGCAGCTAAGGTCGGGTTCGACTGGGACAGCGCCGACCGCATTTTCGATAAGCTCTACGAAGAGGTCGGCGAACTGAAACAGGCGATCGAAACACGCGATGCCGGCGAGATCGGCGAGGAACTAGGCGACCTTCTGTTCGTCCTGGTGAACCTCGCCCGCCATCTCGATATCGAACCGGAAACCGCCCTAAAGAAAACCAACAGAAAATTCCGCTCGCGGTTCAAGTACATGGAAAAAGAATTGTCGCGACAGGGAAATTCGCTCGAATCATCGACCCTTGAAGAGATGGACGCCCTGTGGAACCAGGCAAAGGCCGGAACCGCCTAGCGAATCCGATTCGCACTCCGTATCAAAACAGCGCGACAGCTCTCCGTAGCCGGTGTTACCGTGTGGCCGATCAGGAGAAAAGCTCGAGCAACAGGTCAGTGACCCTTGCCCGGGCGTCTTTTTCGAGCTGGCCGATCTTTTTCACCAGACGCTCCTTGTCGATGGTCTGGATCTGATCGAGGATCACGTAGCGTGTTTCATTGAGAAACTCGACGGGCAATCGGGTCGGATATTTTGCTCTCGTCGATGAGAGCGGGGCGATCATGACGGTGCTGATATGGCGATTCAGCTCGTCAGGCGAAATGATGACGGCCGGCCGCGAATTCTTTGGGTCGTCTGAAGGCGTCTCGTCAAGGTTGATCAAAAAAACGTCGAATTGGCTCACCATTGCCACTCCTTCCGCTCAAATTCAGTCGAAGTTGGCGTTCGAATGACGTCATCGTCCTTGTCAGGCAGCGAGCCGAAGATGGCCTCCCAATCACCGCGCGGCTTTTTCAATTTCCGGATAAAGATGCCGTCCGGCACGACCTCAAGCTCGACCTCGCCCGAGATCTTTGTTTCTTCGAGCAGGGCCTTTGGGATCCTGATGCCTTGCGAATTTCCGATCTGGATTATCTGTGCTCTCATTCTCAATTCACGCCAAACCTACTTTATAACCTCGATCCCGCCCATATAGGGCCTCAGGACGTAGGGCACCGATATGCTTCCATCCGAGTTCTGATAATTTTCAAGAACCGCGATCCAAGTACGCCCGACGGCCAGGCCGCTCCCGTTCAGCGTATGGGCAAACTCGGGCTTCGCTCCCCCGGCGCGTCGAAAACGCAGGTTCATTCGCCGTGCCTGGAAGTCGCCGCAATTCGAGCAGCTCGAGATCTCGCGATAGGTTTGCTGGCTCGGGAGCCAGACCTCGATATCATAAGTTTTCCTGGCACCAAATCCCATGTCGCCGGTCGACAGGATGACGGTGCGATAGGGCAGCTCAAGGAGTTGAAGTATTTTTTCGGCATCTGCCGTAAGTCTTTCGTGCTCACTTTCAGATCCTTCGGGAAGCGTGATCTTTACCAATTCGACCTTTTCGAACTGATGCTGGCGGATAAGCCCTCGCGTGTCGCGGCCGTAGCTTCCCGCCTCGCTGCGAAAGCATGGCGTATAGGCGGTGTAACGCTTCGGCAGATCGCTTGCATCGAGTATCTCGCCGGCATGATAGTTGGTCACGGGCACCTCGGCCGTGGGGATCAGCGCGAAGTTGCGCTCATCCGTAGTGTGAAACAGGTCTTCGGCGAATTTCGGAAGCTGGCCTGTACCAAACAATGCGGCCTCATTGACCAGGAATGGCGGCAGCGTCTCGGCATATCCGTGCTCGCGGGTGTGCACATCGAGCATAAAATTCACCAGTGCACGCTCTAAACGCGCACCGGCACCATTGAGGATCGCAAAACGCGCTCCAGCGATCTTTGCGGCCCGGTCGGTGTCGAGGATCCCCAGAGCCTCCGCGAGGTCAACGTGATCCTTTGGCTCGAAATCAAATACCCGCGGTTCACCCCATTTTCTTATCTCGACGTTGGCGGATTCGTCCTTTCCCACAGGAACGTCATCGGCCGGTATATTCGGCAGGTTGATGAGAATCTCGCGTATCGCGGTTTCGGCATCGTCACGGCGTTTGTCCAGGTCGGCCTGTTTTTCCTTGAGGCCAGCAACTTCCGCCTTCCGGGCGTCCGCCTCGTCCCTTTTGCCGGCCTTCATCAGGTCGCCGATCTCTTTGCTTGCTGCGTTTCGAGCCTGGTTTATCGCATCCGATTCACTTATGACCGACCGCCGCTCGGTGTCGAGTTCGACAAAACGATCGAGTGTATCCAGAGGCGATCCGCGATCGGCCAACGCCTTCTTTACGGCACCGAGATTTTCACGTAGGTAGTTAAGGTCAAGCATAGATAGGAACCTGCCGTCATTGTTTGTTTTGGGCCCTGATATGACCTAAAATCCAAGGTTCGTACCTGACGGCGAATAATAAATTTACCAGTCTTTTTATGAATCAAACAGTTCGCAAAGCCATTTTCCCCGCCGCCGGCCTCGGCACGCGATTTCTGCCCGCGACCAAAGCATCGCCAAAGGAAATGCTTCCGCTCGTCGATAAGCCGCTGATCCAATATTCGGTCGAGGAAGCGGTTGAGTCCGGGTGCGAATCACTTCTGATCATAACGGGGCGTGAGAAAAGCTCGATCGAGAATCATTTCGATATCTCGTTTGAGCTCGAGCAGATGCTCAAAGAGAAGGGCAAGAACGAGATGTTCGAGCAGGTGAGGGCTATCTCCGATATCGCCCGAATCAGCTACACCCGGCAGAAACAGGCTCTGGGGCTCGGCCATGCTATCTATCAGGCAAAGGATTTTGTCGGTGACGAGCCATTTGCGGCCCTTCTGGCGGATGATGTCGTCGACGCCAAGAAACCGGCGTTGAAACAGATGATCGAGGTCTTTGAAAAGTATCAGTCGCCCGTGATCGCGACGATGCAGGTCGCCGGAGAGGCGATATCGCGCTTTGGCGTGATCGATGCCGATGAGGTCGAGCCCGGCGTTTTCAAGGTCAATGATCTGGTCGAAAAGCCCGCCTTTGCCGAGGCACCCTCCGACCTTGCGATAATAGGCCGATACATCTTTACTCCCGACATCTTCGATGCCATCGACCGAACCAAGCCCGGTGCGGGCGGCGAGATACAGATCACCGACGCCATGCGAATTCTTCTTAAAAAGCGCCCTTTATACGCCGTAAAACTAGAGGGTGTAAGGCACGATGCCGGCGACAAGCTTGGCTTTTTGATCGCCACGGTGGAATTTGCCCTAAAACGAAAGGATCTAGCTAAAGATTTTAGGGCCTATTTGAGAGGGTTGAACCTCGATGATCAATAATGTAATTACTTAGTGACCACTTTTATTTGACTCTTTGCTCGGACCGTCTTCCATAAGCACTCAACCCGATCTGCAACAGTATAAGTAGAATGATGCTCACCGCAAGAACGGCCATTCCCGACCTCAGGCTTCCCGAATAATTCGATAGAAATCCGATCAGCCATGTCACAACAGTGGCCCCTAAAGTGCCGCAAATAAAGAGCGGCGTCGCCCTTCGCATCGCGTCCGGACCGAACGTCTTTGAGAATCTCGAGACGTTCGTCGGGAATATCGCTGAGGTTCCAACGCCACAGATCGACGCCCCGAGGCCCAGCACGAAAAGGTCGGCTGCGAGCAGGGTGATCACCAAACCGCCGAATATGACGAGAAGGCTGGTCATCAACACTTTGTTCTCGTCGAGATAACGAAAGAACAGAGGCGAGATGCCGCGTCCGGATACAAAGAAGAGAAAGAACAAAAACGTTGGTGAAGAGAATTGGATCGCCTGGGTCGTTTCGACACGACCCGTGTAAGTTGTGAGCCACCCGCCCATGCCGCTTTCGAATCCGACATGTATGAAATTGAATGCCGCGATCGCCCACGCCATCGGATTCGTCCATATCGGACTCAACTCGCTTGTACGTTCCGACGCCTTCTGAACACGGGCCTCGGCCTTTGCCGGCGCAAAGAATAGAGCGACCGACGATATCAGCAGGGGCGCGGCCAGCAGGACCGTTGTCAGGCCCAGGCTCGAACCTGTCGCCGTCAGGTCAACGTAGGGTTTTGAGATGATCGCTCCGACGCCCCAGAAGAAATTCAGAAAGGCGAGGTTAGATGCGGAGCGGGCTGGATCGCGCTCAAGGATCAGCACGTTTATCGCCGGCAATGTGAGCCCGATACCGAGGCCATTGATCAGAAACCCCACAAGGACGGCTTGATAAGAGGCGAGGTCCATCATCAGGATGCCGACCGCCATCAGAATACCGCCCGCGGCCGAGGCGGGTATGAGGCGGCCCGACCGTCCGAGCCAATTTGTCAGAAGGGTTCCGGTCAGCGATCCGGCAAACTGTGCGGGGAAAAAATAACCTGCCTGCAGGTCGTCGAGGGCGAACCGCGATGTGAGGTGCGGCAATACCTGGCCGATCAGAACCGTCGCGATCCCTGAGAGAAGAAACACAAAATGAAGCAGAAACGTGAGCGATCGGTCTGTTCTGGGTTCCGCCGGGGCTTTCATTTTCATTCAAATCTATATCTTGCCTGCCCGCATCCAAAATGCTCTTGTCATTTTATTGGCAATGACGGGGCCTTTTGGCTAAACTCTATTGAAACGCAAAGGTTTGCGGTTATACGCGGAGAAGGAAGAGCTTGATGTCCCTTTCAAGGATCGAGGATGCCGTAGAGGACATCCGAAACGGCCGGTTGATCATCATCGTCGATGATGAGGATCGCGAGAACGAGGGCGATCTTGTGTGTGCGGCCGAAAAGGTAACGCCCGAGATAATCAGTTTCATGGCGGTCCACGGCCGCGGGCTTATATGTCTGCCGATGACGGAGGACCGCGCGGATGAGCTGAATCTTCATCCCCAGACTGCCGACAATACTTCGAGCATGGGAACCGCTTTCACCATATCTATAGAGGCCAGGGAAGGGGTAACGACCGGGATCTCGGCGGCTGACCGGGCACATACGATCCTGACGGCGGTGAATCCGGCGACCAAACCGTCCGACCTCGCCCGTCCGGGACATGTTTTTCCCCTGCGTGCAAAGCGTGGCGGTGTGCTCGTACGCGTGGGCCAGACGGAGGCGAGTGTGGATATCGCACGTATCGCTGGGCTGACGCCGGCCGCCGTGATCTGCGAGATAATGAACGACGACGGCACAATGGCCCGCATGCCCGAACTCGAAATATTCGCCGAAAAACACGGGCTAAAGATAATCTCCGTTGCCGACCTTGTCCGCTATCGGATCGAGAAAGAGATGCTCGTCCGGCGCGTGATCGAGACAGACTTGCCCACGGAATACGGCATTTTCCGCACCATCGTCTACGAGAACGAGATGAATGGCGAGACGCACGTCGCTCTCGTGATGGGGAATGTTTCCGGTGCAACCGAACCCATCCCGGTCCGCGTCCAAACCGAGAATGTGACTTTCGCGATGTTTGGCTGCACGCTCGGCGAGGCTTCGGCGGCGATGCGTTCCTCTCTCCGAAAGATCTCAGAAGCGGGCCGCGGTGTCCTCCTCTATCTGCGTCAGCGCGAAAATAATCTGGATCTTGTTAATCAATTGAAGACGTACGCAATAATGCAGGCAACCGGTATTGATTTTCAGTCTGCTAAACGCGAAACTGGTTATGGAAAGCTTCACGACCACGGGATCGGTGCCCAGATACTCAAGGATCTTGGGGTCAGAAAGATCCGGCTCTTAACAAATCATCCCCCGAAAGTTAACGCGATCGAAGCCTTTGGCCTCGAGATCTCCGAAACGGAAGGTCTTTGAGTCCCCTATGTTCCCGTTTTTGAAATGGCCGAGAACGATAACGAAATAGTAGAGGAAAACCCGGAGCCGACACCGCCGGATGAAGGAGGGAAGGCGCGCCGTTTCTTCACGCGGAGAAATGTGCTTTTCATTGCCGGCGGTCTACTTCTTGCAGTTGTCCTCATCGGCCTGATCACGACCGGACTCTACCGTGGCGGTACGATCGACTCTATCATCCGGGCGCAGTTCGTCGACAAGATGGAGCATATGGGCATAGATTTTTCGGCCGATGTGTTTCGCGTCACGATCTCACCGCTTCAGCTCGAGTTGAAGAACGCGACGTTCAACGACCGCGTGACCGGCGAAAAACTCTTCTTCGTGCGGGACGCCCGCATTGGCCTGACGGTCGAGAATCTCTTCGCGTGGCAGCTAACGCGGGATATAAAGGTCGATTCCACGGAGATATTCGGCGCCGAGGTGTGGGTCAAGTTCGACGAGAACGGACGGTCGAACTTTGCGAACATTGTCGAAGATACGAGGCCATCGAAGCTCAATTTCAAATACGACTCCGTCAAATTCTTGCTCCGCGACAGTGTCGTCCATTTCGGCGACCTATCGCGGACGATCGCTGGCGATGCCAACAATGTTCAGTTCTTTCTGGAGCCGGAGAACTATGAAGTTCCCGATGAACAGAAACGCTATAAGATCCAGCTTACATCCACCGACTCCAATTTTTCGTACGGTGAGAGCCGTCTCGAAAATATAAGCATCAGGGCCAGCGGCATCGCCGACGGCAGCGGCGCCGACATCACAGAACTCCGTGTGGAAACCCCCATCGGGTTTACGGTGATGAACGGCCGACTCTCCGACTGGCAGGCGTTTCGTTACGACCTGAACGTCGAGTCCACGATCGACCTCACGCAGACCTCGACCATTTTCCCGATCGGTGCAACGCTTCGCGGTGTCGGCAATTTTCGCGGACACCTGACAGGCGAAGGCGAGACATATCGAGTCGAGGGCCGGGTAGATTCGGAAGCGTTGAATGCCGAGGGAATTTATTTGAAGGGATTCAATGTGGCCGCGACCGTTGCCGGAACTAACTCGAACTATGAAGCGAATGGCAACGCCGTGGCCGAACTTCTCACCTTCGAGGACTTTCGGATCGATTTTCCAAAGATGGCCGGTAACGTGCGCGGCACCGGTTCTGACTTTCGCTGGGTCGGCGAACTTCAGGCGATCGCCGCAAAGTCAAGATCTCTGTCTATCGTGGGCCTTTTCGTGAGCGATGCGGTCGCCGAATACAAGGACCGGCAATTTACGGCTAGCGGCGGGTCGGTAAAGAGTCAGAAATTCTCGGTATCCGACACCGAGTTTGCGACCCTGACCGCCCGCGACATCCGATTTTCGCGAAGCGACGGGGTCACTAAGCTTACCGGAAACTCCGCGTCCGCCGACTCGATGAAGACGCAGAATTATAGCCTTGACGGGGTGGCCGGCCGCAATCTTCGCGTGACCGACTCCAGGGAACGCACGACCGTGGATATCGACGACCTCACAGCCCGGCGGGCCCGCGTAAAGAACAATAATGCCTCTAACCTTCGGGCGGACAGGCTCGCGCTAAGCGACACGCCCGGCGGTACCCGCGTCACGATCGATAATCTGCAGGCCGAACGTGTCGACTCCGGCGGGACGCGTATCTCCGGTGCCTCGGCTCCATCCGTTCAGATCGACGACGATCCGGTAAAGACACTTGTTTACGCCGATCGCCTTCGCATCGCTCGCATAGACGGCGGCGGAGCGGTTCTCGGCGATCTGAATATCGCCGGTGTAAGGCTGACGATTCGCGCGGGTACCGTTTCAGGAACATCTGAAGACATCGACGCCGGCGATGTCGCCCTTAACCGGACCGACATTTTCGATGGCGGCAAACTCGAGGGCGTCCAGATCCGAAAACCCGTTTTTGTCGTCGAACCCTCGGGCCGTTACCGCGCGAGCGCCGATATGAGCATCGGCGGCGGCACCGTCGGTTCGATCCCGCTCGGCAACGCTTCCGCAAAGGTCGAGGTCGGGAACCAGGGCGTGGATCTGACCGATCTTACCGCGACCGTGATGGACGGTACGGTGAATGGCACCGCTTCAGTCGCATTCAGCGAACGGCAGACCTCCCGGATAAACGCGAAATTCACCGGGCTGGATCTATCCAAATTGATCGCCCTCCAGGGCGGCCGTGTCATTCCGTTCGAGGGCAGCACATCCGGCCGGGCGGATATCACTTTCGATGGCACCAATATTCGTTCGACCTCTGGAACGATCACGGCGGATATTATCGCCAGCGCGGGCGACACGGCAGATGGTGGTGTTCCCGTTAACGGGCGGGTAGAGCTTTCCGCCGTCAACGGCCTCTTCAATATCGACGCCGGCCGGTTAGCCACGCCGAATAGCCGGCTGATGGCCTCCGGCAAGTTCGACCTTCGTGATAACGATTCGAATCTCGACGTCGCGTTGAATTCCACCGATGCCAATGAGATCGACCGGCTCGTCCGCATACTCGGCCTCTCGCCCGATCTCGAAGAACAGATGGATGCACTCAAGGTCAACGTTGCCGGAAACCTCGTATTTAAGGGCAAATTGACCGGTAACTTTGCCGACCCCACCATCGAAGGGCGGGCCGAGCTAGCATCTCTCGCGCTTCGCGGACGCGAGGTGGGTTCGGTCAATGCCGACATCTTCGTGTCGCCCGCCGGTACGGAGCTGCGTAACGGATTACTTAGCGAATCGGTGGGCGGCGGGACAGTCACTTTCAGTGTGAGTGCGCCGTCAGGCGGCGCCAACAACACAAGTATCAAAGCGACGCTCAAGGATATGAACGCCGGCAATTTGCTCGCCGCGTTGCCGATCGACCTTCCCGAACGCTTAAGGGATTTTACCGGGACCACGAGCGGCACGGTGGACCTCTCGGGGCTTCCAGATCGATCGGAGGGTGAGATCAACATCACGTCAGCCGGCGGGACGGTCGCAGGCCAGGCATTTGACGGCCTGACCGCAAAGGCAGTTTTCGACGGGACGCGTATCGAATTACAGCAGGGCGAGATCCGCATTGGTGACGGATCTCTTTCGGGTAAAGGTACTTACGAACGAGCTTCGACGGCCTTTGATATGAACGTCGAGGGGAAAAATGTTCCTCTGCCGCTCGCGGCCGCAGTTTTGCCTCAAAGCAGTTCTATTCCATCCGTATCCGGTTTTGCCGACTTTACGGCCAAAGCGGTGGGCGAATTCGACCGTCCCTCCACGTTCGACATAAACTTCTCGGGCATCGGCCGGGAACTCGTCGTCAACGACAATCCGTTCGGCTCGCTTGAATTCAAGGGTACGACAACGGGCCAGGTATTGAACGCAGATCTCACGTTGATGCTTGAGGGCCGCCCGCAAGTTGTCAGCGCTACGGTGAATTTTGCCGACGAAGATCTGCCTTTCCGTGTCGAGCACGTACTGGACAAGAGCCCGCTCGCACCATTCTTTGCTCTCGTGCCGCAGCTCCGCGGGATACCGCTGACCGGCACCGGCACCGGTACGGTTGAATTTGGCGGAAACCTGTCGCGTATCAACGGCCGGGGCGAGCGCGAGTTCAGCGCCGCCGGACTGTCGGGTACCGCACGCTTCAGCCAGCTTGATCTACTCATACAGGATACGCCCCTTTCGGCCCTTGAACCGATCGTCGTACGATTCAGCCCGAGCGAGATCGATTTCCAGACGGCGCGGTTCGGCGGCGGTGGTTCGAATCTGACCATTTCGGGTGTCAAGGCGATCACTGCCTCGGGGATCAACAGTCTTGCGGTCGACGGACGCATAAACCTTGCGCTTCTCAATGCCGTCCCGCAGATCGCGGCGACCGATACGTTTTTCGGCGGATACGCCGAGGTCGCGGTCCGCCTGTCCGGCGTGAACAGTTCAGCGCGGCTCTCGGGCACCGCGGCCATGGATAACGCGGCCGTCGCGGCCTTTATCGGTTCGAGCCGCCTGACGTTCGATCGGCTGAACGGGCGGATCCTGTTTGCTTCCAATCAGGCGCAGATCGAGTCGGCCGAGGGATACCTCGGCGGCGGCCGCTTTACGGCTACTGGCGGAGCGCTTTTCACTGATGACCTTAAGGTCGACTCCTTCCGCGTCGCGATCGACGGAAAGAATATTACGGTCCCGCTACCGGAAGATTTCATCACGACGGGCGACGCCAAACTCGAGTTTTCGGGCCGCCGCATATCGGAAAATCTGTTCATCCAGATCGCCGGCAATATAAGGGCGCGAAAGAGCCTCTATTCCCGCGATATCGAGCTTGCCAACATTGTCGGCGGGCGAAGGCAGGGCTCGATATCCAGCGGGCCATCATCCCTTTTGGCTCCGCGCTTCGACCTCACCATCGAGGGGCGTGACGCCCTGGTCGTGCAGAACAATATCGCCGATCTTACGGCATCCGTATCGCTGCGGCTTACAGGCACGACTGAGAATCCGCAGCTCTCGGGCCGCATAACGGCGAACAGCGGAACGGTGTTTTTCAGAAAGGATCGCTACATAGTCCAGCGGGGCGTCCTCGAATTTCCGCCGGATACCGCGATCGAACCGATCATAAGCCTCCAGGCCGAGACCGAGATCCAGGGCTACCAGGTATTCGTGAACCTTTCCGGCCCGCTGACCGATACGGAGTCGTTGACGGCCTCTGTGCGTTCGAGCCCGGCTTTGCCGTCACAGGACGTACTCTCGCTGATCACGACAGGCAATCTATCGAACACCGAGGCCGGCTTGCCTACGTTCGCTCAGACGGGCCTGAATACGGCCGCCGAGGTCCTCGCTGATTCGATAATTAACGAACCGGTCAGAAAGGCGACCGACCGGCTTTTTGGACTGAATGTTTTCGAGATCGACCCGATCATCTCGGGCCAGAGGCTTAATGCTTCGGCCCGCCTGACGGTCGGTCGGCAGATCAACAACAATCTTCGCGTGACGTACGCGACCAATCTATCGCAGGACCAGAATCAGGTGCTCGCACTTGAATATCGTGTCTCGAACAAACTTTCTGTCGTTGCCCAGTACGAACAAAGATCGCTGAGCAACGTTACGCGTAATCGCGATAACTTTAGCCTGGAAGTCCGCTTCCGACGGCGTTTTTGAGGATATTTTTTACTCGAGTGTCGAGCCGATCATTTACAATCCGCAGCCTTTTACCGGGAACTATCGTCGGGCCGGCCGTCATGGTCATTCTCGCATTCCTGATATTTGATGGCACCGTAAAGGCTCAGACGCAGTTCGAAGGCCGCGAGATCCGCAACGTGTCCGTAACCTTCGAGGGTACGGATCGGAACGTTGCTGCCGTCGAACAAATCAGGGCCATCGCCCGTGACGCTCTTGGCGAGCGCTATTCGGCCGTCAAAGTTCGTGATGCTATCGAACGCCTGTACGGAACGGGCGACATTACCTCCACGGTCGTCGAGGCTGCCGAGGTCGGTGCGGCCTCGGTCGATCTGCGGTTCATCGTCCGCCGAAAAACGCGTGCACAGCGTGTGGTCGTCAATATTCCCGAAAGCGACAACAGCGGCATCACCAAGCAGGAACTCCTGCTGCGTCTCGACATTCTCGAACCCGGAAAGGCTGTGACCGAGGCAGCTCTTGAGAACAACGCGAGTGCGATCCTCGAATATCTGCGCGAACGAGGCTTCTTTCGTGCCCGTGTCGATTTCGCGCGCGAACCACTTGAGAACGACACCGAGGTCGTCGTCACGTATAACGTAACACCGAACGTACAGGCGACCGTCGAACGGTTCGATATCAGCGTCGAGGGCTTTGACAACCAGAGGCTCGTGTCAAAGGTGAAGCTCGAAAAGGGGTCGGGCTACACCCGCGAAAAACTTGCGGCCGACATCGAGAGGATCCGAACTGAATTGCGGAGCGAAGACTTTCTTGCCCCCCAGCTCGAGGAACCGCGAGTCGTTTACGACGGCGAGAAGAACACCATATCACTTGCGCTTGAAGGCAAGAGCGGGCCGACCGTGTCTGTCGAGGTCGAAGCCGAGGGCGAGGGCGTCGGTTCGGGTACCCGTCGACGGCTCCTTCCGGTGGTCCGTGAAGGGACGGTCGATTTTGCGGCTATCATCGAGGGAGAACGCCGTCTCGAGACCCACTTTCAGGAACAGGGATACTTCTTTGCCAACGTTAGATCCGTCTGTTCGGTCGAGCCGCCACTCGTGGAGCCGGATGGAGCAGTTTTGCGAAACGGTACGGAGTTTCTCTGCTCAGCCCTGAGCAGCTCCGACCTGATGGGCAAAAAGGTCGAGATCAGATATGTTGCCGATCTCGATCGCCAGCTCAGGTTGACGGATATTCGTCTTACGGGTACCGACCTTTTCACGATCGACGAGATCAAGTCCGTTCTCGAGTCGCAGGAAGCGAACATCCTCGGGATCATCCCTCTGTTCGGCTACGGACGCGGCTATACGAGCAGCGTGCTGCTTGAGGAAGACGCCGCTACCATAAAAACGCTGATGAGAGAGCTGGGCTACCGCGAGGCCGCCGTCAGGGTCAATCAGGGCGTCTCGCCGGATGGTGAGCACTTGATCATTACTTTCGTTGTCGAGGAAGGGACCCCATCGGGGATAACCGAGGTTGAGATCCGCGGCAATTCGGCCTTCGCAGATGATGTGCTCGCGGCACAACTGCCGGCCCTCGCAGGCCGCAACCTCTCGCGGGCCCGCGTTCGCAATGGCCAGCGAAAGCTTGCCGAGCATTATTCGAAAGCGGGTTATTTCGATGCGTCCGTGTCTATCTCGTATGACGAATTAGGTGCCGACGCCGCCGACGGCAGCAAGCGTTTTCGCGTGATCTATAACATCGAGAATGAAGGCAAGCCCGTATATGTCAGCCGCATTCTAATCACAGGGAACGAAAAGACGAAGGAAGCCGCTATCCGAAAGGCGCTGAACATTAAGGAGAACGATCTGCTTCGTTCCACCGACGTATATTCGAGCGAGCAGAATCTCTACGCAAGTGACGCATTCTCACGCGTGGACATACGCACGCAGGCTGCTGGCGACCGGACCGATGGCGGACGCGATGTGGACGTGATCGTAAGCGTCGAGGAACAGGCCCCGCGCATCCTCTCCTACGGCGGCGGCATCTCGACCGATCTCGGGCCGAGCGGGTTTGTCGATATTCGCCACTTCAATCTGCTCGGCAACCTATGGCAGGGCGGTGCGCGGGCTCGCGTCTCAAAGCGGCAGCAGCTTTTTCAGATCGATTTCATTAATCCGCGTTTTATCCGCGACGGCCAAAAGCGATTTGCTCCCCTGACGCTGACGGCCGGGTACCAGCGCGACACGACCGTTACACGTTTCTTCCGCTCGGCATTTGATCAAGGCACATTCGGCATCGTTCAACGCCTGGACGAGAACGGCAACCCTGTAGACGAGTTTGGGAACGTTGTCGTCGACCCGACGCTCAATCGCATAACGCTGACGGCGGAAACGAACCGGACACTGAGCCTGAAGGATCGAAGCATCGTTTTTTTCCGCTATCGTTTCGAAGATGTGCGCCTTTTCAACATCAGCAGCCTGCTGATCAAAGACCTTCTGGAGCCCGATTCCCGGATCCGCATTTCCGGCTTTGGTGCCACGTTCGTCCGCGACACTCGGCAAAACTGCAACGTCAAATACACGATCCTCGACATTATTGCCCGCGGTGAGGCGGAGGAACCGTGCAGGTACAACCCCGGTGACCCGACCAAGGGTAGTTACCTAACGGCCGAGTACAACGTCTCAGTGCCCTTTCTCGGTTCGAATATCGGATTCAATAAACTCCAGGCGTCGGTGAATAAGTACTATACCTTCAAGACATTCAAGTACGACACCACTCTCGCGGCGCGTGCGATCCTTGGGCTTGCCAACGTCTTTTCGGGCGGCGACCGGTTTTCGTCCAGTACCTATCCTGGCCTCGAAGGTATTCTTCCGATCAGCGAGCGCTTCTTCGCGGGCGGCTCAAATACATTAAGGGGATTCGATTTCGAATCGGCCGGGCCGCGAGTCGTTGTTGTTCCCCAGGGCGATTTTTATAACACGAGCGGCGAACAGGTCTTTCTTGATCCCTTTACGGTCCCGTTCGGGGGAAACGCTCTCGCCGTCGTAAACCTGGAGGCCCGGATCCCGTTCACGCAGAATATAAGGATCGTACCTTTCTATGACGGCGGAAACGTCTTTCGCAGCGTGAAGGATATTTTCGGTTCACCGGACATTCCGGATACCGAGGTTTTCAGAAAGAACCTCAGGGCGAGATGGACACACACGGTGGGCCTCGGCCTTAGGATCAAGACGCCGGTCGGCGGCGAGGCAGGGATCGATTACGGCTATCTTCTAAATCCGCCTTCGTTCCTTATCCCGCAGCAGATGGGGCCCAACGCGCTCTATCGCCTGCCGCAGAGCCAGATCCATTTTCGTTTCTCTCAGGCGTTCTGACCCCAAAAAAGCGTTTCGGACCATGTTCGACGGCCGCACAACCGTATACCGAACATGATCCGAAACATAGGGACGGGCCCACCTTGACCGCCCCAAGCTTGCTTAGTTCACACTCGTCGTCGAGATGACGTGAGTCTCATCGAGTTCGACGACCAATAATTCTCCTTTCAAGGTCTCGCTGCTTCCCGCCTCGACCTCGGGTACATACTCCTCCGCCGTCGGCGCAGGCTCGAGAAGATCAGCAACAAGGAACACCGGTTCGGCCGGCAGGGTCTTCTGACGGAGCTTGCGTCCCGCCTTCTCCGCATACATCGCTTTGTCGGCCGCGATTATAAGTTGGTCAAAGGACTCGCCCTTTCCGGGGAATGCGGCCGAACCGATACTTACGCCGACCCGGGCGCTCTCGGTCTCTGAGACCTTTATCTCAAAGTCGTTAACCGCTGATTCGATCCGCTGGCAGAGTTCCGCAACGCTCTCCGCGTCCGTTTCCGGCAGCAGTGCTACGAACTCGTCTCCCGCGTAACGGGCGAGAAAATCATAATCGCGAAGCTGCGAACGAATGACCCCGCCGAGTTTCGTAAGTAATTCGTCGCCCACCTTGTGGCCAAAACTGTCGTTGACCGCCTTGAAACCGTCAAGGTCAAGCATCAGTACCTGAAATGTCGAATTGCTCCGCTCCGAACGTTTAAGCTCCTTCTCGAATTCGACCTGCAGGCTGCGGGCGTTCGGCAAACCCGTTATCGGATCTGTATGGGCGTGAGTCGCCGCTTCCGCGTGGCGGAGCGATTTGGCGATCGCATCTGCCGCGATGCGTGAAACGGTATCGAGCAGCCTAAGGTGCTCGTCCTGAAAATTGGACAGCTCGCTCGAGTAGATAGAGATCGCGCCGATGATCTTCTCGTCGGCGACGATCGGGCGTGAGATCATCGTCCTGAAGTCCTGGTCCTCGTCGCGGGCCGAAAAAGCGAGATCGAGGGCCGGGTCGACATTCTCGACCAGCCTGTTCTTTTTCAATGCGTAGCCGGTCGCACCCTCACCGACGCGGACCCGCTTGCCCTGAAGCCCCGCTCCTTTTTTACCCGCAACATGAACGGCCGTCGCGAGATCGCCCGTCTCATCTAACAGAAAGACGGCACAAGCGTCATAGGGAACGAACTCTCCAACCTTTTCGGTATAGAGTGAGAGCGTGTCCTCGAGGGACAAAGCGGCACTGAAGTCGCGTGCTAGAGAATAGAGCGTGAAGACCTCGCGGTTGGCACGCTTGATCTGTTCGACAAAGTTAGAGTTGGTCGCATCGAACTTCAACGTATCGGTCTCGTTGTCGTAACCGAGGCCTTCGCTTTCGATCTCATCTTCAAAGGATTTCAGGTTCCTGATCAGCAGATCTACGATCTTCGGGTCAAATTGGCTGCCCGCGCCGGCCCTCATAAAGCTGCACGCATCGTCACGCGAGATGGCCGGCCTGTACGGCCGTGCTCCTCGGAGCGTGTCAAACGCGTCGGCGACCGAAAGCACACGTGCGGTAAGCGGGATCTGTGTGCCGCGAAGTCCCTCGGGATAGCCGCTCCCATCCCAGAACTCGTGATGATACTTGACCGTGGGTACGACCGGGTTCGGGAACCCCACCTTTTCAAGGATGGATGCCCCGACGGATGAGTGGATCTTGGTCTTCTCCATCTCGGCCTGAGTCAGCCGGCCAGGCTTGTTAAGAATGTGATCGGGGACGGCCAGTTTACCGATATCGTGGAGTAGTGCTCCGGTCCGCAGTGCATCGATCTCAGGTTCGCCCATTTCCAATATCCTGCCGAGGCCCACGGCGTAGATCTGCGTGCGTCGTACATGCCCGATGCCAACCTGGTCACGGGCGTCGATAGCGGTCGCCAATGCCTCGACTGTCGCCAGGTGAAGACGGCTGGCCTCGCTTATCTCTCGCGTTTTCTGGTCGAGGCTGCGTATGTGGATCTTGTACGCCGCATTCGTCGCGATCGCCAGCGGCAGGAGTACGAGGCCGAATTCGATGCCAAAATGATTGAATGTCAGGAACAGTACGATGGCCACCGCAAGGCATGCAAAATGTCCGGTTGATGGCGATACGACGAGCCGGTTCAGCAACTTTGCATCGACCGGCACGCCCGCAAAAAAGGCGTCGAGAACACGGATCGTCGATCCTACGATGAAATGCGTTGCCGCCATCAGGCACGACGCGAATACGACCTCGTTCGGTATGAGGAATCCGCCGGCCAGGACCGTATTGTTGCCCGCAGTGAATGATGCCACCGAAAAATGGAACACGACAGCAGAGCAAAAGACGCTGACGAGGTCGGTCGAAGCTCGCCTGATCCAGGCCCAGCGGTTCGTTCTAAGCAGTTCGCGGTCGGCCAGGACGGCGGCGGCCGCGAGCATTACGCCCCCGTAAACGCCAAGCCAGACTATGCCCCAAAAAGCAAAAACCGTCTTTGGATAAAATATCGAATCCGTTTTGGGGATCGTCAATTCGAATTGCGCGACCAGCAGAGCGATGGTTGCGGCGACGGTGAATATCACTATCTGCGAGAACTGGAAGGTGAATAGCTCGATCAGCGAAAGGCACAGGACGATCGCCGCACCGGCCGTTACCGAAAGCCAAAGCGTGCGAGATCGCCAATTAGGATCTAAGAGTTCCGCCTCGTACATGGTGAGCGAGTTCCGATATTCTTCGGACCCTCAGCAGGGCCCCATTACAAGCGGCGTGCCAAGATCTGAAAACATCGAACACAGGGAAATACGCATCAAAATCGGCAGCGCAGAACGTTCACACTTCACAATGGCTATTCAAATTGAAGAAAATCGGTCAAAATGACGGTAAGGTGATGCCGAGCCGGACAGATCCTGCTTCTCGTTTGGGAAGATTCCTTTTCAGGTCGATATGCGGTCTGACAATGTTTTGCGCGGCGGTGACCATTTTCGGCCAGTCGGACCAGGGCGAGATCAGGATCGAAACTGAGTTGGCCTCATTCGAGGTCTCGGTCACGGACGCCCGCGGCAATCCTGTAAGAGGCTTGTCTAGGGATGATTTCAGAGTATACGAGGAGGGCAGTGAAAGGCCGATCGATTTTTTCCAGCCGATTAAGAAGAAGGACACCGCTCGTCCGCTTTCGATCGTGTTCGCTCTTGATGTCTCGGGAAGCATGACCGAGGCCGAGATCGAAAAGCTTAGGCTTGCGATGGAGAAATTCGTCACGCGGCTTGCGGATTATGAGTCTCTGTTCGCCGTCGTCTCCTTCGCAATGGACGTCAAGACTAACCAGAATTTCACCAATCGGCCAGAAAAGATCGAACAGGCTTTCAGGAAGCTCCGACGCGATCAGGACGGGCTCTCGACTCATGCCTACGATGCAGTTGACCATGCTGTACGGATGATCGACCGCCGCACGCCGAGAGCGGTGAGGGATAAGATACCGCGCCGCGCTGTGATACTCATCACTGACGGCTTCCCGGTCGGCGATATCGTTTCGCCCTCGACCGTGATCGAGCGCGCCAATGAGGCCGAGACGAGCGTCTTTTCCGTACTGCTTCCGTCTTTTTCGCGGCTCCAGCGTGATGGCCGGCGTATAACTACCCCGCTAGAGGCGACCGGCATCTCAGAGCGTACCGGCGGGATAAGCATTGCCGCTTCCGAATCTAATTTTGATCGTATTTTTGAAGCGTTGGCTGAGGAACTTACGGCGTCGTACGCCATCGCGTTCTATCCGTCCGGCGATAGTCCCATGGGAGCCGAACGCAGGGTCAGCATCAGATCGCTTCCCGGGCTCCAGGTAAGGCAAAACCGCATGTCATACAGATCAGCCAATCGGGCGAACTGACATCTCGCGACCGCACCCGGTCAATAGCGGTCGTCCGTCTCGTAGTCATAGGAATCGTAATCCGCGATGTCCGCATCGTCGTCCTCCGCGTCGAGTTTCAAGTCAAGTTCGATAGGATCCAGTCCGACCACTACCAACCTTGCACCGCATTCGTCGCAGCTCACTAAGTCGCCCTGCTCTGATTCGGCATCTACGTATACTTCTTCTTCACACTCGGGACAGTTTGAGGTCGGCATTGTGAATCAACTCCAATAATTATTTAATTCTAACTTGGCGTGCAACTACGATAAAACGTAATAATGTTTGCTAACAAATCTAGCGTTTGATGCAGCATTGTGCAAGAGTTTCGCAGCAATTAATTTAGATGGTACCGATTCTTTTTAGATAGTTTCACCGATGAGATTTCCCTTTGACCTTCCGGATGATCGCGACTTCGACGTGGCCGGCTTCGGCACGAACGCGGTCGACTTCCTGATCCGCGTCCCCGAATACCCGGGATTCAATTCCAAGGTCGAATTGACGGAATATATTAAGGCTGCGGGCGGGGAGGTAGCGACCACTATGGTCGGCCTTCAGCGTCTGGGCGTTAGAACGCTGTATGCGGGCCGTTTCGGCGGTGACGATGCCGGCGACTTTGGCCGTGAGTCGCTCCGTGCCGAGGGAGTCGACATTTCTCTCGCCGAGTCGGTTGCCGCAGCACGCACCCAGATCGCGTTCATAATTATCGACGAACGAAACGGCGAGCGGACGGTCATCTGGCATCGCGACCATCGGCTTGCCTACTCGGCAGCGGAGGCCCCGCTTGAGATCGCGGAGAGGACGCGTATCGTCCATTTCACCCCGCATGACGCCGAGGCCTGCATAGCCCTTGCTCGGCGAGCGAAAGAACTCGGCACGATCGTTTCGATCGACCTAGATAACATCTTTCCAAAGCTCGAAGAACTTCTCCCGCTCGTGGACATTCTCATCACTTCGGCCGAATTGCCCTCTCGGATGCTCGACATAGCTGACCGTCATAAAGCGCTCAAGGAGATGCACTCCCGCTTTGGCTCGGCGGTCGTCGGGATCACGCTCGGCGAGCACGGATCCCTACTTTATTCGGGCGGTCAGTTCGTCGAGACCGCGGGGTTTCAGGTACCAGGGGGATGCAAGGACACGACCGGTGCGGGCGATTCGTTTCGCGCGGGACTACTCTTCGGTGTCCTAAACAAGTTGCCTGTTGACGAGAGCGCTCGCTGGGCAAACGCCGTCGCGGCCCTGAAATGCCGCCGGATAGGTGCCCGCACATCCCTACCGTCTGTTGATGAAGTAACAACATTGTTGAAAAAATACTAGACAACACCTATTGCATCATTTAGAATGTTACTGCGGTCTCTCTAGCCGCTTGTATCAACGCCCGCCCCATTTAACCGTACTCCCGGCCCCTGATGGACTCAAAGATAGGACTCATAATTCAGCTCAACGGCGTCTTTGTCGTGACGGTTATGTGTCTTTTGCTCAACCGCTCACTCCGCCTGACCGCGCTGAGGTACTGGACGATCGCCTGGCTATCGCTGTCTTTCGCTCTCATCTGCTTAAGGCTTGGCTTTGAGTATGACGTGTTCAGTTCGATGCTTTTCACCTATTACTACCTCGGCGAGTACATCTTCGGCTTTCTTCTTTTTGCAGGCACGCGAAGCCTCGGCGGAGGATGGGAACTGCGCCCGCGAACGGAACTCAACTTCATTCCGTTTCTCGTAATAGCCGTCATTCTTCCTACTCTCGTCGGTGATTTCAACGACGCTGCGGGAATACACACGCTGGTAATGAGCGGGTTCTATGCGGCGAGCTTCCATTCGATCCACCGCTCCGCTGACCGCACATTCGGATGGAAGGTGCTGCACGTCGCGCTTGCGGTGCTTTCCGTCGTCAACCTTTCCTACTCCGTGATCTTTACCGCGAATCTTCTAGTATCTTTCGAGACAGGATTCCTTTCCTACCATTCGGTCGTCGATCTCGTCCTCAAATCCACACTTGGCATCGGCATGGTTATCGTCCTCCTAGAAAAGGTCCTCTCCGATGCGAAGTCGGCTCACGAACGCCTCGAGACAGCCAATAGGCGCCTTGAGGAACTCGTTCACACCGATCCGCTCACCGCGGCCTTCAGTCGGCATGCCTTTTACGGATTTGTAAAAAAGCATGGCGATGAGAACACGGAAACATCGGGCTGCGTCGGCTTCTTCGATATCGACGATCTGAAATGGATCAACGACCGCTACGGCCACAATGCGGGCGACGTCGTAATCCGCTCGGTCGTAAAGGTGATACGCGACACGATCCGGGCCGAGGATCTCATTTTCAGATGGGGCGGCGACGAATTCTTCGTAATAATGATCAGTATGGATTCCGAGATGGCGATCATGCGAATGACGACGTTGGAAGCCCAATTGACCGGACTTTCGGTGGACGGCATTCCTGATCCGATCGACGTCGGTGTCTCTTGGGGATTTACCGATTTTGCCGATATTACGGCACTCGAAGATGCGATAAATCGGGCCGACGCGGCGATGTACAGCCGCAAACTGGAACGCAAAAAACGAAAAAGCCAAAGCCAGGTGTTCGTTCCCAGCCTTGGCGAGGTCTCCGGCCGCCTGATCGCATAGAACCGGCACGGCGATCCACCGGCCCTTATACTACGTCTGATCCTACACTTTCCGGCCTACAGCTTATCCTTAAAAAACCCGATGACCTTTGCCCAGGCGTCGGCTGCGGCCTCAGCGTCGTAAACCTCGGGACGCGTGTCGTTAAAGAAGGCATGATCCGCCTCATACTTGAGGCTTTCGAGCGGAAGTTCGTAGCGTTCGGCAACGTCCTCAAGGATTGCGATCTTTTCTTTATTGATCCATTGGTCCTTGGTTCCCGAAATGAATACGGTGGGCGTACGGAGTTTGCTGAGCACGCTCTCTTCGGGAATGTCTCCGTAGAACGGTGCCGCAGCGCTCAATCCGCCTAGTTCGCAGGCGGCCCTGAGTGCAAAGGTTCCGCCCATACAATAACCCGTGATGCCGAAATGAGAGATGCCGAATTCCTCCGCTGCCTTTGAGATCGTGGACTTTATTGTGTCAATGCCGTCTTCGATCGCAAGATCGTGCATCATTTTCGAGGCGTCATCCGCGTTGGTTGCGACCTTTCCGCGATAGAGGTCGGGGGCGATCGCGACAAAGCCTTCGCCAGCATACCTATTGGCGATATCCTTAATGTGGTCGTTCAGGCCCCACCACTCCTGGATCACGAGTACCGCTTTCCCATTCCCTTTTTCCGGCATCGCTACGTAGGCGGTACTGGGGCCATTCGATGTTTCGAGATCAATGGTCCTTGCTAACATAAATATTCCCCTCCTGAATCGCTTTTTACGCGAAGTATATCCGAATCAGGAGAGGGAAAGCCAACTTTCATCCAAAACGCTAGAAGAACCTGAGTGTGTAGCCGAACCGTATGCCGCGTCCGATCTCGGGGACGAGGTCCTTTATGAACGAAACGTGATTTCGATACAGCTTATCGGTCAGGTTGTAAGCGTTGAACGAGAAAATGTGCGCGAAGTGTTGACGGCCGACGGTGTACGAACCGGCAACATTGACGATACCGTAACCTGCGGTTGGCGTCTCGAGCGAATAGACGTGCTTCTGTGCACTGGCAAATACGGCTTCGGGCCGGACGCTCAAGTCCTTATAGCGCAGCTCGAGCCCTATCCGACCACGGGCAGGCGGTATTCGCGGCAGATCGAGGTCAAGGTCGGTCAGCCTTGCCCGAACGGCATCGAAACTTGCGAAAGCTCCAATATAGTCATTTATCGTGATGTCCGCATTGAACTCCGCGCCGAGATACGCCGCTTTATTCTGTTCGTAGCGCCCGAGCGGGAGGCCGTCCTCGATGTCCGCCTGGCCGTCGCCGTCAAGGTCCTGACGTGCGAGATAAACGAAATTGTCGATACTGTAATAATAGACATCGCCGCTGAACCGGAACCGCCTCGATTGATGCCTGAGGGAGAGGTCCAATCCGTCAGCCGTCTCGCTTCTCAAAGATTGATTACCTACCTCGAACGTGATCGTTCCGATATGGGGACCGTTGTTGTAAAGCTCCTCGAGCGCCGGAGCCCGGAAGGAATGGGTGTAATTCGCGACGAACGAACCGCCGCTCCAAAGTGCGACGTTCACACCCACGCCGCCGGAAAGGCCGGTAAAGCTCCTTTCCGTAAGATCTGCGTTTTCGGGCCGGTATCCGTTATTCTCGATCCGAGCGCCAAACTGTATCTTGACCCGGTCAAAATTCAGCTCCTCCAGTCCGAATGCCGAAAACGACTTGTGTTTCACCTTGCCCTGAATAAGCTGTTCCGCACCATTCACTTCGTATTCGCGGTCTAATCCCTCGAATCCGAAACGGCCGGAGAGCTTGCCCCTCTTCGCCTGCTCAAAGAGGCTGCGGTACGAGAAGGTTCGGTTGTCAAATATCGTTCCCACTGTATCGACGCTATCGGAGCGTTCGATCTCCTTATGCCTGTAATTCGTAAGATCGACGCTGTACTGCACGCCGCTGATGTACGGATTTGTCAAATTTCGAAAACCGCCGCCAAAGCGTACATTGTGCTTTCGAGCCCGGAGGTCGATATCTTCGTCAACGACCGGCAATTCCCCCAACGAACCCTCGCCCCCCGATGCGCCGCCTTCAAAGAGCGCTGCAAATGGTATCCCGTAGCGCCGAACGTCGAATCCGTACGTGCCGCGAAAATATGCTTTAGCACCAAAATATCCGGCTGTGACGGAACCGCTGTTGGAACGGGTAGCAGAGTTTGGGATATCGCCGATCGGCGAACGAAAGTCGCCGCTTCGCTGTGCACTCAAATTTCCGCGGACCAGGAATTTGCGAATGCCGTATTCTAGGCCGCCGGCGATGCCGCCCTGCTTGTCGGCCGTGCCGCCTACGCCGGTAACAAAACCGCGAAATCCGTCGCTCGCCTCGTCGTCATCATGGCTGATCACGTTCACAACACCTCCGATAGCGTTGCTGCCATACAGAAGGGTACCCGGGCCCTTTACGACCTCGATCCGTTCGGCACCGAGCGGGTCGATAGTCTCGCCATGGTCGCCGGATTGAGATCCGACCGAACCGGTCCGCACGCCGCCCTCGAGCACGAGGACCCTGTCGCCGTCGAACCCGCGAATTACAGGCCGCGACGATCCCGGCCCGAAACTGCGTTTTGCCACGCCAGTCTCACCATCCAGAACGTCGCCCAGGGATGTCGCGGCCTTCTCCGTGATCCTCGTCGAGCCGACGGAGTTTACGGTTTGAAACGAATCGAACACCGATTGCTCCGTCCCCGATGCGGTAACCGTTACCTGCTCCTTGAGCGAGGCTATCTTTAAGGCAAAATCAAGGGTAATCTTCTCGTTCGCCGCAATGTCCACGCTCCTCGCCTCGTCGGCAAAGCCCTCAAGATGGACAAGAACTGTATAACGGCCAGGTGAGATGCCGGTTAACTCATACGCGCCTTCTTCGTTCGTTTCCGTCGTTTGTTTGGTCTGGACCAGTTGGACCGTGACATTGTGAAGTGCGACATTCTTGCCATAGCTTATCCGGCCGCTAATGGTCCCTGAGGCCTGGGAAAAGCCGCTGATCGCGCCAATAAGTACGACTGCTAAAATAAAAAGTATTTTCCTCATCTGAACTCCCCGGTATTCGTGGACGATTTAGGTCCGAATACCAATACTCGTGGTTGAAAAACTTCACGCCGCGGAACAGGCCCCGCGTCAGTAATATGGGTCAAAGTTCAGGAGAATTCAGGAGGGTGAAGGAGAGGGTCTTTGGGCCGAAAGAGCCGACCGATCACATTATGGGAAAGCGCTGATAACTCATGCAGGCGGTCGAATATGGCCCCGGTGTCCGCACGTTCTGTAGCAGAACCGTACGGGAACAGATCGTGAGAGAAGTTCGGAGCTTTCTGGTCGTTCCTTTTGCCTTCGCAGCAAACGATCGTTCGGCATGGGTCGTCGTGTTCGTCCTCGCCCCTCGAAGCGACCGCGACCAACCCCGTGGTAGGAGCGGCATGTGCAAAGGCAAGGCTATGAGAACCCCACTCGACCAGCATCACAAAAAGGAACGCCGCGGCCACCACGGCGTGCGATCTTTTCGATAATGCAATGCGTCGAACGGATACAAACATAAAAACCGAATACGCAGTCTATCAAGCCACGGTTTCAATTTTCAAGAGACAACCGTACGCTTCGTTTGGCGAACAACAAAAACCACGTTTAATATTGAACTATCGATGAAGACGATCTATTTACTGCGTCATGCCAAATCGAGTTGGGACGATGATTCGCTTTCTGACTTTGAGCGCCCACTGAATCGACGCGGTCTCGCCACGGCGCCGTTAATGGGCGAGGTGATGGCCAGCCGTGGTTATTCGCCGTCGGCGGTAATTTCGTCGCCCGCAAAAAGGGCCGCGACGACCGCCGCTCTTGTTCGCGAAGCGGCAAGTCTCGAGGGCGATATCCGCTATGATGAACGCATCTACGAGGCAAGTCCCGGCTCGCTGACTACGGTTGTTTCCCAGCTCGACGATTCGCTCGCCTCAGCAATGATCGTCGGCCACAATCCGGGCATGGAATCCTTTATTCGCAAGCTGACCGGCGAGGTCGAACCGATGCCCACGGCCGCGTTGGCAGTCATCCAACTGACCATCGATTCCTGGAGTGAGATCGAGGCTGGTTCCGGTGTTCTGGTCGAGGTGATTCGCCCAAAGGACGAGATGCGCACCGCAAGCTCCGCCGAGTGAGCAGGGGCGGGCCGCGGCTTGAGTCCCTAGTCCTTTCTACTTCATTTAACATTTCGGTAACATTCTGTTAACACGTGCGTAAGTTTTCACACGTAGCCTGTTCCCTTAGTTACGGGAAAAGGGACAAATTATGCTGCAAAACATTCTCATCATCGAAGATGATGCAGATATCGCCGAAAGTTTGCATTACAACTTCAAGCGTGAGGGCTTTCGTGTGACAGTCGCCGAATCCGCCGAAAAGGGACTACGCCTAGCTCTTGACGAAAAACAAACGCCGGCCCTTGTCATTCTTGACCTTATGCTGCCTGGAATGAGCGGTATGGAACTTTGCCGCCGTCTTCGCCGCGAGGCAACGACCGAGAACACTCCGATAATCATGTTAACGGCAAAGGCCGCCGAGACCGATAAGATCGCCGGGCTCGATATCGGTGCCGACGACTACATAGTGAAGCCCTTCTCTGTAAAGGAAGTGATAGCCCGTGTTCGGGCCGTGCTCCGGCGGGCCGAAAAAGAAGCATCGCCAAAGTATCGCGACGAACGGATAACTGTGGATTTTGAGGATATGCGTGTCGCCTGCGACGGCGAGGATGTGAAACTCACTCGCAAGGAATTCGCACTTCTCGAGCATCTCATACGCAGCCTCGGGCGGGTCGCTACACGTCAGCAACTGCTCGATAACGTCTGGGGCTACAGCTATTTTGGCGACACGAGAACCCTCGACGTGCACATCCGCCGGCTCCGGCAGAAGTTGGGCGATTGCGGTTCAAGCATTGAAACTGTAGTGGGAGTCGGTTATCGTTTCATCGGCAGTAAATGAACGCCCCTGATAGAACAACGCCGAACGCGTCCGGCCATTCGAGGAACGGTCTGCTGAGGTCACTCATCGACACGGCCCGCGAGGCCGTTTTTGTTGTCGACGATTCGATGAAGATCCGTGCCGCTAACCGTTCCGCGAGCGTGGTCTTTGGCCGCATTAACGGAAACCTCGAAGATCGCCGCCTGACCGAAGTGATCCGCGATCTTCAGCTTCACGAGGCATTTCGCGTCGCGATCGCGAATCAGGAAACCGCGGACCTTCGCCTCGATATCGGTTCACTAGATAAACGCACTTTTGATATCCACATTGCTCCGCTCGACATCGAGGGTAGGCGTCACGCCGTCGGTTTCTTTTACGACGTCAGCCAGGTCGAGCGACTCGAGCGCGTCCGGCAGGAATTCTTGTCCAACATCTCGCACGAGCTTCGCACCCCGTTGACATCCATAATGGCATTTGTCGAAACGCTCGAGGACGGAGCGATCGACGATAGCGAGAACAATCGGCGGTTTCTCGGCGTGATCCGTCGGAATGCGGAGCGTATGCATATGCTCATCGCAGATATTCTCGAGCTCTCGCTTATTGAATCGGGCAACGTATCTATCGATAAAGGGCAGGTCAGGCTTGCGAATCTTGTTAACGAGATCTTTGATTCACTCTCGGCAAAGGCCGAGGAGCGCGAGGTCTTGCTTATACACAACATCTCTCCCGATGAGCGGGTATTCGCAGACCCCGGCCGGCTCGAACAGATGCTCACTAACCTGATCGACAACGCGATCAAATTCAATCGCACGGGCGGAAGCGTCGACGTCGCTCTTGCCCGCACGCCCAATACGTCGCTCATAACCGTGGCGGACACGGGCGAGGGGATCATGGCCGAACACCTCGGCCGCATCTTCGAGCGTTTCTACCGTCTCGACCGCGGACGCACCCGCGAGGTAGGCGGAACGGGCCTCGGTTTGGCGATCGTAAAGCATCTCGCGCGCCTCCACGGCGGCGAGATTTCAGCCGAATCCGCTCTCGGCCGCGGGACGACCTTCTGCATCGAACTCCCTGCCGCATAATGACTTGCCGCCGGCCAAAATTCCTTACTTGCCGGAACGCAATGTGTTATAATGCTTGAAACTTGAAAAGTCTGTACGGGCAAGGGCATTTCGTGTCTTACGTCGACCTCGCTACCGGGGCCGACCGGAGGAAAAGGCCAATGGAACTCAATATCGGTCAAAAGGTTGCATACCCAAGTCAAGGTGTATGCATGGTCGAAGGTGTCCAGAAAAAGACCGTCGGGGATCTGGCAATTCAGTTCTATTCGCTTCGTGTGCTCAGCGACAATTCGATAATCTTTGTTCCGACCGCCAACGCCGAAAGCGTCGGGCTTAGGCCCGTTATCAGCTCGCTTCAATGCAAGAAATTGATCAACCGCCTTTCGGCCGATTTTGATGAGATCTCCTGCGACTGGAAGACGCGCTCGAAGGAGTTCATGCAGCAGCTCCAATCGGGCGACGTTTTCGAGGCAGCCGACGTGCTGAAGAAGCTAACGTTTTTAAGCCATGAGAAAAAGCTCTCTTTTCGCGAACAGAACCTGCTCGAAAAATCGAAATTCCTCATTATCTCCGAGATCACTAATGCCGATGCCGCGGACGAAGAGGCCCTTCGTGCGGAGATCGATCGGCTGGTCGAAGCGGCATGCCGAAAGCACCTTCGCTCACAGCCTAAAGTGATGACCGCGGCCATCCATTGATTTTGTCAATACACGGGCCGGCTTCCGCCTCTCCTGGGCTGGTTGTTTACTCTCTCTCGTAGCTCGCCCGGACGACCGTCTTGATGTTGCCCCGAACGTGAAAATCGCCCTCGATCTCGACCTTTATCGGGTCGCACGCCGCAACAAAATCATCCAGTATCATGTTGATGACATGCTCGTGAAATACCTTCACGTTTCGGAACGAATTTATATAAAGCTTCAGGCTTTTCAGCTCGATGCAGCGTTCGTTGGGGACGTATCTTAGCTTGATGACAGCGAAATCCGGAAAATCCGAAAACGGGCAGATCGCGGTGAATTCCGGCATCTCGAACTCGACCCAGATCTCTTTCCCCGGATATTCATAGCGGAAAGTGTCCAACGGAAAGAGTTCCATTTCCTCGCGCGGAGTGGATCGAATATCTAGGCCTTGCAGATTCTCAGGCTGCAGCTTGGCGTCTTGCATAAAATTTGCGGTTACCTAATTTTCTCGCGGACCCGAGGTCCGATATGCCCCGCTCACGCAATACTTCCAGCAGATTGATAAATATCATCGCCGTCGCATAAGCGTCGTCAGAGGCACGGTGATGGTTGATAAGGTCTATGGCGTAGTGTCGCGCGACGGTCTTCAGTTTATGGTTCTCGATGTCGGGCAAAAGCTGCCGCGAGAGCCGAACGGTGCACAGGTCCGGGTTGGCAATACGGCATTCCGCATGCACTCGGGCGATCTCGTGATTCAGGAATGCAAGGTCGAACGGCGAATTATGTGCGACAAGGACCGAGTCGCCAATGAACCTCAAAAGGTCGTCGGCGATATCCGAAAATCGCGGGGCCGTGCTGACCATCTCGTCGCTGATGCCCGTTAACTCTGTGATGAACTGCGGTATCGGCATCTCTGGGTTTACAAGCGTCTGAAAGCTTGCCGTAACGGCACTATTCTCTACGCGAAATGCCCCGACCTCGGTGATCCGGCAGGGCGGGGCCTTAGCTCCGGTCGTTTCAAGATCGATGACCACAAAGCTAGCGTTGCAAAGGTCTATGGAATCGTGATCGGCCTCGGCAAGCTCGACCTGATCACCGTCCATTCTGAGCCGGTTGTCGCGAGAGACGATATCCGCCATCAGCCTCACCGCAAAAACTTCGTTCGCATTTCCGATGCTCATCACATATTCGACGAGTCTCGCGGCCGAAGCCCTACCGCCCACGCTGATGAGATAGTCGATGGTTTCCATCACCAGCAGAGATTCGGAAATGAGGTTTGGGTGGGCGGTCATTATCTCTACATTCTAACCGCCGCCCTGCCTCGACGTAAAACCCTGCTTCCCTTTGGAGCGTGCATCCGAATTTGGCATAATCAGCCATTGACCCTGCATTGAAATGGATCCCGAAAAGATACTCGAGCATTTTGAAACGACCAACGCACTGCTTGAGGGCCATTTTCTTTTGTCGAGCGGCCTTCATAGTCCTAAATATCTGCAGTGTGCGCTTGCCCTGCAGTTTCCATCCGATGCTTCCCGGTTCGGCAAGGAGATCGCCGCGCGATTCAATGACGCAGGCGTCGAGACGGTCGCTTCGCCCGCGATCGGAGGCCTCGTCATCGGATATGCGGTCGCGGCTGCGATGAATGTACGATTTATCTGGACCGAGCGTCAGAACGGCGAGATGATGCTCCGCCGCGGTTTCACGCTGCGGCCCGGTGAGAGGATACTAGTCGTAGAGGATGTAATAACCACGGGCGGTTCGACCCGCGAATGCATCGCCGCACTCGAAGCTGCCGGAGGCAGGGTTGTTGCAGCCGCATCCATCATCGACCGCTCGAACGGTGCCGCCGACGTCGGCGCACCGCGGATCTCGCTGGCGAGCCTCGACGTCCCGTCTTATACCGAGGAGCAGTGTCCGATGTGTTTTGGCGGCGACAAGCCTGTGAAGCCAGGCAGCCGAGCTTGATGAGTAAGACCGTGGAACAATTTTGGAGCTGCTTTCTGGAGAAGAACCCCGAGATCGCCGCTTCTACGTCATACCAAGTGTGGTATTTCAGTAACAACAGCGAATCCGCACGTTGCCTGGCGGAACTTGTTATCAGCGGGAAGAAGACGGCCACAGCGAGCCTGAAGGCGGTGAACGACCTCGAACCCGAGAAAGCCCCGCACGACGGAGGTTACAGCGTGGTTACGAGTTTCGAGGGCGAGCCTCTCTGTATCGTGAGAACTACAGAGATTCGCCACTTGCCGTTCAACGAGGTTGACGCTCAATTTGCCTACGACGAGGGCGAGGGTGACCAGACCCTGGAGGATTGGCAAGAGGGGCATTGGGCCTACTTCGTAAAGGAAGCCGCGCACTACGGGATCGAGTTCGACGAAACCTCGATCGTCTGCTGCGAAAGGTTCGATCTGCTCCACCCGACGAACGCCGCTTAAGTGACGCGCGACCGAATGACAAACTTCAAACTTCTAATCCAATACGACGGCACCGATTTCCACGGATGGCAGATCCAGGAGAATGATCGGACGATCCAGGGCGAACTGCAGCGGGTCATCACGAGCCTCGAGGGCCGCGAGGTCGGCGTGAGCGGCTCCGGAAGAACCGATGCCGGAGTCCATGCCGAGGGCCAGGTCGCTAACGTCCACCTGCACCGCGAGATCACACCCGACAGTCTCCGCTCCGCCATAAACGGAAATCTATGGCGCGACATCCGAATCATGAATGTTGAGCGGGCGCCCGACGAATTTCATGCACGTTTTTCGGCTGTTGGGAAAACCTATGTTTATCGCGTCATAAACGCTCCGGTGATATCGCCTTTTTGGCGCCGGTTCGCACATCACGAATCGAAGCCGCTCGATCTGACGGCGATGACGGAAGCATCGCGATTCCTTCTAGGTGAACACGATTGGACCGCTTTTTCATCGGCGCAGTCCGACGGCGAAAATAAGATCCGCAACATCACGGACTTTTCCGTACATTCAACGTGGGACGCGCGGGCGCAGGCCAACCTTATCGACTTCCGCGTCTCAGCCAATGGTTTCCTGCGTTATATGGTGCGTTCGCTCGTCGGTACGATCTTGGAGGTAGGACGGGGCGACAAGGATTCTGATACAATCCAGACGGCCCTGGTCTCGGGCGACAGAAAGCTGGCCGGTAAGACCGCACCGGCGCACGGCCTGACACTATTGAAAGTGGATTATTAGATAACAGACAAATGTTCATTTATCATATCGTTCTTCCTGAGATCTGGGACTCGATCAAAGATCGCTCCAATTATGAGGCCGAAAGTCTTGCGGACGAGGGTTTTATTCATTGCAGTTACGACCACCAACTTGAGGGCGTGATCGAACGTTATTACAGCGGAGCCGAGAGCATTGTCATTTTAAAGCTTGATATCGGGAAGTTGGCATCCAAGCTGGTCTCTGAGCCTTCGACCGGCGGCGAGATCTTCCCGCACATCTACGGGCCGATAAACATGGATGCAGTGGTCGATGCACAGCTCCGCAATGCACGAGCCCGCGCGTAAGCAAGGGCGATAACAAGTGCACCAATTTACGTTCATGGATCTACGGGTCGATTTGCCGAAGCCCCACGAAGTAAGGGCATTTAATATTAACTAGCGTGCACCCAAACTTCACAGACGTACTCAAAGCGAATTCCGCCGAAGCGAAGCTGCTCGACCGGATCGACCTCGAGCGCCTGCCGCGGCACATTGCGGTAATAATGGATGGTAATGGCCGATGGGCAAAGCTTCGCGGCAAGCCACGGATCTTCGGCCACCGTGCGGGTGCCGAATCGGTCCGGGCGATTCTCGATACCGTGACGAGGCTCCAGACCGAGGCGGTGACGCTCTACGCATTTTCGACCGAGAATTGGAAACGTCCAAAGGCCGAGGTCGGCGGCCTTATGGCGATGCTCAAGCGTTACATTCGCAGCGAGATGCGCGAGGTGAAGTCAAACAACATCCGCTTTCAGGCAATCGGGGACATTGCCGGACTCGCCCCGGACGTTCAAAAGGAGATCGAGTGGGCCGTCGAGCAGACCAAAGACAATTCGGGGACTGTGCTCAGCGTCGCCCTGAATTATGGCGGCCGGTCGGAGATAGTCGAAGCCTGCCGTAAGGCAGCGGCTAGGCATAACGGGACCCCGAAAGAGATCACCGAGGCCGACATAGGTGAAAATCTATACACGCACGGCTTGCCCGATGTCGACCTGCTGATCCGCACGAGCGGTGAGATGCGGATATCGAATTTCCTTTTGTGGCAGATCGCGTACGCCGAGATATACGTTACGCCGACCCTATTCCCCGACTTCCGACGCAAGGACATTTTCGAAGCGATCCTGGAATACCAAAAGCGCGACCGGCGGTTCGGTGACGTGAGATCAAAGTCGGCCCAAGCTAAATGAGGACCCGCATTCTAACGGCGCTCGTCGCCCTGCCCATACTGATCGCGTCGATCGTGCTGCCGGCTTATTTTCCGGAGACGGTTTGGATCTTTGTCGTGATCGCGGTGTTGGCTCTTGCGGCGGGGCTGTTTGAGTTCTTTACGCTTACGAAGAAGCTCGAGCTAAAGGCTGACGCGGGGATCGCATATCTCGGGGCGGCGGCGCTGACGGTCGCGTTCGTATTCGACGCTCCGGCGAAGGCTCCGGATCTGATGATCGCGACAATAGCAGCATTCGTGATCGCGGTACTGGTCTCGCAGACGTTCCGGTTCCAAGTGGATTTCACCAAGATGCTGACCGGCGTTGGGGTAACGATTTTGGGTGTGCTTTACGTCGCGTTCCTCGGCGGATTTCTGATCTCGACGCGGCTCGGGTTTGATAGTCATCCTTACCTCTCGACGCATCTTCTAGGCTACTTTTTCCTAGTCATCATGGGCGCTGATGCCGGTGCTTACTTCGCCGGTGTTTCCCTCGGCAAGCACAAGCTCATTCCAAAGATCTCGCCCGGGAAAACGTGGGAAGGCCTGATCGGCGGACTCGTCGCTGCGGGAGCGTTCGCCGCCCTCGCGACTTTTTGGTTCTTTCCCGAGCTTCCATATAAATGGTCGATCCCGCTCGCGATGGTGATGGCAGCCGTAAGCGTCCTCGGCGACCTCGCCGAATCCGCAATGAAACGCGGCTCCGGCGCCAAAGACGCCGCCAATATCCTCCCCGGCCACGGCGGTCTGCTCGATCGGTTAGACAGCCTGCTCTTCAATGCTCCGATCTTGTATTACTTTGCGAGATTCTATTTTGGCTAGGAAATAGAAATGATGTTAGATCGTCCCGGCGATCAACCTTACCGTATCTCTCGCGATCAACAATTCCTCATTCGTCGGGATCGTCCAGACTTTTACACGCGAATCGTCGGTGCTTATTACGCCTTCGCGGCCGCGGATGTGTTCGTCGTTTCGAGCATCATTGAGCTCAATTCCCGCCCACGACATTCCTTCGCAAACCTTCGACCGGATCAACGCCGAGTTCTCGCCGATCCCGCCGGAAAAGATGATCGTGTCGGCGCCGTTCATGGCGGCGAGGTATGATCCTATGTATTTGCGAATGCGATAGCAGAAGATCTCGATCGCTAGGCTCGCTCGGCGGTCGCCGGACTCGTCGGCTTCGGCGATCAGCTCTCGCATATCGTGGGTCAGCCCCGAAATGCCGAGCAGGCCGGAGCCTTTATTCAGCAGATTGTCGACCTCGTGCACAGTCATTCCTTCCTTGTCGCAAATGAATTCGACGATCGCCGGGTCGATATCGCCTGAACGCGTCCCCATCACAAGGCCTGCGAGCGGGGTGAAACCCATCGACGTGTCGACCGAGTTCCCACCCTTGATCGCCGCGATCGAACAGCCGTTGCCGAGGTGCAGCGTGATGACGTTCACGTCTTCTCGCGGGATGTTGTTGAGCGTGCGGTATTGATAGGCGATGTATCGGTGCGAAGTTCCATGAAATCCGTAGCGGCGGATCTTGTGGCGGCGGTAGAGTTGATACGGAATTGCGTAGAGATAGGCCGTCTCGGGCAGCGTGTGGTGAAACGCCGTGTCGAACACAGCCGCCTGCGGCAAGCCGCGGCCGAACGTCGCTTTTACCGCTTGGATACCCTGAATGTTCGTCGGATTGTGAAGCGGTGCAAGCTCGATGCAGTCGTGGATGCCGCGAAGCACGTCATCATCTATCAGGACCGATTTCGAGAATGCCTCGCCGCCGTGCACCACGCGATGCCCGACCGCAGCGATGTCGCCCAAGCCGCTCACGCCCTCGATCTTTGCTTCGTCCGAGCCGATCCATTGCAGTACAGCATCAAGCGCCGAGCGAATATCGCGTATCGGCCGAGCCGATCTTTCCGGTTCGCTTCCCTCCGCCTCGAATGTGATCAACGCCGCCCCGCCGATCCGCTCAATATGGCCCCGAGCCAGCATCCGATCAGCTCGCTGTTCGATCTGCTCGAGGCTGGTCGAAATAAGCTGAAACTTAAGCGAAGAACTCCCGCAATTAAGGACAAGAACATTCATAGGCCCATTCTAACCTACACACACTCGGACGGCATTTATTTGCAATATCGAGGCGACCTCCTGTATTATCGCGTTTGGTTTATGAGCGCCGTTCGATTCGACGACAATAATACGTAGGCGAGAGCGCTGGAGGACCCAAGGTTCCGCGTTCCGCCTTTCGTCTGTCGCAGATCGAAAGGCGTTTTTGTTTGGATATTTGAACCGCAGATGAACGCGGATAAACGCAGATATAGAGGTGAGAATTATCAGCGTTCATCAGCGTGAATTTGCGGGAAGTTGATTTCAATATGTTGGACACATTAGGCAGTTTAGAGAGATCGCACACTTGTGGGGAACTCCGCGAGGGAAACGTTGGAGAGTCGGTCGTCTTGATGGGCTGGGTGGCGAAGAAGCGTGATTTTGGCGTTTTTACGTTTATCGACCTTCGCGACCGGCATGGTTTGACGCAGGTGGTGGTGAGCGAAGAGACGGCGCCCGAGGCTCATGCGAAGGCGAAGAGCCTTCGTGGCGAGTTCGTTATCGCGGTGAAGGGCGAAGTTGTTTCGCGTGCCGAAGGGACGCACAATGCAAAGCTCGCGACCGGCGATATCGAAGTCAAGGTCAGCGAACTTCTCATCTTCAACGACGCGAAGGTGCCGCCGTTCCAGCTCGAGGTCGCCGGCTCCGAAAATCTTGCTGACGAATCGACGCGGCTCAAGTTCCGCTATCTCGACCTGCGAAGGCCGCAGCTGCAGCAGAACATCATCATGCGTGCGAAGGCTGTGAAGGCGATCCGCGAATATTTCGACGGTCGTGGTTTTCTGGAGATCGAAACGCCGATATTGCTTAAATCGACGCCGGAAGGCGCGCGAGATTTCATCGTTCCTTCGCGTATTCACACAGGCAAGTTTTTCGCGCTGCCTCAATCGCCGCAGATCCTGAAACAGATCACGATGATCTCGGGCCTCGACCGGTATTACCAGATCGCCCGCTGTTTCCGTGATGAAGATCTGCGTGCCGACCGCCAGCCGGAATTCACGCAGCTCGATATGGAGATGTCATTCGTAAATCGCGAGCAGGTCTATCGCGAGATGGAAGGGATGTTCAACCACGTGCTCAAACTCATCGACGTCGAACTTCCGGCGGAATGGCCGCGAATGACATACGCCGAGGCGATGAGCAGATACGGATCGGACAAGCCCGACCTTCGCTTCGGAATGGAGCTCCGAGACCTAAGCGAAGACCTAAAGGACACGGAATTTGCACCGTTCGCCGATACACTCAAAGCGGGCGGTGAGATAAAGGCGATCGTCGTAAAGGGAAAGGCCGATTATTCGCGAAAGCAGACCGATGAGCTACAGGAGTTCGTAAAGCGCTACGGCGCGGGTGCGCTCGCGTGGATCAAAATTCCTGTCAGAACCGGGAGCGATAGCGATGGGGCTCCGACTTCGTCATTGTTGAAGGTTCTCGGCGAAGAAAAGATCGGCAAGTTGATCAAGGTTTCGGGTGCCGAACAAGGCGACGCAGTATTGATCGTCGCAGGAAAGAAATCGGTCGTCGCGGCGGCTCTCGGAGCGTTGCGCAACGAAGTGGCGAGACGCGAGAATCTGATCGACCGCAGCAAATACGAATGCCTGATCGTCACCGAATTTCCGATGTTCGAACACGATGAAGAGATAGACACATACGTCGCGGCGCATCACCCGTTCACATCGCCGATGGACGAGGACCTCGAACTCTTCCGGACTGGCGTCAATGACCCGTCGCAGCATCGTCTGCTCGGTCAGGTGCGTGCAAAAGCGTACGACGCTGTCATCAACGGCTACGAATGCGCCGGCGGGTCGATCCGTATCCATCAGCAGGAGGTGCAGGCGTTGAACTTCAAGGCTCTGGGAATGACTCCGGAATCTGCTCGCGCAAGGTTCGGTTTTTTCCTCGACGCTCTCGAATACGGTACGCCGCCCCACGGCGGATTCGCCGCCGGTATCGAGCGCACGTGCATGATACTCTGCGGAACTGAGAACATCCGTGATGTCATGGCGTTCCCGAAAACAGCATCAGCACAGGACCTGATGATGGACTCGCCCGGGGAGGTCGATGAGGCTCAGCTAAAAGAGCTCGGGATCGCCGTTTCAGAACCACCTGCGAAATAAGCGGATGTATCCTCGATTTACTCGCTCAAACCTACGCCGCCGTATGTCGCGGGGCCGGACGACCGAAAAAGTTACGGGTGTATTCGGCGATCTGATTGTCGGTCATCGAATCAGCGCTTTCGACGGCGCGGATGTTCGGCGCCGGCGGCGGCAAGCTGCGGATGGCAGTTGCCAATTCACTCTTCATATGCGCCGGGCCGATGATCAAAAGTTGATCTGCGTCCTTTATCTGTTCGACGACCCCTTCCACGAAATTCTTCTCGGCTTCCTTTCTGCGCATCTCGTCGCCTTGTTCGTCAACTATGAATTGCCCGCCGAAGCGGCCCTCGGGCCGGCCTTCTCCTTCGATGCGTTCGTTGCCCTCGATGCCGGACTGCAGCACTTCTAATGATGCCTCGTCTCCATGCAGCCTGGAGATGACCGCTTTCTTGCTGTCGATCCAAACCCCGGTCAAATTATTTGCTAACATATTCCTCCAAATTCTGTGTGTTTCTAATAGTATAGCGCGGTCCGTCCAGCCAAAAGTTTTCAGGCGGAACAGCGTCAGGTTCTAAGCGAAGGACGTGCGAACGTATGATTGATTGAACATATCGAAGGAATCTATCGTAATATAGCGCTGACCATGCCGAAAAAATTCGACACAAATCCGCTCGATCCGGAATTTCCGGAGAAGGTCAGGGCAGCGGTTCAGGATGCCCCGGACGTTGAGTCTTACAGGGCGCCCGCCGCCGCTTATTCGCCGCCGCGGTCGCCATATAGTACTGCAGAGTTCCCGACGCGTCCGCCGAGCGTCACAGAGGAAGAAACTCAGCGGTTCACCGAGGCGCAGTTCAATGCATACGCGTTCCAGGGTGGGCAGGCGCCGATCGTTTATCAGCAGTCAAAGTTTGCCGACATGAATCGGGCCGGGATTCGGAAAGAATCTAAGACCGGCATTCCCGAAAAGTGGCTTATCGGCTTGCCGTACATTCCGTTCTCGATCGGGCTCGTGGCCGGCCTGGTGCTTCTTCTCGTCATTCCGAAAGAGGAGAATAAGGTGCGGTTTCACGCGGCCCAGGGCCTCGCGGCGCATGTCGCCATTCTGATCGTGACCACGATCCTTGGGATCATCGGGAACGTAACGGACATTGCCAACGCGGGTAGCGGCATATTTACCGTCGTAACGACCATAATGCTCATTATTTTCGCGATCAAGGCCTGGACCGGAAAGCCCGTTCATATCCAGGCCGTCGATGACCTGACCAATTGGCTCGAGGAAAAGATCGGCCCGATCAAGGGTTAGCTTGATATGTTCTGTTCCGGGTGCGGCGTACAGTTACAGACTGGGCTTATTTACTGCAGCAGATGCGGCCGACGGGTTGCCGACGACATCGCATCAGCAGCATGGGCGTCAAACCCAATGACGCTGACCGCGTGTATCGCGGGCGTCGGTTTCTTCATGTTCATGGTCGTGATCCGGATCCTGACGCGGTCGGATCTTCCACCGGGCCAGTTTGTCCCCATCTCCTTCTTCTACTTCGCCGCGTTGTTCGGGATCTGTTTCATGGTCTTGCGATACGGTTCGAAAAGGGAGCGAGGTCCCTCGAAAGCACTCGACACGGGCGAACTCGCTCCGCCTGAATATCTTAGCCCCGCGACGACCGCTCAGCTCGAAGAAGCTCGCGACTTTGGCATCGGCAGCGTCACGGACGCGACAACGCGCACGCTCGACGAGGTCAAGATGCGTGAGCACTAGCCTCGCCGCCAAACACCTCCTTTAACACTCCGGCGTATTCAAGTATCGCCCTCTCGCCATCGCCAGTGTAGATAGACCCGTGCATCGATGCCACCGTCGTTGGCTTTAGCGACGCAACCCGTTTCAGCGTTGCCTCCGTTCGGGGCGTGTACGGCAGGTAATGTGCAAGCGGGCTCGCCTGCATTTCCAGCATCGACTGCCGAACGCGGTCCGTCACGCTGTCGGATGTCAGTGGGGCAACGTCGCCATTCTGATGCATGATGTCCGAAGAGAACAGTACGCCGGTAGATACATCGTACAGAAGGCCCGCCTCCCAGTTATGCGGAACATGCGGCGTGGCCAGAAAGCGGAACGTGTGTTCCCCGGTCGAGAACTCTTCGCCGTCGACCATTCCCTTCGCAGGATTCTTTGACGCAAAATCGTCAACACTCACCATCTTAGCGACAATGCTGACGACAGCCGTCGCGTCCGGGGCGATCGCTTGCCACTCGTTTAGAGAACCGCACTCGTCGGCCTCGAAGTGGCTGAAACCGATCCAACGAAGCGTGGCCGGATCGATCAGCTTCGAAACGGCCTCGCGGACGGTCGGGAACAAGGCCCTCATTCCCGTATGAAATAGGAGCGGCTCTTCATCCCGAATCAGAAACTGGCTAAAGCCGAGGTTTGATTCGGGAATGTACGTGTTGATGCGGAACGTATCGGGAGCTATCTCGGTGATGTTTGTCATATTTGCCTCCAGCAATAGGGTGTCCCCGATCTGTTACGCGTTTTTCGATCTGGAATAATCTCACCCTTCACGCCACTGCCGGGACCTCGGCCTCCGGGCCCGTTCCGCTCTCACTTCGGAGTTTGAGAAATGCCGTAATCACCAGATAAATAGCAAGGCAGATAAGTGCGAGTGAAGCGACGCTATTGACAAGCCTTATATCGAAACCGCTCGAGGCCCTGAAATTTCCGATAACGAGCGAGCCTAGAGCCCAGAGCGTAACAACGAGAACAAAGAGCATCGGCAGCAGCGTGAAAGCGATCCGCTTGCGTGCCTGATGGAGCCAGACGGTGATCGAGAGCAGCGTCAGTGCGGCAAGGAGCTGATTTGACGCGCCGAACAGCGTCCAGAAGTCCAGGTACGACCCCGGCCTCGCAAAAAAGATGAGCATGAACGGGATAGCGACCGTCGCCAGCGTCCCGATCACAGCACCCACGTGTCCGGGTAATCCGCATATCTCCTGCACGATGTACCGACCCAGACGCATCGAAACATCTAGCGTATCGAAAACAAAGGTCGAGAAAGCCATCGCCCCGAATGTGACCGCGAACGCAAGATTATCTTTTCCGATCACGAGGGTAAGAAAGTTGCCGATACCGTTCCCGTAGATCTTGCCCGCGGAAAGAGCCCGCCCGTCGGGCCCTACCAGCATCTCGCTTGCGGCGATCATAACGGTCACGAGCGCGATGAACGCCACAAAGCCCTCGGCGAGCATCGCTCCGTAGCCGACCGGCCGCGTATGCGATTCTTTTTCGATCTGCTTTGACGTCGTCCCCGAACAGACAAGCCCGTGAAAGCCCGAACATGCGCCGCAGGCGATCGTCACAAACAGGAACGGGAAGAGCATGCCCGTCATTCCGCCGACATCGAACGACTTGAACGCCGGCTGCTGTATCTCATACCCGCCAAAAAAGATGCCGATCACGCCGACGGCGATCGCCGTATAAAGCACGAAGCCGCCGAGATATCCACGTGGCTGCAGAAGTGCCCACACCGGCACGAGCGAAGCGGCAACGCAATAGATCAATATCATCACCGACCAGCTCAGATGGCTGAGCGAAAAGACGTGGGAAAATTGCGTTCCCAGATACGAGAGTGCGAAGGTTGCGGGTACAAAGATCAGCGTCACCAGCCACAGTGGCGGTTTAAGATACCGCTCGACCAGCCCAAGAACGATCGACAACAGCAGGTAGGCGATGCTCGCAAAGGCGACCGCGCCGCCCGGATCGAACCCAGTTTCACCGGCGAGCGATTCGTCGCCCGAGACGAATGTGCCGGCCGTGATGTCCGTGAACGCGACGATGATATAGATCAGAGCGATCCAGATAAATGCCATCATCGCCTTGCCCGCTCCGGAACCGAGCTTTTCCTTTGTGATCTCCGCGACCGACTGGGCACCGTGACGGACCGATGAGGCGAGCGCCGAAAAATCGTGTACCGCCCCGATCAGCACGACGCCGAGCGCGATCCACAAAAGGCACGGCAGCCAACCGAATGCCACGCAGGCGATGATCGGCCCCGCGATCGGGCCGGCCGCCGCGATGGCCGAGAAATGCTGCCCGAATAGATAGAAGGGCCGCGCCGGCACGAAATCCTCGCCATCGTTGACCGAGACCGCGGGCGTCACGCGCGTGTCGTCAAGCTGGAATTGTTTCGTTATCCATCGGCCGTAGGCAAAATAGCCGAAGACCAGCCAGGCAAGAAATACCAACGCAAGAAGTGTCAGCATATATTTACAAGAGTAAGGCGAAACAAATTTACGACACGTCGTGCGGCGTCCGCAACCCGCGTAAATAAAGCGTTCCGACGCCGCCGCTTATCCCGAATCGCCTTTCGTTGTAATATCGTTGAAATGGAAAACAGAAAGTCGATCCAGGAAGAGTATTCGCCCGAGGGCATCTGCTTTGGCTGCGGGCCGGCGAACGACAAGGGCTTGCGGATACGGAGTTTTGCCGAGGGTGATGAATACACCGCAGAGTTCTTTGCCGAACCGCACCACCAGGCTTTTCCCGGCGTGCTCAATGGAGGCATCATCGGCGCCCTGCTCGACTGCCACTCAAACTGGGCCGCCGCTCACCACCTGATGAAAAAAGCCGGCACCGATGCTCCGCCGTGCACCGTCACAGCGGATTTCGCCGTCAAGCTGCTCCGCCCCACGCCTATCGACGGGCCGATCACGCTCAAGGCACGCGTCGTCGAGTCTGGCGAAGACCGGGCCACCGTCGATGCCGAACTGATCGCCGGCGGCAAGGTTTGCGACACCTGCCGCGGCACCTTCGTAGCCGTCAAAGAGGGCCACCCGGCCTACCACCGCTGGTAGCCCCGCAATAAGCAGTTCGCCAAAGCGTTCTTCCGAATCCGTGACCTTGGGTGATCGTCAGTCGCGATCGTACATTTCGATCTCGACGATCCTGAAGCGCGTCTGAGGGTCCGCCTCGCGTTCGGGCGACAGCGAAGTATTGTGGATGACAACGATCATTCGGCCCGTCTCGATCTTCCTGATAACTTCATCCGGGACATCCATCTCTATTACGGCCGCCTCCGTGATCGTGGAATCGCAAAGATGCCTGCCCTCGTAGGAGATGGGGATAGGCGTCGGGCTTGGATAAAGGCAGACTTGATAGAGTTCGGGCCGGTACTTCGCCAGGGAGTAAGCAAAAACGGACATGGCCGCTATTTTAGCCCGAGTTTTTGGATTTCCAAAACCCCGTGCGCCACGCCTCATAGAACGACCGCGTGCAAGCCCACCAACGGCGGTTCAAGCGGTCTCGACATGCGTCCCGGAAACCGCTTGGAAACCCGTTGGAAACCCGTTGGAAACCTGCTTGGAAACCCATTGGAAACCGGCTTGGAAACTCCCGGATCACCGCCGCAAATCGTTGTTGCGATTACGGTTACGTATGCCGGCAGAGGGTGGAAACCTCAGTTTTCCTCAAAAAAGGAATTTGCCGACCTCCTTCCTCAGCCGACCGCCCCCGACCCACGCCTGATCGCTTCCAGCCCCTTTCCATGCCTGATAACCCGCGGCCCTTTCCTTGTTCGATCGCACCATGACCGACTTCTCGTAGATCAACAATTTCAAAGAACCGGCGTCCCCTCGCCAGGTATGAACCGCCGAAAGCACGTCGTCTCAAGTATAGCACAACTCGCCGATCGCAGATAGGGCAATTTTCCACGCCCCGCCGCCTATTGGCGATAGAGGACACTCAGAATTTGCGACTAGGATTTCTCCAGAACATGGAGGTATTCCATAGTCGAGGTGGCCTTGTGATTTCTATTAGCGGTCTTGTCGGCTTTGAAGCGTTGATATGGCTGCTCAATAAGTTCGTAACTTCCGTATTTCTGCATAATCTTTCGAACCTCATTGAGGCTCATCAGGCCTTCGTTGTTGTACGACAAGAAGATGTAATTGAACCTTGCCTTTTCGACTAGATCGTTGAAGACGTTTGTTACCTCATTCTTAGCGCACCAACGCGACCTCTCATAGGCGCGCAACCCGGTCTTGCCCACGGGCTTGAACTCATCGTAAAGGGCGATTGTGTTCAACATATGGTAGTTCGCGCCATATTGTCGGTGATTGTATGGCGGGTCCATATAGAGAATGTCGCCTTCGATCTCACCTATAAGCTCATTGGCATCTTTATTATGAACTTCGTGTTCCATTTCGTTGATAACGTAGTCTGCCGAATAGAGCCACATATCCTTTTGCGCCGTCTTCTTCAAATGCTTCAGGTATGCACCGTAAACACTAGCTGTATTGGCAACGGCATCCGCAGCCTCTAGAAGACTTGTTAGCAAGAAATAATACATTCCCTCGCCAATCTCGTTTGAAGACCGCCACTCTTCGATTTTCTGCCGTATTGCATCGATCCTGCGGCCATTTTCGTCGCTGAAATACTGCCGGCCTGTCCCGCCACCAGCACAATAGTTTTGAAAGATAAACCCCCTTTTTCCGGGTAGATAATTCAAATCGTTCAGCAACTTAAAGTAGTCCATCTCGGTATGGTTGCCGATGTAGTTCTTGTTGAGAACGTAGCTATAATATTCCACGTCGTTCGCAATTATCTTCTTCGCATCTCGCTTGAAAGCTCGGCCCACCGCACCGGTACCCGCGAAGATATCGCAGATAATCTTGTTTTTTGCACCGCCAGCGGCTTTGTCGATGGAGGTCAATAGGAACTGAGACAGTTTGAATTTCGAGCCAATATAATTCATCAGGGGTTATTCCGCGTTCGACAGCAATATTATGAAGCAGCTAACTTTGTAGGTCTTCGTTCCTTGTGTCTTGTGATTGTAATCGAACGTAACCTCAATCGGATCCTGTAAGTCAATGTCATCAATTGTTTGTGCAATTGTTTCGATTGAGACGTCTTCATCAAGGTAGACCACGAGCAAGCGGCTGTCTGCTCCGAATCTACCCTCATCTTGATATCTATAGAGATAAGCAGCGACTTCCTCGGGATGTTCAATCGCGTGTTGCTTCCAGTTCTCGCCGAAGTCTCTTCTGAACTCTGCGGTTGGGCTCTTCGCCACCTTTTGGTCGAACGAGATTCCGTTAATAAAGAAATCTACCGATCTGCGGTGATTAAGCGTCGGCAAGATATTTTTGTTCTTTTCAAAGATGAGAGTTTCAATGAAATCATTCCGAACTGTGTTGATTTCCTTGATCCGTCGATACTTTACTGCCGCTACCTTTACCTTTTCGTCTTTCTCAAACCCTGAGATGCTTTCGGAGTTTACCCGTTGGACGAATCCATCAAAATCTCCCTGAGAGAATGGCCAAGCGATTTGCCCGAGTTTCACTTTTTCCCATTCCTCAAGCAGAAGATTCATAATATTGTGTGAATCTTTTCCTGACTGATATTTCTTCGTTCGCGTGAACATGTCTCGGATGATGGGAAGGCTCGCATCATAATCCCATTGCTCGACAATTTTGGACCAAATCTCTGCGTTGCTAATCTCCACTCTCGTTTGACCTGCGAACTGACCCCGCTGCATCACCCGAGTTGGCAGCTCAAAACCTTTTACCTTTTGGAGTTCCAGAAGGAACGCCAGTGCCTGATCGGAATTCCCGAAAATCTTTTTGGCGGAGTCCGTTGAGAAATTGTTCTTAATATCCATTGATCGTTAATTGGAGAATTAGCCTTCTTTTTTAAAAACCAAAATATATTCGTGCTTGAAAATAAAGTAATCGCTTCGCAAAGCCCGGATCTTCCAAATACCGTTCTGTCCGATCTTGCCTCGATTGCCTTCGATGTTTTTGACGATTATTCCTTTCAATTTTACCTTGAAGGAACGCTTAATCATATCCAAGACATAGAAGCCAAGAGGAACCACTTCGCTATTTTTATAAACGTCGCCGATCACGACCCCGAAATATCGGTTCTTATCAAGAAAGTGCAGAGAGTTCTCGCAAACCTTCTTAAATTTCGCCAGGAAATCCTTGAGATCGCCAATACTGGATAGATCGTTCGGGTCTTCGGTGAATTTTACAATGTCCATATATGGAGGGTGCATCAGGACAAATTGGACCGATGGAGTGCCTAGTTTCTCCAACGCTTGCTCGACGCATGTCTGCGCCTCCGTCGAATCGGCCGAATCGCACTTGCAGATGAAGTATTCGCGTTCGTTGGCAAATAGATCGACTTGGGACGACACGTAATCAATCATTTCCGGATTGATGTCTAATCCAATGTATCGCCGGCCTAACTCTTCACATTCAAAGAGCGTCGTTCCGCTTCCCATAAAAGGTTCGAAAACAACCTCGCCTCGTTTTGTATAGCGACTCAAGAGCTGATAAGGAATCTGCGGAATAAAGTTTCCGTGGTAAACGTTCTTGTGTTTACCGGTCTTCCCGCGCTCACTAATCAGCCAAAGCGAATCCGTGTTAACGTCGCTTTCTCGCCAATTTTCTAAATCAATGTCGTTAAACTTTCCCATTCCCAAACAGGTTGTCGTTATTACCCGCTGAACCTGCATCCATACTCTAAACAAAGCGGTATTTGTCTACAAACGTAAATGGCCGCGAACCACTTCGGAGCGAACCTTGATGGCCTTTCGAGGAATACACGCTTCGGCGTGCGAGCAAACTTGTGAGTTGGGTAATGGCGATGCCAAAAACGTGTTTCGTCAGAAAACGACAGAGCCGCGAGGTTCGTTCCTTTTTGCGTATCATCGGCAGGCTGTTTTTCGTATGCCAGGTGATGTGGAAATTGATCTCGGAGTACACGCTGTTCGACATAACTGCTAAAGCGGCAGAAAAGGACGTTGAAACGCCCTTTTTACTTTTACTTAATCTCTACCACGTCCTGAAGGACGTGGCTATTTGCCCTTCGGGAAAGCCTCGCGAACGAGGCTCGAAACAAACAGCCGTTGTGCTGATTTAACCAAAGACATGGGAAATCTGGACAAGTATAGCTTGGCTCAGCACGTCTCGACAATGGACAGAAGAACGGCCGCACAGTAGTGAACAGTGGACAGTGAATAGTGAACAGGGTGGAGTTAGCTGAGGATCATTACGACGGCTTCGCCTTGGACGGCGGTCGTGCCGTCCTGTTTGGTGCAGATGGTATCGAGGGTAACGATATTCTTGTCTTCGCGGATGTGTTTTATGGTGGCGGTTGTCGTTACGGTATCGCCGATGAAGACCGGGGCGGTGAATTTCAGCGTCTGGGAGAGATAGACGATCTGGCGCTCGGCAAATTCGTAACCGAGCACGGCCGAGATGAAGGCGCCGCTCAGCATCCCGTGGGCGATCCGGCGTCCGAACCGCGTCTTGCCGGCGACGTCCTCGTCGAGATGGATCGGATTGTGATCGCCGGAGAGTTCGGCAAAGGCGCGCACGAGGGCATCGGTCACGAGCCGCTCTTTGTGAAAACTATCGCCGACCTTGATATTCATACGGTTTTTGGACAAGAGAGGTTGGCCTCGGGGCTAATATATAGCGCTTTCTTTCCAGACTACTATCCTTCCAAACGAAGCGTTTGTAAACCGCGTTGTGTGAACAAAATGTTGACGATAGTTCGCTATCTGGGGTAAGTTAGACGCGTTCCTGACTTTGAATACAATTTGAATAATTGAACCGGGAGGTCTTGCTGGATGAGGATGTTTCTCAAGCGCTTCGCTTTTTTGTCGACGGCTGCGGCCGTTCTCATTTTCCCCATCGCCGCCTATCCATCAGAGAACTGGTTTCCAAAGGTCGAGATCGTGCCGAGACCGACCGAGGGCGGGATCCGCGAAGATGTACCGCGGCAGTACAGAGATCGCTACGAGAAGTGGAAGGCCGAGCTGCTCTCGACAGAATTTGGCCGAAGGCAGTGGGATGCCTATGCGACCGATCCTTCGTTCGTATTGACCATCAGGGTCAGCAGGGGAAAGGACAGAGGAGCCGGGACGGACCGATTTCAATGGGACGAGCAGGGCAATTTCGTCGGGGCCACGATCACGCTGGGCCATCAGATAGACGAAGGGTATCCTAATCCGATCTACTATCCGGTGCTTAGCTCCCTCTCATCGGACGCGACCTCGTATCTGATAAGCGGACGCATCCTCGCCGCGACGAAACTGTCGCACGAACTGGGCCACGTAAATCAAACCGCTTCGGCCAACGCGGCCATGATCGAAAAACAAAGCAAGCTGATACCCCAATATACCTCGATCTTTCTGAAGAACGGGCACAACATCCGCGATCGAAAACTGATCGAACTCGCCGAGGAGATCGGCGGTACGCCCATCGAGATATGGGAGAGCCGCGAATATTGGAGCGAGGTCACGGCTATGAAGTATCTCAAGGAGCGGATCCGGAACGAGGCGTTCTATTGCTACGTTTTCAACAAGATACGGATCAATGTGCAGACATATGCGCGAGATTACGTGGATCGCTTCGAACCGGCTGCCCTGGTGCCGTGTTCGAAGTAGGCGAGAGGAGTGACGGAGAAAGTCTGAAAAGTCGAGATCAGAAGATTTGTAACCGCGAAAGACCACGAAAATAGCACTAAAAATCTTGTGCTTTTTCGTGTCATTTTGTGGTTACTTATTTCATAAAAGGGGTGCTTTTCAGAAGACCTCTTTTCTATCTCACGATCAGCTTTCCGTGAAGCATATTCATGCCGCAGGCAAAAGGGAATTCACCGGCCTTGTCGGGCGTAAATTCTATGGCCGTCGTCTTAAAAGCAGGGAGGTCGCGGGCGATGCCAAGCTCGCCGAAGACGACCTGTTCGCTGCACGATGACGTCTCATCACGATAGAAATTGAGCCGCACGGGCTGTCCGCGATCGACGACGATCACGTCCGGCGAATAGCCTCCCTTCACGGTCACGTCAATCTCCTGCACACCCGATGCATTCACGGCGGCAGCCACCTGTTCGCGCTCGCCGAAAAAGTACCAGAAGACAAGGGCGATCAAACCAACCCCGACGATCAACACGATGATCTCGATCGTATCCATAGCTATTTCTCCTGCCTTGCGTCCTTATAAGAACGCAGCCGCAAACTATTCGTCACGACCGACACACTCGAGAGGCTCATCGCCGCACTTGCGATGACGGGCGAGAGCAGCCAGCCGAATACGGGATAGAGCACGCCCGCGGCTATCGGTATGCCGATAATGTTGTAGATAAATGCCCAGAACAGATTCTGCTTGACCGTGCGGATCGTTGCTTTTGATAGCCCGATCGCGGTCGCAACGCCCCTCAGGTCGCCATTGATAAGCGTGATGTCGCTGGCCTCGATAGCCACATCGGTCCCGGTGCCGATCGCGATCCCGACGTCCGCTTGTGCGAGCGCCGGTGCATCGTTTATACCGTCACCGACCATCGCGACACGCTTACCGGATGCCTGCAGCCGCTTGACCTCGCTCGATTTCTTATCCGGCAAGACTTCCGACAGGACCTCTGTGATGCCGGCCTGTTTTGCCATCGCCTCGGCAGTACGCTTGTTGTCGCCCGTCATCATCACCACGTTCAGGCCCAACCGCCGGAGCTCGAGAATGGCCGCCTTCGATCCATCCTTTACCGTGTCGGCTACGGCCACGACGCCCGCGATCTTGCCGTCGACGGCCGCATACATCGGGGTCTTTCCCTGGCCGGCGAGATCATCCAGCCACTCGCGTGCGGCGGCGATGTCGATGGAGCGCTCCTGCATAAGGCGCTCGTTTCCGAGCAGGACCGCCTTTCCCTCGACCGACGCCTCGACGCCGCGTCCCTCAATGGCGTCAAAATTCTCAGCCCGGAGAAGTTCCAGCCCGCGTTCTTCGGCTCCGCGAACGATCGCCGCGGCCAGCGGATGCTCGCTCGAGCGTTCTGCTGAGGCTATCAGCGAGAGCAGCGTTCCCTCATCAAAACCGTCAACGGCGATCACGTCGGTCAGGCTTGGTTCGCCTTTCGTGATCGTGCCGGTCTTGTCGAGCACGACCGTATCGATCTTGTGCGCCGTCTCGAGGCTGTCGCCTCCTTTGATCAGGATCCCGAGCTCAGCTCCCTTACCCGTTCCGACCATAATGGCCGTCGGCGTCGCGAGGCCGAGCGCGCACGGACAAGCGATGATGAGCACCGACACGAAATTCACCACCGCCATCGTGAGCCTGACCTCGGGCGACGCGGCAATGAACCAAACGACGAAGGTGGCGATGGCGATGGATATGACGACCGGTGTAAAGATGCCGCTGATCTTATCTGCCAATCGCGCTATCGGCGGCCTCGAGCCCTGAGCATCGCGTACAAGTTTCACGATCTGGTGCAGGGTCGTCTCGCGGCCGACCTTTGTCGCCCTGAAATGAAACGACCCGGTCTTGTTCATCGTCGCGGCAAATACCTCGTCGCCGACGCCTTTACCCACCGGAATGCTCTCGCCGGTGAGCATCGACTCGTCGACGGCCGATCGGCCATCGGTCACGACCCCGTCTACCGGGATCTTTTCACCGGGCCGAACCATCACGATATCGCCCTTTAGGACCTGATCGGTCGGGATCTCGATCTGTTCGCCGCCGCGAACGACGACTGCCGTTTTGGGCTGAAGCCCCACGAGCCTTCGTATCGCCTCGCCCGTGCGTCCCTTTGCACGGGACTCGAGCATATTGCCGAGCAGGATCAGAGCGATGATCACGCTCGCCGCCTCATAGTAGACCGGTACGGTCATCGAGTGGTCTGCCGCGTGCGTTGCGAACAACGATGGAAGCACCGTGGCAGCCACCGAATATAGGTAAGCCGTTCCCGTGCCAACCGCGATCAGCGTATTCATATCCGCGGCTCGATGTCTGAACGCGGCCCATGCTCCGGAATAAAAACGACGTCCCGAATAAACTACGACGGGTGTCGTGAGCAATAGCTGAAGCCAGTTGACGCCTTCGAAGTTCAGGAACCCGATGGTGCCGTGCGACATAGCTATCACGAGGACGGGAACCGAAAGCACCGCCGCAACGATGAACTTGCGCTTTGTCGAGGCATACTCCTCGGCATGTGCCGCCGCAAGAGGATCGGCCTCGCCATCTTCGTCCAGGCCCGGATGTGCGTCGTACCCGGCGCCTCTCACGCTTTCCACGAGCGCATCGGTATTCGTCAGCGACGGGTCGAAAGTGACGGTCGCCCTCTCGGTAGCGAAGTTTACCGCCGCTTCTTTTACCCCCGGCTGTTTTGATAACGTGCGTTCGATCCGATTGGCACAGGCCGAGCAGGTCATACCCGTGATCGGCATATCGATCCGCTCGGATCGGCCGCCGCGTTGGCCGCCGTCGTTCGACCCTGTATCCCGATCTTTCGCCACATACCGCTGCGGGTCCTGCGTGAAAGATTCAAGGCAGGACTTAGAGCAAAAGTGGTACTTCTCGCCCATGTGCGTCGTTGTGGCCGCCGCCGATGCGGGATCGATCTGCATACCGCAGACCGGATCGGTCACCGATGTGCTTTCTTTCGTATCGACTGTTCTCATTTTTCGATCCCCTCGCTAGCTCGACGGGAAGCCCGCGTCGTCCAGGACCTTTGCCAACTCTTCCTGCGTTACGTCCGCATCATGGTCAACGGTCACTCGTTTCGTTTCGACATCGACATCGACCGCCGAGACTCCCTGTATCCGGCCGACCGCATTCTTGATCGCGCCGGCACATCCGCCGCACACTATATCCGGTGCCGTTAATGTAGTTCTGTTGTTCATAATATTTCCTTCCACTAGTTCGAATTGATGCCGCGTCTGTGCGGCGGACGCTCGATGTGCGAACCCTCGATCAGCCCGCAGACGTGTCCCGGAGACTCACCTGTCTTTTCCCACTCCTTTAATGACGCGGCCAGTTCATCGCGATAGAGGGTCATCTGGCGGATTCGCTCGGTCAGTTCGGTCAGACGCGACTTTACCTTTTCGCGGACGACGCCGCATGGATTCTCACCGCCGCGTTTGTGATCGATCAGCTCGCGGATCTCGTCAAGCGTGAAGCCGAGCACCTGAGCTTTCTTTATGAAACCGAGGCGCTCGAGCGTGCTCTCGTCATAGAGCCGATAGCCGCTGGCGGTGCGCAATGGACGATCGAGCAGGCCGCACTTCTCATAGAATCTGAGCGTTTCGATCCCCACGCCCGTCAGCCTGGCAACCTCTCCGATCTTGTACCGGGTCTTGTCTCTGGGTTTCATTTCATCGAGCATCTTTATCTCCTAACGGCGGCGGTCCCGCTACTACAATTATACCTTACACTCTGTAGTCAACTATAGAGTCAAGCGTTTAATTTGCGCTGTGCTCATTTTTTATCGATCCGTCACCTTCTACTTGAAGTTTACTCTTGAATAAATCTTCAAAATGTTTAATATGGGATTGTTTGTTCATACAACCAACAAACTGATCCGAAGCCCGTTATTGGGCCGCGCGCCGTTTTTCCTGAGTAAAATGAAGAAGATCTATCTGCACAAAGTAGAGAAACAGATCGCCCGGCACAACACCATCCGGGATATCAACAAGCAGATAGTGCTCAATTACGTGCGCTCGCGGGCACCGATCTCGCGGGCCGAGATCGCACGCGAGACATCGCTGCAGCGCTCGACGGTCTCAGCGATCGTCGACGATCTTCAGGACGAAGGGCTTATCGAGGAGACGGGTACGGGCGATTCGACGGGCGGGCGCAAGCCTACGCTCCTGCGGCTCAGGACCGGCAAGCCGGTCGCGATCGGGGTTGACGTCACACCCAGCCTGACTACGGTGGTCCTGGCGGATCTGGCAGGAAACATACTGGAATCCGAGGAGTTTCCGACCTCGGCGGACATCCAATACATGGACAAGCAGATCCTTGCAAAGGTGACGCACTTCGTAAATGCTTATCCTGATTCTGATCTCGAGGTCGGGGTTAGCATTCCTGGAATAGCGGACCAGACGAGCGGGGAGATCCTATATGTGCCGTATTTTCAGTGGTCGAATTGGGATATCGGCAACAAGATAACCGCGGCCACCGGTGCCAGTGTGGTGATCGAGAACGACGCCAATGCCATCGCGCTTGCTGAGTTATGGTTCGGCAACGAGGAGATCAAGCGGACCAAGAATTTCATAATGGTATTTGTGGCCGAGGGCATCGGGACGGGCATCATAATCGACGGCCAGGTGTATCGCGGTGAAAACGGGGCGGCGGGCGAATTCGGGCATATGTTCGTGGCTGAGGACGCTCCGGTCGACTGCTCCTGCGGGCGTCGGGATTGTTGGGAAGCCCATGCATCGGAAAAGGCCCTTTTGTTTCGATACCAGGACACGAACGGCGGGGCATCGAACAGCTCGATGAATATAGAGAACCTGATCGGGCTCGCGCAGAACGGGGAAGAACGTGCTCTTTGTAAGCTGAAAGAAAATGCAAAATACCTGGGAATTGGTATATCCAATTTGCTGATCGGGTTCAGTCCCCAGGCGATCGTGATCAGCGGCAGCATTACAAAGGCCTGGGACCTCATAAAAGAGGAGATCCAGGAGGCCGGAAAGCGCAGCATCAGGCAGGAAGTGAAGATGGCCGAGATAATTCCGTCGTCGCTCGGCGACCGGCCCAGTATCCTGGGCTCGATAAGCTTGGTATTGGCTCGAAAGTTTGCATCCGCAAACTAAGTTTGGGCGAAGAAGGAGAAAGTTCTTGACAATCTGTTACAGATATATTAAAACTTTGTTTGTTTTCCGAACAAACAATACTCGGCTTTTTCCAAATTCGTTCATTTTAAAGTGTCGCTATGACCCACGCAGGTGCGTGCCCCGTCGCGAGCGTCAATTGGCTACTGGCTACGAAATTTCGGTTAATTCTTGATGAGGTGATCAGACTTATGAAGGTTAGACAACAGATGAAGCGGATATTTGCGATCGCATTCACGGCTTTGTGGCTCGCGACATTTTCATTCGCGCAGACCGAGTCGGCGAGAATTCAGGGAACGGTCACCGACTCTACCGGGGCGATCGTCACCGGGGCGACGGTCAAGGTGACATCCGCCGGCACGGGCCGCGAGATAACGACGACGAGCGGCAACGACGGATCGTTCAGCGTACTTTCGCTGCAGCCGGGCCGATACAGCGTGGAAGTTACGGCTCCGAATTTCAAGACGACAAAGCAGGAGATAACTCTCGAGGTGGCACAGACGGCACCGCTGACGGTCACGCTCGAAGCGGGCGCCGTGACCGAGACGGTAACGGTAACGACCGACATACCGCAGGTGGAAACCACGTCATCTGCGATCGGTCAGGTCATACAGGGCCGCGAGGCGGTCGAGCTTCCCCTAAATGGCCGCAACGTGCTTGAGCTTGCGCGTTTGACCCCGGGTGTCACGACAGGTGTACCCGACGGATTTGCGAGCGGCGTTGGCAATAATGCAGAGACCTATCGCGGCGGAAACACCGGCGGTGCGGCGCTTTCCGTTAACGGCCAGCGCACACAGGCAAACAACTTCCTGCTTGACGGCGTCGACAATAACGAGTCTCTTGTAAACACGATCAACGTGTTCCCGTCGGCCGAAGCGATACAGGAATTTCGAGTACAGACGAGTACGGCCCCGGCCGAATTCGGTCGCGGCGGCGGCGGCATCATCAACTCGGTGATCAAATCGGGCAGAAACGATTTTTTTGGAAGTGCGTTCGCGTTCATCCGTAACGATAACCTCGACGCTCGCCCGACCTTCAGCGGCGAAAAGAGCGAGTTTCGGCGAGGGCAATTTGGCGGTACGGTGGGCGGCCCGATCTGGAAGGACAGAGTCTTCTTCTTTGGAGACTATGAGGGGCTTCGCCAGTTTCTCCCCTTCGGACTTGAAACCGCGACGGTACCGACGCAATTGATGCGGACCGGAAACTATAGTGAGCTTCTTTCCGGTGCAAATCCGATCCAGCTTACAGACGTTCTCACAGGGATGCCGATCGCCGGCAACCGCCTTGACCTGCTTCCGGGGAACCGCCTGAATTCGGTAGCGCTCGCCTATCTGAATGCTTTTCCGCTCCCGACGCGTCCCGGCATCCGCGATAACTATCAGACGACGCGCAGCCAGTTAACCGAGACGAATACCTACGACATACGGATCGACTCGACCATCAACGACACAAATCAGCTATTCGGCCGATGGAGCCAGGGATTTTTTGACCAGACGACGACTTCGCGGCTTCCGGACCTGCCGGCGGGCTTTGGCTCGGGCACGAACCCGATCCGCTCGAAGGGTGCAGTTATCGGCTGGAACACGGCCATCACGAACTCGCTCTTCAATGAGCTTCGCGTCCAGGCATCGCGCCTTAGTTATGGCTATACGCCGCCATTCTTCGATCAGGCGATCTCGGCGGATCTCGGAATACCGAATGCCAACCGCGATCCGAGCCTCGGCGGCGGCGCCCTGATCGGCGGCTACAACGGACAGCTCGAGTACACAGGGGACTTTGGCCCCTATCTCGTGCCTCAGAATACGTATCAGATCGTCGATAGCTTGAGTTTCACGTCGGGCGACCACACCTTCAAGTTCGGCGGCACGATACTTCGGCGTGACGTTTCGCTCTATCGTCCGAACCGCGGTAAGGGATATTTCTTTCTTATCGGCAACGGCGATCCATCGCAGTGCGGCAACGCGGCATCGACGGGATGGGAATCCGCAGATCTTCTGATCGGTTTCGTCTGCAACTACCAGATCGGCCCGCCATTCGGCTCGGTGGGGACGCGTAACTGGGAGAACGCCTTGTTCGTTCAGGACGACTGGCGCATCTCGCGAAAGTTGACCTTAAATCTCGGGCTTCGTTACGAATACTTCACGAACCCTACGGAGATGTACGGCCGGCAAGCCAATTTCGACCTGAGCAACGGCCAGCTCGTTCTGGCGAGCGACAGCAGCGATGACCTGGTCGAGACCGACAAGAACAACTTCGGACCGCGGATCGGCTTCGCTTATGACATAAGCGGCAAGGGCAAGGATGTGATCCGTGGCGGTTATGGCATCTTCTATTTCCTCGACCGCGGCGGTATCGACAACCAGCTTGCTCAGAACCCGCCGTATAGCGGCTTCTCACAATTCAATTATACCGACGGTGTTCGGATCGCACTCTCGGGGCGAGCACCCGACGGATCTCTTGACTCGCGTCTTGCGACCGGTGACCTTCCGATCGGCAGCGTCGACGACGTGAATTTGGCCGATCCTCAGAACGTAAGCGTTGTAGCGTGGAGGCCGGACAACAAGGTCTCGACCGTTCACCAATTCAACGTGCAGTACCAACGTGAACTGACGAAGACCACCGCGATCAGCATCGGATATCTTGGAACGCGCGGCCGCAATCTGATCCTCTACTACAACCTGAACGGACGGATCGTTCAGCCTGGAACAAATCAGCCCTGTCTGAACGGACGAGTCGTTACCGGAGAGGATGATTGCTACGACAACGGAGGCCCGGTCCGGGTTCGCGACGACATCGGCGAATCGCAGTACGATTCGCTTCAGCTAGCGGTCGAGCGGAGATTTACTCGTGGCCTGCAGTATCGCGTGGCGTACACCCTTTCGAAGACGAAAGACAACGGCGAAGGCGCGTTCGACTCGGTGGGTGATACGAACATCAACTTCGTCGAGCCCTTTGCAACGTCGCGTCTCGACTTTCCCCATGTCTTGTCAATCGAGGCAGTTTACGATCTCCCGTTCGGGAAAGGCCGGCGATGGGGTTCGAATTGGGGCTCTGCGGTGGATACGATCTTGGGCGGATGGCAACTGAACGGCATATTCCGAGCACAGAGCGGACAGGTCTTCGATATTCGCGCCAATGGCGTCCGCGTCAATGTCACAGGAGACCCGTACACGGGCAATGAGAATCCGTTCCTTGACAGGACGGCTTTCTCGGCGGCACCGGCGGGACAGTTTGGAAACCTCGAGCGGAACGGACTTAGGGGGCCTGCGACGAACCAGCTGAATCTAGGTCTTACGAAGAACTTTAATGTGTCTGATCTGTTCAAGATCCAGTTCCGTGCCGAGGCGTTCAACATCACCAATACGCCCCAGCTCACCCCGCCCGTTCAGAATTGCGATCCGGACCCCGGAACCGGCGTTTGCCGTGATTCCAGCCTCGGCGTTATTCGCAATACTTACGGGTTCACGAACCGGCAGATCCAGTTCGGGCTAAGGCTGGAGTTCTAGGACTCTGATCGACGCGAACCTATCTATTTGTTGCCAGGGCGTGGGAATTCAGGTTCACACGCCCTTATTTTCGGACATTGCCTCTCTTATCGCCGGTATTTTGTAGAAAACCGAAAAGTAAGTGGTGAAAGCTGATAATGTTTAGGAGGACATTTTCAGTTCCTGGCGGCGATGCGGCGTTTTTGAAAGCGGAAGAGCGTAATGAAGTTCGGACGATGTTTAAGTATCGGCTTGTTCATTTGGAGCTTGTCGATCTGCGCGTTCGCGCAGGCGCCGACGGTGGAGAAGGTCGAGCCGCCGAACTGGTGGGCCGGGCACACCGTGAATCCGGTGCGGGTGATGGTGCGGGGCAGCGGCCTCGCAGGGGCGACGGTCAGGTCGGCAAGATCAGAGCTGAGGGTTTCGAACGTTCGCGTGAATTCGCGAGGCGAATATGTTTTCTTCGATGTCGCGATCGCGCGGAACGCGAAGCCGGGAGCATACGCTTTCGAACTGAGAACGGCAAGCGGAACGGCGCGCTTCCCCTTCGAGGTGTCACCGCCGCCGGATACAAGGGCGAACGCCGAGAGAATTACGAACGATGACGTCATTTACCTGATAATGACGGACCGCTTTGCCGACGGCGATGCGGCGAATAACAAGGATGTAGATCGCAAGAATCCGAGGGCATGGCACGGCGGAGACTTTAAGGGCATAGCAAAACGCCTTCCGTATCTGAAGGAACTTGGCGTGACTGCCATCTGGCTGACGCCGTGGTACGACAACCCCGATGCGGCTAACGAGTGTGATAAGCCGTGGTGCCCGTATACGAATTATCACGGCTATCACGCGATCAATTATTACGGCGTCGAGAATCACTTCGGAACGATGGACGACCTGCGGGAGTTGATCCGCGAATGCAGGCGAAACGGCATCAAGGTCATTCAGGACCAGGTCGCGAACCACGTCGATATCCAGCACGCGTGGGCGAAGCGGCCGCCGCTCGACAATTGGTTCAGCCAATTCACGCAAAACACATTCAACGATTCCGTTCTGCTCTCGCCGAACGCTTCGCAGGCGGAGCGCGACAATCTGCTCAAGGGCTGGTTCAACCCCATCCTGCCCGATCTGAACCAGGACGAACCCGAGGTTTCACGCTACCTTATTCAAAACGCGCTATGGTGGATCGCGATGACGGGCATCGACGGCATTCGTCAGGACACGATCCAATATATGCCGCGAACCTTCATCCGCGATTGGTCGGCGGCGATCCGCAAGCAGTATCCGAATTACTGGATGGTCGGGGAAGTGTTCGAAGAAGATTCGGCGCACACCGCATTTTTCCAGGGCGGGCGGACGGGTTGGGACGGGATCGACACTCAGCTTCCGAGCGTTTTCGATTTCAATTTGTGGAAAACATCGACCGACGTTTTTACGGGAAAGAAGCCCGCTTACGCTCTCCGGGACGTGTTGAAATACGACGGGCTGTACGGCAATATCAACAACGTAACTGTTTTTTCAAATAACCACGATACCGACCGCTTTATGTCGCTGCCGGGTGCAACCGCCGAGGGGGCGATGATGCACATGGCGTTCACGCTCAGCGTTCGCGGCATTCCGCAGCTCTACTATGGCGACGAGATCGGTATGACCGGCGGGCACGATCCGGATAACCGCAAAGACCTTCCCGGCGGATTTTCGGAGGATGCTCGTGTATTAGGCGAGGCGGGCCTCACCGAGGTTGAACGGCAGACCTTCTCGGAGGTGCGAACGTGGATCGAACTGCGTCGGCGATCGGCCGCGCTTAGAACCGGTAGGACGGTGGATATCGAATACGGCGACGACATTTACGTATTCGCTCGGATCGCGAACGGACAAGTCTATGTTATCGGTGTGAACCGATCCTCTGTCTCGCGTTATTCCGAATTCGACGCGAAATTGATCGGCTTGAAAGGCGCTCACAACATTTGCCGTCCGCATGGCGGAGTCAAGACAATCCCGCTTAGCAACCAAGGTGGGATCGACGGGACGATCGGTCTCTCAATGCCCGGCAAGGCCGTCATCGCATATGAGTGTTTCGCCGCCAAGAAATAGTTAATGAACTTTCCACGAGCATCAGGGATATTGCTGCACCCGACATCGCTGCCGGGCGAGTACGGCATCGGCGATCTGGGGCCGAAGGCGTACGAGTTCGTCGATCTGCTTGCCGAGGCGAAGCAGGCCTACTGGCAGATACTTCCGCTCGGGCCGACGGGATATGGCGATTCGCCCTATCAATGTTTTTCGGCGTTTGCGGGAAACACGCTGCTCATCTCGCCTGAGATGTTGGCCGAGGACGAACTTCTCGACGCGGGCCTTATAAAGGATAAGCCCGCATTTCCCGGTCACAAGGTCGATTTCGGCGGCGTTTACGAATGGAAGAACAAGATCTTGCCGTCGGCGTACGACGCGTTTCATCAGACCACCAGCGTAGATCTCCGCGGAAAGTTCGAGGCGTTCAATCAGGAGAACGACTGGTGGCTGGAGGATTACGCGACATATAAGGCCATCAAGGCATCGCAGGGCCAGAAGCCGTGGTACGAGTGGGACGACGACCTGAAACTGCGTCAGCCGTCGGCGTTGAAAGCTGCTGCCGACAAGCTCTACGAGCAGATCCAGGCCGAGAAATTTTACCAGTTCCTGTTTTTTTCTCAGTGGTACGAATTAAAGGCGTACGCCAACAAAAAGGGCGTCAGGGTGATAGGCGACATACCGATCTTCATCGCGCTCGACTCTTCGGACGTCTGGTGCAATCAAAAGGATTTCAAGCTGAATGCTGACGGATCGCCGAAGGTAGTCGCGGGCGTTCCGCCGGATTATTTTTCGAAGACGGGACAGCTGTGGGGAAACCCGATCTACGACTGGGAGAGGATGCGGAGTAACGGATTTCACTGGTGGATCGCCCGCGTCGCCTATACGCTGAAGACGGTCGATGTCGTTCGGGTCGATCATTTTCGCGGCTTTGCGGCCGCATGGGAGGTGCCCGGCGGCGATGCGACGGCCGAGAATGGGCGCTGGGTCGAGGTGCCCGGCAAGGATCTTTTCCTCGCGTTAAAGCGAGCGCTCGGCGACCTGCCGGTGATAGCCGAAGATCTCGGCGTGATCACGCCTGATGTGGAGGAATTGCGGGACGGATTTGGATTTCCGGGGATGCGGATCCTGCAGTTCGCCTTCGGCGGCGACGCAAAGAACCACGACCTTCCGCACAATTATAAGAATAACTGCGTGGCCTACACGGGAACGCATGACAATGACACGACCGTTGGCTGGTGGTTCTCTCAGGCCGGAGCGGGTTCTACGCGCGATGCCGCCGACATCAGCCATGAGCGCGAATACTGCCTCAAGTATCTTTGCACTGACGGCAGCGAGATCCACTGGGATCTCATCAGGGCCGTTTGGGCATCGGTCGCACACACGGCCATAACCCCCGTCCAGGACCTCATCGGCATAGGGACCGAGGGACGAATGAACCTCCCGGCCTCGGAGTCGGGAAATTGGTCGTGGCGATATTCTGACGGTGATGTGACACCGGAGACGATCGAGAGGTTGCGAGGATTAACGGAGACCTATGGACGCACCTAGATATTCACCGCGGATATACAGAGACGCTGAGAACTTTTTCCGAAGAAACTCTTTTCTCTCTGCGTCAATGCGTCTCTGCGGTTTGGTTCTTTTACTATGCACTGCCGTCGTCGCGCAGGTATCGATCGAAAAGGTAGATCCGCCGAGCTGGTGGACGCAGAGTACGATCAATCCAGTGCGTGTGCTGATCAAAGGAACCGGTTTCACGGCGGCGTCACGCGTCGGGACGACGTCGCCCGGCATAACGGCGAGCAACATTTCGGTCAGCGCCAACGGGCATTATCTATTTGCCGACCTTCGGATAGCCGAGAATGTTCAACCCGCTGAATATCGGATAAACGTAAGCACCGACGGCGGCACGACGAGCCATCCGTTCACGATCTTTACACCTCAACCGCGGCTCGGGAATTATAACGGCTTCCTTCCCGACGACGTGATCTATTTCGTTTTTACCGACCGATTTGCCGATGGCGACCCGACGAACAATGATCCGGTGAAGTCGAAAGGGCTCTACGACCGAAAGAAGGGCCGACATTACCACGGCGGCGATCTGCAGGGTGTGATAGACAAGCTCGGGTATATAAAATCGCTGGGTGCGACGGCGATCTGGACGACGCCGGTTTACGACAACGCCGACCGCGAAGACACGCTGGAGACCTACCCGCCGGAGATGCCGACCACGACAGGATTTCACGGCTACGGTGCGGTCGATCTTTATGGCGTGGACGAGCACCTAGGCGATATGGCCAAGGTGAAGGAATTCGTCCGAAAGGCGCACCAGGCCGGGTTCATCGTGCTTCAAGATCAGGTGGTCAACCACACGGGCCCATACCACCCGTGGGCAAACGATCCGCCGACGCCGAACTGGTTCAACGGTACGGTCAAAGACCACGTATCGAACAATTGGCAGAAGTGGACGACGATGAACCCGCGAGCGACCTACCAGACACAGCGGCGGAACATCGACGGATGGTTCATCGACATCTTGCCGGACCTGAACCAGACCAACCCCGAGGTTGAAAAGTATCTGATACAAAATTCGCTGTGGTGGATAGCACAGGCCGGTTTCGATTCGATCAGGATGGACACGCTCCCGCACGTACCGCGCAGCTTTTGGGCAAAATGGGGTACCGCGGTGCATCGCGAATTTCCAAAGGTGAACATCCTCGGTGAATTGTTCGACAGCGACCCGGTGCTGCTTTCGTACTTTCAAAAGGGACGCCGCGGGCACGACGGCATAGATACCGAGATCGATACGCTCTACGACTTTGGGCTTTTCTATCCGATCCGAAATGCGTTCGCGAAGGGCGGCAACATCCGCGAGGTCTCGCAGATGTTCGCACGCGACTGGATCTATCCAAAACCGAGTGCGCTAGTGACATTTCTCGGCGTGCATGATATGCCGCGCTTCATGAACGAGAAGGGCGCGACCGTCGAAGGCCTAAAACTCGCTCAGACGCTCATAATGACCTCTCGCGGTACGCCGCTACTCTATTACGGTGACGAGATCGCGATGCCCGGCGGAGCCGACCCCGATAACCGCCGCGATTTTCCCGGCGGATTTCCCGGCGATCCACGAAACGCCTTCACGGCTCAAGGCCGAACACCGCAAGAGAACGACGTTTGGGGTCATCTCGCAAAACTTGGGGAGATCCGAAAGCTGTATGAACCGCTGCGCCGGGGCCGTTCGCTCGACCTCGTCGACGAAGAGCAGCAGCTCGCCTACGCACGGTTGACCGACAAAGCGGCCGTGATCGTGATATTTAACAACGACACTAAACCGGCCGAGGTGAATTTCGATATCTCCTTCATCAGCCGACAGATCAACATCGATGCGGCTTTGACCGATGCCCTTGGCAAGCTCGCGGACATCAAGGTAAATGACGGCAAAGTGCGGGCGACCATCCCGGCGAGATCGGCTGGAATATACGTGATCAAGTAGGAATTAGGAACCATGAACGATGAACGATGAAGATCCCTCGAATAAGGTTTTTGATCTTCGTATACGAACGAAGCGGTTTGCGTTAAGGATCATCACTCTTTACAGGTCTTTGCCCAAAGATGTTGAGGCTCAGATCATCGGCAGGCAAGTACTGCGGAGCGGAACGTCGGTCGGGGCACAGTATCGCGAAGGGCACCGGGCGCGATCCACGGCGGAGTTCATTAGCAAACTTGAAAGTGCCGCTCAGGAATTGGACGAAACGATGTACTGGTTTGAGCTTTTGGTAGAAGGCGGCATCATACCCGAAGCCAAATTGGCGGCCTTACAAGACGAAGCCGATCAACTTATGGCAATTCTTGTGACTTCGATCAAGCGGGCAAAGTCGAAACGCTAAGACGGTTCATCGTTCATCGTTCAGACTTCATACTTTAAAAGCGGAGCTATTGATGGAAAACAAACCACGGCTATCGTTCCTACAGATCTGGAACATGAGTTTCGGCTTTCTCGGCATCCAGTTCGGCTGGGGATTGCAGCTCGCGAACATGTCGCCGATCTACAAATACCTCGGTGCCGACGAAGCAAATCTGCCGTATCTGTGGCTCGCGGGGCCGATCACCGGATTGCTCATTCAGCCGATCGTCGGTGCGTTGAGCGACCGGACATGGACCGGATTGGGAAGGCGGCGGCCGTACTTTTTGGTGGGAGCGATCCTGGCGAGCCTCGCACTGATCGCGATGCCGAACTCATCGGTGCTCTGGATGGCGGCGGGCCTGCTGTGGATACTCGACGCCTCGATCAACATCACGATGGAGCCGTTCCGCGCGTTCGTTGCGGACAATCTTCCGGAAGAGCAGCGGACGCTCGGTTTCGTGATGCAGTCGTTCTTTATCGGCATCGGGCAGACGCTGGCCAACGCACTGCCGTTCATTCTGACGGCGATGGGCGTCGTCGGTATCATGGCGAGCGGCATCCCATACTCGACGCTGATCGCGTTCACGGTGGGCGGCGTTTTCTTTCTCGCGGCCGTGCTTTGGACGGTCTTTACGTCGCACGAATATCCGCCCGAGGATATGGACGCCTTTCGGGCAAAGAAGGCCGAAGGCCACCTCGTCGCTTCGATCCTGAAAGAGATCGGCGAAGCGATCAAGGATATGCCGACCACGATGAGGCAGCTTGCCATCGTGCAATTCTTTACATGGTTTGCCCTGCCGTGTATGTGGCAGTTCTACGGTCTTTCGGTCGCAAAGGGTGTGTTTGGCGCGGTCGATGAAAAGGTCACACCCGAGCTCTTCAAAGAGGGCACCGAATGGGGCGGCCTGATGTTCGCGTTCTACAACATCGTGTGCTTTCTGATCGCATTCATCATTCCCTGGATCGCCGAAAAGACGAGCCGCAAGACCGTACATTTTATCTGTCTCGCGTGCGGCGGACTTGGCCTGATCTCGACCGCATTTGCAACGAATCGCTTCATGCTGATGCTTGGCATGGCAGGCGTTGGCGTCGCGTGGGCGTCGATCTTGGCGATGCCGTACGTGATCCTTGCCGGAGCGATCAAGCCGGAACGGATGGGCGTTTACATGGGCGTTTTCAACCTGTTCATCGTCATCCCGCAGGTCGTGATGTCGTTCCTGATACCGCAGATCTATGACGGTTTGCTTGGGGGCAGGCCGATCAATGTCGTCATACTCGGCGGCATGTCGATGCTGATCGCTGCCGCGACGGTGTTTATCGTAAAGGACGTCGGTGCAGCAAAGATCGAAGCCGTCCCGGCCGGCGGCGGGCATTAATTCCAAACGCGGAGTCGCGGAGACTCGGAGACTCTGAGACAAGGAGGTCCAGCGAATGACGACGAACATAAAGCTAGTATTCGGGCGCAGCCTCAAATTCTCTCTGCGTCTCTGCGTCTCTGCGGTAATACTATTTACGGTCGCCGCCGCCCAGCCGCCTGTTCGCGATTTCTCGAAAGAGAGCGCGCGGCCGTCGCGGGATTGGGTCAAGGATGCCGTCATCTATCAGATCTTTCCGAGGCAGTATTCGGCGTCGGGTGATTTCAACGGGATCACGAAAGACCTCGATCGGCTGAAGACGCTCGGCGTTGATGTGCTGTGGCTGATGCCGATACACCCGATCGGCGAGGCGAAAAAGAAGGGAACGATCGGTTCGCCTTATGCGGTGAAGGATTTTTACGCCATCAATCCCGACTACGGAACCGCCGCCGACTTCAAACGTTTGATAGCCGAATCGCACAAGCGCGGGATGAAGGTGATCATCGACATCGTCGCTAACCACACGGCGTGGGACAGCGTGATGATGAAGACGCCGGCATTTTATACCCGCAATGAAAAGGGCGACATCATCCCGCCTGTGCCTGACTGGGCCGACGTCGCCGACCTGAACTACGATAACCCTGAGCTTCGCAAGTACATGATCGAGATGCTGAAGTTCTGGGTGCGCGAATACGACCTCGACGGTTTTCGCTGCGACGTTGCCGGCTTCGTCCCGATCGATTTCTGGGAAAGGGCGCGCGCCGAGGTGGATAGGTTGAAGGCGGACACGCTCTGGCTTGCGGAATGGGAATCGCCCGATCTGCACCCGAATGCTTTCGACCTCGATTACTCGTGGGCGATCCACGCCACGCTCGACAAGGTTTTGCACGGTGATTCTCCTGCTTCAGAGATCCGAAAGGTGTGGGAAGAGCAGGCGTCGAAGTTCCCTCGCGGCAGCTTGCGGATGCGGTTTTCAGACAACCACGATGAGCGGCGGGCGATAGCTCGCTTTGGTGAAAAAGGCGCGCTTGCAGCACAGGCACTCGTCTTCACGCTCGACGGAGTGCCGCTCGTCTATAACGGGATGGAAGCGGGCGACACGACCGAATCGGGGGCACCGGCGCTATTTGAGAAGCGGCCGATATTCTGGCAGTTTGCCGAGCGTCGGCCGGAATTTCCGCGGTTCTATTCGGGTATGATCGCGTTGCGGAAAAGTTCGAATGCGCTGCGTCGCGGCGATGTGATATGGCTGCGAAATTCGGATGAGAACCGTGTACTGACCTTCAAACGGAGCGCCGGGAGCGAAGAATTATTGATAACTATAAATATGTCGAACACTCGGTTCTTTGGCTCGGTCGAGGCGGCCGGGAATTTCGAAGAGATCACGCCGAATATCGGCCAACCGCTTCCGCCGGATGATGAAACGGCGCAGCCGGCGGCGAGTTCCGCGGTGGGGTTGCCCGCTCTGAATCTTGACGCCTACGCGTTTCGTATCTTTAGGCGAAAATAAAAAGCTGATATTTTAGAGGCGGCTTCCCGACTTTTTTTGCAATATGAAGATCACGATATTTTTTCTGTCCACTCTGTTCGGTATGTACGCCTGCGGAACCGGCCCCGCCTCGCCGAAAACCGACAGCGGCACGACGCCACCGACGTCGAACGCAGTTGAAGTATCCGCGGCCGCGCCTCAGCCGTCCGCGACGCCGATAGCAGCCTCGGATCAGCCTAAGACCGTGATCGAATTCTTCAACCTGCTGCCCGAGAAATATTTCCCGCTCGAGGGCTGCTTTCGCGAAACGGATAAAGACTGCAAAAAGGCGAGGGCCGATTACCTTAAGACCTTTACCGAGGTCGCAGATATCAAGAACGGCTATTTCAAGGGCGGATGCGACGGTGCCCAATCGTGCATCGAGATGGCTATCTTTAAAAGGCCGGACGGCAGCTATCTGGTCGGTATTCAAACGACCGCCGAAGTGATGAACGATTTCTATTTTCTCGACTATGCCGCCGGTGCGTGGCGTGATGCTTCGGCCGAGGTACCGGGATTCAGCCAGAAGAACTGGTACGAGATGCCGCGGATCGGGACGACGATGAAGGTCTTTGAGAAGAAGGTCATCGAAAAAGGCGACGATTACGAGATCACTGAAAAGGGACGGAAGCTTTACGACCTGGTCTGGAAGGACGGCAAGTTCTCAAAGACGTAGAAATTAACCGCCGAGACGCGGAGACGCCGAGTTAAGAAATGTTGATTTTATCTTATCGAGAAAATGAACGCATCGGTCGTTCGCCAAGGACTTTCCTCTATTACTCGCTGCGTCTCTGCGGCTCGGCGGTGCTTTTCGCCTTAACTGCGTTAGCGCAGACGACGGCACCCGGCGGGCCCGGCCAGGATGCCCAATGGCTGAGCGCCGGTAAACAGGCCATCGGAACTTCGATAAACCCCGAATCAAAGGTCTGGTTCACCCTCGCCAACGGCGTGCTGACCGAGGTGATGTACCCAAACGTCCAGACCGCCAACGTTCAGATGCTCCAGTTCGTCGTCGTCAACCCGAAGACAAAAAAGGTCGAGACCGAATGGGACGACGCGGTCCATGAAGTGAGCAGCCGACCGATGTCGAGATCAGAGAAGATACTTACGCTGCCAAGTGAAACGTCGGTAGCGAATGTGACGCTTTCCGAAATGTATCGGAAGGTTTCGATGCCGAATTCGTTGGTGTTCCGACAAACGAACCGATCCAGTTCCGGCCGCTGGACAATATCGAAGGAGTATCTCACCGACCCGAAGAACAACTCCGTAGTCTTCACGGTAACTTTTCAAAGCTCCGATCCGGAAGACGAACTTTACGTCTATTTTGACCCGTCAATCGGCAATTCCGGCATGAAAGACACGGCCTGGGCCGAAGGACGCAGCCTGGTCTCCTCTGATGGAGACGTGGCCGCGGCGCTTACGTGCGGGCGTTGTACGTTCGCTGATCCCACGAGCGGCTTCTTTGGCGTTAACGACGGGTTGACCCAGTTGCGCTCCGGCGGAACTATCGCCCAAAAATTTTCCAGGGCCGAGGACGGAAATGTGGTCCAAGTTGCTAAGGTGAACCGGGTTACGATCGGCCGGAGCAGTTCGCCAATGGTCTTCGCCTTAGGATTTGGAAAGACCTCCAAAGAGGCGGTCGAAATCTCAAACGCGTCCTTAGCGAAGGGCCCGCTGAAGATCTACCAGGAGTATCAGTCCGGCTGGCTTTCTTTCCTTAAGACGCTTCCGAAGGTCGATCCCAAATATCAAGCGCAGTTCAACATGGCCGCGATGGTGGTGAAGGCTCTTGAGGACAAGACGACCCGCGGAGGCAATGTCGCATCGCTGAGCGTACCGTGGGGCGGCGGGGGGAATGGGAATACGGGCGGGACTGGGTATCGGATGGTGTGGTCGCGAGATCTTTATCATGTATTCACGGCGTATCTCGCGATCGGCGATAAGGCCGCGGCGGAGCGGGCTCTCGATTTTCTCTTCAAGGTGCAGCAGCAGCCGGACGGCAGTTTCCCGCAGAATTCGGGGCTGAACGGCAAGGACGGCTGGGGTTCGCTTCAGATGGACGAGGTCGGCTATCCGCTCGTGATGGCGTGGCAGTTGGGGCGGTTCGATAAGGACACGTGGAGCCACGTCAAAAAGTCTGCGGACTTCATCGTCGCAAAAGGGCCGTACTCGCCGCAGGAGCGCTGGGAAGAACGGCCCGGCTATTCGCCCTCGACTATCGCCGCTCAGATCGCGGGCCTTGTATGCGCCGCCGAGATCGCAAAACGAAACGGCGATAACACGTCCGCCGAACTCTATCTGAAAACCGCCGACAACTGGGCCGCGAACGTCGAGAAATGGACCGCGACGACCAAGGGCAAATACGGCGACGGCAATTATTACCTTCGGATTTCCGAAAAAGGCGAGCCCGACGGGAACCACAAGATCGAGCTGAATAACAACGCCGGAACGTTTTACGAACACGAGATAGTTGATGCCGGCTTCCTCGAACTCGTCCGCTTCGGCATCAAGCGGGCGGACGATCCGCTGATAGTGAAATCGCTGAAGGTGGTCGATCAACTGCTGAAGGTCGATACCCCATCGGGCCCTGCGTTCTACCGCTACAACAATGACGGCTACGGCGAAATGGACGACGGCCGCCGCTGGAATTGGGATCGCAAATACACGGGGAAGGGCCGCCCGTGGCCGCTGCTGAGCGGCGAGCGAGGGCAATATGAATTAGCGTTATGTACCGAGATGTCGTCTAAGATAACCACAGCTGAATTCGTGTGTACGGAGTCGGGCCAGTCTCGTCTGAACCACATGCTCGCATTTGCAAGCGAATCTCTGATGCTTCCCGAGCAGATCTGGGATAAAAAAGAGGCTCCGCCGAATGCCGACCGAAGGTTTATGCCTGAGCTGAAATTCGGCGAAGGAACCGGCTCGGCAACCCCGCTGGCATGGTCGATGGGGCAATTCATCCGCCTTGCGACCAACCTCAAAGCCGGCCGCAACCTCGACACGCCGCAGATCGTGTACGACCGCTATGCGGGAAAGAAGTAAAGGAGAAACTTTCTAACAGTTAATAGTTGGTTAGTTGTTAGTTATTAGTTAAAGACTGATAACTGAAAACTGTGTAACTATTAACTGTTAGAGTGGTTTTCGACTAGCGCGCCGGATCTCTCTAAGGGATAGGCCGCGTTTCAAGATCAGTAAAAGGCCGATGACCGTCCAAAACAAGATGCGGCCTTTTCGAATGATCGCGAGCGTTACACCGATCGCGGCACCGATCCCGACGGTCTCAGCGACGAACTGGGCGCCCGCTTCATCAACCCCGATGACGAACGGGATCAGTTTAAAGATGATAGTGATCAGACGGCTCACGGATTCGAGCAGAAATGCATTGAGAAACTGGCCTGCCGGCTGGACGATGCGGGTCAGGATGAACCACACCTCGACCACGCCGAGCGCGTGAAAGGCGATCTCGACCAGACATATCGGAACGAAGCGGCGAGGATGCCGGCGGTAGAATCCGTATATCAGATTCTCGAACAACCTCACCTGCATTCGCCCGTTTTCGAGGATCCCTATGAACCAGCCGCGACGATATAGCTGTTCGCACGCCTCGCTGGCGAAATGCCATTGCCTGATGATGAGCAGTAAAAGGAACACGACGACCGCCGCGATCAGAAAGATCAGGACATCGATGGTAACGGTGGTACCCTCGTCGAGCGAGAATCCGCGGACAAGCGTCAACGCCCCAAAGATCAGGAACACGCTGGTGGTAAAACTGTAGAAGAGATTCTCGGTCGCGACCGATGAAAGGCCGACGACCAGCGGAACGCGCTTTCTGACGGCGACCGCCTTTGCCGTGCCGCTGATCAGTATGCCAAGCGGGATCATACTGCTCATCGCTTCGCCGATGATGACTGCAGGGATGGTATCTTTTAGCCGAAGGCTGTAAGGCTCGTAAACCGAGAGCTTCCATGCGAGGCCCCGCATCACGATCCGCGCCGCATAGATGGCGAGGATCACACCAAATCCGATCCAGCCGAAATTGGCGATGTTCGCCGCGATCTCGTGTACGCCGGTCGAATACACAAAATAGGCAAAAAGCGCCGCCCCGGCGAGCGTCAGCACGATGCCGAGCACCTTGAGACGAGAGGCGTGTTCTGCGTTGATTCGCGGCTGTGTTACGCCCGGATCGGGGCCTTGGGGTTCGGGATTCACTACGCGTTGCCTAATATCTGTATGCTGTTTAGAATGGTATTTTATCCATACACGAATAACAAAAGCTTATAGGAAAAACATATGAGTACAGCCGCAGGGACAGCATTATCTAACACGGGGTTAACAACTCTTTCAGAGGAAGAGGAGCTATTTCGCGCTTCGGTCCGCGAGTTTGCCGAGGGCGAGGTGCGTCCGCGGGTCGAGGCAATGGAACACGCAGGAAAACTCGACCCGCAGCTGATCGAACAATGTTTCGAGCTGGGGCTGATGGCGATCGAATCACCGGAGGAGTTTGGCGGCGCCGGCTCGACGATATTCAACGCGATCGTAGCCATCGAAGAGCTGGCACGCGTGGATGCTAGCGTCTCGGTATTCGTCGATGTGCATAACACGCTCGTGACCAACGCGTTCATGCGTTGGGGCTCGGAGGAACAGAAAAAGAAGTACCTGCCGCAGATGGCGACGGGCAAGGTCGGCGCATATGCGCTGAGCGAGGCCGGCTCCGGTTCGGACGCCTTTGCGCTCAAAACGAGGGCTGTCGACAAGGGCGGCCACTTTGAACTGACGGGCCAGAAACTCTGGATCACGAATGGCAACGAGGCCGAGATCTTTGTCCTGTTCGCCACAGTGGATCCGGATGCGGGATATAAGGGCATTACGGCCTTTATCGTCGAAAAGGAATTCGAAGGCTTTTCGGTAGGCAAGAAAGAGGATAAGCTCGGGATCCGGGCTTCGTCGACGACGGAACTTATACTCGACGGCTGCAAGGTGCCGAAAGAGAACGTCCTCGGCGAGGTCGGCAAGGGTTATAAGGTCTCGATCGAAACGCTGAACGAGGGACGCATCGGCATCGGGGCACAGATGCTCGGGATCGCACAGGGCGCCTACGAGGCCGCTCTAAAATATACACAGGAACGCGAGCAATTTGGCCAGGCGATCGGCAGCTTTCAGGCAGTGCAATTTCAGCTTGCCGAGATGGCGCTGGAAATAGAGGCAACGAGGTTGCTCGTCTATAACGCGGCGCGGCTAAAGGATGCAGGCAAGCCCTTCCTGAAAGAGGCCGCGATGGCTAAGCTCTATTCGTCACGCTGTGCGGAGGCCGTCTCGTCAAAAGCGATCGAACTCTACGGCGGTTACGGCTACGTGAAAGATTACCCGGTCGAAAAATTCTGGCGCGATTCGAAGATCGGATCGATCTACGAGGGCACGTCGAATATGCAGCTTCAGACGATCGCTAAGCTAATAATGAGCGGGAAATAGCATATGGTAGAATCCGTATATGGAAGTCTATAAGCTCACGATCCTGGAGCCCCAGGCGATGGACGCGATCCATCGTCTTGAGGAGGAAGGAGCTGTTCGCCTTCAGAAGATCGGGAAGGACAAGAAAAAGCCCAAGCTTGAACGACGAGCTTTTTACCTTGCCGCCCCGGTTCTGAGCGATGATGATATTCGGCATTTGAATCAAGTCCGAAGGTGGATGAATGCGTGGCGAACGAAATGATCGTCCTAGACTCCTCGATACTTATCGACCTCTTTCGAAAGAAGCGAAAAGAGAGATCGGCCTTCTTCAAGCTTACCGAGCGAAATTTTTCATTTTCGATCTCCGTAATTACCCTTTTTGAGATCTTCAACGGATGCTCCGATGAGGTGCAAGCCTACTGGCGAGAACTCGTAGGGGAGTTCAACATCCTTCCATTGACCGCTGAATTGAACAAACGGCATTTTGAGCGAATATCAGTACTAACGATCTTTAAGGAGGGCGGCTGAAGATGCCCTCGATCGTTGTTCGCCAAGCGACCATCAACGATGCGAAAGCGTTGACCGATCTCGCGTATACCACATTCTGGGATGCCTTTGCCCACCACCCTAAGAATGCGCCGGACGACCTGAACCACTATATGCGCCAGGCGTTCAATCTGGAGCAGACCTTGAAAGAGCTCGAAGATGAAAAGAGCATTTTTCTGATCGCGGAGATCGAGGGTGAAGCGGCGGGCTACGCAAAGATCATTATCGACAATATCGAACCAGGCATCACGGCTGAGCGCCCGGTCGAGCTGAACCGCCTCTATTCGCACCAGCAATTCCTGGGCAAGGGCATCGGGCAGGGCCTGATGGACGCGTGCATTGAGCGGGCGAGGCAGGAAGACCGCGACGTGATGTGGCTCGGCGTTTGGGAGCACAATCCGCGGGCACAGCGTTTCTACGAGAAGAACGGGTTCCGCGTCGTGGGCAGCCACGTCTTCGTGCTCGGCGAAGACCCGCAGACCGATCTGCTGATGCAAAAAGAATTGTAGTCCCGAGAAAAACGCGAATCTATGCGAATACTCTTGGACTGGTCTATTCGCGGATAAGTTCTTGCGCTGATCCGTACAATGAGATAATGTTGCATCTGTGCGACAGATCCAGAATCCTCCCAATCCATACGACCGATACTCAGCCGAATATGTGGGCGAGCCTCCGCCGGCCAGGCTCGAGGTATTCGAAGAGACCGCCACGAAAAAGGTCATCACCAAGGCGTTCGCGTCCGACTGGGAAGGCGGTTGGCGATACACGGTGAACTGTTATCGCGGCTGCATTCACGGATGCACGTACTGTTTCGCACGCCAGTATCACGAGTTCCTCGGCTACGGGGCCGGGACGGATTTCGAAACGAAGATCGTCGTCAAGCCGAACACGCCGCGGCTGCTTCGCGAAGAGCTGAAAAAGACGCGCGACAAGATGCCGCATCTCGATCTTTCGTTCGCGACCGACCCTTATCTCCCGCTTGAGGCTGAGTATAAGCTGACGCGGCAGTGTCTGGAGGTCTGTGCCGAGTTTCGCGTGCCGGTCGGTGTGATCACAAAATCGCCGCTGGTGACACGCGACATCGACGTGCTGCAAAAGCTGAAGGTAACCGTCTTCTTTTCGCTTCCGTTCCTGACCAAAGAAAGATCGAACCCTTTCGAGCCGTACACACCGGTTCCCGAGGCGCGTTTTCGAGCGATGAAAACACTCTCCGACGCTGGCATCGAGACCGGCATCGGCATCGCTCCGATAATTCCCGGCTACAACGAATCGGACATTCCGGGCCTGCTCGAACGTGCAAAAGGATCGGGCGCGTCGCGGGCATTTATGTCGATGCTGCATCTCGACACCGATTCGATCGAGAATTATTTTGTCGAGAAGATGTACGAGCGGATCCCGACCAAGGCCGTGAAGATAATCAACACGATAAAACGCGAACGAGGCGGAACTCTTCGCCACCGCACATACAAAGAACGTTCGACGGGCAAGACAGAGCAATGGGAAGTTACGAAAAAGCTGTTCGATTTTCACGCGAAGCGGCTCGGGTTTCGGCAGCACGAGAAACCCGACCTTTCCGCAGCGGATGCCCCGGCCCCGATCCAGCAGACGCTTTTCTAAAAATGGCGATGGTCTAATCTGCTATAATGAGCGGGAACGAACATTGGAGGTTCTTATGAGATCAAGATTTAACGCTTCGATCCTTGTCGTGGTTTTCGTGTCGCTTTTTTCGGTCGTTGCGATCGGGCAAAAGAAGACGGGCGAAGACCTGAAGGACGCAGTCGACCGAGTTAACAGTGCATCCGAAGTGATGAACGAAATAATGAAGATCAACGAGAGGTCGATACCTCGTGATCTGCTTGCAAAGGCGAAAGCCGTCGTTGTTTTCCCCGGAGCGATCAAGGGAGCATTCATAATCGGCGGCCAGGGCGGAAAGGGTGTTGCGGTTCGCCGGATCGGAAAAGAATGGAGTGCGCCGGCCTTCCTGAACATGGCCGGAGGCAGCGTCGGCTTTCAGATCGGCGGTTCCAAGACGGACTACATCATGCTGGTGATGAATGATAACGGGATGAAGGGCCTTATGGCCGACAAATTCGAACTCGGCGGCGAAGGCAGCGTAGCGGCCGGGCCGGTCGGCCGGACCACGGCGGCCTCGACCAACGTCACACTGGATGCCGAGATACTGACCTATTCGCGAAGCAAAGGCCTTTTTGCCGGAATATCGCTAAAGGGGATCGTCATCTCGAACGATGAGGACCTGAACACGGCGATCTATCAAAAGACGGCGAAGGAAGTGCTCGGCGAACCGCCAGTCCCGGCATCTGCCGCACCCGGTTCACTGCAAAAATTTGGACGCACCGTGGCCGCCTACGCCAGATAGCATCTATGTCAGACAGGATCGCTGTTTTTGAAGAGATGCTTGCGGCCGACCCGGACAACACGTTGGTGATGTTCGGCCTTGCGAAAGAATACGAAAAAGAGAAGCGCTACGCTGACGTGATCCGCATGCTCGAAGCTTACCTTGCGAAGGCCGACGACGAAGGGAACGCCTACGGTACGCTCGCCGCCGCCTATGAAAAAAGCGGCAACCGCGAAAAGGCCATCGAAGTCTATACAAAGGGCATCGAGGTCTCGCTCGCACACGGCCATCCGTCAATGGCGAACGAATATAAGATGACGCTGGACCTTGATCTCGCGGATTGAAGGAGCGCGAACTCCTTTCCGCTTGGGTGCAAACGAGTGAGTACCGAACGAATGATCTCTATTTGAGATCATTACACACCTTCACCGTCGCCTTTTTGATCCTCACCGGCTTTTCAGGCTTCTCATCGGTTACAGGGGCCTTGTTGATCGCGTCGACGACATCCATACCCTTTGTCACACGGCCGAACCCGGCAAATTTGTTATCGAGATAGGGTGCCGCGGCGACGAGGATGAAAAAATTTGTCGTCGCGGTGTTCGGCTCATCGGCACGGGCCATCGATACGACGCCGCGTTCGTGAAGTATCTTGTTCGGCTCGTCGGGGATGGTACGGCGGGCACGTATGCCCATCGCTCGCGTGACCTTCTTATCTTCGCGTGACCAGATGTTGCCGCCCTGTATCACGAAATTGGGGACCACGCGGTCGAACGATGTCGTGTCGAACAGGCCGACGGCGGCGAGATTCAAGAAGTTGCGGACCGATTCTGGCGCGTGTTCGGGATACAACTCCAACTCGATCACGCCGGCCTCCGTGTCGAGAGTTACGCACTGGGCCGCCATCGTCCTGACGTCGGCTTTGTCGAATGGTTCGGGTGAGGCGTCGGCCGCCGCAGCGGGCCGCGAATTGGCTTTCGGCGTTTCCTTCGCCTCCGGTGCGGGCGCGGGATCTTGCCCGAAGGCTGAGAGGCAAAGGCAGACCGCGATCGGAGCAAATATAAAACGCTTGAACATACGTTCGATTTTCGGCGAATCCGATTTAGGTGTAAAGTGTTAAAAAACAAACTACACATCTCAACCTCGCTTGTATAAGAACATGAAAATCTCGAACCAGATCGTCCGCATCGCCTTACTAGTTCTGTTTGCGTCCTCATTCGCCTACGCTCAGCGTCAGCTGTCGAAACCGACCGAGACCGGCGGCCCGCTGCTGACTGAACAGGCTGCGTTTGACGTGCAGACCTACGACATCAGCATCACGGCCGATCCCAAGACAAAGTCGATAAGGGGCACGACGGTGATGACCGCAAAGATCGTTCATCCGACCGACGCTATCATCCTCCACCTCGACACGCCCTACACCGTCGAGCGTGTGTACGGCGAAGGCGGAAACCGGCAGACCGCGCTCAAATACGAGCGGGACGGCGGCAAGATCAAGATCTTTTTTCCAAAAGTGAAGCGGCCAGGTGAAAGGTTCGAAACGATAATTTCATATTCGGGAACTCCGCGCGTCGCGCCATATCCGCCGTGGGTCGGTGGCTTTATCTGGACAAAGACGCCGAACGGGGCAGACTGGATCTCCATCGCGATGCAAAACGACGGAGCGGACATTCTGTTCCCGGTCAAGGACCATCCGTCGGACAAACCTGAGACGGCGACGCTTCGGGTCACGGTTCCCGATCCGCTCGTAGCGGTCGGGCCGGGCAAGCTGGACGAGACGATCAAAAATGACGACGGCACCTCGACCTATGTCTGGAAAATGACCAACCCGATACCGAATTACTCGATCCTTTTCGACGCGGCCCCGTACCGCGTCATAAAGGATACGACCAGGAGCATCACGGGCGAGACCATACCGATCGAGTTTTACATCCTGCCGGAAGACTATGAGAAGGGTGCACGGCTGATCGCCGAAACGAAAAAGTACAATGCGTTCTACGAGAAATATCTCGGGCCGTTCCCATGGCGTTCGCAAAAGCTCGGCATCGTAGAAACGCCGCACCTCGGCATGGAGCACTCGACCCATATAGCCTACGGCAACAAGTTTCAGTACAACGCTGACGGCACGGACGGTCTGATGCTGCACGAGTTCGGCCACGAGTGGTGGGCAAATCTCGTGACCGCGCGCGACTGGAGCGATTTCTGGATACACGAAGGATTTCAGTCGTTCATGGATACCCTTTATCTCGAGCATATGGGTAAAAAAGACGCGTATTTTGCGGCGATGAAGAACCGGGCCAAGGCGACGCGAAACGTGCAGCCGGTCGCCCCGCGAGGCGAAAAGTTTGCTTACGAGGTATATCTGCGTGCCCCGGATTACACTCAGGGCGACGGCGACATCTACGGCAAGGGTGCGGTCGTTCTTCACACGCTGCGCTACCTGATAGGCGACGATGCATTCTTTCGTGCCCTGCGGCGGATGGCATATCCGCGAAAGGAAATGGAGAGCTTTACCGACGGGCGTCAGCAGCGCCTTACAGATACGGACGAATTTCTAAAGATCGCCGAAGAAGAATCGAAAATGGACCTGGACTGGTTCTTTGAGGTCTATCTGCGGCAGCCGAAACTTCCGAGGCTGGTCGAAGGCGATATCTCCGGCGGGCCGGGCCGGGAAGCAATGTCGCTGAAATGGGAAGTGCCGAACGGCCTCCCTTTCCCGATGCCGGTCGACGTCGAGGTGAACGGAAAGACGCAGCGCGTCGAGATGAAGGGCGGCAGCGGTTCGATAAGACTCAACGGCTCCAACGCCCCGGTGATAGATCCAAAAGGATGGGTCCTGAGGGCTCAGTAGATCAATTCAAGACCGAGGCGTAGACCTTTCCGAGAAACTCGTTGATCTTGTTGTTCTCGATCCATCGGGCGACTATAACGAGGCCGTTCTCGGGATCGACATAGATGATGTTCGTGCCGTTGCCGACGTGGACAAAGGCGGATGCAGGTGCGTTCGAATAAAATTTCTTGTCCGTGTTCAGGAACCAATTCATAAATCCGTAAGTCGGTTCGACCGGGGTCGGCGTCCTCGCCTGGCGAATGAATTCGGCCGAGAGAAGCTGCTTGTTTCCCCACTTACCGTTTCGCGATGTGAGCAGGCCGAAACGCGCCATGTCGAGAGCGTTGATGAACATTCCGCCGCCCCAATGTCCGCCGCCGCTGACGGATTGGACGATCTGGCCGTCGATCACAACGTAGCTGTTCTCATAACCGTACCAACGCCATGTGTTCGACGCACCGATCTCGTCCATCACATTTTCTTTCAGGACCTGAGGCAGCGGTTTTCTCCACACATTGAGCGCTGCGAGCGCGAGCACGTTGACGCGGACGTCATTGTATTCGTATGCGGTTCCCGGTTCCTTGCGGGGCCGCGTGAGCCAAGTCGTGTTGTCGCGGTCGGGACGGTCTGCCCAATCAGGCTTGCCCCAGAGCGTGCCTTCCCAATCGCTTGTCTGGCGGAGCAGGTGTTCCCAGGTGATCTTCTTGTTGTGTTCGGTCGCGAAAAGATCGATGAACGGTGAGCGGCCGAGATTCTCGGGGCTGTCGAACTTCTCGCCCGGTTTGTACGGCGCGATCGGAGCGGCGTAATCGACCGCTTTGTCCTGAAGGCTGCGGATCAGTTTGCGGTCGAACGCGAGGCCGACGGTCGTCGAGAGAAAACTCTTCGTCACGCTGAACGTCATATCGACGCGTGACGGATCTCCCCATTCGGCGACGATGTAGCCGTTGCGAATGATCAATCCGGTGGCATCACCCCGATCTTTGAATTGCCCGACCGGTTCGCCGTACGGCTCGCGGCCAAAGGTCTGAAAATGCGCAAGCTGCAGGTCGCGCGGAGCCTTAGACTCGCTTGCGATGGCGAAATCGACGGCTTCTTTGAGCTTGGCGGTGTCGAGATCTGCTTGCTGCGGCGAGCGGCGTTCCCATGCGTTCGGCGGCGGTGTGTACTGGGCGAATGCGGCTGTGGTTGCGATCGCGATCGCGATGATGAGAAAGATGGTTCGGACTATCATATTGGTCGAGTTGTTCGTATCGCCCTTGCTGACGCGTGGGCCCTGTGCAAAATGCGGACAAGAATGTCCGCGTTCCTACCTAGCAGCACGGATGATATCGGCAAAGACTCCGGCGGCGGTCACATCTGCTCCGGCTCCGGCACCCATTATAACAAGCGGCTGGTCGGCGTAGCGGTTCGTGTAGAACAGTACCGCGTTGTCCTTTCCCGAGAGATTCGCAAAATTATGATCGGGACCGATCGTTTGTAAACAGACGCTCGCTTTGCCCTTGTTCAACGATGCGATGTATTTCAGTTTCAGACCTTGCGCCGCCGCATCGTCGAGCAGCTTGCGAAAGTGCGCTTCCTGTTTCTCCATCTCCGCGTAGAAGTCTTCGACAGAACCCGCCAGACACGATTCGGGGAGAAAAGCGGTGTTCTCAATTTCGCCGATTTCCATTTTGTAACCCGCTTCGCGAGCGAGTATCAATATCTTTCGGGCGACGTCGGTTCCCGAAAGGTCAAGGCGCGGATCGGGTTCCGTGTATCCCTCGTCCTGTGCCTGACGAACCACATCGGAAAAATTTCGGGTGCCGTCGTAGTTGTTGAAAACGAAATTGAGCGTTCCGCTCAGCACCGCTTCGATGCGGTTAACGCGGTCGCCGCTGCGGATGAGGTCATTCAGAGTGCCGATCACCGGCAGGCCAGCGCCGACGTTCGTCTCGAAAAAGAAGTTTGAGTCGAACTCGCGGGCGAGGTCTTTTAGCTCCTGGTACTGCCTGAGTTCACCGGAGGCGGCGACCTTGTTGCAGGCGATGACCGATACACTCTTTTTGAGCAGATCGGGATAGGTCTCAACGACATCTGCCGATGCTGTTACGTCGACGAAGATCGAGTTTCGCAAGTTTCGCTCGATGATCGAGCCGATAAAACGAGCAATGGTGCTGCGCGGCTTTGACCCTTCGTCCGCAAGGTCCTGAGATCGCCCTAGCTCACGCGCGGGCTTTTGCAACTGAGCCTTCCAATCGTTCAGGTCGATCCCTTCGGGTTCGATCAGCGCCTCGCGGCTGTTCGCGATGCCGATGACCCGCAGGTTGAGCCTAAGGTCATCGGCGATGTGTTCGCGCTGTTTCGAGATCTGCTCGATGAGCTTGCTGCCCACGGTACCGACCCCTGCAATGAATAGGTTGATCTGCTTATTCCCATCCGAAAAGAACTCTTCGTGGAGCGTGTTCACGGCTTTGCGCACGTCGGACGAATTTATGATCGCAGAGATATTTCTCTCCGATGAGCCCTGTGCGATCGCTCGGATGTTGACGCCATTGTGCCCGAGCGCCGAGAACATACGCCCGCTCACGCCGGTGTGAAACCGCATCTTGTCGCCGACGAGGGCAAGGATCGAAAGGCCTCGTTCGACCTTGACCGGATCGATCTTGCCGAGCGCTATCTCATACTTGAATTCGTTATCCACCGCCGTGCGAGCGGTATCGCAGCTGCGCTCTTCGACGGCGACGCAGATCGAGTGTTCGGAGGAACTCTGCGTGATCAACACGACGTTGATACCCTCGCGCGAAAGCGCCTCGAAAAGGCGTTTGGAAAAACCCGGGACGCCGACCATTCCGCTGCCTTCGAGATCGAGGATCGCGATATTGTCGATGCTGGAGATGCCCCGAATGATCCCGCCGTCGGCCGCGGCTTTCGATTCGATAAGCGTTCCGTGATCGTCGGGAGCGAACGTATTCTTTACGCGGACGGGAATTCCCTTTGCCATCACGGGCTGGATGGTCGGCGGATAGATCACCTTTGCGCCAAAGTGCGAAAGTTCCATGGCCTCGCGATAGGTGATGCGTGGTATCTCGCGGACGTTTCGCACGAACCGCGGGTCGGCCGTCATCATTCCGCTGACATCGGTCCAGATCTCAAGCACATCCGCATCGAGAGCCGAGGCAAAGATAGCGGCCGTGTAATCGGAGCCGCCGCGGCCGAGCGTCGTCGTGTTGCCGTTCGCGTCCGAGGCGATGAAGCCGGGCACGATCGAGATGGACGGGATATTTGGATCGATCAGTTCCTTTATTTGCCTTGCCGTCGCGGCCTGATCGACAACGGCAGATCCATAGGCCGAGTCGGTAACGATGGCCGCGCGGCTGTCGATCCAATTGTTCGAAACGCCGAGCTTCGAAAGATAGGCCGAAACGATCCGAGTGGACATCAGCTCGCCGTAGCTGAGAATATTGTCCAGAGTTCGGGGGCTGAGTTCGCCGATCAGCGCGACACCGCGGCAGAGGCTTTCGAGTTCGGCCAGACGATCGTCCAGCTCGAGGGTGATATCCCCAGGTTCGCCCCCAAAAAGAGCGTTGGCTGCCGCCAGATGCGTTTCGGCGATCTCGGCAAGCAGTTCGGAATACGGTCCGTTCTGCTCCGCCGCCTTACCGGCCTTCAGCAGTTTGTCGGTCGTGCCCTGCATTGCGGACAGGACGACGACGGCCGGTGGAACGACCTCGCGGATGATCGCGACTACCCTTTCGCTATTTTGCGCGTTTGCCACGCTCGAGCCGCCAAATTTGAGAACTTTCATATTCTTGCCCGGATCACCTCTTTGACTGTTTCGTAATCAGCGTCGATCTCGGTCTTGACCTGTTTCTTCTGGAAAAGGGTGGCGACTGCATCGGGCACTGGGATCTCGATCCCAAGTATCGGTCCGACGGTATCGAACTTGATCGGGTGAGCGGTCTCGAGAAAAATGCCGGTGGTGTCTGCTTCTGTTCCAGATAGCCGGTCAGCAAGGGCTTTGTAGCCGACGGCGCCGTGGGGGTCGAGGATGTATCCGTAGCGTTCATGAACGAACCGAATCGTTTCAACTGTTTCGTCATCACTCACGCTGACCGCAGAAAGTTTCTGCCTCAGCGCCGCCATCTCGCCGTTAAAGATCTCCTGGATGCGGACAAAATTGCTCGGGTCGCCGACATCCATTGCGTTCGAGAGCGTCGAAACCGACCTGCGCGGCTCATATCTGCCCGTCCGAAGGTATTCGGGAACCACGTCATTCGCGTTGCAGGCCGCGATGAACCCGCCGGCGGGCATTCCCGAGGCATTTGCGAGGAGGCCGGCCGCAACATTACCGAAATTTCCGCTTGGAACAGAGAAAATGGGCTCACTGTAATTACATTGTTTGAGTGCAAAGAAGTAATAGAACTGTTGCGGCAGCCATCTGGCAATATTGATCGAGTTTGCCGAGGTGATGAACAAATCCTGCCGGAGCGATCCGTCGGCAAGGACCTGTTTCGCCAGCAATTGACAGTCGTCGAACGTACCACGTACTTCTAATGTAATTACATTATCGCCTAAGGTGGTCAATTGTAGCTCCTGCACGCGGCTTACCTTGCCCTTTGGGAACAAGATCACGACATCTACGCCTTCAATACCGTGAAAACCCGCAGCGACGGCACCTCCCGTATCCCCCGAAGTGGCCACCACGACGACCGCCTTCCGATCGATCTCGCCTGAGAAATGCCCGAGGCAACGGCTCATGAATCGGGCACCGACATCCTTGAAAGCGAGCGTCGGGCCGTGAAACAGCTCGAGCGCGGAGATACGGTCGCCGACCGGGACAAGCGGGAACGGGAGATCCACACTTTCCTTACATATATTAAGGAGCGCGTCCGCGCCGATGGAATCGCCGACATACGGCCTTATCACCTCGAACGCGATCTGCTCATTCGTCAGCGCGCGAAAGTTTTCCAAGAACTGCGCGGTAAACCGAGGGATCGTCGCCGGAAAGTAGAGGCCATTGTCGTCGGGCTGGCCGCGAAGAACGGCTTCGCGGAAGTCTGCCATTGGCGATCTCCGGTTTGTGCTAAAGTATTGCATCCTGGGGTCAACGGGTGACCAACGATATGTTATTACGTTTAGCCTCTCGATAAGAAATATGGATAGTGTTCGCGTGCATGCGCCGGCGACCGTTTCGAACGTGGTCTGCGGATTCGATTGCCTCGGTTTTGCTCTGAGTGAGCCCTACGACGAGCTCACGGTCAGTATGATTCGCGAGCCGGAGATCCGCATTCGCCACACAGATGATTTCGGCCTGCCGACCGATCCGGCGAGAAACGTAGCGGGTGTTGCGTTGAGGGCCATGCTCGACCACGCAGGAGAGGGATCGGGTTTTGAGGTCGAGATCACGAAGAACATCAAGCCGGGCAGCGGCATAGGTTCGAGTTCGGCGAGTTCGTGCGGGGCAGTGGTAGCGGCGAACGAATTGCTCGGGGGCCGATACTCTAAGAGCGAGCTTGTCGGGTTTGCGATGGAAGGCGAAAAGCTGGCCTCCGGCGCGCGTCATGCCGACAACGTCGCCCCGTCCATCTTCGGCGGATTCACTCTCGTTCGTTCGGTCGATCCGATCGATATTGTCTCGCTAGAATTCCCGATGCTTTTTGCGACGGTATTACATCCGCAGATCGAGATAAAGACATCGGAGGCGAGGGCTATATTGCCGACGCAGGTCCCGCTCGCGACCGCCGTTCGTCAATGGAGCAACCTAGGTTCGCTGGTCGCCGCGCTTGCTCGGGGCGATCTGGAACTTCTGGCGAGATCAATGGAAGATCTGATCGTCGAGCCGGTGCGAAGTTCGTTGATCCCGAAATTTGGAGAGGTCAAGGGCGCGGCGCTGGAGGCGGGTGCATTGGGCGGCGGCATTTCGGGTTCCGGGCCGTCGATGTTCTTTCTCAGCGGTTCGCGCGATACCGCCGACAAAGTAGAAAACGGCATCAGGCGCGTCTATGAAACTACCGGGCTCGACTTTTTGACACACGTCTCGGCGATCTCTGCGGACGGTGTTTCCCGCGTGCGTTAGGCGGCCCGTTTCAGCCAGATAGAGCTAAAGGTGTTCGAGTTTTCCTCGACCGTCTCGTAGATAGGTATCCGCGACCTGAGAAACTCTTCGTCGTGGTATCTGATCATCGGGGCCGAGAGGATGATCTCAAAGCTCGGATTTCCGCAGAGCAGAGCCTGAAGGACCATTGCCTCGTTCCAGAACATCGGCTCCGCCTGGCCAAATATCCAACGCTCTGCCGGATATGGAACGTTGTAAGGGAACGGGACATCGTGGATGTGAATGTAGGTGCCCGGAGCGGTTCGCGGCAAGATCTCGAGATAGAGATAGGGGACGTCGCTGTCAACGCGAAGCATATGGCTCGAATCGATAAAGAGCACATCGCCGGCATTCAGCTCGGCAAAGATTTGCGCCGGTACGTCCTGCACCTCTTTTGCAATGACCTCGATACCTTCTATCGAATAGAGATGTTTGAGCGGATACGGTTCAATACAGGTCATCTTCAGCGGCGAGCCCTCGTCCCGATTGCGTTTGGCGGCGAGGCTGCAGTAATAGGTTGAAAGGCCCGAACCTACCTCGATATAGCGTGCGGGCTTCAAGTGCCTGATCATCATATATAAGATCATCGCGTCGACGGGTGTGTAACCGAGGCCGAAGCCGCGATCTTTCAGCTCGTTGTAGGCAGGCATTTGAATGAACTCGTCCCTGTACTGCGAAAGCAGGCCGCTGAGCATTGCCTTCATGGCGTCGAGGTCGTAATCAATACCCGTCAGGCTGCTCGGCCGATACCAGCGAGCGATGTTCTTCTTTAGGTCTGGCAAGCTCGGCAGCGGGGAATAAAAGTTTCTGCGACGTGAGACGTTGTAGCCGATCAGGCCGAGCGAAGCGGAAAGTATTTTTGGTATGGTCGAGGAATATACGTGATAAAGCCCGTGTTTGACGGGCATAGGTATATACTTTCTTAACTGCTTCATAGAGTGGTACACGCGACGGCCGGCGAATTAGCCCGGGGCTCCGACGGATGTCTAATCGCCGGACGGCGTCTGCATCGAGTATAATCAAGGCGGCGGTTGTATGTTAACACGGGAACTGGAAGAGACATTAAGCTACGCGGTAGACCAGGCGGTGAAATATAAGCACGAGTATGTGACCCTCGAGCACCTGCTTTTCGCCTTGCTCGAAGATGGCAGTGCGCGAAACATTCTCTTTCACTGCGGTGCGAACCTCGAAGAACTTGGCCGCGCATTAGAAGAATATTTCAAGAACACGCTCGAGAAGATGCCGCCGGAAGCCAAGCATATGCCCGAGCTAACCTCGACGTTTCAGTCGACCATCCAGTACGCAGTGCTTCAGGCGGAGGGCAGCGGACAATCGTCGGTGGATGGCGGCAATATCCTCGCCGCGTTCTATCAGGCCGAGCAGAGTTTTGCCGTTTATCTTTTGCTCCAGCAGGGCGTGACCCGTCTCGACATACTCAACTACATCGCCCACGGGATATCGAAGGTCGATTCGGGAGATATGTTCCCCGAAGGATTCGACGAAGAGGAGTTCGGCCCCGGACCGGCCCAAGGCCAGCGCGCGAAGCCGCTCGAGAGTTTTACGACGGAGCTTGTCGCCCTTGCCAGGGAAGGCAAGATCGACCCGATCGTCGGCCGCACAGCCGAGATCGAACGCACGATCCAGGTGCTGTGCCGCAGGAAAAAGAACAATCCGCTGTATGTCGGCGAGCCCGGCGTGGGCAAGACGGCGCTGGCCGAGGGACTTGCGTTGAAGATCAGCGAGGGTGACGTTCCCGAAGTGCTCCGGGAGGCAAAGGTATTCGCGCTCGACATGGGCGCCGTGCTTGCCGGCACGCGCTATCGCGGCGACTTCGAACAGCGGTTCAAGGCGATCATCACCGATCTCAAAAAAGAGGAGAACGCGATCCTCTTCATCGACGAGATACATACGATCGTCGGTGCGGGTTCGGTACAGGGCGGTTCGATGGACGCATCGAATATCCTTAAGCCGGCCCTGGCCGCCGGCGAACTGCGATGTATCGGCTCGACGACCTACAGCGAATACAAGGCGGCCTTTGAGCGCGACCGGGCGCTTGCCCGGCGGTTTCAAAAGATCGAGATCGGCGAGCCGAGCATCGAGGAAACATTCCAGATCCTGAAGGGCCTGAAGAGGTTTTACGAAGAACACCACGGCGTAAAGTACACGACCGAGAGTTTGCGAAGCGCATCGGAACTGGCTGGAAAGTACATCAATGACCGCTATCTTCCGGACAAGGCGATCGACGTCATCGATGAGGTCGGGGCCGCGGTCAAACTCTTGCCCGAGAACAAGAGGCCAAAGCGTGTCTCCGTGCAGATGGTCGAGAATACGATCGCGCGAATGGCAAAGATCCCGCCGAAGACCGTCGTCGCCGATGAGCGGCAAAGGCTAAGGACGCTTCGCGATGACCTGAAGAAAGTTATCTTCGGACAGGACGACGCGATCGACCGCGTCGTGGATGCGATACAGATATCGCGAGCTGGCCTCGGCCATCAGACGAAGCCGGTCGGGTCGTTCCTGTTTTCTGGGCCGACCGGGGTCGGCAAGACCGAGGTATCGAAACAGCTTGCCGAAACGCTCGGCGTCGAATTTATCCGATTCGATATGAGCGAGTACGCCGAGCCGCATACTGTATCAAGATTGATCGGTGCACCGCCGGGATATGTCGGTTTCGATCAGGGCGGGTTGCTGACCGAAGCGATCATGCGAACACCGCATGCGGTCCTTGTTCTTGATGAGATCGAAAAAGCGCATCCTAATCTTTTCAATCTTCTGCTTCAGGTGATGGACTCGGCGACGTTGACCGACAACAACGGAAAGAAAGCCGACTTTCGAAATGTCATTTTGATCATGACGACGAACGCAGGCGCTCGCGAGCTATCATCCGGCGGCGTCGGTTTCAGAAATTCTTCGGATACGAAAGGAAACGCGAAGGGTGTGATCGAGCGTACATTCACGCCGGAGTTTCGCAATCGGCTTGATGCGTGGGTGCCATTCAGGGCGCTCGACATCGATGTGATCAAACTGATCGTCGATAAGTTCATCAAGGAACTGAACGGACAACTTGCCGAGAAACGAGTGCTGATAAAATTGACCGAGGATGCGCGCGAGTGGCTTGCGAAAAATGGTTTCGATGCGCGTTACGGTGCACGGCCGATGTCGCGGCTGATACATGAGAAGATCAAGCAGCCGCTCGCTAACGAGATACTCTTCGGAAAGCTCGCAAGCGGAGGAAGCGTTGAGGCACGCGTTTCCGATGACGGTCTGCAATTGCGATATTGACCAGTATTTATCGATGTAAAAAGCCCGGCGTCTTTCAACGTCGGGCCTTTTATTTTTCCTCAGTAAGGGAAGAGTAGTTAACTACTTTTTCTTTGCTGCGGGTTTCTTTGCTGCCGGCTTCTTTGCTGCTGCCTTTTTCGGAGCGGCCTTTTTAGCCGGAGCTGCCTTCTTCGGAGCTGCGGCCTTTTTAGCCGGAGCTGCCTTCTTAGCCGGAGCCGCTTTCTTAGCCGGTGCCGCCTTCTTTGCAGTCGAGGCTTTCTTAGCCGGTGCTGCCTTCTTTGCAGTCGCGGCTTTCTTTGCCGGTGCTGCTTTCTTCGCCGCCGGTTTCTTTGCCGCCGGTTTCTTTGCTGCTGGTTTCTTGGTTGCTGCCATTAGTATCCTCCGTATATGTTGTGGTGTTAAAAAACTACCGCACTAAATTTAGCATAAAACGTCAAGCAGTTGTTAACAAAAAATTGATGTAAAGAAAATTATTTTTTGCGAGTTCGCGCTCGTAAGTTTTGTGTTTCGGAATTGGCGCTCGTATATTGCGCCAGTTGACGAAAAACTTTCGCGCGCACTTTAGGTGAAAGTGAACTCTTGCGCTGGACCTGATCCGAGACGTCTCGTCATTCTTCTTCATCGAGTTCGAGTGACGATATCTTTCCGTCGCCATCGACAACGGCGCGCCAGAGATAGATCCGGCGTTCGGTCTTTGCGATCACGCTGAAAGTTCTCTCGCCATCGACCAACTCTTCTTTGACGATGCGCACTTCGCGCACGGGAGCGAACGCGGCTAATCCCTCGGCGGCTGCGCGTGCCCGTTCGGTGCTCAAACGCCGAGCCGCATCGGGTGTGAAAAGTGCGGCGGCGACGTCGTTCGAATAACGTCCGCGGACGGCGCGTTCCAGGTTTTCGCGTAACGGTGATGCCACTGTAAGTGCGGCAGTGAGGGCATTTAGCGAGAGCGTCGGAATGTAGGCCTTGGCGGCGTTGACCGCAAGTAGAGAGCCCATTCCGGAGGTTCCGAGGTTGGTGAGCGCGATCGTCGTCACGCCATTATCGACATAGCGAAAGATCGCCGAACCGAAGCCCGCGGTCTGCCCCGTGTGGCCGATCAGCTTAGTCCCGCGCACATCGGAGATGCGCCAGCCGAGTCCGTAAGGAGACAGCTTTCCGTTGTTGAAGGTGAACTGTTTCCATATCTCTTTCTTACTTCCCGAACTCAAAAATTTATCGCCGCGGAGTGCGGCTTCCCACTTCGTCATATCCTCGATCGTCGAAACTATCGAACCGGCGCCCATCAGATCCGTCAGGTCGCCATCACGTCCGCTATAGTGATCGACATTCCATTCATAGCCGGCGGCGCGCAAGGGAATGACAAATTGAGGATCGCGGTCGCGCGTCTTCGTCATGCCGAGCGGTAGAAATATTTTCTCGCGCATAAACTCGATGTACTTTTTTCCGCTCTGAGTTTCGATGATGTAGGCGAGCAGGTTGTAGCCGGAGTTGCTGTAAATATTCTTTTCGCCCGGAGTGAACTCGAGCGGATGCGGCGAGAGTTTCTTGATGAAGTCTGCCATCGTCATACGCTCCGACAGACCAAAACCGCCGAGCGACGAATAGCTCTTGATGCCCGAGGTGTGCGTCAACAGATGGCGCACGGTTACGTCCCGCCAGGCGTCGGGAGTATCGGGGAGATATTTTGAGATGCGTTCGTCGAGTCTCACTTTACCGTCCTGCACGAGGAGCATGATCGCGGCGGCGGTCATCTGTTTTGAGACCGAGCCGATCTCGAAGACCGTTTGGGTCGTCACGGGAACGCCAAACTCCAGACTCGCGACGCCGTAGCCTTTCATACGAACGACCCTTCCGTCCTTGATGACCGCGACCGCCGCGCCGGGAATGTGCCGCTCCGACATCAGCGAGCGGATGCGGTCGTCGAGAGCATCCGCACGCACCGCATAAGGAAACAGAATAAAGACGAGCAAGAACAGGAACGTGCGATAAGAAAAAGAATGTGAGAATTTCATAGTTTATGAATCCCTTGGAGGGTGACCTGAAACAAAATATAAGCATAATATGAAACTATGCAAACCGATGTGATCGTCGCTGGTTCCGGGCCGACGGGACTCTCGCTCGCCCTACAGCTGATGCGTTACGGCATCGACTTCGTTTCGCTCGACAAACGCGAAGGGACGTCGCTGCATTCCAAGGCGATCGGCATACAGGCGCGCACGCTCGAGATCTATGATCAGATGGGGATCGCCGATGAGGTCGTCGGAAAAGGCTGGCGTGCCGATCGGGTGAGATTGCTCGGCGGCGGCGAGGTTCGCGGTGAGATCGACCTGACGGACATCGGAACGGGAATGAGCCCCTTCCCATTTCTGCTCATACTCGAGCAGGGTATTCACGAAGACATCCTGTACAGAAAGTTGATAGCCGTCGGGTCGGATGTTCTTTGGAACACGGAACTTGTCTCGTTCGAGCAGTCAGCTGAGGGCGTGACCGCGCAGATCAGGAGACCGGACGGCACGTCAGACTCGATCTCGGCAAAGTATCTCGTGGGCTGCGACGGGGCACACAGCCTTGTCCGACATTCGCTCGGGCTCGGGTTCGGGGGCTCGACCTTCGAACGCCTTTTCTATGTTGCCGACGTAGAGCTCGACTGGGCGTTCAAGCATGACGCGTTGCACGTGAATCTCGGCGAGAATACCATCACCGCGTTCTTCCCGATGAAGGGCGAAAACCGCTGGAGACTCGTCGGTACTTTTCCAGAGGGCCACGAAAAGGATGAGAACGACATATTGTTTGACGAGATCGAAGCCCAGGTGGCATTGGACACTTCGCTGACATTTGACGTCACAGCAGTGCATTGGCACTCGGTCTATAAAGTTCACTCGCGGGCGGTGGAGAGATTTTCCTCGGGCCGTTGCTTTCTCGCCGGAGACGCAGCACACATTCATACGCCCGCCGGGGCTCAGGGAATGAACACGGGCATACAGGACGGCTATAACCTGGCATGGAAACTGGCCGCTGTGATAAAGCACGGCGCGGGCGCAAACATTCTCGACACATACAACGAAGAGCGCTTGCCGAACGCACGACGCCTGCTCGCAACGACCGACAGGTTCTTCGATTTTGCGGCGAGCGAAGACTGGCTTACCTCATTCCTTCGCAAGAATATCTTTCCCTTCATCGCGGACCTTGCGCTCAGTTTTGATGCGGTAAAGCGGATCGTCTTTCCGATCGTCTCACAGATCGGGATCAATTATCGCGATAGTTCGATGAGCGGTGAGAGCGTCGGGTTTGAGGTGCACGCCGGCGACCGAATGCCATGGTTTACCGTGGGCGGCGAGAGCATCTACGACCGGCTGAGCGCGGCGAAATTTCAACTGTTATTGTTCAATGCCGACGATCGGCCGAGCGACGATCTTCTGACGCGGGCGGGTTCGGCGGCTTCCGTTATCGATACTCATTCGTTCGCTCTGAACGAAGAGGCGGCGTCGATCTTTGGATGTGACGAGACCTTTGCTGTCCTTCTTCGGCCGGACAACTATATCGCGCTGATCACGAGGGAACTCGATCCGTCGGCCGTCATCGATCACCTGCGCAAGATCGGACTGAACGAACTATAGGCCGCGCAGGATATGGTCGGTCATCATCGAATAGAGATGAAAGACCTGCTGCGGATCTGTCACGCCGTGACGCTGGGTCGGGTAGATCATCATATCGAATTGCTTGCCCGCCTTTTGCAGTTCGAACACAAGTTTGGTCGTGTTCTGCATATGGACGTTATCGTCCATCGCGCCGTGAATGAGCAGGAGGCGGCCGTTCAGATTTTTTGCATTACGCAGGACCGATGTCATTTCGTATCCGCTCCTGTTGTTTTGCGGCGTGAGCATATACCGCTCCGTGTAGATCGAATCGTAAAGCGACCAATCCGAGACGGTGCCGCCGGCGATGCCCATCTTGAACGAACTGCTGTGCGAGAGCGCATAGCTCGTCATAAAGCCTCCGTAGCTCCAGCCGAACATTCCGATGCGTGCGGGATCGACAAAAGAAAGCGAGCGTAAGTAACTCACGCCGTCCTCTATGTCGCGAAGCTCGAGTTCGCCCAGGCGCTTATAAACCGGCCACACCGATTCCTCTCCCTTTCCGCTCGCCGAGCGGTTGTCGCAAACCCAAATGACGTAACCTTTTTGCGCGAGCATCTGGAACCAAAGATAGCGGCTTCCGCCCCAACCGTTGCGCACCTGCGGGGCATGTGGCCCGGCGTATGTGTAGATCAGCACCGGATGCTTTTTGTTCGCGTTGAAATCCGGCGGGCGGATCATCATCGCCTCCATCTCAAATCCGTCCCGCGTCTTGACGTTTAGAAAGTCGGTCGAGCCAAGCTTGTACTGCGCGAGCGCATCTACGCGGTTCTCGTTGATGGTGCGAACGAACGTGCCGTCTGATCTGAACAAACGCTGCTTCGGCGGGGTGTTCACATCGCTCCAACCGCCGACATAGTGCGTAAAGGTCGAATTGAAAAGCGCCGAGTGGGACCCGTCGCCCTCGGACAAACGCTCGATAGTCCCATCTGCGATCTTTACCCGATAGATGTTCTCCGCAATGTGGCTGTCCCTGGTGGCGGAGAAATAGGCCCATACATTTTCCGGGTCAACGCCGTAGAAAGTTCGCACCTCCCATTTGCCGCTCGTTAGCTGGCGGATCAGCCGCCCGCGCCCGTCGTAATGATACAGATGCTTCCATCCGCCGCGTGCGGACTGCCAGATAAGCGTCGCGTCCTTCAAAAGCGCCGGATCGTCATAGACCTCGACCCAGGCCGGAGTTGTTTCCCGCAGGAACCGCATTGACTTTCCGGCTATCTCAAATGCGTTCAGGTCGAGGAATGTCTGCTCTCGGTTCAGTGCCTGATAGATAACGACGCCACTATCGTTGGACCATCTGACCCGGGCGATGAGAAGGTCGTCGGGCCGGTAGGCGCCAAGGTCTGCGAACTTCACCGCGTCTCCGATGCGCCGAACAGATGACGGCAGCTTATTGCCGACGCCGGGAATTCGGCCGGCGTTCGGAATGAACGAGGACCGAAGCACGTCCGCGACGCCGAGCCGGACGGTCGGATTCGGGTCGCCCGGCTGCGGGTATCGTGTGTTCTCGATCACCTGGTCGGTGACAATGTCATTGGCAAGTACGAACGGCGGCACCTTAGAATCGTCGAGCCGAAGGAATGCGATCCTGGATGAATCGGGCGACCACCAGTAACCGCGTTTATTCCCGCGGCCGTATAGTTCCTCTTCGTAAACCCATACCAGATAACCGTTGAAAATGTGATCGTCACCGTCACGCGTAAGCTGCTTTTCACGCCCGCGTGCGACATCCACTACGAACAGGTCATTACCGCGAACGAAACTCACCCACTTGCCGTCGGGCGAAAAGTCGGCCTCGAGTTCCTCTTCCTTATTATTGGTAAGTCGTTTTAGCGAGCCGGTCGCCAGCGTGTAATGCCAGAGGTCATTCGCATGATCGAACAAGATCGACGTTTCCGTTCTGTCGAATTGAAGTGAGACGGAGTTGGCCGCCCGATCTGCGTCGGCGGCGCTCATTCCTGCGACGGACTGCAGCGCCGCGGCAAATCGGTCGGCGTCATAATAGGCTGTCGAAACGCCCGACTCGGCGTCGACGCGGACGAGCTTTCCGTCCTGCATCTGGCGAAACGACCGTCCGTCGGCGGTCCACGTCAGGCGAACCGGCGAACCGCTGAAGGGAATGCGGACCGCCGGATCGGGACTAAATATCTCATCCAGAGTGAGGAGTTTCTCCTGTGCTGAGGCAAAAGAGGCAAGCAGAACGAACAAACACGCCGCAAAGAGAGGTCGTTTCATATTATATTCCGGAGAGCTATTTGAGATTCACTCCAATAAAACGTCGCTAGAATAGTCAATTACGCAAAATGTGGCAAGGTTGGCGATCGTCAAGGCCGACGTGGTACGCCCTTTGCAGAAGATGTTCCCATTGACGGCTCTCCCTGCCTTCGGGAATCCCCTTTTCTGGAGCAATTTTGATGGAACGACCAAGAAGCAGACTCCCAAGTGTCCTCATCGTCGATGACGAGTCGGCGGTACGGGACCTGTTGTCCGAGGTGTTAAGCGAGAATTACCAATGTACTACCGCTTCATCCGCCGAAGAAGCTCTGAAATTGATCGGTGACGGCGAATATAGTGTCGTGATCAGCGACATCGACATGCCCGGCATCTCGGGTATCGAGATGGTGCCCAAGATACTTGCGCTTTCGCCGGATACCGTGATCCTGATGATCAGCGGGAGTCTTTCGATCGATTATGCCGTCCGGGCGATCCGGGTCGGCGCATACGACTACATAACTAAGCCATTTGAACTCGACTTTGTCGAGCGTTCCGTTCGGAGGGCGGTGGAGCATCACCGGGCACTGATCGAAAAAAAGCAGTATGAGACCGATTTGGAAGAGTTGGTCAGGCAGCGGACAGAAGAGCTTAGTTTTCTTATCTATCATGATTCGCTGACCAATCTGCCGAATCGGGTACTTTTCGAAGACAGACTCTCGCGAGCGGTCCTTGAAGCACGAAGCGGCGGCAAGCTGGCCGTGCTTTTTCTCAGCGTCGATAATTTTGAAAAGATGCAGGATCATTTCGGCCATTGCGCGGCCGATGAGATGTTGAAGGAGGTTGCATTGCGGATCACCGCAACCGCCGGAGACAGTGTGCTGGCCTCTCGCCTACAGGGCTGCAATTTTGCGATGCTCGTTACCGAAGGGGTCGAGACTGAACGATTGCTGGATCTATCGGACAGGCTGAGAGCCGCCATCAGGAAGCCTTTGCCGTGTCGTGACACAGAAATTTTCCTGACGGCAAGTATAGGGATATGTATCTTTCCCGACGACGGGGCCGCCATTGATGAGTTGATGAAGAACGCAGGCAACGCTATATGGCGTGCTCGTGAGGGAGGCGGCGATGCCACCGCGTTCTATGCCGACGGTATCAATGCCGATATCGCCCAACGGATCGAACTCGAGGGCGAAATGAGACGCGGGATCGACAATGGCGAGTTCGAGGTGTATTACCAGCCGAAGGTCAATATCGAGACCGGCGGCGTGGTCGGGGCCGAGGCTCTCATCCGATGGAATCACCCGGAAAAAGGAATGGTCTCGCCTGCCGACTTTATCCCGATCGCGGAGGAAACCGGCCTGATCGTTCCGCTCGGAGAATTTGTTCTTGAGTCTGCATGCTCGCAGGTGCGGGCGTGGCACGACAAGGGCAACCCGATCGAGATCGCGGTGAACGTATCCGCACGCCAGCTCAAGCAAGGTGATCTTGCCGACCGTTTTCTTACGGTGATCGACCGCACGGGCATTGACCCGGAGAAACTCAATCTGGAAGTTACAGAAAGCTCATTGATGGAGAGCGCGGACCGGGCGTCCGTCCTGCTCGAACTCTTTCGCCGAAAGGGCGTCCGCATCTCGCTTGATGATTTTGGCACCGGCTATTCTTCGCTAGCGTATCTCAAGACATTGCCGATCGACCAGTTGAAGATCGACAAGGTGTTCATTGAGGACCTTGCCGTCGATCCGAACGACACGATACTGGTGCACGCGATGGTAAATCTGGCGCACAACCTTCGGCTACGAGTGGTCGCTGAGGGTGTGGAGACCACGGAACAGCTTCAGATCCTTAAGGGAATGGGCTGTGACGAGTACCAGGGATATCTTTACAGCAAACCAATCTCGGCCGCTGAACTCGAACAACTTATGACGGCTGAAAAGGGGCGGGTAAAGATTACGCGCCCGGCCGGGCCGGACCTGTCCATTTCGCCCCAGTCCGGCGCCGTGGTTCTTGCGACGTGAAGAAAGGCCGCCATTTATCGGACATTTTTTAACAGTCCGGATAAATCGTCAGTGGCACATGGGTTGCTTTAATAGTTACTGAGAGAGGGCCTTTCGCCGAGAATCTTGAGTCCCTTTTTCCTAACGCAGCGGAATCTCCCACTCCGCTGCAGGACACCGAAGGGGTTGCTCCCACACCCCTTCGACCGCAAAAAGGTTGTTTGAAATTCTCCCACACTTTCCGACTTCGAGGGCCTCCCACCCCTCGTATCGGAATAGACATCTGCTTTGCGGATAATTTGATCTGATCTTTGCTTACTCTGTCCGATCGCCCGCGGTCGAACCGACTTCGAGCCGACGAACGCTAGCCGCCATTCGCGTCCCCCAATGTTCGAGCGTTGGCCCAAGCGCCGAACACATCGAAAGTGATCTAGTTTCTCCCACGGGCATCTCTCAGCTCCTCCTGAACATCAGCGGCTCCATTAACACCGGAGCCGCATTTTTGTCTTTGGCGATACGAAAAAGGCAGCTTTGGCCAGCTGCCTCGAATGAAGGATATTATCGGCGATGAAGGCTATAAGGGAAGCGCCATTTCGACGAACTCGTCGAACTGTTCGACCTCAGGTTCGTGGGTAAGGCAGATCATTGGGTGCCCATCTTTTTCGTCGGCCTTGGGAAAGAGGCTCTCGACCGCACTGATCTGTTCTTCCAGGATGCTCGCGAGGCCGCTGATCATTCCGAGCCCTACCTCGACGCGCTGGTCGAATGCGCTGTACGGTCCGTGTGCTGTGTCTTCGCTGGCCAGGCAGCGAAAAAGGCCTGTGGTCTCTCTCACTATTTCCAGTGTCTGCCGCTGGCGTTCTTTTAGAGCCTCGAACCGCTGCCGCTGGGCGGACTCGTCGGAGCGTTGCTCCATCATCCACAGCAGCTTGGCAAGGAAGTGGTCCGGATTAGAGAATTCGGTCACATAATCGTCCGCACCGGCATTCAATGCGTTGAAAATGGCCTCGATCCCCTTGCCCGATTCGCCGGCAAACACTACCGGCGTGTTTCTGAGACGGGAATTCGATCGGATGGTCCTGCAGAGGTCCGCAGCGTCAGATCCGGGCATGCCGATGTCGCAAATGACAAAGTGCGGACGCTCGAAGCACATGGCACGAAGCCCTTCGTCGGTGTTGTCCGCAAATAGAAGTTCGGCCCCGACCCGTTGAAATGTATCGATCATCAGATCGATATTCCTGAGGCCGCGGCCAATGAGCAATATCCTGGTATCACTGTGTGGGAGATGCATATTATATATATCGGTCCCCGGCGTTGAGGCCGGCGCCCTCCTGGGAGGATCGGAGCGGAAAAAGGGTCTTTCGGCCTTGTTCCGGTACGATACAGTTTGCAAGGTGCGTGCCGTCCGGCCAAAAACCGGAAGACCTTTATTATCAGCGATGATTATGTGGTTCTAGTGGAAATGATCGAAAAAAGCGGTAATTTGACCCGGTCAAAAAGCCATGGGCGTGGCAAATTTCCTTTCAAAATAACCGGGGATCATTGCTTGCTTTCGCCGCGGGCGAGGATGCGGCTAAGGGTCTTGCGGTCGATCTCGAGAATACGGGCTGCCGCCTGCTTGTTGCCGCCCGTATGCTCGAGGACCTGGGTCACATAGCGGACCTCGACATCGGCAAGCGGCGGAAAGTCGATCGAGCCTGACGCCCTGGCTTCCAGGCCGGATCCCGTCATTGAAGCCATCAGGCCGGCCAGAGGCGTCGCGGCCGATTCGCGAACACGTTCGGGAAGGTGGCCGGGATAGATCACATCGTCCGCCATGGACACGGCGTGAAGAATGGCGTTCTCAAGCTCGCGGACATTTCCAGGCCATGAATATCCGCTGAGCACGCGCACGGCATCCTCAGAGATCGATACCCGTGTCGCGGCAACACTTTTGGCAAAATGGGCAGCCAGCAGTGGGATGTCCTCGACACGCTCGCGAAGCGGCGGCAGGTTGATGGTGACGGCGTTCAGGCGGTACATCACGTCCTGTCGAAAACGGCCCTCGGCCACCTCTTTTTCGATCTCGCGATTGGTCGCCCCGATCACGCGGGCATCTACCTTGATGGTGCGGTTCGACCCGACCCGCCGGATCTCGCTTTCCTGAAGCGCACGGAGCAGCTTGACCTGAAACTGGAGCGGCGTTTCGGTGATCTCGTCCAAAAATATCGTGCCGCCGTCCGCCTCTTCCCACAGGCCCATACGATCTCCCGACGCACCGGTGAAAGAGCCCTTGACGTGACCGAAGAGTTCGGATTCGATCAGCTCAACGGGGATCGCGCTGCAATTGACTGTGACAAACGGGCCGCCGGCCCTCTTGCTCCGACGATGTATCGCACTCGCGACGATCTCCTTGCCGGTACCCGACTCTCCGCTGATGAGCACCGGCAGGCTCGTCGGGGCCACCCGTCCGACCATCTTGAGACACTCGACGAATTTCGGGCTCGTGCCGATCAGCGGAATATCGGAGCGATAGGCTGGCTCGAGGGTGACCTCGCTGGCGGCCGCGCCGGATGAAGCCGCGCGAAGGTCGATCTGTTCGCGCACGACCGCGGCGATCCTCAGGATATCGGCTACCGAAAACGGCTTGACCAGATAGTCGAAGGCTCCGGTCGCTGTCGCATCGAGGGCTCCGGCGGCCGAGCCATGGCCCGTCATTAGAACAAATCGAGCCTCAGGCTGTTCATCGCAAAACCGGCGCAGCACTTCATAGCCATTCGTTCCGCCGAGCATCACGTCGCAAAAGACAAGATCAAATTTGCATTCGGGTAATTTTTGAAAGGCGGCGTCGGCGGATTCCGTCTCGGTGGTCTGCCACTCAGCGGACCTCAGCACTTCTGATACAAAACCAAGGATCGATGGTTCGTCATCGATAACCAGGGCATGAGGGAGAATCTTCATATCGTCGAAGTGGATTATAGCATTGGTGTCAACTGGCCGAAGCCGGGCAGAGCCGAACATAGTTTTGTTGACTTTAGGGTTCCCTGCGTGTTTACTCTAAGGTTGAGGCCCCTTGCTCCACCCGAAGGATCTGCGGGCCCACCTTTCATAGCCGACCAATCTTGTAAACATGGATCGTTCCGGCAAACCCCACATTGAGGCCGAACTTTCAGCTGCTCGGGATGCAGACGCGATCAGCGGCCTGTACACTACCGTCCCGAATATTCGAATCCGCCGAAAAGCAGAGTTCGCTTCGGATCCCACAAGAAATCTGGATATCGTCGACGCAGTCTCTTCGTATCTGTCGATAGCCGCCGCTTTGGCAGCATTAGCAGCCGCCGTGACGACTCTCGCTGGCTGGGCTTTGAACATTGGAGCGCTGCGGACCGTTTTCGAGGGGTATGCGCCGATGAAGCCGAACACCGCTGCCGGTATTCTGCTCTGCTCGGCCGCGCTCCTGATAATGTCGGATGGATCCCCCCGCGTAATTCGAAGGTTCTCCGTGGCCGGCCGGATCTGCGCGGGCATCGCAGCGGCGATCGGCATCTTGACGCTCGCCGAGTTTGCCTCGGGGTTCGACCTGGGGATCGACCGGATACTTTTCTATGACCGCGTCGCGCAGACTAGCCTGGGATTCGGCGGCCAGATGTCGCCCGCGACCGCATTCTGCCTGGCGCTTTCGGGCCTTTCGATATTTCTTCTCGATCGCCGATGGGGCAGCTTTCGGCCGTCGACCATTTTCTCCGTCGCAGTTCTTCTGACCTCGATGCTTTCGTTCCTCGGATACATCGTCAATGAGGCTTCCCTCTATTCGATAGGTGCATTCAGATCGGTCGCCGTCCATACCGTTATCTCATTCTTTGCAATTTCACTGGGCACATTGCTGGCGAGAAAGAATTCTGCGATCAACCGCGCTATAAGCAACCCCGGACCGAGCGGCATATTGCTGCGACGTCTTGCGCCGGCGGCCCTATTAGCTCCGCTCGTCATCGGGTGGCTGCGTCTGGAGGGGCAAAGGGCAGGTCTGTACGACGCCGATTTTGGTCTTGCTCTATTCGCGGCGTCGATCACGGCGGTTTTCGGATTTCTGGTCTGGCGGTCGGCGGCGGCGATCGGGCGTTCGTCGGTTGAACTCCACGAGCTTGACCTAAGGCTCGCCCGCCAGCGGGAGCATCTCGACCTCGCCTTTGAGGCAGGCGAGATCGGCGGATGGGACCTTGACCTTGCCTCGCTCAAACTTCGCCGCACATCGCGGTTCGACCGGATCCTAGGGGTCGACGATCCTCCTTCGATGTCCTTTACCGATCTCGTCGAGCGAATAAACCCGGACGACCGGTCGGCGTTCCTTCGATCGTTCGAAGAGGGAAGGAAAGAGAAAGCCTTCCACCCACAGGAGCTGAGGATCGTCCAGCCGGGAGGCGAGGTACGCGATGTCTGGCTGCAGGGCCGGGTAATGATCGACGAAAAGAACGCTCAAGAGCACATCGTCGGAATCATACTCGATGTTACGGGCAGGAAACGGGCCGAGGCCGAACGCCGCGAGGTATTCGAACGAATAACAGATGCGTTCGTCGCCGTCGATAACGATTTTGACTTTACCTATGTGAATTCGAAGGCGGCGGCGATGCTCGCCAGAGATCGTGATGAACTGATCGGCCGAAATATGTGGGAAGAGTTTCCCGAAGGGCTCAAATCAGGCTTTCGGCGGGCCTACAGCGAGGCCATCGAGAAGCAGACCTCCGTAGTGCATGAAGAGTTCTTCGAGCCGCTGGGCATCTGGATCGAGGTGCGCGTATTTCCCTCGGCCGACGGACTCTCCATCTATTTTCACGACGTAAGCGAACGCAAGAAGGCCGAGAAGGAGATCCGCGATCTGAACGAAATGCTCGAACAGCGGGTTGTGGAGCGGACGCGCGAACTCGAGAGCGTTAACCGCGAGCTGGAATCCTTTGCCTACTCGGTGTCGCACGACCTGCGTGCCCCGCTTCGCGCGATCGACGGATTTAGTGCTGCGGTCGTCGAGGACTCTGGCGACAAGCTCGACCCGGAGGGCCGCTCTTATCTCGACCGGGTTCGACGTGCCAGCCGGCATATGGGGCAGCTCATAGACGACCTGCTCAAGCTTTCGAGAGTCTCGCGGGTAGAAATGCGGCGCGACGAGGTTGACCTGAGCGCAATGGCCGGCAGGGTCATTCAGGTGCATCGGGAATCGGAACCACTGCGGGATGTCGAGGCAGTGGTCGAACCGGGGATGAGCGTACTTGCTGACGGCATCCTGCTTCGGTCCGTGCTCGAAAATCTGATCGGGAACGCTTGGAAATTCACGTCAAAGACGGAAGGGCCGCGCATCGAGGTAGGAAGCACAGAGCGTGACGGCGAGAAGATGTATTACGTAAAAGACAACGGTGCAGGTTTTGATATGGCATACCGCGATAAGCTCTTCGGCGCGTTCCAGCGTTTGCATAACCCGAGCGATTTTGAAGGCACCGGGATCGGGCTGGCAACCGTGCAGCGCATCGTGAACCGGCACGGCGGGACGGTCGATGCCGAAGGCTCGCCCGGCGGCGGGGCGACATTCTATTTTTCTCTCGGTGGTGAAAAAAATGGCAAATGGTAAGGCGATCCTCCTCGTAGAGGACAACCCGGACGACCAGGCACTGCTTCTGCGGGCGATGAAGAAGAATCACCTAGCGAACGAGATCGTGGTCGCTAACGACGGCGTCGAAGCCCTCGATTATCTCTTCGGCCGCGGCAGCTTTACGGATAGGGATATGTCGGCCCAGCCGGAGCTGATCCTGCTCGACCTGAAACTTCCCCGCGTGAGCGGATTTGAGGTGCTCCAGGCGCTGCGGGCAGACGAACGGACGAAGTACATCCCGGTCGTCGTTCTCACATCGTCTGCCGAAGAGGCAGACATGGTGAAAAGCTACGACCTCGGAGCGAACAGTTTTGTACAGAAGCCGGTCGATTTCGAAGAGTTCGTGGAGGCCGCGGCCAAGCTCGGCCTTTACTGGCTGGTGCTGAATAAACCGGTCAACTCCCGATGATATGAAAACCCTTAGGGTACTGATAGTCGAGGATAATGAGGACGATGCCGACCTATTGCTGCGCCAATTGAGGAAGGCCGGATTCGAGGTCGAGTACCGCCGCGCGGAAACGGCGGACGGCGTCATGAGCGCCCTCGCCGAAGAAGAGTTCGACGTCGTGCTTTCCGACTATGGTATGCGCGGCTTCAGCGGGCTTGACGCCCTTGAGATCCTGCAGGAATCAGGCCTCGATATACCCTTCATAATCGTTTCGGGGAGCATCGGCGAAGAGGCTGCATCGTCACTGATGCGTCTCGGCGTCAGCGATTATGTGATGAAGGAAAGCCTCAGCCGCCTGGCCCCGGCGGTCACGCGGGAACTTCAGGAGGCCGAAAACCGCCGCGAAAAGCGAGAGGCGGAACAGGCCCTCTTACGAAGCGAGGAACGCCTCAAAGTGGCACTGAGCGCCGCCGGGCTGGGTGCATGGGAATGGGATCTTATAACGAGCGACGTCTTTTGGTCACCCGAGGCTTCGGTGATCCTAGGCATCCCGGTAGCGGGCAGCAAGATCGAGAATATCCTGGCGATGGTATTCGATGAGGATATGGATCTTGTACGCGAAACGTACAGTTCATCATTGAAGAACCGCCGCCCGTTCAATTTCAGGGTGAGGCTCCGCCGCCGCGACGGCGAAGTGGTGTGGGCCGCGGTCAGCGGGAAAACAGAGTTCGGTGACCGCGGCGAGGCCGTGCGGATCGTCGGCACGGTGCGCGACATCACACGCGACAAAAAGAGCGAGGACGCGCTGATCGAGGCCGAGGAGCGATACCGCGTCATGGCCGAGTCGGCCTCGGACGCCGTGATCTCCATCGATGCGCATAGCAATATTCTCTACGCGAATCCGGCCGTCACGAGGGTCTTCGGTTATGAGTCTCATGAACTAGTCGGTGAAAAGCTGACCATCCTGATGCCCCAATCCTTAAGGCCGAGGCACATGGCCGGGGTCGAGCGATACCTTGAAACAGGCGAAAAGCGGCTTGACTGGAGCCGGACTGAAACTACGGGGCGGCGAAAAGATGGGGCCGAGATCGCCATTCAGATCTCGTTCGGCCATCACAAGAAAGGCGAGCAGCATTTCTTTACTGGATTCATCAGGGACATCTCCGAATCGAAGGCGGCCGAGAATGCGATCCGCGAATCGGAGCAGAATTTCCGAGCGTTGGTGCAGGCGACGACCAAGTTCGTCTGGCAGCTCGATGAACGTGCCAACCTGACCGAGTATCCATACTGGTGGGAAGAACTGACCGGCCAGGCATACGAAGAAAGCCGAAACTTCGGATGGGTCGAATGTCTTCACCCCGACGACCGCGAGCGGGTGAAGGCGTCGTACATCGAAGCACTCGAGGGCGGCAAGCCTACGACGCTGGAGCTTCGGATCAGGGGAAAACACGGCGATTACCGGCACTATTCAGGAAGCGGCGTGCCGCTGCCGACGGACGACGGCATTCGGTGGATCTGTGCGCTCTCTGACATCACGGCACAGCGTACGGCCGAGGAGCGATACCGGCTCTTGTCGTCGATGGCGACCGATTACCTTTTCGCGGCCAGCGTTCAGCAAGACGGGATCCTGAGAATGGACTGGGTCGCCGGCGCCTTCGAGGCCATAACCGGCTACGCGCCCGACGACTTCATCTCCCAGGGAGTATGGCGGGATATCGTACATCCCGATGACCTGGAGACAGAGGACATGGATGCTGCTCAAGTCGCAGCAAATAGACCGGTCGATTCAGAACTCAGGATCGTAAGGAAAGACGGGAAGGTGATCTGGGTGCGGCGGTTCGCCGAACCGCGATGGGACCTTAACACCGATTCGCTGATCGGCGTGGTCGGTGCGGTCGAGGACATAACCGTCAGGAAGACTGCGGAACTCGCCGTTCGCGAAAGCGAGCAGCGGCTTCGCACCATCCTCGATACCGAACCGGAATGCGTCAAGGTGCTCGACCGAGTCGGCCGGATCATCGAGATCAATCCGGCGGGCGCAAAGATCCTCGGCTTTGATGACCCGTCGAGACTGATCGGACGGACATCTGACGGAATTATCACACCGGAGTACGTCGAGGGATTCAAGGCGGTGATAAAAAGCGTCATCGCCGGCGGATCGGAGAATTTCGTCTATGAGGTCTTCGGTGCCGACGAAGAGAGGCGTTGGCTGGATATGCATGCGGTCCCGCTGCGGTCGGTATCCGGCGAGATCACTTCGGTTCTTGGGGTCTCTCGGGACATTACCGAAAACCGGAAGATCGAAGCATCGCTCCGCCGGTCACAGGGGCGCTACTCGGATCTGATCGACTCGATCGAAGGGATAGTGTGGGAGGCCGACGCGTCCACCTTTGAGTTCACGTTCGTTAGCCGCCAGGCCGAAACGATCCTCGGCTATAAGGTTGAGGATTGGTTTCGCGCCGGCTTTTGGGAAACGCTTATCCACGAAGAAGACCGGGAGCGGGCGGTCAGGTTATGCCGCTCCGCGACCGCGAAGGGTGAGTCGCATTCGTTCGAATACCGCAGGACGGCTGCTGACGGCAGAACTGTCTGGATGCGCGACATCGTGACTGTCGTTTCCGAAGGCGGACGCCCGACGCTGCTCCGCGGCCTGATGGTCGACGTGACCGAACAGCGCCGTAAGGACGCCGCGATGAAGCGGCAGGCACTGATCATCGAACAGGCGAACGAGGCGATCTTTGTCTGGGATCTCGAAGGCGGGATCGTGGAATGGAATAAGGGCTGCGAAAGGCTGTACGGGTTTACGAGAGAGGAGGTCATCGGCCGGTCGAGCTTCGATGTGCTTCGATCCAGGCTTCCGAGAAAACGTGTGCAGTTCATCAATTCGCTAGTTGAGAAAGGAAGCTGGTCTGGCGAGGTGACGCAGACGACCAAAGCCGGGCGCATGGTTTACGCCGACAGCCAATTCCAGTTGATCGAGCTGGACGGCCGCCGGGTCGTGCTCCAGACGGATCGCGACATGACGGCGAGCCGTAAAGCGGAAAACGCCCTTCGCCAGTCAGAGATGCGCTACCGCCATCTATTCGAGACAAATCCCTACCCGATGTGGGTCTATGAGCTCGAGAGTATGAGATTTCTCGCCGTAAACGACGCGGCAATTTATCGGTACGGCTACTCCGCGGAGGAATTCATGTCGATGACCATACTCGATATCCATCCTCCCGAAGAAGTGGAGCGGGCAAGAGAGAGGATCCGTTCTGTAAAACAGAAGATCGAAACCACAGGCTCCTGGCAGCACAAGAAGAAGGACGGCAGTCTCATCAATGTCGAGATCACGTCGCACGCGCTCGAATTCGAGGGCAAGCACGCGAGGCTTGTGCTCGCACACGATGTGAGCGACCGGCTGCGGGCCGAGGAGGCGGTAAAGCGCAGCGAGGCCAAGTATCGCGAACTCTTTGAAAATGCCAACGACCTTATTTACACACACGACCTCACGGGGAAATTCACGTCGCTCAACCACGCCGGAGAGCGGGTGACCGGCTATACCGAGGTAGAGGCACTCTCGATGAACATCGCGGATGTCGTCGTTCCCGAATTTCTGGATCGCGCACAGGCAATGATCGAGCGCAAGGTCGAGGGTTCGCCCCCGACGATCTACGAGACCGAAATAATCGCCAAAGACGGCCGCCGCGTCCCGCTCGAGATAAACACGCGGCTCATATTCGATAACGGTGTGCCGATCGGCGTACAGGGAATAGGCCGCGACATAAGCGAACGGCGCGCCGCCGAGGCGGCCTTGCGCGCGAGCGAAGAACAACTGCGGCAATCGCAAAAGCTCGAATCGATCGGAATTCTCGCGGGCGGCATGGCCCACGATTTCAACAATATGCTGACCGCGATCAATGGTTACAGCGATCTCATACTCCGAAAGCTGCCACCCGACGACCCGATACGAAAGAACGTAATGGAGATACGCAATGCCGGGGAACGCTCGGCCGAGCTTACGCGTCAGCTTCTTGCGTTCAGCCGCCGGCAGATCCTGCAGCCGCGGGCGCTCGATCTGAATGAGGTGGTCGAAGAGACGACATCGCTCATTCAGCGGCTGATCGGCGAGGATATCAAGATCACACGCAAGCTATCAGCCGACCTTTGGAACGTCCTCGCCGACCCGGGCCAGCTCTCGCAGGTGCTGATGAACCTGTCAATAAACGCACGCGATGCGATGCCCCGCGGCGGATCGCTCGTGATAGAGACATCGAATGTTTCGCTCGACGAAGAATATGCCGGCCGGCACATCGACGTGCGGCCCGGAAATTATGTGATGCTTGCGGTCAGCGATACGGGCTCGGGAATGGACGAAGCGACAAAACGCAGGGTCTTCGAGCCGTTCTTTACCACAAAGCCGGTCGGCCGCGGCACCGGACTCGGGCTCTCGACCGTTTACGGCATCGTGAAACAATCGGGCGGGAACATCTGGGTGTACTCGGAGGTCGGCCGCGGTACAACATTCAAGATCTATCTGCCGGTAGCTGGTACGACGGAATCGACGGAGACCGGTGATGGCGGACAGGGTGACCTGCTGATCGGCAGCGAGACGGTTATGCTCGTCGAAGACGAAGAAGCGGTCAGGAGTCTTGCCTCCGAGATACTCCGATCGTGCGGCTACACGGTGATCGAGGCGGCGAACGGGATAGATGCACTTGGGAAATTCGAAGTTTCCGGGGCCGAGATCGAACTGTTGATCACCGACATCGTAATGCCCGAGATGGGTGGCCGGGAACTTTCGGAACAGATCAAAGCAGATCGGCCCGACATCAAGATATTGTTCACGTCCGGCTACACGGACGATGCGATCTTGCGGCACGGCATCATCGACGAAGGCACGAACTTTCTCCAAAAACCTTTCACGTACGACGCCCTCTCGCGAAAGGTCCGCTGGCTGCTCGACCAGAATTAGGCCGTTCGGCATTGGAATATATGACCGCGTTCATAGCATAAACAGATATGGCCCCCTGTAACAGGACGATAATCTGCCGGTAACGATACGTTAACGAGGCAGATCTAGAATCCTGTTTGGCCTCTCGTTTTGAATATGAACACGATCTCACGAACCGACACCGCGGCATCCGTTGCGACACGGCTACAGAACGAGCCGCTCTACATCTGCGAGGGCGGGTACGAGGTGAGGATAGCGGCCGACGCGAGTAGCGTAGAGGCTGCCCTACGGCTTCGCCATCGCGTATTCAACGTCGAGCTTGGCGGACTTCCCGCGACCGACGCGCTTGAGTACGACGGGTTCGATGAGCGGAGTTCCCATCTCGTCGTTATCGAACTCGCCACAGGCAAAACGGTCGGGACGTACCGGCTTAACTCGATCGAAACAGCCGCGGACGAACGCGGTTTTTATTCCTACGGCGAATTCAGTATCGAGGATCTGCCTTATTCGGTGCTGGAAGGCGGTGTCGAGGTCGGCCGGGCATGCATCGCGGCAGAGCGCCGGAATACGAAGGTGCTGTATCTGCTCTGGAGGGGACTCGCCCGATACATGCAGATCACCGAGCGACGATTCTTATTCGGCTGCTGCTCGATCTTTACCCGAGACCCGCTCGTGGGCGAACGGGCATTTCACCAACTGGCAGAGGGCGGATATTTTCACGAACAGTTGAGGGTCGAGCCACGCAGGAACGCACTCTATCTGGGCCCGGTCGACGAGATCGAACGCGAACCGGTCGTTCTGCCCGGCCTGTTCAATATGTACCTGAGGATCGGAGCTAAAGTCTGCGGTCCGCCGATGATCGATGCTGAATTCGGGACGATAGATTTTTTTGTCGTGTTCGACCGCCAGACGATGACGGATAAGTGCCGCAGGATGTTCTTCTCATAAAAAACCGGATCCGGCGCAGGTCAGACAAATGTCCGCTCAACGAGATCCAATCTGCCGCTGCGGTCGGCGGTGACGACGGTCGAACACCGTGTTCCATACACAGGCGTTTCGATAAAGATCGCCGAAAGTGCTTTTTCCCGTTCATATCCTATTCCGGTCTGCGGCAGATCGGCATCGTCGGCCAGCTCGCGGTCGGCCAGCAGATCGAACATCGCTTCGCGGTCGTCGCCGTTCTCCAGGATCCGGCGAAATACCTCCTTTCCCTTTGTGACTTTCGGCCAGGGCGTATCTAACAAGCTATTGCTGAGTCCGTATATGCCCGGTGTGAGCATCTCGACCCGTTCACCCCGATCCGAAAACCACGCCGCTGTGACCCTTCCATCGGCGATCTCACCCGCGATCAGGTTAAAACCCGAATACTCGCCGGCCGAACGCTCGATCATAGCCATATACTCGGCAACCGGCTCATCCGACAGCAGAAAGTCGCTGACAAGCCGCCCGCGCGAACGAGTTCCTTTGGCCGACGACGGGTCCCGGTAATTGGTCACTGCCGCAAACCGGCCGCCATCCGTTACGCCGAGCCACGTCCCGCCCGACACGAGGTCGCGTCCGCCGCGGATGTTCGGTCGATCGGGCCACGCAGCGGCGGCGAGCGTCGGCCGCTCGTAAAACTCATCGCGGTTGGCGAGCAAAACAAGCGGCGTCTCGGGGCGTTGTTCGATCGCGAAAAAGATCACGCACATACTATTAAGTATAATCGTATTGCGAGCCTCTTCTATTTCAAATCCCCACCCGGGCCATCCAGGCTCCGCACCCAACTCCAAAAAGAATCCTCATAGACGAGCCAGCCCAGCGGGCCCGGCGGGTTCGAGGCCGTCTCGAATCTTCCGTCCTCGCACATGTTGATGAGCGTGCGCCGGCTCGGCGGCGGTACGATCACCCGGTGTTTTTCGATCAGCCTTTCTACCTGTGAAAGACGCAGCTTTGTTCTAACGATCGTCTCATTCAATTGTTTCATATACTTCTCCCCCGATCTTTCCCGCTCAAAGCGCCCAATGCCGGATCCGGCGGCATTTTCGTGCATTGCCGTGCAATTCCCGGAAACGCATCGCAAACCGAGCAAATACAAGTATCATCCGCAAAATACCATCGCCGTATCGGGCCTTCCCGATTATTCTGATGATGGCCGGGCGATATGTAAGCGGCGGCAAGAAGTCGAGAAAAAGAGCCGCCCAATATCGTCCGACCGTTGTAGAATATCAAACAGAAATATTGTAGTCAAGACGGTATTGCACAGATGGGACAACTAAAACAAGCGAGTTCAGAAACGGAAAAAGTGCTCTCGATAGTGCGAATCTTTGAGACGGGCAGGGCGAAGGGCGATCACGGGTCGCTTGCCGTGCTCGACGACGGAGCGGGCATCTCGTACGGCGTGATGCAGTTCACGCATCGGTCCGGAGCGCTCTTTGAGGTGGCCGCGGAATACCTAAAGAACGGCGGCGCGGTAGGAAGCGGCGTGATCGCCGCGCGGCTGCCGCTTCTGAAAAAGACCAGCACTTCCGCGGTGGCCGCACTTGCCGCCGACTCGATCTTCAAAAAGGCGCTCAGGGCTGCGGCCCTCACTCGCGAGATGCGGGAGGCGCAGGATGCCGTCGCCTTTCGCCGATATCTGCGGCCGGCGATCGATGCGAACGACGCGCTCGGCTTTGAGCTGCCGCTCTCGCTCGCGGTCATATGCGACTCGATCGTGCATGGATCGTGGGAACGGATGCGCGACGCGGCGGAGAGTGCAGCGGGGCGTCCGGCCCCCAACGAAAAGGAATGGATAAAAGTCTACGTGAAGCTTCGCGACCGATGGCTTCGGAGCGTTCCCCGCCTTGCGAAGACGGCCTACCGCACGTCGTTCTTCCTATCGGAGATATCCAGAGGCAACTGGGAACTCGCGCTTCCGCTTTCTGTGAACGGCGTCGTCGTAAGGGCATCTGACGTCGCCGTCCAGAGCGGGGGAACGGCGCCCTCGCAAACCTTAAATTTCCCGCCAGAAACCCACCCGACGGGCCGCGATCGAGAGGTCGCGGCTCCTGCCCAACTTCTTGACGACATCGAGTCGGGCGTAAATGCGGCGGCGGAAAAGATCGATCAGGCGGAACGGATCGTCACCACGGTGAGTACCAGGACCGACAAGGCAAAGTCCCTGTGGACGACGGTCGCGGGCACCGCTTGGCAGATGGCGTGGGCGATCGGCGGACTGGCGGCGGGCCTTCCGCGAGAGGTCTGGATAGTGGTCGCGATCACGGCCGCGGTCCTGACACTGATGTTCCTTTATCGTCAGATCGTGCTCGGCAGGATACGCGAAGAGAGGGGGCGATGAGGAAGAAGAGAAATTTCTGGTGAGGGATCAAATGCAAGATATCAAAAACGTCGCAATAGCGTGGGTAAGTACGTCGGCAACGGTCTTTTCGGCGATCGAACTAAAGACGGCACTCGCGGTCCTCTCGGCCCTGGTTCTGCCGGTCATCTTTTTTGCGATCGGAAAATCGATTGACGTCGCACTCCAGCTTTACTTCAAACATCGGGATGAGACTCACGAGCGTGACGCATGCACAACGGATGCCGACGAAGAGGCTGACATATGGAAACGAAATTGAAGTTGATCATTGCCGCAGCCGCCATTCTGGTGCTGTCGTCGGCTGCAGTTTCGATCGTCTCAAATACCCGGGTGCGATCGCTCGAACGCGAGATCGGGTCGGCAACGGCGAAAGCGATCGAGATGGAGAATGCGGCGACTGCGGCTGAACTCGCAGCGGCCGGATACAAAAGGAAGATCGAATTTCTCGAGCGTGAGATCACCGCGATCGGAGATATCGCAAGGAGGCAGGATGAAGAACTTGAAAAGATCGGCCGCGACGTTGGTGATGCTCGCCTCGATCTCGAGCGTGAGCGCCTTAAGAGGACAGTCGGGCGAACGGCCGACGAGCTCTGTAAGCGGCTCGCCGAACTCGGCCACCCGTGTGATTGACGCGTGCTCCTCGGCCGCGGACGAACTCGCAGCCTCGCGCCGGTTGATCGGGCTGATCGAGCGCGAGAACGAGCTGCTGACAGAACGGCTCGATACCGAAAAGCGCATTTCAAAACTGCTCACCGAGCTAGGCGAAGCACGCCGTGCCGAGAACGAAGGCCTCCGGATCGCCTCCGCCGCACAGAAGGAAACCATCGCGGCAAAGGATGCCGTGATCGCCGATCAGGAAAAGCTGATCGCCACACTTAAGAAGAAGGCGTCGTCGCCCTGGAAGCGGCTCGGAGATGTGCTGATCGGAGTTGCCGCCGGCATCGTTCTCAGATAGCGTTCACCGCTTCCATCCGAACTATCCGGACCAAAGATGGACCAAAACGAATGCGGCTTTCGCCGTTGGCTTGGCGCGGCCTCGCGGCACTTCACATGGGATTGGGATCACCAACTCTACCTATTTGAAAGGCTCGAGCGCGTCACGGCCGGCGAGACAAAACGAATGATGATCATGATGCCGCCGCGGCACTCAAAATCCGAGACGGTCACGATCCACTACTCGGCCTACCGGATCGAACGCGATCCCAGATTGAACGTGATAATTGCCAGCTACAACCAAAAACTCGCGAACCGATTCTCGCGGCGTGTCAGGCGAATTGCGGAAGACCGCCGATTGAGGCTGGCCGCCGACCGTCGGTCAGCCGAGGAATGGGAAACGGCGGCCGGCGGCGGCGTACGGGCGGTGGGCGTCGGCGCCGGTGTGACCGGATTCGGTGCCGGGCTGATCGTGATCGACGACCCGGTAAAGAATCGTGTACAGGCGGAATCAGCGACCTATCGGGAACGGACCTGGAACTGGTTCAACGACGACATCTACACACGACTCGAGCCCGGGGCGGCCCTGGTTCTTATCCAGACGCGCTGGCATGATGACGACCTCGCCGGACGCCTTCTGCGTGAAGCTGATAACGAAGGCGAGAAATGGGAGGTGGTGAAGCTCCCCGCAATAGCCGAGGAGGGCGACCCTCTCGGGCGGAAGCCGGGCATGCCGCTTTGCCCTTCGCGTTTTGGCGAGGCCGACCTGCTGCGGATCAAGGCCCGGCTCGGCAGCTACTCATTCTCCGCACTTTATCAGCAGGAGCCGGTGCCGAGCAGCGGCGGGATATTCAAACGCGAATGGCTGAGTCGCGTGGTCGAGCGTGCGCCGCACGGATTGCGCTGGGTGCGCGGCTACGACCTTGCGGTCTCGACAAAGACGACGGCCGATCACACCGCGAGCTTTCGGTGTGCGCTCGACGAGCGGACCGGGATCCTCTACATCGCGGACGGCTTTCGCGGCCGGATCGAGTTTCCGGAACAACGCCGATACATACGCGAGAGGATCGAGCAGGAGCGCGACACGCGCCATTGCATCGAGTCGGCGCTCCACGGCAAGGCATTCGTCCAGGAACTGCAGAGAGAGGTGAAGTTTGCCGGGCGATCGATCAGCGCCATCCGCCCCGACGGCGACAAGGTGACAAGGGCTCTCCCCTGGGCGGGGAGGGCCGAGGCCGGAAAGCTGGTCCTGGTCCGCGGCCCCTGGATCAGCGATCTGGTCGAGGAAGCCTGCCGCTTTCCGCATTCGAGGCACGACGATCAGGTCGATGCGATCTCGCTGGCGGTCCAGATGATCGCCAAGCTCACAAGTAAAACGGCAAGGGGATTTTGACCCCGCGCCAGGACGAGGAACCCGTATGAACGAACACATTGAGAACGCATTGGAACAATTCAGAAACCAGTCGGCGCGATACCGGCGCTCCAATCGGTACTACGCCGGAAGGCACGATCTAAGCTTTGCGACCGAAAAGTTCGCCAATACCTTCGGCGATCTGTTTCGCGAATTCGCGCTGAACCTTTGCCCGGCGGTGGTCGATGCGGTCCGCGACAAGCTGAGGATCAGAGGCTTCGGTATCCAAAGGATCGGAGCACGGCGGCCCGAGCCGCCAGCAGAGGCGGCGGCCGACATCCATGCCTCGATCGACCGGATCTGGCGGGGAAACCGAATGGCGATCCGCGCCGGCGAGGTGCACAAGGAAGCCCTCAAGAACGGTGATGCATACCTTATCGTTTGGCCGGGTGACGGCGGCATTCGGATGTTTCCGAACTCGGCCGAAAGCTGCACGGTCCACTACAACGAGAACGAGCCCGGCAGGATCGACTGGGCGGCCAAGTACTGGCGGGATTGCGATCGCCGCACGCGGCTCAACCTGTTCTTCGCCGACCGCGTTGAGAAGTACAGATCTACACGCCAGTCAGACGGTTTTCTTCCCGAGGCGAAGGACCTTGTCCCGATGGCGTCGGAAGCCGATGCGGACGGCGGCGGCGAAGTGATGGAAAACCCCTATGGCATCGTTCCGGTCTTTCACTTTGCCAACAATGCCGACATCGGGTCATTCGGCCGGTCCGAACTCGAGCCGGTAATGCCGATCCAGGACGGCCTCAATAAATCGGTGCTCGATATGCTGGTGGCAATGGAGGTCTGCGCGTTTCGCCAGCGTTGGGCGGCGGGGATCGAGATCCAGATCGACGAAGCGACCGGGAAGGAGGTCTCGCCCTTCAATGCAGGCGTGGACCGGTTATGGGTGGCCTCGAACGCCGACGCACGGTTCGGCGACCTCGGCGCGGCGGACCTCGAACAGTTCCTAAAGGTAAAGGACGGCTTCAGGCTCGATATAGCCTCGGTCACCGGCACTCCGCTCCACTACCTTATGCCGCAAATGCGGGGCTTCAGGAGTGGCGAATCGCTGCGAAAGGCCGAAGCACGATTTATCGCAAAGGTCCGCGACCGGCAGGAATTGTTCGGGTCCGTCTGGGCTGATGCCGTCACGTTCGCATTGAGGGCTTCGGGCTGGGGCGAGGTAGCGGTGACCGCCGATTGGGAAGACCCGGCGCCGATCAGCGAGCGCGAGGCTCTGGAAAACCTGAGATTGAAGCGAGAGCTTGGCATCTCGGCCGAGCAGGTCTTAAAGGAAGCCGGATACGGCGATGTCGATATCCGCGAAATGAGGAAAGTAGATGAGAGGAGAGAAAGTAAATGAACGAAGAAGAAACGATGATAACGAAACACGAAGAGGCATCGGCGGAAGCCGAACGGTTGCAGGCGGAGAACGAGGACCTCAAGCGTGAGTTATACATCCGTACAGCCGTATATGATATTCAGACACAGCTTTTGAAAGCCGGGGCGAGGTCGCCGGAACTGCTGGCAAACTCTGCTCTGACGATGCTTCAGATCGGCGAAGACGGCAGGCCTGAGAATGCGTCGGCCGCCATCGAGCAACTCAAGCGAGACTTTCCGGAGCAGTTCGAGATCAGAAGGCAGGTCGCGTCGATCGACGGCGGAGCAGGCCAAAAATCAGCCCCGACGCTGACCAAAGAAGCACTCGCAAGAATGAGCCCCTCAGAGATACAGCAACTCGATTGGGCGGAGGTGCGAGCGGTTCTGAGCGAAAAATCCGTATAAGCGAATATGAATTCCGACCGACGATGTCGGAGAAACAAGATCTAAGAAGGAAGTAAAAGGAGACGAATTATGGCATTGACATTCATACCCACGGTCTGGGCGGCGAGACTGCTGTCCGCGCTCGAAAAGGCCCTTGTATATGGGCAGGCAAATGTGTGTAACCGCGATTACGAGGGTGAGGTCCGCTCGGCGGGAAACACGGTCAAGATCGCCTCGGTCGGCGAAGTAACGGTCGGCGACTATGTGAAGGATACCGATATCGGCGATCCGGAAACTCTGACCGATGAGGCACAGACGCTAAACATCGATCAGCAGAAGTATTTTCACTTTTACGTGGACAGCGTCGACCGGGCGCAGCAGAACGTGAATGTGCTCGACGAGGCAATGCGGCGCTCTGCCTGGGAACTGCGGGACGTGGCGGACGGGTATCTCGCGTCTCTGATGGACGCGGCCGTTCCCGCCGGCAACAAGATCGGCACCGTCGCGACGCCCGAGGTCCCGACCAAGGACGACGCCTACGAGTATCTCGTCGATCTGAGCGTCCTGCTAGATGAGGCTGACGTCCCGATCGACGGACGATTCTGCGTGGTGCCCGCGTGGTTTCACGGACTGCTGCTCAAGGACGACCGCTTTATCAATGCAGGCACGATGCGGTCCGACCGTGTGCTCGCAAATGGAGCGGTCGGCGAGGCCGCCGGATTCTCGATCCTGAAGTCGAACAACGTCCCGAACACGGCGGGCGAGAAATTCAAGATCATTGCGGGCCACTATATCGCGACCAGCTATGTCGAGCAGGTACTGGACGTCCAGACCTACCGGCCCGAACAGCGCTTTGGAGATGCGGTAAAGGGTCTGCACGTCTATGGTGCAAAGGTCGTAAGGCCCTCGGCCCTCGCCTGCCTGATCGCCAACAAGAGCTAGCGTTATCTCAAACCTTTCGGGAGGCGGCGCGGCAGTGAGCCAGACCGCTTCCCGGATCTACAAATATCATGGAATCACCAAAAGAAAGGCTAAAGAAATTGACGGCGTGGACCACAGCGCCCGAACTTACGGACGGCGAGATCGACGAACTTCTCGCACAGGGAAGCGTCGCAGACGCCGAAGGCAACCCACCCTCGAGCGAGGGCTGGACGCCGACCTACGACCTGAATTCCGCGGCCGCGGCGGGTTGGTATATAAAGGCCGGAAGAGCGGCGAACACGACGGAAACCGAACCCGACTCGGTAAGCGTCACGTCCAGGATATTCGAGAATTGCCTTAGAATGGCAAAGGCTTTCGAGGCTCGGCGCGCCGGGAGCCCGACAGTGCTGCGTTGATGGGCCGCTATTCGGTGCAGTCTTCCCAGGGCTTTTCCGGGCAGTTGAACAACTCGGGAGCCGTCTCGCGCGTCATCTGCTCGATCGTGGCGTACGTCTCGGTCGTGCCGTGCGTCCGCAGCGTCCAACCCAGCGATCTGCGGTGTCGCCAGACGTAAGAGTATGCCTGGTTCTCATTCTCTCCCATAAGGTGGCGGGCCTCATGGAGCAGGATCATGGCCCGCTCCGTGTCGTCGGCCGCCCTCGTATAGAACTCGGGATACAGCGTTATGATCTGGAAAGGAAAGTTGGTCGAGGCGTATGCGTTCTCTTTCTCGGTAAACTGATTAAGCCAATGGTCGGTGCCGCGAAACGTGACGGTTCCTTTTAAGAGAAAGACCTCATCGGCAAATCCGCGATCGGCGAGTATGTTTATCGCCCTGTCGATCGACTTTTGTTCGTAGGCCGCTGGCGGCAGCGAGGTCGATACGAGCGAAAGGTAAAAGGCAAGTACGGCCAGCACGGCCGAGGCAGTGTGCGTTGCCACTTGTTGGATGATCGCGAGAAACACGTTAGGTGAATAGAGCCTCTGAAACGCCCTCTAATGCCTAACATTGTATAACAATGCTAAACCGTCAAGCAAGACCTATCTCGTGATCGGTCAAGGCTTAAGGGCCTGATCCGTCAACCAAAAAAGGCGCGTCCACCTGGGTTGAAAATGTGGGGAAATGACCCCGCAGAGTCGGGGTTCGTCACGGAAAAATTCAATAACGCGAACAACTCAAAACGCCCTGATTTCCGGTATTTCATCCAAAAATCCGAAAAACGTAATAAGGCCCGGCGGCAACGGCGTCCGAGCCTTTCGAGAATCTCCAATAGCATCAACGGTTCTTATATCCACGCCCTGCTGGCATAACGCTTGCCTATTTACGAAGCGCTAACTTTCGTTGAAAAACTCGGATTCAAGATCCCGAATTTTCAGCAAACGATGCGCCAGCAGTTCTTGGCGTGGATAGGAACGGATAGGTTCCAGGTATATGACGGGCGATAGCACGAATTGGTTTCAGAAAGTCTTTCGCGCACCTGCTAAGTCGTCCGCCAAAAGTGCCTGCGATCATTTCCTCGTTCTTGTTCGCTGATAGCCGCCACGCATCAACCTAATCATTCGCTCGGAGTGGATCATTCAAAATGTGAAGCATTTTGATGGTCGTTTCGTGGAAGACATCCGGCCGTCCTAAACGGGCCGGAAATACAAACCTGAGGAGTTTTTATGCAAAGATTGTTATTCATTCTGGCGATAGTTTCAGTTTTCGCTTTTACGATCGCTGGACAGACCACAACCGGGCGTTTGGTCGGAACCGTTTCCGGCCCGGATGGGCTCCTGCCCGGCGCCACTATTCTTGTTACAGATAATCAGACAAACCGCGAATTTACCGCCATTGCTGACGGCGATGGCGGGTTTCGATTCGATCAACTTAGTTTCGGTACTTATACGGTACGAATCACGCAGCAAGGATTTAAGACGTTTGTTGCCAACGATCTAAAGATCGACGCGAACCGGGAATACACACTCAAGCCTGTGCTTGAAATCGGAACGGTGGACGCGGTCGTCACCGTGCAGGCCGGTGCAGATATAGTGAACGCAAGCAACGCCGAACTAAGCACTACGGTAAGTCCGCGTCAGGTTCTTGAACTCCCGATCAACGGTCGAAATCCACTGGCACTACTGACTCTGCAAGCCGGCGCCAACCCCACGAGCAGTTCAATTAACGGGCAACGGTCGTCCTCGCAGAACTACACACGTGACGGTGTAAATGTTCAGGACAACTACATCCGGACGGGGGCCTTCGTACAAGATCGTCCGACGGTTGATGACACGGGCGAGTTTGCGGTGATAACCCAAAATGCCGGTGCCAACTTCGGCGGCGGCGGCTCAGCGCAGGTGCTGTTGGTCACACCACGCGGCGGAAGCGAGTTTCATGGTGCTGGTTTCGTCTACAACCGCAATTCCGCATTCGCCGCGAATGATTTCGGGAATAATGCGACGGGCCGCTATGTTGCCACCGACTCGGCAGTGCTCTTGGGATTGGCTAATGTGGGAGAGGATAGAACACCTCGTCCATTTCTCAACCGCAATCAGTTTGGCGGTAAGCTTTCAGGCCCGATGCCTGTTCCCGGGTTCGGCGAGGGTACTCCTTTTTTTCATAAGGATAAAGGGTTCTTCTTCGTCGCTTACGAGAGATTCGTTTTGAGACAGACCTCACCGCAAACGCGGCGAGTCCTTCTGGCTCCCTTCCGCAACGGAGATTTCTCATACCTAGACAATTCCGGAGTTCTGCGAACGGTCAATGTTTTGACAGGAGCCGGCTTTACGGCACCGATCCCCGCCTCACAGGGCGGAGCGTTGACCGTAGACCCGGTCATTCAGGCCCGCTTTCTAAGTCGATCCCCGGACGTCGGAAACGGTGCTACCCAGAACATTCTCAACACAGGGCAGCCCATCACCCAAACGTTGGTCTTCAATCAAAATGACAACGATCTGCGCAATAGTTTTACGACTAGATTTGACGTCGACGTCAACGATCGAAACAACGTCTATTTTGTTTACAAATACAACGACAACAACGATGACCGCCAAACAGACGCGGGCGGCTTCGACAAAGTTCCCTACGGAACCCAGGGCGGTCCGACCGACCTGTATCTACTGAGCTACAACGCTACGCTCGGCACAAATTTTACCAATGAGGCTCGAGTCGCATATGGTTCGAGCAAACCGTTCTTCAACCAGGCCGACACCTTTCCTACGGATTACCTGATCCGCGGCCTGCCCCTAGGACTGAGCGATCCGAATCCGAGCTTCCAAAAGCAAGGGCGGAATACTGCTCAGACGACCTTTCAGGATAACGCATCGTACACGACGGGAAATCACTCGATCAGGTTCGGTTATGATTTCAACGCCCAACGTATCGATTCCCAGACGAACTTCAATGCGGTGCCGATCTATAACATATCGACCACGGCAAATCCGCTGACTCCGAGACTCTCGGCAAGTCTGTTTCCGGGCGGGATCAACGCGACGGATCGCGGACGTGCGGACGCTTTGCGGTATCTTCTCGGCGGGATCGTCGGCTCGGGCACGGTGAATGCCAACTTCGTGAACCCGTCGCTTGGTGCGGTGGTCGGTGCGCCACTGCTCCAAAAGTTCGAGTATGAGACGCACGGCCTCTATGTTCAGGATCAGTGGCGTGCTACGTCAGAATTGACCTTTAACCTGGGGCTCCGCTGGGACTATTACTCCCCGTTGAGGAACCCTGATCAGGTTTATCTGGAACCGGATCTGAAGGGGGCGAAGACGCTCTCTGAAATTCAAAGCGTGCTGACGGATCCAAACGGAAACTACGTTCTTGTTGGAAATAATGCCGGAAAACCGGGACTGTTCTTCAAACCGGATCTCAATAATTTCGGTCCGGTCATTAGTTTCGCCTATTCGCCGCGACGCTCAGGAATGCTCGGGTCGTTGTTCGGCCGTGAGGGCGAGACGGTGATTCGCGGTGGTTTTAGAATCGGCTACATCAACGATGAGTACATTCGATCATCGGACAACGCCGCGGGCGGCAACGATGGCTTGAACTTTACTTTGAGGGCAAACAATGCCGCGAACATCAACGCACGGTTCAATAACCTTCCTCCGTTTCCGAATCCGCCTTCGCTTACCCCGCCGATCAGCTTTGCGAGCGGCAATGCGAATGCAGGCAACTTCTTCAATACCATTTTTGCGGTCGATCCGAATCTGCAAATGCAGCGGAACATGGAATACAATTTTGGTATTCAGCGGGAGATCGGATTCAATTCTGTGCTAGAAGTACGCTACGTAGGTGGCCGAAGCAACAGTCTGGTAAGGGGATATGACTTTAACCAGATCAACATTAACGCCAGCGGGTTCCTTCAGGACTTCATCAATGCGAGACAGAATTGCAGGCTGCAAGGGGCGACACTGCCGAATCCTAATCCGATAGATCCGCTGCTCGGATGCTCGGATGCGAACTACAATCCGAACATTGCGGGAAGCGTCCCGTTGCCTGTTTTCGGAATGCTCCCGTTCGGGTCATTTCTCAATAACGCGGCGATCGTACCGAGCATTATTGCAGGGAATGTCGGTGATCTGATCACGACATACATCACGAATGGTCTTGATATTGACGGTCTCGGCGGCGGAATAAATTTCCGCCCGAACCCGAATGCAGGTCCGGTCGATGTGCTGATCAACGGAGGAAAGTACCGGTACAATTCTCTGCAGGCAGAGATCAGGCGCCGGTTTACGAATGGGCTATCGTTCCAGGCTAACTACACATTCCAGAAGATCCTGGCTGACGTTGGAAGCGACGCTCAGTCCCGATTCGATCCGTATCTCGATCTAAACCGGCCCGAGATCGAACTTTCTCGGACTGACTACGATCGAACCCACACCGTCAACATCAATGCCATCTATGAACTGCCGTTTGGTAAAGGAAAGCCTTTCCTTAACAGCGGCGGATGGACGAATGCATTGTTCGGCGGATTCCAGGTGTCCTCGATCGTAAACATTAGTTCGGGGCCTCCGATATCCATAAAGGATATAAATGGCACCTTCAACCGTGTAGCTCGTTCTAACCGGCAAACTGCGTTTACGAGCCTGACCACTGATCAAATCAAAGACCTGATCGGGATCTTCAAGGTCGGTGACAAGATCTATTTTATCGATCCGTCCGTGATCGGGCCTGATGGTTCGGCAACGAACGGAAACGTGACGGGGTCTCCGGCACCGGGATTTGCGGGGCAGGTATTCTTTCGAAATCAGCCGGGCCAAACGAGTCCGTTGGGACGAGCCTTCATAAACGGCCCTATGTATTTCAATTGGGATGCGGGGCTGATCAAGAACATCGCTGTGAATGAAACAATGAGAATTCAATTGCGTGCCGAGGCGTTCAACGTACTCAATCGCACGAACTTCTTTATTGCAGACAACAGCGCGGTCTTTGATATTGACTCAACAACCTTTGGCCAGATCCAGCCGACGTCTAACTTCGGTCCGCGCATTTTGCAGTTCGCGATCCGATTTGAGTTTTAGCTGGCTTATGGGTTCGGTGCAAGGTTTGACTTCTAGTGTTTGATTGCACGCCTTGTACCGATAAGCCTCCGGAAGCGATTCCGGAGGCTTTCTTTTGTTTGCGGATGTGTTGACGCCGGGGGCTAGATGTATTTTAGGAAACTCATCGCGAACCATGCCCAGTTGTCGGCGTTGGTGAGGGCCAATCGCTGCTGCGAGGCGGCCAGGCCGCGCGACTGGATCTTTCCGTAAATATGATCGACGGTTCCGAGTACCTTGTGTGAGAGTTCGTGATAGACGGTCTCGGCGGCGCCGTCGATCGGATCGGGATCGGCAAGGAACCACTGGCCCATGATCACGCGGTATCCCGAGCCGGCCTTGTGGTTCCAGACGTAGCCATAGACATCCTTGCCGCCAAAGCTGCCCTCCTCCATCTCGCCGAATGGGCTGCCGTCCTGCACGTAATGGAGGATGATGTCCTCATGCAGCACGATCGTGACCGGGCTGGTCTGGAACGTTTTCCACATCTTCCGTGTCCCTTCGCGGACGGTGTTGATCGCCTCGCGGGTCGGGTTGCCGAACCAGCGCTGAAATCGGATCTGCTCATTCGTGTCGTTGCCGATCTTGAAGAGCATCGACTCGTAGGCGAGCTTTGCGGCGTCGAACGCATCCGACCAACCCTTGCGGGCCTTGGTGAGCTGACTGGCCTCAAAGTCTTCCCACACGACCGAACCCTTGCCTTTGCCGGAGTCGACGACCGCCTCGGGAATATGCACTTTTACCTGCGGCTTCAGTTTTCCCTCACCGAGCAGTTTTGCACCTTCTTTAATGTCGCGCAGGAGTGCATTCGACCGGAGCGGGCTGCCGCCCTGATGCGCGAACGGCATATGGGCATCACGAAAAGCCACGATCTGGGCGAGCAGATCGGAAACGGCCCCGTTCTTATTACGGACCGATAGTTCCGAGTTCGTTTTTGTGGCGACCCAGGCCTGATAGGCCCAGACGATCGTGTCAAAATGCGGCCGGGAACCGCGGTTCCTGTCGTACTCCTTGATGCATGCGTCGAGATATTTCAACTCTTTGCTTCGCGGCTTGAATGCGGCACTCGTTCGCGATTTCCACTCTTTGTAGGACATTATGGACATAGGGGAATACACTCCTCGGACTAAATAATTCGAGCATCGGTTTGTTTGGGCAGATCTTTGGGACTTGCTGAAAATTAACAGAGGCGAAAGGGTGTGTCAACTTATGTGACCTACCGGGCCGAGATTCGTTTTGCCTCGGTATTTATCAGCTTCAATGTAGTTTTGTCTGAGCTGAAAACCGAGTTGAGGCCCTGTTCTTCCATCGGCGGATCGCCCATGAGCTCGTCGCCGGCTTTCCAGAATAGCTGGCCTTTCTTTGGACGTGCGGTGCCGCCAAATGCCCAGAAATTTGCACCGGCGATATTCGGATGTTTACGCACGAATGAAAATACTGTCGCGAAATAGCGGTCGCGGTATGTGGTCGTCGATGCTGGGTCGAAAGACTGGCCGTCGCGCGGCAATCCAAATTCCTCTATGACCATCGGTTTGTCGAGCTTGACCGCAACAGCAAGGTTCTCGTTGATGTATTTTACGGTCTCCGATTCGGCATTATGATATTCGTCGGCGAGTTTGCCTTCGGCAAACCATCCCCAGTTCTTCGGCCAGATATGGATCGTCAGATAATCGATGTTCGGGTCGGCATGTACCTCTTCAAAGAGCTTTAACGATCCGTTCCCGATCCAGCCTTCGTGGCCTATGGTGACAAGCTGCCGCGGGGCGGCCCGCTTTATCGATGCGGCTGTCGCGGCGATCCAATCCTTGTAATCCGCATTTGCGGCGGGCCGCATCGGGCGCGGCTCATTGGCGATCTCCCATGCAAATATCGTCGGGTCATCGGCATATCGGCGCCCGTTGATCTTGTTCCGGCGTGCGAGCACGGTTTCGGCCTGACGCCGATATGCGGTCTTGCACGGGGCGCACGAGTAGAACATCGCAACATTGTCGCGAAGCACGTCCCATGATGGCTTTCGGGTGAGCCAATCCTCCGAGATGACCTTGTTCCAGATGAGATACTGCTGAAAGCCGCCGCTCCATTCCCAGTTATTAGAAAGGAAGACGACGGCGTGCATGCCGCGTTTCGACATCTCGGCGAGCACGAGGTCGAGGCCGTCCAGCACGCCCTCGTCGAACTGCCCCTGCCGCGGTTGAAGCGGCGGCCCGACACGAGCTACTCCGTTGAGCGGCCCGCTCCCTTCGGCACCGGCCATAAGCCGCAGGTTGGTTATGCCGTTGGCCCGCAAGAGGTCAAGTTCCCTGCGAAGGCGGCCGACGCCCCGACGCTTGTCTCGATCAAGGCCGAGCAGGCTTCCGTACCAATAGTTCGTACCGACGAAATAGTACGGGAGGCCATCGCGAACGAACTGATGTTCTTTGACCCTGATAAAATTCTGGGCATTCACCGCGGCGGCCGAGACCATCAAAAAGAGCATCAGGCGAATCAGCATCCTAAAAGGATACATTCTTCGCCCGCTTCAAAAAAAATAAATGATCCTGAATGTCAGTTGCCCGACTGTCCGGAGACAGGGCCCGGAGGCGGTTCGCCCTTGATAACGTAAGTCGTCTTTGAACGTACGACGGCCTTGGGGCGGCCGATCACCTCTATCTTTATCTTCTTGCGGTCTCCGGGTTTGCCTGTGTCGTCGGGGTAATAGCCCACGGCATACTGCTGGCGAAGTTCATCCGCGACGCCCTTGAAGGCAGATTCGAGGTTGGCGATCGACTCGGCATCGAATATCCTGCCGCCGCTGTTCTCGGCGATCGTGTTCAGATATCTGCGGCCCGTTTCGTATTCGATGTCGGTCTGGCCGCGGCCGAGCTGTGCGAGCAGGTTGGCGGGCAGATCCCTTGGCGCCGTGCCCTGTGTGGCCTGATCGGTCTTCACCTGCGTGTTGTAGCGGATGGGATAAACCAGTGCATCGACCTCTTCGACCGCCGAGACCGTGCTCTCGTAGGTCGCCTGCCGCGACGTTGTATCGACGCCGTCCGTGAAGATCACGACGGCCTTGCGGCCCGGGCTTCGGACAAAATCCATATTGATCGCCGCATCCACTGCTTCGTAGAGACTGGTGCCGCTGCCGAACTGAGATCTGTAAATGGCGGTAAAGAGCGCCTTTTTATCATTGGTCGGCTCGGTCATTACTCGCACCTGACGGTCAAAGTTCACGACCATTACCTTATCTTCCGGCCGGAGCTGATTAACAAATGTCACGGCGGCATAGCGGATATCGTCGATGCTGTAACGCGTCGACGGGCTGATGTCGATCATCAGGATGACGGTGAATGGCTGTTCCTCGGAAAGAAAATGCGTGACGCGTTGGGGTACGCCGTCCTCAAAGATCTTGAAATCCTTTTTCTGAAGCCCGGGGATGAAACGGCCGTCGCGGTCGAGGACCGTCACCGGCGTCGTGACGAGGTTTGTGTCGATCAGGATCTCTTCATCGCTCACCGTGGGCGGAGGAGGCGGCGGACCCGACGAAGGCTCTTCGGCACCGGTCTTCGTTTTCTTTATCGCCGGCGCCTTTTTCGCAGCCGCAGGTTTTGCGGCACCGCCCTTGATCGAGGGCTGACGCCGGGCACCCGTTTGGCCAAGGACGATCGATGCGGCCGCTAGCGACAGACAAAGTACAAACATCGCCAAATTCTTCATCTTGAACGTCCTCCAAAAATCTGCCAAATCCCGGGTCCGGTGTATAAGATACGTGGATTGATTTTAGACCGAAACTTATGCAACCCGCGCACTCCCGTGACAATCCGTTCTGAAATTGGGATAGGGCGGGGTAAACCGTGTTTCTTTATATCTCATAGATGTCTTGCTGGTGATAGGACGTAACACCGCTGCAGAAAGTTGCAGAAACCGCCGTTCGTTAGCGCGTTCGCCGGGGCATCCCCGATTTCCCTAGCAAACGCCGCCAACATCAACTATCATTTTGTTGATGAAATAGCGACTACTGACCTTGGGAAGGTAAATAAATTGAAACCTACCGACATTGCCGATCCGGAATATTTTCACAAAGTTGTCGATTGCCAATATGCGTGTCCGGCGCATACGCCGGTGCCTGAGTATATAAGGTTGATCGCGGCGGGTGATTACACCGGCGCGTACATGATCAACTGGGACTCTAATGTGTTTCCCGGCATACTTGGCCGCACCTGTGACCGCCCATGCGAACCCGCATGTCGGCGGGGCCGCGTGGAAGAAGAGCCGGTCGCGATCTGCCGTCTGAAGCGCGTGGCGGCCGACAACAAGGACGAGGTAAAACACCTGATGCCGCAGGCGCCGTTCAAACCGAACGGCAAGAAGATCGCTTTGATCGGCGGCGGTCCGGCGTCGTTGACGGTCGCCCGCGACCTCGCCCCGCTCGGCTATGAGATACATCTCTTTGACGAGCAGATAAAAGGCGGCGGGTTCATGCGTTCGCAGATCCCGGCCTTTCGCCTTCCCGAACGAGTGCTCGAGGAAGAGGTCGATTACATCCTCGACCTCGGCATACATACGCATTTCAAGCACTACGTTTCGAGCATGAAAGAGATGCTCGAACAGGATTACGACGCCATTTTTGTCGGTACGGGAGCACCGCGAGGCCGCGACCTGCCGGACCTTCCGGGCCGTCAGGAAGGCGACGCGAACATTCACATCGGCATCAATTGGCTCGGCAGCGTAGCCTTTGAACACACGGACAAGATCGGCAAACGAGTGATCGTGCTCGGCGGCGGAAACACGGCGATGGATTGCTGCCGCACGGCCCGGCGGCTCGGCGGCGAGGACGTAAAGGTGATCGTGCGTTCGCCATTCGCGACGATGAAGGCGAGCCCGTGGGAAAAAGAGGACGCACAGCACGAGGATATCCCGATCATCGACAACCACGTCCCCAAATCCTTCGTCGTCGAGAAAGTTGAGGGCAACGGGTCAGAACCGGGAACGATAGCGACCGGGTTCCGACTGGTGGGAATGACCTTCGAGAAAGTAGAAGCAAAATACGATGAAAACGGAAAGAGAACCTTAGTCCCGACCGGCGAACCGGAGGCCTTCTATCCCGCGGACGACGTCCTGATCGCGGTCGGCCAGGAGAATGCCTTCCCGTGGATCGAGCGAAACCTCGGTATCGACTTTGATAAATGGGAAATGCCGGTGGTCGATAAGACGACGTTTCAATCGACGCACCCTCGAGTCTTTTTTGGCGGCGATGCTGCCTTTGGCCCGGAGAACGTCATAACCGCGGTCGCACATGGACATCAGGCGGCCGTCTCGATCGACCTGCTTTGCAATGGGAAGAATCTGCTCACAAATCGCCTGCCGCCGATGGTCAATCTCGTCTCGCAGAAGATGGGCATTCACGAATGGGCGTACGACAGCGAGATCGATCACGACCCTAGATACGCCGTACCGCAGGCTCCGAAAGAGTTCACATTGAGGGACCGCAAGAAAGAGGTCGAACTCGGGTTCGATCCGCTCACCGGATACGAAGAGGCACAGCGATGCCTGAACTGCGATGTTCAGACGGTCTTCTACGCCCCCAAGTGCATCGAGTGCGATGCGTGTGTCGATATCTGCCCGACAAGCTGCATCACCTTCACGGCAAATGAAGATGAACCGGAGCTGAGAAAGCACCTAAAAGTTCCGGCGTTGAACCTGACCCAGGACCTCTATGTCTCGGAGCCCGTGCCGCAAACCGCCCGCGTTATGGTCAAGGATGAGGACGTCTGCCTCCATTGCGGCCTCTGTGCCGAGCGCTGCCCCACCGCCGCCTGGGACATGCAAAAATTCTGGTACAACGTCACCAAAGCCGGCGAGGTCAAATACGGCCCACGCGGCGCCGGCAATCTCGTCCAGATCCAAAGGAATGGAAATGGTCAGAACCGGGAGCGGTAGCGACCGGGTTCTTGTGCGCTGAGTGTTAACGAATGTGGAATGACACCGACATCCCGTTGGCCGTTTTCTTTACTATCCGATGCTACGGGACGTGGCTGCACGGCGATGGGCGAACAAGTGTAGATCGACACCATAACACCTACGGCGCACCGCGGATCGCGGCAAATTCGCATTGGCGCAAGTACAACGAAACCAAATTACTTCATCAGCCGGTTCGATTAGATGGTGCGATGCGACGTTCGGTTGAAATGGCTATTCGCGATACGTGCGAGAAGCGTCGTTGGCATCTGAACGCTATCAATATCAGAACTAACCACGGCCATTTGGTTGCGGCGATAGGCGGCGAAAGTTCCCGCATTGCGCTGAGTGCATTAAAGGCGAACGCGACACGCCAACTTCGAGAGGATGGGCTCTGGCCTTACGACCATTCGCCATGGGCAGACAAAGGAAGCCGTCGAAATTTGTGGAATGAAAGAAGTGTTTGGGAAGCATGCGATTACGTAATAAATCGGCAAGGAGAGGACTTGTCGAAATATGATTGGTGGTAACGAACCCAGTCGCTACCGCTCGCGGTTCTGAAAGGCAAGGAGCGGAATTTTCCAAGTATGAATGGTGGTGATATAGATGCGTGAATATGAATGAGAAGAAGAACCCAGTCGCTACCGCTCCCGGTTCTGACAGGAACGAAAGAGTTTTTGCGATGAGTTTTGCGGGGGTTTATCCGCATTATGTGGCGAAGGCCGAGAAGAAGGGGCGGACGAAGGGCGGAGTTAAAGAATCGCTGAGCGGACGAAGATGAGTACTCTGAGGATTTACAAATTCGAGTACTTGCTCATTGGCGTTGTGGTCGTCGTGAGTGTCGCGGGGTTCTGGAAGATCTTTTTTGGGGCTGAGGCTCGGCCCACGGCTTACCATTTTCTGCATGTGGTCACGGTGTTTTTGTGGCTCGGGTTGTTGCTCCTTCAGCTAGGTATGATAGGGAAGAAAGGCTTTCTGAGTCACAAGACGGTTGGGCTCTCGATCTTGTTTCTCGGCCCGTTGTTGTTTGCGTCTACAGCAGTAATGTCCGTCCACTCGGCCAATAAGGGTGTCGTTTCTGGCCAAGGCGATATGCTGCTGGTGCAAAATGTGATGGGAACGCTGGAGCTGGGTTTCTTGATCCTCATGGCATTTGTGTTTAGAAAGAAGCGGGCATTACACGGAGCCTTTCTATTAAGTACGACGTTGCTGTTCATGGGAATCGCCATGTTTTTCTCGTTGCTTGCTTGGGTTCCTCAATACAAGATCGAGGGTCCGGAAACCTTCTATAGATTCGGGACGGCGGCCCTTACGGGCCTCGTAGTTTGTTTTATCGTAGGGATTCTCTTTTTTGTGAAGAATCGCAGAAGTGGTTGGCCGATCTTGTTGGGCGCATCGTTTTTACTTGTAAATCAAATGATCGACGGAATCTTGGGCAATTACGATCTGACCGACCATTTAACGGGATATATTGGAGCGTTAAATGAGGTCGCCACATTCGTCATTAGTTTCGCCATCTTGTTGATCCTGTTGGTTCTCACCGGCGTACTTAAGGACGGGCAGCCATATGATTTGCAACGGGAGCGGGTTTAGGATCAATGACAAATGAAAGAGTTTTTGCGATGAGTTTTGCCGGCGTCTATCCGCATTATGTGAAAAAGGTCGAGACGAAGGGGCGGACGGTGGATGAGCTGCACGAGGTGATCAGGTGGCTGACGGACTACACGCCGGCGGGCCTGAAGAAGGTGATCGATAAGAAAAAGACGTTTCGGGAATTCTTTGACGAAGCTCCGAAGATGAACCCGAACGCTTCGCTGATCACCGGAGTCATCTGCGGCATCCGTGTTGAGAATATCGAAGACCCGCTGATGCAAAAGATACGGTATCTGGATAAACTGATCGACGAACTCGCAAAAGGCAAGAAGATGGAGAAAATACTCCGAACTGCGGAATAGCGAATGAGCTCGACTTTGGCACGCCGTCTGTTGTTGGTGCGGACGACAAGACCCTGGGGGAGACTCGAAACGGCGGAACGGATATTCTTCGGCGGTTTGTTCGAAGCGGCAAGACCTCGATGGGCTTGTGTCGTTCTGCTAGAATCGTTCAATGGAAGTACTAAAGAAAAATGTATGGGTCTCGATAGACAGAACTGTCCTGATAGAACTGCCACAAAGTGCAATTCCGAATCAGACTGCTGAAGTTATTGTGCTCTTCGAGAATGCTATGCACGGAAACGAAAGGTTGGCTGAGATGGATGCTGCGATGTCGGATCCACTATTCTTATCCGACCTTGACGAGATTAGCGAAGACTTTCGGCATGTCGATCTTGAAGAGGTGAATCGTTGACGGTCGAACGTTGGAACGTCTGGCTTGCCAGTCTTGATCCGACCATTGGTTCGGAGCAGGGAAAGACGAGACCCGTCATCGTCATTAGCCATACCGCGATCAACGAACGATTGCCAGTGGTGAACATCCTTCCTATCACCTCGCGAAAACCCGGCCGCCGAGTCTACCCGAACGAAGCACTCCTTGCGGCGGGAGACGCCAACATTCCGAACGAGTCGATCGTTCTTTGCTTTCAAATTCGCACAATAGATAAGCAGAGGCTGATCAAACGGATCGGCCACCTCGACGGTCTTCGGGCCCGGAACGCCATCATCGATGCGCTCTGCTTCCAGTTAGAGATACGATGAGTTTAAATAACAACACCAAGATAAACGATTTTGTGGTTCGCTTTGCGAATGTTAACGGCACCGGGTCGGCGTCGGCTAATGCTTTGTTTACCAAGGCGGTTTTTCGTATGGGCGTACCCGTTACGCCGAAGAACATCTTTCCGTCGAACATTCAGGGCCTGCCGACGTGGTATGAGGTGCGGGTGAGCGAGAAGGGCTACCTCGGCCGCCGCGAGGGCGTGGATGTGATGGTTGCCGTCAATCCGCAGTCGATGAAGAAAGACTACGCGGATGTAAGGGCCGGCGGATATTTCGTTTATGACAACACAAAGCCGCTCGCGCCCGCTTACGACCGTACGGACATCGCCCACATCGGCATCCCGATGACCGCCCTGTGCAATGCGGAGTACACCGATGCCCGCCAGCGGCAGCTTTTCAAGAACATTGTCTATATCGGCGCTCTTGCGACGCTCTTCGATATCGAATTCTCGATGCTCGAGGGCCTTATCGCCGAACAATTCAAAGGCAAGGAGAAACTGATCGAGCCGAACATCAGGGCGCTGCAGCTCGGCGTCGGCTACGTCAAGGAGCACTTCGAATATCCCTTCTCGCTTCGTGTTGAGCGTCGCGACCTTCTCGGGGACAAGATACTTTATAGCGGCAATTCGGCCTGCGCTCTTGGGGCGATCTATGCCGGTGCGACGATCGCGGCGTGGTACCCGATCACGCCCTCGACCTCGGTGGTCGACGCCTTTGCGAAATACTGTTCTAAGTACCGCGTAGATGCCGAAACCGGAAAGAACAACTACGCGATCGTACAGGCGGAGGACGAACTCGCCGCGATCGGGATGGTAATGGGAGCGATGTGGAACGGCGCCCGTGCATTTACAGCCACGAGCGGCCCGGGCGTCTCGCTGATGAACGAGTTTCTCGGCCTGGGCTATTTTGCCGAAGTGCCGACCGTGCTTATAGATGTTCAGCGTACCGGCCCTTCGACGGGGATGCCGACGCGGACGCAGCAGTCGGACATTCTGCTCGCCGCCTATGCATCGCACGGCGATACAAAGCACCCTTTGCTTTTCCCCGCGTCGCCGAAAGAGTGTTTTGAGATGACGGCTGCCGCCTTTGACCTGACCGAACGTCTGCAGACGCCGGTGATCGTGATGACGGACCTCGACCTCGGTATGAACGATCACGTCACCCAGCCGCTCACGTGGGACGATTCGCGGGCGTACGACCGCGGCAAGGTGCTGACATCGGCCCAACTCGAGGCAATAACTGCCGGGTCGATGAAGGGCAACGGTGACGGGCGTCGGACCTCGACTCCCGGCCTCCCTGGCCGCGACGGCAGCGATGAGACCGCGGGTGAGCCGCTGCAGCAGTTTTGCGGCAAGTTCGGGCGCTATCTAGATATCGACGATGACGGCATTCCGTACCGGACGATTCCCGGCACGCATACGACATACGGCGCCTTTGTAACGCGCGGATCATCGCGCGACGAATACGCGGCCTATACCGAAGATGGCGAGGCGTACCGCCGCAATGTCGACAGGCTCGCCCGTAAATGGGACACCGCAAAAGAGCTCGTCCCGCCGCCGGTCTTCTTCGGCCCGGGCATGTCTCACGAATCGGAACCCGGAGCGGTCGTCACCGGACACACTGACGGAATGATCTTTTTCGGCACTTCGACCTATGCCGCCGAAGAGGCGATCGAAATGCTCGCCGGTGACGGCGTTTTGCTTGATGCGATGCGTCCGCGTGCGTTTCCCTTTGGCAGCGCATTCCGCGAATTCGTCAGCTCTCACGAACGCCTTTTCGTGATCGAACAGAACCGCGACGCCCAATTCCGCAGCCTGATGATGATCGAACTCGGAGTCGATGCGTCAAAGCTTGTCTCCGTCCTCAACTACGACGGCATGCCGATCACGGCGGATAATATCTACAGGCAGATAAAAGCAAGCTTCGAAAAGACGTGAGAACCGACTTCCATTTAGGGCGATTTGTAATCCGGCGTTTTGCCGTTCGCTGCCTGCTGCTCGTCATTCTGTCAGCGGCTGCGGTATGGCAATTTACGGCCAACAATGAAGCAGGATCGAGGCGGTAATCATTGCGCCCGCAACAGCAAAGTACGGCGAAGTGGTCTCGTTGATAGATGCAGTAAAAACCAGCGGCTTCGACGATCTTTGGATACAAACGATGGTGATAACTACTGGTGGGAATTCAATAAATACCTTACGTAACACGAACATTCTATGACCTACGTCAGATCAACATTTCAACATCCGACATTGCCGAAGAGAAACGACTTGGGTACACGGCCCCTCGATTTTGGATTTTGGATTTCAGAGTGCGGATTAAGCGGCATGCTAAAATAATCCAGTGATGAAAAATAACTACACGGCGGTGGTGAAACAAGACGGAGATTGGTGGATCGGTTGGATCGAGGAAGTGCCCGGCGTCAATTGTCAGGAGGCCACCCGTGAAGCATTGATGGAAAGCCTGCGTGTGACCTTGAACGAAGCGTTAGAGTTTAATCGTGAAGATGCGCGTCGCATGGCTGGTGCTGGTTTTGAGGAAGCTTTGATCGCTGCATGAAGCGTCGTGAGTTGATCAGGCATCTTACGAAACACGGATGCGAATTGTTTCGCGAAGGCAGCAGTCACTCTTGGTGGCATAATCCATCGCAGAACCGCCGCTCCGCAGTTCCGCGACACACTGAGATCAATGACAAGTTGATATTGAAGATTTGTAAGGATTTGGGTATTCCAAAGCCATAATTTGTTTGCAGACGAGGGCATCGGCGTTCCGTTTATGACATACGTAAGATCAACATTCAGACATCCGGCATTGCCGAAAAACGACCTTGGGTACACGGTCGATTATTATGAGGGCTCGCTTTCGACGCTATGTGCGGGGTGCGGGCACGATTCGATCAACGCGGCGATCGTGCAGGCGTGTTGGGAGATGAACATCGAGCCGCACAGGGTGGCAAAGCTCTCGGGCATCGGCTGCTCTTCGAAATCGCCGGCCTACTTTTTGTCGAATTCGCACGGGTTCAATTCGGTGCACGGGCGGATGCCGTCGGTTGCGACGGGTGCCAATCTTGCTAACCGCGATCTGATCTATTTTGGCGTCTCAGGCGACGGCGACACGGCATCGATCGGGATGGGGCAGTTCGTCCACGTCGTCAGGCGGAATCTTAAAATGGTCTATCTGGTGATGAACAATGGCTGCTACGGCCTGACCAAGGGCCAGGACAGCGCAACCGCCGACGCCGGCTCGAAGAACAAGACCGGACACGAGAACCTCTTTGCCGCGATCGACCTTGCGAGTTTGGCCATCGAACTGGGCGCGACATTCGTCGCACAGAGCTTTTCAGGGGATAAGGAACAATTGACGCCTTTGCTCAAGGCCGCCATGCATCACAACGGCTTTGCGTTCCTGAACGTCATCTCGCCTTGCGTCACCTTTAACAACAACACGGGCTCGACCAAGTCTTACGATTACGTTCGCGAACACGTGGCGGCGACGGCAACCATGGACTTTGTGCCCATGATGCGCGAGATCACCACAAGCTACGAAGCCGGTTCCGTCCAAGACCTCACGATGCACGACGGCTCCGTCATTCGCCTCAATAAACTGGAAAAAGATTGGGACCCGTATGACCGCCTTTCCGCCACCAACGCCGTGCGTCAGGCAAAACGCCGCGGCGAGATCCTCACCGGGCTGCTCTACGTGAACGAAAACTCCGTAGATCTGCACGAGCTTCTCAATACCACCGACCGACCGCTTAATGCTTTGACAAAAGAAGACCTTTCACCCGGCTCCGCCGCTCTCGAGAGGCTGAACGCCTCCCTGCGATAAACGACAACCCAAACACGACTCCGGTGCCCCGGCATGGCGGTCGATTATAAAGGCAGCTGGGTTGAAAGGCGTTCGATTCCACGACGGCCGCCACACAGCGATCACGACGCTTGCAGAGAAAGGACTCCCGGACTGGGTAATCCAAGCCCAGGTCGGCCACGTCGATCCGCAGATGATGAAAACCTACAGCCACATCCGCCGAAAAGCTCTCAACGAAGCCGCCGCCGCTCTCGAACCCTATTCAATCCCTTAGTCCGAAACTGCCATTCAGACAAGCTCTCAGTATCCTCAGCAAGAACCTGTCGATGCCTTACAACTAGCACGGTAGGTAACAGTTCAAATTTGGACGTTCATGATAAACTCAATAAAACGATGCTACAGGTCCCTAAACTGAAGAATCCCCCAATAATCGAGACAGTTTTAGATATCGATTGTGAGTTGCAGCCAGCGTTCAATATTAAGGAAATTGAGAAAGCGGCAAGAAAGGCCTTGGCTCGGGATTATCCAAAACTACGGCCCATATTCTTTCAGGACCATAAGGTGGAAGCAACGCCCGACAAAAAGGTAAAATACTCCGTTGAAGGCGGGCTTCAAGACTTTCAATTTCTAAGTCCAGATGAAAAACAAATCGTTCAGTATAGATCTCAAGGATTTTCTTTTAATCGCCTTGCACCATATACAAGTCTTCAAGACTATTTACCACAGATAAAGAAAAGGTGGCTTCAATACGCTAAAATCGCCAAGCCTGTGCAGGTCAAGTCTGTCAGACTGCGTTACATAAACCGTATTCTGCTACCATGGAGCGGCGGAAATGTGAATCTTGATGAATATATCTTGAACGGTCCGCGTTTGGCCGATCCGGAAAGGCTAACCTTGACCGGATTTTTGGATCAATATTCGGCGATTGACCGTGAAAGTGGATATCAAATAAATAGTGTTCTCACGGTCCAACCCGCAGAGAATGACAACTTGCCAATAATTTTCGATAATGGTGTGGTCGCAACGGAAACGGGAAATGTCGATTGGGCTCGGATACGAAAAATGATAATTGGACTTCGAGAACTTAACAATCACATTTTCGTAAAGACTTTAACAGAAAAATGCCTGAACCTATTTCAATAGCGCTAAGTCTCGGTCTCGGATATTCGGCCTTATCTTTATACGGCTACGGACGGAGCAACACTGCCATTTCATCAGCAGCTCAATCGACAAAAAATGCTGTTGCTGAATTGTTGGAATCCAGAGAACGATCGCAATCGCTGTTCGGGGAAAAAGCCAAAACAATTTCGGCCATACAGGAGTTGGCAAAAGAATGTGCTGAAAATGATTGGGATGGAAATGATTCTTTGGCCCTTGATTCCCTGACGGTTTGGAACGCCGAGGAATTTATCCGCTCCCTGCCCGACGACTTTCCAATGCCGGAAGTATCGGCAGAACCTGATGGAGCGATTTCCCTTGATTGGATCGTTTCTAAGAATCGAATGGTTTCTTTGAGTGTAGGAGAAAGCAACCGCTTGGCCTTTGCGTGGTTAGACGGAACAGAGAGGGGACACGCTGTTGTAAATTTCGACGGCGTAAATACACCGACGCGATTTTTTTCAGAAATACATCCGCTTGTAAAGTATGCCAAACCTTCCCTCAGGGCTGCCTGAACAGATTGACGACAATGAGGATCTTGTCAGATTCCTTACTTCGAGCGGCCATTACAACAGCAGTATTGTAAAACCGTCAGCTTTCCTACCGAGTCCTAATGGTAATGAAACTTCGGTTTCTCGCCACAGCCGAAAACCTGCCAAGCGTCTTTGGGAAATTGGTCTGACAGCCGCTGGTGCACGCACTCTCCACGGAGCGGCATTTTTTAAGGCTCGTGATGTGAGAAGATATCAGTTAGAAGTGATCGCCGATGAGCCGCCTGACCGCCACGCCGCAATTCGTAATTGGCCTTTAAATACTGATCCGATTCTTCAAAAAGCCCAACACAAAGAGTTAGCCTTGCTTCTGTCCCGTACATCCAGCAAACCTTTGCTTTATGAAGGCTGATTAAGATTTCATACCTAGAATCCGAAACACTCCCGATCTGTCACAAATTATTGAGACATCGAAGTCATGGCACAATCCATGTCACAAAACGCAAAACGGGAGCTTTTCAGCTCCCGCACTTATGGATTAAATTGGCTCCGCAGGTAAGACTCGAACTTACAACTCTTCGGTTAACAGAAGCCAAAATATTCTGTTTTCTACCACCTTAGAACACCACCAATCTTCTTTATTCCCAATGTTTACGCCCACTTCGCCCACACCATGCCAACCCGTGCTAAATGATGAAAATCAGTCGAATTTCGAGGGGTTATGTCACAATCCATGACACAATTTTCGGGTGGATTCTTGGAATATATTTTGAGCGGGTTGCTCCGAAAGGCTGGCGTCAGCAATCAGTAACTACGTTTGCCGAATTGGCCATCACTATACACCTTCCTTCAAAGCGATTCAATCATCCCCTTCTACAAGCCTTCCCAAATGAACCGGATCGGAATGGCGTACATGTCATCTCCAAAACTGAGACTCGTGTCACCGTCGTAGAGGACAATGCCTTTCTCGAATTTACTACCGGCATAGGTTTTTAGCTGCCGGAGTCCGGCGAAATCCGTACTCTTAACTGTCGAAGATGCTTTGACCTCAACTCCCACAAGTTGTCTAGCACCTCGTTCGATCACGATGTCGACCTCTTTTTGATCGCGGGTTCGATAGTGATAAAACTTGAATTCATCTTCATGCCAGGACGACTCGCGCCGAAGCTCCTGATATACGAACGTCTCAAGCATTTGGCCGTATATGGCTCGGTCTGCATAAAGCGAATCCGACTTCATTCCAAGTAGAGAGCAAGCGACTCCCGTATCGTTGATATGCAGTTTCGGAGTTTTTACCAGTCGCTTGATCCGGTTCGTATGCCACGGCTGCAGCTCATCGAGCAAGAATATGTTCTCTAGCAGCGTCAGGTAATCACGAATGGTTGGCCTGGTTACCTGAAATGGACCGGCGAGTTCTGTGACATTCAATAGGTGTGCGGTCTGAGTGGCCGCATACGACAAGAGCCTAGGCAATATCTCAAACGAAGTTATCTTCGCCAGATCTCGAACGTCCTTTCGGATCTGTGTTTCGACGTAATCGCGATACCACGTGGCGCGACGTGTCTCGGTTTTGCGCTCGACCGCGGGTGGGTATCCACCAATGGTCATACGATCGGCCAGTTCCTTACCGAGGCGCTCAGTTTTTTTGATCCCTGTCTTTTCGTTAAAGATCTTGTCCAGAAAATTGGACTGCGTCATGGCGATCTCACTTTGAGCCAACGGGTGAAGCCGGACGATCTCCATTCTTCCGGAAAGCGATTCGCCCAAGGCTGGAACGAGAAAAACATTCGCAGAGCCTGTAAGCAGAAATCGCCCCGGCTGACGGTTGCGGTCTATTGCAGACTTAATACTCCTAAATAGTTCCGGCACATGTTGGATCTCGTCAAGTATCGTTCGCTCGGGTAGATCCCCAACAAATCCTTGAGGATCCGCTTTTGCGGCTTCCAGCAAGTTATTGTCATCAAACGTCAGATAAGTAAATCCAAGCGGTTCGCCGACCGCCTGTGCAAGCGTGCTCTTTCCGCACTGCCTCGGGCCGTGTAGCAACACTGCCGGCGAGTCACTCAGGGCATCAGCTAGCTTTTTCGTTGCAAATCTTGGATATGTCACGCCGTCAACCATCTACGGCTAATTGTAAGTCAAGGTAACGGCTGATTGCAATCCCAGGCTACGGCTAATCGTAAGTCTAGGGTGCGGCTAATCGTAAGTCCGTGGGACGGCCAATAGTAAGTCTTCCGGGAGCGTAAATATTTCGACTAGAAGCTCAGGCGGCTGCTCCCGTAAGGGGGCAATATACTTGTCATGTATCATTTGGGCGGCTTCCAGATTTCGCCCATCTGCGGTGGCGACGAGATCCGAATAGACCACCAGTGACGGAGCGCAGTCGTTTAGTTCACCGGAGGTCCAAAATCTTCGAAGGATATCGACGTTACCGCCATCATCCCGGACAAGTCCATAACGGGCTTGGAGTCGTGTAAGGTTGGAATCGGCGTAGATCGTCACGTTCTGAGGCTTGAGGTGTTTGGTAAGGCGGGCCGCCGCTGTCTCCCTCCCCAGACCGCATTGTACGCAGCTATGTCGATCTCATCCCACCACCGGCCTTTATATTCGGTTGACGAATATCTGACTGGGTTTAGTCTTGGACGGAATGTCTCGCTGTAGCCTCGACACATCGTTTTACCAACTCTTCCTTGCGTATGGTCATCGAATTTCGCAATAACTACAGAAATCTCCTAACCGAACTGGGGCGATCTCTATGCTCTCAGATGTGGCCGGGGCGATATATTCGGTAAACAGGAGATTTCGACCAATAAACTTCGAGCATCGGTCGCAAGTTGTGGCCCAATACTTTGCGTTTATTGTCTTACTATATTGCCATTTGATGATGGCTCCCTGATCGCGAGCGGTCGCGAGCTCGTCTTGCGTAAATTGATCAGGTCCAATGTGTGATCCCCGACGATGATCGCCTTCGATATAGGCGACTTTCATTTTTGAGTTGCAACCGTAACAGGGGGCTTCGATCAATTTCATCTCGATCGGATCTTGAAAGTGTCCGCATTCACCACAGCGTTTTCGATCCGGACAAAGCTGGACATGATCTGCGCTAGTAAGTTTTGTAGAAACGTCTTTCAAGACCTCATCGGAATCGAGATGAAGTTCGACAAGCGTGATCCCGCTCTTTCTGTAATAGTCTTTCGCAGCGTCGTCCGGAGCGTGTGTTACGACAACCTCGATAACAGCGTACACACGGCCATCTTCATCAAATAGAGAGATGTCCGGGCGGCAAATGGTAAGAGAATGTTCGAGAGCCACGCGACGAGCCTTCTTGATGAGATCCCCTGAATGCTCTTGGTAGCAATAGATGCATTTCCAAGTGATCGCAAATTCACTATGTCGGTCAAGCCGCTGCTTTATCTCGTTGACAAGTATTGTCTTGAATTCAAAATGAAGGGCGGATTCAGGACTGCAGTTCGGATCAAGAGATTTGTGGGCAAAATGCGGACGTTTGCTGCCCCTTCCGGTATTCCCACTCTTCTTGAGGACAAGCGGATCTTTACAAAAGCCGCAAAAGAAGACGCCACCCTTTTCTGCGTCGACAGCGTGTACCAGTTCGCCGATTTCGCTTCTCGCAACACTGTAAAGTATGTGCTTCATTCCCCTGATGGCCTCGTTGCCAGATCCCAAAAAACATCATTTGACCGAATCGGCATTTCCGAACGGCAAAAGCTTGCAGAAAAGATTGAGGAGCTTCATGGTGTCGATTGAACTGGGCGACGTAGTGGCGATTCGCGGGTCAGCTACAACAACCGCTGTGCACTGCGCTCGTGAGATCGCGACATTAATTCGGTTTTGATTGAGAATAAATCCGATACCCCGAGAACCGTACTCACCGAAGCTGGAGCACAAGGAAAGAATACAAACGGGAGCCTCTTGTCCCTGAAACTTATCAACACTCCCGACCCGCGCGCCAGCCGGAAGCCTTTGTTCCAGGGACCTAACCTGCGCATTGTAAGGAGATATAAAGAGGAAGTCCGACAGCTCCAGTGGTTTGGTTCGGCCATTCTTATCGGTGTACTTTTGACCGATAAGCTCGTTGTAGATTTCGACTACTTGATCAACCTCTTCTTCACTCTCTTGAATATTCCCGTCGTGTTCGATTCCCTGAAAGACGACTCCTGATCCAGCAACGTGATCGTTCAAAATATCTATCACCTGGTTTGCGCAATCGGGGTGCGAATGTAGACGCCCTTCGTAAACACTCTCGGAAATGAAGTCACAAACCGCGGGATGCATACGACGAGATTCTCCCAGAAAGATGCCGAAATCATCCGGAACAACTGAGTGAAACTCAATTGTGTCCTCGCTGCTTTTATCTACATCTTTCAACGCATACTGCAAAGCCGAGAGCCTTGCGTCCCCGGGATGCGACCCTTGGATCGGCTGTTCGAGCTGCATCTGATCGCCTAGTAGGACCAGATTCTTTGTACAACGGGTCATCGCGACGACGTTCGCAAGGGGAACCTGCCCCGCTTCGTCAACAAACAAGTAATCGAGATCGTGATCCCAATCGGCTCGCGAAAATAGCCATGCTGTACCGGCGATGATGCCGTTGGTGTATAGTGCGAAACCCTCGGCTCCGTCTTTCGCATAGAGAAATCCAATATTGTCCTTAAAGACTTGCTCATCGTCGCTACCGCCTGCCTTTACTCCGATCAGCGGCTGACCCTCATCCTTTAGCACCCGAGCGCAGCCATTAACGAGGTTCATTATCGCTTTATGCCCGTTCGAAGTGATGCCAATCTTTTTGCCTTTCGCTAACAGGTCGGCGATCATGTGCGCCGCGGTATATGTCTTGCCCGTTCCTGGCGGGCCTTGAATAACCAGACAATCACCGTTCATCTCGCCAGCAACTCTGATTGCAAGATCGGTGGTTGATTCGCCTTCGCGTGCGGGAAGTCCTGCTGGAGCCTTGCGCTGCATAAGAGAAGAAGCCGCGGCGTTCAAAGTATTCTTGAGTTGTGATTCGGCGACGCGCGCCAACGCATCGGGGATAGGATCCGGACTAACATACTCATCAGGCACCAGCGAACCATGCGAAGGAAATTCGCCGCCAAAGGCTCCAAGCACTTTCTTCCCCGCCTTCAGATGAAGCGACCCGTTTGCGAGGTCGAGCGAAACGAGATTGACCCTCGTCTCTTTTGCATGAGAAAAAACGACCTTCTTCTTGTCGCCGGCTGACAACTTGCATTCTTGGTTAGGGTCAAACCGGTATTCCTGAACGAGCGACTGCTTCTCGGGTACAGGCTCTCCGACAGCCTCAACATCGGCAATGCATCCGTTATCGTCTCGAAGGACTTCGGACTCTGAGGAACATCGGTCAAAGAATTTCCACCAAACCGGTTTGCCCTCCCGTCGATGAAAGTCCACCAAGTCTGCTAACACCATGGAGAGGCCGTCTTTCCTTTCTCGAAGTTTACGAGCAATCTCTAGCCGTGCAGCAGTTCTTTCATCAGGCTCTTTAATGTCGGATTGATCAGCGGACCGAAGAGCCGAAGGATCAGTTGATGGTGGAATACCATTTTGGGCGGCCAACTGCCTCAGCCAGCGGGCAAGTTCCGCCGTTGAATCACAGTCGTCCTTATTGTAGTCGCGAATCTCCTTAAGGATCGGACTGCTCTCCCATTCACCCGATTCTCCGCTCTCCATCCAACGTGCGTAGTGAACAACTGACCCGATCGACATCGTTACCTCACCCACGCGACCTTGGGCAAAGTAGATCTTCTCAACCTTCTTAAGTGAGTAGCTGTCCTCGCCGATCTTCAGTCCCTGTCGCACGATCTTATAAAGATCTACGAACACTTCATGCCGCAGCAGCTCATCGACCTCGTCCTGCCGGGTGTCATGAAACGTACTTAGCCGCCGGACGGCTGTGACCTCATAAGGAGCGTAGTGGTAGATGTGCATTCCCGGATTCTTCAGCCAACGGTCATATACCCAATCGATGAAGTTCTCGAATGCAAGCTTTTCACCTGTACGGTCATGAGCCCAGAAATCCGTAAATTCATACTCGCCCGTTTCATCGCTCACGGTCGTATTGCCAAACAGGTATTCCAAACCGCCGGGAATGAGAGGAAAGCCCTCCATATCGAAATAGACATCACCCGGGTTCACCTCCGGAATCGCGCCGAGGCCAACGGGGCGACCGATATCGTCGATCGACGGGAGTATGTCGAACTTGGCTTTGGCGTCCTTATCCGCCTTTCGAAGTTCGCGCGTTTCTTTCTGTAGTCGAGCTTGATGAACAAGCTTGTCGAGCGTCGAGGCCGGCATCTTTGGAATTGAGGTGACCGTCGTTTCTGCGAGAGCAGTCAGCGTTCCGATATCCGCCTCAGTGAGTTTCTTGATCTGGCCAGTCGAAATACCAGCAACACGTACCAGATGGTCCCTCTCATCGAGGTAGCGGTCAGCATGCGTCTGCCATCTTCCATGGTCCGCCCTCGGGTCAGGGATTGGACGACGATCAAAATCCCCATCAAATGCATCTTGCATCTCAAGAAAGCACTGCTTTAGATGTCGGTAGTAATGGATGAAATCTTCGGTCCTAAACTCAATGCGTTCAGATATCCCATGCGCATCCGCTCCGAGGATAAGTCCGAATTTATCGGGGATCGGCTCCCCGGTCATCTCGGAGAACAGCTCTGAATAGCAGCAAAGTTGAATTGCGAAATATGGCTTCGGCGACCTAGCAAGTTTCGTGTCCCAGATCTGATACCGATCCGTGGATTCGTCAAGGATGATAAAGTCGGCGTATCCAGTAAAGTTACCTGATTCGAGTTTCGCCTGATAAATGATCGAGTGACGCTGCCGGAGAACCTCCCTCACATCGACCGCCGAATCGCCATTTCGGGATATCTCACACAGATCATCAATAGTGCCGCGAAACTGCTCCAATATTGCTTGCTCGTGAGCCTCTCCGGTTTTGATTATTAGCTCTGCATCCTCGGAACGCTCGTCTGGCACAAGTGCCCCCGAATGCTCAAGATGGTAACGGTCCATCCACGATGAAAACGGTGACTCTAGGTAACCAACAAGATCGGTGGGCGAATAAATTAGTGCTCCGGAGACCTTTTTCACTGTCCTTTGTTTCTCAATCCTTGTTTTTCGAGTTGTGAGCTAATGGCCCCGGGTTGCCGCTGTAATTCCTCGGCGATCGCCGTCAAGGATTTGCCGGAGGAATTCAAGAGTTCCAATGTTTGCTTCTCTTCGTCCGTCCATTTTTCATACGCCCGCGAATATTTTGACTTAATTTCTTTTATCCGCTCGTGGTAACTCTTCGAAGAACCGTCGAGCCGCAACGCCTCTTCCGCAGCTTCGAAGATATCCTTGTAAGTTATGTCCGGATGCCCATCCACGATCTGCGCATAGCTCAACCCATCCGCAATAAGGGAAAGAACAGCACGAGATTTCGGACTTAGTGGCATATCAGTTTTTAGTTAAGCTCGCCAGCCGAGTTCTTTGGAGACGCGTTTTATCTGCGCGATAAATTTGTCCTTTGGGCGGAGGCGTTTTATTTCGGGGTCGGTGGTGGCGGCCCGGCGGTATATTTGTTCGAGGGCTCCGTAGCCGCGGCCGAAGGCTTTGGCGTGCTTTACGCAGTTCTCTTTTGTCGGAGCGTCGGACAATACTACTCTTAGCTCCGCATCTGTCCACGGCTTTCCTTTATCGGTTTCGGGCCAGCCGATCTCCTGCTCATAATCGACCATCACCTTCCCAAATATCCGCCGAAACTCACCGACACTAACACTGGATGCCTTCAGGAGCTGCGTCATCTGTTCTTCTATTTGTTTCTTGGTCATTTCGTCTCTGCTGAAGTTATCCGCTATTGACCCGCTTTCTAATTTCAGAAAGATCGCGTTTTAGGTGATAGTCGCCATCCCGATGTCGAAGAATCAGGTCATCACTCCCTGGGCGTTTGATTTGAATAATCCCGGGTAACCGGTCAAATAATCTATGGTGGTTGGCACAGAGTACGGAGAGGTTGAAAAGCGAATCGCTGCCACCGCTCCCAACTCCCTGCAAATGGTGAACTTCTAAGACTTTCTCAATCGTTTTCCTGACCGATTGCTGCGTGAACTCGCAGGACTCTACCTGACACCACCTACCGAAACACTCAAGTGCGATTGTTCTAACTCGGCCGTCTCTCACCAATGTCGACAAAGTACGGATCTTCTTTTCTCGGGTTCTTCCCTCGACTTCCTTGACATACTTAGCGAACCGGTCCCACTTTGCTTTATCTGGAACCGCAGACAACTCAATTCGCCGCCCATTTGTTGTTATTTGTAGGGACCCGGGGCCCATGAGCAGATGTCCATCGTCCTCTAACGCCAAAAGCCTGTTACGGATTGGAGTCGCCAAACGCTGCACACTGGCTCGTTCAATTACTCGCAAATGGAAATCGTCTTGATTGTCGCGAATGATGAAAATCGCCTGCCTCGCCCTAGACCCCGCGTCTAACGATGCGATGCGTGTCGTCCACAAGGGGTATGGATCGACCGAATTGGGACTTTGACCGTTATCCGGCATTCAAACTTCCGCACATGTCCGGCCTCATTACGCGTGATTACTAATCGGTGTTCCGGCAAATCGCCATATTGTTCGGCGTTGAACTCCCATCGATTGTTATCCACTAGGGCGGCAGAGTCCTTGAAGAAACGCGACAGTTCAGGTGCACACCGCTTTAGCGCAATGTGGGCTTGGCCTCCGGCCATGGGTTCCCCCAGAACAGCTGCGGCGTTTGTTGCGTTGAGCCAGATTACGAAGATCGATTTAAACTCGAATATTTCTGCCATTGACTTATATGTTGAACGCACGTTTTACTGTGGCATCGATTTGCGACTCAATTTCGTTCGCTCGCTTTGTTCCGCTAGGAAACTCTGATCGCTGTTTAGCTAGTTTTTCTAATATCTCAGCCATTGGCGGCGTTAGATCTGGAAATGGCAGCTGGGATAGCTGCTCTTTTCTAACATAGGGAAAGAGTTTGTCCTCGTTGATAAAAACCGAACCGAAATATTCGTCAGTGGTTTTGGAATTCAATACGGCGCACGTTGCCCAGGGAGATATGCCCAAAGATCTAGGTACTGCGACATAAACAGTGTTCAAGACGTGTGCGCCGCTCTCGTCAACAGCTGCGATAATTCTGTTGGAAACTCTTCTTATGAGTAGCTTAGGGGAAGTGTATAGCGCCAAGGGCTTGAACTTTCTTTCATCGCCGCTTCGAATGATGAAAATCCCCGGAGACTCGACGACATATCTTGAAACATCTTCGCCTCGAAGTAAGGGATGTGAGTTACCCTCGTCAGACGACGTGCGAATTGAAGCGTCGCGCTTCCCGCACTCAACGCCGCGGGTTATATCGTACAAGTCTCCAAATTTTCGAAGGTTGGGTAGTGAGGAGATGTGAGATGGAACTCCGTTGAGGTTCCAGTAGCCAGACGGTGTAATCATCTCGGAGATCTGCAAGAACCGCTCAAAACCAACATGAGAGAAAATCCGAACCTGGGTATCGAGGACGGGGCTTTGACAGCCCACAATTACAATTGGTTCCACTCCGGCGTCGAAGACCGTGCCCGGATCCATAATCGCCGATACTGAATGCTCGTACATTAGGTTCCTAACAGTAGCCATATTCGAATTGGTCAAGATTGGCTTCGGAACGATGTAAGCGTAAACGCCGTTCGGGGACATCAACGAAAAGGCCCGTTCGATGAATAAGGCATAAGCATCGAACTGACCAACAGCGGTTGAATAAACCTGACTCAGCGCTTCTCTATTGTCACGCCCAAAGCCGTGCTTAGTACTGAGGTAGGGCGGGTTTGCGAGAACAATATTGAAGCCGCTTTCCTCGAAGACCTCAGCAAACTCGACCGCCCAATCAAAGATGTTTCCCGTTTCGTAATGGGCAACGGACTGTTCCGCTTCCATCTTCGCAATGTCTCCGTTAAGAGCCGCTAAGGCTCTCGAATGCTTCTCGATTGCAGCCTTGTCAAAGCGCTGAATAGCATCGTCGATCTTCGTCTGGATCAGTCCGACACTATTTCTGGCTAATATCAATTTCGCTGGTGAAGGCGGCTCGGGGAGATGGTGAAGCGTTCGGGCTATTTCAACCCGAAGTCGCTCAATTTCGTCCTCAGCGTCTTGCTTTTCCAGATAGTTATCGGCGTCGGTGTACTCCTTTTTTCGTGCCCGAAATTGTTCGATAAGGGCCCTGCGATGAAGATCGGGTTGGAGGTCAGTCTCGAGCGGGGCCAGAAGTGAATCGCCACAGCCGATCTTGTATTTTAGGTTCGGAAGGGCCTTCGGTTCTTCGGACTCTATGGCGAGAGAGAGCCATAACCGAAGCGATGCGATCTGAGTAGCGAATCGATCTAGATCAACTCCATAGATATTGTTCTCGATTATTTCTCTTTTCCATTTATACTGAGCGTCCTTAGCGATGGCAGTGGAAGAAAAGAGGGCTTCACGGATATGCAGAAGCTCTTGCAGCATTCCAAGAAGATACGCGCCGGAACCGCAGGCCGGATCGCAGACCTTAAGCTCTCTTAACCGGCCGAGAACCTTCTCCGGATTCCTTACTGACCTTCCGTCGTTCTCGTCTACAAGCTTCGCTGTCGTTTCCGGAGACTCGATACCCTCGAGTGCATGCTTTAGAGCCTCGCGACACATGAAACTGACAACAGTCCTAGGAGTGTAGTAGCTTCCGGATTCGTGTCGGCCGGTTACAAGCTCCTCGAAGACTTTTCCGAGCATCTCCGGGTCCACCGCAACCTGAACTTCGAAGGGAGTGGATTCGTCGATTGTGAAATTGTACCTTTCGAACAATTCAAGGATCTCTCGGAACCTGTCATTCGAAATTGGAACCTTTCCTTTTTCGTCTAAGCCGTCCTTCTCCAGTTCAAAAAGTCCGCCGTTGAGGTATGGAACTGTACCGCGAATCTCTTCGAGCTCCTTTTGATTATGAATTTCTTTAGACTCGGCGTGGTTACTCAAGCCATAGAAGAAAACATAATAGAGTCGATCCGAATAGAACTTCTGCTTTCTTCGAACAGCCTCGTCGAATATCCTTCTTAGATAATTGCTGTCTCCTTGGAAGATCATCCAGCCTTTCTTCTGGATGAAATATAGAAACATCAGTCGATTGAGTAATCTTTGCGCGAAAAGACGAGCGGTTTCGTCATCCGTCACCTGCAGACCTGCTTCTTTCGCTAGTGTGTCGAAGACAACTTTATACTCGCGGAAGAAATCCTTGTTGAGAGCTTCGACCGAAAAGGCCTTTATTAGCGTGTCTATCTTGCGGTCTGATGTTTGGAAATCGACTAAGCGTTCAACGGGGGTTCTGACAGTCTCGCCCTTACCCAATAGATACGTATATCGTTTCGGCTCGGTCTTCTGTTCAACAACTTCGCCGGTTTCATTGTCGACACTCTTAATTTCTGAGATCAACGAAAGCCGCCATTTCTCGGCCTGGACAAAAACGACCAGTGCCGCGTCCACGTCGCCACTGTAGACATTTCGGAGGAGTTGTCGAAGCCCGACACGGTTTTGCCAGATCCGCGGTTTGTCGGTGAGTTCCACCTCGTAGATTCCCACAAGGCGCGTGTCGGTCGTTTCGACGGATCCGAGTTCAACCGCTGAGGCCGCAATTTCATTTTTCGGAAGGGGAATACTCCTCGGACTCTGTTGGAGTTCTCGAACGCCGAACACATCGGTCAAGACTGACTGCCATGAAGCGCGGTCATACCGGGTGGAGAGAATCTGCTTGAGGGCTTCCTGATTCATTATTCAACGAAGGTTTCGGAAAGGACTATTTCGGGTTCGACATTTGCAGAAAGTTCACTGATCGCTGTCGATTCACCGTCGTCCGCAAGCGCATCGAATTTTCGAGCAAATTCGACGAGCACGTTTTCGGCCTGTTGCCAGGTAATTTGTTTCTTCTCGACTTTTTGTCGAAGCTTTTTGATCTCGTTCGGTAGCATCGCATAGGTTCCGCGATCAACGAGGTCGATAAGATTCGTGCAGATCGTCTTAATGTCTTCGAGCTTCGTGATCCCTCTCATATCTCGAAGGAACTTTTTCGCCTGATTTGACCTTGCATCCGCTTTCTCGGTAGTCGTCACTGTCTCCGCGGCCGACCCGAAAAAGTCCTTGTCGAAAGTATCGAGCGTGGCTTGTACCTGTTCGTAGTGGCTCTCGGGCAGTGCACGCGCTGGCTCAGAAGGTTGTGCTTCGAAGATGGCCGCAGCTTCGAGGAACGTAAGTGCTTTTGCCGCATCCGTTCCGCCGACCCTATAGAATTCGGTCTTATAGGGCGATTTCAAGAACACGACGGTCGAATCCTCCATTTCCGTCCGGCTGGAAAGTTTGACACTTCGAGCTGTTCGGGCCTTCAGTGGAAATGCCTTGATCCGCCGGAATTCGTGCGGATTGTCGTCTTTGAATTCGCGGATCTGACGAAGGTACTGCAATCGCTTATCTTCCTCATCCTCGATCCCAGCCTGATAGAGCTGAAACTGTTCGACGAACTCTTCGTGCGTGTATATCCTTGCATCCTCACCGAAGGCGGAGTGAAAGGATTGCAATTTTACCAGCGACTTGTTGTAGAGATTTATGAACGCATTGCCCTGCGGAGACGGGTAAAAGTTATAGGTGTATATAGCCTTTCCAATACTGCCGATCCGGTTCACGCGGCCGATCCGCTGCATCAGTCTCGTTGCGTTCCAGGGCGTATCGTAATTGATGACTACGTTCGCCCGATGAAGATTTACACCTTCGGCGAGTACATCGGTGGTGATCAAGAGACGATGGTCATCCTTTTGGTCGGCGTAATTGGCGTCGAAGTTGTCGCGTATGGCTTCAAAGAGCTTCGTGCGTGTCTGCGCCGAAACGTTGAGCGCTTCGATGCCGAGGCGGTCGTTTATTGCTTGGGCCAGGTGGTCGGCCGTGTCCTTGCTCTCAGTGAAAACGACCAGCTTGCCAGTCGGGTTAATATCGGTTCGAAGAAACTCATTCTTTAGCGCGTCGAAAAACTTCTCCAGTTTCGGATCGCCTTCGATATTATGCCAGCGTTCGATGAGACCCTTTAGTAAGGACAGGTCTTCTTTGAGTCCGACCAGAAACCCAGGCTCGAAGTCTGACGCTACGAAGATTCGATTGCGGGAGTCGGGGTCATCCAGCGTACGCTCAAGAATATAGGCCTCGACTTCTTCCATCGAGTAGCCCTTTTCCATCAAAGCATTCACGTCGAAATCCGGTGCCACGAAAACCTTGTCGTGAGCAAACATTTCGATCATTCGCTCGGTCGCTTTCGCGACATTTGAAAGGGTCCGCTTGAATGCAAAGAAACTACTTTCAAGCCGCTTCACCATCAAGTTACGGAGGATTCCGGCTAGCGACTTCGACACGATGCTCGCTTGCGGATACGTCTCTTCACGAATCTCTTCACTGAGGTGAAGGATCGCCTGATAGCGATGGTATTTGACGTCCTCCGTCAATATTCGCATTGATTCAATGAACAGCTCGCCCAGATTGCCTTCCAGCGCATACTCGATCGACTTAGGTTCGGCTATCTCCGGAAATGAAATTCCTTGAGCCGTGAGGTCTTCTAAGTACTTCGGATACTTCTTGAGATCGTTGCGGGTTCGCCTGACTGTGATCGGGGAAATTATGCGTTGGCGCATCCGCTCATAAAGCTCACGAATACGGGCAAGGTTTGGACGCGGATCAGCAATGATCTCTCGATATTCTTTGATGATCGGGCCAAAGAACGTTTGCAGATTCGTTTCGGTTAGAGTGCTCCGTCGAGCGTCTTGAAACAACTGGAGCTGATAATAGATGTCTGCCGGCCGATTGTTTAGCGGTGTTGCAGAAATAAGTATCACCTTCTTATTGTCGCCGGGGACCAATCCCTCACCGCTACGTCGCGATTTGCAGATGAGCTGAAGGTTGTCGAACATCTGTGACGTATGATTGCGATACCGGTGCGCCTCATCAACGAGGATAAGATCGTATTCCTCCTTGGGCCAATAGTTCGGATTCTTTCCATCGAGGATCTTCTCCAAGCTGCCATTCGTGATGAACTTGGAATCTTTATCAAGGCGGAAAAAGCGAAAAGTTTCTTTCCAATTTCGCTCGACGGCTGGCGGATATACGACCAATATCTTAGTGTTCTGAGAGCCGTTCGCAATTCGAAATCGCTTCGCGATCATAGCTGCCACGACAGTTTTTCCAAGGCCTACAACATCCGCTAAAAAGAATCCGTTGTGCTTCATCAGCATCTGAAATCCTTCATTTACGGCATCGATCTGGTAGCTGAGTTTTCGAAAATTTGTAGGTAGGTCGCCTACCGTGTCCGGGTCGTAATCGATGTTGTTGCCGAAGTACTCAATCAGGAATTTAAGATACAACTCATAGGGCGTAAAGACCTGGCCGATGTGAGACTTCTCTTTGAACTGCTGTATGTCTGCTGGAAGGATGGTTGTCGATTCGGCCCAGAGCTTTTCAAACTCCTCACGAGTGAACTTAACATCGTCAAAGTCTTTAAGGGCTAGGTTCAATTCGTAGTTCGGCGCTTTCTTTATTCCCAAGCCAGAAGCCGAGAGATTTGACGAACCCATGATCACCCAGCCATCCGAATGCTCGGAGTGCTTTTCGGGCAAGAACAGATAGAACTTTGCATGAAGCGCTTTCGTGTTGTGGGCTCGTATCTCGATCCGGCCTTCAACGAGATCGGTGACGAATTGAAGAATTCCCTCTTCGACTTCTTTGCTGTATTTTGCTTCGCGTATGTCCTCGATGAACCAGTTCAGAAACTCCTTCTTAGTTCTGGCTTCATCCCCGAAAAACAGTAGTCCCTTGCGCTGTGTTTCGGCGAAGATCTGATCCACGTTAATCCCGACGAGGATCTTGATTTCCTTGAGATCTTTGAGGAACGGCTGGAGAGCGAAGTAGCCCGACGATCGGAAATAACCTACCACCGCGTGAAAGGCGTAAAGATCCTTCATGTTCTCGATAATTCCAGTGAATTTATCGAACAAACCTCGACCGGTTCCATTTGTGAAAAACTTAGAAGACATGAATGATTTGGAGCGATGATGCCGTATCGGTCGATTACAAAAATAACATACTTTCGAGTGAAGATGCTTCGCTAGGAAATCCTTTCGCAGTTGAAACCTCCCCGTTCAGCCATTCGAAAATGCAAAAGAATAAGCGGCAGGTAGAGCGTATAATCTGGGCGGGTATCGTCTGGAGTGGAAACGAGCCATTGGTTGGTGCGCGTGTATGACAGGATGAGCGGGTTTTCGTCGGTGGTCAGAACGGAAGAGGTTTGTTTTCCGCGGGTTCGCGGTGTCAGAGTCTGACGGCGGTTGTAATTTTTGTAATTTCTCTTGAGCGGTACGTTGTTTGCTCTATCGCGGTGAGAGGTCCTTCTGACGCGGAAGGATCTTATCTACTGTGAATGGAGCAAAGAATGAGAGCTGACGAGAGAGAAAAACTTCTAAAGGAAATCGAGAAAAAAGAAGAGGCTGAGGCGACGCGATCGATGTACTTTCGCGTGGGCAAAACTGCGCATAAAGCGATCACGGAATTGGCGGCGATCAGCGGCGCGAACAAGTCCGAAATTGTTCGCAAACTTGTGACACGCGGACTGACCGGTAAGGACATCGAGATCGCGAAGGAAAGCCATTCCGTAAAGCTCGATTGGCTGGTGAGAGAGAGCAAGCGAAAACGGATCGATGGTGATGCTTTGAAGAAGTCGATCGACGACCTTCGCGAGCGGATCGACTGGATCGAAAGTTCGGAGCTGGAGTCATCGAATACGTTTCGTAAGTTGCTGCTTGAGATGTACTGCATTTTGTTTGCGGTCTTCTGGGCCGAAAAGCAATCGCTGTCGAAGCTGGTCAAGCTATCCGCATCGTCATTTGATGAGGTCCAGCACCCGGACGATATCGCAGCCCTGGACATGGCAAGCCACCTTTCCTCTTCGGTCAAGGATCTTGATAACTTGGCACGATTCCACGGTCTCAAGATAGGTCCGGCTTTCGGCGATAAGAACTACAACGGCATGAAGGTCGAACCAATTCGAGAGTTCGTTGCCGACCAGAAGAAGAAGCGAGGTGCGGCGAAGAGATGAGAGTCATTGTAAGCGTTCAATCACAGAGCAAAAGCACTCGCGGATTGGTTCACTATATCGCTCACGCCAAGATCGATCCGGCGCATGAACAATTCGGCAACCGTAATCTCTTCAACGACCGCTCGGACGTGATCAATGTGCAACAGGCGAACTTCTCACTTAAGCCCGGAGTTTCGTCGAACCGGCCTTCGAATGAAGATCTTCTGCACCTGGTAATTTCACTGCGACCAGATGACTTTAAAAGGCTCGGTGCCGACGAGAAAGAACGCCGCAAATCTTTGCGAGAGATTAGCCGAGAGTCGATGCGAAATCTCGAGAAAACGGTCGGTGCGGAGTCGATCGATTGGGTCGCGGCAATTCATCGAAACACCGACAATCCGCACGTGCATTTCGTGATCAGCAAGCAGTTCCTTTCGCTTGAAAAAGACAAACACGAAATGCTCAAACGAATTCCAACTGCAGCCGTTCCGCACTACGAAATGAGAGATCAAATCCGCGTCTTCGTACCCGGCGTTTTGATGGACACAGCGACAGGAAAAATGGACGAGATCATCGCACGCAATCCGGCAAAAGAACAGGCCGCACCCGAGCACATTCTGCCCGAGAAGAAACCGATCGATAGAGTCCCTGAACGGGCTCCGACGTCGCAAGATATTCGTAAGGCTAAACAACCGATCCACGAAACGATCCATATCAGATAGAAACCGGAAACCGCTGGAACGAAATCGTACCACCCTGGTCCAAAAATCTGCCAGGGTGGTGCATTTTTGTTTCCACATGCCCCAACAGTCACTAAATACTACTGCGGCATATTCCTTGCCGTACAAAATCAATGGAGGTTTTTCTATGAGCGAACATGTACTTGATAAATTTGCTTTCTCGATCGACGAGCTTGCAATGCTAACCACACTTTCGGCGCCAAAGATCCGAAAGGACATAAGAGAGGGCAGACTCAAGAGTCTGAAAAAGGGAACCCGGCGCCTCATTCTCAAGGACGAAGCGATCCGCTACATCAACGTGGACGATGCTGACATCCCGGACGAAAAATAAGCGGAAGGCAGGTAGATAAGGGGAGATAGATAGGTCTTCGAGCCTTCGCAAATCGGTCGCGCTTAAGGCTTGGTGAATGGACACGCGTTCGAAGACCTTTGTTCGAAGTCCACCAAGCAGAAATGAGAAAGGCTTGATCGAGCCAATGTAAGCCAATACATATGCCAATTGAGCCCTTCTAAATCAGCGCATTCATTTGTTCAGTACCACTCCAAGCGGAGAGATCACATGGCTATTTTTAAGAGAGGAAAATGGTACTGGATGGATGCTGTGGTAAACGGTCATCGATACAGGGAGCCTTTAGGAACGACCGATTCCAGAAAGGCTCCTTCACTTGAGCGTGAACGGGTCTCGCAACTTAAAGATAAAGCACCCGATCCGACAGCTCGAAGTAAGGCAATCAGTACGATGTCGATCGACGACGCGATCGGGGCATACATTACCGAAAGGTCTGCTCAAGTTTCGCCGCGAATGGTCGAGTATTGGCGTAACCAATGCAAACCGCTTTCCAATTCGAAGACGTTTGGCGAGGTCAGACTTTCTAAGATCACTTCGGCGATGATCGGTGCATACCAATCCGAGCGACTCGCGCAGGGCCGGGCACCGAAGACGATCAACGGCGAGGTATCGGTGCTGAGGCAACTGCTAAAGCACGCTCGAATTTGGTATCGATTCCAGGAAGACTACAAGCCGATACCGAATACTAAACCGCCCACCGGTCGAGCCCTTACTCCTGAGGAATCCGCCAAACTGTTTGAAATTGCCAAGACGCGGCCGGACTGGACCTATGCTTATGTTGCCGCCACGCTTTCGTTTTACTGTGGAATGCGGGCTTGCGAAATTCGTGGGCTGCATTGGAAAGACATCGACTGGAACAACCGTCTGATATCGATCACGCGTTCAAAGACGCCGGCAGGTTGGCGAACGCCTTCACTGAACACAACTTGTCACGAAGCTCTTCGCAAACTCTTCGAAGAGGCATCTCTGCTGGGAGCCGCCGAACCCGAACATTACATCTTCCCGTGGCACGGCCGCGAACAGAGAATCAATCCGACCAAGCCGATGGGGTCATGGCGGACGGCATGGCGGTCGATCCTAAAAGCAGCTGGGCTGAAAGGCGTTCGATTCCACGACGGCCGCCACACAGCGATCACGACGCTTGCAGAGAAAGGACTCCCAGACTGGGTAATCCAAGCCCAGGTCGGCCACGTCGATCCGCAGATGATGAAAACCTACAGCCACATCCGCCGAAAAGCTCTCAACGAAGCTGCAGCAGCTCTCGAACCAAATCCAATTCCTGATTCTGAAAACAAATCTTAATGGCAAGCTAAGAATGCCGAGATCAGATCTCTAGCTCAGGCTACTTTCACCGATTCGAGAAAGCTATCAATATACCCGACGACCTCTGCTTGTAGCGCATCATCAGTCATTCCTTCTCCAAGCATGAATGCGGCGACCCGTCGTACTCCGACAGAATCTGTTTCCGCAAAATCTTCACGTAGGATTCCCAGGCAGGTTTCGCATTCATCATTAGGAAGCAGTAGACGAAATCGCTCTGCCACATCCTCAACTCCACTTCCATAGTTGCGAATCAAGTAGAACAGATCGTATGCGTCCTTATTCTCGCCGCGATTTCTGAAGGTCAAAGCTTTGAGAACAACATACGCACCCGCTCCACACACTTTGACGCTCCGGACGGCTTTCTCGCCTTTGAGAGTGGTTCCGCTAATTTCAACGGTCTCAAAATCCCGAAACGCGAGTTCCAACCCGGGAGCGATGATCGCGCCAAAGTCTTTCTCTAGTTTACGTATTCTGCCGCCGCGATCGGTGTCGAGACTTGGTGGAATCAGAAAATCGACCGTTATCGTCCGATACTCTTGGTGCAGCCAGCGTTGAAAAACGGGATTGCCATTTTCGTTTACATCTGCTTCAAAGCCTGCGCCACGTAACCGTTCAGTGATCGCCTTATAGTGCTCGTCATCGAAGATGGCAAGTGACATTCCGACATCCAGATCCAGTGTTCCAACGTGGGCGTCTACTCCCTCGCCGAGATTCTCTTGGTCAACAAGGAGAGTCGGAACAAATCCTCCGACGATCACTAGCTCGTCCATTAGATCGCCCAACACGGTTGCCACTTGCAAGCAGGTCGCGCGGACTAATTCGATCGGAGCGTCGCGATATCCTTTGGCAGTTGGTGGCTTAATACTCATTTCGGACTCTCCCAATCGAGATATTCACGTCGGACGCTTTCGGCCGCTTCGCTGGCACGTTCGGGCTGGTCTTTCAGATCCAGATAGATCTGCACCGGATGGGCGCAGGCGATCTCTTCTCTTAAAGAAGCTCCCGAAAAAACGCCTTCGTCATTTGGAAAGACGAGCCAAACATTCGCTCCACTTCTTGGCTGTTCATTGATTTTCAATTTCTTCAACAAATCCGGAGTGGGAATCTCATTAACGTAAAAGACGGCGGTCCGAAACGCGGCAAAGTGAGTGAGCAACCACGCTCCGGCTAAGCCTGTTGCGGCGTACTCGATCCTATTCTTTTCCAGGCCTTCGGCAATAAAGTGCATTGTCGAGTCACCCGTGCGCTGAGCGGCGAACGCATACGTGATCGAGTGCTTGTCGAATGCATAGCTTTCTCGCCACGCTTCAAGCATTAGATCCAGGTTGTGAGCGCGAACAGCATTCGTTTCTTTATCTCTAATTAAAAGATTCTCACGTTCCAACTCGCGCACGACGCGCCCGACATATGTTTCGTTAAGACGCGTGCTCTCCGCCAGTTCGCGCTGAGTCAAAACGATTCCCGGATTCATTAAGAACTCACGAGCAATGCGCGAACTTTTCGGTGCGAAGATATTTTTCGGGCGCCCCACACTCTTGAATTTATTTGGCTTACCTTCAATCTGAATTCGCAACCCCGGACCCGTCGCGTTTGCGTTGCCTGACAAGTCGAGCCAGGAGATTCCTGCATCCTCGCATAATCGCCGTCCCGCTTCACCCATGAACGTAACGGCGATCAGCGGAATTGTCTTTCCGTCTTTATCTTCAGCAATCGATCTTAAACTGTTTATTGCATCGGCAATAAGAGCACTTGTTCCGGTCGTCTTCCACTCGACGATGAACGTGTACCCCTGTATTTTCTGCACTAGATCTCTCTGCTGACCACCTCTTTTTCCAGATTCAAATGAAACTCTACCCTTCTCGCCGTCAAACCACGAAGCGAGGATTTCGGGAACTTCCTTTCTGAATTTTTGTTCAAGAATTCGGCTCATAGACTATACTCAACGCTCGCCCTGTAGTGAACAGTATAGTCAAGGCATTTAGTATAGTCAATGTTCTTTGGGAATTCCCGGATGCCGGGAAGTTCTCGCTGGACGAATCGAGAGAACTCAGTCACATCTGGAAAACGGATCGTCGAAACAAAGGTCGAAATGCCCTGAATTCTTGGCTCAAAAATTTGTGAGAGGAAGGTCATGTCACAATCCATGTCACAAACGCAAAACGGGAGCTTTTCAGCTCCCGTAACTTGTTGATTAAATTGGCTCCGCAGGTAAGACTCGAACTTACAACCCTTCGGTTAACAGAAGCCGAAATATTCTGCTTCTTACCACCTCAGAACACCATCAATCTTCTTTATTCCCAATATTTACGACTACTTCGCCCACGCCATGCCAACCCGTGCTAAATGATGAAAATCAGTCGAATTTCGAGGGGTTATGTCACAATCCATGACACAATTTGGGGTGGATTTTAAGGATATTTTGTGATCGGTAAGCTTCGAAACGCTGGCGTCGGCAAACAAAAGATCATGTCTTTTAACCCGCTGACTCGTCTACCAACTTACACCCTTCCTCGCCACGGTTCAATCTTCCTCGACTGTTCACTTGAGAATTGCATCGTCTCCGAAAATGATAATAGACGGGCAAGATCAGCAACCTCCGCAACCTGATCTTTTCTAAGAAATCGATTTGGTTACAACCCACTGAGTAGGCGGCGAGGAAGAGTTACCTCTTGAGTAAGGCCCGAATCTCTGCTACGGAAAGCGTTCGTTTCTTATCCCGATGAACCATAGCATGGCAATTCGGGCACAAGACGGTCATCTCCTTTTCGACATTTACCTTTCGAGCTTTTTCAAATTGAGAAACTGGTACAGTATGGTGCACGTGAATGAAATCCTTTCCGTGCGGACCGTATGTCTTTTCAAAGTTGATCTCGCATCCCTTGCAGTCGACACCGTGTATCCGAATAGCTTCGTTGCGGTTTGCCCTCCTGCGTTCGTAATAGGTGACGTACCGTTTTCCGGGTGCACCTTCGGCAGCAGATTCAAATTCGGTTTCAATGCCGTCCGGATCTGCATCATCCTCCCAAACTGAAGCGCTCACTGCGGTCTTCTTTGCAATAGGGAACAGTTTCCCAAGAAAACCATCGAGCAGCGCGGCGGATGATTCCGTGAGCAGCCGATTGCCTCGAAGAGTTTGGCCGTCCAGAATCCCGGGTGAAGAGAATTTGAGTTTATTCTTGATACTCCGATCGGGCGAGTAGAATTCAAGTTTCCGAGTGATCGTATCGGGTATCTTACGGTTCCAATCTATTCTGGTAGAGGACGTTGCGATGATGTGGTCGGTAGACTCCCAAAGATCGGTTGTTCCGATTAGTTCCGAGGCCCGCTTCTGGTCGCAGATCTCTTCGACGATGATCTTGCATGCGACATAAAGTTTGCCTTTGAGATTGGTAACTACGTAAACGGCATCGCTAGGTTCAATTCGGGCGCGGAAGTTTTCACTCGCGGTGTGGTCGAGTAGCGTATTGCCAAGAGCCTTCCGATTGTACTCCCAGGTCGCATTTCTCCAATAAGTAGTAAAGTGCTTCATAAGTTATGACCTCTCATCCGCAACTGTTTTTCTCAATCTGCTCCAAGAATCCCACTTCGGCTCACGTCTCGAGTGATTCCCTCCTTGCCGGCAGCTACGTCAAGTTGAACTAAGAAACGAATAGCTCATGAAGGTCGTCCAAGACCTTTTGAAGATCAGAATTACCAATCTCAAAACCGACTGTCGCTGCGTGCCTACGCACCGCAAGCGGCCCTTCTGCTACGCGGGTGCCGAAAATAGACGAAGTGATTTCGCGAGCTTCCATAATTATCTCGTCTTCTCGGTAATGGTCGGCGAGCTGTTTTGCTTCGCCCCATTCCACTTCGGTGAACATTGAGACGATCCGGTAGATATCAAATGCATGCTCCGGTGCCTTTGGTTGTTTCGTTTGCTCACCGGCAGGTTTCTTTTCTTTATTCAGATGGTCTCGCAGGGCAAACAGCTTTAGCACAAGAAACGTATAGGGATGCGGCAGAAATACTTCCGCTGTGTCCTGATCGTGTGAAAGAGTCAGGCGGGTTAACCTTTCTTCGATCGTAATGGCTTCTTCTGTTAAATACGCATGTATATTTTTTACGTTGCGAGGCCGAATGCGTGGTTTACTTATTTTCACCTGTTCGCGATCGACTTTGTTCTGTGGACTGGGAGCAAGAAGGTCAACTTTTACTGTGCCTTGCCCGCCGGGGAGGTCAATAACTGTTTCAAATTGAAAGAATTCTGCGACGGGTCTGTAACCAAGTTTCTCCAGTGTGTCCCGGATAGCTTCCATCTTCTCGGCGTCAGTGATGATCTCTAGCCGCAGAAATAGATCGAGATCTTCAGTCGAACGTGCGGGAGGGATTTCAAGCCGCGTCATTTCGCCAGAGTCGATTATCTGCTGAGTCTTCAACGCTAATCCATAGCCGCCGCCGATGATGAGTTTGACGTCGTGCGGGTGTAGAGCTTTTGCGATCTTTACAAGCTCATTATTCAACGGATCAAACGTCATAAGAGCCTCCGGTTGAGCGAAGAATGTTCATTTCCAATCCTTCGGCAACTTCTTGTTCGCGTCTACTGCCTTGTGTGAGATTTAGGTACACTTGAAGCGGTGATGTATAGAAGATCTTTCCGTCCTTAACGCGATCAAAATAGATCGGCGATCTTTCATCAGCCTCTATAAGCTGAATGTCGGCAAAGCGATCGGTAGGTTCAAGCTCGATTCCTGCGATTGCCGCGTCAATATTTTCGGTATAGATCTTTAACGGTTCGCCTACCGTAGGAAATACTGCATACCTCTGTATTTCATTGACGACGTAGCGAAGCCCGGCATTGTTGCAATTGTCATTTATTTTGATCAACGCAGCGTCAAGGTCGACCACTTTCCCGACCAGACTTTTCACGGCGATAGGTTTTCGATAATTCTCACGCAGTTTGTTGAGCAGCCGCCTCGCGTCGATCAGTCGGATCTCAGGTGTGCGGGCGAGAAGAAATTCTTCTTCTAGCGATTGCAGAACTTTAGATACGGTCCCGAGCGTCGTATCGCCACCGCGTGCGCGCACCTCTCCCAGAACCTCATTCACACTTCCGAACTCGCCTTTTGCGAGCACTGTCATCGCAACGATCGAGCTGGTGCCCCGGAAGATGTTCTTGATCGTGCCGCTTGCAGGAAAGAGATTCGGATTTCCGGCTTTTAGGACAAACAACTTTTCCGGAATGATGAGGACCATATTTCCTGAAAGGTCAATACCGCTGATGCTTCGATCGGTCAGCTCCTTTATCTGTCGCTCGCTCAGATATGGGGCGACGATCATTGGATAATACTGGTCGTCGAAATTGCGGTTCTTGAAAAAATCGAGATAGACGCTCAATTCGGAGATCGCATTTTCGACCAGCTTGGGTGTAGCTACCGATTTGATCTCCGCAATGAAGCGGAAGATCTGTGATCCCCATTTTATGTTTACGAAAAGGTCCGGCCTATATTTCGTGCCTCCGAATAGAGCGGATTCGACGGGCTGACAATTGAGTTCCAGTGGGTCGATCTCGACTTTCTTTAGCTGTTCTATTATTTCTGGTTCAGTAAACCGTTTCATGACTTTCCCATATTACTATATTTTCTTATGCAAGAAAAGAGTTATTTTTAGGAAAAGACAGGCGATGACATATTATGTTTCCTAAAAACGCTGGCTTTCTTTCGAAAGAAAGTAGTACAAATAGGAAATACTCGTTCTACAGGCAAATGGTCATCTGCCAGAAAACGGCTTAGCTTACAGGAGATAACCGTACTATTAGGGCGACTATCCGCCTAAAAATAAACTCTAACCGCGACTTTTTGCCAAATAAATGCAAGATAAATGCGACAAATCCCTGGTCCTATTTACGTCACATTACCGTAATTCGACATGAAATCGCTTCAAGAATCAGAAGCCGCACGCGCGGCTGATTGCCAGTCTAGGGTACGGCTGATTGCAACTTCAGGTACGGCTAATTGCAAGTTTAACTGCTCGATTCCGATGCTAACGAATGGTCAAACATGGAAATCCAAAATAAGCCAATAAAACAGAATATTGGTCCAATTTGAAGAGAGGCAAGGTTTGCCCAAAAGATTGAAAGTCAAAAAGGGGCCTTACCAGTGTCGCCGAATCTTATAGACGCGTACCCGAAATAAACAAACCGGAGATCCGGCGTTGACCATCGCCGTCAGTTTCAGGCGGAAGCCCAGTCGCCATTGTCCCAAAAATCACTATGTCTCAGAATTTGGGAAAATCATTTATCTGGGACAAGCTGTTATGTCGAGCTGGATACGGCCAATCGGAAGTCTGGTGTTTCTTCGTTCGCTTCTTCGAAAGCACAGTTAGAGGCCTAACCACGATGGAACAAAAAGGCCCATCCTAATTCTGAAATCCTTTCTTTCCTGCGGTTTTCGCGATCATCGTCGCGGTAAGCATGGCGGAATTCGTCGCGTTCTTTTTGCCGTTTACAAGATCCTCCAGAAACTTAATGTCTTCAGTCCTGAGTATCTTATTCTTGGTGTTCCACGAAAGCAGGGACTTGACCATCAGAATGAACCTTTCCTCATTAGGTGGATCGGAGAAGACCTCCTCAAATAGTTCCGGAGCCTTCTCAATTACTTTACTCAGAATGCCGAGCGCATCTTTTCGAGTTACTTCGTCGAGTACAGGCTTCCTTTTCAGTATCTTAGGAAGATACATGACGGTTGTGAGTTCCTGCGAAGAAAGTTCACCTGCCGAACGTCCCCATACTCCGATCCTTTTCCAAGTGCTCTCGGGAACTTCGCGAATCATTAGTATTTCATCGTCGATCAAGCTGCGATCTATCTCACTATCCTCAAGCCGCCTTCTAACAGCTTGTCTCGACGCGTCGATGAAGTCGCGTTTCAGAGGCTTATCCACGGCCAAATCAAAGCTCTGCTTTTTGATCAGATCCCAACAATCTTGTTTTTTCGCGAATTCGCCGTAAAGCGACCCGGTTGCTACGGTCTTGAGATACTTTTCGAGTTTTACCATCAGCTCTCGAAGCAGGTTCTTCATTTCATCCGAAATGGCCTGATTTTTCCATATCTTGAGTAAGTCGATTTTTCCATCCGTTTGGTGGCCCAGCCACGCTAACGCATATGGAACCGTAATGTAGCGAAGATCGCCAAGTGCATTGGGTTTGACACCATAGATTTTCTCAGCAGATTTGTACAAAATTGCTTTAGCGATCAAGTCCTCAAAATACACATTATCTGGCTTTTCAATGAGGTTGTGTTTTATAAACTCCACGTAGTTTTTCTCATTTCCCCTAACCACAATATGCGGACCGATCACAGTCTTTTTGTTCTTCTGCACCTCACTAAACACATTGACGAATTTCGCAAGATCACCCTTCGTAAATACCTGACTTCGGGGGTTCTTTCGATCAAAGGCCTTTCGTTTTGCGGTAGTAAACCCTTCTCTCATGCGTGCGTTTTTATACTGCCCGCGAGCCCGCTCGTAGAACCATTTCGTTTGCACCGTGTCGCCTTCGACATAGGGCGTTACAATACTTCTCGACAATTTCTCAACTTCGACGTGGAACGGAATATTCGAACTTAACTCAGAAAAGGCAACTTTGTTTTGGGTGTTTGAGTATTCGGCGATTCTCGAAACGATTTCACTATGCCGGCTCTTAACTTTGATTATCGACAACTTTACCTGTACGAAAATCTTGTCAATATTGGCTTTATCTTTTTTGGCAGTGTGATAGATCGATGCGGTCGTCTGGCCGCCGTTAACAATCTGGAAGTCTTCGACGCGCGAGATTACCAGACCATTGTTTGACTGTTTAATTTCAACCGACTCGGCGGTAGCCGCGATACCGTTGTTGAATGCAAGAAACATTTCCGGCTCGTCGATTATTGTCTGTCTTATTCCTTTGTTCACTTTGCCGGTGAATTGAAGAAAGGATCTCACGTTCTGTTCAAGGAGCCTCGAACCGAATCGTTCATAAATGTTCGCAAGCGCTCGCCCTGGCATTATTGCCATATAGGACTGATACAGATCATTCTTGCTGCTAGCCGGTATGCAGGGAATCTCGAAACCCTCTTCAACGAAATCGATTTCGATCGGTACGTGAGATTTTTTGGTGATGTTGTAAAGGTAATTTAAATCGACGACGCGAAAATAGATCGGACATGACGAAATCGTGACATTGACCGGAATCTTTCCCGAATAGATGCCGTCGGTGAGAATGACTGCATTAATCCGAACCAAGTTTTCATGCAGCGTCTCAAGTTCCGCGATTGTCCGTGTAAATTCCCATATCTCGGATGTCTCTTCGATGTCATTGAGATAACTCTTGTGTCGGGCTTTGCTATAGAAATTGGTGATCCGTTTCGCCGCTGTGTCAATCTCATCTTTGGAAATACTCTGGGTGTCTCGGGTGCCTTTATAAATAGTTATGAAAAGATCCACCGTTTCGTAATTGTCCGGTTCACCGTAACCGTTAATCTTATGCTGGTTCCGGGTGCGTAACTGTCCTTCGTCATAGGCGACACGGACATTTTCTGTCTCACCCGCATCTAGAAGGAGATCACAAGCGATATGCGTGAAAATTTGCTCGGCCGAGCCGCCTTCGTCCTCCGAAAGCTGGATTGCCGAAATATCCTGAAGAAGCTCCTTTCGGAACCGAACTAATTCATCGCTCATACGAAATTCATACCTTCAAAAACATAGTTGTCAGGAACTAGAAATTTTTCACAATTTGACACAACTATCGAATACTTCACTTCGCCGACGCCGTTCCTGACATCTTTTTCTTCAATCCGAGGAAAATCATCTCTAACTTCATAGACCGCTTCCTGTCTGACGGCAAAACCAGTGGCTTCGTAGAGAGCCCGATCGTGATCAAAGAAGCCGTATTCGAACAATTTGCTCCGGAACCGGTTTAACTGAATGTGGTCGAGCCGCTCCGCGATTGAATCTACGAGAGTATTCAACGACTCTCCGGCGTTTTGGAACTGGTCAAGCGAAACAACGAAAAGGTACAACCTATCAAGATTGCTTCGATCCAGTTGTCGCTCACTGCTAATTCGCACGCGCTGGTGGTTGCTCCCAATTGTGGTTTTTACTTCGATAGCCGATAGGCCTTTTTGAAAATCACGGATTGCGCCGGACGGCCCCGTCCAACATTCGAAAATGCCTAAGGGATCGAATCCGTGTTCAAGACATTTCCTGACAAGATACAGTTCGCCATAAAGGCCTCTTTGAGATTCCGGGCTGAGGCCTTGAGATCCGGCTTTGTCAAAAAGAAGCCTCCACTGTTCGAAACGGTTTAACAATTCGCGAACCAATATCCGGTCATCGCCAACAGTTGTGACTGCTGCTATTAAATCATCACAGAGAACCGCAAAAATATCGTCAAGCCGGGACTCCAACAATTTGAAGATAAGGAACTGCTCTCCCCTGTTCGGTCCCTTGTCAGTTACTTCCACTGCAATGTCCCTTAAGCCCGTAAATCTAGAAACATCGATGTCGATGTCATCAGTAACCGAAGCTGCGAGGCATTTGAACTTTTCCGGAGAAGTTACTGCAATGAACATATTAGGAACTACGGTGGTGGGACATCGCCTTAGCAAAAGGCCATGCGTAGCCGACATTTGCCCTGCAAGATCGTTCCACAGCTCACTAACTTTCGTCTTCGTCGTCATATTCAATCTCTTCCGCGTAGTCATCCTGATTAAATGTCGTGAGAAGCTGCTCGTGTACGGCATAGCTCACTGAATCCTCAGTATCGCTACCTGGAAAGCTTATTGCGAACCCTACTATCGGAGGACTATCCTGATTAAGTCCAGCTCCAGTTGGATCTAAAAAATACAAAAGGAGCAGGGGTCGCCGGATCTCTTTTCGGATATTATTTCGAACCCATTCTCCGCTTGGATATTTCGGTTCACCGGGCTTCCCCTTGTTGATCCACTGACGGCGGGTTTCTTCCATCGCTTTTTTGAACTGCGTCGAATCTAAATCAACAAATTCATCGCTCGGGCTGATGATGTGAGACTTACGAATGGAATAGAAAGGCTGATTCTCGGAATCTTTTGTCTGCCTTCGAAAAATGAGCTTGGGCAGAATTCGATCATTCACGTCGAACGGGCTGCCAGATCTCTTGGTCACAATAGCGACATTCCATTCGCTCATTTCGTTACGTGAGTACTTTATATCGATAAAACGAAGTAGATTTGCCGGTGACGCCGACTTCAGGTTCTCGTATACTTGGAATCCGGCCAAGAACTCGCGGATCATCCCTCCCGGCACGTTGTTCCATACATACGAATTGGGATTCGCTAAAGTCTCAGTTCCTATGGAATTTACCAGCACTAATGTTGATTCGAGATTTTTCTTGATGGTCGTGGGGTCTTTACTTAGCTGATAACTTTCAACCAACCGACCCGACCATGAAATCCGTACCTCGGTCGCATTTCGAATCTTGTTTGAAGCAGATATTTGCAAGACACCAGGATGCGTCCGAACACGAAGGGCATATTCTTGTGGCGTACTCCCTGCGATCTCCGACATGTAGTCAAATTCGCCGCGCAGCTCTTCCGAAGCCAGTGTTATATGACAAAACCATTCGTTTAACTCTCCACTTGTAAACAGACGACAAAGATCCACGTATCCCGGTCGATATCCAAACCATCGTCCCATCTGCATAAGCGTATCGTACATTTTAGAAGCTCTCAGATAATAACTAACTGAAAGTCCTTCCAAAGTAAGACCTCGTGAAAGCTTGTCCCCGCCAATAGCGATCACTGACAATCCATTTTCGTGGTCGAAATAGTTAAGTGCATCCGTAGATGCACCATTGAGCCCGCGAATCTGAATTCGCGAGGCCGCTGCATGTAGATGTCCTTTCACTGCGTCCCAAGAATGGGCTTGAATGTTGGGATCGATATCTCGCAATTCTGACTGAAGAATCGACTTAGAAGTTGTGACATACGACATATAGTTCGAATTGTCGTCTTCGAAGGTCGATCTGAACTCTTCAAGTATTTCCTCAGTGTTGAATTCGATTCCGCGTCGATAGAAGTCAAATATTGGTTGGACGATCTCGTCTTTGATGTGTTTCTGCCAGCGTATGTAGCGTGTCACGTGGACAAGCATTGAATTGTGCTCATTGAGCTGTCCCCGAAGCCTTCTAATCGCACAAGTCAGAATAAAACATCGGATCGCCATTTTAAGGGAATCCGGTCCTTGAGGTGGCAAGGGGTCATCCTTTTTGTGTCTTTCGGGGATGAAATTCGAAAAATCGTTAATTCGATGAACGATTGGTAGTGTCGTAGACGAGGTATCTTCGTTGTCTGTGGCCTGAAAGCCGAAGATTTTTTCTGGTCCGATATAATTTGATGGTGGGGGAAGATTAACAATGAAGTCGCGTGGAAATAACTGATCGTCATTGATAGGAATGAAAATATTCGCAAATGGAGTTGCCGTATATCCGACATATCCCCTTCGTTCAAATAGACCTAGAATGTTGGTAATCCACCCGTTTATTCTCGAGGGAATATCTCCTTCTTTGTTGATGTTGATCGACGCGTGGTCAGCCTCATCGTCGATTACCAGCAAGGACTTGCTCTGGATGACTCGACGACCGTTAATTTCTATTGAATGAGCTGACAGCCAGCGGAAGAGCTTTTCCAGAACCTTCGTATTCTTTTTGACGATAGCAACAATCGGCTCATTCGTACTGAAGTTGATCGGGAACGAGCTTGCGGCTCCTGGACTGAAGTCGTGCTTAGCCGAGGTAAGCGAATGGGCCACGCAATCCTGATTTATGCGGCCTACGCCGATGAATCGATTATTTGATTGGAAAACCTTTTGGTATTCCGTATCGAAGCCCAAGAAGCCTTCATCTAGACGTAGTTGTGTCTGTGCGCGCAAATCATTCAACGTGCCGGCCAAGACGATAATAAGTTTGTAGCCGGCATCAACCGCTTTACATATTAGCCCGGTGTAGTTTGACGTTTTTCCCGACTGAACTTGGCCGACCACAAGACCATATTTTGCGACCATACCTGAAATCGTCGGGTTAAAAACGCTGTCTAGCGTCCGGTCGGTTAATCGATCGAGCTGGCCAACGACCATACCGGAAAAATTCTTCTCGATAGTTAAATAATCTCGATAGCGGTTCCAAAAGTCCCAGTTGATTGACGCTTTTGTATCGTTAATCCAAGGTTTACGCCGTTCTTCCGCTTCGATAATTCGGAAGTCTTCGATGTGTATGCTATATACGGCTAGGATTTCTTGGACCAATTGATCTCGAACTAGATCGGCATATATTGGCATAGTCAGAGCGAGATCAACTGCGGAATGAATCGCGTCCGGAGTTACGGCTCCGCTCGCGGGTAGCAACGTTCGAATGGTTCTTATAGCCTGAGCTTTCATATTGTCTAATTGTCTAATCCAGAAATTCCAAGAAATGGGGAAAATGGTTAAATGGCTCGATATACGCTATATGGGATCTAGCCTCATCAGGCGATTTCCCATTCTGGACCAAGGCATCAAACATTTGCTGCATAAGTTTCCGAATGGGCTCCTGATCAACACCTTCAAAAGGTTTACCCATGACTTCGGATTCCTCAGCTTCCTTTATGTAGATTGACTTGGTTGGTATTGTTTCTTCTACAAATCGGATCAGGCGCTCAATTGCTTTATCGGGGGTCGTTTTCGCGATCTCCTTAATCTCAGCGAGCAGCGGATGATCTCTGTTGATCTTATAGAACCATTTATCGCCTCTCTTGTGTTCCGTCCAGAGTGGTACGAACTTCTGTCCCGGTAGCTGCTTAACAGTTTTTCCCCTATGGCGGTACACTTCGACTGCGGAGCTCCGGACCTTTAAGGCATACGCTTTGAGCCGATTACGTACTCCGAATGGAGGTCGGGCCACACTCTTCTTGATATCGATTTGCCATTCGGAATCCAAGCTATTTGGTAAATCGATCTGAATTCGTGCAAGCTTGTAATGCTCCTCTTTTCTGAACAACCCTAACCAGTCTCCTGCTAAGAGCAATCTTTCGTTGCGGTAAATGTAGAACCCTTGTTGTTCATTCCAGCCATGGGGCCCCTCTGCCAATTTGTAAGCCTTGTCAGTTAGCTTTGATTTGTGCGGAAGAATATACCCTTTGCATATGACCTGCCCATTCTGGATCGGCTCGTCCGGATGCGCTTGCGTTGAACTTTCAGCGGTAAGATACGGATCCCAAGGTTCAACCAAACGACCTTGGAAATGCAGTTTCAATTTACCCTTGCTTATGAATCGGTGGAATACCATCGCCAAATGTTTTTTAATTTGCTCGATGACCGAAAGAAATTTATCAAGCGCCTCTTCGTCATCGGCGCTCATGCCTTTAACGAGGCGGTCAATGTCATTCCAGATCACTATGGTGCCCGATTTAAGTCCATCAATTTTTGGTTTGAATATCTCCTCGTGAGGGAGGTAACGAATCAGACTCCATTGTCTTGTCTGGTTGACGAAATCAAGATCCCAAGTCCAGAAATTAGATTGTCCGTTTTCAGTCTTACTTATAACCGTCAATTTCCGGCACTGGGAAAATGAAGCGGTCTTCAGACCTAATCCGAACCGGCCGAGGTCTTCTGGGTTGCGAGCATCCAAAGGATTTTTGCTGCCGGGCCTCATCCCCTCGATCAATTCCTTGTCGTTCATTCCGCTGCCATCGTCCTGGATCGCCAGCCATGAGTCTGAGCCTTTCCAGTCAAAATCAATCCAAACATTTTTCGCATGGGCCGCAATTGAATTATCGACTATATCTGCAACGGCCCCCTCAATTCCGTATCCGATGGCGCGAAACGTCTCTATCATTGACGACGCATCGGGAATGGCTTGGGTAACTTCGTATTTAGAGTAATTCGGTGCTTTCATTACCAGCTATATGGAAAAAAGATGTTCCTCGTTCACCCTGAGAGAACCTGGCCTTGTCCCAAGATTTTGGCTTCATATACCAGCATTGCGAAATCTTGAATGCTGAGGAAAAAACAGCCGCTGAAAGCGTCTGCAGCTTTGAACCCGTCAGGGCAATCTCGAATGGAAAGTTATTGAGAATGAAGTAGGTATAGTAGTCCTTCGCCAGTATTTCCATAGTAAGTCCGATATCGGACTTTGCAGTGTAATGAATCTTGGCGTTATGAAACTTTCTCAATGAGAATTCGGCAGAGATTTTAGCCAGCTGCTCTTTTGGTGTTTCTCCGTTCGGAACGATTATGTTTATCTGTTCATACTCTCGCTCATCGAGCAATGTATACAGCCGCTCGTGTTTCATGGGAGCGAAGGAAAAGAGGACGCGGGGTTCGGAAATATTGGTATAGTGCGGCAAGAGGTTTACCAGCGAGTACGGACCTTGTTCACCCTTAATAAACGATGAAATTTTGGCTATCAAAATAGATGCGTCACCTTCGGCCTCACAGTTAAGCAGGTTTTGGATCTCCTCATCTAGCGGGAACTCAAATTCCGGATCTGTCAGCGAAACAAGGATCGATTTTTGTGAGACCAGAACTCGTCGTACTGAGTCAAATATGACGGATTTAGGAAGCCCGGTTATATCGCATAAGGTTGTCCCAGACAATTTCTCGACGGTTGGACCAAAGTCAGCGTAGGGAATGATTTGCGAGGTATCGAACCCGGTTTTTTCAAACTCTGAAATGATTTCCTTTGATTTCCCAGGTTCATCGAGTTCGACCAGTAACAGATTGCATTTGGGAAGCTTCGATAATTTTCTAGCTGATTCAAGTGTGGCCTCCTCAAATCCAAGTCCGATGATTATATTGTCAATTGTGAATTTCTTTACAGCAGCTTCGGATAGTGGCTTAATGACTGGGAGCTTCTTGAGGATGAAATCATAGTCGGGAACAGCTTTTGATGCAGTTTCTGTCGAGGGTTCATTTTTAATGAACAGGTTAGGTTGCACTGGTAAACTATCGGCGTCCGGTGAACTCGTCGGGATATCTGCATCTTCAAGTTCAACGCTTAGTTCTTCCTCATTAAACGAGTTCAGAGGATTTATCAATATCTTTTTACCTTCTTTAGGATTCTCCAGCCACTTTTTCAGATCCTCCCCTGAGACCTCAAACCGGTCCGCATTGGAAAGGCCCATATGCTTGTTCACACCATAGAGCTTTCGGAAAATCAACTTGAACTGCTGCTGCGGGTTAAGGCCCTGCCGGTTAGTACGCGAAGCTTCGGGACCGCCATGCAGATTAAATATTCCCGCATCTATCAGGTCCCGAATTTGTTTGTATTGCGTATCCTTGTCACCAACCGTAATGTTTATAAATATTGAGGTGTATTGCCGGAGCCTTTTGGTTTCGCCTTTTGATTTCTTAACAGCGGATTGAACAAGAAGATGGTGCGACGCATCAGCGAAAGAATTAACAAAATCTAGGTATCTGGTATTTTTTCTGTTCAGGTCAAAAACCCGGGAATTACAGAGATCTAGATAGCAGGCATTCTGAGTATTTGCGGGAATTGGAAAGACAGAATTATCAGCCTTCTTCAGCATCATGTCGTACAGTGTTATAACGTCGCCGAGATCGCCAACACAGACAGCTGTTAATGCCGTTATGCCATGATAGATTCCTTTCTTCTCGGATGCCTTTTCTTCCCGGACAATGTTTTCAGCGATGGATATCAGAGTCGTATCGCCAAGGATTTCGGACACCGTGAGATTCTTCGGATGACGCGAAAAATACTGAGCTCTTTTTGACAGTATTTTTTCAATAAATTCTTTTCCTTCGTGATGATTCTCGTGAATTATCTTATTCACTTCGGCACCCAGATCGAACACCGTGTAATCCCGCTTTATCTGAGCAAGCGAAGCGTTTCCTGGTGCCTTGATAACCATTTCGAGTGTCTGAGCCTCAGTTGTAAACTTGAAGGCGCAGTTTTCATCCTGAAACAGAAGCTCAGAAACCAGCTTCAAAACGTTATTGGCGCTGAGGTATCTCGTCGAAACGTCATCCAGCAGAAAATAGATATATGAATTCGAGAACACTTCTGAAGACTTTTTGATAACGTCTGCAAGCTGGGGAAAGGCAATTTTAGGATGAATATTGATCTGGTGAGTCGACTTGCCATCGCTAAGAGAATTCAGATACTTCTTCAGTTTGTTTTCCAAATCATAATCGCTCGAAACGGTTGCCAAGTCGCCAGAGTTACTTACGATTGATGTCAGGACATCGGCGAGTCCGACAAAGTAGTCGCTACGCACCTTTGTATTGTCCAGATCTTTGAGATGTCGGATGGAGCGGATCGCCTGAATCGTATAACCGAGGAACAGCTTTGAATAGGGATCGAAAATATCGATCCGGTTCTCGAAATCGGCCGCATTAAAATCAAGAAGCTTAACGCATGAAATATAAAGCCCTACATAACCCTCTTCATTGACGATCCGCCTAACTATCTCCTCCTTGCTATCCCGTTCGGTATCATTCTGCGCCACCACCCGGGCGTGAAATTCCAGCGAGCGCAGCAGCATCGTTTTTCCGCATCCGCGCATGCCAGTGATGACCTGTGGGCCCTTGGTGCTGATGCTATTAACCCAGTTGTTATTCTGATCAACAAACAGATTGGGTAAATACCACGGTCTCAGCGACTGGGCGTTAACCGAATCGTCAAGACTCTTAAGCTTCAATTCATCCTGCCATGGATTAGAATGCTGGTAGAAAGTGTCCTTGATCTGGTTTATAAGATCGTCGAATGACAATAGTCTTTGAGCGATAACAGCGGGCTTGAGATAATCTGCTTTTTCCTCCAGAAGAAACGCCAGACGCCAATCTTTTTCGTCGTAGTGTTCCGAATTGTCGGTAATTTTCCTGCTCAACGTATTCAGGCATTGAGCTATCCAATGCAGGTCGCCCGTTCTGTTTGACTCGTCATTACTTTTAGTGGACTGATCGAGTGAGCCGAGATCAATTGCGACAACTCGAATATTTTCATCGACCTCGCCGGATCGGCGCTTTTGTGGCGAGAGACGTTCAACGAGTAAATTTCCGGGATGTAAATCGTTGTGGTAAAACTCATTCTGCTTTAACTCTTTAAGGATCGTGATCAGATCTATCGCAATCTGCGCTATTGATCGGCCGGACAAAGTTTCAGCTCCATTAAGGTACTCTCCTAACGTAGTTCCATCGATGTATTCCAGCCCGATTGCGTGACAGTCGATTATTTTGCCATTTTGGAACGTAACCGATATTGACTCGTGGAAAAACTTTGTATCGATATCAACAATATGATTCGAATTCTGGGCCAGTTTAAGATGCCTTTCGCACTCGGCTGTGAAATCCTTCCCGTGAACTTTATAAAGCTCAACGGGTATTATCTTGATCGCCCTTTTTATTCTTAGCCCGCCGAACGGGGCGATCTCGCCAACATAGGTCGCGCCGTAGAAACCACGGGCCATAGGGTGAATAATTTCGATGTCGCCGATTTTTTCCGGGTAACTCTCTAACGGGAATCCATACGCGTCGTTACATGTTGGACATATATCGCTGAGATCCCTCAGCGTATAATCGATCGATGGACAGTTGAAACAACTGTATTTCTCCTTCATATGATTTCTTCCAAATCGTAAGGACGATCAATATTTGACGAAAATCCAAAGCACCCGGACAGTTCGGTTTCGAACGCTTGACGATCATCCCCTGAATATCTGTATGTACATATGATATCGCCCTTTTTCAGATATTCGAATGGGTTAGCCTGCAAAACAATGCCGCAGGGATCTGAAAATCTAACATTTGCCTGTCGTTTCTGAACCGAAACAATTGCGTCGCGCATTCGTTCGAGATCAATCGTCAGAAGTCCTGCGGCGGGTGCTTCAATCGTATTCACATGGGCAGCCGCGATTCTTTCCGTAAGTGAGACGAATGTCTCGAAACTGGAACCTTGCAGGGTAAGATTGGCTGCGAACTCAGTCTGTAGTGCTTGTCGGGAAATCTCTGGTACAACATCCGCCGGACCGATCATTGAGAGAGCCATAGCGTAGCAGTTATCAAGATGAGCTTTGAGGTGACGGCAATCTGCATCGTCGAATATTTTTCGAAGGGCAACCAATGACTCTCCTCGACCGAAAAATGGTTGTTGTGGATAGTAGCCGTTGGAAAGAAAACACCGCGACTTCATTCCAAGAGCCTGAGCAACCCCATTGAAATGAGTCGCATTGGACCTTGCTTCCTCCCACGTAGTTCCGAAATTGCCGAAATTCGAAATCCTTATGTCAAGCGCGACATCAGTTATCCCCATCGCGATCTTCTTGGAAAGTATGGAGGCAGTGACGAGCGAAGGAATCGCAAGGTTACCTGATGCTTTCCGGAAATCGAAGAGAAAAGCATCAAGTGGGGCGAAACGCTCGTTAGCAAGAATATGTACGTACAACCCAACTTTCGCCCAGTTTTTCAAATCACCAATTTCCGGTTCAATTCGGTAACCATCTAATTGTGCAAGGCAGTCGATACCACCTGCCGGACGACCTGGAACGGTTAGTTTTAGTACTTTCCTGGCCGTGGCCGCGAGAATAAGAGGAATAAGCAGTGTGGAAAGCGAGCCGGGACCGCCAGTCGAGGGCACATCAAAAATGGGGCCGGCGGCCACGTCGCCAAGTATCGTTCCGGACTTAGCAAGCCGGATTGCCAGATCTGCGATTTCGCGATAACTTAACGAGGAGCGTTTAGCTACATCAATCAAGTCGGACGCCGTTTCTTTGGTTTGGTTGTCAGAAAAAGAATCTAGTACGGATCCCCAGCTGGGAGTTATGGGCATTACATTAAATGATCCGCCTTATTGCCTTCGCAATTGCTCGGGCCATTAGCGGGGGTACGGCATTTCCTATCTGCCTGAAGGCTGCGGTTCTTCCTCCTTCGAAAAAGTAGTTGTCGGGAAATGACTGGATTCGGGCCGCCTCACGAACGGAGATGGATCTTACTTGGTTGGAATCCGGATAAATATAGTAGTGACCATCCTTAGATATGTGGGCCACGACGGTATGTGAATGACCGAAAGGATCCACAACCTTAAAGCGATCAGAAAAATCGCGGGTGTTTTTGTGTGTTCTCAGTCTTTTTGGTAGTTCCCCGTATTTCAGCCGGCTCTTCTTGACTAGCCATTTCGAAATTGCAATTGAATAAATCTCAAGGTCGCGGGAATTGTGTGGCCGGGCAATATGCTGTGGGGCAAATTGAAGTCCATTCCTTATTTCTGAAATCTCAAGGTATTCGTTGCAGGGTTTCGTATAGCTCGCTGTGTTCAGTTCTTCGCCCGGTTTCAATACCGGCAAATCAGAAAATAGAGCATCCAGAATCTGCCAATTATTATCAGTCGTTTCGAGCGAAGGAAATTCAAAAGGTTCCGTCCCTTTTCGTCCGATTACGATTACGCGTCGGCGTTTTTGCAATACACCGAAGTCTTCCGAATTGAGTACACGTATATCGGTACGATAGCCTACCTTTCGAAACAATCGGATCATCTCGTTGAGATAAACCTTATTTCCAGCTGTTAGTAAGCCCAGTACGTTCTCGAAGACGAAATAGGCGGGCTGGTAGCGGTTGAGAAAACGGGCGTAATATTTAAACAGATAGTTCCGCGCATCGCCGACCATCCGCCTTGGATCTCTGCTTCGACCTACCAGAGAGTATGCCTGACACGGCGGACCGCCGATTAATATATCTACTTTTTTACCGTTCAACTGTCGGTCGATCTGTGAATAGATGCGACTAATGGACTTGTCAGATATCTCTTCGTGAATAACAGACTGCCGAAGGTGAAGCGGAATCTCATTCCACAGCTCCGATTGTTCGATCTCACCCGATAGATATTCAACATATCTTGATTCATTCTTATGTTTTGTGAGATGTTGATATGCAAGACGAGTGGTTAGGGTCGCGCAGGCACTTTCGTCAGATTCTACATGTGCTACTGGCTGAAACCCTTCACGCGTAAACCCTTCCGACAGGCCTCCTGCTCCGGCAAAAAGATCGATAAAGGTGAGAGTCTTATTCATTCGGTAGCAGATTTTTTAACGAAAGGAGCAAATTCGAAAGAGTCCTTTCACGCTTTTTCGGGCGGAGCTGACATTCAAAAATTGTTAGGACCGTCATATTGCGATCTGATAATTCCTGCAACTGTCGTGCGTCACGCTCCTTGTTTGAATGGATTTTCTTGAGCCACCACCCTGTTCTTGTCTTAGGAACGACAAAATACGCGCACCCCTCATGGCCGTGCCAGAAGCACCCATGAACCAGTATCGCGGTTCGGTATTTCGGTAAAACAATATCCGGTTTTCCGGGTAATGTTTTGTCGTGAAGTTTATACCGAAATCCTTGGGAAAACAAGAACTTCCTTACGATTATCTCTGGCTTCGTATTCGCTGCAAGAATTCGGCTCATGTTGAAACTACGAGTCTTGCGGTCATGGACATCAGCCATTCCTCCATTATAGCGTGCAAGCTCTTTAGTCCGGAAGATTCCTCATGTCCGAATAGAGTGATCCAGCCCGATGCCGCACCGCCGAGGCTTTTGGAACTGTCGTCATTCTTAGCAAATTCAACTGTGAAATCTCGCCGAATCTTGTGGTTTTCAATGAATGCGAAACCACATCGAAAAGAAAAAATTAGCGGCTGGCAAGAAGCAAAATTCAGGCGGGTGTCATCTGGAGTGGAAATGAGCCATTGGTTGGTGCGCGTGTATGACAGGATGAGCGGGTTTTCGTCGGTGGTCAGAATGGAAAAGGTTTGTTTTCCGCGGGTTTGTGCTGTCAGAGTCTGACGGCGGTTGTAATTTTTGTAATTTCTCTTGAGCGGTACGTTGTTTGCTCTATCGCGGTGAGAGGTCCTTCTGACGAGGAAGAATCTTATCTACCGTGAATGGAGCGAAAAATGAGAGCCGACGAGAGAGAAAAACTTCTAAAGGAAATCGAGAAAAAAGAAGAGGCCGAGGCGACGCGATCGATGTACTTTCGCGTGGGCAAAACTGCGCATAAAGCGATCACGGAATTAGCGGCGATCAGCGGCGCGAACAAGTCCGAAATTGTTCGCAAACTTGTGACGCGCGGACTGACCGGTAAGGACATCGAGATCGCGAAGGAGAGCCATTCCGTAAAGCTCGATTGGCTGGTAAGAGAAGGCAAGCGCAAACGGATCGATGGAGACGCTTTGAAGAAGTCGATCGACGACATTCGCGAGCGGATCGACTGGATCGAAAGTTCGGAGCTGGAATCATCGAATACGTTCCGGAAATTGTTGCTAGAAATGTACTGCATCTTGTTTGCGGTCTTCTGGGCCGAAAAGCAATCGCTGTCGAAGCTGGTCAAGCTAGCCGCATCGTCATTTGATGAGATCCAGCACCCGGACGATATCGCTGCCCTGGACATGGCAAGCCACCTCTCCTCTTCGGTTAAGGATCTTGATAATTTGGCACGATTTCACGGTCTCAAGATAGGTTCGGCTTTCGGCGATAAGAACTACAACGGCATGAAGGTCGAACCGATTCGAGAGTTCGTTGCGGACCAGCAGAAGAAGCGAGGTGCGGCGAAGAAATGAGAGTCATTGTAAGCGTTCAATCTCAGAGCAAAAGTACTCGCGGATTGGTTCACTATATTGCTCACGCCAAGATCGATTCGGCGCATGAACACTTCGGCAGCCGTGATCTCTTTAACGACCGCTCGGACGTGATCAATGTTCAACAGGCGAACTTCTCACTTAAGCCTGGAGTTTCGTCAAACCGGCCTTCGAATGAGGATCTACTGCACCTCGTAATTTCACTGCGGCCAGATGACTTTAAAAGGCTCGGGGCCGACGAGAAAGAACGTCGAAAATCCTTGCGAGAAATCAGCCGCGAGTCGATGCGAAATCTCGAGAAAACCGTCGGAGCGGAGTCGCTTGATTGGATCGCGGCAATTCATCGAAACACTGACAACCCGCACGTGCATTTCGTTATCAGCAAGCGGTTCCTTTCGCTCGAACAAGATAAGCACGAAATGCTCAGACGTATCCCGACAGCGGCCATTCCGCACTACGAAATGCGAGATCAGATCCGAGTCCTCGTACCCGGCGTTTTGATGGACACGGCGACGGGAAAAATGGACGAGATCATCGCACGCAATCCGGCAAAAGAACAGGCCCAGCCCGTGCACATTCTGCCCGAGAAGAAACCGATCGACAGAGTCCCTGAACGGGCTCCTATATCGCAAGAGATCCGTAAGCCCAAACAACCGATCCGCGAGACGATCCATATCAGATAGAAACCGGCAACCGCTGTAACGAAATCGCACCACCCGGTCCAAAAATCTGCCAGGGTGGTGCATTTTTGTTTCCACATGCCCCAACAGTCACTAAATACTACTGCGGCATATTCCTTGCCGTACAAAATCAATGGAGGTTTTTCTATGAGCGAACATGTACTTGATAAATTTGCTTTCTCGATCGACGAGCTTGCAATGCTAACCACACTTTCGGCGCCAAAGATCCGAAAGGACATAAGAGAGGGCAGACTCAAGAGTCTGAAAAAGGGAACCCGGCGCCTCATTCTCAAGGACGAAGCGATCCGCTACATCAACGTGGACGATGCTGACATCCCGGACGAAAAATAAGCGGAAGGCAGGTAGATAAGGGGAGATAGATAGGTCTTCGAGCCTTCGCAAATCGGTCGCGCTTAAGGCTTGGTGAATGGACACGCGTTCGAAGACCTTTGTTCGAAGTCCACCAAGCAGAAATGAGAAAGGCTTGATCGAGCCAATGTAAGCCAATACATATGCCAATTGAGCCCTTCTAAATCAGCGCATTCATTTGTTCAGTACCACTCCAAGCGGAGAGATCACATGGCTATTTTTAAGAGAGGAAAATGGTACTGGATGGATGCTGTGGTAAACGGTCATCGATACAGGGAGCCTTTAGGAACGACCGATTCCAGAAAGGCTCCTTCACTTGAGCGTGAACGGGTCTCGCAACTTAAAGATAAAGCACCCGATCCGACAGCTCGAAGTAAGGCAATCAGTACGATGTCGATCGACGACGCGATCGGGGCATACATTACCGAAAGGTCTGCTCAAGTTTCGGTACGAATGGTCGAGTACTGGCGTAACCAATGCAAACCGCTTTCCAACTCGAAGACGTTTGGCGCGGTCAGACTTTCTAAGATCACTTCGGCGATGATCGGCGCATACCAATCGGAACGACTCGCGCAGGGCCGGGCACCGAAGACGATCAACGGCGAGGTATCGGTGCTGAGGCAACTGCTAAAGCACGCTCGAATTTGGTATCGATTCCAGGAAGACTACAAACCAATACCGAATACAAAACCGCCCACCGGTCGCGCACTCACTCCTGAGGAGTCCGCCAAATTGTTTGAAATTGCCAAGACGCGACCCGACTGGACCTATGCTTATGTTGCCGCGACACTTTCGTTTTACTGTGGAATGCGGGCTTGCGAAATTCGTGGGCTGCATTGGAAGGACATCGACTGGAACAACCGTCTGATATCGATCACGCGTTCAAAGACGCCGGCCGGTTGGCGAACGCCTTCACTGAATACAACTTGTCACGACGCTCTTCGCAAACTCTTCGAAGAGGCATCTCTGCTGGGAGCCGCCGAACCCGAACACTACATCTTCCCGTGGCATGGTCGCGAACAGAGAATAAATCCGACCAAGCCGATGGGGTCATGGCGGACGGCATGGCGGTCGATCCTAAAAGCCGCAGGCTTGAAGGGCGTTCGATTCCACGACGGCCGCCACACCGCGATTACGACCTTGGCTGAGAAAGGACTTCCAGACTGGGTGATCCAGGCCCAGGTCGGCCACGTCGATCCGCAGATGATGAAAACCTACAGTCACATCCGCCGAAAAGCGCTCAACGAAGCCGCCGCCGCTCTCGAACCCAATCCTACCTCCGAAGCCGAAAACGAATCTTGAAAAACGCGGCAGGAGTGTCACAGACGCGAATCGAGTTCCTTGAATGGCTCCGTTATTATTAAGGGCCGGCAGCTACGACAGATTCGAGAAATAGCATAAAATTTGGTCGATGAGCGCAAAGTTTAGTCCGAACGAGATCGTCCAGCGAGTCAATCAGCCAGAAGTAAACGGGGTCATATTGGACACGTGCTGGGATGATCAAACGGAAAGTTGGACTTACAGAGTCCAATTTAATGGTATCGTTACCGCCGTCCCCGAGACCTCACTTCGCAGTTGGACTCGGTTAAAGACTCCTTGGGAAAAATTACGTGGTCAGGAATTCTCCGGCATCGACCACTTCCGGAACACAATCACTTTTCATAAGGTAAAGTCTCCTACCGCCAGGGTTGCCCACGCGTACTCGTCTGCTAGAACGATATTCTATCCGCACCAATTCAAACCACTACTTAAGTTCCTCGACGGTGGTGGCGATGGTCTGTTAATTGCAGACGATGTTGGTCTCGGCAAAACGATCGAAGCTGGATACATTTTGCGGGAACTGGACGCTCGTAAAAACTTAGAACGTGTGATGGTCCTTGCCCCAGCAAGACTTGCTACAAAATGGAAACGTGAGATGGCTCAGAGATTTGAGGAGCCGTTTGAGATCGTAAAGGGAGCGGATCTGATCAATCTATCCAACTCACTAGAAAGAGGCCGAGAGGTCAGTCCGTTCAAATGGATAATTTCTTATGAGGGATCGCGCCAAAAGGACGTTCAGGAAGCTCTAGACGCTGCTCAGCCGAGTTTAGATTTGCTTATTGTCGATGAGGCTCATCGACTTCGAAACCCAGAGACCTTACAGCATCGTCTTGGACGATTGTTATGCGACTTAGCCGACCATCGAATTTTCTTGACTGCAACACCAGTACAGAACTCGCTAGATGATTTATGGAATTTGTTGAGACTTCTTTCTGAGGATGAATTTCCGGATTTTGAAATCTTCCGTCGTCAAATGGAAGCTAACCGGAGAGTTTTGGAGTGTCAACGTCTCTTATCATTTCATCCGCCAGCCATTGACGATGCGATCAATATGCTTGTAGCAATTGGGCGTTCAGACGGCTTTGGGGCTCCCGTTTCAGAAAGTTTTCTAACCTCGATTGTCTCGCGAATGCAAAAAGGCGACTTCGATAGTGAGGGACTTGCGGAACTTCAGATTGACATAAGCCAATTGAATACCATTGGACACGTTGTTTCCCGAACTAGAAAATCTGATGCTATGCCAAATTGTGCTCAGCGGGTGGCACATTGGCAGCATATTGATTTTACGGATCCGGAGCGGCGTATTTACGAGAGTGTAGAGCGTCTTTGCAAAGTTCGCCCGTCTCAGGATTCATCCGTATCTTGGGGATTCCAAATGGCTACTCTTATGGCCTACAGAGCAACTGCGAGTTGTATCCCAGCCGCGATTGAATATTTCGAAGAGAGGCTCGAAGCCCTGAGCGGCAACCCGTTAGATGCATTTAGTGACTTCGATTCAGATGATCCAAACGATGACGTTAATGGTAATTATCCTGTAACTGAAATCGACGGTTGGTTCAGGTCTCGAACCGAGCTTCTTTCACAGCTAGTCAACGATTGGACGGACAATGACCAAATCGATTCGAAGTTTGAAGAATTCCTCGGTGCTCTAAACATGATTTGGGCCGAGGACGAAGTGGCAAAAAGACCGCGACGCAAAATTGTCGTCTTTTCATTCTTTCGCAAAACTCTCGAATATCTTCGAAAGTCACTTGGGCAGGAGAACATCGATGTCCGAATGATTCACGGCAAGGTCAGGCTTGAAGAGCGTGACCGGGCAATCGAGGACTTTTTAGAGCGTAGTGATGTTGAGGTGCTATTGACTTCTGAAGTAGGTGGTGAAGGTATTGACCTTCAAAAAGCCTCTGTCGTACTCAATTACGATCTCCCATGGAATCCCATGGTTGTAGAACAACGCATCGGTCGAGTAGACCGCATAGGCCAACAAGCAGAACGGATTGTGATTATCAACTTCGTCGTCAAAGAATCAGTCGAGGAGCGGATACTGAGCAGACTCCTCAACAAAATTGGGGTCTTCGAAACATCTGTCGGTGAGATTGATCCTATTATTGGCGACCAGATCGAGAAACTAACACGCGAGGCGGTCAGTGGCACCCTTACCAGCGAAGAGTTAGAGAGAAAACTGGTAAAAGAAGAACAAGCAATCGCGAACCGGACGGTTGCAGCAAAACAAGTCGAGGGAAAGGCGGAAGATCTTCTTACGACTGATCAGAGCCTATTAGACGAAATTGCGGCTTTGACCGGCGAGCGACAGGTTCCCGGGGAGGTGGATCTATTGCGTTTCCTCAATAACTTCTTGGCAGCGTTTTATCCGGGGCATTTAATTCCCGAGAAATCACTTTCTGGAGTTCAACGATTCAAGCTTTCGCCTCAGCTGGCGCGTGAGATTGAGGAGGCTTCATCTGATCTAGGAACGGACGTGGCATTTCTTGGTAGGAAGATCTCCTCTGGAGACCTTGTCGCCACACTCTCGCGTGAGGTCGCGTATCGACATACGAACGCAGATCTGATTCATTTCAATCACCCACTGGTTAAGTTTGCCGTTTGGAAGTGGGCAGGTCGCTTCGGCAACGAGACCTTTTGTTTGTCTCTCAGAGAATCAGAGGTCCTGGAACCGGGATTGTATGCGTTTGCGGTTAGAATTCTCGAACTCGATGGCCCGATTCCTAGAAATAAATTACACATGGCGATCGTTGATTGTCAGAAGGATGATGAGTGGTTGGATCAGAACGTAACGGTACCGGTTCTCTTAGAGATACTTGAAGGTGCCAGAAGCGACAGCCCCGCTGAGATTCAAATTCAAGTTCATCATCAAGTTGAAGTCCGGCTAAATTCAATTCTGGACCGGTACAAAAATGAGTTGGACAGGCGCGAGAAGCAACTGACATTTGATCGCCTAAATCAAAGAAAGGCAATTTCGGTTCGTTTGACTGAAATGAAACTTCGTCGAGCCAAAGATCAGGTATCAAAAATGATCAATTCGGGGGCAAAAGACTTTGCCATTAAGATGGGAAACTTGAAGATAAAGAAAGCCGAAGAAACCCTTCGTACTGCACGCAATATGGATATTGAGCATGCCTCGGCCGGCGTGGGCGGTTGGACCGACATAGCAGTCGGGTACCTGAAAGTGGGTATCAAAGAATAGAAATGCAGCGATTTCACCTTGGAGTTGATTATGGTACGAGCGCCTCTAAGCTGATACTGCGCCATTTCGAAGCCCCGGGCGGAGAGAGAGCCTATTTATTGGAACCGAACGATAGCTTTCGTATTCCTTCAGGTGTGACCTTTAGCAGAGAAGATATCGTGTTCAGCTCAAATCACGAGGATGCACTGAGAAGTCTCAAAATGAGGTGCGCAGGAGAAGTAACCAACAATCTCCATAAGTATTTTTTCGGCGAGTTAAAGGATATTCCATTCAACCTATCCAGCGAGGATATCGTAACGCTTTCGATCTGGAAACTTATCTCCATCGGTCATCTAGCCGCAGTTAAAATCTCGGGCAACACTGATTTTAAGATGGGCATGACGCTCGGAGTTCCGATGAGTTTTCTGGACGACGATGAGCTCGGTGGGGTTTACCTCAAGATTGCTCGAGTTGCATATCATATTTATACCAATCACGGGCCAATAGGACTGGACGTCATTGGGGTCGAACTTGCGGTGGAACTGTTGAATGGCTCCAGATCAGCAGTAGACAAGAAACCTCCGATCCCCGAATCGAATCGACGCAATTGGATTCGATCGGAGACCGAGGCCTCCATGTTTTGGTCCTTCAAGTCTCCGGCGACGCCTGTCTCCCCATTTTTTTGTGCAGATATTGGCGCCGGAACAACTGATTCGTGCGCCTTCATGATAAATGATGAACTTATCAATGGGCAGCGGGTGAAAGATAATCTCGTATTCTTCGGTGCACATTCTCATCCAGTTGCAATGGATGCTTTCCAATTCACTGAAGATAGGGATAAGTGGTGCCAAGACGTGCGTGACGGACTTGTCCGTTCTGCCCGAAAGGCATTTAGCCGCATCAAGGGAAATCTTTACAGCGTAAACCAATGGAGCGATCCAAAACTAATAATATTGGGGGGTGGAGCAATGAACTCAGAACTTCGTAGGGCTCTTCAGGAGCATCCAATGGTTAATTTTCGGGATACCAACCTATCTATACTTGACCTTCTCACGCCCACAGATCTCGTTCGTATAGATGGGTCTGCTGCAAGGAAATCCGATGTTGTTTTTACATCGGTCGCTTATGGCCTCGCGCAGATCGGAGAAGCAGTTCCATTAGCGGAACGGCCATCAGAGGTCCAGCAGGTTCGACAACATGCGAAAGCAACGCTCCCGAGTCATGACGAGATCTATAGCTCTTAGACCTATAAACTAAATCCACATCCGCCGACGAAAACCTCAACGAAGGTGCAGCCGCGCCCGAACGGAATCTAATCCTTACTAGTATCAAAACGGGTTCAAAAACCTGCCCGTGTTTGTCACAATTTACTGTGACATCGATGTCATGTCACAATCCATGTCACAAAACGCAAAACGGGAGCTTTTCAGCTCCCGTAACTTGTTGATTAAATTGGCTCCGCAGGTAAGACTCGAACTTACAACCCTTCGGTTAACAGCCGAATGCTCTGCCATTGAGCTACTGCGGAATATGGCGTGTCCCGGGCAGGCCGAGACGAACCTAAAGATTAGGAATTTCCCGCGGCGTTGTCAAGCTTTAGGCAATCTTTCCAAAGAGGCAAAACTCGCATAAAATACAACGACACACTCCTATTATGTCAGAGCAACGGTACCTCACAAAATCGCGTTTCAAGCTGGGGGTCGAATGTCCGACCAAACTCTATTACACGGGAAAGAAAGAGGTCTATGCGGATCAGAAGCTCGACGACCGATTTCTCGAAGAGCTCGCGAATGGCGGATATCAGATCGGTGAACTGGCCAAGCATTATTTCCCCGGCGGCGTTGAGATCGGGCGTGGTTTTGCGGGCGACGCTTTGGCTGAGACGCGGCGGATGATCGAGTCGGGCGACGGCATCATTTACGAAGCGGCTTTTCAGGCCGAAGGCTACTTTATATACGCCGATATTGTCGAAGTAAAGGACGGGGTGATCTTCTTATACGAGGTGAAGTCGAAGTCCTTCGACCCGCTGAGCGATTCATTTACAAAGAAGCGCGGAAACGGCCTGATCGCGGATTGGATACCATATCTCAACGATGTAGCGTTTCAAAAAATGGTGATCCGGAAGGCGTTTCCCGAGCGGGAAGTGCGGGCGCATCTTGCCCTTGTCGATAAGTCTCAGCGGTGCCCGACCGACGGTTTGAATCAAAAGTTTCGCGTCTCGCGAACGCCGGACGGCACAAATGTCACCGTCAGCGGCCTTACCGCGGAGGACCTTGCGGTTCGCCTCCTTCGAGTTGAGAACGTGGATGAGATCTGCGATGGCCTTATTGATGGCGACCTTTTTGAGAGTCCGCTGGGCCTGACATTCGAGGGAACTGCAAAGGCCCTTGCCGAGCATTATGCACGCGATGAGAAGATGACACCGCGGGCAACTGCCGCTTGTGCAAAATGTGAGTTTCGGTCAAGTGGGGTTCAATCGGCCCTTGGGCTGCAGGATGGATTTCGCGAATGCTGGTCGGAGATCTTCGGTTGGGGCGACGAGCATTTTGCACTGCAATCGGTGCTCGACGTTTGGGACCTTAAATGCAAGGACAAGCTGATCGCGGAAGGAAGGGTCAGCATCGATCAGGTTACCGAAGCCGATCTGAATTTGAAAGAGCCCGGGCATCCCGGCCTTTCGCGTACGCAACGCCAACTGCTTCAGATAACGAAGGCGTGCAGTAATGATCCGGAATGCCATATCGACGGCGCTGGCCTCGCGGCTGAATTCGGATCCTGGCAATTTCCGCTTCACTTCATCGACTTTGAGACATCGATGCCCGCGATACCTTACAACGCGGGCCGACGTCCATATGAGGGCATCGCGTTTCAGTTCTCGCACCACGTTGTGTACGGCGATGGAACTCTCGAACATAAAGGCGAATTCCTGAATATATCGCCCGGGCGGTTTCCAAATTTCGATTTCATCCGAGCGTTGAAGGCTGAGCTCGAGGCCGACGATGGAACTGTCTTTCAATATTCGAAATTCGAGAATACTTATCTGAATCTTGTGTACCGGCAGCTTCTCGAGATCGAAACAACCGACCGGGCCGAGCTTCTTGAATTCATTCGCGAGATAGCGACCGCCAATGACCGGACAAAAGCCATCGGCGAAGACTGGGCGGATGGCCCGCGTACGATGGTGGATATGCTTCAGCTCGTGAAGCGATATTATTATGATCCGGCCACGCGGGGCTCGAACTCGATCAAGCAGGTCCTGCCGGCGATCCTGAATAGCTCGCCGTATCTGCAGGCAAAGTATGAGCAGCCGATCTACGGCGCATCGAGCGGCATTCCGAGCCTCAATTTCAAGGATCACGCATGGGTGAGATTCGAGAACGGATCGGTCGCCGATCCCTACACCCTGCTGGAGAAAATATTCGCCGATATTTCCGATAAGGACCTCGACCTGCTGCTGAACGACGACGATATTCGCGATGGAGCCGCGGCGATGACCGCCTACGCAAAGCTGCAATTCGAAGATATGCCGGCAGAGGTTCGAACTGCGATTCAGGCCGGCCTGTTGCGATATTGCGAGCTCGACAGCCTCGCGATGGTGATGATCTACGAAGGCTGGCGGGAGATGATCTATGGCAACCGCTGAACTTAAGACCAGGCCGACCGACGCGAGCGTCGATGATTTCATCGCGTCGGTCGAGAACGACACTAGACGAAACGACGCGATCAAGGTGCTCGAGATGTTCAAACGCGTCACAGGCGAAACGCCGACGGTGTGGGGCCCGGCGATCGTCGGCTTCGGCATTGCCCCGTATAGATATCCCGATGGCCGCGAGATCGATTGGCCGATCGTCGGCTTTTCGCCGCGAAAGCAGAATATGACGCTGTATGTGATCTGCCGTTCCCCAAAACAGCCCGGACTGCTCGCAAAACTCGGCAAGCACAGCACGAGTGTAAGTTGTCTGTACATTAAAAAGCTTGCGGATGTTGACGAGAAGGTGCTTGAGGCGATAGTGAACGATGCCTACAAGTATTCAAAGAAGGGCCGAGCGTGAGCTGTCTCTATAAAAAAGGGATTCTCGTGGCGGTCACGAAAGATCTTACAAAATGCCTAAAGAAGTGTAATGGGCGGTTTGATGATTTTTGCCCACTCATTAGAGTTGCAGCTCCTGCCGGGTTCGAAATACATCGAGAATATGCTGCCGAGAGACAAAGCCGATAAATCGGCCGTTGCTGATGACCGGCAGTTGGTTGACGTCGCCATGGCTCATTAGTTCGAGGGCATCGGTCAGCGGGGTATCGCGATCGACTGTTTTCAGCTCTTCGAGCGGACGCATGATCGCCGCGACGGTTTGGTTCGGCCATTCTTCCTGGGGCATCTTCGCCACTTCCTGCGATGTGACGATCCCGACGAACTCGCCGGAGCGCATTACATAGAAGCATCTACGGCCCGACTTGAACATCTCGTTCACGACAAAATTCTGAACCGATGATGCCGCGTCGACCCTCACGCAGTCATCACTCATCACGTCTCCTACCAGAACGTTCTTCAGTATCGCGTTCAGTTCGTTCTGAGCCGCGCTCGCCTGCGAAGCGTTCAGGAGGAACCAACCGATGATGGCGATCCACAACCCTCCGAATCCTGCCCCGGCAAAGAACTGAAAGATCCCGAACGCGATAAAAAAGACCGCAACCGCCTGTCCGACGCGCGAGGCGATCCTGGTCGCACGATGAACGTTTCCCGTGATCCACCAGACGATCGCTCGCAGCACGCGGCCGCCGTCGAGCGGAAATCCCGGAAGCATGTTGAAGATCGCAAGCACGATATTGATGTAGCCGAGCCACACGAGTGCAGCGAGAGCCGGCGTCTGCGGCGAGAGCATCTGGGTTTCCGGCACCCAGCCGAACGCGAGCGCAGATAAAAGACAGAGAACGCCGATCAGGACGCTGACGATCGGGCCGGCGATCCCCATCCAAAACTCGGTCGCAGGATCGGCGGATTCCTTTTCGATCATCGCGACGCCGCCGAGTGCGAAAAGCGTGATCGACTTGACCGGCAGGCCGCGAGCACGCGCCACGAGGGCGTGCCCCATCTCATGAAGGATGATCGATGCGAAAAAGAACACGCCCGTCACCACAGCCGTGCCCCACACCACGCCTCCTCCCCATTCGGGATTCACGGAACCTAAATGTCCGGCGAGCGAGAGCGTTACCAACGCGGCAATGATCAGCCAGCTATAGTGAAGCCCCAGTTGAATGCCCAACACGCGGCCGATCTTAATGCTTGATTCCATATTCGAGCCTACGCCGATAGTACTTTTCTGTTGTTGTTATAGAATCTTACGCCAAACGGCAAACTCGCTGCCACGGCTCCGCCGAGCAGCAGAAATCCGACCTTCCTGCGGTTCGGCTTCCTCACGAGGTCCGCCGTAAGCCAGCCCAAGGCGAAGCCGGTCGTGGTCCGCAGCACATTGTTTTCAGCGAGTTCGGATAGCGTGATATCCAATCGTTTCGCCTCACGCTGATCTGTCCGCAGCCATTCGAGAGCCTCGTCGCGTCGATCCAGTTCGAACGTCTCGCCTTCGAGTGTCGGGATCAGCGCACACTCGACGTCGAACATTTTCGACATCCATTTTTGATCGGTGACGAGCGCCGCCTTCGCTATCTTCGGGATGATCCCCGGATTCCTGATCCAGAATAGTATGTCCTTTTTGAGCGCTTCGGCAGTCATACCCGTCGGGCCGAAGTTCTTGATCTCTCCGAGTATCTTCAAGCGATCTCCGTTCGAAACTCGCTCTTCCAAATGGCCTATGACCCTATCGATGTCCTGGCCGTCGATGCTTCCGTCAACACAGAACCCGATAGTGTCCTGTTCATCCAGTTCGAGGATCTTTAACATTATAGTAAACCTCCTTGGGAGAAATTGAGATGGGAAGTTCGGGTCAAGCCGAGCTTCCCGGGTGGTCCGAACATCTCGTCACGACGCATCCGGCCTGACCATGATGTTGTTTGTTACGCCAAAGGTCCCTGGTACCGTCTTCGCCCGGATGCCGGCGATGTTCTTGTCGGCTTCCGAATCCACTACACCTTCCAGCGTCACTCGGCCGTTCTCTACAATGATGTGAATGTTCTGAAGAGCCCCGACCTGGTAACGGAAAAGCGGCCCCGAATACACTTCGCGATAAAGAGCGCGACGCAAACGGTCGTCCATGGGTGAGACCGGCAGCGGCTCGATCATATTTACGACCTCTGTTACGCCGTTGACGTCTTCAACGTACGATTCGGCACGCGAGATCGTATCTGGCGGTGTCGTCACCCTACCGCGCAGCGTGACTACGCCGGTCGGCGAAACGTCGAACTTTATCCAGTCAAATACCGAATAGTACGGAAGGGTCAGCAGCTCGTTGCGGACTCGCCGCGCCAGCGACTGCACCGAACTGTAGTGCCGTGAACCGGCGTGGGGCCCGCTCATCGGCACGACGCTTCTGTAGCGATTCATATTCGAATTCACATAGACAACGCCGTTGCCCGCCATTGATGAGGTCGCCTTGTTCGTCGTGCTTGTGCCGCTATACCGTGTCAGCATCGAGGACAACGTATCGAACTGCATTGGCTTGTCCGTGAGCGTTGGCTTCGTAGACATTCCCAATAGCTGCCGTGCGTCCATTTTGTAGAAGGCCTGGTTGATACTGTTGTCGGCATCGAGCGAAGCGCCCTTGAGCGATGCTCCGATAAAGGCGCCTTCGCTGCGCGACCATGACAATATGCCCGCGTCGAGCGTTAGGTTGGTCGATGCAGCGGCTGTGCGCCCGACCGGGCCGGCAGCAAAGCTCACGTCACCGCCAAACGCGAAATCGTCGTCCAGCAATTCCTGCAATGCACCCTCATTCATGAAGAGCATTATGTAGTCGGTCGACTTCGCTCCGATCTGCGGGCCAAAGCTCGCTCCGCCCATGTTGTAAAAGACAGGCGTACTCCATTCGCCGGTCGCCGTACGGCGGACAATAACACCGTCACCACCGCGGCCGCCGACCAGAAACGCGGCCTTCATTACGTTCGGGAAGATCCCGATCGCCGTTGCGTTCTCGAGCAGCTCCTCCGGAATGGTTTGATCCGGACTGCTCATGATCTCTTCGAATACGCGGTTCGCATCGGCTACTTCCTGGATGCCCTCAGCTCGCTGCTCGCGAACCTCGTCCGTGGACATTTGAGCGAATCCGGTCGCGAATGCAAAAGCCAAAACACACCAGACCGCAATCAGTTTGTTAACGTGGTCTAGTTTTATGATTTTCATTAATACCTCCTTTGTTCTCTCACGAACATCGATACCCGCGGTTCACATTTCGCTACGGTCTGCGTTGCGAATCCATACGGAATTCCGATGTTTGTGCCGCAATATGTAGGTGCAACTAGTGTTCCACCGGCCGAGTCCGTACCCAAAACCTACACTTGGCGCCCTTTGCGTTTCGATTCGACCAACGTGAAAGGCTATAATCGCTACTTTATTGGACAAACGGGGAGATTCGAACCTTGCAGCACGAACTCATACTCATTCTCGATTTCGGATCGCAGTACACGCAGTTGATCGCACGGCGGGTGCGTGAGCAGGGCGTTTATTGCGAGATCCATCCGTTTCATTTGGCGGCGGAGACGATCGCCGCAAGAAGGCCAAAAGGTGTGATCTTATCGGGCGGGCCGTCGAGCGTGACCGACGAGGACGCACCGCGGGTCGAGGCGGGATTTTACGACAAGGTCGGTGCTCCGATACTCGGCATCTGTTATGGAATGCAGATGATCGCGGTCGATCTGAATGGACGAAACGAACCGGCCGTTCGCCGCGAGTATGGCCATGCGAAAGTAAAAGTTCTGAGCGGTGCGACAAAGCTTTTTAACGAACTTCCTTTCGAACTCGACGCGTGGATGAGCCACGGCGACCATGTTACGGAGGTGCCGCCCGGCTTTCACAAGACCGCGACGACCGGCGACGTGATCACTGCGATGGAAAACGAGACGCGGGGCATCTACTGCGTTCAGTTTCACCCGGAGGTCTCGCATACGCCGCTCGGCAAAGAGGTCCTTCGCAATTTCCTTTTCAACGTCTGCGGATGCAAAGGCGATTGGACGCCCGCCAGCTTCATCAAGGAAGAGATCGAGCGGATACGCGTGACGGTCGGCCCGACGGACGGTGTCGTCTGCGGACTCTCAGGCGGGGTCGATTCGACCGTCGCGGCCGTGCTCGTGCACGAAGCGATCGGCGACCGCCAGACGTGCATCTTTGTCAACAACGGCCTCTTGCGATATCGCGAATTCGAAGACACGCTTCAGGTTTACAAGGATAATCTTCATCTGAACGTCGTCGGCGTCGATGCTTCGCAGGATTTCTACCGGGTGCTCGAAAACATCACCGATCCGGAGGAAAAGCGAAAGGCGATCGGCGGTAAATTTATCGACGTTTTCGATGCCGAGGCGAAACGGATCGGCGATGTGAAGTGGCTCGTGCAAGGGACGCTTTATCCCGACGTGATCGAATCCGTAAGCTTGCGCGGCGCATCTGTCACCATCAAGACGCACCACAATGTCGGCGGCCTGCCGGAGAAAATGAACCTCAAGCTCATCGAACCGCTGCGGGAATTATTCAAGGACGAGGTCCGGAACATTGGCCGTGATCTCGGCATTCCCGAGATGATCCTCGAACGCCATCCGTTTCCCGGCCCCGGCCTCGGCGTCCGCATTCTCGGCGACATCACGCCCGAAAAGGTCGAGCTGCTGCAGATGGCCGACCGCATCTTCATCGAAGAGCTGCACAATTTCGGAATTTATCGAGATGTCTGGCAGGCTTTCGCCGTGCTGCTGCCGATACGTTCGGTAGGCGTGATGGGCGATTTCCGCACCTATGAGAAAACAGTCGCTCTTCGCGCCGTCACCTCCACCGACGGCATGACCGCCGATTGGGCTCGGCTGTCGCACGACTTCCTCGCCGCTGTCTCTTCACGTATCACGAGCGAGGTCCGCGGCGTCAATCGTGTGGTTTACGACATCTCGTCCAAGCCGCCGAGCACGATAGAGTGGGAGTAGTTTTAAGAAATCACTTGATATAGAATTGCGCATCTTACTTATCGGTGCATCTATTCATGGAAAGATCAGGTTATATCGAAATTAGAGTCATTGGTAAACGGGGCAACCTCAATATCACCCCTGATAATTATGACATCAGGGAGATAACGGCTGTTCTTGAGCAGGCCGAAAACCTTTTGTTTCCCGGTGGGAAAAAAGATCGCCCAATCATTACTTATGAGATTCGGGAAGGATCGGTAAAACACGTCCTACGAACCACCCTCCAGGCTGTGATCGGGTTTAACGCCATCCTGTTGAGTGTGCAAGAGAACAACTACTCCATCGATTTTCTGGAAACCCAGACAGCTAGGGCATTTGAATATTTCCAGGACGCAGCGAAGAAACAAGGAGTCACATTCGAGATATGCACATCGATCCAGAAGACGGGAATAATTACCGTGGACCAAGACACGAATTTTGCCCGATCCGAAGAAGTTTGGGTCGACGCTGAGTTTTATTTTTACGGTATCGTCACAGATTTCGGTGGCAAGGAAAAGGCGAATATTCATCTGGATACCAAAGAAGCTGGAATTCTAAAAATCGCCGCTGATAAAGCGGAGTTGCGTCAATACGCGTCGAATCCGCTATATAAGGAGTACGGAATTCGAGCGATCGGTAAACAAAATGTCCGAAACGGAGAGATCGACAGATCATCGCTTAAGCTCCTTGAGATCATCGATTACGACCGTAAATTCGAAGAGGACTATCTTGTTGGACTAATCAAAAAGGCCTCTGAAAGCTGGAAGGGCATTAATAATGCAGACGAGTGGTTGTCAGACTTTCGCTATTGATGGCACATGGAAGATAGATGCGTCCTGTTGGACACAAATTTCGTGATCCAGTTTATGAACGAAGCCGATGATCGTCACAATGAGATTCTTGGCTTTTTCCGCACGTTTCTCGAAAAACGCTGGCGCCTAAAGTTTTCAACGATCAGTATTGCGGAATATTGTTCTAAGGGAAAACTTGACGAATTGCCCCTTCGAAATCTCGAGGTTCTTCCCTTCAACACGCCTCATGCAAAGGTCGCCGGCGAACTAACCAGGTGGCTGAAGAACAACAATATGTTGGTCGACCCGAATGAACGTCCGGCAATAAAGGATGACGCGAAACTCTTAGCTCAACTCGAAGTCGAGACGGAATTGACAGCATTTGCGACCTCGGACAAAAGATTGATAACAACTATCAAGCGGTTGAAGTCTGAAAATATACTTCGTGACATTCAGGTTTTAGATACGAATGAAAATTCTTCCGCTGTTTTCAATCGTTTACCGTTTCCCGAATAGGCGTTACGATCAGGTAAATTCGCCTGAACCGCGTCGTTTACGACATCTCGTCCAAGCCGCCAAGTACGATCGAGTGGGAGTAAGGTATGTGCGGACGATATAAGCTCACGACCGACCGAAAGAACCTCAAGCTGCATTTTCCGTGGCTCGACGAGGGCGATTACTTTGATATCCACGGCCCGATCGAGCGCGGCGAGGTCTTCCCGGGGGAGTTCATTCCCGTCATAAATAACCAGTATCGGCTCGAGGACGATTGGTGGACCATCCGCGATCATTCGTGGGACGGAAAGATCGTGAGCGCTATTAATGCCAGAGCCGAGACGATCGATAAGGTACCGATGTTTCGCGATGCCTTCAGGTCGGACCGGGTGCTGATACCGGCAAATGCGTTGTACGAGTGGCAGACGCAGCCCGACGGATCAAAGAAGCGATTCGAGATATGGTTTGACGATGAGATCTTCGCTTTTGCAGGCGTCGCGCGTGAATGCGAGATCAAGGGAGTGCCGACGCGATGCACGGTCATCATCACGACAACGCCTAACGAGATATTCAAAGAGATCCATAATTCGAAACAGAGACAAGCCGTCGTCATTCGGACAGAGGATCAAGAGAGGTGGCTCGACCCGCGTTCGAGGCCGGACGAACTCAAGGAACTGCTCAAACCCCTGCCCGATTCAGCTACTCACTTCAGAGAGTCTGAGCCCTAACGGAGTGACCTATTTGCGTACGCTCCACGCCTATTTAGTCTGTCGGCATATAGAAACAGATATATGTTTATACGCTAAAGTGTTGTCAATGCTCATTTTATACCGGTTGGCACGCATCTTGTCTAATTCCTAGTTAACGACTGCCCACCGGTGCATCTTTTTTGCATCCCGGGGGCGGAGTGGAGGAGATGCGAAAAATGGGTAGAACAAAACAAATATTTATCACACTAATGGTGGTTGCGCTTACAGGCGTCATGACCGCAAATGCGCAGGTATTGACACGCGCGAACGAGAATCAGGTCCGCAATCTTTTGCAGCGGCTTGAGACGAGAACAGATACTTTCCGCACCGTGCTTGACCGCCGAATGGACAATACGCGGCTTAACGACACCGTGACGGAAGACATGATCTCAAAGTATGTAGCAGAATTTGAAAATGCCACAGATGACTTGAGAAACAATTTTAACTCACGCAGGGCTACCGCCGAGGACGTGACGAACGTGCTCAATTATGGCTGGTACGTTGACGATTTTATGCGTCGCAACAATATGGGAACAGCCCCGGAGCGGCAGTGGGAACTGATCCGGAGGGATCTTGATCGGCTGTCTCAATACTACAGAGTTAGCTGGAACTGGATCCGGAACGATCCTCCCTTTCCGCAGGACCGTTGGGCAAGGCTGGACACACGCTTGACCGGTACATATCGGCTGAACACGGCGTTGAGCGATAACGTGACCACGCAGATAAATCAGCAGGTCAGCAACCGCTCGGTCCGCGACCGTCAGCGTGAGAACCTGACCCGTCGCCTTGGTTCGCCGACCGAACTGGCGATCGAGACGCGTGGAAATTCATTCACAATGGCGTCCAATTATGGCCAGCCGGTGACCTTTACGGCCGATGGCGTGGCAAGGTCGGAAACGAATAACCGCGGTCGTACCGTCACGACCACGGTGACGGCGACCCGGTCCAGCCTGACGATCAATACAGACGGCGATCGGAGCAACGATTTCTGGGTCTCTTTCACACCGATCGGCAACAACCGGCTTCGAATGACGCGCCGCATTTATCTTGAGAACCGTAACGAGATGGTCACGGTCAACAGCGTTTACGACCGCGTGTCGGACGTGGCGCGTTTTCCGGCGGTCAGTCAGCCAGGCAACAATCCGCCCAACTATGGCGGCTTTTATATCCCGAACGGTACCGCGTTGACGGCCGTGCTTAGAAACCGGATCGACAGCAAGGTTTCGAAGTCCGGCGATCTGTTCACGATGGAGGTCACATCGCCGAACCAGTATCGCGGTGCTATCATCACCGGACGCCTGGTCGAGGTCGAGAGTTCGGGCCGTTTGTCGGGTCGTGCGAATCTCGTCATTGATATGAACGCGATCCAGTATCGCGGCCGTACCTATAGTTTCGCAGGTATCATCAATTCGGCTCGTGAACGAGACGGAGATGTGATCCGGGTCAACAACGAAGGCACGGTGCAGGACGGCAATCAGACCACACGGACAGTGACGCGGGCCGGTATCGGTGCCGCACTTGGAGCACTTATCGGTGCGATCACGAGCGGCGGCGACGGTGCTGCCATTGGTGCAGCGATCGGCGCGGGTGCAGGAGCAGGTTCGGTCCTGATCCAGGGCCGCGACAACCTCACGCTCGAACAGGGCACTGAGTTTTCGATCACTTCATCTGGACCGACCAATGTTGGCTATCGAAATTAGTAGCCAGAAGGGACGTTAGACATGAGGCGGGCTTCACGGCTTGCCTCATTTTTTTGTTTGTCCGACAATGGCGTTCAAAGGATCAGCTTTATGAAACATCTACGCAACGCCTCATATGCGGCTCTTTTGATCGCATTTTTATTCTTTGTTCCGGCTGCCGCTCAGGGCGGAAAGATCGATATCGGCTATACGGTTTCGCTCGCCGATATCAAGGCCGAGCAGTTCCATATAACGACCGACATAAAGAACATTGACCAACCCCGGCTGGAGCTTGCTCTGCCAACCTGGACACCTGGCTGGTATGTGGTCGAAAACTACGCAAAGAACCTGATCAAGTTCGAGGTGACCGACGGCAGCGGTAAGCGGCTGCAGCCCCGGATGACCCGCAAGCAGACATGGAGCGTAGATACACGCGGTATAAAAGAGATCCGCGTAGATTACGACTACCGAGCTAACATCCTCGGGCTTAATCAGGCAAAGATCGGGAGCGATTACGCATTCTTTACGGGGATCGAATTGTTTCTCGAGCCCCTCGGGCATCGCAATGCGCCGAGCAGGCTCACCTTCAGGCTCCCGGCTGGATGGAAACTGCTCTCTCCGCTAAAGGAAACACAGGATCCCGCGACCTTTATCGCAGCCGATTTCGACACGCTCGCCGATGCTCCGGCGATGATGGGAAATTTTGATATACACGAATTTCAGGTCGAGGGGAAACCCCATTATTTCACCGCCTATCCGTCGGGCGTGTTCGACGCCGAAAAATCAAAACGCTTCACCGAGTTGCTCGCGTCGACGATCAAGGCCCAAAGCGCCATTTTTGGCGGACTGCCCTATGAGAAGTATGCGGCGATCTATTTCTTTCAGCCGGCGGAATCGAATGCGAGCGGCGCCCTCGAGCATCTGAATGCCTACGTGGCCTTTGCACCTCAGGGGGCACGCGCCACGCCGGAACAGATCATCGGCACAGGTTCTCACGAATTCTTCCATCTCTGGAACGTAAAGCGCATCCGGCCGGCTGAGATGTGGCCGTACGATTATTCACGCGAGCAGGAAACGCCTTCGCTTTGGGTTTCCGAGGGCTTTACTAACTATTACGGCGTCGTCGCGACGTACCGTGCGGGCATCACGACAAAGGAACAGTTTCTCAGTATCGCGGCCAGTGCGGCCGGCGGTATCGAGAACTCGGAGGCCAGAAAATACATACCGCCGGCAAGCTCGTCGATGATCACGTGGGTCGGCTACGATACTCCGCAGGCCTTCAGCATTTCGTACTACACGCAGGGGCAGAATCTGGCCGCCCTTCTCGACCTATCGATCCGCCACGATACAAAAGGCGCAGCCGGGCTCGATGACGTCTTCCGAGCCTTGTATAGCGACCATTACAAAAAGGGCCGCGGCTTCACCACGGACGACCTGATCTCCATCATCAACCGGATCTCAAAGAACGACTACCGAGCTTTCTTTGACAAGTATGTTTTCGGCGTCGAAGTGCCCGATTATGAACGCATCTTCGGTTACGCCGGATACGATCTGGTGAAAAAGCCGCAGGCGACGCCGGATTTCGGATTCTCGATTCGCCCGCGTAACGGCGGGTTTGGGGTCAACGGCGTTGAGCCGGAAGGGCCCGCGGCCGCCGCTAAGGTAATGGTTGGCGATGTGATTACCAGGATCAATGGCGATTCGCCATATGACGCGCCTTTCAACAGTCTCGCCGGAAAAGAGATAAAGCTGACCATTCAGCGCGGCGGCGAGGAGATCGAGCTTCCGATGACGGTCGGCTCGCGTGAATTCATGGCGTATTCGCTCGGTGAAACCGCGGCTGCCACTCCGGCACAACTGGCGGTTCGGAATAGCTGGCTAAAACGTTAGATCGGGGTCATTGTATCTGTACGATGGACGGGCGGCTTGCCCGTCTTTTTTTATTCGTGTACTTTCGTGAGAACCGTGTCGGAGATACAGCCCATCGTCGAATTTGCTTCGGTCTCGTTTGAGATCGCCGGGCTGCGCATACTCCGCGATCTGGACCTGCGGATCGAAAAGGGCGAGATACTTGTGCTGCTTGGCGAATCGGGCTGCGGCAAGACGACCACGCTGAAACTTATCAACCGCCTGATCGACCCGACGTCGGGAGAGGTGAAGGTCGAAGGCCGTCCGGCCATGGAATGGAACGCGATCGAGCTCCGCCGCCGCATCGGCTACGTTTTGCAGGAAGGCGGCCTTTTCCCGCATTTCACCGTCGCCGAGAACGTCGCTCTCACGCTCAAGCTGGCGGACCGTTCGCCGGCCGAGATAGCCCCGCGAGTGAGCGAGATGCTCAGCATGGTCGGCCTCAATGCGGCTTGGTTCTCAGACCGTTATCCGCACGAGCTCTCGGGCGGACAGCGGCAGCGCGTCGGGGTCGCGCGGGCGCTGGCTGCCGATCCTGACATTATCCTGCTCGACGAACCGTTCGGCGCGCTCGACGTGATCACGCGGTCCGGGCTTCAGAAAGAATTCGCGACGCTCGTTCGCGAGATGAAAAAGACCGCTGTCTTTGTCACGCACGACCTGCACGAAGCCATGGTGCTCGGCTCCCGGATCGCGCTTATGGAGAAAGGCGGTATCGTTTTTCTCGGCCCGCCATCGGAATTCAGCGCGTCTGACGTGCCGCTTGCCAGAGCCTATTTGGAGACGCTTGGCTAATGAGTTTCTTTGAGTTCCTGCAGCGAAACTGGCCCGAACTGCTCGTGCTCACGCGCGAACATATCTTTATCGTGCTGCTTTCGACCGGCCTTGCAGTAGCGGTCGGGCTGCCGCTGGGGATCCTGCTGACGCGTATCAAGTCGCTGCAAACGCCGGTGCTCGGGTTTGCGAACGTGATGCAGACGGTTCCGAGCCTTGCGCTCTTTGGATTGCTGATCCCCCTGCCGTTCATCGGCGGCATCGGCGCACGCACGGCGGTGATCGCGCTCTCGCTGTACGCGCTGCTGCCCGTGATCCGCAATACGGTCACCGGTATCTTGGGTATCGATCCAAAGATCCGTGAGGCCGCGGCGGCAATGGGAATGACGGATGGGCAGATACTTCGTTCGGTCGAATTGCCGCTTGCCGCACCGGTCATTCTCACGGGCATTCGTGTCGCCGTGGTCATATCCGTCGGTGTGGCGACGGTCGCCGCTGCGGTCGGAGCCGGCGGACTGGGCACGTACATCTTTCGCGGCTTGCGGCAGAACGACAATAATTTGCTCATCGCCGGAGCCCTCGCGTCGGCGATTTTGGCTTTGTTATGTGACTTTACCCTTGGGCAGGTCGAGCGGTCGTTCAAGATCGGCGAACGAAGCAAAAAACGCCGGGCGCTGGCGGTCACTGCCGCAGCTTTGGTCTTTGCGGCGATCGTCGGAGCTAGCTATTTATCAGCAACTACGCCGCCAAATGCATCGGCAGAACTGCCTAACCCGGAACGTGTCGTCGTCGGCTCAAAGGATTTTACGGAATCGGTGATCCTCGCCGAAATTCTGTCGCAGATGCTTGAAAAGCAAGGCGTCGAGGTCGTGCGGCAATTCGAACTCGGCGGCAATCTTGCCCACGAAGGACTGCTTTCAGGAGAGATCGACGTCTATCCGGAATATACCGGAACTGCTTATACCGCGATCCTAAAACATCCGCCGATCACCGATCCGCAGGCGGTTTATGATCGAACAAAGGCTGAATATGCCGAACGGTTCAAACTCGAAGTAAGCCCGCCCCTCGGATTCGCAAACGACTTTGCGATCCTGGTTCGGGGCGAGGTCGCGAGGAAGAACGGGTTAAAGACCATTTCAGATGCGGTGCCGATCTCAAAGGATTGGCAAGCGGGTTTTGGACAAGATTTTATGTCACGAGCGGACGGCTATCCGGGCTTTTCCAGGGCGTACGGCTTCAAGTTCGCTCGTCAGCCGCGGGAGATGGACCTTTCGCTGACCTATCGTGCCCTGCAGTCCGGCGAACTCGACATCATCGCCGGCAACTCGACCGACGGACTCATCGCTGCCCTCGACCTTTTTCAACTCGAAGACGATCGCCGATACTTCCCTCCGTATCAGGCCTTCTTCGTCGCCCGCGCAAACAAGGTCGACGTCCTCTCTGCGGCCTTTGCCGCCCTGAATAACGCGATCTCCACCGAAGAAATGCGAAAACTGAATTATGAGGTCGATGGAAAAAAGCGAACACCCAGGGAGATCGCGGCTGAATGGTTGGCCTCGAAATAGCTTGCAACTTCTCGTAAACTATTGTAATCTCATAATTTGATAATTCCATCGCTCTTTTGTCGACGGTATTTCGCCCTCAGCGTGAGGCTGCGAAGAGGATAGGAACGAGAGATGGTTCGTTAATAATGCCAGAAGTGGCCCGAAAGTTTTTGGGCCTTCGAACGTTGGTTCTTCGCTGCAACCGTTACACCGAGATTCACACCCCGCGTTAGACACTTCTTTATACAATCCTGATGAACTGTTCGCAGTTCGAAGCCAACTTGGGTTGGCGTGTGCTCGAATTCTGAGTACCTTCGAATGGTGTGAATCCGCTTTAATGGCGGGCCTTCCCGAACGATTTCTCGGTCGATAATAGGAACATAGAAATTAAATGAGTTTTAGAGACTTGGGCTTGCACTCCGCCTTTGCGGACCGCTGCGAGCGATTGGGTTACACTGAGCCTACACCCATCCAAAAAAGGGCAATTCCCGTAGTTCTGGAAGGCGGCGACGTCATTGCGTGTGCCGAGACCGGAACCGGTAAGACGGCGGCCTTTCTGCTGCCGATCCTTAACCAGCAGGTGCAATTCCTGAACAAAAAGGGACTTCGCGTCCTGATACTTTCGCCCACCCGTGAACTGACCAATCAGATCGAGGCGGCCTGTCGTCAATTTATGCCGAAAGGGTTGACCTGTGCCGCCATCATCGGCGGTGCCGGCTACGCCAAGCAGATCCAATCGCTAAAGCAGGGCGTCAATATCCTGATCTGCACGCCCGGGCGGCTCATCGATTTTATGGAGCAGGGCCTGGTCAACTTCAAGGAACTGAATACTTTAGTTCTTGATGAGGCCGACCGGATGCTCGATATGGGCTTTCTGCCGGCGATCCGCCGCGTGGTCAGGGCGATACCGGAAAAGCGTCAGACGCTGTTCTTTTCGGCCACTATGGCCGGCGAGATCGAGCATGTGGCAATGTCGCTCGTTAAAGACCCGACTTGGATCGAGATCTCGAAGCGAGGTTCGGCAGCCGTAACGGTCGATCAGAAGGCATACCCGGTAGCGCACGAACATAAGGTCCCGCTTCTCCTGGAACTCCTTGGAAAAGAAGACTTTGACCGCGTCCTGGTCTTTACGCGGACCAAGCGCGGGGCCGACCGCATCGCCCATATATTGGAGAAACGCTCGCTCAAATCGAACCGCATCCACGGCGACCGCTCGCAATCGCAGCGGGAATCGGCCCTGCGGAGCTTTAAGGACGGTAAAACGCGGGTTTTGGTCGCAACGGACGTCGCCGCACGCGGGATCGACATAGATTTGGTCTCACATGTGATAAACTATGATGTTCCGGTCGTTCCTGAGGATTATATTCACAGGATCGGGCGAACCGGAAGGGCAGGGAACACGGGCCGTGCGATCACGCTTTTGACGCTTGCTGAAGAGCATTCGATGAAGGCGATCGAGCGGCTCACAGGCCAGGCGGTCGAACGCGTCCTGCTGCCCGATTTTGGGGGCGTGGCATCCGCGGCTGTAAAGCCGGCGGGCAACAGCCCAAAGCCGGTGCGAAAGTTCCGCTCATTTGGCGGACGGCGTCGCCGATAAGTTAGAGGAAATGAGAAAAATGGCTGTGAAGACAGAGAAGTATGCGGTAGGAGATAAGCTGTCGATGATGTGCTCGGCATGCGATACCGATAAGGAACACACGATCCAGACGGTCACGAAACTGGGAAAGATCACATCGGCGGTGTGCGATACATGCCAAACATCCAGCACCTTTCGGGCGGGCGTCAAGACGTCGGTTGCCGTGGGCAGCAAAGGTAAGGCTGCCGGTCCATATGACCGTACTAGAAAGTACAGAAAGGGCCAGGCAATGATGCACGACAAATTTGGGCACGGTGAGGTGACCGCGGTGCTCGAACCCCAAAAGATCGATGTACTGTTCGGTGATACGACCCGGCGCCTGATCCATGCTCAGGAATAGCCTATCGCAATGCAAATAAGAACAAGCGGCCCGATCAGTTCGAGCCGCTTGTTTTTTGCCTACTTTCGGCCTTCCGAACCGAACTCTTACACTACTTTCGCCGGAGCAGGAATCCGAGCACAAGCCCGACGGCCGCTGAGATCAGGATCGTCTGTCCCGGTTTCTGCCGCGCGTACTCCTTTGCATCCTCCACCAGTTCCCTGGGCTCCTTGCTCTGGATCTCCTTGAATTTGTCGCCGGCCCATGCGAGCTTTTCCTCGGCATAGACCTTCGCCTTTTCGGCCGCATCCTGCAGTTTGCCGCCATATTCCTGTGCTTGCATCTTGAGGTCTCCCAAAAACTCATCATCGAGCTTCTCTTCCGGTACGACCGGCACGAGGCTCTGTTCCAATTCCTTTTCGGCCTTCTTCACTTCTGCTTCAAATTCTGACATTCGATCTATCCTCCCGCTTGCAAATTTTCGCATCGACATTTGCCGACCGCGATGCTTCAGGCATTTTCTGATGTGTCGCCCGTCTAAATGGTTGTAACGAATCCTACGCAAAAAGGTTCCGCAAAGAAGGATGAACAGAGAGTTTTTTCCGGCAATTACGCGTGAATATTCTAGGCGGATCTCGCCTGCAGTTGCCTTGGGGAACCAATGTGTCCGTCCGCACGTTTACTTTTCGTTATGGAGTGTGAAAGTGCTTGACAATCGAAACGTCGAAATGAGAATCTTAGAGCTTCCTAAGTGAGTAAGCACTTACTTAATGCAAAAAGGAGCAAAAATTGACCGAACCTTTTGAATGTGACCATCACCGCCGGATGTCGGGCGACAAACGCCGTGAACTGATATTGCAGACGGCCTTCGAGATGTTCTCGCACCGCGGTTTCAGCGGTACGACGACGAAAGATATCGCCCGGGCATCGGGTGTTTCGGAGGCGATGGTCTTCAAGCACTTCAGTTCGAAGGACGAGCTTTACGGAGCCCTTCTCGAGGCCAAGAAATGCAACGAGGGCCTGCACGAATTCCCCTGGGAGAGCAATATACCGATGCTCGAGGCGATGAAGGAAAAGGACGACTTCGGCGTGTTCTACAACTTCGCCCTTCAGGCGCTTGAAAAGCATCAGGAGGACATCGCCTTTATGCGGATGATCTTCTATTCGGCACTTGAAGAACACGAGATGGCGGACCGATTCTTCGGCGATTTTGTCGGAGAGATCTACAGGTTTTTGGGCGGCTACATAGAAATGCGGCAAAAGGAAGGAGCTTTCAGGAAGATCGACCCAAAGATAATCGTCCGGTCATTTTTGGGAATGCTCATACACCATTCGCTGAACAACATTTTGTGGGATAAGAAGCGTCGGCTGCTGAATATCAGCAATCAGGAGGCGGCACAGAATTTTGCAGAAATAATATTAAGAGGCACGGCCGAGCAAGCAGGTTAAGTAAACATTCTCCGATGGAACGGAGGCACTTGATAATAATGTTGAGAATGAAGCAATTATTTTGGGTCATATTCGGGGCCGTGATATTTTCGGCGGCGCTGATCACCGGCTGCAGTTCGGGAAACTCCGCGAACGCGGCAAACGCGAACTCGGAGCCGACGGTAGTGGATGTGACCACTGAGACGGCGGTTATAAAGCCGATCCCGACGTACATCGAAGCTACCGGAAACCTCGCCAGCGATGCGCAGACTGATGTTGCCCCGAATGTAAGCGGCAAGATCGTCGAGGTCAATTTCGACATCGGCAGCTACGTCGGCCAGGGCGATGTCCTCGTGAGGCTCGACCCGCGCGACGGGCAGATCCGCGTCGAACAGGCTCGGGCACAGGTCGAACAACAGCGTCAAGCCGTGAATCAGGCCAATGCGAACGCCGAACAGGCACTTGCAAATCTGCGTCAGACCCAGGCACGTCTCGGTGTCGGTGACGGCGAGGTATTTCAGGTAAAGGACTTTTCACAGGTCAAATCGATCACGGCGCAGCTCGACCTAGCAGAGAAGGAGTTGAGGCGGGCCGAAAGGCTGCTCGAGACGGGCGACATTTCGAAATCAGCCTACGACCAGCGCAGGTCACAGCGAGATTCCCTTATCGGCCAATTGGACGAGGCCCGCTCCAATGCTGCGGTCGCGATCAAGGCGATCGACACCGCTCGCTCGGCATACGAAGTTGCCAGGGCGGCCGCATTGACAGCCAAGGCCGCGATAGCGACGCTTGAAGCGCAGCTCGCCGCCGCTGAAAAGTCCGTTACAGATACCGTGATCCGCGCTCCGATCAGCGGATACATTTCCGACAAGGTGGCGGATGTCGGCGAATATATCTCGCCAAACACTCCGAATTCGAAGATCGCGACGATCGTACGGACATCGACGCTTCGTATGCGTATCGACGTTCCCGAAGCAGCGGTCGGAAAGGTCGCGACCGGCCAGGGGATCTCGCTTCAGGTGAGTGCCTATCCGGACCGCAGCTTTGCCGGCACGATCGTTCGAATTTCGCCAAATGTTAATCAACAGGCTCGAACCCTGACCGTCGAGGCCGAGGTGCAGAACACCGAAGGGCTTCTGAAGCCCGGGCAATTCGCGACCGTACGCGTGACGCAGTCAAAGCCCGAACCAGCGGTCGTGATACCGGTGACCGCGGTAAAGACGGTCGGCGATACCAATTCGGTTTTTGTCATCAAGGACGGCATCGCCCGCGAACAGATCGTTCAGCTCGGGTTGCTTGAGGGCGAGATGATCCAGGTAAAGCGCGGCCTGGTCGACGGCGACCGCGTTGCAACCGGCAATCTCAGCCAGTTGACGGACGGCGTTTTTGTAAGGCAATAAGGCGTTGAGTTCAAAGTTCAACGTTCAAAGTTCAAAGTTCAAAGTTCAAGGTTCGAGGTTGAATGGGAAGGATAGAGAGGTTTGAGGATATTGAAAGCTGGAAGGCCGCGCGGGAATTAGTGGCAATGGTTTACAGTGCGACGCGCCAGGAGGGCTTTTCCAGAGACTTCGCATTGTGTGATCAGATACGCCGGGCGGCTGTCTCGATCCTATCGAATATCGCCGAGGGTTTCGAACGAAATGGCAATAAGGAGTTTTTGCAGTTTCTTTCTATAGCAAAGGGCTCATGCGGAGAAGTAAGGGCTCAACTTTATGTTGCACTCGACCAGAAGTATCTGGACGAAGCGGCTTTTGAAAGTGTTTCCGAAAAGCTGGTGACGACGAGCAGGCTGATCAGCGGCCTGATGCGGTACCTGAGGGAGTCGGATATGCGTGGAGCCAAGTTTCAGTAACTTTGAACCTGGAACTTGGAACGTTGAACTAGAAGACTATGCAGTGGTTAGCAGAAGTTTGTGTAAAGCGGCCGGTTTTTGCCACGATGTTGATCCTTTCACTCGTGGTGGTGGGCACGTTCTCGTTTTTCAGCCTCGGCCTCGACCTGTTTCCCAAGATCGATTTTCCGACGATCACGGTAACGGTCGTCAACCCCGGAGCATCGCCCGAGGAGATCGAGACCGAGATAACCGAAAAGGTCGAAGAAGCGGTCAACACGATCAGCGGCATCGATGAGCTTCGGTCCAGTTCGGTCGAAGGCGTCTCCCAGGTATTCGTCCAGTTCATTCTGGAAAAGGACGTAAACGTCGCCGCTCAGGAAGTGGAGAATCGGGTCCAGACCGTCATCCCTAACCTTCCGGACACGGCCGAACAGCCGACCGTCCAGAAGCTCGATACCGACGCGGCACCCGTGCTGCGCATCTCGATCTCGGCCCCGCTCTCGCTGCGCGAGGTCACCGAAACCGCGAAGAACAAGGTCAAGGAGCGGATCGAATCGGTCAACGGCGTAGGACAGATCACGATGATCGGCGGCCAGGAGCGGCAGATCAACGTGTGGGTCGATCCGGACAAGATGCGTGCTTACAACGTCACGCCAGGCGAGGTTTCGAATGCACTCCGCATCCAGAACATTGAATTTCCCAGCGGCCGCCTCGACGAAGGAGCGAAGGAAACGAGCGTCCGCACGATGGGCAAGGTCCAAAAAGCTGAGGACTTTGACAATGTAGTGGTCGCCACGCGCGGCGAGTATCAGGTCAAGGTAAAGGACCTCGGCTACACAGAGGACGGAGCGCAGGAACTGCGTTCTGAGGCCCGCCTCAACGGGCAACCGGCCGTCACGCTGATCGTCTCGAAGCAGTCGGGTCAGAACACGGTCGCGGTCGCCCACGAGATCAAGGAACGATTAAAAGAGATACAGGCGACGCTCCCGGCGAACTACTCGATGCGGATCATCGGCGACAACTCGATCTTTATCGAGAATTCGCTGAACGCGATCGAGGAGCACTTGATCCTCGGGTCGATCTTTGCTTCGATCGTGGTGTTCCTTTTCTTGTGGAATTTCCGTGCGACGTTCATCGCCGCACTTGCGATCCCGACGTCGATCATCTCGACATTCGCGTTGATGTACGCGATGGGCTACACGCTCAATTCGATCACGATGCTGTCGCTTACGCTGATGGTCGGCATCGTGATCGACGATGCGATCGTGGTGCTCGAGAACATCTATCGGTTCGTCGAAGAGAAGGGCATGGAGCCGTTCCAGGCTGCGATCGAAGGTACGCGCGAGATCGGCCTCGCCGTGCTCGCAACGACGCTTTCGCTGATGGCGGTGTTCGTCCCGATCGGCTTTATGCAGGGCATCGTCGGCCGATTCATGTCGAGCTTCGGCTTGACGGCGGCCTTCGCCGTAGGCGTTTCGCTGCTCGTTTCATTCACGCTGACGCCGATGCTCGCGGCGCGGCTGATCAAGCGCAAGCACACAAAGACCGAAGAATATGCCGATCAGGTCTCCGGCGACGGGATGCTCGAGCGGCACGAGTCACGCGAGACGCACGGCCACGATTCGAAGCAAGCCGGGTGGTTTCGGCACCTGGATTCGTTCTATACGGGCTTGCTGAGGTTCGCGATGGGGCACCGCTGGGTGATCGTTACGCTCTGCGTCTTGGTTTTCCTTTCCATCGTCCCGCTGTTCATGTTCGTCGGTAAGAACTTTCTTCCGGTCGATGACCAGTCGCAGTTCGAGGTCTCGGTCAGAGCGCCCGAAGGCTACAGCCTCGGAGCCTCGGCCCAGCTAATGGAGCGCATCGCGTCGCGGCTGAGGCAGGTGCCAGGGGTCACCGATACGCTCGTGACCGTTGGCGGCGGACAGGCACAGGTGGTCAACAGCGGCACGATCTACGTAAAGCTTGCCGATATCAAGGATCGCGAAAAATCGCAGGAAATAATGATGTCGGACGCCCGCGAGATCCTGAAGGATTACCCCGATCTTCGGACCGGTGTACAGCAGGTGCAGGCATTCTCGGGCGGCGGGTTTCGCAACGCGAACGTCCAGTTCCTGATCGCCGGCCCGGACCTCAAAAAGTTGGAGGAGTATTCGGGCAAGATCATGGAGCGGATGAGATCGATCCCGGATGCGGTGGACGTGGATTCGACGCTGATCTCGGGCAAGCCCGAAGTTCGGCTTGAGATCGACCGTCAGACGGCGGCCGACCTTGGCGTTCGTATCGGGGATATTTCGCAGGCACTGAATACACTTGTCGCCGGCCAGGAGGCAACGACCTTTAACGAGGGCTCTGAACAGTATGAGGTGCATGTTCGCGCGATAAACGACTTTCGAACGGACGTGGAGGGACTCTCGCGAATGATCGTACCCTCGGCAAAGCTCGGCTGGGTAACGCTCGACCGGCTCGTTAAGACCTCGGAAGGTACGGGCCCGAGCTCGATCGAGCGAACGAATCGCCAACGGCAGGTCACGCTGCTCGCGAACACGCGTCCGGGCGGCTCGGCCGCGAGCATCACTGCGGAGATCGATAGGATCGTTCGTGAGCTGCAGCTGCCGCAGGGATACCGGACGGGCTACGTCGGCCAGTCGAAGGAGATGGGCAAGGCGGGTTTCTATTTCTTGCTCGCGTTCGGGCTGTCGTTCGTCTTTATGTACATCGTGCTCGCGGCGCAGTTCGAATCGTTCATCCATCCGGTGACGATCCTGCTGACGCTGCCGCTCTCGATACCTTTCGGCATCCTGAGCCTTTTGATCGCGGGACAAACGGTGAACATCTTTTCGGGCCTCGGGCTGCTGCTGCTGTTCGGCGTGGTCAAGAAGAACGCGATCCTGCAGATCGACCATACGAACAATCTGCGCTCCCAGGGAATGAGCCGCTATGACGCGATCATTCAGGCAAACCGCGACCGGCTTCGCCCGATCCTGATGACGACGATCGCCCTGGTGGCGGGAATGATCCCGCTCGTGATCTCGACAGGCGCCGGCGCGGGAACCAACCGTTCGATCGGCGTGCTCGTGGTCGGCGGCCAGTCGCTTTGTTTGCTGCTGACGCTGCTTGCGGTGCCGGTGTTCTATTCGATCTTCGACGATCTGAGCGAGCTTCACATTTTTCGCCGCATCGGCAACGCGTCGGATTGGCTATTCAGCGGGATCCGCAGGAAGTTTGCGACGGTGACGAGTACGTTCTTGGGTAAGGCGTAGGGAATGCCGAAAGCCCGCGCGTAAGCAAGGGCTTAACATCCGACTTGATAGTCAAGCCCTTCCACACGGTCGGGCTTCTGCACTAGAGAAGTGCAAACCAGGTAATATTTATGTTTTCGCGATCATACATAGCACTTATACTCGCGGCAGTTTTATTCGCGGCCGGAGGCTTTGCGCAAGATCCGGCGCCGACAGCAACGCCGCCGGTCGACGACAAGCAGGCCGTGCCGCCCGAGCGGCTTCAGGGCGTGCCGACGATCGCCCCGAACTACCGGTCCGACGACAGGTCGCTGCCGGACCTTGGACGCGTCGGCGTGGATATGCTCGACCAGCGCTCGATGACCCTGAACGACGCCATCCGCCTCGCGCTCGAGAATAACAACGATATCGAGGTAACGCGACACAACGTCAAGATCGCCGAGTTCGACTTGAAGGCCGCCCGGGGCTACTATCAGCCCCGCTTCACCGGTATCACGTCTTACGAACGCACGACCGCACCGAACGTGTCGATCTTCACGTCGAACCAAAACACCACGCAAAGCGCATTCGTCGGGAACGTAGGTGTTACAGGATACGTTCCGCGCTTCGGCACTATTCTTCGCGCTGAGGTAAACAACCAGCGCCTCGAAACGAACAATCCGATCTCGGTGCTGAGCCCGCAATATAATGCGGCGATCGGATTCACGATCACCCAGCCGCTATTCAAAGGACGCGGGTTCGACCAGCAGCGGCGCGTGATCGAGATCGCGAAGCGCAATCTCTCTCTCACCGACGTACAGTTTCGCCAGAAAACCATCGACACGATCGTCAACGTGCAGCGTGCCTATTGGGACCTCGCGTTCGCGCTCCGCAACTTGCAGGTGCAGCGTGATGGCGTCAAAGACGCGAAGGACCAGTACGAGCACAACAAACGCCTGGTCGAAGAGGGCCAGCTCGCCCCGATCGACATCGTCGCGAGCGAAACGCAGGTCGCGAACTTCGAGCAGGCGGTCTACGAAGCGCTCAACATAGTCAACCAAGCTGAGAACGCTCTCAAGAATCTGATCTCGCCGAACAAGGGAGCAAAGATCTGGAGCGAATCGGTAACGCCGGTCGATCCGGTCGATATCACGCCGCCCGATACGACACTACGCGAAGCTCTCGACGCGGCCCTCAACAATCGGCCGGAGCTCGAACTCAATGAAGTACAGCGGGATATCAACGCCATCGACCGCAAGTTCTACGAGAACCAGAAGCAGCCGCAGATAGATCTGGTTGCGGGCTATACCTCGAGCGGTATCGGCGGAAGCCCGAACCCGAGTTTTAGTCCGAACTTCCCGACGCCGTGTACGACAGATCCAACGTCGCCGGCATGCCAACAGCAGCTCGCAAACCTGGCCCTGCTGACCGGTAACGCATACAACGGGGTGTTCAACAATCGCTATCCGACGTATCGTGTAGGCGTACAGATCAATCTGCCTTTGTTCGGAGACAAGACCGCCGGTGCTAACTACGGCAAGGCTCTCGTCGAGGGAGAAAAGATCGAGACGCAGCGGGCGCAGCTTGAACAGGCGATCCAGGTAGATGTTCGCAACGCGATCCAGTCGCTGCGGATGGCCGAGGCGAAACTGCGTTCTGCGGCGATCGCTCGTGAGAATTCGGTCAAACAGTACGAAAGCGAGCAGCGAAAGCTGGACGCCGGTCAGTCGGATATATACAAGGTGCTCGAACGCCAGACGGCGCTCACGGTCGCGCGGAGCAACGAACTGCGTGCACAGACCGATCTCAACAAGGCGATCGCCGACCTTCAACGCGCGACCGGCAACTCGCTCAAGGCGAATAACGTCGTCTCGCTTTTGAGGAAGTAAAGTTCAGAGTGCGCGATTTATCGCGTATTACGGGCTGAAGCCCGCACTCTAAACAGAATGAAAGCCGTTTATATTAAACAATTCGGCGGGACCGAGAACCTCGAGATCCGCGACGTTCCCGGTCCGCCGAAGCCGCGTGGCAGCGACGTACTTGTCCGAGTTCGGGCCGCGGGAGTGAACCGTGCCGATCTGCTGCAGCGAAAGGGTTTATATCCCGGGCCCGAGGGTTATGATCCGCATCGGCCCGGCCTCGAGTTCGCGGGCGAGGTCGCGGATGTCGGTGAAGGAGTTGTTGGATGGAGAACAGGGGACCGGGTAATGGCGATAACGGCGGGCGAGGCTCAGGCCGAGTTCGTTTCGGCCGACGCATCGCTGTTAATTAGGATCCCGGATAACCTCAGCTTTGCCAAAGCGGCCGCGATACCCGAGGCATTTATCACCGCACATGACGCGATCTGGGCACAGGGCGGCCTGAAGGACGGTGAGACCCTTCTCGTGCATGCCGTGGGTTCCGGGGTGGGGCTGGCGGCCCTTCAAATGGCAAAGGCGAAGAATGTGATGGTCATCGGTACATCGCGGACTCAGGGGAAACTTGACGCGGCGGCAGAGTTCGGCCTCGATCACGCGATCGCTGTCGCGGGCACGCCCGCCTTCAGCGGCCAGGTCGCTGAACTGACCGGTGGCCGCGGTGCCGATGTGATCCTCGACCTCGTCGGGGGATCGTATTTTCGCGAAAACCTGAAAAGCCTTGCATCCAGGGGAAGGCTTTTGCTCGTCGGGCTTACCGGCGGAGCGTCGGCGGAGATCGACCTCAGGCTCGCTTTGCAAAAACGTGCAACGATCATCGGAACGGTCCTTCGTTCACGCAGCTTGGCCGAAAAGGCTGAGGCGGCCCGGTCATTCGCGGAACAGATGATGGAACACTTTGTCGACGGCACTATCGAACCGGTGATAGATAAGGTCTTTCCCGCATCGGAGGCGGCAGCGGCTCACGAATATCTTGCATCGAATGAAACCTTTGGAAAGGTCGTTCTGGAATTTTAATCGGTCAAGCGGGCAGCGGCCTCATCGGTAACGATGCATAGGCCTGAGGTGCCTTTGGCCTCTAATTCCTTGAGCAATCGGGCCGCGTTGTCATAGTCCAGGTTAGAACCCTCGCAGCCGTCGAACGAGATCACGGCCCACCGCGGCTGGGCGAGTTCGTCCGTACGCAAAGCGAGGTCAGTGACCACATGGTCTTGTACCGTTTCGGCCATAAGGATAGATTAAAATTAGCATAGGGTGTCGGCGTTTGTCAGTCATTTTTCTGCAGGCGTTGAGAGCAAATGGCTGCAGATCGGACCATTTTTATTACTGGCTTTCCCGGCTTCATTGCCGAGCGGCTGGCCGAGCGCCTCGCGGTTGATGCATCCACGGCCTTTTATCTTCTGACCCTGCCTTCGTTCGCTGCGGCTGCCGAAGAGGCCGCCAATGGGATAGCTCAGCGAACCGGAATGGATGCGGGCCGTTTTCGGATAGTTGAGGGCGATATTACAAAGCCGGGCCTTGGCATTTTACCCGAAATTCAGAGGGCCATTCGAAGCGAAACGACCGACGTTTTTCATCTCGCCGCCGTGTACGATCTCGCAGTTGCCCGCGACGTTGCGTTTGATGTGAATGTCGGCGGTACAAGGAACGTCAACGAATTCGTCCGGCCGATGCCCTCTCTGCGGCGTTACAATTACATCTCGACCTGTTATGTCGCCGGCCGCCGGCGGGGCCACATTCTGGAGTCCGAATTGGAGCACGACGCCGGTTTCCGCAATCATTACGAAGCTTCCAAATACGCCGCCGAGGTCGAGGTCGAACGCCTGAAAGCGGATCTTCCCGTAACTATCTTTCGGCCCGCGGTCGTCGTCGGTGATTCAAAAACCGGCGAAACGGCAAAGTACGACGGCATCTATTACCTGGTCCGATATCTTCTGAGGGCCCCGGCCCTGCTGCGTGTGGTCAACGTCGGAAATCCGAGTGTACGGCTCAACCTGGTACCGGTGGATTTTGTGGTGGACGGCATGGCGGCCCTTTCTACCGATCCGGAGGCGGAGGGTTCGACCGTCGCCCTCGCCGACCCTTCGCCGCTCGCGACGTCGGAACTATTCGATTCGATCGCGTCCGAATTGACCGGGCGAACGAGCATCCTCACGCCGCCGGCCTCTTTGACCGAGTGGACGCTTATGCTTCCATTCACGCCGTCCATATCGGGCCTTCCGCACGCAGGCGTGCCGTATTTCTTTCTTGAGCAAACTTACGACACCCGTATTGGGTCGGCCCTGCTCGCAAAACACGCGATCACGTGTCCGGGCTTTCGCGATTATGTCGGTAATCTGCTCGAGTTCGTGAAAATGCACCCAAAGTTATAAAAATTGCCCCGCAAACCTCATTTTGATATCCTAAAAAGTTACCTGACCATTAGAAATATTTATTTAATAAGGATCTATTAATGTCTACGTCCGCGAAGAAAACAGATACAGGAAAGAACGATAAGAATAGCAAGGCAGCAGGCACCGTCGTCGCCGAAGATGCCAAGACCACCGATGCCGACGGGTTTTTATCCGATGCGAAAGGGCAGGAGACAGCTAAGCCCGCCGCCGGTGCTCGCGCGGAGGCGCGTTCGCGCGACCGGCATGGCCTTGACGAAGAGGCATTGGTCGGCATTTATCGCACGATGTTTATGTCGCGGCGGATCGATGACAAAGAGATCCAGCTCAAAGGGCAGAACAAGATATTTTTCCAGATCTCGGGCGCGGGGCACGAAGCGGTGCTGACCGCCGCGGCATTGGCGATGAAACCCGGCTACGACTGGTTTTTCCCCTACTATCGGGACCGTGCATTGATGATCGGGCTCGGGATGACCGCACAGGAGATGTTGTGGTCCGCCGTCGGCGCCGAGAAAGACCCGAATTCGCATGGGCGGCAAATGCCTTCGCACTGGGGCAGTATAAAGTTGAATGTACCGTCGCAATCGTCCTGTACGGGCTCGCAGGCGCTCCATTCGGTCGGAGCGGCAGAAGCCGGATACAGGGCGTCGCTCGTCAAGGAACTTCAGGACAAAGTCACGGGATTCAAGGGAGACGAGGTCGTATATATGTCCGTCGGCGACGGAACGACGAGCGAGGGCGAATGGTGGGAAGCTCTCAACTCAGCCTCGAACCTAAAGCTCCCGGTGATCTTTCACGTCGAAGACAACGGCTATGCGATCTCCACCCCGGTCGAAGTAGGAACGGCCGGCGGCGACATTTCAAAGCTCGTCAGCGGTTTCCCCGACCTGTACATTCAAAAGGTTGACGGCACCGACCCGCTTGCGTCGTACGCGGCATTCAGATCGGCGGTCGAATATTGCCGCGAGCGAAAAGGCCCGGCCTTTATCCACTCTAAGGTGATCAGGCCCTACTCGCATTCGCTTTCGGACGACGAAAAACTTTATCGCCCCGACGAGGAACGCCAGGCCGATGCCTCTATCGACCCGATAAAGACCTATGCCGAGTTTCTGATGACCGAGGGCATTGTTTCGAGCGAGCAGCTTGAGGCGATCCGCAAAGAGATAGACGCTGAGGTGAATAAGGCCGCCGACATCGCGATCGAGACGCCGCAGCCGGCTCCAGAATCCGCGTATCGAAACGTGTTCTCGCCCGATGTCGATCCGACCGACCGACAGCTCTTCGACACGGAGGAGGGCGTCGAACTCTCGGGCAATGCCGGTACGATGGTCGATCTCATCAACCGCTGTATGCACGAAGAGATGGAGCGCGACCCGCGCATCGTCGTCTTTGGCGAGGACGTGGCCGACTGCTCGCGTGAAGAATATCTCGACCGTGTAAAAGGCAAGGGCGGCGTTTTCAAGGTGACCGCGAATTTGCAGCGTTCGTTCGGTTCAGCTCGCGTCTTTAACTCTCCTCTGGCCGAGGCCAACATCGTCGGGCGCGCCGTCGGGATGGCCTTGCGGGGATTGAAGCCGGTCGTCGAGATACAGTTTTTCGACTACATTTTCCCGGCGATGATGCAGATCCGCAACGAGGTTTCGGTGATGCGTTGGCGTTCGGACGGCGACGCGAAATGCCCGATGGTGATCCGCGTTCCGGTCGGCGGTTATCTGAAGGGCGGAGCGGTATATCACTCGCAATCCGGCACCACGCTTTTCTCGCATACGCCCGGCCTGATGATCGCTTATCCATCAACAGCCCTCGATGCGAACGGGCTGCTCAGGACGGCGATCCGGTGCGACGATCCTGTGCTCTTCCTCGAACACAAGCATCTCTACCGGCAGGTATATAACAAATCACAATATCCGTCGAGCGATTTCCTCATCCCGTTCGGTAAGGCTAGACGTGTCCGCGAAGGAAAGGATATTTCCATCATTACCTTCGGCGCTCTGGTCGAACGCTCGAACCAGGCTGCCAAACGCCTCGAACAGCAGGGCATCTCAGTCGAGATCATCGACCTCCGCACGCTCGTCCCGTACGACTGGGAAGCGATCGCCGAATCCGTCAAGAAAACCTCGCGCGTCCTCGTCGCCCACGAAGACCCGATCTCATACGGCTACGGCGCCGAGATCGCCGCCCGCATCTCCAATGAACTCTTCGAATACCTCGACGCCCCCGTCCGCCGCGTCGGCGCCACCGACACCTTCGTCGCCTACGCCCCACAGGTAGAAGACTTCATCCTCCCGCAGTCAGAGGACGTCGAGGCCGCGGTTCAGGATCTAATGAAGTATTAAGATTAGTGTGTAAACCATAGTTGACATATCGATGGTGTCAACTGTAGTATACATATGGTCGAAATCATTAAGAGTGATACTTTCGACCGATGGTTGAGGAAGCTGCGAGATCCTCAGGCGAAAGCACGAGTCGAAATGCGGATTAGACGGCTCAGTTTGGGGAACGCGGGTGATGTTCAGCCGATAGGTGAAGGGTTGAGTGAGATGAGGATCGACTACGGCCCTGGCTATCGCGTGTACTACATGCAGCAAAGCAAGGTTTTAGTTTTATTGCTTTGTGGTGGAGATAAGAGCAGCCAGCGGAAGGACATAGCAAGAGCCCATGAGATCGCCGCGGCGTGGGAGGACTAGTTATGGGTGAGAAATTTAGTAAATACGACACGGCCGAATACCTCGAAACGGAAGAGGACATTCGGCATTATCTAGAAGCCTGCCAAGAAGACGGCGATCCTGCGCTCATCGCAGCGGCTCTCGGCGACATCGCCCGCGCCCGAAATATGACCGAACTGGCCCGGTCGGCCGGCATGACAAGGGCCGGTCTGTATAAGGCACTTTCGCCCGAAGGCAATCCCAGTTTCGCCACCGTTTCAAAAGTCGCGAAGGCATTGGGGCTTAAGATCAAGATCGAATTGGCCTCCTGAAAACGTTTCTGCAGTTACGTTTGGCACCACCGATGTCTCCACATGGATGCTCTCAAACTGTCATTGATCCTCGCCGCGATCGGCTTGGTTTTGGCACTGCTCGCGAAAATCGCCGACAAGCGAATTCTAGTCACCACGGCGGTGCTGTTCGCGGTCTAGGGGCGAGGAGGCTTTTGGTTTTGAAGCGGAGCCAGCCGCCGGGGTTTACCTTGCCGGCTTGCTTAGCTCGTAAGGGACTCTTATTCTTACTACTTCGAAATATTGCATAATATCGGCGAACACAAGGAAATAAAGAAGTAATGTCCATGATTCAACAAGCTCTTATCTCGGTCTCAGTCTCGCTGATGATCCTTATGCCGGTCGCGGCACAGGAACTTTCGCCTAGCGATATTGCTCCGGATACGGAGGACGTTCGATGCGTGGAGAAGGGCTATCGCCATAAGACATCGTCCGAGTTGAAACGGATGACGCCTGAGCAGCTTATTGACGAACAAACAAAAGAGTGGAACTATCACGTTGCTCTGATGGACGAGTATGGAATGTTTACGCTCGAGTCATACATGGACGACGTTGGAATAACGATCGTTCCGGTTTTGACGAAGTTGGCGAAAGAGTTTGCGTCTCGTCCTCGATCGATGTGCCAACATCAAAGGTTCTTTTCCGCATTAGCGATCGCTTCCGACGTTGACAACACCGTGGTCCGGTTAAGAAGCAGCAAGGAAGGCCTCGATGCAATTTCTGCGGCAACGACTGCGGTCCTAAAAATGAAAGATGCTGGATTAGCTGATCAACCGTACAGCAAGTATCCGTTTGGAACTTATCTTCTCGAGGGCGTTCTGAGTACAAACGAACATGATGGACAAATACGGGAACTCTTTCTGAAGGAATATCGACTGAAGCTGTCAGACACGGAGTTTGTCAGCTTCGTCAAGTTTCTAGTGTCAATGCACCCAACGTATCCAAGTTGGACACCCAGAATCGATTCTTCGCGTAACCTTCTTCCGAACAAAAAGCGGTATTACGACGCATACTTGATATTCAAGAAGACTCCGCAGAAATAACCTCTTTAAGTACATGAGCACTCTCAAGACGCTTATCCTGGTCGTTTTGTTCCAAGCTGTAGCCGCAACTCCCGCTCTACACGCGCAAGATGCAGTTCGCCTTTATCGTCAGGCGAACGAACATCGCTTACTCAACGAGTTCGTTGAACTGCTCAAACTCCCCAACGTCGCATCCGACACGCCGAACATCCGTAAGAACGCCGACTATCTCGTCGCCGAGATGCAGAAGCGGGGGCTGAAGCCGCGGTTGTTGGAGGCGGCGGATAGGAAAGTTCCACCGGTGGTGTATGGCGAGTGGATGACGCCGGGGGCGACGAAGACGGTTATCTTTTACGCGCATTATGATGGGCAGCCGACCGATCCGGCGGATTGGACGGGGAGCAAGCCTTGGGAGCCGGTGCTGAGGACGGCTTCGCTGGAGAAAGGCGGGACGATCATCCCGTTTCCGACGGCTGGAGAAAAGATCGATCCGGAATGGCGGGTCTATGCGCGGTCGGCGTCGGATGATAAGGCTGGCGTGTTCGCGATCCTTACCGCGTTCGACGCGCTGATTGCGAAAGGCATCAAGCCGACGGTCAACATCAAGTTCTTCTTCGAGGGCGAAGAGGAAGCTGGTTCGAGCAATCTCAAAGAGATCCTCGAGAAAAACAAAGAGTTGCTCAAGGCTGACGCGTTCATCGTCTGCGACGGGCCGGTTCATCAGTCGGGACGCAAGCAGGTTGTCTTCGGCGTGCGCGGAGATGTAAATGTCGACCTCACCGTTTTTGGTGCCAAGCGGCCGCTGCACAGTGGCCATTACGGCAACTGGTCCCCGAATCCGGCAATGATGCTTGCAAAGCTGCTGTCGTCGATGAAGGACGACAAAGGCAATATCATCGTCAAAGGTTGGGCCGACGACGTCGAACCGCTCGGGCCCGTTGAGATGAAAGCCATTGCGGAGGCTCCGCAGTCCGATGAACAAATTAAGCGCGAACTGGGCATCATCAATACCGAAGGCGACGGGAAGAGTTTACTTGACCGCATCAACCAGCCGTCGCTGAATATAAACGGCTTCAAAAGCGGCGATGTCGGCGAGCAGGCACGCAACGTAATCCCAACCACCGCGACGACCGTTCTCGATCTCCGTCTCGTGAAGGGTAACGAAGTCATTCGTCAGATCGCGAAACTGAAAAAGCACATCGAGTCGCAAGGCTACTACGTCATCGACCGCGACCCGACCGACGAAGAGAGGTTAAAACATCCGCTGATCGCGAAGTTTTTTCAAGTTCCCGGCGGTTACAACGCGCAGCGAACAAAGATGGATCTGCCGATCTCACTCGCGGTAGTAGAAGCTGTCCAATCGTCGTCCGATCAACCGATCGTCCAGATGCCCACACTCGGCGGCAGCCTTCCTCTTTCGATCATCAGCGACGCTCTAAACCAACCGACTATCAGCGTTCCGATCGCAAACCACGACAATAACCAACACGCCGAGAATGAGAATATTCGGATTCAGAATTTGTGGGATGGAATCGAGACATTTGCGTCGTTAATGACAATGAAGTTTTAATTCACCACGGAACGCACAGAGGGCACTGAGAAAAAACCTATAGAACATAACTCTGTGACCTCAGTGTCCTCTTTAGTGGCTAGAAGTTCTTAAGCTTGTAAATCCCATTTTCAATGCGCTCGGCAAATCCTTCATTAACGAGTTCGTGGTTGGCCTTGCCTGATTCCCAACGATAGAAACCAAACTTGCCGGATAACTCACCGAGGAGCGTCATTCCGCACATCTGCAGATAGGTTCGTGCGAGTTCGCGAACTGCCGTCTCGCGTTTCATCTTAACGCCCATTTCTTTTGGAAAACGAGCCTCGGCCGTGGTCCAGATGTATGTAAATTTAGGAACGTAAACGACCTCTTGCGGTACGATCTTCATCCGACGTTGGAGTTCGTCGAGCGCCTTTGTTAGATCGCTGCGCGCGAGGCCTGTGGCTTCGCGCAGGTCGGCGGTCGCCATCTCCCATTCTTTGCGAAGAACTTTCAAAACAGCCTGCGCGTTCTTTGACAAGACGCCTGCTTCGCCCTTCTTCGAGCAGCCCCAGATCGCGTTGAAGACCGGGATCATCCGCGGTGCGAGAAACATCGAATGGCCCTTGTGTACCTTGCCATAGTAGACACGTCCGCGTGCGACGACCTGGTCTTTGAGCACCCACGCAAGGCTTGCCTCAGGATCTTTCTGCACGTTTCGCGGCATATGGGCGTCACGCCGGCCACAGACGGCAAGGTACACCGACGGCAGGCCTTTCCTCGCATCGGTCAGGCCGAGGCAAAGGCCGAGATCCTCGACCAATGCTTCGACATCCTCTGCCGTGTCGATCTTCAGAGATTCTTCGCGCCGCCACTGACGGTCCCGGTATTGTTCGATCTCTTCCGGCAATTCGCGCATTTCGATATTTAATCACAAGAGTCTTCGAACGGCGGCCGGCGCGCTAAAAAAAGGGCGGGCCAAGACCCGCCACTGCTTTGAAACGATCTGAAAAACGATCAATTTTCGCTGACCGGCTGCGACGCCCGGATCGGGGATGAGGATTGTATCGTCAGTGTCGATCCCTGCATAAGCTGCAGGTCCTCGCGGCCTGTCGCAATGACCGAACCCGCACCGGCACTACCGCCGATGACCGCACCGATCACGGCTCCCTTTCCGCCGCCCGCGATCGCACCGATCAGGGCACCGAGTCCGGCGCCGATACCGCCGCGTTTCGCCGTTTCCTTCGTCTGGCTGTCGCTCTTGGCGGTTCCCTCAGTATCGACCTTGACGGCTTTGCCGTATTGATCCTTAACGCCCTGAAGCGATCCCGCAAAATCGTACCGCTGGCCGCTGCGAAGCGTGATGCTCTCAAAATTGAATGTAATGTTCGAACTTCCAGAGATACGGCCCGAGCGGCCCACGCCGCTTATGTACCCCTCGATCACAGCTCCGCGAAACTCCATCGGCGACTGTACCGTCAACTTGAACCTGTCGTTATTCTGAGAAGCCTTTGAGTCGATCAGATTCTCGAGATTTGCGGTAACGATCGTACCGTTCGGCACGATGAATTCGCCCGTCCGTCCGGGAACGATCGATGGATTCGGCTGCGTGCCGGTGGACGTATCGTTAGGGATGTTGCTCGAGTAGCCGCCGGTCGGCGAGTTCGATGGATCGATACCGAGCCCGGCGACGGCGTCCGTCTTTGTATAAAAGCTCTCAGCAAAGACGGTCTCGGCAAGGTAATCGGTGGTGAAGCGGCGAGTGACCTTCATCGAGCGGCCGTCGTCCATAGAGGTGAAAATGATCGTATAGTCGGTCTCGCCGCCAAGGCTCGAGATCGTAAGCTCATCGCCGCGAAGCGTCGCCTTGAGGCGGATGGTGCGTCCGTTCGAGCGCTCGACCTTTTCGCTGCCATCGGCGATCACCGTGACCGGTGCCGCCTTTGACGAGGCAAGGGTCACCTGATTTCCGCGAATATCGATCGCGATCTGCTCCGGCGCGTCGAGCTTTGATTCGAGGTCCGCCTTATTCGCCGTTGCCACACCGGTGCCGGAGATGATCTCTTCTACATTCTCGCTTCGCGCCGTATCGATCGAGTATGTCCCGTTCAATCCGCCTTTGATCTGGGCCGGCAGCGGGTCGTAGTTGGTGTCTTTGGCGGCGTTGGATATCCGCGGTTCGAACTTGGCGACAACGCCGTAGTTTGCTCCCAGGGAGCTGATGGTCTTCTTTACGTCGGCCCAGTCGGTCTCAAGCCGGCGATTGAGGCTTATCGTCGCCAACGATCCATCTACGTCCGCCGCCGCGGCTATAATGTCGTCGATATCATTGCGGTTCTCACGCTTTGCGGCAAAATTTTCGTCAAAAGCGGTGACCTTATCCTGCAAATTGCGGAGTGAACGGTTAACATCGGCGGCATTCGTCCGCGTCCCGGCCGAATTGTTCTTCAATTCGTAATCAAGGCCGTACTGAAAGTCGTCGACCTGCGCGGTGAGCGTGCGGAGAAGGTCGCGCACCTCGCGCTGATTTCTGGCCTGTGCGTCTGCCGTCGAAAGCAGGCTGGCGATCATCACTCCGAGCGCGGCGAATGCTACAAATCCATTCCTTAAACGTATCATCATTTTGTCTCCAAACATTAGAACCTTTGGCGCAAGACGCCCCTTCATCGCTTTTGAAGCATTTTATGTACCAAACGTTGTTTCTCAGGATGCCGGCAGACGTATCCAGCTTTCGCTATGTTACTATCGGGGGCATAAGCACATAATTTTCTCGGGGTAACTTACATTGGCAAGCGAATACAAGGCAACGGTCCGATACGCAGGCGACGAACTTTTCATCGGCACGAGTCCGGCCGAGGTGAGCGTAGCTATTGACGTCAAAGGAGATAGGAAATCGGCACCATCGCCGTTGGAAATGCTCCTCATTTCGGTCGCCGCGTGTACCGCCGCCGATGTAGCATCGATAATGGAGAAAAAGCGGCAGGACGTTCGCGAATATCTGGTCGAGGTCAAGGGAACTCGGGCCGAGGAACACCCCCGTAAATTTACCGCTTTCCATGTCCACCATATCGTGCGCGGACACGACGTTTCCGAACAGGCACTCTCACACGCGATCGAGCTTTCAGATACAAAATACTGCTCTGTCGCCGCCACCGTCCGGCCCACAGCAACCATCACAACCAGCTACGAGATCCACGAGGTCGACGACGCATCCGGCGCGAACGCCGCCGGTTGAGCAACCCATATGTTTTACTCGACCGTTGGCAGGTGAGGTTTACAGGTACGCCAAAGAGAATGCAGAAGTCCGCAGTGTGGGCTTTTCGGGCCATAGGGAGTTCGTACGCAGGACTTCTCAGATATTACGGGTCATAAAAACGCTGTTTGGATCGAGAGTGTAGCCGGCAAACGGCCCACACTCGGTGAAGCCGTGCGAGGCGTAGAGGCGACGGGCGGGTTCGAAGGCGGCCATCGATCCGGTCTCGAGACTGACTCGCGAGTAGCCGCGTCGTTTTGCTTCTTCAAGAATGTGCCGGAGCATCAGCCGGCCTGCACCCTGCCCGCGATATTTCGGATCGGTCCGCATCGATTTGATCTCGGCATGCGTCGGGTCGAGCTGCATCAAAGCCCCGCAGCCGACGAGTTCGTCGCCGTTCCAGATGCTCCAGAAGGTTATCTCGGGCTGTTTGAGTTGCTCAAGGTCGAGCGCGTGGACGCTCTCGGGCGGCGAATGCTGATTCATCTCGCGCAGGTGATCGGCGAGGAGTTCGGCGATCTCGGGCGAAGTCAGGTCGTCGGGCTTGATGGTGAAGTCGGGCATCGCAAGAAGAGTTTTAACGCAAAGTCGCTAAGGCCGCAAAGAGACGCAAAGGGAAAGCTCAAGTATAATCGCGGGATATGGGAAAGATGTTGATCGTGTTGTTGCTCCTACTCGTCGGCTCGGGGTTTGCTCAGATCCCTGTGGCGACGCATATACAGATATTGAAGGCAGAGGATTCGCGCCGGTACGACAAGGTTTTGGAAGACCTGATGAAGAGTCGGAACCCGGCGGTTCGGGTGAGGGCGGCTCTTGCGGCGGGGCGGATCGGGGATGCGGCGGCGGTGCCTGTATTGGTGCGGCTCTTTCAAGGTGATGCGTCGGAGAAGGTAAGGGAGATGGCCGCGTTCGCACTTGGCGAGACAGAGTCGATCGAGGCGGCGGATGCGATACGTATCGCGTTGGGCGAGACCGCGAAGGCGCAGATGCCCGGCGCCGAGAAGGCCAACGTCCGCGGTCGATTGGTCGAGGCCGCCGGAAAGATCGTCGCAGCAAATGCACAGGCAGAGAAGAGCAAGGGCCTGCGGGAAGCTATTGTCTTCTCGCTGGAGCGAGAACTGCAAACCAAAGAGGCACCGAACAAGGAAACGATCCTGCTCGCACTTACCGCAACTCTGAGGGCACGCCCGGAAAACTCGGAGGTGACGGTTCGGAAGTTTCTTTCGTACACCGATCCGGATATCGTCGCAACGGCGCTGAACACTCTCGCACGGCTGCGGGCAAAGAACGCGAATCGCGACGCTCGCGACCTGCTTGCGACGAATACGAATGCCATCGTCCGTGCGAACGCGGCCCGCGTGCTCGGGGCGGCGGAGGATAAAGAGGCCATCGACCTGTTGATACAGGCCGCGACAAAAGACACCGACGGCCGCGTGCGTGTCTCGGCCATCCGGTCGCTAGCGGCACTCAAGGATCAGAAAGCTGCCGAACCTTTGCTGTCCCGCGGTGAGCAATTGTTCACGGCTTACTCGAAAGCGAAGAAGCCGAACTTCATTCCCGACGAACAGAGCGAGTTCGTCGAGATCGCGACGGCGCTCGGACGCATACTTGCGAACACCGACAACGCAAGGGCCGATAAGCTGTTTGCGGATTTCGGCAAGCTCGACAAAGGGCACACACCCGAGGTTTATATAGCCCGCGTCCGCGTCGGGCCGAGACGCGGCGAAGGCAGTGCGCCCGAGCTGAACGATTGGCGGCAATACAGCACGCTTGCGCAGATAGTCGGCGAATTTGCCGCGATCGAGCCGACAAGCGAAGTCGGGAAAGCGATGAAGTCCGAGGCTCCCGACATCATCCGCCCGCTGGCGAAAGCATTCGCCGAGGCCGATCCCGCAACCGAAGGAGAGCGCATCCTCGCCGGGCCGGATGCGCTTCAAGCTTTTGCACGTTTTAAGACGGACGATCTGGGCGAGGTCGCGAGGACGGCGTTGAAAAATAGGGATGTATTTATTCGCACCGCGGCCGCCGGCATTTTAGCGGATCTGCCAGCGTCGCAGGAGAATATCGAAGCGTTGAAAGCGGCGTATCCGAATTCGATCCTGAACGATAAAAAGGAAAACGACGCCTCGCTCGCGATTCTCGATGCACTCTACAAGCTCGATAAGAAGGCTGCGATCGATACGTTTCTTCAAGCGGCGACCGCCTCCGACTATCTCGTAAGAAAAAAGGCGTTTGAGATCCTGGCCGACAAAGACCTTCGCGAACTTCCATCGGTCGTTAAGGCGATCGAGGACGCGAAGAAATACAAAACGCGCGAAGTATTGCCCTATTCGAGAGTTTCAAGTACGAGGCTTGGCCAGATACTGGCGGACGAGATGGATTATCGCCGAGCGATCGGACGCAAGAATGGCTCGGTGAGAGCCGTACTTACGACGGAAAAAGGCTCGTTCACGATCGAGTTTCTGCCGGAAGATGCTCCGCTGACGGTGGATAATTTTGTAAAGCTCGCACGGGCCGGGTATTTCAACGGGCTCGAAGTACACCGCGTCGTGCCGAATTTTGTAATGCAGGACGGCGACCCGATCGGGAACGGCAGCGGCGGGCCGGGGTGGTCTATCCGCTGCGAGATCAATATGATCCCCTACGAACGCGGAGCCGTCGGGATGGCGCTCAGCGGCAAGGACACCGGCGGCTCGCAATGGTTCGTCACCCACTCACCCCAACCGCATCTGGACGGCGGCTACACCGTTTTCGGCCGAGTGAACGAAACAGGAATGAAGGTCGTAGATAAGATTGTCCGCGGCGATAAGATCTTGACGGTACGAATTCTTGAAAGGCGTTAGCCACAGAGAGCACAGAGATCACCGAGAGGATGAACGATTTTCTAACGCAGAAGATAATTGGTGCGGCGATCGAGGTCCACAGAACCTTGGGCCCGGGATTGCTGGAGTCAATTTATGAAGAAGCTCTCTGTCATGAGTTTCTTCTTCGCGGGATCGAATACCGGAGACAGGTTGAGATCGATGTGGTCTATAAAGGTAAAATCATCAAGGGGCAACGGATCGACATCCTCGTTGAGGACGAAGTGATCGTCGAAATAAAGTCTCTTTCAAAACTTCCCGAAGTCTCGACCGCCCAGATCCTTTCTTACCTGAAGGCAAGAGGCCTGAAACGAGGGCTTTTGATCAACTTTGGGGCGAAGATGCTCGTCGATGGGATCAAGAGAATCTCTCTGTGAACTCTGTGCTCTCTGTGGCTGAATTCTTATGAACGACACGGAACTTGAGCGGCGGCGGGTGAAGATCGACGAAGGGCTCGACAATCTCTCGATGTATCTGGACGGGTTGTTTCGTGTGCCGGGGACATCGTGGCGGTTTGGGCTTGATGCGTTGATCGGGCTGATACCTAACGTTGGCGACACGCTGACGATGTTTCCGTCGTTCTACATTCTGCTGGCGGGCGTACGGTACGGCGTACCGAAGATCACGCTGCTGCGGATGGCGTTCAACATCGGGCTGGATTACGTGGTCGGGATGGTGCCGTTCGTGGGCGACGCGTTCGATTTCGTGTGGAAATCTAACAAGCAGAACATGGACCTGATCCGGACGCGTGCGACCGGCGAGAAGGGGACGGGCTCGGATTACGCATTCGTATTTTTGATAATGGGTTTGCTGGTCGTTCTGCTGATCGGCTCGATATTGGTGAGCGTGTATGTGATCTACGCGATTTTTTGGGAGCTGTTTACCGGGAATATCTGACAATGCGGAAGCCCGCGCGTTAGCAAGGGCGTAACGATCGACTTGGATGTTACGCCCTTGCTAACGCGCGGGCTTCTGCAATTTAGACCGTCGCCGCTTCCACTGCCGGAAACATCTTGTCGAGGGCGGTTTGCAGTACGCTCGTGCCGAATTCCCCGGCGGCCCGCATCCTGAGCTTTCCTTCCGCATCGAAAAGATAATAGACCGGCACCCAGCCTTGTTCGTTTTGAAATGCGTCTTTCAGCTTGTGAAGGCTGTCGACGGCGACCGGCTCGGTGATGCCGTTCTCGAACATCGCTTCGTTGACGGTGTCGAGATCGGTGTCGGCCTCGTACCGCGGCATGTGGACCGCGATCGTTTGCAATCCCCGTTCGCCATACTTCGCCGACATCTCTCTAAGCTGCGGCATCTTCGTCTTACATATACCGCACGACACCGCCCAAAAATGGACGAGCGTGGGCTTTCCCTTGATCTGTTCTTGCAGAGTTTCCAGCGAGCCGTTCAGCCAGGTGGTAGCACCTTCCATCGACGGCATCGGGTCTCCTATTCTCATTGGCATATTCTCTCCTAATGCGGAACGCGGAGTGCGGAATGCGGAATGCGGAATTCCGATATCAGACATTCAGCATTCCGCGTTCCGAATTCCGCATTAAACTGTGAGGTTCTCCTGTCCCGGCGTCCAGTCGGCGGCGCAGAGGCCACCCGTCTGAAGGCCCTGCAGAACGCGGAGCGTCTCATCGACCGAGCGTCCGATATTCAGATCGTGAACGACCGAATACTGCAGAACGCCCTCGGGGTTGATGATGAACAGGCCGCGAAGGGCGATGTTCGCATCTTCGACGAGGATGTTGTACTTCGCTGCGAGCTTGCCGCCCACGTCCGACGCGAGCGGATAATTCACGCCCTCGATGCCGTTCTTGTCCTGCGGGGTCTTTAGCCACGCGCGGTGCGAGTGGACCGAGTCGGTCGAGATGCCGAGAACCTCGGCGCCGACGCCCTGGATCTCATCGAGACGATCCGAAAAGCTGATCAGCTCCGTCGGGCAGACGAAGGTGAAATCGAGCGGGTAAAATAGCAGGATCAACCACTTGCCCTTGTAATCCGAGAGCTTTACGTTCTCGGCCAGGGTGTCGATGTTCTTCGTCGACGGAAGGTTAAAATCCGGTGCCGGCTGGCCGACCTTTGCGATCGTGACGGCGTTTTCTTTGGCTAATGCTGTTGCTGTTGCTGACATTTTGTATTTATTACTCCTATTTATTTGTATTTGCCACAGAGAACATAGAGATCACTGAGATATTCTTGCTGTTCTTTGCAGCGATTTAATGCGTACCTCAACCACCAGAAATCAAAAAGCTCCGTGTGCTCCGTGAACTCTGTGGCTGACTCCTAATTGTTCGCGCAATCCGGGCACTTGCCCCGGAGCGTGAACTCTATTGTTTCGGGTTTGAATTTCGATTGGCGTGCAGCCTTCTTCAGGATGTCCGCAGGGACTTCCATCTCGATATCCACCAGCTTGCCGCACTCGGTGCAGATCGCGTGGTCGTGCCGCGTCGTCATACGGTCATAGCGGCTCGCCCCGTTGCCGAACGTGATCTCGGCAATGTGGCCGGCCTCTTTCAGATATCGAAGGCTGTTATAAACGGTCGCGAAACTGATGGTCGGCAACAGCTCTTTAGCCGCCGTGAACACCTCGTTCGCGGTCAAATGCTCGTGGGCGTTGCGGATGACCTGCAGCACCACCTCGCGCTGTTTGGTCAGTCCTGTTTCTTTAATACTTATCGTTTCCATTACTCTTTCCAGCCATCTTGCCGGATTGATATTAGAATAAGTCTAACTATTGAGGGTGTCAAGGCGACTCAGGTTATGGGTGCGGCGGATGTGCACCCGGCGGGACGAAATAGACGACAGTTCTGCGGTGACCCGTCTTCCCACCTTTTAGAAACACAACATGTTCCTTCGGAATTCTTCGGGTCTTGGTGAGATGGTCAGAGATGCGTCTTATTCGGGCACGCTCAGAAGCGGCCGTCTCGTTTTGCTCAAGATAGACGATAAAATAAAGGAAGTGCGAAGGCTTCTGCTTCCAATCTGCGGCGACAAGGTCCAGCCGGCCAAGTTCATCTTCTCGTGACAGACGTCCCCACTCGTCGATCGATTCCGGGTCGCCTTCGAACTGCAACTCCCCATATACGAACTCCGCAGTATCGGGGCACCCTTCGGGAAGTCCGGTAACCCTAACTTTTACCTTCAGCTCCTTGCCTCCGTCTTCGTTGCCGATAATCAGGTATAAGTGCGGAGTTCCTTGTCCTTGATCGATCTTCCCTGCAGTCACGGCCCATTCGTATTTGAGATTTTCAAGATTCGGCAAATCGGCATTGATTGAGAAGGTTATTGCCATACCGCGAGCGATATAGCCGGCAGGTCCGTTGAGCGAGATTCTCGGACAGGCGACGTCTTCGCAAGCCTTACATAGCGGATTATTCACGCCAGGCCGAATGACCCAAAGTTCGATTAGTTCTTTCGATGTAGTTTCACGATTGATCGTTAGTCGGCTTTGGTCGAAGCCTGTTTGTGATGCGGTGGCTCGAACGAGTTGTTCGATCTGCTGGTAGCGATCTGAACTTGCTGTTCCGATATAGATATATCCTTGGCTACCAGGATACTTTTCCAGAACCTCGATGAGTTCGTTGACGTTCTTCGGATACTCACGAGGCTCGCCGCTGTTGCCCACGTAGATCGGTCCCGGGTCAATGGAGACCGCCAGCTTATCCGAGGCGGTGTTGGGACAGCCATGGGGTAGTCCGATGACTTCCACCGTTGCGATTACCGTGACACCTGTCGGCCAATCAACATCGAATTTCGCTTTGTCGGTTCCTTGCCCTTCAACGATCTTCCCAGTCGAGACACTCCACCTATACGAGATTCTCCCAGGAACATTTCCCTGTAGCTGAACATAAAAAGGGATCAAAGCCCCTTCGTCCGGAATTCCCGCCGGGCCGGTGACAGTTATCGTCGGACATTCAGCTTGCGCATTTGCGGCCACAACGGCAAGGGCTATCAGGATCGGGAGTAACAATTTGCTCGCGTTCATTTTCATTCCTGCACACAAGACTCCTTCCAGCTCGGATCGAGCACGGGAGAGTCGGCGGGGACGAGGTAGAGTCGGGTTGCGGAGCGGCCGATGCGGGATCGGATATAGAGTTTGTTTCGTGGGATCTTCAGGGTTCTTAGCACATAGTTTCTGATTCGGTTGATCGCTGCCTCGCGTGTGCGAACGGTTGAGTTGAGAGGAAATCCTTTCTCGATATAGACGATCTTTTCCGGCTGCCAACGAAGGCCGCGAGCGAAGATCCCCTGCAGCTCTTTGCGTTCGCTCGTCCATGGAAGGGTTTTATACTCGCTCCAAAACGAAACGTCCAAGGAAGTCGCCAGGTACGGGTGGCACGGAACGGCGTAGCTTTCCTCAAACGTATCTGAGCAGCCCTCAGGAAGCCCCCGGACCTTAACGGTCGCCTCGACGGGACGGGTTTGGAAGGTAACAGGGAGAACGCGGATGCTCGACGTGCCCTGCCCGCTTTCGATCTTTCCGTTCTTCACGGTCCAGTGGAACGCCAACCCGCCCACATTGTCACGATCTTTGACGTTGAACTCAACATGATCACCAGCCTTCACGATTTCCGCACCACGCTCGATTCCGATAGACGGGCACCCGCCGCGAACCGGTTCGCACGCCTCACACATCGGGTTATCCGCTCCCGGCGGCACGCGCCAGAACTCTGTAACGTCGCGCGAACTTGTAATTCGGACAAGCGTGATGCGGCTGTCGTGTCCGATCCGATCCCGCGTCAAAGCCTCGGCGAGCACGCGCTCGCGCTCCGCGATCTGATCCGGCGGTGTTATGGGTTTGTACGCAATATAGACGTAGCCCTGGTTACTCGGATTCTTCGCCAGCTCATTCCCGAAGCTCGTTATCAACTTAAGATCCGGAGGAGACGTGTTCGACATCTCGCCGATCTTCATGGCTACCGGTGGCGAAAGGCCGCACGACGTTTCGCTCGCAACTAATGGACATGTATCGGGAAAACCGGTGACTTCCACTGTTACAGTAATGCACGAATCGGACGGCTGACGAACTTCTATCGAACTCGTACCCTGCCCCGAGACGATCTCACCGACGCTTGTGGTCCACTCAAAACTCGGGGCGATCTGTGAGCCCTTGAGATCTAAACGAGCGGTGTACTTTGCCAGTTCGCCTCGTGGCACGATCCCGGACGGCCCTTCGACAGAAAGTATCGGACAGGATTCTTGCGCGTTCGTACCGATCAGCGTGAAGCAACCGAGCAGGAGCGCTACCAGGAAATGAGAGATCCGATCTGGCATTCAGCGAGCAGTATATACCGAAATTCGCGTTCTGTATCCAGGTTTTCGGTTCGCGAATTTTCATGCGGGCTGCGTTGATCGGCCCATCCAGATCGCTCGTATTGGAATATTTCTAATTACAATGATAGTCAACCACCGGCCCTCGCTCGTGTAAATTTGGCGGCCAGCGATTCGGTATCGCTTTGCCGAATCGCGGTTTCGGCCGGTTGCGTGCTAATATTTCGTTTCAAGAACTGCAAGGCCTTTCGGTTCGTAACTCCTGATAGCCTATGAAATATTGCCCTACCTGCGAGACCCGGTATGACGAGGATGTTCTGCGCTTTTGTATGAAAGACGGAACGCCCTTGCTTGACGAGGCGGAACCGAGCTTTATCGAGATGCCGAGCGAGAATCTCGAGCTTCCGGAACCAGAGGCGGACGACCCGTCAGAGGTCACGGTCATTCGGCGAAATGTCCCCGTTCCCCCGCCGTCGCAGGAAGACTCGATGCCCGATCTGCGGGCGCGCACATCGGGTGCACAGCGGATCGTCGTACCCACTTTCGAAGAGGTAGAGCGCGAGCGGGAGCGGGCACGCATAGCGGCCCAATATCAGCGACAGGAGCCGCGCGGTTCGAACACCGTGCTTGTCGTGCTGCTTACGATGTTCGGGACGATCATCGTGCTGGGTTTCGGCGGTGCACTCTTCTATTTTCTTGTAGTGAACCGTTCCGACAACTCGAACAACGCGAACGCCAATGCAAATATTTTGGCGAACCAGGACGTGAACGCCAATACGAACCTTGGCGGCAACACCCTATTCGATTTCAACACGAACGGGAATTTCAACTCGTCGTCAAATAGCGATTCGAATACGAATTCAAACACGAACACGCGTACTCCGACGCCGAGCCCGACACCATCTGCGACGCCGCGTCCCACCGAGTCGCCGCTGGCCACACCGGATGAGGACGTTACGCCGACGCCGGCCCCGACGCGGACGCCGATACCAACCCCTACGCCGATAATCATCCGGCCCGGCACATCGCCGTCGCCGCTGCGAACTCCCGCCCGAACACCGGCGCCCACGCCGCGGACGGCTAACACTCCATAACAAAACGGCCGCACTTTATGGACAGCGCGGCCGTAATTTATCTTGATTTCAGTAGCGGCTATTTAGGCCGGGAGAAGATCGCGTCTTCCATTGCGACGCCATATTTAATGCCGGTCACGAGCGTAATGATCTCGAAGGCAGGCGTCTTTGCCCGCACCTTATGGGCGGTCTTGATGCCGTCGACATCGCGATAATCCTCGAAAAAGCTGGTTATCGCCTGCTCGCCTTCAGGCGTGATCGTGACGCCGTCACTGCGAAGCATCAGACCGGTCTCGGTGTCGAAATACATGATGTCGTCGGGAAGCGATCCCGACGAAGCGACAACGACGTACGTGTCGCGGTCGCCCACCTTCTCGATCCCGCGAACCCGAAGGCTCGAATAGGTCTTATCGATATCCAGCTCACGCCGAAAGGTGCTGTTCCGCTTCGTCTGCAAAAGCTCCTTTCCCTCTTTGACACGGCTGCCCTGGATCGGGTTGACCGTCCAGGCTGTCGTCCCGTCGTAACCCTCGAGTATCTCGCCAACGCCATCGATGTTCAGCTTTGTCAACGATCTGTCATCGGACCGCGAAAAGCTTTCGACCGTGCCCTTTAGTCCCATTGGCGAAAGCTCGATCGTGCCGGTCTGGTACCGCGATCTGCGATCTTTAAGGGCGTCGCGGCCTCCGATCGCGGCAATGTACTTGTCGATCACTGCCTTGGCCGATGGAAGTGCGGATGGTGCATCCCCGAGTTTGGGGGCCGGTTTGACCGTTGAATCGGGTTTCTGGGCGAACGCGTTGATCGCAATGCCCGTTACGACAAGCAAAATAATGAGTGATCTTTTCATAGCTTTATTTACTCCCTTGATCGTTAATTCTCCTTCGTTATTTCGTTCAAAGCAGTTTCTAACTGCACGTCCCGCCCTTCGAGCAGAGATCCGCGCGTGAGTTCGACCTTTATGTCCGGTTCTACGCCGCGGCCTTCTATCAGCACATTGTTCGGCGATCTATAATCAGAGATCGCGTATTGGAAGATATAACCGGTGGGAAGCGGGTCGAAGACCGAAAGCAGGATCGCACCGGCCGTCCTACCGCCGATCACCTTCCCGCGGCCGGTCTCCTTTATGCCAGCGGCGAACATCTCACTTGTCGAGGCCGAGCCGTGATCGGTGAGTACCACGATCCTCCCGAGAAAAGGTTCCGGCTGCGGATAACCGATCAGGTTCATCACGCCCGCCCGCGATGTCATCGAACCGAGCGAGATCTGCTTTTCGGATATCAGGCCGGCGACCCCGCCGGCTAGTCCGCCGATGCCCCCTGGATTTCCACGCAGGTCGAAGATGATGCCGTCGGCATTCGCATACTCTCTGACCGCGGCCCGGATCTTTGCTGCCTGCGGCACGACCCACATATTGAAACGGATGTAGCCGACATTTCCGGCGAGCAGCCTCGATTCGAAGATCACTCTCTGTTTCGGGAAGTTGCCCAGCGGCTTGGACATTTCGCCGGTGAAGGGCTCGCGTGTCAGGACCGCCTGACGCGGCCGGTCCTCACCGTCGAGAAGCCCGACCCGTATGCTTGAATTCGGTCTTCCGCTGATCAGGGCTTCGGTCGTGCGCTCCAGATAGACCCGCCGCATCATCTCCGTCGTCGTGCGCTTTGCAAGCGATTCGCGAAGAGGTTTAAGGACATCGGTCACCGCCCGGCCGTCGATCGTGGTCAGGACATAGCCAGGCCTGATGCCTGCCTTATCGGCAGCCGAACCCTTTTCAACGCGGCCCACGACGGGTCTGTCATCGAGCCATACTATCTCGATCCCGACCGTACCGTTGCCGTCACCGCTTCCGTCTGCGATCACCGGCGGCGGCGGAAAGATATTGAAATGAGACTGCTTCAGCTCGGAAAGCATCTGGCGCAGAACATTATGAAAATCCTCGTCCGATCGGGCGGCCCGGGCTTTCGGCAGGTATTGCTCGCGAACCGCTGCCCAATCGACACCGTTAAAGGTCGGATCGTAATGCTTCTCGTTGATCGTGTTCCACACCTTCTCGAATGTCTCAAGCCGGACCTTTGATGCATCATCGGGTTTGGGTACGACCGCTGCAACCGCGGACTGCGATCTTGCCGGGGCGGCCCAGCATAAAACTATCGCCAGAAAGACAAGAATTCGTATAGAATGTGGCCGTATCATTTCATCTTGGTTACGCGGAAAACGGGCAGTTCGTTTCAGGTTTCGCGCGATTTAAACTAAACTTAACATTATCACGACATAAGAAATTCATAGCCGGATAGATAATTTTCAAATGAGATCTTACGAGAATGTATTGGGGCTGATCGGCAATACGCCGCTCGTCCGCATCAACAACATAACAAAGCAGCTAAAGATCAAAGCGCCGATCTACGCCAAGATGGAGAACCTGAATCCGGGCTACTCGGTCAAAGACCGCATCGGCATTTCGATGATCGATTGGGCTGAGAAAGAGGGCGTTCTAAAGAAAGGCGGTACGATCATCGAGGCGACGAGCGGCAATACGGGCATCGGCCTGGCATTGGTTGCGGCCGTCCGCGGATACAGATGCATATTCGTGCTGACGGACAAGGTCTCGGTGGAGAAAAGCCGCTACCTTAAAGCGCTCGGGGCCGATATCGTAGTTTGTCCGGCGGCCGCGAAACCGGGAACACCGGACCACTACGTGGTGACCGCGAAACGCATCGCGGGCGAAACGCCGAACTCCTTTTATCCCGATCAATACAGTCATCCGGCAAACCCTTCAGCCCATTACCGAACGACCGGGCCCGAGATCTGGGATGACACCGATGGAAAGATCACCCACTTCGTTTCGAGCATCGGAACTGGCGGCACGATAAGCGGGACAAGCCGGTATTTGAAGGAAAAGAATCCGCATATCAAGATCATCGGAGCCGATCCGTACGGCTCGATCTTTAAGACTTACAAGGATTCGGGCCACGTTCCCGAGCCGACGCCGTATCTGGTGGAGGGCATCGGCCAGGCGCTGCCGACCGTCAACGCGGACCTCAGCGTCGTCGACGAGATAATAAACATCACCGACCGCGAATCGTTCGAGATGGCCCGTCAGCTTTCCCGCCGCGAAGGGATATTTTGCGGCGGCTCGACCGGCACGATCTTTTCGGCGGCATTAAAGGTGGCAAAAGACCTCGATGAGGACAGTCTGATAGTTTTCATCGTTTGCGATACGGGTGAGCATTACCTTACGAAGTTTCACTCCGACGAATGGATGAAGGAAAAACTCCTTCTCGAGCCGCAGCGGATCACGGCGAGCCTGATCGCCGAGACCAAGAACGGCGGCGCTCCGGCGGCGTTGATCTTTGTCGGGCCGAACGAAACGGTCGGAGCCGCGCTCGAATTGATGAATGAGAGCGGCATTACGCAGATCCCGGTGATCGAGGATAACATATCGGTCGGATCGCTGCGGGAGAGCCGGGTGCTCACAAAACTTCTGCAAAACCGCGAGCTTATGGAGGCGCCGGTCTCGGATGTCATGGATGAGAGCTTTCCCGTCTTGGAGGTCGATACGACCCTGGCCGACGTAAAGAAAAAGCTTCAGAAGTCACCGGCGGTCCTGATCGAGGACTTTAAACGAATAACGGGTATAATTACGCGTTCGGACGTACTCGAATTGCATAAGTAGTTCCATACATCCCCTGGCGATGGAGTGAAATGCCATGAATGAAGACGGTCAAGGAAATGAACTCCCGATAACGGACGCCGACACGACCCCGCCGAATCCCGCGGCGGGAGCATCCCCGGCCCGGTCCGGCTGGCAGATGCCGGAGCCGAAATTTCAGAAGAGCAGCGGCTACCTGCCACAGGGTTATGTAGATCAGGCTGCGCTCGAGAATTTCGCTGCCTCGGCCGCAGAACCATCTTCCGGGACACCGCCTCCCGAGTCAGTAGCCGAGCCCGAGCCGTTGGTCGAGCCGCAGCCCGACCTCTCGGAGCAGTTGGAGATCCCCGCGGTCCCGGCTGCGAAGGCAGTACCCGCAAAGCAGCGCTCTACCGGTGCCCGTATAGCGATGATAATTCTCGGCCTTCTTGGTATGGTCGTCTTCATCTCGGTATTTTTGGGCCTCGTCTATTACCTGTTCCTTATGCCCCGGGGCGGCAATGGCCAGTTTTGAAAGCAAAATTGGGAACCCGAGTTCGTCCATATTTGCCGGTTCGTGGATGCCCCACTGGATGGGGCCCGGAGTTTTAGGCTATAAATGCTGGAAGGAAAGGTAAGATCAGGTGAGAAGGAGTTTCCGTTGGTCGGATCGCTGTCTTTAGGGCGCACCGAGGATAACTCGATTTCGTTTCCCGACGATCCTAACGTATCGCGCAATCACGCCCAGATCACACAGCAGCCGGACGGTTTCTACGTGACCGATCTCGGCAGCAGCAATGGTACAGCCGTCAACGGCATCCCGATCAAAGGCCAGCATAAGCTGCAGAATGGGGATTTCATAATCCTCGGAAACTCCAGCACAGTAGTTTTCTCGATCGAAGGCGAAGAAGTACCGGAACTCGGGGACGTGGCGGGCTTGAGCGCTGAACCGGAACTTACCGAGGAGGAAAAGAAAAGCAACAAGGTAATGCTTGCGGGCGGCGCCGGTGCCCTCACGCTGGCCTTGGCAGTCGGGGCGGGCGCATTCTATTTCGCAAGCGGTTCGGCGTGTCAGGCGACGGCCCAGATATTGAGCCCCGAGCCCGGCGATACGATCACTCAACCCACAGATATCGAGGTTTCGGCGAATGATGCCGGCTGCGTCTCAAAGGCCGTCTTTACTATCGATGGTGTCGAATTCGCGACGGCTAACAGCGAGCCTTTCGAGGCCTCGATCGATCCGAACGACCATCCGGACCTGGCCGACGGCTTCGACCATGTTCTCAGCGTCGTGCTTTTCGATGAGAACGGCGAGCGGATCTTCGAACCGGCGCCCGTGCTTCTCGCCTTTGAATCGCGAAAGGTCGAGCCGCCCGCGAACACCACCGTCGCCCAGGGCAACAGCAATTCTCAGGGCAGCGGGCCAAAGGGAAAGGAGGTCTCGCTGATCGAGTTTCAGCAGATGTCCCAACAGCTTGTTAAGCGGTTTTCAGGGAATTTCGCCTATAACGTATCGAACAAGGATTTCCTGAAAGAGGTTCAGAAGCGGAGCGCGGAGTACGTGGACGAAGGTTATTTCGACCGGGCTTCGCAGTATCGTGACGCGATAAATATCGCCTTTGTCCGCGAACAGAATCTGGATGCGCCGCTCGGATTTTATCTGGCGATGAGCCGGAGCAAGTTCGACCCGAAAAAGCAGGGTGCCGACGAGGGGCTGTTCCGTATGACGAACGAATTCGTTACGGCCAATTCGTACAACGGCGTATGCGGAGCCGAGACACTCTCTGACCAAAGCCAGAATTGCGCCGCCAAAGCCGCGGCTTTATATATGAAATCGATCGTGTTCGGTGTATTTGAAGGCGATATAATATATAGTGCTGCTGCATTCGGCAAGAGCCCGGCTGATGCCGGCGTTTGGAAATCGTCGCTGCCGGCTAACCGGGCCGATGTTTGGAATACGATCAAGACACCGCAGGAGCGGGAACAGCTAGTACGGTTTTTCGCTGCCGCCATCGTCGCCGAAAATCCCCAGAAATTCGGCCTTAAGAATGCAAGGCCGCTATCGGAGCTCTACCGCCTCGCGATGTAAAATTAGGTCTGATGGTTGACGTCATCATCACATATCCTACTCCGGAGGGTTCGCGCGAGATACGGATAGACCGGGAACGCACGACCTTTGGCCGCGGGAGCGATGCTGACCAGCGGTTTCCGGATAACGGGCTTTCACGCCTGCACGCCACCGTCTATCGCGACGGTGACCGCGTATGGGTGGTCGATGAGAATTCGTCCAACGGAACGTTCGTCAACGGCGAAAGGACGGCGCCTGCCGGAACTCCGCTTCGGCACGGCGATTCGATAAAGATCGGGAACGAGACGGTGCTGACGGTCCATATGATCGCGGCCGCGCCGGCCCGAAATGAGCCTGCCGCCCCTAAAACATCCGCCGCCGCGGCGTCTCGCACGACCGTTGATCAGCGGCCGGCCCGAGTCAGCATACTTCCGATCGCATTGATCGGCCTGGCGTTCATGATATTCAGTGTTTCGGCGGTGTTCGTGGTCTTCAGGGTCTTTGCTCGTAGCGGGACCGAGGTCACGCAAAACATCGACGATGACGAGCCTGTCGATGTCAGGCCGACCAAGTCACCGGACAAGGACGACAAGCCGTCCAAGAACAGCGGCACCGATGACCCGGGGCCGACATCGGACGACAATACGACCCTCGCGCCGGACGATCCGCAGGACACGAAGAAGCAAACCGGCTACACGATGCCGGCAGGAAAGAAATATCTCGATCTAAGCGATACGGAACGCCGCCAATACCTGAGCGACCGGGCACTGAAGATCGCGCAGATCATCGGGAACAATAGCAGCGGGGCGATTCCCGCAGCCGCTTTGGACAAGATAAAGGGATTTGCCGATGCCTACGCGAAGCGGATCAATGTCCGGCCGCTGGGCGGATGCAAGTTTGGAGATAACCTGCAGGTCACGTACGAGCGGGCAAGCAAGAACGCCCCCTTTATCATCAAGGCCTTTAACGAACGCGGTACCGACCCGCGCATCGGGCTTTACCTCGCGATGATCGAATCGGAGCATTGCGTCTGCCTTCAGAGTCCGACCGGGCCGCTCGGAATGTTCCAGTTCACAAAAGCGACCGGCGAGATGCATGGGCTAAAGACGAAGGCCGGAGCCTCGACCACGAATCCGGACGAACGATGTGAACCCGAGCCTTCGGCCAGGGCGGCGGCGTCGTATATGAAGGCCCTGACAGGCCGCTACGGTACCGGCCCGGCGAGCGTCCCTCTGGCGATCGGAAGCTACAACAGCGGCGAGGGCGGGCTTAGCTCGAACCTCGTAAAAGCACTCGACTCGAACAGCGGCCTGCCGCGCGACTTCTGGACCCTGATCGCGAACGGCGAGCTTTTATCAAAGCAGTTCCAGGCAGAGAACTTCAAGTATGTGCCAAAGTTCTTTGCTGCCGCGATAATCGGCGAGAATCCGGAGGATTTCGGGTTAAAGCTCCAGCCGCTTTCGACCTATTCGAAATAACCTGATGTACGAGCTCTGGTTAAAATTTACCGATCCTGACGGCTCCTCGAAACGGATAAGGGTCGATGGGAGCCGTTTCGTTATCGGCCGCCACTCGGATTGCGACCTTTCGATCGCCGACTCGCGGCTTTCGAGAAAGCACGCCGTGATCGAACGCTTCGGCGACCGCTACGAGATCGTCGACGCCGGCTCGAGCAATGGAACGGATGTCAACGGCACGCCGGTGATCGATCCGGTGCCGATCAGTGACGGTGCCGCGATCAGCCTCGGCGGTTACAGGCTTGCGGCCGAGATCGTATCCCGGCTTGCTGCGGATACGCCGCCGGCCCATATCCCGGCGACGGCCGCGACGCCCGCCGCTTCTCCCGCAAAGGCCTCGACCCATTCGGCAACTCAGGCCGAGCGGCGATCGATACCGATCGGGCTGCTTTTGATCGGCCCGCTTTTGGCCGTCGTATTGGTCCTCGTGGCCGGCGGGGTGATATACCTCGTGGTCGCAAAAGGATCGGGAGACATTGCCTCAAATGGCGGCGACCTTGACGATCAGCCCAGTGCCGACGTGACCACCAAGGACAAGGACGCCGACGAGCCTGGCAACGACGCTAAGTCCACAACGACTTCGTCCGACACTGGCCCGGGCAGCAGCCGCGGCACATCCGATCCCGGCAATTCGTCCGACGTGCCTCCGGCAAAACAGTCCGAGACCGCAAAGATCGAGACGAACAGTGCGGCCTTTCTTCGCAAGATCGCGCAAAATGATCCGAAAATATTCCTGACCACTGAGCAAGCCGAAAGGGTCGCGTCAAAGATAAAGCAGCTTGGCGGGGCCTCGGCGATCGCGGAAAACATTAAAGCGGCCCAGAAGAACGCGGCACAGATCAGGACCATCGCCGGCTCAAAGAATCTCAAGCCGCAGTTCCTTGCCGTCGCCGCGATCGCAAAGCTCGGGACGAGCCGCGGGGATGTAGTGCAGACGGCCCAGTCCATGTCCGAAGTGCTCGACAAATTGAGCATCCAGATCGGGAACGAACTGGCCGACGATTGCCTGCTTATGATCGCCGCCTACGACCAGGGCGCCGCAGGCGATACGATGAAGATGCGGAATATGCTACAGGACCTCGCCGGAAAGTCGACCGAGAGTTCGCGCACGATCCGGACGATCTGGTTCCTGCAAAAGCAGAACAAGATATCGCCGGGCGAATTCGAGCGTGCGATCACCTTTCTTGCTATCGGGACGATCGCGCAAAATCCAAAGGATTTTGACGTCAATGCAGAAGCGCTGAATATCTGAACGGGCTGTGAGTGGATCAAATATGTCTGAAAGCGATTGGGTAAGCGGGAACATCGGGATCAGGGTAAACGGCATTCCGCTGGAGTTTGACCTGACCGTTCCCGCGGCGCCCGTCAAGCCGCAGCGGATGCTTCCCATTTTCCAGCAGATGGCAAACTCGATGGTCGCGGCCGGCGTCGAGGTCATCGAGGGCGAAGGGAAAAAGATCTCGTGCAAGGCCCATTGCGGAGCTTGCTGCCGCCAGGCAGTGCCGATCTCGGATGTCGAGGTCTATCACATAGCCGATATTGTAAGCCGGATGCCCGAGCCGAGGCAGAGCGAGGTCCGGGCGCGATTTGACGCGGCAGCGCGGCATTTTAAGTCGATCGGCTGGTACGACAGATTTTCCGAACATCAGGCGAAAGCCCCGGATATGGAGCCGGACGCGGCCCGCCGCGAAGGCGTAAAACTCGTGCTTGAGTATTTTCACGAGGGTGTGCCGTGCCCGTTTCTCGAAGATGAGTCCTGTTCGATACATCCGGACCGTCCGGTGGTCTGCAGAGAGTATCTGGTCACGACCCCCTCGGAAAACTGTGCCGACCCGACCCCGGAATCGATCGACGGTGTCGAATTGCTGATCAAGCCGTCAAAGGCCTTGAAACGGCTCAACCGGAACAAGGGGATCGAAAGCCACGGGATGCCGATACTCACGCGAGCACTCGAGCTCGCCGAAATGTACCCGGAGAATTTCGAATCGAAGCCCGGGCCCGAATGGGTAAAAGACCTCTTCAGCACGCTGGCCGGGAACGAACAGGGTGAGAATATTGACGCGGCGGCGAGCCGATCTTGATCCGCGCCACGCGTAAAGAATAGAAAATATTAGAATTGCGTCGTTTTAGGTCAGTTTGCCGTTTGCGCGTTTACTATTTTCCAAACTCGTTTTACTATTGTCGTCTAATCTTCTATGAGCAAATACCGCAAGATCGTCTGGAACGAGGGGATGCTCTTGACTCCGCATCACTTTCAGCAGTTCGACAACTACCATGAAGAACTTCTGAATTCGCGGATCGATTCCGTAATGCAGCATGATTACGGGGTGCTGGAGCTTCGCTTCAGCAGCGAGGCGATCGCTAACGGGAATTTTCAGATCACGACCTGCCGGGCGGTTCTCCCCGACGGGCTCTATGTAAATTTGCCCGATGCCGAGGCCATTCCGGAGATGCGGCCCGTCGGGCAGCATTTCTCGGTCGAGAAAGACCGCCTCGGCGTTCACCTCGCGATCCCGGCCAAAAAGCTTGGCGAGGCTAATTTTCAGGCGAGCGGAGCTGCGCTGAACGGCAACATCCGTTATCTGCAGGAAGGCAAACAGGTCAAGGACGAAACGACGGGGACGAACGAACAGCCGATCGCCTACGCAAAGAGCAACCTCAGGATCATCTTTGACGATGAACTGAGGGACGGCTTCACATCGATCAAGATCGCGGAGCTCAAGCGCTCGCCGACCGGCCAGCTGCAGGTCTCGGAAGAGTATATACCGCCGATTCTTAAGATCACGGCTTCGGATTGGCTCGCCGCAATGCTCCGTCAGATCGTCGAGATATTGATCACAAAAGGGGCCAGCCTTGCCGAGCAGCGGCGCCAGAGCAACGCCTCGCTTGCTGACTTTACGACCTCGGAGGTCGCGGTCTTTTGGCTGCTGCACACGATCAATTCGTCGATCCCGGTGATGTCGCATTATTTCCGGTCGCCACTCCTGCATCCCGAACGCCTGTACGAAGAGATGGTCAGCCTGATCGGGCAGCTGATGACCTTTTCGCTGGAGATGCAGCCGAAGGACATCGTCAAATACGACCACGACGATCTTTTCTATACATTCAACACTCTGTCGCTCCAGCTTAAGGGATTGTTAGAGACCGTGATACCGAGCCGGTGCGTTCCGATCCCGCTCGAAAAGACACGCGATACGCTTTATGTCGGCCGGATCGACGACGAGCGGCTTATCAAGGAGGCAGGTTTCTTCCTCGCCGTAAGGGCGCAAATGCCGGAGGCAAAGCTTATCGAGGGCGTACCGCGGGTCGTGAAGATAGCGTCGAGAGACGTGATCGATTCGGTGATCGGGTCGGCCCTGCCGGGCGTGGTGCTTACGCTCGCGAGCCCGCCGCCCGCACCTATTCCGGCCCGCGTCGGTTTCAAGTATTTTCAGCTTGATAATATCGGGCCGTACTGGAATGGTATCGCCGGTTCAAAGGTAATATCAGTGTACGTTCCAAATGATATTCCGGACGAGAAGATCGAGCTTTATGCGGTCAAGCCGTAGGTTTTGCAGACAATGTCAGAAGCAGCATCAAAAAACGATCTCATCACCTTTGCCGGGCCGATCCTCGACCTCGTGCTGAGGGTCAGGGCAGGTATCGTCTCGCCCTCACGCGAGCTCCGTCCAAAGGTCGAGGCAATGTTCGACGACTTCGAAAGGCGGGCAGAACGCTACCGATTCAATCATAAGATCGTGTCGGTATCGAAGTTCGGACTTGCCGCTTTCGTCGATGAGACCGTGCTCACAGCCGACTTTCCGCTCAAGAACGAATGGGAAAAGAATCCGCTGCAGCTCAAATATTTTGGCGAACAGCTCGCCGGCAATAAGTTCTTCGAAAAGCTTGATTCGATGCTGCCCCAGATCGAGGTCACACAGGACGCGGTAGAGATCTATTACTACTGTATGCTGCTTGGCTTTAAGGGCCGCTACGCGATCTACGAACAAGAAAAATTCCTTGCGATTATGCAAAATACGGCGAACCAGCTCGTCAAAGTTGGAAAGATAAAGCCGGTCGACCTGTCGCCGAATTGGGCGGCGAACGATCAGCCGAAGCCGCCGGAGAAAAGGGGAATGCCCGTTTGGGCCAAGATCGGCGCCCTCGCGTGTCTTGGCCTCGCTTTTATTGTTTACCTTGTGTTATTCCTGCTTTCCTCGAAATTTTTGCAGGAGACCGTTGAAAAGCTGCGAGTTTGACCCGCTCGCACTGGACAGACAGTTTGGCCTTATCAAATGAGTTGGCACACTGACCAATTGAAATATGCGTTGGGCTTCGGCGGCGTACTCTCGTTCTACGGTATCTTCAGCTTGATAACGTATATGGTCCCGTACCCGCGGCTGGGTTATATGGAACGGACCATTATCGTCCTGGCTTTCGTTCTTATAACTCTCCCGTTCTTTCTCCTTATCGGTTTTGTCATCTCTCGCCGGAAGAAGAAGAGGGAATTACGGGAAGCGGAGGCCGGAGGCGGGGTGTCAGAAGCGTCAGAGTCGATCGATTCGAATGGCCAGCCGGCGGCAAAATTGAGTTCTCCGGCCGGAAGTTATTCCGACCTCGCATCCGGAGCGGAAGAGACGGTCCAGTTCCTTAAGACCTCGAACCTCGGCAGCGGAGGCCGCGATGCGGTATATGGCCTGCCGTGGTATCTGGTCATCGGTGCGCCAAGATCGGGCAAGAGTTCGCTCGTCATCAGCTCTAACCTAAATTTTCAAACGCTGCCGAGCCAGCGGCAATCGGAACAGAAGTTCGTACGGCCGACCCCGAATGTGGATTGGCGAGTCACCAGCGAGGCGGTCTTTATCGATTCTGCGGGCCGCTATTTGACCGAGGGCCTGGATGCGGATGAGTGGTCCGCCCTGCTGGAGACAGTAAAGAAATACCGTTCGAATCGGCCGCTTGACGGAATCATCCTCGTCGTAGATGCCGAACGCGTCCTGAAAGCGGATGAACGCGAGATCGAGGAACTCGCGAAAGTACAGCGGACGCGGCTCGACGAGATAATGCAGCGTCTTAAGGTACGGGCGCCGGTCTATCTTGTCTTCTCGCACGCGGACACGATAGAAGGATTCCGGGATTCGTTCTCGGCGTCCAAGGCCGAGGACAAAGCCCTTGTTTGGGGCACCACCATCCCGATCGAAAAGGCGGATAATGCCCAGGCGCTCTTCGATAATGAGTACGCGATCCTGCACGACTCAATCATGAAGCGCCGGATCGCGCGGCTTTCGGCTCCATTTCCGCCGGTCAGGCAGCTGCGCATATTCAACTTTCCGCTTCATTTCGGCACCGGCCGGCGAAAGTTCGGAGCATTCATAAGCGCTCTGTTCCGGCCGAACCCGTTCAGCGAGAATCCATTCCTGCGCGGCTTCTACTTCACGGCCGCCCCGCCCGCAAAGGCCGGCGGCAACGGCCACCAGACCGTCGCGAACGGATTCTTTACCGAACGGTTCTTCCGCGATGTTGTCCTGCGTGACAAGGACCTCGTTAAGACATTCCTCGCTCAGCGTCAGAAAGCCCCGATAATGGGCTGGGTGCTGACGATTCTCAGCGGGCTGATAGTTCTTTTCCTGCTCGGAATGGCCGGCGTTTCGCTGATCACCAACAACCAGATGCTGACCCAGGCCGAGCAGGTCGGCGACCGCGTCCTGACGATCATAAAGGCCGACGGAGGGCGAAATCCGCTCGGAAAATCCGAAGCCGAGGCGAAAAGAGAGATAAATACGACCGAAGAGATGCGGCAGCTGCTCGCACGGCTCGATGATTACGAGAGGAACGGCCCGCCGATCTATATGCGGTTCGGGATGTACTCGGGAAACCAGGTGTACAAGAAGAGCCTGCTGCCGATGTATTTTGCCGTCATCGAACAGCGCTTCAAAAAGCCGACCGTGGCACGCCTGGAGGCGGAATTGAGAAAGTTCGCCGACAGCCAGCCCGTCGCCAACCCGGCGCAGCTTACCGACAAGGAAGAGGAAGTGCTGAGCCGGAATTACGACCTTTTAAAGGCCTATTTGATGCTCTCCGGCGAGTACAAGGCACGTGCGGAATCGAGCCATCTCTCGACCGCCCTCTCGGAATTCTGGGTCGCTGAGAGCAAAGTGCCGGCGGATATGAAACTCGTCGCCCAGCAGCAGCTCGAGTTCTGGTCCAAGCAGGTTGACCGCGACGATGCGGACGTTCAATTCCCGCGCATCAACATCAACGGTCAGCTCGTTCAGGACACGCGAAAGAAACTGCAGGCATTTCCTGCCAAATACCGCTACCTCAGCCGAAAGGTGACGGAGGTATCGAAGACCATCGACGACACCATCGGCAAGACGACCGTCGAGGCGATTCTGACGCGCAACGGTGCGGACGCGACCTATCTTGAGGGCAATTATTCGGTCCCGAGCGCCTACACGCGGCCCGGGCACGACCTGATGAAGGTCGCGATCGACGAGGCCAACGAAAAACTGAGCGAAGACGACTGGGTAATGGGCGAACTCGGAAAAACGGAGGTCGCAAAATCGACCGACGCGGCCGACATCCGCGACCGCTACTATCGCGATTACGCCGACCATTGGCGCAATTTCGTAAAGAATACGCATGTCAGGCCATATAAGAACAAGGACGAAGCGACCGCCGCCCTGCTGTCATTCTCGTCGGCGAACTCGCCGATCAAGATCCTCGTCCGTGAGATCACAAAACACACGAACCTCTCGGCGAAACTTGAGGAGGATGGCTGGATCGACTGGGCACTCAGCTACGTGATGCCCGCTAAATCGAACGAGCCCGGCGACAGCCAGCCAGAGAAGGAGTTTCGTCCGCTTGTCACCTTTATGGGGACGAAAGAGCAGGGCGATAAAACGCCGGTGGAAGACTACCGGACCCAACTCGGCAACGTTTACAAGAGCATCAGCGGCCTTTCCGACGCAAAACTCAAAGAGTATGCGGCTGAAATGACCAAAGATGGCGATCCGCTCAAGATCCGTCAACGGGAGACGGCGATCACGGCCCTGCTCGCGACATTCAGCGAGACCCCGTCTGCCCAGGAAGTTTCGTTGCTTCTTCAGGAACCGATCGGAAATCTCCGCACGCTTTTGGGTGCCGGCGCCAAGGAAAAGATCATAAAGGTCTGGACGCAGGAGATACTGCCGGCCGCCAAAGACATCGAAAAGGGATATCCCTTTGAGGACGGCCAGGCCGAGGCGGACCTGACAAAACTTGCGGCGTTCCTCAACCCTAACGACGGGAAGCTCTCCGCATTCTACAAGAATGATCTCGCGACCTTCTTTGAGGAGGCCGACGGCAAGCTGAAACTTAAGGATGGTGCGAGCGTTCAGTTCAGCCAGGAGTTCATCGACTATTTGAACAATGCGTTCGCCTTGAGAAAAGCGCTCTTCGGAACCAATGCCACGCCTAAATTCGAATATGAATTTGGCCTGCGCGGCGGAAAAGATGCGTTAATTCAGGTAAATATCGACGGCCAAAAGATCGACACCGAAGGTACAGGCACCATTAAGGGCACTTTCCCGGCGAGCGGCTCGGCAGAGACGGGCGTCAGCATCACGCTCGCAACGACGGGCGGTACGACGACGACCTCAGGCTCGCCGGCGGCCAACACCTCGACGCCGTCCACGACTTCGAGCAGCACGCAGAAGAGCTATCCGGGTACCTGGGGGCTGTTCAGATTTGTCGACGCGGGCGGGCCGTCGAAACAGCCGGGCGGCGAATATTCGCTGTCGTACACGGTGGGAGGCAAGAGCGTTTCGGCCACGATCAAACCGAGCGGCGGCGACCCGTTCGACAAGTCGCTCTTCCGTAACGTAAAGGCCCCGCAGACGATCGCTAAATAGCTCGATTGAGCTGTGCGTTTCGGCTTTGACGCGTAGTGTCAGCCGGGCACAAAGCAAGATTATGAATGACGCCAAACTAAAACTCGACGAAGGCGATCTAAAGGGAGCCGTAGAGGCTGCCATCAATCTCGTCAAAACCAATCCGACGAATGTGGCCGCCCGTACATTCCTATTTGAGCTGTCGTGCTTTTCAGGCGAATGGGAGCGCGCCGAAAAGCAGCTCGATACGATCGGCCATCAGGATGCCGGCGCGGCCATCGGCAGCCTGATCTATCGGCAGAATTTCAAAGCCGAACGCGACAGGATCAACCTCTTCGAGCACAGTTCGCGGCCCGAGAATGCGATGAAGTTTCCCGACTATGTGGAGGACCTTCTGCGGACCGTGGATCTTAACCGGCGGGGCGAGATCGCCGAGACAAGATCTTTGCTCGACGACATCGAGGAACGGCGTCCGGCATTTTCGGTGACGGTCAACGGCGAAGGCTTTAGCGACTTTCGGGACTATAACGACCTGACGATGTGTGTTTTTGAGGTCTTTATCAAGGACAACTATATCTGGCTTCCCTTTGAACAGGTCGTATCGATCGAGTTTCTCGAGCGAAGATCGCTCCGCGATGTCTATTGGCCGCAGGCGAAGGTCGAGATGACCAATGGCACCACCGGCGAGATGTTCTTCCCATCGTTGTATGTCAATTCCTGGAAGAATTCGGACGACCGTGTCCGCCTCGGCCGCAGTGTCGATTGGCGCGATGCCGGGAACGATCTTTTCGTAGGAGAAGGGATGCGAATCTTCTGGATGGATGGAAAGGACAAGGCATTGACCGACATAAACACCATCGTGTTTAACAGGGAATGAACGGTTTAAGAATCTAGGTGCTTTATTTTTGGTTTTCGGTTATGATATGGGCGTTCCAAACAGCTTTGTCACCCTTGCCCATCGCATAAGGATATTTAGGAGTGCGTTTGATGAGTGAAGAACTCCAAAAACCGCCCGTCGTGGATTTCGACGCCCTGCTCAGCCCGATCTCGGAAGAATCTCCGTCGGGTGAGTATATGCGCTACGGTACGCTTTACGGCGATATTACCGAAGCCCGGCGGTCAGACGACAACCTCAACCAGGGCGATTGGCAGACGGAATTAAAGGTAGCCGATTACCGGCGGGTCATAGACCTCGCCACCGAAGCCCTTTCGAAGCAGACCAAGGACATACAGGTCGCCGCGTGGCTCTCGGAATCGCTCGCCATGCAGTACGGTTTTGCCGGTGTGCGGGACGGGATGAGGCTCGCAAAGCTCCTTTTGTACGACTATTGGGGCACGCTCCATCCCGAGATCGAGGAGGGAGATATGGAGGGCCGGGCCAACGCCATCTCGTGGATGGACGCCCAACTCGCCTTCGCCGTCAAGAAATGCCCGATAACGCAGGGCCCTGGCTACAGCTTTTTCGATTGGGAAGACGCCAAGCGCTTCAGTATGCCGGACAACTTCGACTCGCTCGATTCCGAGGCCCAGGAGCGGATACGGGCCGCCCAGGCACGGGCCGAGAGTGAGGGCCGCATCAACGGCGACAAGTGGAAGGCCGCGAGAGCGCAGACCCGCCGGAAGTTTTGCGAGGAAACGAACTTTGCGATCGAGGAGTGCTGGGAAGAATACAAGGCCCTAAACCAGCAGATCGAGGAATGTTTCGACCGCAATCAAATGCCCGGCATGGGCCAGCTTAGCAAGGCTCTCGATGAGGTCCATACCCAGGTCAAGAAGATACTTGCCGACAAGCGCGCCGAGGAGCCCGACCCTTCCGATGTCGAAGAATATGACAATGGCGAGGTGGACGAATCCGGCCAGCCCCGCACCGGCGGGGGCGGGACGGTCGCGGGCCGCGCCGACGCACTCAGGAAGCTTTCGGAGATCGCCGCTTATTTTCAGCGAACCGAGCCGCACAGCCCGGTCGCATATCTTGTTCAGCGGGCCGTCAAGTGGGGAAATATGCCGCTCGATTCGTGGCTGCAGGACGTTATCAAGGATGAGAACGTGCTCGGCCACCTGAGGGAGACCCTCGGCGTAGCATCGGATCATTCGGTAAGTTACGATTCAGGGTCATATGACTCGGGCGGGTATGAGAGTACGGAAGCGACGGAGGAAACGACGGCGTCGTCGGATGACTGGTAATTCATTCAATACGTCATGACCAATAATTAATTTAAGGAGCAAAGAGAAAGATGCCAACAAAAGAAAGTTTACAACACAAGATCGATCGCGTCAGGCCGCCTCGCGTTCAGATCACATATGATGTGGAGGTCGGCGGAGCGATCGAACTGAAGGAACTTCCGTTCGTCGTTGGCGTAATGGGCGACTTTGTCGGAAAGTCGGAAGAACCGCTCCCCGCGTTCAAGAATAGAAAGTTTGTCGAGGTCGATCCTGACAATTTCGATCAGGTATTGTCGGGTATGTCGCCGCGGCTGGCATTCACGACAGAGAACAAGCTCCAGGACGACGGCAGCAAAATGGGCATTGAGCTGAAGTTCAAATCCATCGAGGATTTCGAACCGGATCAGATCGTTCAACAGGTCGAGCCGCTTCGCAAACTTGTCGAGGCAAGGGCGAAACTCTCTGACCTGCGCTCCAAGATGGACGGGAACGAGAAGCTCGAATCGATGCTCGAAGACATTATCTCGAACGCCGATAAACAAAAGGAATTGAGCGACGCACTCGGCATCAACGCCGAACAGGAGGGTTAGGAAAATGGCTAAAACAAAAGAAGAAGCGGCCCCGCAAGCAGTCGAAACCCAGGAAGAGGTCAGTCTTCTTGATCAGATCCTGACCGAAGGCAGGCTGGCGCGGGATGACTACCAGAAGGAACAGGCAAAGGACATGATCGGCGAATTCGTCAGTCAGGTCATGAGCGGGACTTTGACGATGTCAAAGAATATGGACCTCGCGATCAACTCCCGCATCGCCGAGATCGATCGTCTGCTGTCGGCACAGCTGAACGAGATAATGCACCACGAGGACTTTCAGAAACTCGAAGGTTCGTGGCGTGGACTGCATTACCTCGTAAAGAACAGCCTCACCGGCCCGCAGCTCAAGATCAGGGTGATGAACATCACGAAGAAAGACCTGTTGAAGGACTTCGAACGTGCTCTGGAATTCGACCAATCGACGCTCTTTAAGAAGATCTACGAAGAAGAGTACGGTACGTTCGGCGGTGCTCCGTTCGGTGCTCTGATCGGGGACTTCGAATTCGGAAATCACCCGCAGGACCTGGCTCTTCTCGAGCAGATCGCGGGCGTTGCGGCCGCAGCTCACGCTCCTTTCATCAGTGCCGCGTCGGCCGGAATGTTCGGCTGGGACACTTATTCCGAAATGACCGAGGTCCGCGATATTTCCAAGATCTTCGACCGCACGGAGTATATGAAATGGCGCAGCTTCAGGGAATCGGAGGATTCGCGTTACGTCGGCCTTACAATGCCGCACGTCCTAATGCGTCAGCCCTACGGTAATGCCACAAAGCCGACCGAGACCTTCCGTTATGAGGAAGACGTCGATGGAAAGGACCACAAGAAATATCTGTGGGGCAATGCGGCCTACGCTATGGGTGCCCGCCTTACCGAGGCATTCTCGATGCACGGCTGGTGCGTGGCCATTCGCGGCGTCGAGGGCGGCGGACTCGTACAGGGCCTTCCTACCCACACGTTCGCGACCGACGAAGGCGAGATCGCAATGAAGTGCCCGACCGAGGTCGCTATCACCGATCGCCGTGAGAAGGAATTTTCCGACAACGGATTCATTCCTCTCGTTCACTGCAAAGGTACAGATTACGCCGCGTTCTTCGCGACCCAGTCGGCGAACAAAGCCAAGAAGTATGATACGGATTCGGCCAATGCCAATGCACGCCTCTCCACTCAGCTTCAATACATCTTTGCGGTATCGCGATTCGCACACTATCTGAAAGCGATGATGCGCGATAAGGTCGGAAGCTTTATGTCGCAATCCGAGTGCGCTGACTTCCTGAACAGATGGATCAACGGATACGTGGTTGAAAGCGACGACGCCTCACAGACGGTCAAGGCACAATACCCGCTTCGCGAGGCCCGTGTCGACGTGGCCGAGGTCCCGGGGAAGCCGGGCTGCTACCGAGCCGTCACGTTCCTGCGGCCGCACTTCCAGTTGGATGAACTGTCGGTTTCCCTGCGTTTGGTGGCTGATCTGCCGCCCCCGGCAAAGGCCTGATATCGTTTCCGGCCGGCTGCGGCCCACGGCTAAAACGCCGGCCGGATTTTTCTTGGCTTCATTGGCAAAAAGCGATCAAGCAGTCGTCATTAACTTGTAGCTGATGACCTATGAATCGTTAGCAATTAGATAAATAAAAAGGAGCAAATTAAAATGGGAGCAGCAGATTATTACTTGAAGGTTGGAGATATCAAGGGCGAGTCGGAGAAGAAATTGAACCCCGAGTGGATCGAGATCGAATCGTTCTCTTTCGGAGCAGTACAGTCGGGAACGTCGTCACACGGTTCGGGTGCAGGTGCTGGTAAAGTGTCGTTTCAGGACTTTCACTTTACGATGAAGATGGGTAAGGCAACGCCCCAACTCCTTCTCCAGTGCGCGATCGGTAAGCACATTCCGAAAGCAACACTCGAAGCCCGCAAGGCCGGTGGCAAGCAGGAGTGCTTTTTGAAGGTCGATTTCAGCGACGTGCTTATCTCGTCCTATCAGACGGGCGGTTCCGGACACAGCGACATCGTCCCGACCGACCAGATCTCTCTGAACTTCTCGAAGATCGAATTCGACTATTTCGCACAGAAGAAAGACGGTACGGTCACTTCGGTCGGCAAGGTCGGTTACGACATCAAGAAGAACGCTAAGGTCTAGGCCCTCAGCAGACAGAATGGGCTTTCAATAGCATGGGTTATGAGGCAATGCGAATCGCTTCGCAGGTCTCATAACCCTGATTCATCTTGTTCCGGTGTCGCACTTCGGTATCTATTAAATGGCAAGAGGCGATAATGAGATCCGGGTCAGCTTGTCGGTCCTCGACCGACTGATCGATCTCGAACCGCGCGAGACGCGCGAGGCACCCAAGTCGAGATCGACATCGCTTCGCGAACTCAAGGCCTCCGTCCGCCGGGACCTCGAGTGGCTGTTGAACTCGCGCAACTATATCGACATTCGCGAGATCGAGCTGGAAGAGACGAAGTCCTCCGTCGCGGTTTACGGGCTTCCGGATATCACCGGCCTCAGCGCTCAGAACCCGAGCGAGCAGCGACGCCTTACAAAATCTCTCGAACACGCGATCCGTGTCTTCGAACCCCGATTTCTGAATGTACACATTACGACCGAACCGCCGAGCGAGACCGAAAGGTCGCTCCGGTTTCGGATCGAGGCCCAGCTGGATGTCGATCCGGCTCCTGAGCCAGTCGTTTTCGACACGGTTCTACAGATGGGCAGCGGCGATTTTGCAGTAAACGAAAAATAGCGGGCCGGGAACGAACCCATCGGGCCGCATGCTCCTGATGGGGGCCGGCGGCCCATCCCAAGCCGCCCTTCGCTACAGCGCTAGACATAAATGCGAGACGAGTTACTCAGTTATTACGAGCGTGAGCTGGTATTCCTTCGGCGAATGGGTGCAGAGTTCGCCCGAAAGTATCCAAAGGTCGCCGCACGGCTCGAACTTGACGAAGAAAAGGTCGAGGACCCGCATGTCGAGCGAATGATCGAGGCGTTCGCGTTCCTCACGGGGCGCATCGGGCTGAAACTCGATGATGAACTGCCCGAGGTCACGGAATCTCTTCTCAATCTCTTATATCCTCACTATCTGGCGCCCATCCCGTCGATGGCGGTCACGCAGTTCACATTCGGTTCGCCCAACGACAAGCTTTCATCATCTCAACTGCTCGAGCGGGGCTCGCGGTTGAGTTCGCGGCCGGTCGAAGGTTCGGCGTGCCTGTTTCGGACCTGTTACGATGTCGACCTGCTGCCGATCGAACTTGAATCTGCCGCACTGGAATCACCGGCCCCGAAAGACACGCGGGGCAAATTTGCCGAGTGTTCGATCCGTCTGAGTTTCCGGTGTTACGGCGGCTCGGACCTCTCCGAACTGAAAAAAGGCGACACAGACGAGGCTCCCGCATCGATGCGGTTCTATCTGGACGGCGATCCGCAGTTGGTATTCCCGCTGTACGAGATGCTTTTTACAAAGGCGGTCTCGGTCGAGTTCCGGCCAAGGGAACAGCCTCTCGGCAACGCCGCCTTGAAAACGATCACCAACATCCGCTTGAAACTTCCGGATCCGGTCGTGCTGCCCGCCCAGGATGCGATAAAGGCGGTCGGGTTTGCCGAGAATGAAGCGGTCCTGCCGTACACAAAACGGTCGTTCTCGGGGTATCGCCTTTTGTCCGAGTATTTCGCCTTCCCCTATAAGTTTCTTTTCGTGGATATTTTTGGCCTGGATCGGGCGGTCGCGGCAAAGTTTGGAAGCAATTTCGACATCGTGATCCGTATGAAGGACGTGACGCCGCCGATCGCGCCTATCACGGCCGAGTCGTTTCGCCTTGGCTGTTCGCCGATCGTCAATCTTTTTTCACGCCTTGCCGACCCGATCTATCTGTCGCAGCAGAAATACGAGTATCACGTTATCGCGGATGTTCACCGGCAGCTGACCACCGAGATCTATTCTATCGATGAGGTCGTCTCGACCAATCCGGCCACCGGTGTCAATCGGCAATTTTCACCCTTCTATTCGCTCCGGCACGCTTATGGCGAGCAGCTCGAAAAGGCGTTCTGGTATGCCAAGCGGGTCGCATCGCAGCGGCCGAATGACGAGGGCACGGAGATGTTCATGTCGCTCGTCGATGCGCAGTTCAATCCGCGGGTCCCGGCGGTCGATGTGTTGAATGTGCGAACGACCTGTACCAACCGCGACCTCCCGAGCCGGCTGCCCTTCGGCGGCAAGGATGGCGATTTCGAGGTGGAGGGAACGGTCCTGCTCTCAAAGGCCCGGTGCCTCACAAAGCCGACCGAGACCATCAGGCCGCCGCAGCGTCGGGCCGCCCAATGGCGGCTGATCTCGCACCTTAACCTCAATTTCCTTTCGCTTGTGAACGCCGAAGATGGAAATCCGGAGGCGCTTCAGGAGATACTCCACCTATATAATTTCGATGATTCATCCGTCACGCGAAAACAGATCCTCGGGATCAAGAAGGTCGAGTCGAGAAAGGCGATCCGGCAGATCGGCGGGCGCGTCGGAACCGGTTTTATCCGCGGCCTGGAGACAACGATCACGGTCGATGAAGAAGAGTATGTAGGAAGCGGAATGTATATCTTTGCGAGCGTCCTGGAGCGCTTCCTCGGGCTCTATTCGTCGCTGAATTCATTTAATCAGATGGTCCTGCGTTCCGAGCAGAGAGAAGAGGACATAATGATATTTCCGGCGCGTGCCGGTGAACAGGAGATTCTGTGATCGTCCGGAAAGCGGCGTTGCCGAAAAGTTCGGATGTGTAGTGGCGATCGATGAGCGGAAAGCCAGTAAATCAGCTTTTGCTCGACGAAACTTACAGATTTGAGTTCTTTCAGTCTGTAAGGCTCCTCGAGCAGATCTATCCAGAGCGAAAGCCCGTCGGCGGCACGGCACTTCCGTCCGAAGAGGTGGTTCGGTTTCGCTCGCTGATATCGCTTGATTTTCCGGCCAGCGAACTGCGGGAGCTCAATCAGGTCCTCGACGAGATGTCGAACCGGGAACGTAATGAGCTTGTCATCTGCATGATGGGAATGGTGGGAAGCAGCGGCGTCCTTCCTACCCATTACACCGAACTCGTGCTCGACCGAATCCGTCATCGCGACACGGCGATGTGGGCGTTCCTCGATATTTTCACCCATCGGGCGGCGTCGATGTTCTACCGGGCGTGGGCAAAATACCGGTTTCCGGTCGCCTACGAACGCGGTTCGGATGATTTTACGGGTTATCTGTTCGACCTTGCCGGCCTGGGCACCGCTGGGCTTCGCGGGAAAATGAGCCTTAAGGACGAGGCTCTTTTGCCGTATGTAGGCTTGATCGCCCAGAAGCCCCACTCCGCGAACGCGATCGCCAATTTGGTCGCCGATTATTTTCAGATAGATGTCAGGGTGGAGCAGTTCTCAGGGCAATGGCTCGAACTAAATGAACGCGACAAGACCAAACTCGGCCACCGAAATAGTTCGCTCGGCCTGAATGCGATCGCGGGCACCAAGATATGGGACCAGCAATCCAAATTCAGGCTAAAGCTCGGGCCGCTCCCATTCAGCAAGTTCACTGCCTTCCTGCCGAATGGGAATGCCGCCGGGCCGCTTCGTTCGATCGTCGAGTTCATGGCCGGGACCGAGGTGGATTACGACGTACAGCTGATCCTGGAAAAGAAGCAGGTCCCCAGCAATATCCTGACCACCAAGGCGCTCAGGCGTCCGATGCTTGGCTGGACGTCGTATCTGAAGACGAAACCATTCGAAGTTGACGACGAACAGCTGATACTGGCCGGTACGGGTTAACGCAATTTTCAAAAGCAAGTTAAAATCGCAGGCATATCGAGGAGAAGAACCATGAATGTAAACTTAAAATCCCTTGTCGGGAGGCTGAACGACGTTTCCAGAAATGCTCTTGAAGGAGCGGCCGGCCTTTGTCTTTCTCGAACGAATTACGATGTCGAGATCGAACACGTCCTATCCAAGATACTTGATCAGAACGACACCGACCTTCACAAGATCGCGTCTCACTATGAGGTCAATATCGATCGCCTTAGCAAGGACGTCGGCACCGCGCTCGACCGGCTGAAGACCGGAAACTCCCGAACGCCTGGCCTGAGCGAACGCATCACCCGATGGATCCAGGACGCCTGGCTCCTTGCCTCGGTCGATTTCGGGGCCGCCCGTGTACGGTCGGGCCATCTGGTACTTGCGATGCTGGCAAACGACAGCTATGCCCGCATTGCCCGTGACATCTCAAAGGAGTTTGACCATATCTCGGTCGAAGACCTGCAAAAGAAATTGCCCGAGATCGTCGCCGAATCTGCCGAAGAACGAGATGCGGTCGCACTCGGCGAAACCGCGGGCGTATCGAGCGGGACCCAGGTCGCGTCCGGCGTCCCCGGAAAGACGAAGGCTCTCGACCAATACACCGAGGACCTGACCGCGAAGGCTCGCGCCGGAAAGATCGATCCGGTGCTTGGCCGTGACTTTGAGATACGTCAGATCGTCGACATTCTTACTCGTCGGCGTCAGAACAATCCGATCCTGACGGGCGAGGCCGGCGTCGGCAAGACGGCCGTTGTCGAGGGGTTCGCACTTCGTATCGCCGAGGGCGACGTCCCCGACCCGCTCAAGAACGTGGCGCTTCGGTCGCTCGACCTGGGCCTGCTGCAGGCAGGTGCCGGCATAAAGGGCGAGTTCGAAAACAGACTCAAGTCTGTGATCGACGAGGTCAAATCGTCGCCTCAGCCGATAATCATGTTCATCGACGAAGCCCACACGATGATCGGTGCCGGCGGTGCCGCCGGGCAAAATGACGCTGCAAATCTGCTCAAGCCGGCCCTCGCCCGCGGCGAGCTTCGCACCATTGCCGCCACGACCTGGGCTGAATATAAGAAGTACTTTGAAAAGGACGCGGCACTCGCCCGGCGTTTCCAGGTCGTAAAGGTCGATGAGCCCGACGAACCGAAGGCCATCGCGATGATGCGGGGCATCGCCGACAAGATGGAGGCGCACCACAACGTCCGCATCCTCGACGAAGCGATCGTCGAGTGCGTCAAGCTGTCCCATCGATACATCACCGGCCGGCAGCTGCCGGACAAATCGGTCTCCGTCCTTGATACCGCCTGCGCAAAGGTGGCGATCGGGCAGGGTTCGATCCCGGCACCGATCGAAGATGCGAAACGGAGGATACAGAACCTATCATCGGAGATCGATTCGCTCGAGCGGGAACAGGTGACCGGCGCGGCCCACGACGACCGCCTCGAGGAGCTCAAGAAACAGAGGGCCGCGGCAGAGGAAGACCTCGCCAGGTTCTCCGAGCAGTTCGAAAAGGAAAAGGCCCTTGTCGAGCAGATCAAGAACGTCCGCACAAAGCTCGAGATGACGCGTCTCGACGGCAAACTGGCTGACGCGGTTGCCGGGGCAAATTCCAACGGAGGCGGTGAGGCAAAGGCCGCTGCCGCCACGGCCGAAGCCGACGGTGCCGCAGTTGGCGAAGACGCCGGCGGGACGGCTGCGGCAGCCGCACCCGAGACGGCTGCACCCGCCGACACCGAGGCTGCAAAAGCCGAGTTGAAGCGTCTGATGGACGAGTTAAAGCAGCTGCAGGGCGAAAATCCGCTGATGCAGCCGGTCGTGAACGGGCAATCGGTCGCAGAGGTGATCTCCGGCTGGACCGGCATCCCGATCGGCAAGATGGTCGCCGACGAGATCAACGCAGTTCTGAACCTTTCGGCGACGCTTCGCGAACGCGTGCTTGGCCAGGATCACGCCCTCGAGGCGATCGCCCAGCGCATCCGCACATCTCGTGCTGGACTTACTGACCCGAAACGCCCGATCGGCGTCTTTATGCTCGTCGGGACCTCCGGCGTCGGCAAGACCGAAACGGCACTCGCTCTTGCCGAGTCCCTCTACGGCGGCGAGCGAAACCTGATCTCGATCAACATGAGCGAGTATCAGGAGGCGCATACGGTGTCGAGCCTCAAAGGCTCGCCTCCCGGATACGTCGGTTATGGCGAAGGCGGCGTGCTTACCGAAGCGGTCCGGCGCAAGCCCTACTCCGTCGTGCTGCTCGATGAGGTCGAAAAGGCCCATCCCGATGTGATGGAGCTTTTCTTCCAGGTCTTTGACAAAGGCGTGCTCGAGGACGGCGAGGGCCGCGAGATCGACTTTAAGAACTGCGTGATCATCCTTACGTCCAACATCGGCACGGATACGATCATGAAGCTCTGCGCCGATCCCGAGACAAGGCCCGAACCGCAGGGGATCCTCGACGCCATCAAGCCCGAGATGAACAAGGCATTCAAGCCCGCGCTTCTCGGCCGTATGGTGACCGTGCCCTTTTATCCGATCTCGGATGAGATCCTTCGCCTGATCATCAAACTTCAGCTCGGCAAGATCCGCGACCGGATCGCAGACAATCACGGTGCGCAATTTTCCTATGATGAAGCCGTCATAGAGACGGTGGCAAAGCGCTGTACCGATGTGGACAGCGGCGCCCGTAATGTTTACAACATCCTTACGGGAACGATGCTGCCGGATATGAGCGGCGAGGTTCTGTCGCGAATGGCCTCCGGTGAGAACATCAAGAAGGTTCACGTCGGGGTCGGGCCGGAGGAGAACTTCGTCTATGACATTACTTAAATAGATGATCGTTTACATTCATTCACACGACGTTGCTGATGCCGGCCGGACATTCGGCCGGCACGTCGGCCAGGAGGTCAAGCACGTTACCGTGCCCGAAGGTACCCCGGTGGCGGACGTGGCGATGCTCGTAATTTCTTCTTTTACCGCCGAGGAGCGCGCCACGGCGGCCGGTTCCGTTGACCTGCTGATATTGAATTCTCATGGGAGCCCGGGAGTTTTGCACATCGGCGGGATCGAAGACGAGGCATTTGACGTGAATATCGGCAACGCTTCGGCGTTCGCACAGCCGTTCGCTCGGCTGATGAAGCCGGGAAGGTCCGGCGGCCAGGGCGTCGAGATCCACGGATGCGGCGTCGCGGGCGGCAGCCTTATGCGGGGGTGTCATGGCGAGGTCACGGACGAGATCGACGACCCGCACATCGGGTTTCGGTTTCTGTATGCCCTCGCCTGCGGTTTTGAGAGCAGGGTGATGGCCTCGGCGAGTCCGCAGGTGAGCGACTACGACGGCTTTTTTGAGGATACGCTGATCAGCGCCTCACCCGATACCGTGGTCGTAACGCCGGACGGAGATGATTCTGACGACTGGAACGGACACGTTTTTCAGGTCCCGGAATCGCCGCTCCTGCATGAGGGCGGTGTAGGGACCAGGATCCGTGCGATGTTCAATCCGCCGCCGATGATCGTCGATCCGCGTCGGTCCGGCCCAAGGGTCCCGATCCGCGACACCATCAGGCGCCCGCTCTGGTAGCCGACAGATAGCAAAATTCGGGATCGATCTCGTCAACAATTGCGACTTAGATAGTTGCTTTGAAATATGCCGATCACTCAAGGAACACGATTGCTAAGCTTAACGACCCCGCTCGATTACGACCGGCTGCTCGTTAAAAAGTTGAGGGCGTTTGAGGCAATTTCTCAGCTCTTTCATTTCGAACTCGAGATCCTGCACGAAGAGACCGAGGAAAATACGCCTCCGACCTTTGAAGATCCGTCGGCCCTGCTGGGCCAGCCGATGGTCGTACGGGTAAAGCAGAACGAGGATGGCACCGAGGTCAAGCGCTACTTTCACGGCATCTGCGCAAGCTTCGTCCAGGGCAATCGAAACGCAAGATTCACCAAATACAGGGCCATCGTCGTACCAAGACTGTGGATACTAACAAAAAAGTCGCAGAGCAGGATCTTTCAGCAGAAGAGCGTGCCGGACATTCTTCGCACCGTACTCCAGGGCTTCGATGTGACCTGGGAGATACAGGGAACGTTCGAGCCGAGGGATTACTGCGTTCAATACCGCGAATCGGATTGGAACTTCGCTGCCCGGCTGATGGAAGAAGAAGGCATTTATTTCTACTTCACTCACACCGAGAACGGCCACACGATGGTGGTCGCCAATACGCCCGGTTCCCATCGCGCTTCGACGGCAAAGGCCACCATCCCCTTCGTCGGGAATCGCTCGGGCGTGAGCGATACGTGGCAGGGTGCGATCCTCACGTTCCTGTTCGACGATCGGGTCAGCACCGGCAAGCACACGCTCTGGGATCATAATTTCGAGCTTGTCGGGAAAAAGCTCGAGGCCCAGCAGCTTAGCCGCTTCACCATCGGCGGCAACCGCGAGCTCGAGGTCTATGACTATCCCGGCGGCTACGCCGGAAGGTTTGACGGCATAACGCCGAGCGGCGGCGAACAGACCAGCGAGCTTCAGAAGATATTCAATGACAACCGGCGAACCGTTGCGATCCGGCAGGAAGAGGCCGATGTCGAATATAAGAACGCCTATATGACGTCAGATTCGTGTGCGATCGTACCGGGCGTGAAGTTCGATATGTCGGTTCACCCGCACAGCAGCTTTAACGGCAGCTACGTGCCGATCACCGTAAATACCGAAGCGACGCAGTCGCCGTCGTACGCGTCGGACGAGGAAGTGGCGAATTCGTATATCGCGACCTTCGCCGCCTTGACGCACGGCAAGAGCGACAGTGCTCCGTTTCGCCCGTTACGCCGGACCCCGAAACCCGTAGTACAGGGAAGCCAGACGGCCGTGGTCGTCGGCCCCTCCGGGGAAGAGATATTCACCGATAAATATGGACGTGTAAAGGTCCAGTTTCACTGGGATCGGGAAGGCAGAAATAATCAGACCAGCTCGTGCTGGCTGCGCGTCGCACAGACCTGGGCCGGCAAGAAATGGGGCACGATGTTCATCCCGCGGATCGGGATGGAAGTGGTGGTCGACTTTCTCGAGGGCGACCCGGACCAGCCCATTATCCTCGGCTCGGTGTACAACGCTGAGAATATGCCGCCGTATGTTCTGCCCGAAAATAAGACAAGGTCGACCATAAAGACCAACTCCAGCAAGGGCGGCGGCGGGTTCAATGAGATCAGGTTCGAGGATAAGAAGGGTTCGGAGCAGATCTTCATCCACGCTCAGAAGAATCAGGATATCCGTGTCGAAAAGGACAACATGGAGTGGATCGGCAAGGACCGCCACCTGATAGTCGAAGAGAACCAGTACGAAAAGGTAAAGAAGGATAAGCACCTCACCGTCACGGGCGATCAGGTCGAGAAGGTAGACGGAAATATCCACATAAAGGTCGGCTCGAACAAGGAGCAGAAGATCGGTTCGAAGTTCGCCGTCGATGCGGGCAATGAGATCCATCTGAAGGCCGGTATGGGCATCGTGCTCGAGGCCGTGCAGGTCACCCTGAAATCGGGCGGCAACTTCGTGAATGTCGGCCCGGCCGGAGTATCGATCAAGGGCACGATGGTGCAGATCAACAGCGGCGGTGCCGCGGGTTCCGGCGGCGGTGCCAGCCCCGGTGCTCCAAAAGATCCGACCGAAGCGGATAAGGATGAGGCAGGTGAGTCGACCGCGGCCCCGTCTCCGCCGCCGCCGGTCGAGCCGCCTAACTTCGCCCAGCTCGCAAACGTAGTCAGGGAGCGAGCCGTAAATCCTGCCGCCGCTAGTGTGCAGGCCGGACTGGCCGCGGCCCAGGCCGCAGCTCAGAGTGCGATGCAGCAAGGTGCCGCAGCGGCAAATCAACTGCAGCAGCAGGCACAGGCAGCCGCAGCCGCAGCCGTTGCGGCGGCGCAGAACCAGTTCGACGAGCTGAAGAATAAGGCCGACGCGATCGCGGACAAGGTAAAGGACAAGGTCGCCGAGGCAAAGGCCCTGGCCGATGATCTCAAAGACCAGGCCGAATCACTCGCGGACAAGGCCCTTGCAGCCGCACAAGCGGCAAAGGAAAAGGCTGAGGCTCTTGCCAACGAGGCAAAGGAAAAAATTGACGAGGCAAAACAGGCCGTCGAACAAAAGGTCGAAGAAGCGAAACAGGCGGTCGAGGACGCAAAGCAGGCCGCGCAGGAAAAGGTCGACGAGGCGAAGCAGGCCGTCGAGGAGGCAAAGCAGCAGGTAGAGCAGGCTGCCGAAGAAGCCAAGCAGCAGGCCGAACAAGCGGTCGCCCAGGCCGAAGAAGCTCTTGCCGACGCAAAAGAACAGGCCGCCGAGCAGGTTGAAAAGGCTGAGCAGGCTCTCGACGAAGCAAAACAGCAGGCGGAACAGGCAGCCGAACAAGCTCAACAGCAGGCCGAACAGGTACAGCAGCAGGCTGAACAGGCTGTAGAGCAAGCACAACAGCAGGCGGAACAGGTACAGCAGCAGGCCGAACAGGCCGCGGAGCAAGCCCAACAGCAGGCCGAACAGGTTACGGAACAAGCAGGGCAGGCGTTGCAGTCTGCACAGGACGCAATTCCTTTTATGTAGTTTTTGGTTATGGATCAAGATCAGATACGGAAGACACTGTTCAATAATTACACCCAGCTTTACGGCGTACTTGACGGCGTGATGGTCCCCGATCTGCCGAACCGGTTATACAAGGGTCAGGTACCGAATTATTGCCTCCTCACCGGTGACCTGTCGCCGGACGTGGTCTATGCCGCGCCTTACCTGGTCTATCTTTCGCCGGACAGCAAGTTCGCGGATTGGGTCTTCGAACAGGCCTTTGGAAAGCATTGGGGGGTGTTCGTCCAGTCGCCGAGATCGATGATCGAGATGCGCCGGCATTTTCGCGCGCTGATGCAGGCCTATGACGAAAACGGGAATCCGATGAAATTCAGGTTCTACGATCCCCGCGTCTTGTCAAAGTTTCTGCCGACCTGTAACGGCGGTGAACTTAAGACGCTGTTTGGCGAGGTGCAGGCCTTTTATACCGAATCGGAAAACGGGGACGGTATCGTTAGATATAAAATAGACAACGGCAAGCTCGTAACGACGCTGCTGAATAAGGATTCTTGATATGCCGACAGGACCAGCCGCCAGGACCACCGATAGTGTTGTACACCCTCTGCCGCCCATTCTGACGCCCGGGCCCGGAGCTTTGACCGTTTTGATCGGATTTCTGCCCGCGTGGCGGGCCGTGCCGACCGGCGTCGGGGCCGGTCTTCAGGCCGCGAATCAGGCCGCGACGACCGCGATCAAGGCCGCCGAAGCGACTACCGCGGCCGCCGCGGGCACACCCGGAGCGCCGGCTGCCTACGCCGCGGAACAGGCCCTTAAAGGGTCGCTTCTGGCTTCGATGTCGGCCGCGATAACCTCCGCCGCGGCCGGGGCGGATATCCACGCCTGTACGACGCCTCTGCCCGTTCCTCCGCATGGGCCGGGAGTCGTGATCGACGGTTCGACGACCGTGATGACGACCTTCCTGCCGCAGTCGAGAATGGGAGATACGATCATCGAGGCGGTCGGCCCGCCAAACAAGATCGTGAAAGGCGAGACGACCGTGATCGTCGGCGGATAGTTTGGAGTTGCGATAAATGCTTGTAATCAGAGATTCCCAGATCCAGGGCTTCATTGCCCAGAGCGAGAACGACATCGTAAAGCTCGTCTGCGATTCGGTCATCAAGGCCGATCATGAGCGGGTCGAGAATATTCGCCCGCTCAGGCTCATATCTATGGCCAAGATCGGCATCGAACGCGCCCGGTCCGTCGGCGTGACGCGGCCCGAGGACATTGCGGCCTTCGTCGCCTTGATGTTCGAGATATCGCCAAAGTTTTACCGGCATCCGGCGATCGCCACTGTTCTCACCGACGGGAATTTTTCCATGGGCGACCGCATTGCCCAGCTCCCCGACCGAATAAACGACGAGGTGTGGGAAGAGGCTTGCCTGGCATACGATCCGAAGTTCTGGTTTCCCGATGTAGCGTAATTGATTTCCCCTATGAGCAACGAACAGAAAAAGGTCCCGATCGATCACATTCAGCGAACCGTTCAACAGGCAGAGCTTGTCGAAAGGCTGGCAACTGAGTACAAGGAAGTGCCGAGCGATGAACTCGCTCAGCGCCTCGAGATCGAAATGGAAGCGCTCGCATTTTTCCAGACCACGGCAAAGGGCAACCCGCGGGCGAGGGCAAGACATGTCATCGAGCGGGCCCGCTCGGTCGTGCTCGGCAGGGCCGTGACCCAACCGCTTCCAAAGCTTACCTAGGTTCTGGCAATTTCTTTACGGATGCGTCATCTCAGCGGGCTTTACGAGTTCCTCAAACTTTTCCGCCGTTAGCAGATCCAGGTCTTTCGCCGCCTGCTTCAACGATATTCCATTCTTGTGGGCATATTTGGCGATCTTGGCCGCGTTGTCGTACCCGATGTGCTGGTTGAGCGCCGTCACGAGCATAAGCGAATCATTCAGGTAACGATCGATCTGCTCGCGGTTCAGTTCGATACCCGCAATGCAATAATCGACGAAACCATGACACGCATCGTGCAGGAGCCGCACCGAATGCAGATAGTTATGGATCATAACGGGCTTAAAGACGTTCAACTCAAAATTTCCCTGTGAACCGGCAAAACCGATCGCCGCGTCGTTTCCGAAGACCTGCACCGCGACCATCGTCATTGCTTCGGACTGGGTCGGGTTCACCTTGCCCGGCATGATCGAAGATCCGGGCTCGTTCTCCGGCAGCGAAAGCTCGCCGATGCCGCACCGCGGGCCCGAGGCCAACCAGCGCACATCATTTGCGATCTTCATAAGGCTGGCGGAGAGTGTTTTGAGCGCTCCCGAGGCAAAGACCACCTCGTCATGCGCCGAAAGCGCGGCAAATTTGTTGGGATGCGACTTGAACGGAAGGCCCGATAGTTCCGCGATCTTTGCAGCGGCCCGCTCGGCAAACTCCGGATGTGCATTCAGGCCGGTCCCGACCGCCGTACCGCCGATCGCGAGGTCCATCAAACCGGGCATCACCATCAGCAGCCGCTCGACATCGCGTTCGAGCAGGTTCGCCCATCCGCCAAACTCCTGGCTGACGGTCACGGGTGTCGCATCCTGCAGATGCGTCCGTCCGATCTTGACCACGCCCTCAAATTCCTTTGCCTTGGCCTCGATCGCGGCCTGCACCTTTTGGATTTCCGGGATCAGAGCCATCGTCCGTTCCGCGGCGGCAATGTACATCGCCGTCGGAAACGTGTCGTTCGACGACTGAGACATATTGACGTGGTCGTTCGGGTGAATGGGCTTCTTCGAACCCATCTCGCCGCCGGCGATCTCGATCGCGCGGTTCGAGATGACCTCGTTGGCATTCATATTCGTCTGGGTACCAGAACCTGTCTGCCACACACGCAGCGGAAAGTGAGCGTCGAGTTTGCCCTCGATCACCTCATCGGCCGCTTCGACGATCAGCTTCATCTTGTCCTCGGGCAGCTTGCCGAGATCGAAATTCACGATCGCCGCCGCCTTCTTCAGAATGCCGAGAGCGCGGATCAATTCCCGCGGCATCACGTCGAGGCCGATGTTGAAATGCTTCAACGAACGCTGTGTCTGCGCTCCCCAATAAACATCCGCCGGAACCTCGATCTCGCCCATCGAATCCGTTTCGATCCGCGTCTTAACTGCCTTTTCTGCTGCTTCTGCCATCTGTCTGAAACCTCGTCATTTGTCGGTCTAGGCTTTGATTCTATAGGACTTGGACAATAGGACAAAGTATATATAATTGCATTGCCGTCTCACGGGACACGTAATAACACAGGAGGATCTTATGTTGCGAAGCATACTCGGAGCGATCGCAGGCTATGTGATCATGTTCTTCTTCATATTTCTGGCCTTCTCGGCCGCGTACCTCGCGATGGGGGCGGAGAACGCTTTCGTGCCCGGCGGGTATGACGTCTCGACCACCTGGATCGTAGTGAGCTTTGTTCTGGGATTCATTGCCGCAGTTGTCGCCGGCTATGCAGCTGCGGCGATCGGAAAAGGAATGACCGCGGTGAAGATCCTTGCCGGCATCGTGCTCGTCCTCGGCATTGTCTCGGCGGTCGCCGTTGCTATGTCGCCTCGGCCCGAGGGTGCTCGGACGGCGGAAGTTCTTAATCTGGAGGCGATGACCAAAGCTCAAACGCCGTTATGGGTAGCACTGCTGAATCCTCTTATCGGTGTGGCAGGTGTTTTGGTCGGCGGCAGCCTGCGCAAGGAAAAGTCCGTTTAGCGATACTCTTTTATAGTCGACCTGTCGCATGGAAACGCTCAAGCTTCTCTTCCTCATCTACACTAAACCTGCGTTCGCCGTCAGCGAGATAATGGATCGTGGAAGCTGGCTGATCGCGGCCGGGATGACGGTCGTCGTTAGCATGTTGTTCTTTTTTACGGTCAACGCCAGGCTCGATACGGCCTATCGAATGCCGGCACTGGCCGACTACTACAACGAAACGGTCTTTTCCGAGATCGATGTGGATCAAGCCGAGCGCTATCAGACGAACGCGCTTCGAGAGTATCAGGAAGCTGTCCGGAACAAACGAACGATACCTATTGTCGGCGACCGTTTCTTCGGCTTCTTTTCGTTCGAGCCGACCGCATTCTACCGCCCGCTGCTTGCAATCTCGCTTTTCTACATACCGGCGGTCATACTTTTCGTTTCGCTTTTCGCGGGCATCGCAAGCTTCGGGCTGTTGCTGCGGCGCGATTACGCCGTCATCGCGACGTGTACGTTTCTTGCCTGGTCGGCCGCTCACTTGCCTTTTGCTGTCGCGGGCATCGTCCTGTTCGGCACAGAGATCGATCCGTCTGTCTGGTTCTCGATGTGGGCCGCAAGCGGCGCTCTCTTCGGCGTCCTGATGCTCTTCGCGATCCGCACCGTTTTCGGTACAACCTACGCGGTCGCACTGGTCACGGTCGCGCTTTCATGGCTCGCCTTTCCGCTTGCGATGTACGTGATCCAATTCATCGGCCCGTGGCTTCTGTCGCCTTTTCTTTTGCTGCTCGCATTCTTTTATTTCGGCGGATATCTCGGCGGCCAGGTCCGAGGCTTTGGCAATGCATTCAGGCAGCGGCAAGACCTGAAGCGATTCCTCCAGAACGCCACAGTCAATCCTCGCGACGCGGACGCCCACGTCCAACTCGGCATCATCTACCTCGACCGGCGTCAGGAATCGCGTGCCGTCGAACACTTCACCAAAGCCATCGAGATCGACAAGGAAGAGATCGACGCCAACTACGAACTCGGCCGCATAGCCCGGACCCGCAAGGAACTGCAGAAAGCCCTCGACCACTTCGCCATCGTCGTCGAGCAGGACGACAAGTTTCGCCTGAGCGAGATCTGGCGCGAGATCGGAGCGACCTATCTCGAGGCGGGAATGCTCGACGAGGCTTATCAGGCGCTCGAAAAATTCGTCGACCGCCGCCCCGTCGATCCGGAAGGACTGTACTATTTAGGGAAGATCCTCAAAGCGAAGGGCGAGCACGAACGGGCCCGCGAGATGTTCGAATCCGCGATCGATTCCGCCCGAACCTCACCCTATTTCCGCAGCCGCCAACTCGGCCAATGGGCAAAGAAGGCCGAACGCGAACTCTAATGATCATCGTCGTCTTCTTTACGCTTGTTGTCGCTGGCCGGTGTTGCGGTCTGTGATGAGGCGGCCCTTATTTCCGTGTGGCGGATCACGCCGCCGAGCTTTGCGGTCCAACCCATCGTCCCGACCGTTATCGCGGCCGCGGCTAGCGAAGCCGATACGAGCATTCGCCCCGACTTGCCTTCCGGACGGGCTCGACGATAAGGCAGCGAGGCGATCGCCACGACACCGCCAATGATGGCCGACCAAAGGGCAAACTGGGCGAGATCTTCGTGCGCCCCGATCATGCTTTCGATGACACCCGGCAGCCCCTCGGCAACCTCCTCGGCCGGCTCGCCGGTCAGATACACCGGTATCGCAACGAGGCCCGTCAAGACCATTATCACCAGACCTGCAGACGTGAGCGGATCGCTCCGCCGCAAGACACCGTAGCCAAGAATGATCAAACCAAAGACCGAAGCGATGACCGGTATGTGATTCATCGCAAGATGCAGGTAAACCCCGTCCATATAAACTCCCTGGGCCTACATATCGGCCCTACTTTCGCGGAATCTCGGTCGGCAGACCGGCGGCCGTCCAGGCGTCCATTCCGCCGGATACGTTAAAGACCCATGCATATCCGCTCTTTACCAGTATCTCGGATGCCTCCCTGGATCGGCGGCCCGTACGGCAGATCACGTACACCGGTTCATTCTTTTCAAGCCGGTCCAGCTTGCCCGGCAATTCGTCGAGCGGGATATTTATCGCCCTCGCAGCATGGCCGGTGGCATATTCCGCGGGTGTGCGGACATCGACGAATTGGGCATAGGCCTTCTCCGTCCTCGTGACCGCATGTTCCGGCGATATGTCATTGACCTCGGATCTCAGGGCATTCTCGGGCGGCGGCGTGTCCAGTTTAGGGGCCTCGCGAGTACACCCGAACGAAAGTGCCAAAATGACCGCGGCCAGTAGTGTATTTACTCTTTTCATGTCTCGTTCGGAGCGCGAACTAAATCACGCCCGCCTTTCAACCATCGCGAAAATATCCGCAAAAACTATGCGGCCGAGCCGGGCTTTGCGTCCCGGGAATTCAAGAACGCAACTCCTGTTCCGTCGGGTGCCGCCGGTAAACCACCACAAAGCGATCCGCCGGTTCGTCATCGGTATCATCGGGCATCACCTCAAAATATGTCTCCGTCAAGCGGTTCGCCTCAAATCGCGAAAGTTCCTTTCTTGATACCGGCCAAGGGACTTTCACGACTTCCTCGTCGTCTCGTCGCCCGCGGGTCACGACCACCAATTCTCCGCCCGGGGCAACGAACGCAGCGATCGAATCCATCACTCGCTCACGCATTTCGATCGGTAATGGCTGGATCGTATATACCTCGAGCACAAGATCGAACGCCCCGAGCCATCCGCGAAACGGCTCGAATAGGTCCATCACCTCGAACCTGATCTTGCGATCGGCGTGCAGCTTCCGGGCCCACTCGATCGCGGTCGGCGAGATGTCGAAACCCGTCACATCAAACCCCAGGTCATCCAGATAGATTGCGTCGTCGCCGAGCCCGCAGCCGACCACCAGAGCTTTCCGTCCGCGGCCCTTCAACCCCGACTTTTCCGCAAATGCGCGAAAGAAACGGTTGGGCTCCAGGTCGGCCCACGGGATCTTTTCGTTATCTCCCGCGGCCTCTTTATAAAGCTCCTCGAACCACCCCAAAACATCGCCGCGTTCCGCAAACTCGTTTGCAAGCTCCCGCGTACGGGCACGTTTATCAAATCCCTCTTCCATCACTTATCCCTTTTCACCTATCACTTCTCACTTATTCCGGCGGCAAACACGTAAGCACACACCGATCAGTATGGGATGTCCATATCCGTCGGAGCGTCGGCTTCCAGCCACGCTGTCCAGCCGCCCGCCATCGACCAGACGTTCGTGTAACCCATTTTCTGAAGGTTGTCCGCAGCAAGGGCGGAGCGATAGCCGCCGCCGCAATACAAGATCAGCTCGGTGTCTTTGGCTGGGAATTTCTACACGATATCACGCTCGATAACGCCGCGGCCGATGTGGATGGCGTCCGCCGCGTGCTGGTGCCACTCATCATCCTCGCGAACGTCTATCAGTACGGCACCCTGCCGCTGACGCTCGAGCGTCTCTTTCACCGATCGCTCCTTAACTCGTGTTTTTGCTTCACTTACTAGTGCCTCGAATTCCTTTGAATGTTCCATATCGGCTAGTCTAGCCTTTCAAACGCCGGGCAAGCTAGCGCCACGCTCCGTAACCTTCTATAATTATCAATTCGCTCTATTATTGAAACTAATACTTACGAGGGTAAAGCATTGGCAGAACAATTTGACGTCACTATCATCGGTTCCGGGCCCGGCGGCTATGTCGCCGGGGTTCGTGCGGGTCAACTCGGCCTTAAGGTCGCGATCGTGGAAAAGGAAAAGGACGCGAAGCTCGGCGGCACCTGCGGCCTGCGCGGCTGCATCCCGACCAAGGCACTCCTGAACGCGGCGCATCTCTACGACAAAGCGAGCCACTTCGAAAACTTCGGTCTGAAGGTCGAAGGCCTGAGCTACGACTTTCCCGCGGTCCAAAAATACAAGCAGGCGGTCGTCGATAAGAACGCAGCGGGCGTGACCTATCTGATGAAGAAGAACAAGGTCACCGTATTCAACGGCTTTGGCCGCATCGCCGGAAAAGGCAAGGTCGAGGTCGATCTCGCCGACGGTAAAAAGGAAACGATCGACACCAAGAACATCATCATCGCCACCGGATCCGTCGTCCGCCCGATCCCCGGCTTCGAGGTCGATGGCAAACAGGTCGTCAACTCCGACCAGATCCTCGAACTCAACAGCGTCCCCAGATCGATGATCGTTATGGGATCCGGCGCGGTCGGCGTCGAGTTTGCGAGCGTCTATCACCGCTTCGGCTGCGATACCACCGTGGTCGAACTTCTCGATCGCATCGTGCCGATCGAGGACGCCGACGTGTCGAAGGAACTCGCCCGTTCTTTCAAGAAGCAGGGAATCAAATGCGAGACCGGCATCAAGCTGGATAAGCTGGAAAAGAACAAGAAAGGCATCAAAGTATCAGGCAAGAATGCCAAGGGCGAAGATGTCGCGTTCGAAGCCGAAATGCTGCTCGTCGCGGTCGGCCGTATGCCCTACCTCGAAAATCTCGGCCTCGACAAGACGAAGGTCGTCGTCAACCCTCGCGGCACCATCAAGGTCAACGAATACTGCGAGACCGACGAGCCAGGCATTTACGCCATCGGCGACGTCATCGACACCGCATGGCTCGCTCACCTCGCTTCGAAAGAAGGTATTCTCGTCGTCGAAAAGATCGCCGGCAAAAAGGTCGAACCTATCAAGCAAAACCTCGTCCCGAACTGCACCTACTGTGACCCCGAGGTCGCCAGCGTCGGCCTTACCGAAGCTAAAGCCAAAGAAGCCGGATATGATGTTAAGGTCGGCAAATTCCCATTCTCGGCCTCAGGCAAGGCACGCATCCTCGGCGAGACGGATGGCTTCGTCAAGATCGTCGCCGAAACGAAGTACGACGAGGTCCTCGGCGTCCACATCATCGGCCCGCACGCCACCGAGCTGCTCGCCGAATGCGTCGTCGCCATGGCCCTCGAAACCACCGCCGACGAACTTGGCCGCGTCATCCACGCCCACCCGACCGTCAGCGAAGCCATCATGGAAGCCGCCGAGGGTGTTCACGATCTGACGATACATATGTGATCGATGGAAAAAATACGAGTCGTTTTAACATAACATTTATTACGCAAAGGGATTTTCTGATCCTCTTGGAGGAATGATGACTACGATCACCGCAAATTTACCTGAATCGCTCCTCCGCCGTGCAAGAAAGTATGCTGAGCGTGAAGGCATTTCTCTCGATCAATTCCTTGCCATGGCTCTGACCGGTCAACTATCAAGCTTAGATACGGTAAGGTCGGTTGATGCAGACATGAAAAGGAAAGGCTGGGAGAAAATGCGCGAATTACTTGCGAAGGCTCCGGATGTAGTACCGGCGGAAGAAGATCAGTTGAACTAATGCTATTTTCGTTCGCGTCCTGTACGCCCACCCGACCGTCTCGGAATCGGTAATGGAAGCGGCCGAAGGCGCCCACGACCTGTGTCAGGTTTCGACGGGGTCAATGTCCCGCCATTCGTATAATGATTCAACCGGATATCGAAAAGGTCTTACTGGCATTCAAGTCTAAAACAGGCCGACACGAACGCTTCACCTCGTTTGATTATTGCTACAATTATTTTCGCAATACCGAGGACTTGAAAAAGGATGTTGAAAAAAGCTGCCTGATGCTCGGCTTTTATTTGGCTAGCTGGGGTATGTTCAGAGGCTCGAGTTTTCTCCTGCAAAGGAGCGCATGGCACTTCGAGGCCACAATAGACTACATCGCAACATTGGATCGTTCAGTATGGAAAATTGACGTTGACAACTACAACGAAAACAGCATTCAACAAATAATCAAAATCTATCAGGAAATAAAAGATCGATTGATTGTTGATCGCAAGGCCCACAAGACGCTGACATCAAAAGTGCTTCTCGGCGTATTTGGTTTCGTTCCGGCGTTTGACGATTACTTTACCAAAACCTTTAGAGAGATCTCGGGCGAAGTATGTCGCTTTAGAAGCGTTAATGAAAATTCCTTGGGAGTGATAAAAGATTTCTACGAAGCAAATAAAGAAGTAATCGATAGATGGTCAAAACAAACATTCACAACCGATTTCCTGACTGGTGAAAAAACGACAACAAATTATCCCAAAGCAAAGATTATCGACATGTATGGCTTCCAGCGCGCGATGGTTGCTCGCCAAGCTAGATAAGTAGTTGTCCAACCTATTAATGACATCTCGAACTTCATACCCCCGAAGCAAGATCAAGATCCTTCTCCTAGAGAATATCTCCGATGCGGCGGTCCGGGAGCTTGAAGCGGCGGGCTACGCGAGTATCCAGCGCATTAACGGAGCCCTTAGCGAAGAACAGTTGATCGGCGCCGTGAAAGGCGTCCACCTGCTCGGCATACGCTCGAAGACCCGGATCACGAAAGACGTTATCGAGGCCGCCGACAAGCTCCTCGCGATCGGTGCATTCTGCATCGGAGTAAATCAGGTCGATCTGAAAGCGGCGACCGAAAAGGGCATCGCCGTTTTCAACGCTCCGTATTCGAACACTCGCTCGGTTGCCGAGCTGATCATCGGCCTGAGCGTTATGCTGATCCGCAGGATCGCCGACAAGAACGCCGCGGCACATCGCGGCGAATGGCTCAAGGAGGCGAAAGGCAGCTTCGAGCTTCGCGGGAAAACGCTCGGGATCATCGGCTATGGCAACATCGGTTCGCAGGTATCGGGCCTAGCCGAAGCGATGGGTATGCACGTGATCTATTACGACATTGCGACCAAACTTCCGCTCGGGAACGCGAAACAGATCGGCGATCTGAAAGAGCTGCTGAAACGGTCGCACATCGTAACGCTGCACGTTCCATCAGACGCGACAACGCGGAACATGATCAACGCCGAAACGCTCAGGTCGATACGCAAAGGCGCGATCCTGATCAACTATAGCCGCGGTGATGTGGTCGATCTGAGAGCGGTGGGAAAGGCCGTCAGATCGGGAAAGCTTGCCGGGGCCGCGATCGACGTGTTTCCCGAGGAACCCGAAAAGAGCGGGGACCCGTTCGCCTGCGAACTGCAGAATCTGCCGAACGTCATCCTGACGCCGCATATCGGCGGATCGACAGAAGAGGCCCAGGCAAACATCGGCCTCGACGTCACATCGAAGCTGGTCAAATACCTCGATTTCGGAACCAGCGAGGGCTCGCACACGGTGCCGCCCGTATCGCTCCCGCCGCAGGCCGGCACTCACCGCATTCTGCACATCCACCGCAACATTCCCGGCGTCCTCGGCGAGATAAACTCCCGACTATCAAAACGCAGCATCAACATCGTCGGCCAATACCTCAATACAAATCCCGATATCGGCTATGTGATACTGGATGTGGAGTCAAAGTTGTCAAAAGAGGCATTCGGGTTATTAAAGGACGTGCCGGGAACCGTAAAGGCCCGGATGGTATACTGAAGGAGATCTACTGATTTTCGCGATCCGGAAGCCGCTGGGGGAAGGAATATATGGCGTCGGGAACCAGCTTCGATAGCGCTGTAACGAATTCCAAACCTGAGACGGACCCGAAACTTGGACTGAGTTCTACCGATGTCCGTGAACGCCTCGAAGAGTTCGGCCCAAACGACCCGGTCGTAAAAAGACACGTTAGTGCCGTCATTGAATTTCTCGCCCTGTTCGCTAGTCCTCTCATTCTCATTCTTCTCGGAGCAAGCGCCATATCCATTGCGGTGGGCGATTGGATCAACGCGTCGATCATTATCACAATGGTCCTCGTCGGGGTTGTACTGAATTTTGTTCAGACACGCCGATCGAAGAAGGCGGCCGAGGGCCTCCGCCGCGAGGTCAGCGTCTCGGCACGCGTACTGCGCGACGGAGCGTGGACCAGTGTTCCACGACAGTCGGTCGTGCCCGGCGACGTCGTCGAAATAACGGCCGGAGGCCTCGTGCCGGCGGACGCACGTCTGATCAAATGCCGCGATCTTCACGTTCAGGAAGCCGCCCTCACCGGCGAATCGTTGCCGGTCGGGAAATTGCCCGTAGCCGAAAACGAACCAATGACGGATGAGAATCGCGTTTTCTTAGGCACCGCCGTCATCAGCGGGACCGCTAAGGCGATCGTCACGGAAACGGGTGCGAACACGCGATTCGGTGCTATTGCCGCACGCTTGGCTGCAAAACCGCCTGAGACGGAATTCGAACGCGGCACGCGGAAATTCGGATTCTTTATAGTCCGCGTCGTATTTGTCCTCGTTATCTTCGTCTTTTTTGTGAACGCCCTGATGCAGCGGGACATTCTGGAATCGCTGCTTTTTTCTATCGCACTTGCGGTCGGATTGACGCCCGAGTTCCTGCCGATGATCACGACCGTCACGCTCGGCCAGGGAGCGATACGGATGGCCCGGCAGGGAGTGATCGTCAAACATCTCGAGGCGATACAGAATTTCGGCAGCATCGACATTCTTTGCTGTGACAAAACGGGGACGCTTACCAACGGCGAGATGTCACTTCGCGACCACGTTGATCCATTCGGTCTCGACTCGGAAGAGGTCTTTAGATTGGGATGGATCAATAGCTTACTTGAATCCGGCGTGACCGATACCCTCGATCACGGAATTCGGTCGCGGGTGATCGCTGATCCGTTGGACGCAGCGATCATCGAACATGAAAACTTGGCGGACGCCAAGTTTGAAAAGCTCGACGAGATACCGTTCGACTTCGAACGACGGCGTGTGTCAGTTGTAGTGTCCGATGGCGGCGAAAGAAAGCTGATCACAAAGGGCAGCCCTGAGAGTATTATCGATGTCTGTTCCTTCATGCGAACCGGTGACGACGTCGTGCCGCTCGACGCGGACGCGATCGCTAGATGCAACGAGACCTACCTGAAATTCAGTTCTCTGGGGCTGCGCGTCATCGCGGTAGCGTCCGGCCTGGTCGCGGAAAAAGCGGAATACGCCGTCACCGATGAGACGGGCTTGGAGCTTGCAGGTTTTTTGACGTTTGCAGACGAACCTCGCGAGACGGCCGCACAGGCGCTGAAAGCTCTCGCCGACGATGGCGTTACCGTAAAGATCCTCACAGGCGACAACGATGTCGTTGCCGCCTATATCTGCAGCAAGGTCGGGCTCGACGGGACAAACCTCGTTTTAGGTGACGATCTGGACACAATGAACGACGCCGCGCTTGCCCAGATCGCCGAGAAAACTGGTGTATTCGCTCGCGTCTCACCGATCCAAAAGAACCGGATCATTCTCGCCTTAAAACGCCGCGGACACGTCGTAGGGTTTCTAGGCGACGGTATTAATGACGCACCGAGCCTGCGCACCGCCGATGTAGGCATTTCTGTCTCAACTGCAACCGACGTCGCAAAAGACGCAGCAGAGATCGTGATGATGGAAAAGGGGCTCGACGTCCTGCACAACGGCATTATCGAAGGCAGAAAATCGTTTGGAAACGTAATGAAGTACCTGCTAATGGGAACTAGTTCGAATTTCGGGAATATGTTCAGCATGGCGGCCGCGGTGCTTTTTTTGCCGTTCTTGCCGATGCTGCCGGTCCAGATTGTTTTAAACAATTTCCTATACGACATCGCCCAAATAACGATACCGACCGATGCCGTTGACGAATCGTTCATCCAGAAACCGCACAAATGGGACATTTCGCTGATACGGGACTTTATGCTCTACATTGGCCCGATCAGCTCGATCTTCGACTTTGCAACCTTCTTTGTTTTAATCTACTTCTTTCAGGCCTCTGAACAGCTTTTCCACACTGGCTGGTTCGCCGAATCGCTTGCCACTCAGACGCTCGTGGTATTTGTGATCCGCACGGCAGGGAACCCTTTCAAAAGCCGGCCAAGCCGTGCACTTACGATCACTGTCATCAGCGTTGTGTTGATCGCGTTCATTTTGCCCTATACATCGCTCGGTGCGGTCATCGGTTTCGTTCCATTGCCGCTTGGCTTCGTGCTTTTCGTAGTCGTAACAACGGTTGTTTATTTGACCGTGGTCGAGTTCGTTAAAAGATTCTTGATGCGGCGATGGGTGCAAGGATGAACGGGTCGCAATCTTTACCCAACCTTGCACTGAAATGGCGAATTATTAGAAGTAAAAAAGGTCCTGATACGATGACATTTATGAATAGATCGTTACTATTGGCCCTAATAAGCGGACTGTTTGCAGTAGTATCAAATGGGCAGTGGGTCAAGCAGCACGTTACCACTACCGCGTCCTTTCGCGGGCTCTCTGTCGTGAGCCAAAAGATCGTCTGGGCGAGCGGTACGGGCGGGACCGTGATCAAAAGCACCGATGGCGGCGCCACATGGAAAGTAATGACAGTTCCCGGCGCCGAAAAGCTCGACTTCCGCGACATCGAGGCTTTCGATACAACAACCGCTTACGTTTTGAGCATCGGCAACGGCGAATCGTCACGCGTTTACCAGACCACGGATGGCGGCGACAATTGGCGGGAAGTCTTTCGCAATACGAACGAAAAAGCTTTTTTCGACGCGATCGGCTGCTGGGGACGCCAGTCGTGTCTAGCAATGTCTGATCCCGTCGACGGCCAATTTATGGTTCGGCAGATCAATTTCCACGCCGGGGGATCGTCAAGCGGCGGACTGGCCGCCAAAATCCCTCCTGCACGTGCGGGCGAGGCCGCGTTCGCAGCCAGCGGAACCTGCCTGATCACGCTCGGCGGAAGCACTGTGTTCATGGTCAGCGGCGGAAACGACGCCAGGGTTTTTCGTTCCAATGATCGCGGCCTTACGTGGGAGGTTTTTGACACGCCCATGACAAAAGGAACGCCGGGCAGCGGCATTTTCTCTATCGCCTTCCGCAACAAACTTCACGGCACCATCGTCGGCGGCAACTACGAAAAGCCCGACGACTCAAAAAACAATCTCGCGTTTACCCGCGACGGCGGCAAGACCTGGTACGAGGGCGAAGGGCTGACCGGTTACCGCTCCGCCGTTACCTACATAGACGATAAAACGATCATCGCGGTCGGAACGAACGGCACCGACATCTCCACCGATCGTGGTGCAGCGTGGAAAAAGATCGGCTCCGAAGACCTCAACGCCGTTGCCGCAAAAGGCATGGATGCCGTCTGGGCAGTCGGCCCAAAAGGCGGCGTTTATCGAATGGCCCGCCAGAAATAGGAATAGATGCTCGGTCCCGTACTGCTCATCATCGCCGGCCTCGTGACTCTGACAATCGGCGCCGGGTTTCTCGTCCGCGGAAGTTCTTCTGTAGCGTTGCGGTTCGGGGTGTCGCCGCTGGTCGTCGGGCTAACGGTGGTCGCGTTCGGGACGGGCAGCCCTGAATTCGTGGTCTCATTGACCGCGGCGGCGGAGGGCAACAGCGGCATCGCTCTCGGGAACATCATCGGCTCTAACATCAGCAACATCGCCCTCATACTCGGGATCGCGGCACTGATACGGCCGCTCGCCGTCAAGGCGGATATACTGCGGCGTGAGATGCCGGTGCTTGTCGCCGCTTCCGCATTGCTTTGGCTGTTCGTTTACGATGGCGAGATGTCCCGCGTCGATGGCGGCATTCTCGTCTTCGGGGCGATCGTTTACACCATCCTCATCTATTGGCTTTCCCGGCAGAAGGTAAAAAGAGAGGTTCTCGAGGAGTTCGAAGATGCGGTCGAGACGACCGGTAAGAACCCGATCGTCGATGGCCTATTGATAGTCGGCGGGCTGGCATTGCTCATCCTTGGCGCCAATGTCCTTCTGAACGGCTCGGTCACGATCGCGAAGAGCTTCGGCATTAGCGACGTCGTCATCGGGTTGACCGTCATAGCGATCGGCACATCGCTGCCCGAATTGGCGACGTCGGCCGTCGCGGCATATAGGAACGAGCCGGATATCGCATTCGGCAATGCGATCGGTTCCAACATTCTGAACATTCTCGCCGTTCTCGGCCTCACCGCCATCATTCAGCCGTTCTCTACGGAAGGCGTTTCGACGCTCGATCTCGGGGCGATGATGGTGAGCGTCGCGTTCCTTTTCCTGATGCTCGGACGCCGTTACATTCTCGACCGGATCGAGGCAACGATACTTCTGCTTTGTTATTTCGCTTACCTCTACACGCTGCTTCGCTAAATTTTGGCTTCCGGCAAAAGTGGGCTAACCTAGTCTCAAAACAGTCACGAACCGATTTTCGTCTAAATGCTTAAAAAGAGAAGTAGAAGGCTATCTAATACTTTCAAAGAGTTCCTCAGGAATGAACGCTCCGGCGCGGTCATTCTGATCCTTTGTACGGCCGTTTCGCTGATCGTTGCAAATACCGCCGCGGGACCCGCTTACCTGGCGTTTTGGCAGGGGTATATCGGCCCTTTGAGTGTCGAACATTGGGTAAATGACGCCTTGATGGCGATCTTCTTCCTGCTGATCGGCCTCGAACTCGAACGCGAACTCTACGTCGGCGAGCTGTCGAACGTACGTAACGCTCTGCTTCCGATCTTTGCGGCCTCCGGCGGGCTCGCCCTGCCGGCCTTGATCCACTTCGCTTTCAATTACGGAACTCCTACGCAGGCCGGTATCGGTATTCCGATGGCGACCGACATCGCCTTTGCGATCGGTGTACTCGCGCTTTTAGGCACACGAGTCCCGGCTTCGTTAAAGGTGTTCCTCGTGGCGCTTGCAGTGATGGACGACCTCGGGGCGATCATCGTGATCGCAGTATTCTATACGGCGAATTTGTCGCTCGGCTATCTGGCACTCGCTCTTAGCACCTTCGTTCTGCTCGGGGTGATAAATCGGCTTCGTGTGATGTCGCTTATCCCGTACCTCGTCGGCGGAGGCTTGATGTGGTTCTTTATGCTCAAGTCGGGTGTCCACGCCACGATCGCAGGCGTCCTGCTCGCCTTTACGATCCCGTTCACGCATAAGGAGGACGATGTCGATTCGCCCTCGCACCGGCTCGAGCACTACCTGCATAAACCTGTGGCGTTTCTTATCCTTCCGGTCTTTGCGCTTGCAAATACGGGTATCATCATTGGAGGAGGTTGGGTGAACGACCTGGCATCAGCGAACAGCCTCGGTATCATGCTAGGCCTCGTGACCGGAAAGCCGATCGGTATCACGCTGCTTGCGTTCATTGCTGTCACGGTCGGCATCTGCCGTTTGCCCCTCGACCTGAATTGGAAACACATTTTCGGGGCCGGCCTGCTCGGCGGTATCGGGTTCACGATGTCGATCTTTATTACGAATCTCGCGTTCATCGGCGGCGAGCCCGGATTCGTCGCTTCAACGGTCAATTCGTCGAAGATGGCGATCCTTTTGGCCTCGCTCACGGCCGGCACGGCCGGCTTCATCTGGCTCAAGCTTTTGGGTCAACCGAAAATAGACGATACCGATATGGAGACAATGGAGTTTGGTGAAGAGGAGGCGATCGCCTGAGCTATGCAGCAGCAAGGCTTCATCAGCGTTCCTTTCAAAACGGAGTCGGCCCACGGGCTCAGCTCTATCAACGGCGTGGCCAAGTTCTCGTCGGCAGGAATTGTGCTCGAGTTCGAATCGAAACTCCTCGGCGTCATTCCCGGCGGTGTTAAAGAGGTCCGCGTACCGATCGGTGAACTGCTCGACGTAAAGTTTCGCAAGGGCATCTTTAAGCGCCTTGCAAAGATCGAGATCAGGACAAAGACATTCGGTATCCTGGCCACGCTGCCTAACAGCAACGGCAAGGTCACGCTCAAACTGGTCCGCGACGATTTTGAACGGGCCGAATCGGCCGTCGCCCAGATGCAAAGGGATATGGCCGGCTACGCGGCCGAACTCCCGCCTCCTCGCACGCCGGTTGGCGAACTGTTCCAGGATGAGAGCGAGGACGATACAAAAGAGCTTTTCAAATGAACAGCGAATTTGAATGGGATCGGGAGAAGGCTGATGCGAACCTCGATAAGCATGGCGTCACATTCGAGGAAGCCGCCTCGGTATTCTTCGACCCGCTTTCGATCACGATAGACGATCCGAAACACTCAGTTGGAGAAAGACGCTATGTCATCGTAGGCCACTCGATCCTTCAGAGAATATTAGTTGTTGTTCACACAGACCGCGGTGATATGATAAGGATCATCAGCGCCAGGACGGCGACACCGGCCGAAAAGAGGAATTATGAGCGAGAATAGAACCGACGAGGATGAAATGCTTGAGGAGTATGATTTTTCCGGGGGAGTTCGCGGGAAATACGTCGATCGGCTGGAAACCGCCCAAAGGATCGTGCTGCTGGAACCGGATGTGGCAAAGATGTTTCCCGATTCCGAATCGGTCAATCGCATCCTCCGCGGATTGGTGCCTATAATTCACTCCGAGGCCGAGAAGGTACAGCATGGCTAGGCCTTGGCTTGACTGACTATCGAGGTTTCGCCATTGACGATCAAACCTAACAAGGCGTTTTTAGGTTGCGTTTTTGTCGCGACTCTTGTGTTTGCCGCAATGACGGTGACTGCCTGTACTTGTGTCAGATCGTACGATCCATGGGTCGCTGAATCCTCAGAAGCTGATGCAGTCTTCGTTGGCAAGGTTCGTTCTGTTACACCTATTTCCAGACAGAGCGAGGACAGTGTCCGTGGGGATCGGATCGTTACATTTGAGGTGGCGAAGAAATACAAGGGAATCGAGTCCTCGACCCGATTGATCTCTCTTTATGCTGATTATGATTCGTCGTCTTGCAGCTTTCGCGCAGACTCGCGAATGGTGCCAAGGCGAGGGGAGACATGGATCGTCCTCGGAAGCCATTTGAATTCGCCTCAGATGTCGTTCGGAGGTTCCTGCAACTCCAGTCAGAGGGTCAAGTCAAAGGAACAACTTAGTGCTATCGAAAGAGAAGCATTCAAATTTCAAGAGCCTCAGGGAATTGTCGGGAGCGTAGTTCAGAACTATATGACCTTAATGAAGAATGTTGAGGTCTCAATAGTGGGAGACGGAGTCGCAAAGACCGTGAGTGTGGATTCGGAGGGTTATTTTTGGTTTCCGCTTCTACAGCCGGGAAAGTATACAATTAGGGGTATCATTCCGTTTCGGACAAGCTTGATCGGGGCCGTATATTGGCCCGAAACCTTCTATGCGAAAGACTCGCAAACCATCTTCACCTATCATGTTGATCTTAAGGCAGGTGAATATCACTACAACGAGTTAAATGTGAACGACGCGCCCAAAGATCCATTTGCCAGATTAAAAAAGGACGCAGACGATCCAGCGTCCTTTTGAATGATCCTTCCTCGATGGCTTACCTTGCCGGTGCCGTTCGCGGATCAGGCTTGGGGGTCAATTTATACTCCTTCGGCGGTTCCGCGCCCAACAGGTGCCTGACGAAATAATCCCAGCGCCGCCGCATCATATAAAAGCTGTCGGCGCCGTAGCCATGCCTCGCGTTCGGAAAGATCACCAGGTCGTAATCCTTATTCGCTTTATTCAGAGCTTCGACGACGAGCCACGTGTTGTATGGCGGCACATTATCGTCCATGTTGCCGTGGGCGAGCATCAGTTTTCCCTTCAGGTTCTTCGCGTTGATCTGGTTGGCCTGTTTTTCGTAATTGTCGCCGACCATAAGCCCGATGTACCTTTCTCCCCAATCGTCCTCGTAATTGCGGTTATCATGATTTCCCGATTCCGAGATGCCGACCTTATAAAAATCCGGATAGCTGAACAGCGCATCGGCGGTCGCAAATCCGCCGCCGGAGTGTCCCCAAATGCCTACCCTTGCGAGGTCCATAAAAGGATTCTTTGACGCAAGTTCCTTCAACCCGGCGATCTGATCTTCGTGCGTGTTATCGCCCATATCCCCGTAACAAACATCGTGAAACGACTTCGAACGGTCAGGATTGCATGTACCGTCGATGACCACTACCACGAAGCCCAGCTCGGCCAGTGCCTGATGATCGCTCCGGCTTGGCCCGAAGCTGCGGGTCCCGACGCCGCCTCCCTGAGGGCCGGGGTAGATGTAGTTGATCACCGGATACTTCTTTGTTCGGTCAAGATCGGTCGGGGTGAACATAAGGCCGTAAAGGTCCCACCTTCCGTCCCTCGATTTGACCTTGATCGGGGTCGCGGGCTGCCAACCGGCCGCACGAAGCCTCGACACGTCCGCCTTTTCAAGCTCTAAGATCAGCTTGCCGCCGGCATCGCGAAGAACTGCCACGTTCGGCACGTCCGGTTTCGAATAGTTATCGACGAAGTACTTGTCGTCGGCGGACCATGTGATCTGATGGTTGCCGTCCTCCGGGGTCAGGAGCTTAAGGTTCTTGCCGTCAAAATCGATCCGGTAAAGATGCGAGAAATATGGGTCCCTGCCCGCCTCGCGGCCGTTCGCCTCAAAATAGACAACGCGGTTCGGCGCGTCTATCTTCGATATCCGGGTCACGACGAACGGGCCCTTCGTGATCTGCCATTTCGGTCTTCCCGTCGTCAGATCGTACATATAGAGGTGGCCCCAATCGTCCCTCTCCGAGTACCAGATGGCTTCGTTGGTCGCCGGAAAATAGCGCCAGTTTATCTCGCCCTGGCCCGATTCGTATTGGGTCGCGACCTTCTCCTCAAAAACATCCCGCACCTCGCCGGTGGCGGTGTCGGCGATGCGAAACTTTGCTTCTTTATGATCGCGAGAGCTCGAAACGAAAGCCAGCTTTGACGCGTCCGGGCTCCACTCGTTATCGCCGAAAGTACCGTCGCAGGCGATATCGTCGCAGAGCGTGCCGCGGCGGTCGTCGGGCGGCATTTTGAATCGCACCATTTTGCCGCTCTCTACGTCGATCACCACGCGATGTATCTTTATGATCTCTTTATCCTGCGGCAGCGGATATTTCCACGCCTCTAGTTTGGGGGCACCGACATTTGTCGTTGCAAGATACATATCGCTTACGTGCCGCTGATCCTGTTGAAACGTCGCGACCTTTTTCGAGTCGGGCGACCAAAGGACGATCGCGCGATCGCTGTGTTTCCATCCGGCGTTGTCGGTCGCGTAGCCAAAATCCTTGATCCCGTCGTTGGTCAACTGGGTCTCTTTTTTCGTTCCGATGTCGCGGACCCACAGATTCCAATCTTTTATGAAGACCTCCTTCGATCCATCTGGCGAACGCACCGCATTTCCCCCGCCGAATCTTCCGGGCCCGCCACCCGCCGGGGCCGCGGGGAGCCCCAGTTCGCTAAGGCTCTGGCCGGCCTTCTTGGTTCCGGAAGCGGGGTCAACCAGTACGAATTCGCGGCCCGTGGGCGTCAGCACCTGATACCAAAATCGGCCGTCGTCGAGCCAGGTCGGCCGCACGTTCGCGCGGTCGACCAGTGGGGCAGTGTTGTAAGACAACATTTTTTCTGCACGGGCGTAATCTTCATTCGAAAGGCGAGCCGGCGTCTGAGCCCCGATCGAAAGAGCCGTAGAAACGAAAGCGAAAAGGAGCGCGGCGAGAATGCGTTTTGATCTCATAAGATTTCGTGTTTGTTGTCGCAAGGATTTCCAGAAATAGAAGTACAATGTTTGATATTATCTGACATTTACGGCAAATTCGGTAATTCACAAGATCGAATATAAGGAGCATCCGATGCCAAAATTCGTTATCGAACGCGACATTCCAGGGGCCGGCGATATGACGGCCGACGATCTGATGTCGGCCTCACAGAGATCTTGCAGTGTACTCAACAAGCTCGGTGCCGAGATCCAGTGGATCCACAGTTACGTGACTGGAGACAAGGTGTACTGTATCTATACCGCTCCGAACCAGGAATTGATCGAGGAACATGCCCGCGAGAGCGGTTTCCCGGCGAATCGCATCTCTGAGGTTCGCGCTATGATCGACCCGACCCGGGCGGGCTGACCGCATATACGATGTCGGAACGGCCCGTCTCTCTCGGAAAACTTGTCGCCATTCACGGAACTTCGCCGCACTATCTGCAGCGTGCCGCAATTGTCGCGGCGCTCTCGCTTTTCTTTTTTCTCCTTACCCTTCTCTTCTTTTTGATCTGGCAGAGTTTCCAATACTTTTTTCTGGCGGCGGCGTTTCTCGTCGTCTCGCTATTTACGCTGATAGGCTGGTGGATCCAGAAGCGAAACGCCGTGAGCATCTATTCGAACGGGATCGTCTATCGAGAGCGGACGACAGCGTGGGCTGAGATCGCCACAGTGAGCAAACGGGCCGAGGGCGGGCTTTCGGTGGGCCTCAAGAACGGCGACGCCTTCCTGATCCCCGCATCCGTGCACGGCCTCGATCGGATCGAGGGCTTTATCCGCAAACGTTCAGAAGTTCCACCTGTCTAGGAGGTGAATTGCTGCCGCAAAATGTCTTGACGAAACGCGAGGCCGGTTAAAGCTGAAACTCCCGAGCGGCAATGGCTTTTTCTTTGCCCTGAATTTCTTGTATTCTAATAGTTTGAATTTGCACAGTATAATTCCCACTTATACCACAACGGAGCACTTATGAGCGTAGAAGTCGTGATGCCGCAGATGGGCGAGTCCATAACCGAAGGGACCGTCTCCAAATGGCTTAAAGCCGTCGGGGACAAGATCGAAAAGGACGAGGCGATACTTGAGATCTCGACCGACAAGGTCGATGCCGAGGTGCCGTCGCCATCCGCCGGCACGCTTTTGGAAATTCGCCATCAGGAAGGCGAAACGGTCGAGGTCGGGACGGTCCTCGCCATGATCGGCGCCGAAGGCGAGGTTGCCTCGGCGAGTCCCGAGTCGCAAAGCCCCAAGACTGAAGCTCAACCTGCTCCGATCGAGGCTGAAGATGTTCCGGCGCCGGCGATCATCGCGGACGCCGTCGCCGCACCGATCGCAGAAACTCCGCAGTCAGCGGCCCCAGTTCCGCAGGTTGGCGATGCGGCCGAGGTCGTGATGCCGCAGATGGGCGAATCGATCACCGAAGGCACCGTATCGAAATGGCTCAAGTCGGTCGGCGATACGATCGAAAAGGACGAACCGCTGCTCGAGATCTCGACCGACAAGGTGGATGCCGAGGTGCCGTCGCCCGCGGCTGGGAAATTACTAGCCATTAACGTAAACGAAGGTGAGACCGTCGAGGTCGGAGCCGTCCTTGCGCTTGTAGGCGCCGATGGTGCCGCAGCCGCCGCCGCACCGGCCCGAAACGTGCCAAAGCCCTCTGTATCAGCCGCTGCACCCCCCGTCTCCGAAACCAGGCCGCAGGCCGAACCGGCTGCCGCCGCAAGGGCCGCTGCAGGAAACGGCAGCAGCACCGTCGAAGATCTACGCCGTACCAAAAGCAGCCCGCTCGTTCGCAATATTGCGAAGGAACACGGTGTCGACCTTTCGCGAATTCCCGGATCGGGCCTTAGCGGCCGCGTCACAAAAAATGACATTTTGTCTTATCTGGAGACCGGAGCCGCGCTTCGTCCGCAGGACCTGCTCGTCAAGGGTTCATCGGCGCCCGCAGCTTCTCAGCCCACAGCTTCTCAGCCCGCAGCCAGGGCCGAGTTCAAACCCGCACCGGTGACCGCTTCTGTCGGCGACCGAGTCGAGAAAATGTCGGTGATGCGCAAAAAGATCGCCGAGCACATGACATTTTCCAAGCAGACCTCGGCTCACGTCACAAGCGTCTACGAGATCGATATGACGAATGTCGCCAAGTTCCGCGACCGGAACAAGGCCGAGTTCCAGTCCCGCTACGGAACGAAGCTGACCTATATGCCGTTCATTTTCCAGGCCGTTACAAATGCGATCCGCAAGTTTCCCGTCGTGAATGCACAGGTGGACGGCGACAACATCGTCTACAAGGGCGATATTAATTTGGGTATGGCCGTAGCTCTCGATTGGGGCCTTATCGTGCCCGTCATTCGAAAGGCCGATACACTGTCGCTTTCCGGGCTGGCACTGACCGCCAACGACCTCGCGGATCGTGCCCGCACCAAAAAGCTCAGCCCCGATGAGGTTACAGGCGGTACCTTCACGATCACGAACCCAGGCGTCTTTGGCGGACTCTTCGGCACGCCGATCATAAACCAGCCGCAGGTTGCCATTCTTTGCGTCGGTACGATCGAAAAAAGGCCCAAGGTCTTCACATCTCCGGATGGCGACGATTACATCGCGATCCGGCAGATGGCCTATTTCGCGCTTACTTACGATCACCGCATCGTGGACGGTGCTGATGCAGAAAGATTCCTCGCGTATATGAAGGAGCACCTCGAAACGGCAGATCTCTCTCTTTGACCGAATCGAAGAAAAGTCTTTTAATTCTGGATGTTCTTATGTAATAATTCATCCAGTACATTAGGTTTTTTGTCACCGAGCCTCCCTCAATTTCCCCGATGCAATAAAATCGGACGAAAATTGACCTCGATCTCACGTAAACTGTATCTAAAGCGTACGCAGGATCTGCCGACTCTGATTCCATACAAGATGTAACTAGCAGTATAGAAAGGGTTTAAGTCTCCACCTTGCAATTCGAGAAAATCATGGCATAGAACTTGTTTGGATTGGTTCGAGCGATTTACGCATTTCGAGTTTGGGACAGTTGATAGCAGAACTTTTGAGGGATCGGTGATCGGATTTGATACAACGCTAGTTTTCAACCAAACGTCTATAAGTGCGATTTCGGATTATTTTGTATAGTTCGCGAGGAGTTCAATTATGTTGAAAAAATTTACGGGAATCTTTTTGGCGGTCGCTATTGGTGCGGTCGCTGTGTTCGCGCAGGATGCGCAGGTTCGTTCGCTGACGGCGGGCCAGAAGTACAAGATCAAAGGTGCGGTCGTAGCGAAAGATGACGATCAGTCGTTCATCATTCGCGACACCACTGGGGTTGACACTCGCGTAGTTGTTTCTCCGGAAAGCAGCATCAAGACGAAGGGTGGCTGGTTCGGCGGCGGCGACCGCATCGCGAGCACCCAGATCGTCCGCGGACTCTATATGGAAGTCGAAGGCCGCGGCGATAACGCGGGCAGCCTTGCGGCTTCGAAGATCCGATTTGATAAGGATGATTTCAAGGTCGCACAGTCGATCGACAGCCGGGTAACCCCGGCCGAAGAGCGGCTTACGGCCCAGGAGCAGAATGCACAACGCATCTCGGGCCAGATCGATGAGCTGATGGCGATCTCGAACGCCGCTCGCGGCGGTGCCAAGGCGGCACAGGAAACGGCAGATGCGGCGGTGGCCGGCGTAAATGCGACCAACCAGCGTATCTCTGCTCTTGATGACTATGTCGTTCAATCGGCTGAGACCGTAAATTTCCGCGTGAATAGTTCGGTGCTCTCGCCGGAGGCAAAGACGACGCTCGATTCGATCGCACAGGCCGCGATGTCGCTCAAGGGTTACACCATCGAGATCACCGGATTCGCGTCTGCTGAGGGCAGTGCTGCCCACAACAAGCGATTGAGTGAGAATCGTGCACGTTCGGTCATCAATTATCTGGTCGAGACGCACAACATCCCGCTCCGCAGGATCGGCACCTCGTTCGGCTTTGGCGAACTTCAGGCAGTAGCGGACAATACGACCCGTGAAGGCCGCGAAGCGAACCGCCGCGTTGAGGTCAAATTGCTTGTCAGCCGCGGGTTGAACCAGAATGTCGAGGTTCGCCCCGTAGCCGATACGACAGATAACGGCAACTAATTTGCTCCTTAAATGAATCAAAGAGAGTGGATCGACATCGCACATGATTCACTCTCTTTGTTCTGTTCCAATCCCGCTCCCCAGATCCTTGCCCCCAGTAGGACCACCGCAATGAAAATACGTCCGCACGTTCTTGGCATTATTCTATCCCTCGGCGTTCTCTTTACTACCTCGTTCTCGCAGACAGCGACCCCGACCCCAAAGCCTTTGTCGTCTGAAGGCGAAGAGATAAAGATCGATTCGCGGCTTGTGGTGATTCCTGTCTCGGTGACGGATCCTGCCGGCAACCCGGTCACCAACCTGGGGAAACGCGATTTTAATGTCGTCGAAGAGGGAAGGCGGCAGGAAGTCGATAACGTCGGAAACGCGGATACCGTTCCGCTTGAGATCGCGCTGCTTTTTGATGTTTCGGCGAGTACCGACTCAATGTTCAAGTTTCAACAGGAAACCGCGGCGAAATTTTTACAGGACGTCTTGAAGCCGACCGATCGAGCCACGATATTCACCATCGGTGCGGAACCGACACTGGTCGCCGCTCGCGACACGGCGGATAAGGCTATCGTCTCCGTCCGGTCCATCGAGCCGACGAAACAATTCACTGCGTTCTATGACTCCGTGGCCGCAGCCGCACAATATCTTGCCAGGAATGCACCTTCAGGCACGCGTCGCGTGATCGTGGTCATCTCCGACGGCGAAGACACCAATAGTTCGCGTATCGCAAAGGCCATTCAGGACGGGTACAAAAAGGCAGGCTCGAAGATAAACGAGCTGGACAATAAGGCCCTCTATCAGCTCACGGTCAATAATCGCAACGAGGCAAGCTTGAAAGAAAGGGTTCGCATAATGCGGTCATTGCAGGATGCCGACACGGTCTTCTATTCGATCAACCCGGCGGGAAGCTCATATCAATTGAACAAGATGAGCCTCTTCGGCCAGGAGAATATGGAGAAGTTTGCGGGCGAAACCGGCGGCACCGCCTTTTTGCCCAAGTTTCTGCCGATCGATACCAAGGACACATTGATGAACTCGGGCAATATGAAGCGCAACGCGGCGACGCTCGAGACCATCTTCAGGCAACTTGCAAATGAGCTGCGGGCTCAATACCTGGTCCAATATTATTCCGATGCCGAGTATCCTGGGGGCAGGTTCGTGAAGCTGAATGTTACGCTGGCTAACCCCGGCGGCAACAAGCTTCGTGCACGCCAGGGTTACTACGTTAAGGATTGAGCCACTAGCGGGCCGCTCTTAATTTTCTGCAGAGTTCAATACTCTTTCGCGAAGGTCCTTGTCGATCGCGGGGAGATATTTTCCCATTTTCACGTTCTGTTTAGGGGTCGGTGACGGCGAGGCCTTTGGCGTCGGCATCGCGATCGCTCCCATCAACTCATATTTAGGGGTCGGCGTGACGAATGGGATCGGGATCCTCTTTCCGATGTCGATCTTTCGGCCGAAGGATGCTGCGGCGAGCATCCCGCCAAAAAGTGTTATGAAGAGGCCGAATGCGGCCGCGGCGGCGACCGACAGCTTTTGCTTTACCCTGGCCCAGCCCACGGGGCAGTCCTGCGTCAGGATCGAACCGTCCGGGCGTTGAAAGTAGCGTACGCATAGGCGGCCCTCAGAGAGACGAAGGAGGTTTTCGGCGTCGTACTTCGTCATTCCGGAAAGGTTGTAAACATTAAGCTTACAATCCCCGCAAAAACGCTTTCGCTCGTCGCCGGCCATCGCGTTCCAATCCGCTGAGCACGGGCTCGCTATCTTAAGATTCTCCAACGGGCTATCAAACTTGACCATATAAAAAAACTCCGCTCAAATTAACTCGCCAGCATTCGCTGTTGTTTATTTGAACGGAGTTTGAAATATAACTTGCAGAGAATTTAGACCACTTGCTGACCCCGAACAGATCGCGGTAGTAGCTCTTGAACCGCTCCAGGATTGATGGGTCAACCCTGCACTCTTCGATACTTATGCGTGATCGGCCGCCGGCGCCCTATGCCGATGGCGTTCTTTGAGATGATGAGCGTCGGTGGCAACTGCTGCCGCTTGAATTCGTTAGCGGGGTGCTCGACCTTGTTGAGCAGTGAATATACGAGGTCAGGATCATTGCCCGCGGCGACTATCTCGGCAGGCGAAGCCTTTTGCTCGAAATACATTCTCAGGATCGGATCCATCAACTCGTATGGCGGCAGGCTGTCCTGATCGAACTGGTTCGGAGCGAGCTCGGCGGAGGGTTTCTTTTCAATTATTCTTACCGGTATCACTTCGTTCGACACCCTCCCTACCCGTCGGGTTTCCGCCTCGAGCGTCGGCTCGTTTGCGTCGGGCCCAAGGGCCGATCGGGCTGGGGAGCCCTTACTTACGTGCGGGCTGCCGACACGCTCGTTTATATATCTCGCGATCTGCCAGACCTCGGTCTTGAGCACGTCGCCGAGGACCGCAAGGCCGCCGTTCGTATCACCATAGAGGGTGCAGTAGCCGACGGCAAGCTCGCTCTTGTTGCCGGTCGAAAGCAGCAGCCTGCCTTCGGAATTCGAAATGGCCATCAGTATCACGCCGCGAAGGCGCGATTGGATATTCTCCGCGGCAAGCGACTCACCGCCTTTTGTCGGCACGCGCAAGTTCAGTTGGTCCACCAGTACATTGAAAGCGTCGGAGATCGGCTCGATGCGGCTCTCGCAGCCAAGATTGCGGACAAGCTCTTCCGAGTCCTTTACCGAACCTTCGGACGAGAAAGGCGACGGCATCATTACGCAGAGCACGTTCTCCGGTCCGATCGCTTCGCATGCGAGAGCGGCGACCAACGTCGAATCTATACCGCCGGACAGACCGAGCACGACGCGGCTAAAATTGTTCTTTCTCGCGTAATCGCGTATGCCGAGCACCAGCGCATCGTGTATCGCCTCGACCTCGCCGCCCGTTATCCCGCGTGCATCCGGTTCGCGGCGGTCGAGTTCTACGGTCTCGACGAATTCTTCAAAGGCAGCCGCCTGCAGAATGATGTCGCCCTCTTCATCGGCGATCAGGCTCGCCCCGTCGAAGATGATGCCGTCGTTGCCGCCGACGAGATTGACGAAAACGATCGGAACACGATTCGCTTTGGCCCGATGTGCGACCATTTCGCATCGGAGCCTGATCTTGCCTTTGTTGTACGGCGAGGCATTTATCGAGACGACCAGTTCGGCGCCTAGGTCGATCACCTCATCGGTCGGGTCTTTGTCGTAAAGCCTGTCCCGCCAAAAGGTCTTATCGTTCCAAAAATCCTCACACACGACCACGCCCACCTTCTTGCCTGCGATCTCGAACAGATGCCGGCTGCGCCCGTGAAACGGCTCGAACCATCGCGGATCGTCAAAGACGTCGTACTCCGGGAGCAGCGTTTTATCGGCGAAGCCGAGCAGCTCGCCGTCGCTGATCACGGCCGCCGAGTTATATATCCGGCGCCCGTCGTTGTCGAAATTTCGCCTGATCACGCCGACAACGGCGGCGATGCCCTTCGTCGCCGGTAATATCTTCTCGAGCGGGTCAAGCGCACGATCTATGATGTCCGGGTCCTGAAACCAGTCCTGCGAGGTGTAGCCGTGCGTTGTCACCTCAGGAAAGACGATCAGGTCGGAGCCGTCGGCCTTCGCTTTCTCTATCGCCGCTATGATCTTTGCGACGTTCCCGTCGATATCGCCATTCGTGGTGTTGATCTGCCCGATCGTTACCTTCATAGTTTGATTATAAGGAAAAGCCTTCAAATAACCGCATCGGGTGTATGCGGGAAATTTCAGATCTGGTGATGGAATGGAATACAATTGTTCGAAAGGGGAATTATAGTCGATATGATGAAAGATCTTACCTCCGCCGCAATGCTCGTGTGCCTGCTCGCTTTTGCCGCTCTCGCCCAAGCGCCCAATAAACCGACGATGTCGGAGCGGTCGCGGACCGACGCCCTAATGGTGGGTGAGTCGGCGCCGGACTTTTCGCTCGTCGACGACAGCGGCAAGACCGTGCAGCTTTCGGCAATAAAAGGTACGAAGGTCATCGTCTTCTACCGAGCCTATTGGTGTCCATTTTGCGTTCGTCAGCTGGCCGATCTGCGGGCCCTGAAACAAGAGGGCTTTACGATCCTGGCCATAAGCCCAGATCCCATCAACCGGCTAAAGGAGACGAAGGCAAAGGTAGCCAAAGACGGCAAGGGCGAGATCCCTTTCGCACTGCTGTCGGATCCGGGAAGCAAGACCGTGGACGCCTTCGGCGTGTATGATCCGACCTACGCGGGCCAGGAAGTGGACGGCATCCCCCGCGCGTCGATCTTCATTTTAGATATCGATCAAAAGGTCGTCTGGGCGAATGTATCGATGGATTATAAGAAGCGGCCGACGGTCGATGAGATCCGGAAAGCATTGTCCCAGGAAGCAGGCCGGTAGATCGCTCGCCAAACTAGCGAATTACTTCGATCGGGCAAAATGTGAGCTTCTTCCAGTCGCGGTCGGCGGTTATTGCGGTCGCATTTTGGATCATTGAAAGTGCCAGACAGCTTCGGTCGCCGAGGGACAGGCCCATTTTCCTGGTCGGCGGCCGGAGCTCGGCAGCCTTGGCCGCACAAACCATATCGAAATCGACAACGGTCAACTGGAGCAGTTCGAACGCCCTCTTCGCCAATTCGACATCGTCTATCAAGATTTGGCGGGTTCTAATGGACTCTTCAGGCACTCGGTTCAGCCGGCTCGGTTTTCTTCACCATCGTGAGTCGATTGCCGCGATCGTTGTACTTTACTTCGTCCATTATGTTGTAGATGAAGAGGACACCGCGTCCGGAGGCTTTGAATAGATTGGCGGGATCGAGCGGGTCAGGAATGGAGTTCACGTCAAATCCCTCTCCTTCGTCCTCGATCGTAAAGCGGGCTTCTTTGCTTGAGACCTCGGCCGAGATCCGGACGAGCTTTTGAGCGTCAAACTTGTTGCCGTGTTTTACGGCGTTAACGAATGCCTCGTCCAGTGCGACGAACAAATTCGACTTCTCCGGCTTTATGACGCCCAGTTTCTCGACACGTTTCATCAGATATTCGAGCACGATGTGCATAAGTGAGAGAGCACTTGGAAGTTCGAACTGGATATTTTCGTGCAGGTCCTGCACATAATCCTTCTTATCGACGTATCGGATCTTGTAGTCGAGGATGGTAGCCACGAGGTCTTTCAGTTCATCCTCGTTGAACTCGTCCCTGCGGAAATTGGCGGCGCAGAGTTTGAATGCTTTGACGTGCTCGCCGACGTTCGCGATGATCGTCTCGGGAAGGCAGACCGGCGTATGTCCATTAGGGGAAAAACCCGCGGAAGGTTCGACGTCAAGGTCCGTAACGACGAGATCGTATGCCTCGATATCATCGATCGCGAGAGCATCCCTTCTGTTCTCGACCACCCGGACATTATGCCCAATAGCGGTAAAGACCTCCTCTAGCGAGGTGGCCATATCGTCATGGTCGTCTATGATCAGGATCTGTCGCTGCATATTGCGCAATTACTGCGCTACGGTTATGTACGCTGGATTCAACCGCGTAGTTGCACCATAATAACCCATCTGGCTTCTCTTTTACCATCAATGCGCGAACGATTCCCGACGGTGTATGGCCGTGCCGATCTAAGCGCGTATCCCCTGAAGAAACGGATCCTTATCCGGATCGCCGATGTCGCGTTCTACACGCTGATCCGCGCGATCGGTGCGACGTTGCGGTTCGAAGTCTCCGGAGCCGACAACCTGACAGCCATCGAACGAGCGGGACACGTGCCGATTTATGCACTCTGGCACGACCGGATATTTGCCGGAACGTACTTTCTGCGCGGCCGCGGGATCGTGGTCCTGACGTCGCAAAGCTTTGACGGCGAATACATCGCGCGGTTTCTGACGCGATTCGGTATGGGGACGGTCCGCGGTTCGTCGAGCCGGGGCGGAGTTCGCGGCCTGATCGAGATGATCAGAGCGATGCGTATGGGTCTGCCCGCCGCATTCACGGTCGACGGGCCGCGCGGTCCGCGGTACCGCGCAAAGAGCGGTCCGGTGTTGCTCGCAAAAAAGACCGGGAATCCGATCCTGCCTTTTACCGTGGAGTGCGAGCACTACTGGCAATTGAAGAGTTGGGACAGGCTGCAGATACCGCGGCCATTCACGCGGGCGCGTTCGATCTATGCAAAGCCGATCCACGTCCCAAAAGATGGGGATGCGAAGATTCTCGATGCAAAGCTCTGTGAACTTCAAAGCACGCTAGAAGAGCTCGGCCGCGACGGGTGAAGAGCGTCGCTGTCAATGTCAAAAGGAAGCCACTAGTCCGGAATGCCGACCTCGCTCCGTCGCTTGGCGAGGCGCGGGCCATTTGTGTATAGAAACGAGGCGATGAGCAGAACGAATGACGCCCACACCGCATCCGCCAAGATCAGATGGCCAAGCTGCATTACGATCGGCCCGAGCGAAAGCAGCGTCGCCCCGCCAAAGATCACCTGGACGATCACGAGGATCGACACAACGTTTGACCATCGCTTCAAATTCCGATCTTTAGGCGACCGCGAACTGAGCACACCTGCGAGAAAGATCAGATAAACACTCGTGAGGACCGACATTATGGGATGACTCAGGCGCAGCCTCAGGATAAGGTTTGACGTTGGGTTGAGGTCTTTGGCCAGACCCTCGGCCAGCGAACCCGACGGAAACAGCATATTACTGAGGGCGGCGAGCGATCCGCTCAACCCGACGATGAGAAGCGCGGCGACCCCTAGCCCGATCAGAACCGCAACGCCGATGCTGATGCCCGGCAGATAGCGCCTCTCGCGGGTCGCATACCACGCCGTCATTGTCAGAAATCCGAGCAGAATGAAAGTGTTTATGAGGTGGCCCATCGCCCATAATGGGCGGACGTCCGTTACCGCTTCTGCCGTGTTACCCGTAAGCACCAGACCGGCCCCGACCGCTGCCTCGGTGATCACGAAAATGAATGAACCGATGGCTGCATACAAGACCTGACGGCTCTGCAGGCTTTGCTTTTCACGCCAGATCTTTATCGCCCACCCGAGCAGGACGAGCATTATGAGGCCGTCAACGGCCGTCGTCATGCGATGTGAGAACTCGATGACGGTCTTGAATTGCGGGGCCGACGGAATTAGCTCTCCGTTGCAGGTCAGCCAATGTTCGCCGCAGCCATCGCCTGATTTTGACGCCCGCAGGAATACGCCCCACAAAATAACGAGCATATTGTAGCCGAGTGTGAACCACGCGAATTTCGCGAATGCGGACATCTTTGTTTCGGCTGCCATTTTGCTTAGAATAACACTTTCCCGTTTGGTGAAAAATGAGAAGAGTGATTCTTGTCCTTGCCGCGGTCGCGACGATGTATGCCGCGGCCAACGGCGCCCGGCCATACGTCGTCGTGCTCGGCGTGGGTCAGGATGCCGGTGTACCGCAAATGGGCTGCGATTCGCCGTTTTGTCGAAAGGCCTGGGCCGACAGGCGATCGCGGCGGATGGTCGCGTCCATCGCCCTCGTTGACCCTGAAACTGGCGGCCGGTGGATATTTGATGCGACACCCGATCTGCCAGCGCAGTTCGAATTGCTCAAGGATCGGACCCGCGACCGTTCGAATCGCCTCGACGGAATTTTTCTTACTCACGCTCATATCGGGCACTATACAGGGCTTATGTATCTGGGCCGCGAATCGATGGGTACAAAAGACATTCGGGTCTACGCGATGCCGCGGATGAAGCGGATGCTGGAGACGAATGCCCCTTGGTCGCAGCTCGTCTCGCAGAAAAACATTTCCATTTCCGAACTCAACGATGGCGTCGCCGTAGATCTGACGCCGGCCCTCGCGGTCGAGGCTTTCCTGGTGCCGCATCGCGACGAGTTTTCTGAGACCGTCGGCTTTCGTATTAGGTCCGGCAAAACCACGCTTGTATTCATCCCCGATATCGACAAATGGGAAAAATGGGCGACACCGCTCACCGACGTAGTAAGGGCGGCCGATGTTCTTCTTATCGACGGCACGTTTTACGCGGACGGCGAGATCGCTCGCCCAATGGCCGAGGTTCCGCATCCGTTCGTGACCGAAACGATGCTGCTTCTGAAAGACCTCACGCCCGCCGACAGGGCAAAGGTGAACTTCATCCATTTCAATCACAGCAACCCGCTTGTTCAGGGCAATAGGTCAAAGCTGGCCGAGGTGAGAAGAAAGGGCTTTTCAGTCGCCACGCAGGGACAGAAGTTTTCTCTCTGATGCAGAAAGAACGCATCGACAAACTGCTCGTCGATCGCGGCCTTGCCGGGTCGCGGTCGAAGGCACAGGCGATGGTGATGGCGGGCGTCGTGCTGGTCGACGAACAGCGGGTCGGAAAGCCTTCGGAGGCCTTCGCTCCCGACCGTGTCATTCGCATCAAAGGAGAATCGCCCGAATCACGATTCGCCAGCCGCGGAGGGCTAAAGCTCGAGGCGGCTTTGCGTGAGTTCAATGTAGACCCGGCTGGCCTGACATGCCTTGATATCGGAGCGTCAACGGGCGGCTTTACCGATTGCCTTCTGCAGCACGGCGCCGAAAAAGTGGTCACGATCGACGCCGGGACAAATCAGCTTGTCTGGCGTCTGCGGACCGATCCGAGGGTCGAGGTGAGGGAAAGGACCAACGCCCGAAATCTGAAACCGGATGACTTTGGATCGTTGTTCGACCTGATCGTGATCGATGTCTCGTTCATATCCGTCACGAAGATCATTCCGGCACTTCCCCCACTTCTGACGTCCGGCGGCCGCGTCATTATCCTTATCAAGCCTCAGTTCGAGGTGGGGAAGGGCGAGGTCGGAAAAGGCGGCATCGTTCGCGAACCGGAAAAGCATCAACGGGTCATCGAAGAGGTGAATGTCTCTGCGTCGAAACACGGCCTGAGCCCATCTGGCGTGATCGGATCGCCCATCACCGGAGCCGAGGGAAATAAGGAATTCCTCGCACTGTATAGATCAGAACCACTCCCGCAAGCGCCGGAAATGAGGTGATCGGATGAGCGAAGATATATCCATACAAAGCGAAACGCCTCCCAGGCTTGTCGAAGGCGTCGATTTCTATTTTGAGAATGGCCTAATGGTGCTGACTGCGGCTTTCCTTAGGAAACGTGGATACTGCTGCGAGAACGGCTGCAGGCATTGTCCATTTTCTGGCCGCGATCAAAGCAGGAACTCGTCCAATTCATTGTGAGCCGGTGCCGCTGCTCTTTCCGAAGCCTCCGACATATTCGTTTGTGGTGATATGAAATCGATCGGCGTCTTCGCGATCTGGACCAAGAGCTCCGGAGTACAGCAGACGTTCTTATAGGTTGCCTTATCTATCTGCATTTCACGGTTTTCCTCTAAGGCGTTCAGAGTACTCTGCAAGATCGAGCGCATCCCCGCATCATCAGGCCACTTTATCGAATAGTGCATCCACTTGCCGTCGCGTCTTGCCTGCACCAGATCGGCATTCCTCAGATAAGCCAGGTGCCGCGATATCTTGGGCTGGCTGTCACCCAGAACCTCTGTAAAAAAACATACACAGACCTCATCTTCCGTCATCAGGTTCAAAAGCCTGAGGCGTGTCTTATCCGCCAGGGCCATGAAAAGAGATTCCATATCTTGAAGGTACTTGAGCTCGCTCATGCGAAAATATTATCACAAAATTGAAATTATTTGTTGACAATATACGATTGGGAGGATATATTCGCTTTAACATATATGTGGAAGCGTATATGATTTCAGAAAAGGAGCCATTCTAATGTCAATCAAAGCACTCAAACCGCATATCTCTCTTAACGTAAGGAACGTAGAGGCAAGTGTCGATTTCTACAAGAAGCTTTTCGGGATAGAACCCGTGAAGTTCATCAAGGGCAATACGACGACTCATTCGATCGTCAAAGATCAACACGGTGAGTCGAGCGAAAAGCCGCGTTTCGGATACGCGAAGTTCGACGTCCAGAACCCGCCTATCAACTTCGTTTTGAACGAGGTCGCCTACACAGAAGGCGGAACGTTGTCGCACCTCGGGATACAGGTCGAATCGACCGACGATGTGCTCAAAACGCGCGAGCGGTGGATCGGATCCGGACTTTTGACCGTTGATGAGATGAAGGTCGACTGCTGCTACGCATTGCAGGACAAGACGTGGGCAAGAGATCCGGACGGAAATGAATGGGAGGTCTTCGTTGTTCTGGAGAATACCGAGCCCGCAGCGAACGCTTGCGACTGCGGCGACAAGGTCAGCCACGCAGAACTAACGGAAGCAAGCCCGCTTTCAACGTCGGCCTGTTGCACACCGAACCAGAAAGCATCTACCATTGCAGCGACAAATTCACCTTGCTGCTAATGGAGTAACAGACGAATGAAGGACGAATCGTTTTTCACGCTTTCGGTCCACGCGGGCGAAGATCGACTGGCTGATCACGGTGCTGTTTCGGTGCCGATATACAGCGCTTCGGTCTTCGCCTTCAAGGATGCCGATGACGGAATAGCAATCCATAACTATGAGAAAGAAGGTTATTTTTACGGCCGGCTGGGCAACCCGACCGTAGCGGGGCTCGAAAGAGCAATGGCCGAACTCGAAAACGGCGACGATGCTCTCGCGTTCGCATCCGGTATGGCCGCGGTGTCCGCCGCGGCTTTTACGCTCGTCGGCTCGGGCGATCACATTATCGCTCCCAAGTCGATGTATTCGACGACCACGAATTTCCTAAAGCATATCGGCGAGGCTTTCGGTATCGAGACGACGTTCGTAGATGCCGCGAACGCAGAAGCCTACGCCTCTGCCCTCCGTCCTAACACCAGGATGGTTTGGATCGAATCGCCCTCTAACCCGCTTGTCAGGATCACGGATATCGCCGAGGTCGCGGCGATGGGAAAAAAGGCCGGCGTGGCGACGGTCGTTGACAATACCTTTGCGACACCGTTCAACCAGCGGCCGCTGGAACTCGGTGCAGACCTGGTGATCCACAGCGCCACAAAATATCTGGGCGGACACAGCGACCTAACGGCCGGCGTAATGGTCGGGCGGCGGGACCTGGTCGAAAAGGCCCGGCACGGAGCGGCGAAGCTCTATGGAGGGAATATCGCTCCGCAGGTCGCGTGGCTGGTGCTTCGCGGTATCAAGACCCTCGGGCTTCGAATGGAGCGTCATAATTCCAACGCATCTGTATTAGCACATATGTTGTCGGAGCACCCGAAGATCTCGGCCGTCTTTTATCCGGGGCTCGATGATCACCAGAATCATGACATCGCCAAACGGCAAATGCGAGGATTCGGCGGGATGGTCGCCGCCGATGTGGGAACGTCGGACGCCGCGAGATCTCTGGTCAACAACCTAAAGGTATGCACCTTTGCCACCTCGTTAGGCGGCGTAGAAACGCTTGTCCAGCCGGTCGCCCTTATGACCCACGCAACACTTTCACCGGAGGAAAGGGCAGCCGCTGGGGTATCCGAAGGATTGCTGAGAATTTCTGTCGGAATTGAAAATATTGATGATATATGTCAGGACATATATGACGCGTTAGGATAGTGGAGGGTATCAACAATGGAACATTTGGTCATCGCAAGTTTTGTCTTTCTTAACCTATTCATGCTGCTCGGTGCCGTAGATCTGTTCTACTTTCATATCTGGAAGTACAAGCTTCACACGCGTCCGGAATCGCGTTACGAGCACAAGCTTCATATGCTGTTCGCGTTCCTAATGGTCCCGGTCGGCTTCTTTCTCTACTATCAGAATTTCAGCGGTTGGGCATTGTGGGCAGGCGTATTCTTTGTTTTAGCCGCGCTCGCGACGGAGCTCGCAGACGTTTTCAGCGAGAACGATAGCCGGGCTTCGATCGGCGGCCTTTCGACGGCCGAGTACTCGCTTCATGTCATCCTGACGATCTTGAAGGTGGCGTCCTTCGCGTTCCTGTTCGCCTCTAAGCCGGTCGAGGCATGGAGCCTGTCATCGGCCACCGTCCAGGGCAGTTACGGAACGCTGGCCGAGTCGATGGCACTGCAGGTCATGATCGGGAGCTTTGTCGTGGGGCTTCTTCATCTTGCTCTGCTCAACAGGAGGATCGGGTCTGTGAGTTGCAGTCAGACGATCGGTGCCGTCGCCCGCTGCGATCGATTTTCATGCTGTGCTAGTTGATGGGCCTTGCAGCGTTTTTTTCCGGTCAGGGTCTCGGCCCGCATTCCACGCAAGGCCCGGGTGCGGCCCCCACATTCACCAGGGAAGTCGGTCGCAAGGGGACGACCAGTTGGTCTTCCTACGCTTTCTGACGTCCGATCGAGATCATTGCCGGTGCACAGACACCTGTGAGCCTTTCCCGGTCGGCCTGCATTTGAGGATCATCCTTTAACATATCCAGGGTAGCCGCAAAGACCTTTGCGGCCCTTTTGTGCTTCGGCGGTTTAATTCGATAGTGCATCCACTTGCCCTCTCGACGGCCGATAACCAATGAGGCTCGTTTTAGATACGCGAGGTGCCGCGAGATCTTAGGATTATTGGTACCAAGTGTCTCGGCGAAAAAGCAAACACAGACCTCGCGACCCCTCATTAGGTTCAGCAATCGAAGCCGCGTCCGATCCGCAAGTGCGGAAAAGAACAACTCATGATCGAATTTGTCTTCAACTAACACAGTGTTCATCATACCACGATAATTATGCCTTGACATAAATGTTTGAGAGGAATACTATGGCCCTAACAATTATGCTTATGCGTAACTAACGCCAAATCTAAATATCAATGGAAAACCGAACAATAAACATTCTGAAGCCGCACCTGGCATTGAACGTCAGGAATGTCGAATCAAGCATCGTGTTTTACACGAAGATGTTTGGGATCCAGCCGAGCAAGGTTCGGACCGGCTACGCGAAGTTTGACATTCAGAGCCCATCGCTGAATCTCACTCTAAACGAAAACGCATTCGGGGAGCGCGGGGCACTCTCGCACATGGGAATTCAGGTTGAAACGACGGAAGACGTTCTCGCGATGCGGGAGCTCTGGCACCAAAGGGGCCTTTACACCCGCGACGAGATGGACACTAACTGTTGCTATGCGATCCAGGATAAGACTTGGGTGTCTGACCCGGACGGAAATGAATGGGAGGTCTTCGTAGTTAAAGAGGACAATCTCGCGGAAAGCTCCAACTGCTGCGTCGGCGACGATGCGGGCATGTGTGCGCCGCCGACCCCGATCGGGATTACTCGCTGATGATCACTCGGGAGGTGAATTATGAAGGACTCGAAGATGACATTTCACGTCGAATCGGAAAGGATCGGTGAACACGGAAGTATTGCACGATGCAAAAATGCTGAGATCGCTCTCGACACGGACATGGCCGGGAATCCGGATGCGTTCAACCCCGCCGAGCTTTTGTTGGCGTCAGTCACGGCCTGCATGATAAAGGGCATTGAGCGTGTAACGCCGCTTCTCAGGTTTTCGCTGAGCGGGGTAAAGGTGAAGATCGACGGGATTCGTCAGGATGTCCCGCCACGGATGGAGTCGATAAAATACGAGATCATTGTTGATACCGACGAGTCGGATCAGCGCTTGGAGTTGCTTCACGATAACGTCAAAAAGTTCGGCACAGTATTTAATACGGTTGCCCCGGGAACAACGCTAGAGGGCGTCCTCAGGCGTCGAACCGAAAACGATCTGTGAAAGGGGGAAGGTAGAACCATGAGAACGATCAAGATACTTGGAACTGGTTGTGCTAAATGCAAACAAATGGAAGCCATCGTGAATAGCTCCATAGCCAAATTGGGCATCGAAGCGACGGTCGAAAAGGTAGAGGACATCGAAAAGATAATGGAATACAACGTTCTATCCACACCGGTACTGGTTATCGACGAGAAAATCACGATCAAAGGACGAGTGCCGACCTTGGTCGAAGTAAAAGACCTACTTTCATAACGTGAGGAGATGAATTCAATGGAAGCGAAAACAATGGAGATCGAGATATGCCCGACAACAGCTCAGGAGTGGATTCGCAAGGGAGCTTTGCTGGTCGATGTGCGAGAGAAAGATGAGGTAAGGCGACTCGCCTACGACGTGCCGGACATTGTTAATATTCCACTCAGCGAATTTGAAGACCGGTTCACCGAATTACCGAAGGACCGGGACATTGTCATGGTTTGTTTGGGAGGTGGCCGAAGCCTAAAGGCAACTTACTTTCTGCGAAACCATGGCTATTTGCGGGTCGTGAATATGCAGCATGGCATGAAGCGTTGGGTACAGAAGGGGTTTCCGACGATCGGCAACCCGGCGGCCCTCGATGATAGCTCCAACGGCAGTTGCTGCGGACCCGTAGCGGAGGCCAAACAGTCATGTTGCGATAGCCCTAACAGCGACGGCAGTGCCTGTTGCTAATTAAAGGAAAGACACTCGATGAGCCCCGAAAAACGATATCCACTTTTTCAAAAAGAGAACGTCCCGGCCTACCTGACCATTGGTATGGTTTGGATGTTCATTTCCTTGTCTATTGGCTGGCTTCTAACGACCCTATTGCCCTTGGCTTTCTCACACGCTTTTCTGGTCGTCGCGATGACCGTAATGTTGGGCATGGCGATAATGTTTGTTGCGAGCGTTTTTAATCTTCGAAAGCTAGGCCCGGGGTTCAGACGACTAGCCAGGGGTGAGAGGGATCCCCAGATCCCGCCGGTTTGGTGTCCGGTACTAACGGCCGCCACGAGAGCAGCGGTGGAACTATCGGAGAAAAAAGTTGTTTGATTGGGTACAAAGCTTTGCCGACTGGCTGATCTACGGACTTTTCGGGATCGCGCAGGGTTCGCATCTTGGCGATGCTCTCAACTTCTTTGTCTATGACACGATAAAGATCGTCATCCTGCTATTTTTGATCACGTTCATAATGGGCGTCGTCAATGCTTACTTTCCGATCGAGCGGATCCGTTCATTTCTCACAAGAAATAAACTGTACGGCGGCGAATATCTTTTGGCTTCGACCTTCGGCGCGGCGACGCCGTTTTGCTCGTGCTCGTCGGTGCCGCTGTTTATTGGGTTCGTCCGCGGAGGCATACCGCTCGGGGTAACGTTTGCGTTTCTTGTGACCTCGCCCCTTGTGAATGAGGTCGCAGTCGCGGTGCTGCTCGGGTCATTCGGGCTCAAAACAATGTTGATCTATGTTGCGACAGGCATCACTCTCGGCATCGTAAGCGGTTTTGTGATGGATCGTTTGAAGCTCGAACATTTGCTGACCGATTGGGTGCATAAACTGTGGGAAGAAGCTGAGGTTGACCGCGAGGCTTTTGTGGCGGAGAGAAAAACGTTTGTCGAACGGTTGCCTGAGATCGCACGCGAAGCGTTCGGGATCGTTAAGAGCGTGTCACCATACATTCTGATCGGCATCGCCATCGGTGCCGCGATGCACGGTTATATTCCCGAGGGGTTCTTTGAAGCCTATGTCGGCAAAGATTCGTGGTACGCCGTTCCTCTTGCTGTCGTGCTGGGCGTCCCCATGTACGCAAACGCGACGGGGATCGTACCAGTGATTCAGGTATTCGTCAGCAAAGGTATCCCGATCGGAACTTCGCTTGCCTTTATGATGGCCGTCGTCGGGCTCTCAATACCTGAGGCGATGCTGCTGAAAAAAGTGATGACTGTAAAGCTCATTGCCATATTTTTCGGCATAGTCACGATCTGCATCATCATTTCGGGGTATTTGTTTAACTGGATATTGTGATCCTGAATGATGTTTCAACAAACGGTGGAGGACTGAAATGCCTGATCCTAAATTTTCAAAACCATGGCACGGGATACCCCGTGAATCAATAGTTTGGAATCCGACAGTTGATGAAGATGCCTGTATTGGCTGCGGAACATGCGTGACGGGGTGCAGCAGGCTTGTCTACCGTTATGACTATGAGCTGCGAAAGGCAGTTGTGGTGGATCCGCTCAACTGCATGGTCGGTTGTACGACCTGTGCCAACACCTGTCCGACAAACGCGATACACTTTCCTTCCATTTCCACGATCTTTGCATTAGAAGCACAAACCGGGGTTCACCATGCTATCGAAGACGATCTGGTTCAACGGAAGGAACAGTTGGAATACCAGGGAAATATTCCCCACCCGGATCGCGTTCTTAGCATGCGGATCGCTGAAAAGGAAATAATTAATAACAGGACCCTGTTGCTACGGCTGACACCCATTACGACCGGCGATTGTTTTTGCGAGTTTATACCGGGCCAGTATGTTGAGATCATTCCGTCGAATGGTGAGTGGCTGCCGAGAGCATATTCCATCGGGAATGCTCCGCAAAATGACGGATCCATCGAACTTCAGATCAGATATGTAGAGGGTGGAAGGTTAAGCGTATGGCTCTTTGAGGAATTGATGAGGGGCGATGTCATACAGGTTCGAGGTCCGCGCGGAAATTTCACGATGAGATCATTACCCGAACGGCCTTTGCTCTTTGTAGCCGGAGGCACGGGTTTTGCGCCGATAAAAGCATTGATCGACCAGCAGATAGAACTCGACAGCCAGCGAAGGCTGGAATTATTTTGGGGTCTTGGCACTGCGGCGGATATTTACGAGACCGGGACCCTTATCGATTGGAAGGACAAGGCACCCCAGCTCGAATGCACTCTGGCGATAGATCGGGGCGAGCTTCCCCAACTTCCTTCGGGAATTCGAGCCGTTTCTGGAAGATTGGCTGAAGTTATCTTAAGCAGCGGTCATCAGTTCGACGAAACTGATGCTTATGTTGCCGGTCCTCCGATCATGATGCCCGGAGTAATGGAGGCAATTATCACGCGGGGAGTTGACGCCAAGAACATTCATATAGATTCCTTCGGTCTATGATCGTTAGCGCCGAAGGTAGTCTTTTGGAATGCACTGCCTTTCTTGTCGGCGATCTCTCCAACGCTGCATTGCGATCGGTTTTCGATCTGCTATTTGACGGATGCTTGACGCACAAAAAAATGGATCTGATCGAAAGTTAACCTCGAAGTATTTGCATATATATGCCGCGTGGCATATTTGATATTGAATCCTATGGCAGAAATCATATCTGAATCTCAAGATCCTGTGAATAGGCTTTCTTTTCTCGATCGGTTTTTGACGCTGTGGATCTTTGCGGCGATGGCTTTGGGTGTCGGCTTTGGCTATTTGATCCCGGGGACGGCCGACTTCATAAACCAATTTCAGGTTGGGACGACGAATCTGCCCATCGCGATCGGCCTTATCCTGATGATGTATCCGCCGCTCGCAAAGGTTAAGTATGAGGAACTCCCGTCGGTATTCCGCAATACAAAGATACTCGCTCTGTCGCTGGTACAGAACTGGATCATCGGCCCGCTGTTGATGTTCGGCCTGGCAGTCCTGCTGCTTCCGGACAAACCCGAATACATGATCGGGCTGATAATGATCGGCATCGCACGCTGCATCGCTATGGTGATCGTATGGAATGATCTTGCGAAAGGCGATAACGAATACGTCGCGGGCCTCGTCGCATTCAACAGCATTTTCCAGGTACTCTTTTACAGCGTTTACGCTTATATCTTTGTCACTGTCCTACCGCCGCTGTTCGGTGTGGCGGGAGCGGCGGTTGATATTAGTATCGGCCAGATCGCGGAGAGCGTACTCATTTATCTCGGGATCCCGTTCTTTGCCGGTATGATCACGCGATTTGTGCTGCTGCGGGCGAAGGGCCGCGAATGGTATGACAGGGTGTTCATTCCAAAGATCAGCCCCATTACCCTTGTCGCACTGCTGTTCACGATCGTCGTGATGTTCAGCTACAAGGGCCAGTTGATCGTCGAGATCCCTTTCGACGTGGTCCGCATCGCGATCCCATTGATCTTGTATTTCGTGATCATGTTCTTCTCGGCATTCTACCTCGCAAAAAAAGCGGGTGCCGATTATCCGAAAAGCACTTCGCTGGCATTTACCGCGGCTGGAAACAATTTCGAGCTTGGCATCGCTGTCGCCATCGCGGTTTTCGGCATAAATTCGGGCGTGGCATTCGCAGCGGTGATCGGGCCGCTGATCGAGGTACCGGTGCTGATCTTGTTGGTTCGCGTAGCGCTCAGGCAGCGGTCAAATTTCAAGGAGGCGGTCATTTGATATGGATGAAGCGAAGCCGCGGATACTTGTGCTTTGTACGGGAAACTCCGCTCGTTCGCAAATGGCGGAGGGGTTGTTGAGGGCGAAGCTCGGCGATCGTTTTGAGGTGGTCAGCGCCGGGACGAGGCCCAGTGTCGTCCGGCCGGAGGCGATCGAGGCCTTGCGCGAGGTCGGGATCGATATATCGGGCAACAGGTCGAAGTCGGTCGAAGAATTTGCCGATACCGAGATCGATCACGTGCTGACGGTCTGCGACAACGCCAAGGAGAACTGCCCTTATTTTCCGGCCAGGACGCGGCTTGTTCATCATGCGTTCGACGATCCGGCGGACACGGAGGGAACATTCCAGGAACGCCTTGCCGTATTTCGAAGGGTTCGTGATGAGATAGGCGACTATATCGATCGGGAGTTCGCCCCGCTCGTCGAATAAAAAAGGGACCGCGCGAATGGCCGTCCCTTTGTCAGAGTGTTGCTGGTGACCGCTAACTGTCTGTTTGCTCGCCTTTAGACTTGCTCATTTGCGGTGCGGCCGAGGCCTGAGGCATCGGCAGCCCGACTGCGTCCGACTTGGACAACGGCGTGTCATCGATATCATCGTCCGGCAAATCGTTGATGATCATCTTTCCGGGCTGTTTTGAGAACGTGAGCTTGTCGCCGCTCGCGTCGTAGTCGACCACCACAAAGTCACCGGTCTCGAGCTGCTGCGTCGCCACCAGGTTCGACAGCGAATACACGAGAAAGCGTTCGATCGCCCGTTTCAAGTGGCGTGCGCCGTATTTCAGGTCGATGCCCTCGCTGAGCAGGAATTCCTTTGCCTTATCCGTACACTCGAAAACGAACTTGGTGCCGGCCGACTCAGTGATGCGGTCCTGTACGGCCCTCAATTCGATGTCGAGAATGCGGCGCAGATGGTGTTCCTTGAGACTTCTGAAGACCACGACCTTGTCGATGCGGTTCATGAATTCGGGCGAAAACTTGCGTTTTGCCGCCTCGAGTGCGGTCCGATAGATCTTTGTGTCGATCTCGTTATCTTCTTTCGGCGTTCCCTGTTTTGTCGGGGCAAATCCGATACCGCCTGAGATCATTTCGGACATCTCGCGGGCACCGAGGTTCGAGGTCATTATCACAATTGTTCTCGAAAAATCGACCCGCCGGTTGTCGCCCAACGTCAGTGTAGCTTTGTCGAGAATGCCGAGCAGAAGCTGCCAAAGCGAATCGGAAGCCTTCTCGATCTCGTCGAACAGGACAAAGGTCAGCTTGGTATCCTCGGTATGGGCTTTGTCCAGGTTTTCCTGGGTCAGCATCGGCGATGTCTCGCGATGGCCGAGATATCCGGGAGGCGAACCGATCAGTTTCGCGATCTCATGCGAGTGCTGAAATTCGGCGCAATCGATCTTGACGACGGCGTGGGGATCGTTCAGCAAAACCTCGGAAGCGGCCTCGACGACGCGCGTCTTGCCGGAGCCGGTCGGGCCCAGGAAGAGCATAGTCCCGATCGGACGTGTGGGATTATTCATTCCCGCCAGATAGATCTGGAACAGCCCGCTCATGCGGCGCACCGCACGCTCCTGGCCCACGATCAGCGCTGACAGTTTATCTTCGAACTCTGCTGCCCGCGGGCTCTTGCGGTCGGGGTCTAGCAAGATGCCCTTTCCGTTAGATTCTTTCTTTTTCGCCGATTCGTTTTTCATCTCGGTTCTTTCTCCTAGCGGGAAAAACCTGTGCGGGAGTTTTCCCCCCTTGTTCGGGTGACGTTGCCTTGTGTTCGGATTTGCGGGTGAAGCCGATCCGTTGACAATAAAGATGATGTCACAATTTTATTCGTTGGCTGGAATCAACACACAGGCAAGGACGTTCCGGTTCATCGGAGCGTCCTTCCCAGTATTTTGCATAGAAATGATAAATCTTCAAGAAAAATTTCGGAAATCCAGCCAATTACAAATATAGGGCGTTTCCCGACTTATGCAAAACGCGGAAGCGTGGAGTTTACCGGTGCGGGATGGTCAGCCACCCTTCCAGAACGCCCACGGCGCCGCCGCCGGCGTTGTAGTTCGGCAGATCCGAGCGGTTGACCTCGACCACGTCATACCACGGATCGTAGAAAAGCAAACGGTGCGAAGCGGTATCGACCTCTTTGAGAACCGTGAAATGGCGGCCGCTGCCGCTCCATTTTATCTTGGCAATTATCGGCGTGCGGCTCGAGACATAATGCCAGAAATAATCGAACAGCCTGTTTTGCGGGACGCATTCGGAGGCGTAGCAGGGAACGCCGATGGCATTCAAGACGTATGCGAGATTGCCCGCCGTGGTCCCGGATTCGGCCTGGAATCGGCCCGGGTATCGCTGGGATATCTGTCGTGCACGGCCTTCCGGATCTATCATGCACGCTTGTTTGTATGTTTCCTCGACCATGGCGACGCACGCCGGCCCGCAGGAATTGTCCATCTCCTGATGAAGTAGGTAATGTGAACGCCCTCGACTATCGGTTACCCATCTCGCTCCCATTCTCTGGCCCTCCGAAAAAAGTTAGGTGATCTTTCAACTCACCAACCGATAGACGAATACAGGAGCCCCAAATTGCCTAACGCATGCTCGATCAATCGTAATATTCGAGCCCGAGGTGCGTGATCAGATCTTCGCCGCGCATATGCCGAAGCGTGTTTTTCAGCTTCATCAATTGGATGAAGATGTCATGCTCCGGATATAGGCCGGGAGCCGTCTGCGGGGCCTTGAAATAGAATGACAGCCATTCCTGAATTCCTTTCATACCCGCACGTTGGGCGAGGTCCATGAACAACGCCAGGTCGAGCGCGAGCGGTGCGGCCAGGATCGAATCGCGGCAGAGGAAATCGATCTTGATCTGCATCTTGTAGCCGAGCCAGCCAAAGATGTCGATGTTGTCCCAGCCTTCTTTATTATCGCCGCGCGGGGGATAGTAATTTATCCGCACGACGTGCGAGAAGCCTTCGTAGAGGTCCGGATAGACCTCGGGCTGAAAAATGTGTTCGAGCACCGAAAGCTTGGATTCTTCTTTTGTCTTGAAATTTTCAGGATCGTCGAGCACCTCGCCGTCGCGGTTGCCGAGAATATTGGTGGAGTACCAGCCTTCGAGGCCCAGCATTCTCGACTTCAGGCCCGGCGCAAGGATCGTTTTCATCAGCGTCTGGCCCGTTTTGAAATCCTTGCCGCAGATCGGCACACTGTTCTCTTCGGCGAGTTTCGTCAATGCCGGGATATCGACGCTGAGGTTCGGCGCCCCGTTCGCAAACGGCACACCTGACTTGATGGCGGCGTAGGCGTATATCATCGAAGGTGCGATGGCCGGGTGACTGTCGTAAAGCCCCTTCTCAAATGCCTCGAGCGACCGGTGGACGTCCGATTCCTCAAGATAGATCTCGGTCGAGGCCGCCCAGACCATTACCAGGCGGTCGCAGCCATTCTCCGACTTAAAGCGCGCTATGTCTTCGATCAGTTGTTCGGCAAGTTCCATTTTGTTCTTGCCGTTCTTTACGTTCTCGCCATGGAGGCGCTTTACATAATTCTGCTCAAAGACGGCGGGCATCGGCTTGAGGCTCGCTAGCTGTTCGGAAACCTGGTTCAGCAGGTCCTTTTCGAGCACACCGGCGTTCATTGCGGCCTCGAACGCGTTATCGCTGAAAATGTCCCATGCACCGAAGACGATGTCCTCAAGCTCCGCGATCGGGACGAAATCCTTTATCTTCGGCACATTATTGTCAGTCCGCTTGCCAAGCCTTATCGTGCCCATCTGCGTGAGGCTTCCGACGGGCTTTGATATGCCCCGTTTTATCGCCTCCACGCCCGCGACGAGCGTCGTGCTGACGGCCCCGAGACCGACCAATAAAATTCCGAGTTTTCCTTCTGCGGGAGCTATTTCAATACCTTTGTTTGTCATTTATTTCCTTTATCTCGACTATCTTGACGGATCTCTGTTTCAAGTCGCTTTACCCCTGAGTCGGCGGTCAGCAGGATCATCTGCCGGATCGCCGTTTGGTTCAATTTGCGAAGCCGTTCATCGGGCCGAATGCCGTCATTGATCAGAACTGCATTCAGATTCTCCAGATTCGATAGGCATACGAGCTGTGAAACATTCGCATAGTCCCGAATATTGCCCTTTTTATCCGGATTTGTTTGACGCCAGTCAGATGCCGTCATTCCAAAAAGGGCCATGTTCAGGATGTCAGCCTCGGACGCATATACGCGAGTTGTCTCCGCCTTTGAAAGTTCAGGCGGGATCAGATTCTCCTTGATCGCGTCCGTGTGTATCCGATAGTTTATTTTCGCAAGATTTCGCTTGATATCCCAGCCGAGCTGTCGCCGTTCGGATTCTTTTAATCTCTGAAACTCTTTTATCAGGTACAGCTTAAATTCGACAGATATCCACGATGCGAATTCAAAAGCGATATCCTTATGTGCAAACGTGCCGCCGTACCTGCCGGCCTTGGAGACGATTCCGATCGCGCCGGTCTTTTCGATCCATTGTTTTGGAGTAAGCGTAAAACTGTTCAGGCCTGCCTGCATTCTAATCCCGTCGAATTCGACGGGATTAAACTTGGGATTGTTGATCTGCTCCCATATCCCTACAAACTCTATAGTATTCCGATTTCTCAGCCAGTTGCGGATCAGATCGTCGGTTCTTTCGGTATCCTTGAAACGCGCGATATCGGTCAACGAGATGAAGTCATCATCGTTAAGTTTCTGGATCGTTACCTCGTTGGTCAGAACCTCGATCTTGGGCATTAGGAGCGCTGCGGAACGCTTGATCAAGGGAAGATGATAGCTTTACGCAATTGTTAAGGCAAAGGCGATCAATAATTGCGCTCTTCGAGCATGCTCGTAAATGCATCGACACCCGGGAAAAGCTGCTTCACGTTCGCCGCATCTCGGTCCGCGGTCGCGGGCGGTATGTGGACCGCAATATTGGTCTTTGCGGCGATATTCTCGCGAACCAGTTTCCGGCCGTTCTCATTTAGCAGGAACCAATAGGGGATGAACGCGATGTCTATGTTCTCGGACGGAAGGCTAAACGAGGCGAAGTTTTCGACCGAGGTGTCGGCATCTCCAAAATGGACCAGCTTTTTGCCGCCGATCTCTATGATGTGGCCGAGATTCTTGATCCACCAAAACCGGTCGCTTCCGTGCTTCATCCCGAGCAGCGTGACCTTTATCCCGTCCTTTTCATATACAACGCGTTTCATCCACTCGGGCGTGATCTCGACCGTCTGGCTACGAATGGATGCATGATCGGGGAAGAGACGGGCGATCTCGGACATCTTTTGGGCGTCCGATACGAGCGTCGCCGCGGGGTTGTTCTTCAGAAGCGATCCGATCGATTCGGCGCAGAAGTGGTCGCCGTGAACATGCGAAACAAGTACGATGCGGACCTCATCGAACGGAGGCTTGCCCGTCTCCATCGATGTCAGAACCTCGGGCGGCGGGAAAAGGTAATCATCGCCGTACTTCCGGTGTACGCCGTCGATCAGGACCGCCTTGCGTCCATCGGAGATCAATACACCTTCATTCCCCACATACGTGAGTTTGAGTCTCGTAGCCGCCGGCGATTGGCAGTTGAAGGACGCAGAGAAGAACACCAGCGCGGTCAAGAGGGTTGTTGCGGTTCTCATTCCGCTGAATACGTTTATGCCGACCCGAAGGTTTTGGGGGCCGACGCCCGCAGTCCGTCACCGGCCTTTTTCACTGGATCCTCGCCGCGGTCAGATCGCCATCGGTGAATTTCTGATCGAAATACCACGCATTGGGAAAGGTCGTGTTGTTGCTGAACTGACCGTCACGCTGGGTGGGCCGATCTGCCTGCAGAACGAGATTCCACTCCTGAATGCCGGAAAAATAATGGAACGTAAACCTGTAATTGACGGTCTCGAGGGCCCGCGCCTGCGATTTGACCAACGGCCCCAGAGCGTCGACGCCGCCGGCCTTTGCATATGACGCGATGACGCTTTTTGCGGGAGAGACCGTAAGCGTATCGCCGCTCAGCGAATATCGACCGCTTTCTTTCACGATAATGATGTTTTGGTGCATCATCCGAAAGCTCCGCTCGGTATAGAGGTACGTCCCGTCCGCTTTGAATTCATACCTGCTTTTCGTATAACCGGCGGTACCCCAGCTTACCGGATCGGCGTAAACGGGACTTACCGACCCAGAGCGGTTCCATCGGCCGATCAGCTTTGCCGTATCACCCGCGATCGCGGCAGCGGGTGCGGCGGGCGGAGCCTTTTGTGTCGCTATCGGGGGCAGTTTGACGTTGTCAACAAAGGCCTCTATTTCCGGCTGAAACGAATCGGAATTCGTTATCACGAGAAGAGCGATCACCTTGCCGTTCCCGGTGAATGTCGTCAGAAAAGCCGCACCCTTGATCCCATCTTTCTCAAACGGTGCGATTCCGAGCTCGGCCTGCCAGCCGCCCTTGTCCGCTCCCTTTCCGCGCTGAACTTCTGCAGCATTGAGTCCGTCGGCCGCCATCTGCTTCCAGAGAAGATCGAAATTTTCTGCTGACCCTCCAATACCGTCAACCGACCGCATAAGCGAGATCACGCAATAGTTTGAGCCGGACGTTTTTGTGAACCGAAGCGAACCGGCGTCCTTTTCGACCGTCCATCCGGCGGGCGCCGTGTAGGTCATTATGTCGAACTTCGCGGTCTGCGCGAGGGCGTTCGAGGCGAGAAGGCTGAAGCTCAGGATTAGGGCGAGTTGTAGTTTTGTCATCCAGGTAACCTTGTGCGATATTTCACTGATTCGTTACGCGTGAGTTGAATGATGAATGGCTCAAGGGAAGAGTGCTGAAAACTCTTGGACTCGGACACCCTGCGAATTAACGAATGACTTTAGCGTTTCTGGCAGGGAAATGTTCATCGTGCCAATAGGTTGAAAACAGCACTTAGGGCAAAGTTTGCCAATACTTCTTCTGGCTAAAGTGGACCCTTCGATTCGTTTTCTATTTATCTAAAACCCGATTCCTGGGCAGTCGGAGGCTTAGAGTTCAAGCGATCTCAAAAGCTCGTTGCGACTGAGGTCATGGTGCCGTGCTGTGTCCGCGAGTATTCCGGCGAGTGTTCCTATCTTTACTGGGTCGTGAGCGGGAATGGTAATGTGGTGTTCGCCGTTGACCGTCGTTGTCAATCGAATATGGCTTCCGGTCTGGCGGGTTATTTCATATCCAAATGCCCTCACCGCCCGGGCGAGCGAAAGCCCGCTGATATCTCGGGGGAGTTTCATGCGGCAAGCACTTCCTCGGTGACAAAATGAAGCCGGATCACCTTCGGTTTGGCATCCGGTTCGAAGTGGCAATCTACAGCGTCGCGGATGTTCGATCGAAGTTCGTCAAGATCAGCACCTTGAGTGAAGATCGATTCGCCGAGGGCTTTCGCGTTATAGCCGTTCTCGACATCTTCCTCGACTAGAAAAATTATCTCATTCATAGTGACTCGCTTTTGATTATACTCGAAGATCGTACCTTCGCCTTTTCGATCCGATCGCGTTTTATCTCAAATCCGATGCCGGGACCATCGGGAGCGGTGATCGTGCCCGATGATGACACCTCAACGGCGGGTTCGATGATGTCTTCGTGCCAGTAGCGTTTGCTGGCCGACACGTCGCCGGGCATGGTGTAGCCGGCGAGGGTTGAGATTGCGATGTTGTGGGCGCGGCCGATGCCGCTCTCGAGCATGCCGCCGCACCAGACGGGAATGCCCGCTTCGCGGCAGATCTTTTCGACGAGTTTCGATTGCGTGTGGCCGCCTACGCGTCCGTTCTTTAGGTTGATGATCTTGCCCGATCCGAGTTCGATCGCCTTGCGGGCATCGTCGGGCGATTTGATCGGTTCGTCGAGACAGATGGGCGTCTTGATCTTTTTCTGAAGTTTGGCGTGGTCGATGATGTCGTCGTGCGGCAGGGGCTGTTCGAGCATCATCAGATCGAATTCATCGAGCGACCTGAGCTTGTCGATATCGGCGAGCGTATATGCGGAATTGGCATCGCCCATCAGCAGGATGTCGCCGAACTCGGCACGGACGGCTTTGATAACGTCGTAATCCCATATCGGCGAGATCTTGATCTTGATGCGTTTGTAGCCTGCCTCGACCTCGACGCGGATCTTTTCCAATAGCTGATCGATCGAATCCTGAATACCGATCGAAACGCCGCATTCGATGGTTTGGTTCACACCGCCGAGATGTTTCCAAAGCGGGACGCCGAGCTTCTTTGCTTCGAGGTCCCAACAGGCCGTCTCGATGCCGCTCTTCGCCATTCTGTGGCCGCGGGCGGTCTTCATCAGGCCCCAGATATCGGCGGCTGATCCGACCTCGTTCCCGATGACCATCGGCGCGAGGATCTTCTCGGCCGTGACCCACGCCGAATCGGTCCATTCGTCGGAATAGCCGGGCGATTCGCCGCAGGTCACTTCACCCCAGCCCTCGGCGCCGTCAGCGTCTTTGACGCGAACGAGGATTATGCGGCGTTCGTACGTTCGGCCAAAGCTTGTCTCGAAAAAATGGACGAGCGGAAGGTTGATCTCGGTAAGTTCGATGGACTTGATCTGCATAGGGACAATGACAAAAATAAAGGTTAGTTTTTGTCACGCTCATTTGCAATCGGGACATACCGTCGCCCGTGGGCCCGCCGTCCGCTATGATATATTCGTGGCTTTGGGCGATCGTCGGATCGTTGGCTGCAAACTCGCAGCGGCTGAGGGCATCAGATATCCCGGGAGATCTAAAGTCAGAATGAAGTCTTGCATCGCAAATTTCGTCTCGTGTGCTCTTTTGGCATTTGTCGCGCTGACCGTTAGTTGTTCCGCTCAGCAGACGGAAGACCAGGCCTTGGCGAACCTCCGTTCGCTCACAAAGGACGGGAATCTTCCGCCCGAAAGCGTGGTGGCCGATATCGAAAAGCGTTTTGCCGGGAAAAGGACGGGGGCGCTTGCAAAGCTGCTCAGGGCGAGGATCCGGTTTGAGAATAAGGATTTTACCGGGGCCGCGGCGATCCTGGATTCGCCCGATATCGCAAGGCTGACGAGCGTCGCCGATTACGCGATGTGGCTCCGTGGACGCGCTCTGCAACAGGCCGCGAGCCATGACGCTGCAATGACAGTTTTTGAACGCCTGATATCCGAACGGCCCAATTCGCTGCGTTCGCGCGAAGCCCGGATACTGTGGGCCGAGTCGGCCATCGCGTCTGGAAATGCCTTAAAGGTCCCTGGCTTCTTATCCGTTCAGCTCGAAAGCCGCGACGCAAAGGCGCTCCTTGCGACCGCAAAGGCGTACGAATCGCTCAACGATCAGCCGAACGCCGTCGCATTCTATCGGCGGACATATTTTTACGGCGCCGGTAACGATGCAGCGAAAGAGGCAGAGGCCAAGCTGACCTCGTTGTCACAACCGCTCGCCCCTTCGAATGCGGAAGAGATCATCATACGCGCCGAGAGGCTGTTCGCGGCACGGAACTGGCCGGAGGCGGAAAAGGCGTTCGCTTTGCTGACGGCGAGCTATTCGGCCTCGTTGACGCCCGACCTAAACCTCAAACGTCTCGAGACGTTGGCAATGCAGAAATCGATGGGCGACGCTCAGGCGGCGTTCATGGCTATTCCCGCCGGTTCGCCTCTGAAGGAAGAGGCATACTATCAATTGGTGACCGGTTTTGCCCGCAGCAAAATGTGGCCCGATGCGCGGCGTACTGCCGAAGAGATGCGGAAGTCGTTCCCTGATGGCAAACTCACGCCAAAGGCTTGGGTCGATGCCGGTATCGCCGCGAGCGAGGCTAAGAACAAGGGCGAAGAGAATTATTTTCTCGGTGCGGCATTGGCAAATTATCCGAATGCGGTCGAGGTGGCTCAGGCGCAATTCGAACTCGCGTGGATGGCTCATGAGGCTAACGACTTCTCGCGGTCCTCGCAGCTTCTGATCGAGCATCTTGCCCGCTATGTCGATAAGGATACGACCAATCGCGGCAAGGCGGGATACTGGGCCGCCCGCGATGCTCAGCGTGCGGGAAGAACTGACGAGGCATGTGCGCTCTACGACGCCGTTATTTACCGCTACTCGGCAAATTGGTACGGCTATCTTGCTCAGCAGCGTTTGGCCCCGATGTCGTGCCCCGCAGATGCAAAGCTCGATCCGCTCGTCGCCAAGGCGGTGGCAAACCTCAAGACCGTGACGGTCGCCCCGGAAACCTCGGGCCCGCGTGAGCTTGCACGTGCGGAAAAAAGCGATGAACTGAGCACGATCGGGCTTTTCGACTGGGCGATCGAAGAATTGATGGAGGCGAAAAAGACGGCTCAAAATTCGCCGAAGATAAACCTCGCGCTCGCGCGCCACCATCGTCTCAAGGGCGACAACGTGAGCGCTCTGCTGGCACTCGCAAAGAGCTATCCGGATTACTCGCAGATGTTCCCCGAGGAGATGGGCCGCGAGGAGTGGTCGATATTCTATCCACTCGTAGCCTGGAATGACATCAAGTATTGGGCCGGTCAGCGGCGGCTCGACCCCTATCAGGTCGCCGGTCTGATCCGTCAGGAGTCTGTATTCAACCCGCGGGCCCGTTCGGGGGCGAACGCTTTCGGCCTGATGCAGCTGCTGGTGCCCACGGCGAACCTGATGGCGAAAAAATATGTCTCCCGGACGTCATCGGTGAGCTCGGCCGCGCTCTTCGATCCCCCGTTGAACATCGAGCTTGGTACAGCGTATATGCGCGATCAGCTCGACAAGTTTCAGCGGATCGAGTACATGGCGGTCGCATACAATGCCGGCCCGGGCCGCGTGCCGCAGTGGCGGGCGACCCTGCCGATCGAAATGGACGAATTTGTCGAGGCCATCCCTTTCCGTGAGACGAAAGGATACGTCCAGGGCGTGATCCGAAACTCGGCCCAATATCGCCGGCTGTACGATGAGAACGGCAATTTCAAACCTAACGTAGGCTCGCGACCGCTCAGAGGCGAGATAGATTCTAAACCCCGTGACCAGTTCGCCGCAGAGCATCCCGACGTCATTTTGGACGACGCAAACTCGTCAGAGTAGCTGGCGAGTCAAAGGGTTCCCGTTATCACAAGATCTGAAATGTCGCCGTTCACGCTCAGAATGACTGGTGCAAATGTGTATCGCTTGTGCCTGATCACAATGCGATAGATGCGGCCTGTGGGTACATTTAAGAATCGAAAGTACCCGAGCAGGTTCGCGGCCGCCAGCCGTTCTTCGCCGGTGGCCTCGTCGATCAACACAGCCGTGCCGATCCTTATCGGGTCGTTCCACGGCCCAAATGCTCGGGCAGTTATTCGAGCGGTTACTAGTTGCACCTCAAAAGCTCCGATGTCCGAACCGTCGCCAGTATTCGGTATCGAGCTTATATCGACCGGGCGCGGAAACCCGCGTTGATCAACGGTCGAGACACTCGACGCTCCTCCACGATCGATCGCCGGACTTCCCGGCAGCAAAGCCATCGTCAGCGTCGTCCCGCCATTATTAGCAAGGGGCCCGAGCAGAGCATCTATTGGTTGGTCAAAGGTACCTTGTATGTCAGTCGGAGCCGGGTTGAGCAGAACGCCGCTCGCCACAAGATTGTGTCCATGGGAGATAAGGCCGTAGCTATATAGATCGGGTAGGGAAGGTGATGTGTTTTGGGCGATCAGCGTGTTTTTGATCTGCGACTGCTCCGGCGCCCAGATCGAAGCAAAATCTGCAAAGCCTGCACCCGCACCCAGCGCGCTGTTCTCCGCGATCGAAACGTTGGTCAGGTCCATCGGGCCGAAATTGAAGATCGCGCCGCCATAGGCAGCGGCGTTTAGGCCGCCGTAGACTCGGTTGCCCGTTAGTGTGGAATTAATTATCGTCGCTGTTTGGAAATCATCATTGTTATTGATGCCCCCGCCCTGTTCACCGACGTTGTCATAGACGGCCGACGATCGCATGGTCATACTTCCGGCTGTAAATACAGCCCCGCCGAGTCGGCCACTATTGTTGCGAATGGTCGAATTGGTGATCCTCAGGCTACCCCAATTTGCGATCCCGCCGCCCACATCCGCTGAGCAGTTCTCAACAACGACGTCATCGAGCGAGAGCGTTCCGAACTCGGACACAAGGAAGCATGATCCGGGTGACGTAGGGCCAGGCGAACCGTCGGAAACGGTGACCCCACTGATGTCAGCCACACCGCTGCGCGAGGCCACCGTAAAGACGGTCCCGCCTTCCTTCGATCGCCGGTCTCGGCCGATCGTAAGTTTGTCGGCGCCAGGCCCGATCAACCGGATGTCGCCCGGCCCCGCGCTCAAGACCAGGGGTTCGCCGACAATGTCGATCCGGGTCTGGTCCCTTAACTCGAACGTGATAATACCGGAGCCGATCACGTTTATCTGCTCGATCGCCGCCCGTAGCGAACAGCGCTCATTCACGTCCCCGCACCTTGCGTCCGCGAGGTCCGCGTCCGGCCCATCAAAGGCATCGTTCACAACAAATGCCGCGGGGGGCAGTTTGTCGAGCCGAGGTGCAGGCCTGTTAGGCTTCGAGGCAACTGGGACCTGAACGGAGAAAGTGGTTCGGCTGAAACCCGAACTCGCGGCTTTCGCCTCTTTCGTCACGAATTCGGTCTGGGCATTGGCAGCAAGGCCAAATATGTATAGGAAAGCAAGAAATTGGCAGGTTCTGTTTCGCATACAAACGCCTCCGTTTGCTCGAAAGTATGCCTTTGCCGTAGAAAAGTCTTTTGTTTTCTATCCTATTTTTCTCGTATTCGGACTCTAGTCGCGGTCTGGCGTTTTAGGATCACCGCGACGTCAACTTCGTGTATAATTCGACTCAGCGCATCATTTCAAAAGCTCACTAATTATTGAGCAACTATAAAGCGAGGATCTTGTCCTATGGCGAAACTCAGTGTGAACCGTAAGCAGTACGAGGTGGATGCGGACCCGAACACCCCGCTGCTTTGGGTGATCCGCGACGATTGCGGTCTGACGGGGACCAAGTTCGGATGCGGCGTTGCCCAGTGCGGCGCCTGTACCATTCATGTCGATGGCGAGGCCAAGCGCTCCTGCGTCACGCCGATGAAGGCCGCGGTCGGCAAAGAGATCACGACGATCGAGGGCATCTCGCCAGATTCGACCCACGCTCTTCAGAAGGCGTGGATCGAGGCGGACGTGCCGCAATGCGGCTACTGCCAGTCGGGGCAGATAATGTCCGCGGCGATACTCTTGAAAGAGAACAAGAAGCCCACCGATGCCGACATCGACGCTGCGATGAGCGGCATCATCTGCCGATGCGGGACCTACAACCGCATACGCGACGCGATAAAGAAAGCGGCGATAGCTGGAGGTGCGAAATGAACTTTGATAAAGGATATCCATTCGGTTCGGCCGCTTCCGCTGACATGCCGCCAGAGCCAACGCAGGAAAGGCCCATTGCGGCGATCGATCGGCGGAGCTTCCTGAAAGCGTCGATCGTTGCGGGCGGAGCTTTGCTCGTGAGCACCAGTTTGCCGCTGCGTTCAAGGGCCGAAGAGAGATTCAACATCGCCGATCCGGCGGCGGCCGATTTCAAGCCGAACGCATTCATCAGGATCGCGCCGGATGGAAAGGTGACCGTGATCGTCGGGCAGGCCGAGATGGGCCAGGGCGTTCTGACATCGCTGCCGATGATAGTCGCGGACGAACTCGAGGTGGACTGGGACAATGTCACCTACGAGCACGGACCTCCGGGAAAGGAGTTCGGCAATCCGGCCCTCGGCGGTATGCAGGTTACGGGCGGAAGTTCCAGCGTAAAGGGATTTTTCGATCCGCTACGGAGATCGGCGGCGACCGTTCGCGAGATGCTGGTCGCGGCCGCGGCCCGGCAATGGGGCGTGCCGGCCGAAGAATGCCGGGCGCGTGGCGGCGAGGTCCTTCATCCGACGTCGCGTCGAACGGCGAAGTATGGCACTCTGCTCGAGGCCGCCGCAAAGATCACTCCGCCCGCCAACCCGACGCTGAAGGACCCGAAAGACTTCCGCTACATAGGCAAGAGCGTCAAGCGGCTCGATTCGCCCGAGAAAGTGAATGGCTCAGGCGTTTTCGGAATCGATGTGAAAGTTCCGGGAATGCTCACCGCAACGATCGCGCGTTCGCCGGTGATCGGCGGCAAAGTCGCGAGCTTTGACGATACGGCGGCGAAAGCCGTGAAAGGTGTCCGGGGTGTGTACAAACTCGACAGCGGAGTCGCCGTGGTCGCGGATAACTATTGGTCCGCAACGAAAGGCCGCAAGGCTCTGAAGATCACCTGGGACGAGGGCAAGATGAAAGGCGTGACGAGCGCATCGCTGCTTGCCTCGGACATCGAACTTGCGAAGACGGCAAAAGGCATCGAAGCAAAAAAGACAGGCGATATCGCGGCCGGTAAGGCGAAAGCGGCCAAGACCGTCGAGGCAGTCTATTTCGCTCCGTACCTTGCTCACGCGACGATGGAACCGATGAACGCGACCGCCGACGTGCGAGCCGACCGCGCCGAGGTGTGGAGCGGTATTCAGGCACAGCAGATCGTTCAACAGATGGTCGCAAAGGAACTCGGATTTACGCCGGATAAGGTAAAGGTCAATAACGTGCTCCTCGGCGGCGGCTTTGGCCGCAGGCTGGGTGATTATGTGATGGACGCCGTTCGCCTCTCGAAAGCGGCAGGCAAACCCGTCAAGGTCGTTTGGACTCGCGAAGACGACATGGACGGCGACTATTTTCGGCCGTCGTCATACAACGTGTTGTCCGCCGGGATCGACGCCGCCGGTAAACCCGTTTTCTGGCAGCACCGGATCGTTTCGCCATCGATCATGGCGACCCTCGGGCCGGGGCTTTTCGGATTCGCTCCGCCGCCCGACCGCCTCGATGACTCGGCCACCGAGGGTGCACACACGCTTCCCTACGACACTGAAAACCTTTTTGTCGATTGGGTCCGTCCCGATCACGGCGTGCCGGTCGGGTTCTGGCGGTCGGTCGGTTCGTCGCATACTGCATTCTCGACGGAGTGCTTCCTCGACGAGGTCGCGCACGCTGCGGGGAAAGATCCGCTCGCATTTCGGCTTTCGCTGCTTGAGAAGCATCCGCGACACGCTGGAGCGCTCAAACTTGCGGCCGAGAAAGCGGGTTGGGGTAATCCGCTGCCGAAAGGTATGGGCCGGGGCATCGCCGTTCACGAGAGTTTCGGCAGCTATGTGGCCGAGGTCGCGGAGGTCTCGGTGGATAAGGGTGGACACGTAAAGGTGCATCGCGTCGTGATCGCGGTCGATTGCGGACAGGTCGTCAATCCCGATACCGTCGCGGCCCAGATGGAGGGCGGCATGGTCTATGGCTTGACTGCCGCACTCTACGGCGAGATCAATATAGACGACGGCCGCGTCAAGCAGCGAAACTTTTACGATTACAAGATGCTGCGGATGAACGAGATGCCGAAGTGCGAGGTGCACATCGTGCCCTCGACGGAAAAGCACGGCGGGGTCGGCGAGCCCGGCACGCCGCCGATCGCACCGGCTGTCGTGAATGCCATCTTTGCCGCGACCGGCAAGCGAATAAGAAGTCTGCCGATCAGGCCTGAGGATTTGAAGGCTTAGAACATGCGATCTTTTAACGCAAAGTCGCCAAGCCCGCAAAGTCGCAAAGATTAGAGTTCTTTGCTTCCTTGCACCTTCGCGTCCTTGCGTTGAAGAAATGGGGAGGTAATATGAGATTCTCGAAACTTAACTACCTAAAACTCGCCGTCATTGTTATCGCCGTTTTCGCTCTTGCGGGATTCGCGTGGACCGGCGTGCGTGTCGGCTCGCCGCGGGTCGATAACACGCTTGTCGGCACGCTTGGCGACGCCGAACGCGAAGCGGTCTCGGTCGCTGCGTTCAATGAGGCGGCAAAGGTCTTTTTCTCGGCCCGGTGTGCGAACTGCCATCCGGCCGGCGACGTGCCGACTCAGGGCGACCAGATGACGCCGCATTCGCAGGGCGTGACGCGCGGCGAGGACGGCATGGGCGTTTACGGGATGAGGTGTACGACATGCCATCAGAACGAGAATCTTGAGGGCGATCATATGCCGCCTGGTACGACCATCGATTGGCATATGCCGCCGGCCGATCAGAAGATGGTATTCCAGGGCCTGACCGCTGGACAGCTTTGCCGCAACTTTACCGATCCAAACCGTAATGGCGGACTCCAGGTAAAGTCCTTGATGGACCATATCCAGAAACGCGATCCGCTCGTGATCTGGGCGTGGGAGCCCGGCAACGGACGCTCGACACCGCCGATGAGCTTTGAGCAGTTTGCCGCCAAGGTCGAAGAATGGGTCGCGAACGGCGCCGCCTGCCCCGAGTGAGCGTCGAGAAATGCCAAAAGCCCGCGCGTAGGCGAGGGCGTAGCGTCGAACTTGATCGTTACGTCCTTTCTCACGCGCGGGCTTTTGCAATGGACGGTGAATGAAAGAGATAAGGGAAATATTAAAGGAGGCCGCATCGCTGCCTGACGGAGAGCAAGCCGTGCTCGCAACGGTCGTCGATCTGAAAGGCTCGGGATATCGCTTGCCGGGCGCACGGATGCTGATCAAGGCCAATGGTGATGCCACGGGAACCGTTTCTGGCGGATGCCTCGAGGCCGACGTTATGGAGCGTGCAAAACGTGTGCTCGAGACCGGCCGGGCCGAGGTGTTCACATACGACACGACAGCCGATGAAAACTCGGTCTTCAGCCTCAATATGGGCTGCCGCGGCATTCTGCGCATCCTGCTGGAAGCGGTGGACAGAAATAGCCCGATCATCGAGTCGCTCCGCCAATCGTATGAAAAGCGTGAGAGCGTTGTGTCCGCCGTCGTTATCCGTGTAAGCGAAGGCGGAAAGCTGAATATCGGTGACCGATACTTCGTGGGCAGGCCCGGTCTCGAGGCCGCACCGCGCGGGCTTTCCGCCGATCTGTTGACGATGGCGACCTCGTCTTCCGGATATCAGACGATAAGGTATGAGATCGAGGATGGTTTTGCCGAGTTCGCCTTTGAGCATATCAGGCCGCCAGTGCTGCTGCTGATCCTGGGCGCCGGTGCCGACGCCGTGCCGCTGGCGAGTGCGGCCTGCGGTCTCGGTTGGCAGGTCAAGTGCTATGACCACCGGCCCGCCTTCCTGAACCGCGAACGGCTGCCGGAACCCGAAGAGTTGATCCTCACCGACCGCGATTCGGCCCCTCACCTTGATGCTGACGAACTGACCGCCATCGTTTCGATGAACCACAACTACGACCGCGACAAGGCGATGCTGCCCGCTGCGCTCAGGTCGCCGGCGTTCTATGTCGGGGCTCTCGGCCCAAAGAAGCGGACGCAGCAGATCATGGATGAGCTGGAACGCCCATTCACCGAAGATGAGCTTGCTCGCCTCTACGCGCCGGCCGGGCTCGATATCGGCGGCGACACGCCGGAGGCGATCGCCGTCTCGATAGTCGCCGAGATCCAAAGTGTGCTAAAACATCGCGGCGGCGGCCCGCTTCGCGACCGTCAGGCGCCTATCTATGACCGAAAGTAGCGTGCCAAAGATCGCGGGCTTGCTCCTCGCCGCGGGCGGATCGACACGGCTTGGAGGGCCAAAACAACTGGTCGAATTCGAGGGCAAGAGCCTCATTCGGCGGGCCGCCGAGGCATTGATCGGTGCAGGCTGTTCGCCCGTTGTGGCCGTTCTCGGTGCCGAGATAGCGGGATCGCAGAGGGAACTGGCCGGCCTGGATATCGAGATCATCATCAACGACTCGTGGGAATCCGGAATGGGAACGTCGATCGCGTGTGGAATGCGGTCGGTCCTCGCCTTCGAACCTGTTGCCGACGCGGTCCTTGTCTCGCTGTGCGATCAGGCGCTCGTTACCGCCGAAAGGCTTCGACCGTTCATTGAGAACTTCGCGGGCTCGGGCGCTGACGTGATCGCCGCACACTACAATGACGTTGCGGGAGTTCCCGCACTTTTTTCGGCCCGAGCATTTCCCGAACTTGCCGCCCTCACCGGCGAAAAAGGAGCCCGAGAGCTTATAAGAAGCACCGCGGACGCCATAACGATCCCTTTGCCGGAGGCGGCGGTCGATGTGGACACGGCGGCCGACCTGAACCGGCTGACATAAAAAAGCTTGCACATATCAGACCGAAGGATCGTTCCGATCTGACGGGCCAATCAGTAGATGACGTATGTCCGGCCGCCGATGACCCGGTAGTTTGCTTTGTTCTTGAGCGTTATCAGGACCTTTCGCTCGCGCGCGGCCGTTGTGGAGCGCTCGGGCGGGTAGTAGCCGATGAGGTATCGGTGGCCGATATCGGAGAGGATACGGTCGTAGACGGCGAATGCCTGATCGGGCGATTCGAGCGATTGGGCGATCCCGCCCGTCGCCTCGGCAACGGATGCGACCGCCTTTTCTTCGGCTAAGGTCCGCTCTGCACGCGAGAGAATATAATCCTTCGACAGACTTGACTGATTCATGGGCGGCGGCTTGCCTGAGGCGACTGCAAATGCCCGTATCTGAGCGTCGATCGCGTGGCGGATGTGCTCGATCCTTTCACCTTTCGTTCGGCCGGCGAGCCGAGAGCCCGTGAAAACGGTATAGACCGTGACGCCTTTTCGTTCGGCGGCCGAAGCTATATCCTCGAGCCCGAAGTTGGTAAGACCGTTGGAATGCTTGCTGCGCAATAGCGATAGCTCGTCGCCATCCGTCTGAAAGATAACGATGTTGCGGGTGCCGTTTCGAGAGATCTTTTCGTTCAGTGTGGCGAACAGCGCACTATATTGACTGCTCTTTCCAAATTTGCCGCCCTTGCATTTGATCCGCAGCCCTTCCAGCGCCTCTTTAAGTCGCTGCTTGTCGGAGGTAAGGTCAATGATCACTTCGACATCGTCGGAAACGACAGCCATGCGATCAGTCGGCCGCATCGAATCTACGAGAACCTTTGCAGATTCGATGCTGGTGTCTATATGCCGCAATTGGCTTAGGCTGTGGTCGATGACGAGGATGATCGATCGCGGAATGGAAGAATCTCCGTTTGCAAAGATATCGATCGTCTGAGGGGTTCCGTCTTCGTTGATCTCGAAGTCCGATACTTTCAAGCCGGTCACGGGAGCACCATTCCTGTCCTGTACCAATAGATCGCTCAATACGAGGTCGGTATCGACGCGGATCTCTCCAGGGTCAGATCCATTCGGTCCCGCGGCCGCGGCTCGCCGCTCCTCTTTTTTTATTTTGGCCGGATCGACCGTCAGCGACCAGCCAAACTCCCGTTCGATCTGCTGCGGGTAAGCGTATACGGCCAGGCCCAAGACCAGTGCGAAAAAACGAAGATTCCCGGATCGAGTACACATTTCGAACCTCGCCGCCGCGAAGGTGAGGTTCGCCGACGAGAAATATATACCAAAATTCCCAAAAGTAAATCTTTTCTTTTGTATTCCTTTTTTCTTCTTAATTTCTTCGGCGAGGGATCGGCTAGAGTCCTTCTTTCAGGGCGGAGTTGAACATCGCAACGAGACGGGCGGATTCGCGTTTGAAGGCGGCGGCCGTCTCTATCACGGGCCGAAGCCTTATGTTGACGTCGGTCTCGTTGTCGAGCATCTTTATCAGCCGCCCAGCGGCAAAATAGAGCCGCGTCTCGCGCTGCTCCAAACCGTCCGTTCGCACATAGCCGAAGACGAGTTGGCCCGCCGCGTCGTAAAGAAACTCGCTATTGGTGATCTGTGCCGATCGTTTGGTGACCACGGCGATCTTCATCAAACGGTTCGGGTATGGGTCGGTCTCGCGGTCCCCGTAGGAGTAATAGAATTTGGAAATGTTCGAGAATGTCCCGACGGCGGGATAGGAGTTGCCGGTCTTGTTCACCGATAGTTCTACGACAAAGATGTCGGAATACGGGGCCTCTTTCTCGGCTATCTCGACCGCCTCATTCGTTTGGGCGTAGAGCTTTCTTATTTCGTCGATGCGTTTATCGGTCTGGGCATCGGCCGAAAGGCAAAAGCCGGCGATCAATGCAAAAGCGGTAATAAAGCGTGACATGGCATTTTTCATCGGGAAATCATAGAAAACTGATCGTGCGTGCAAAACAATCTGATTTTAGGGCATCATAAAGTAGATGCAAAAGAGAGGTTTCCGAGATTCGATCGCCTTCGCCGCGCTGTTGACGTTATTTGTTCTGGTTTCGACGGCTTTAGGCCAGAGCGGCCGCGCCAAGCCCACGCCTACACCCGACGAAGTAAGGATCCTCACCGAAGAGGTCAAGCTGAACGTACTCGCCTTTGACGAGGATGGCAAATTCTTTTCGAACGTTCGCCCCGAGGACCTCGTAGTGACCGAAGACAACATCCTGCATCAGCCGAGCAGCGTTCGACGGATACCCGCAAATGTTCTGATCGTTATGGATTCGGGCGGGGAATTGCGCGCCGTCAAAACTCTCGACCAGACCAAAAGAACGGCAAGGGCACTTATCAACGCCCTCCGGCCGGGCGATCAGATCGCGGTGCTCCAATATTCTGACAAGCCGGAGATCATCGGCGAGTGGACCGACGACAAGGGATCCGCGATCGCTGCCGTCAACCGGGCGAAATTTGGCAGGCGGTCGGCTTTCGTCGATGCCGTCGCCCTCGCCACCGACTTTATGCTCAAAAGCGGGGTGGATAACAAGCACCTCGTGCTGATCACTGACGGGACCGATAGCGGCGGGCGCACATCAGAGCGGTTTGACGCATTCCGACGCCTTCTCGGCACCGATATCACCGTTCATGTGATCTCTTACACGCGGATGGAGGCGACCGATATCGAACCGCGGACCAAGGGAATATCAAAAACGCCGCCCCGGCCGGCGATGCCGCCCGAGGTCGTTCAGGGGCTTCCGCCGGGCGTCCGAGATACGGCACAGATGCCAAAGGTCGGGCCGACGATCATCGTCGACCGCAAATATCTCAAGACCATGCGCGCAAGGCAGGCCGCTCTCGAGGCCGCCGAAGAACAGCTTTCAAAGGTCGCCGAGAACACGAACGGCGAGATCATCATACCCACCTCGCTCGATGAAATGGTCGACCGCACGGCCCTTTTGGCAAAAATGATCGATTCATCGTACGTCGTGACCTATACGCCAAAGGTGGCCCTGATCGACAATTCGAACGAAAGAACGATCGACGTCACATCAAAACGAGCCGGCCTGATCGTCCAGGGCCGCCGTAAATTTATCCTCACTCCATCGACCGCTAACTAGAACATTTCGCGGCCTCGCCCCGTAGAAACCTTCGGAAACAGATTCCTGTAACCTCGGCGGGCCGTCTCGCGTCTAGGTTTTCGACGGCCGACCGATTTTCGAAGCGAGGATGACCGCTATAAGAGAAGCCCTCCGGCAAGACAGGCTGCTAAGCTATGCGGGTGACGAAAATGTCACCAGCGGGGCGGTGCGCGCTCTTAGGACCGACCTGCAGCTTGTCGAACTCGTCATCGCGGGCGACGAGGCCGCGTTCGAACAAATATTCGACCGACACAAAAAGACGGTCGCGAAAGCCGCCGCACGTTATTTCCATCGGCCCGATCAGATCGAAGAGGTGATCCAGATAAGCTTTGCCAAAGCATTTGTCGAAATGCACCGCTTTCGCGGCGAACACGAGCTCTCGCTTCAATCCTGGCTCGGCCGGATCGCTTCAAATACCTGTCTGGATATGATCAGGTCGAAGAAGCGGAAACCCGAGGACCTGCAGTGCGACCTGACCGAGAACGAGGCCGGTACCGTCCTGGACCTTGCCGTCTCGAGCGAGCAGGACGGCGAAAGATCCGTGATAACCCGCGACCTCTCCAACAAGCTGCTTTCGCACCTTGGCGAGGAAGACCGGGCACTCCTGCATATGTTCTATGTTGACGAGATGACGGTCGCTGAGATCGCATCGCTTCTCGGATGGTCCGCCTCAAAGGTCAAGATCCGTGCGTGGCGGGCCAGGAACAACCTTCGAAAGGTCCTGAAAAGATACGTGTAACCCGCCGGTGAGATACATCGTCATCATTAACGAAAGATGAGATCCCGAACGAACAATAAAAAGAGCCTCGACCTGATCGGCAAACGGCTGATCGCGGCTTCGCGGCTGACCGAGCCTGATCTGGACTCGATCACCTCCGCTGACGGCCTGTTTGACGGCGTCCTCCGGCGTATCTCGCGTGAAGAGTCGGTCGCTCCGGCCGCAGAGGTGTTCTCAAGGGTAAGGCGTTTTCGTGCGGTGTATGTCGGCGGTGCTGCGGTCGCCGCGACCTTGATAATAGTGGTTTCGGGCATATTTTTGGAACAACGCTCTGCGAACGACGTTTCTAATAATATCGAGATTCCGGTTTCGCGACCGGGACGGGCACGGTCCGAAATCACTCCTCAGGTGATCGTAAAGGGGTTTACGGCGGGCCGTGCCGACTACGAACTTCCTGCTTCTCCAAACAGACCGACGGTTCAAAAGGCGATTTTTCGGGATGAAAGGTCACAGCCACCCGCGGCACGCTTCACGTCGTACGATCGCGGCGCTGAGAGGAATTTTGTCGCCTTGACCTATACCGGCGATGGGGGCGAATCGGCGAGGGGCGGCCGTGTGATCCGTATGGATGTACCGCGTTCGACGCTCTTCGCAATGGGCTTTGATGTGCCGATCGAGAACGATTCGCCGACGATAAAGGCAGATATTCTCGTCGGGCCGGACGGCGTTACACGGGCCGTCAGATTGGTCGAGTAATTTTTTGAGGTATCACTTATGAAAGCACTTACGGGCATTTTGTTTTTTGTTTTGATGGGAGTTCACGCCTATGCGCAGCAGGAGGCCAAGGTGATCGCCGAGATCGCCGCCGGCAATGACAAGACCATCAAGAACGCGCCATTCTCAGCCGAAGCCGTTAGCGAGAGCGTACAGGTGCTGGCCGACGGAAACCGCATCGTTCGCAGCTCGACCAGCAAGCTGTATCGCAATAGCGAGGGCCGGTTTCGGCGTGAATCGACGGGCGGCATGGGCGGTGTGCTCGGTTCGTATTTCGCATACGGCCCGGGAGTTTCGATCACCGACCCGGTGATCGGTCATCGCGTAACGCTCGACGCTAACGAGCGCACGGCCCGGGTGATCGCACTAAATTCCGGCCAGAGCGTTTCGATCGCCGGCCGAGCGGCCTCGCCGACGGCGGAATTGACCCCGCAGCAAAAGATCGAAATAGAGAAGAAGCTCGCCGAGGCAAAGAACCTGAGCGAAGAAAAAAGGGCCGAGCTAAAGGCAAAGTTGGCTGACGGAACGCTCAAGGCCTACAGCGCCGGAGCCGGTGTGTCCATCGCCGGATTCTCCGGCCGGTTGGCGACGACCGTTGCGGGCGACGACAGCTTTGTTTATTCCACGGGCGGCGGCGGAAGATACGAGACACGTACCGAGGACCTCGGAACCCGCGATATCGAGGGCGTCAGCGCCGAGGGCACGCGGCGGATAACGACCATTCCCGAGGGCTCGATAGGCAATGAACGGCCGATCGAGATCGTTTACGAACGATGGTATTCAAAGGAGCTCGGGTTGGTCATATACTCCAAGCACAGCGATCCGCGTTTTGGCGAGCAGACATATCGCGTCACGAACATCATTCGTGCGGAGCCGGACCCGTCACTTTTCGCCGTACCGCAGGGCTACAAGGTATTGGCAGAGCCTCCGTCGATCTACCGTCTTTCGGTTCCGCCGGTGCCGGCACGCTCGGCCGCAAGCCCGCGACCCGCCGCTCCGGCGAAGGTGGTGACCGCGAGCGATACCAAACCCTGAATTGGTCATTTTTGTTGTTCTTCTCTTGCAGGCGGGCCATCGAACGGCCCGCCATTTTTGTGTCCGTCAGCCAAAGCGTTTGAGATGTCGAACGGAATTCAAAAATCCCGCTAAATAGTTGTAAATAATATACTTATAGAGATTTTTTCTGAAACAAAACAGTCTCGATTGGTGTTAGATAAATAGTTAACAAGGATCGCTTGCTTAACGGCCGATGCTGCGGGCAAAGCCGCTGGACCGGCCAGGACTCCAACCAAATTTTTTATCGATAAAAGGAGTGTCCTTATGTCCAACATCATTCTATTGATCGCTATTTTCCTTCTTGCCTCTCCGACATTCGCTCAATTCGGAAAGAGTGCCCTTGAGCTGAACGAGGCGGGTTTGAAACATTACCTCGCCGGTGAATACGATTCTGCCATCGAGGTGCTGACCCGGGCCATCGAGGCCGGATCGACGCCAAAGACCGACCGCGGGTTTCGGCCGAACAGCCTCGCAGAATCGAGCGGAGAAAAGGCCCTTCGCGAAAGCGTCAAGGTGATCGACTCCGCTGCCGCCGTGTCCTATGTCAACCGCGGGAATGTCTATTTCGCGGTCGGCCAATTGGATTACGCGATCAGCGATTATACCGACGCCATCCGGATCTATCCCGCGCTTGCCGATTCGTACCTTCGGCGGTCCTCCGCCTATCTGGGCAAGAAAGACACGGCCAGGGCGATCGCTGACAGCGAAATGTATATCAAGCTCGAACCGAGCAGCATGGCCGGTTACGTGGCACGCGGTATGGCGAGGATCACGGCCGGCGAAGTGGCCCTGGCCTTCGCAGACATTAATAAGGCGTGTGAGTTGGAGCCCAACGCCGCCGAACCCATTTTTCGCCGAGGCGATTTCCATCGAGTTTCAGGCGATGGAGCGCGGGCCGAGGCCGACTACAGAAAGGCGATAAAGCTCGATAAGCACTTCGCCGGGCCGCACGCGGGCCTGGGCTCGCTTGCGCTCGGACGAAAGGATTATAAGTCAGCGATCGAGCATTACACTGCGGCGTTGGACTGCGACCCGCGCCTTGCGCAGATCTTTGCCTTCCGGGCATACGCATATATGTATCTGGGCAAGGAGGCCGATGCCGAACGCGATGCGGCACGAGCCCTTTCGATCAATCCCGGGCTTGCCGACCGGATCGAGACGGCATTTGCCGAGATCCGCAGCTCGAAAAAGTGACGTTCGATCAGTTCAAAAGATCGCTCGAGCCGGCGTCGATAAAGCCGGAGTTTTCGCCTGCGATTTCATCCTCGAGGTTCCATATCTCGAATAACGCAGGCGGACATTCGGTGATGAATCTGGACGGCTTCTGAAGCACCGCCCGGCGGTTGAAGTCGGTCGTCAGCAGAGGGTAGGTGATGTAAAGCTCATCCTTTGCACGCGTCATCGCCACATACCAGAGCCGCCGTTCCTCTTCTTCGCTGTCGATCTCGCGAAGTGAGCGAGGCGAAGGGAATTTTCCCTCGGCGGCCCATATAATGAAGACCGCCTTCCATTCGAGGCCCTTCGCCTGGTGCACGCTGGTCAGCGTCAAAAGCTCGTCGTCGTCGCCGCCTGAAACGACCTCTTCACCGACGAGCGGTGACGGCTCCTGGAATCGTTCGGTGGAGAGTAGTGCAAGTTCCGACAGGAATGTCTCGGTCGAGTCGTATCGCTGTGCGTAGAGCGAGAGGCCGCGAACATCCTCGGCCCGAGCGTCGGCGTTCTCAAAATTCTCCTGCATATACTGCTCGTAGCCGTGTTCGAGTATCAGGGCTATCTGCTTGCCCGGATCGTTGCGGTTCTCTTTCGAGGCGAGATATTCCAGCAGCACGATAAAGTCGCGAAACGGCTTGCTCGAGCGGAGGCGGGGGATCGCCTCAGGCACATCTTGCACAAGCCCAGCGGTAATGGAGGGCGATGCGGTCAACTCGCCGGCCGCGTCCCGATCGCGGCCGTGACCGCGCCCGAGCTTGTGCATCTGCATCGCTTCGAACACACGGTTCGCCGTGGCGTTCCCGACGCCGGGTATCATCTTCAAGACCCGTTTCCATGCGAGTTCGTCGTGCGGGTTTACAACGATCCGCAGGTAAGAGATCACATCCTTGATGTGGGCCTGCTCGAAAAATCTGACGCCTGACTGTACGCGGTAGGGAATGTTTCGCCGTGAAAGCTCGAGCTGTAATTCGACCGAGTGGTAATGTGACCGGTAGATGACAGCGATGTCCTCGAGGCCCGTCCCCTCATCACGCAATTCCAATATCCGCGATGCTATGAAAGCCGATTGCTGTTCCGCATCGGCGCATGGGACGAGTGCCGGCCTCATATCGCGAGACCGCTTCACGGCCGTCAGCATCTTGGGAAACTGCTTTCGGTTATTTGCGATCGAAACGTTGGCCAGGCCGAGTATCTCGGGCGTCGAGCGGTAATTGGTCTCGAGCTTAAAGACCTGTGCGTCGGGGTAACGCTTTGGAAACTCGTAGATATTTGTGAATTCGGCTCCGCGCCACGCAAAGATCGATTGGGCATCGTCGCCGACCACCATCACGTTCTTGTGTTTCACGGCGAGCAGGTCGATGATCTCCGCCTGCAGGCGATTGGTATCCTGATACTCGTCGACGAGGATGTGCTGAAACTGCTCCGCATAGTGCGAGGCGATCTCGGGCTTCTCGAGCAAGAGCCGTTTCCAGTTGAGCAGCAAGTCGTCGTAGTCCATCACATTTCGCTCCCGCTTTCGAGCTTGATAGATCGAATCGATCCGTCTGATCTGCTGCGTCAACAGTTCGAAATATGGATATTTGTCGATCACGATCTCGTCGATCGGCGTGTCGGTGTTGTTGGCGTACGAGATGATGTCCTGAATTATCTCGGCCTTCGGGAACCGCTTCGCCTTTGTATCGATCGCCGCGTCCTCGATACAGACATTGATGAATTCCCTCGCGTCTTCGCTGTCGAGGATGGAGTAATTGGGGTCGTAGCCGATCGAGACCGCGTGCCGCCGAAGGATGAGATTCCCAATGCGGTGAAACGTACCGCCCCACACGCGGTGAACATTCTGCGATCCGGTCAGCGATTCTACCCGCCGGAGCATCTCGCGCGAGGCGCGGTTCGTAAATGTGGCCAGCAGGATCCGCTGTGGAGAGACCCCGCGTTCTATCAGGTATGCGACGCGGTATGTGATCGCACGCGTTTTTCCCGTGCCCGCACCGGCGACGACAAGCGCGGCTTTCGGCGGAGCGGTGACGACGCGATACTGCTCTTCGTTCAACTCGCTCTTGAATCGGGTGATCCGCTCGGGAAGCGATCCCGGGTCGCGTTTTATGGCATAGGTTTTCATCCGTGCAACGCAATGTTATCACGGATCAGAGCGGCAGTTAATCTTTCTTTGCGAAAAGCGAAGAGATAGCCTGATAGATCAGGAACGGCAGGCCGAGGAGCAGAAATAACATGCTCGACGTCCAAATTGTGAAAAGAAAGAGCGCCGAATAGAGTCTGCGGCGCAGCGTAGGCGTGCGGGGCGGCCACGTTGCTACTTTCAGATCGGTGCTCGTATGCATAAGTTCGGCGGGGTCACCCGGCGGCTTTTCTCGTCCAGATAGCGATCAGCCGTTTTCTACTTTCCATCTTACTCTCAAAGGCGGGCATAGAGAGAACAAGGTTCTCAAGGTGGATGAGAAAGTCCGGATCGCGAAACAGCGAGCGGACCTCCGCGAGGAGGTCCGAGATCTTTGCGTAGATGAGGACATGTTCGGTATTGGCGTCGAGAAACATCTTACGGTCGATGCCGCCGTTCAGCACGAGAGATGCGGCGGTGTCCCAATATGACGTCACCATCCTGAAATTCGCGCTTGCCCGCTCGCCGCCGCGAAAAAGTTCGACGATATCCATCGCCGAAGCGGGTGAAAAATCGGTGAAATACCATTGTCTAGCCGCCCTCATCGCTTCATCGCGGCGAAGCTCATAGAGCTTCAGGATCGCCATTGTGTCTTCCGCTTTGCTCATAAAATGCCGCCTTATCCGCCAAATGCCCTGTCGCTCTCACGCTTTCCGGCGCCGAGCTTTCTGGCCCGGTCCATCGCTCGTTTTGCTTTCGCGTGATCGTTCATCGAAAGATACAGGCGTCCGAGTGCGAGCCACGAATCGGCATTGCGATTGTCGAGCTTTACCGCATCCAAAAGGGTGCGTTCGGCATTCTCAAGGTCGTCGAGGCCGATCAGCGTCAGGCCGAGGGCCTGCTGCGCCGACGGAAACCGCTGCCTGGAATAACGTATCGCCTGTTCAAAATGGGCCGCTGCCCCGTGCAGATCGCCCAATTGATACCGCGAAACGCCGATATTGTAGTGGACCTTTGCAAAGAAGGCATCGGATGCCGACCCGCGTTCGATCAGCGCCAGCGTCGTTTCAAACTTCTTCCCGGCGGTGGCGGCGTCCCCGTTTCGCGATGCATTGACCGCATCTTCAAAGGTCTGCAGGGCCGCTGTGCTCTGCGAGCTTGCCGTAAATGTAAAGAACGATATCAGTCCGATCATTAAAAGTGTTCGCATTTCTATTCCTCCCGCGGGCATTTCCCGCCAGCGACAAGAATAGGGGATCGAGCACTTACCGGTCTTTCAGATGCTTGCTTTCTTTGTTCCGAGATTGCTGCATCATGCGGTCTTTAGGTCACGCCACAGTTTCGGAGTGAGACTAGTATGTTTACGAAAGAGGGACGTGAAATGGCTTTGATTCTTAAAACCGGTCCTGAGCGAAACCTCGACGATCGGCAGGTCGGGGCGGGCAAGCAGTAGTTTAGCGCGTTCCATACGCTGCTGCATCAGGTACTGCTGCGGCGTCTTGCCGGTCGATCTTCTGAATGCTCGTGCAAAATGGAATGGGCTCAGGTCAGCTGCCTTGGCGATGTCGGCCAACGGCAGATCCCTGTCGAGATTCTCGTTGATGAATTCGATCACGCGGTTGAGCCTGTATCCCGAGAGGCCGCCGGTGGACACGGCCGTCGCCTTGCTCGCATTAGTATAGTTCGTGAGCATGTGGAGCGTCAGGGTCTGGGACAGCGAATCGGCAAAGAGCCGGCCGTGCGGATCGCCCTTTGCCGACGTCTCCAAAAGCGTGAGACCTATGTTCTGGATCAGCGGATCTTCCCCCTTAAAGATCTCGATGAACTCGACCTCAGGCGAAAATCCATTCTCCGCCGCCGTCGTCGAAACAAATCCCGCATTCAGGAATATCCCGAGGTTATCGAGCGGGCCGTCCCACCGGGCCGATACCGGTTGGCCGGCCGGCGTGATGCAAAGGTTGCCGCCGGTGTTGTTCGTCGTGACGCAGCGTCCGGTCGGGCAGATCTTTTGTGTCGTCAACGAACCCGAAAGGGCTATATTGATCTCGTGAACATCGCTCACGTGCTCCAACATCCGGCCCGCCAAAACGTGCGCCCTGTGGACGCGAAGACCGGGCCATTCCGCTATCTGTCTCGAAAGATAAGGCTCCGTATCGGGCGATCTCCATTCGATCTGCATATCGGCTATTTGTAATCGTTATGGTGACAAATTGCAAGCGAAATTTTTCCTAATGACCGTAAATGCCAGATGCCGTTGACCTTAGCCATTCGATCATTTTCCGGTACGGGCCCGGGCCGTAACTTATGCGTGCGACCCCGAGTGCGGCCATCTCCTCGTTCGACGGCGTATGTGGAAGGACCATGATATTGACCGGCAGCGGCGAACTTTCGCAGAGCTCCCTAATCATATCTGCGTCGGCAAGGCCGGGAGCGAAGAGGCCGCTTGCCCCTGCGGCCGCATATGCGGCAGCACGCCCGAGCACCTCGTCAAGATGTTCGCCGGTAAGCGGCCCCGGACGCGCCTTTAGAAAAACATCGGTGCGTGCGTTGATGAAGAATGGAATGTCGTTGTCGCGTGCGACCTCGCGGACGGCGGCGATGCGCTTCGCTTGTTCGTCGGCCGGATACAACCCCTCGCCGCCCACCACCTGATCCTCAAAATTGATCCCGACCGCTCCCGCGTCGATCACGCGTTGAATGTTCGCCTTGAGCGTGCCTGTATCGGTCGCGTAGCCGCCCTCGAAGTCGAGCGTGACGGGGACATCGACGGCGTTCACGATGCGTTCGATATTCGCGATCGCGACATCGAGCGGGATCTGTTGCCCATCGCCGTAACCATTCGCCTCGGCGACCGAGTGGCTCCCGGTCGCTACCGCTTTTGCTCCCGCATTCGCGACCGCTCGCGCGCTGCCCGCGTCCCAGATGTTGAACAGGACGATCGGCTCGCCCTTGATGTGTAGCGCCGAAAAGGCTTCTGCTTTCTCTCTTTGTGTCATCTTTGTGCCTCGCCGCATAGCGACTCGTATGATCTGTATTTTAACGCGTTGCGGGCGAGTGATCTGTATCTTGCCGCATAGCGGCTCGAACTTTACCGCGTTGCGGCCTAATGATTGTACTTTAACGCGTAGCCGCTCGAATGATCTGTATCTTGCCGCATAGCGGCCCAATGATCTTAGCCGTGGACTTTAGTCCACGGTATCCAGCAACGCGAAGCCCGCGCGTGGCAAGGGCGATACGTCCAACTCGAACGTATCGCCCCTACTGCTCGCGCTTAACGTGAATGGTCAATTCACCGCAAAGCTTACGTTGACCACGGCGGTCATATCCTTTTCGATGGTTGACGTATCGTAAACGCCGTAGTCCGAAACGTCGGTCGAATCGGCGGCGGTTATCTGGAGAACGCCCATCCTCGCCGAGCGGACCGAGCCGATCGAGTTGCCCGTGCTCGAGGCGATCTTTGCGGCGCGTTCCTTTGCGTCCTTTGCTGCTTCGCCGAGCATCTCGATCTTCAGGTCGCCGATCTGCGTGTAGTAGTATTGCGGCGTTTTAGATTCGACCAAGATTCCCTGGTTGATCAGCTCGGTCGATTCGCGGGCCACCTGTGCGATCTTCTGCACGTCATTCGAACGTACCTCGATCTGCTGCGAGAGCGAATAGCCCGTGATCTCCGCGGTCTCGTTGCCGTCGCTGTCCCTGCGTTTGAGGGTGACGGTCGAGATCGACGAGACGGTCATCTGGTTTTCGGGAATGCCCTTGTCGATCAGGTACTGCTTGATCCGCGGGATGTTGTCGGCAAGCTGCTTGTAAGCGTCGGCCAGGATCAATGATTGGGACGAGACGCCGGCGCTCCAGACCACGAGGTCTGAGGTGATGCGCTTCTTGGCCGAACCCGTAACCGTGATCGCCTCATCGCCTTTCTTCGAACTGGAATAGAACCAGCCAAAGATCAGCGACGAGAGCACCAGGCCGACCGCGAGGGCGACCCCGCCGTTAAACCAAAAATTCCTTTCTCCGTTCATCGTATTCCTCCGGGGGGAGAGGTTTCTTTAATGCATCCGGTGTGCTTACCATACCCCGCATCGCGGGCCGCGTCAATACCAATCTGAATGCGGCGAGTAACCGGAAAGTAATTTGCAATTGAGCGCCCGTAAAGTTACGATTGACCAACGTTCAGATAATGAAATAGGCGGTGTAAGGATGAAGTTTCCAGGTGGTTTCGACCTTCAATCAATGATGAAGCAGGCCCAGCAGATGCAGGAGCAGATGGGCAAGGAAATGAAGCAGACGGTCGTCGACGCATCGGCGGGCGGCGGGGCCGTTTCGGTAAAGATGCGCGGCGATTTTGAGGTCGTCGAGCTGACGATCTCGCCCGACCTCGTCAAAGACGGCGACGTCGAGATGATCCAGGACCTGACCGTCGCCGCGCTCAACGAAGCCCACCGCAAGGTCGAAGAATCGCTCAAAGGCAAACTCGGCGGAATGCTCCCGCCCGGACTTATGTAACGCGGAACGCGGATTGTGGAATGCGGAATTTTCGGCGAAACGCGTATGGATGACCTAAGGAGGTCCGCGGTCGATAAGACTGCGGAAGAGTTTGATCTTAAGAAAAGATCCCGAAACTTCGCTCTTCGCATCGTCCGGCTGGTTGAAAGCCTTCCGAGATCCTTGACAGCGCAGACTATTGGCGGACAGCTGATGAGGAGCGGGACGTCGGTAGCAGCAAATTACCGCGCGGCATGTCGTTCGCGTTCCACAGCCGACTTTATCGCGAAGATGGGTATTGTCGAAGAAGAGACCGATGAGTCGGTGTTTTGGATCGAAATGCTCGTCGATACCGGCACGGTTAAGGAAGAATTGGTCGCGAACCTGCTGGACGAAGGTGATCAGCTGATCGCGATCTGGGTCAGCTCTATCAATACCGCGCGAGGTCGCACCCGTTAATTCCGCACTCCGCGTTCCGCATTCCGCATTATGTTGGATTACTCAGAACCCGTCGCTCGACTCATCGACGAATTCAAACGTCTGCCGGGCATCGGTCATAAATCCGCCCAACGGCTCGCATTTTATATTCTACGGCGGCCGCGAAGCGAGGTCGACAACTTCATCGAATCCCTTCGCGAGGTAAAGGACAAGATCGTCTTTTGCTCGGTCTGCAATAATCTCACTGACGTAAACCCGTGCCTCTATTGCTCGAATCCTAAACGCGATCGCTCGGTGATCTGCATCGTCGAAGAGCCCTATAACCTCGTAGCGGTCGAAAAGACGCGCTCGTTCCGCGGGCTCTACCACATCCTGCACGGCTCGCTTTCGCCGATCCGCGGCGTCGGCCCGGATGAGCTGATGATCGCAAACCTGCTGCCGCGGCTGATGCCGGAAAATAACGAAGGCGTTGACGTGCTTGAGATCATAGTCGCCACAAACCCGACCACCGAGGGCGAGGCGACGGCGAATTACATCGCCCGATTATTGAAACCGCTCGGCGTCCGCGTCACGCGCATCGCTATGGGCATGCCCGTCGGCAGCGACCTCGAATACGTCGACGAAGTGACGATGGACAAGGCCCTCACGAACCGCCACGAGATGTAGCCTGCAAGGCAGAAGGCGGAAGGCAGAATGCAGAAGGCAGAAGGCATGCGTGGACACAGAGATCTCAAGGTATATCAACTGTCGTATTCGCTCGCGATGGAGATATTTCACATTTCCAGGCAATTTCCCAAGGAGGAAGTCTTCTCGCTGACCGACCAGATACGACGCTCTTCTCGAAGCGTAGCGGTCAATATTGCGGAAGGTTTTAGAAAGCGGCAGTATCCGAAGATGTTCGTTAACAAGCTCTCAGACTCCGATGGTGAAGCGACAGAGACTCAGGTGTGGTTGGACTTTGCCTTGGACTGTGGCTACGTCTCATCGGCCGTGCATGGCAGTTTGATCGAGAAATATCAGGAGGTGGGTCGAATGCTCGGAAGCATGATGGCAAGCCCGGAAAAATTTGCACCTCGTTAAACTGCCTTCCGCCTTCAGCTTTCTGCCTTCTCGTTCCCATGCAGCCTCAGATCAAACGACTCCGCCTTCCCGACCTCATCCTCAACCGACGAGGGACGGTCGCCTTCAAGGTGATCCTTGCGGCCTTCGGCATCGCCCTAAAGCTTTTCTTTCGCCGCATCGAGACGGTCAATGCCGATACGGTCCCGAGCGGTACGGGCGTGATCTTCGTTATGAACCACCCGAACGGCCTCGTCGATCCGGCGTTGGTCTTTGTCGCCTTGCCGAGGCGTATCTCCTTTCTCGCAAAATCTACTCTTTTTCGGATGCCGGTGATCTCGTTCCTTTTGAAGACGGTAGAGGCGCTGCCCGTTTACCGAAAGCTCGACGCCGGCGAGGATGTATCGAAAAATCAGGCGACCTTCCTCGCCGCTCAGGACCGGCTCCGCACGGGCGGTTCGATCGCCCTCTTTCCCGAGGGAGTTTCGCACAATTCGCCAAGGCTTTTGCCGCTCAAGACCGGTGCGGCCCGCATCGCCCTCGGGGCGGTGTCGGTGGCGACCGACGAGCCGATCGATCTCCGCATCGTCCCGGTCGGCCTCTATTACACGAATAAGACCACGTTCCGCAGCGAGGTTGTGCTGCATTTTGGCGGCCCGTTCAGCGTTGAGGCTGTCACGCTCGATGAAGATGGCCAGCCGCCGCGTGCAGCCGTAAAAGAACTTACCGAGCGGATCGAGAAAGCTCTCAGAGAGGTGACGCTCACCGCCGAGACCGAATCGGCGCTCGATACGGCCGCGATCGCCGAGCGGATCTTCGCCGCCGCGAGCCGCGAGAATGAATACATCGGCGAAAAGCTCGATTTTCAGAAGCGTTATGTCGAGGTAGGCCCTGCCGATGAGAGCAAGGGCCTCCGCGAAAGGCTCCATCAATTCGACGAAAAGCTTTCAGGGCTCGGCCTAGAACCGCAGCACCTGTCGCTCGCGCGACTTTCGCGCTCTCTCGTCATCCGGCAGGCCATTTTTCAGATCTGGGCGCTCGCCATGCTTCTGCCGCTCTCCGTTTTTGGCACGATCCTGCATTTTCCGGCCTATCAGCTTTGCAAATTCACGTCTCTCCTTTTTTCGCGTCACGGCGCCGACGATGTCGCCTCGACGGTAAAGGTGCTTGCGGGAATGGTATTTTTCCCGTTCACATGGCTGATCGCCGCCGGAGTTCTATATTTCTTGTCGGGCTCGTGGCTGTTGGCGGCGGCCTCGGTGCCGTTCTCGTTCATCGCCGGCTATATCGCGCTCTATTCGCTCGAGGAGGCGGCGGAAATGAAAGGCTGGGCGACGGCGATCTGGAGATTCCTGACGCAAAAAGAGAGATTCTTGCGTCTCTTTATCGAGCGTCGGGAACTGCAGAAGCAGCTTGCCGAGTTCGACGGATGATCGGGGATCGAAAAAGGCCGCCCCGAGATAATCGGAAGCGGCCGTGCCTGCTGGCAAGCGCTATCACGCAGCGTCAGAATCTGACCTTTTCCTCGGTCGCGTCGGACGCGCTCCGCGAAGTTTTCCATTCGTCCTCGTTCGCATAGAAATTGACATCAAACGTGAGCAGCGATTTCACCGGAATTCCCTCGAATTCCTCCGGCCCGTCCTCAAATCTGGCGATCGCACCGATGCCGATCACCTCGGCATTTATCTCCTGGCACAGCCCGATCGTCTCGGCGATGGCCTTACCCGACCTGATGATGTCATCGACGATGATTACCGGGTGGACGTCCGTCTCCGCCATATACTGCCGAAACTGCCGCTTTCCGTCCTCCGTTTCTGCCCAATAGATCTGCTCGGCGCTCAGGGCTTCGCGGACGCCAAAGGCGACCATGATGCCGCCCGGGCTCGGGCTTATCACCGATACTTTGGGCAGCCGGCTAGAGATGGATTTCTCCATCCGAAACATACGGCTCAGCCCGACCGAGAGGATGCGGGCATTGTCATAGTATCGAAAGGCAAGCGGCATCTGAAAATAGTGCGATGCGTGCTTTCCGTTAGGGTAAACGAAGTGGCCTTTGCGGTAGGCACCGGTCTTTTTCAGGATCTCCATTACGGAATCCGGCGAGGGTATTAGATCAACCATTATGTCTCCTATTTGGTCGCACACGACCGACGGCCGGGCGAAAAACCATCTTAATCAGACGGCCGGGATTTTTCAAACTTCGCCCTTAAAAACACGTTCGATGATGTCCTTTTGCCCCTGCGGCAGGCGTTTGGGAATGTCCTCGGGCCGAAACCAGCCAAGCCCGCTTATCTCGCGGCTGAGCACCCGTGCTTCATCCGCCGTCGCCGCCGAAAAGAGTATCTCGATGTGCCTTTTATAGGTCCTGATGTGCAGCATCTTCAGGTCCGTCACCTCGATCCCCGTCTCCTCTTTTAGCTCCCGCCTGACGGCATCGGCCGGATGTTCGCTCACATCCAGAAATCCTCCGGGCAGCCCCCAACCCGTCGAGGGCCGCAGAACGTGGTTCAGCAGCAGCACCTCGCGTTCGGCGTTCAACACGACCGCCGCCGCCGAAACGGTGAATGTCGGCTGCGAAATGCGTATCAAACGCAGCCTCACGCCTGCGGGCAGGCGCCGCCAGATCGAACCCAGAATGCGATAAGACATTGCGGTTCTAAGTTTAACAGGTATGAAGCGAATATCTCTGTCGTGCGGTATCGCCTAAGTGCTTGGCAGAATTTCACCGCTCGGATATCCTTGACCTGCATCTAAAAAGGTGTACGGCCCTTGCTCACCCCTGGCCCGTTGTTCAGAAGATGAAGCTTGAATATGCATTGCTGTTGACTTGCTCGGTCTGGTCTGCCGCATGCGGACTTTCCACGAGCCCGCAGCCCGTCGTGAGCGCTCAGGAACCGGCATCTGCCCGCCCCGCGCCGACGCCGATCGCCGACGAGAATATCATCTCGATCGCCGCCGTGGGCGACATAATGCTCGCCTCGCCGTTTCCCGACGATACGCGGATGCCGCCGAATGACGGCCGCGGAATGCTCGACGCGGTGGCCCCGATACTCTCGGCCGCTGACATCGCCTTCGGCAATATGGAGGCACCCATCATCGACACCGGCATCTCGCCAAAGTGTAAGCCCAAAGAGCCGAAGGTGCCGAAATTGCCCGTTACGCCCACGCCGACACCCGACCCGTCAGCGACACCGAAAAAGCCCGAACCGGTCCGCTGCTACGCCTTTCGGATGCCGACGCGATACGCGAAATATCTGAAAGAGGCGGGTTTCGATGTGATGAGCGTGGCGAATAATCACGCACTCGATTTTGGCGAAGCGGGCCGCGTAAGCACGCGAAAGGCGCTGGATGCCGTGGGCGTCAGGCACACGGGCGCCGACCGTGCAAAGTTCTCGACCGTCATCCTCGACGTAAAGGGCAGAAAGGTCGCCTTTATCGGGTTCGCGCACAATGCCGTCTCGCCCAATGTCAACGATCTGGCGGCCGCACGGCGACTCGTCGCCGCCGCTGAAAAGGCCGCGGATATCGTCGTCGTCTCGTTTCACGGCGGTGCCGAGGGCTCGGCGTATCAGAACGTGCCGAAACAGACCGAGGTCTTCTTTGGCGAGAAACGCGGCAACCTGCCGCTCTTTGCCCGTACCGTCATCGACGCGGGCGCCGACCTCGTGCTCGGCCACGGCCCGCACGTCCTGCGCGGGATGGAGATCTATAAGGGCCGCCTGATCGCCTACAGCCTCGGTAACTTCGCGACCTACGGCTGGTTCTCGCTAAAGAACGAGACCGCGCTCACGATGATCCTCGAGGCACACCTCGCCGCCGACGGCAGATTCATCGGCGGGCGCATCCACCCCGGCAGACAGACCGGCCGCGGCATCCCCGCGCTCGACCCGGATGGCGGCGCAATAGCGAAACTCCGCTCGCTCTCTAGTCAGGATTTCCCCACATCCGCCGCGTCCATCGCCCCCGACGGCACGATCCAGGCCCCGTAAAGCCTCCCGCTTGCTTGTAAATAGCCCACACGTTTGTAATGGCTCCATAGACCGCGAATGGGGTTATTCGACACGTCGATCTCGGCCGCGCGTTTAAAAATATTACAAACTTGTAATATATAAAAGCGCCGCAACACCTAAGCTACTTCTATGCCGACTAAAGAGATCCCCGAGCCTTGGACGCCCATTCACTTTCACGTGTCCGGGATTGATACATTGTCCTATGTATGATACAATCTTTCAGCCTTCGGGCTGAGATCTTTGACAATGCGATCGGGGCGGGTTGGGGCTGTTGAGTTTTTTGGCGTTCACGGGTTGGAAACTGCCTGGTGCGTGACGGCAAGATCAATTGTTCCAGCAAGTTAGCGGCCCGCGGGCGACGGTTTCCAAGCTGGTTTCCAAACTGGTTTCCAAGCGGTTTCCAAACTGGTTTCCGAGTGGTTTCCAGGCTTGTCGGCGAGTGGCTTTCGGCGGGCCTATTTCTTCTGCTTTTCGATCTGTTTTACGAGTTTTGCGAGCCGGTTGCGGCCGATCAGCGGAACCCGCTCGTCGCGGCTCAGCTCGTCGAGAAACGGCAGCATCTGATGCGGATCGGCGATCTCGTTACGCTTCATCAGCGAATCGAAGCTGTCGACGAGCTTTGGCGTCTCCAGCGGCTGGTTCGCGCGGGCCAGATTGATGTCGAACATCCAAACGAACTGGTTGGCGATGCGCCGGTACTCGTCCATGAGCACCTTTGCGTCCTTGTTCGATGTCCAGTTGTATTTGGCCGTACGCTCGCGGCCCTTGTCGTTGAGCGTGATCGCGATGTTGCCCATGTTCGAGAAATCGCGTTCGTACTGGTAGTCTTCGGCAGAGGCGAGAAAATCGAGTGCGCCGAAGGCCGCCCTTAGCCGCTCGAGCGTCGCATCGGAGACCTCGATCGGATCGGTTAGGTCTTCGCCGAGCGTGCTGCGGCGGAATGTGATCGTGCCCTTGCCCGCGTCATCGTGCTCGATCACGATGTGGCTGACGGTAAAGTCCGGCTGCGTGAATTCGTACCGGTAGAGCGGTTCTTTTGGCGTCGCGGGCGAATCGTCGGCTGCTGCCGGCTTCGTCGATGCCAGCCTGTCGTTCTTCTTCGGCTCCGATGTCGGTGCGGGCGTCGGGGTCGCCGCGGCGGATGGCCTTGCAGCGGACGCAGGCGGACGCGAATTGCGTTTTGCCTGGCCCTCCGCGACGGACGCGGACAATGCGAGCAGCAGAATGAAGATCGATATTCCGAACGTCGGTCTCATAACATACAAAAGCGGCCAAACTGTTATTGATAACAAAATCAGCCGCCTTTTGCATCTATGGGATGCCGCAAAGTTGTTGCCGGATGCCAGGCCCGAGACCTTGAACCTCGAACCTTGAACTTTGAACCTTGAACCTTGAACTTATTCAAACTTGACCGACACGATCTTTGAAACACCGGCTTCCTGCATCGTCACGCCATACAATGCCCGAGCGGCCTCCATCGTTCGCTTGTTGTGGGTGATGACGATGAACTGGGTCTTTTCCGCCATCGAGGCGATCTTGGTCACGAATCGGCCGACGTTCGCGTCATCGAGCGGGGCATCGACCTCGTCAAGCAGGCAGAAGGGCGACGGGCGGTATTTGAATATCGCCATCACGAGTGCGATCGCGGTCATCGCCTTTTCACCGCCGGATAGTAGCAGGATGTTCTGCAGACGCTTGCCGGGCGGCTGTGCCACGACCTCGATGCCGGCCTCGAGAACATCGTCCGATTCGAGCAGCGTCATCTCGCCCCGGCCGCCGCCAAAGAGTTCCTGAAAGAACTCCGTAAAATTGGCATTGATCGCGGCAAAGGCCTGGACGAAGCGTTCGCGCGAGCGTTCTTTGATCTCCTGAAGAGCCTCTTCGGCCGAGGAGATGCTGTCGATGATGTCCTGCCGCTGCGAGGTGAGGAAGAGCAGACGCTCCTCGGCCTCTTCGAGTTCATCGACGGCGAGCATGTTGATCGCACCGAAGGCCTCGAGCCGCTGCCGCATCTCCTCGACACGCGAACGGGCCTCGGCGAGGTCGAAATCCTCGGGCAGCGTTTCGGCACTGGATAGCACGTCGAGTGCGGTGCCGAGCTCCTGCTGGCACTTTTCGTTGACGTTCTTCAGCTGTGTGAGAGCCTCGGTCTGACGCACCTCGACGGCCGCACGTTCGTTGAGCGCATCGGACGCCTTGTGGTTGAGATCGGCGAGGGCATTGCTCACGGCGTCGGCATTTTCACGTGCCGCCGCAAGCCTCTGCTGGGCCTCGGCCAGCTCGATCCGCTCGGCCTCTTTCGCATCGCCGGATGCGGAGATGCGGACCGAGATATCGGAGATCGACGACCGAAGCTGTTCGATGCGTGCCTCGGTGTCGGAATGCTCCTGGGTGTGCTGGGCAATGCGCGACCCGAGCTCTTTCTGCTCGTTCTCGACCCGCCGCAGTGCGGACTGGGCAGACCGCCGACGCTCGGCAGACGTCGCCGCCATGGTTCGCTTCTGATTGAGGATCTCGTTCTCGGTTTCCGAGACCTCACGGGCCTTCATCAGCGAAATGGCGATGGCGTCGAGATCGGTCTGGGCACCCGATCGAAGCTCCATTGCGTTACGGGCGTTCTGCTCGGCTTCGGAAATGCGTGCCTCGATCTCGGCGACCTCGTTCTTCGCCTGGGCGATCTCGTCGGCGACGACCTTGCGGTGGCGATCGGCCCTCTCGATCTCCTGGCGGGCCAGCGCTTCCTGGCTTTCGAGGCCGAGGATGTGGCGTTCGACCTTGATGATCAGAGATTGAACGTCGACGGCCTTCTCTTCGATCTCGGCGAGCGTGGCCCGCTTGGCCTGTGCGGTGGACTCGGCCAGATGCAGTTCGCCCTCGAGAGCGGCGGCGCGGGCATCCAGGCCCGAAAGCTCTCGCTTGAATGCGAGGAGTGATGCATTCTGTTCGTCGGCCGGCGAATTGCCGCTGATGAAAAGCCGTCCGCCGATCAGAATGTCGCCGTTGGGCTTGACGAGAGTTTCGCCCGGACGCGATCCGGCATCGAACGCGTCGACCAGGCGCGCGGACATTTCGCGGGGAAATATCTCGCGGAGGGCGGTTCGCAGTTCGGCCGAAACGCCGAGCGCGTCCGCTATGATCTTTGAATTCTCGGGCGGGAGGGCAGCCTCCAGCTCGCTTTCGCCCACTACCAGGGCGGCGATCCGGCCTGACTCCTCGTGGGCAAGCCATTCGGAAACGCGTATGGCATCTTCGACCGAATCGACGAGCACCGTCTGAAGCATCGGCCCGAAAAGACTCTCGACCGCCTTTTCGACGCCCGCATCGACGTGCAGAAAATCGGCAAGAACGCCCTTGAGCGAAACGCCGATCTGATCCTGTTCGGCAAAGAGCTTCTGTATCTCGGGGGCATACACCGCACGCTTTTCGTCGAGTTCGCGGAGCGTTTCGAGGCGGTGCTTGACGCGGGAATATTCCTGCTGCACGGCCTTGAGCTTTTCTTCGGCGTCGGCGACGCGCCCGCGGGCCGCTTCGGCGTCGGCAAGGAAGCCGGCCTTTTCCAGCTGGAACGATTCGAGCTTTGCACGTTCCGCGGTGAGTTCGCCGGCGATCCTTTCGGCCTCGGATATATGCTGAAGGTGATTTTCGCCGGCCCGCTGTTCTTCACGTTCGAGGCCGGTGATGCGTTCGTTAAGGCGATCGCGATTGTGTGCCAGTTGACGGGCGGTCTCGGCAAAGCGCTCACCCGCCGCCGTATGCTGCATAAGCTCGGACCGCCGCTTTTCAAGCTCGGACTCGATCTCCCGCACATCGGCGATCTTGGCCGCAAAGAGGCCTTCGGCTTCGAGCAGCACGGCCGCTGCGGCCTCGGCATCGGAGCTTTCCCTCTGCTCTTCGTCGACGAGGCGGGTTCGCTCGGCTTCGACGATCGCGATGCGCTCGGTAAGCGCGTCGATCTCCATACGAAGAGCCTCGGCTCTGTTGCCGAGTTCGATGATCTGTTCGGATTGATACCGATGCTCGCGTGTCGTGCGGTCGCGCTCGAGCTCGGCGTCGGCATGCCGCTGACGGATCGCGGCGAGCGTCTCTTCCTCCGCGCGGGCAGCCTGAGTGGCGTCGCGGGCCGCGGCCTCCATCTCGGCGACGCTCTTCAGGATCGCTTTCTCGGCCATTACGGCCTCGGCAAGACGGGCCTCGAGGGCGGCGATAAGCGATTCGAAATGGCGGCCTTCGGCGGCGAAATACTGCCGCTGGAAGACGCGGAACTCCTCCTGAACGGCAAGAAATCGCCGCGTTTTGCCGGCCTGACGGCGAAGTGAATTGGCGTTCTTTTCAACTTCGGTGACGATATCGCCGATTCGGTTGAGATTGGACTTGGCGGTCTCGAGCCTCGCTTCGGCGGCCCGCTGGCGGGTGCGGAATTTGGAGATGCCGGCCGCTTCCTCGATCAGGTTCCGCCGGTCGCCCGGCTTTGCCGAGAGGATCTGGCCAATGCGGCCCTGCTCGATGATCGCGTAGTGCGAACCGGAAAGGCCCGTTCCCGCAAAAAGGTCCTGGATGTCGCGGAGCCTGCACGTCTTTCCATTCAGCAGGTACTCGCTTTCGCCGGAGAGGTACAACCGGCGCGTCACCGAAACCGCCTCGCCGGGAGCGAAGTCGAGAGCGAACGACCTCGGCCGCCAGTGACGCTTGGTCTTGATGACTCGTTCGACGGTTTGGATCGACCCGACCTGTGCGGCCTGGACCTTTTCGACTTCCTCGTCTTCGTGAAAGCCGTTGGCATCGATAGCGTCGACGGCCAGGGCGTCGACCGTGGCGGTCTCGAGAGCATCGACATCTACGGCGAGTTCGTCGATCTCGCTTAGCGTCGAATCTATGTCCTCAAGCTCGGCATCGTCCGCATCGAAGGCATCCTCGTCCCGCACCATGTGCAGAACGACCTCGGCCATACCCGAAGGCTTTCGATTCTTGGTGCCTTGAAACACGACGTCCTTCATCTCGGCGCCGCGCAGAGACTTGGCCCGCTGCTCGCCGAGCACCCATGAGATGGCGTCCGAAACGTTCGACTTGCCGCATCCGTTCGGGCCGACGACGGCGGTTATCCCATTACCGGTAAAGACTACTTCGGTATGGTCTGCAAATGACTTGAAGCCTGTGATCTCGAGGCGTTGGAGCTTAAACATTCTATAGTGCGTCTGGACCTAGGGTAGCACTATATTTTGGGGTATTTGGGGGATTTAGTCAAACTAAATGATCTCGCTTCCGACGTCCCTGAGACCGTCTTTTTCGGCTCGCTCATTGTCGAGTTCGGTCAGGACGTCGAGCATGAAATTCGTATTGCTGGAGATGACTATCACGACAGGGAATTCGATCTCGGATATCTGAAATTCGAATGTGCCGCTCGATATCTCGACGATCTCCTTGAAGGCCGTGGATCCGTTTCGGCCATTGCACTCAGCGTCAACGATCTTGCCGTCGTTGAACGAGACGTTTGCGAGGTGCATGTCGGATTTGAGGACCATTAGGCCCGTCATTCTTGCATTCTCGATCACCTGTACGGCATCGAAGATGCTCACAAAACCGAGGTTGCCCGCAAAGGTCACATCGGTTCTGACATCTCGCGGCGATCGGTCGCGGGTAACCGCAAAATCCGGGCGCCGGGCACGTCGGATCGCTTCGAGTCCGGGGGCGACCGATATCCGCGGGTCGAGAAGCTTGGCTTCCTGAAGCCGATCATAGGCCAGATCAAAGTCCTCGCGGCCGATGTATAGTGTGACAAGAGCGAGACACTGTCGTGCAGCTTCGTTCAGGTTCTTTTGCTTGATACAGATGTCCCGCATTTTCTCGCGGAGAGGGATCGATCGCGGGCTGCGGTCGATCGAATCGCGAAGCAGGTGAAACGCCTTTTCAGGGGAACTGTACTTGACGAAAAGATCGGCGTCCAAAAGGACCGACTCGATCGAAACCTCGGAAACCGGGACCGCTGGCTTGTCGAGAACTTGATTCATAGGCGGGGCGAACAAGAGACAGTTCGACCCTTCAAACTTAACACCGACCCGAAATTCCGTCATCAGAATTGAGGCCAATCGGTCAAAATGATAGCCGGTCTGGGCCAGAACCTTCGGTTGATCCTCAAAGCTGACCTAAAAATCGAACCGCAATCCTAAACGCACGCGACGCGGAGCGACCGTTCGCGTCGGAGCCAGGAACCCATCGCGGCCGGCCTGTGTCGTCAGGTTTTCGAGATTGATAAAGTTTGAACCGAAGCTAAATACGGCCGCATTCAAAAGGTTATTAAACTCTGCAACTGGACGCAGTCGGAATCGGTCACCAAATCTAAACTCACGCCCGATGTTCAGATCAAAGATGAACTGCGAGGGGCCTTTGCCCGCGTTTCTCGGCAGATTGCCTGGCGACCCTATGGGAGCCATAGAGAGCTGATTGGCGACCGCATCAGGGAAATCACCCGTCTGAAACACACGCCAAACTAGGTCATCGAGATTTCCGGTGTATTGGGGCCGGTCATTACTTACGTCATCGAGATTTCGGTCGATACCGCCTGCGGAAAGGTTGAACGGAGCGCTTGACCCAAAACGGATCAACGGCGAAAAGCGAAGTTTCCCAAACCATTTCGGAACGTCAAACGTGCCTGAGAATGCGATTCGGTGACGGCGGTCGGCCAAGCTGCGCGACCAATCTTGCGAGAAATCGCCAGGCCATGTCGGGTCCGACGTGTTGACGATACCGTCGTCCATCAGTTTCGACAGTGTATAAACCAGACGCATCGATCCTCCAAAGCCGTTCTTGAACCGTCTGTATCGGCTCCTCAGCTCAAATATAGCCCCGATATACTCACTGTTCCCGTGCGGCCCAACTACTTCAAGTTGGATCGGTCCGACTTCATCAAACAAAGGCCGAAGATCATTTAGAGCGAACAGTGCACGACATGTGGGAGAATTGGTAAAAGTGGTCGCAGTATTTGTACAGTTGCCTGGGTTACGTCCGGTGTTCACATTTACCCAACAAACTGTGCCTAATCCGGACGGGCAAGCGGATCCGGCGTCACTTTCCGTTGTATGCATTCCTACAAGGTCAGAGTACGAACCCTCGTAAAAGCGGATCTGGCCGTCCCGAATTCCCAAGAGATGATCGGTCAGGGTTATTCGCCCGTCGTTGTTTCTGTCCGGTGTTCCGTCCGGCAAGATTGGTGCGTTGGGGTTGGTTTCCCGCCACAAGTGCGTTGTCTTGTTATAGGTCAGATTAACCTCAAAAACGAATGCCCGATTCAATTCTCTTTCAAATCCGAGGTTCATCTGATAGCTCTCGGGAATGACCAGGTCGGGCGAAAGGCTGCGGAAAACCGAGCTTGGCCGTGCGAGCGACTCAAGAGAATAACTGTTGGTTGCGTTCACGGGCATGACGGTGTCAGGCGTCAGAGTTCCGGGAAACTGAGAGCTTAAGAAGTTGCGAACGACATTCTGGTCGACCGAAACCCCCGCGGGCACATTCAGACTATTGGAGTCAAGCCTTAAAGACGCAGAGTCGGAGGTGTAATCGTCGACAGTTCTCAGCAGGACGCGGTTATAAAAAATGCCGGCTCCAAATCGAACGACTGTCTTGCTTCCTTTCGGAAACGGATTCCACGCGATCGCAAATCTCGGCCCCCAGTTGTCGTTATCGTCGAGAACTGACTCTCGTTCATAACGCACACCGTAACTCAAAGTGAGGTTGTTTCGGGCCCGCCAATCCGCCTGTGCAAAGAACCCGGTATAAGTGTTCTTGAGCGCAGACGTCACGTTGAAGTTCTGCTGATAGCGCGATACCGAATTGATACTGAACCAATAAAAATTGCTGAACGAGTAGGTTCCCGTAACGTCAAAACGGTCCGTATAGGTAGTATCGATCCGATGTACGTCGCCGCCGAATCTCAACGTGTGATTTCCCAACACCCAGGTGAGAGTGTCCTGGATCTGCCACCTGTCCTCTGCCCGATCACTTGAGTTGGTTGTCGAGCCAAATACCTGTGTCCCACCCTCTCCGGTGGGTCCCGTAAATGAAACCAAAACTCCTGGGCTGATCGGCCCGGCATCTTGCGCCGAACTTGGTTTCAATGTTGAATACTGAAGCCTGAATTGATTTACGACGTTCTGGGTAGCTACATAGTTATACGTAGCGTTGAACGCATCGGTATCACGGATCCGACCGATGAGCGAATCCGCGATCCGGTTAGTTCCACTAAACGAGCGGAGATCATTGGACCTTCCAAGTTGATAGGTGAATATGAAATTCTGGGCCGGATTAATGTTCCAATCGGCGCGTCCTGTGAAATAGTGCTTTACTGCTGGGGTATCGGTAGGAACGATGTAGCGGGCCACTGTGACAGTAAAGGGAACGGGCGGAGTCCCAACATTCTGAGTAACATTGAACGTCTGGTTTGGATCCGTAGGATTTGGAAGCGCGAAATTCGGATTGGAAAAATCCAAGGGTACCCAAGCGTCAAGTACCGTTGTGTCTTCGATCTTGTCATATTCGTAAGACGCAAAGAAGAACAGTTTGTCTTTTACAATAGGGCCGCCGAACGTCCCACCTGGATTATGATTTCTTAACGGAGGCCGATCGATCCCACGACGATTGTTGTTCCATGTATTTGCGTTCAGTTCATCATCGCGGAAGAAATAGAACGCACGCCCTCGAAACCTATTTCCGCCACCACGTGTTCTAAGGTTGATTCGGCCACCCGATGCTCTACCATACTCAGCCGAGAACTGATTTGTGATCACCTGAACTTCGCTGATCGCTTCGATTGATGGCTGAAACCGGAACGATGCTCCTCGATCATCATTATTGTCCAATCCATCGATCGTAATATTGTTAGAGTATGCCGCTCCACCGGAAAGGCCAAAAATCCCGGCTTCTTCCGGCGTCGTCCCCGGAGCGCTCAGGCCGCGCTGGCCCCGATCATCGGCGAGGTCACGCGTCGAAAGCTGTTCCTCCGAAGTTCCTCCTAGCGTCAGCACCAGGTCGAGCGGGTTACGAGAGCTATTTGGAAGATCTTCGATCTCACGGGCGCTGATGGTGCCGCCTACGATGGTTCGGGTTGTATCGACCAAAGGGGCGTCATCGTCGCCGACTGTAACGGTAGATTCGGCCTGGACGTCGGCGGGCGAGAGGTTGAAGTCCAGTTGGAGGTTTTGCCCTGAGACCGTTTCCAGATTGATACGCTCTTTTGCTCCGAAGCCAGTTGCCGAAGCTCTTACCTTGTAATTACCGGGTTTAAGTTCGATAAGGCGATAGCGACCCTCCTCGTTGGTCGTTACAGTGCGTTCTGTGCCCGAGCCTTGTTCGGTCACCGTCACCGTCGCGCCGACGACTGCGAGGCCGTTCGAATCGGTAACGCGGCCGGATATCGTCACATCGTCAAGATCTTGGGCGGCAAGATTGAACGCAAAACAGAAAACGAGGGCGAACGCGAAAAGGACTGTTCGTCGAAGCGACATTTGATTCCAACTCTCCTGATTGATGTGTTAAGGACGACTTGAGTAAGAGGTATTTTGACGGCAACCCGTTCGGTTGTAAAGGGCAGAAGTTGAGGTTGAAACTATTCTTCGTCGATCGAGACCTCAGTATATTGTGTTCGACGAAAGCGCGAGATCGGGATCAAGGCGTCACTAGTATCGGAATCTGCTCCGCGTCGTTGAAATTCGCCGGCATGCGACTTCAAATAATCAAAAAATCGCTCGAATTCGCGCTGCATCGCGTCCATCTTTTCGCGCATATTGATGATTATCTCAACCCCTGCGAGATTGACGCCGAGGTCGCGGGTCAGCGAGAGGATCACTTCGAGTCGTTCAAGGTCTTCGTCCGAATAGAGGCGTGTGTTGCCGTCCGACCGAGACGGCTTCAAAAGGCCTTCGCGCTCATACAGCCTGAGCGTCTGCGGATGTATGTCGAACATCTCCGCGACCGCACTGATGGTGTATGTTTTGACTCGCTTCTTCATCGCAACTTGACCAGAACTGATCGCTCACCGACACATTTAATCTAAACCCATAACCTTTCTCGGATTCTCGGGATTTATTTTCTCGAAACCCCTAAGAAGTTCCTTTGTTTCCTCGGAAAGTATCCGCGGAAGCGCCATTTTGACCTCGACAAATTGGTCACCGCGAAGATTTGGATTTCGCAGCGACGGGAAACCGCGTTCTCTCAGCCGAAACTTCTGGCCCGACTCGGTGCCGGCCGGGATCTTGAGCTGGGCTTTTCCTTCTACGGTCGGCACTTCGATCTTCGCACCTAGAGCCGCCTCCGGAACGGTTATCGGAACCGTCACATAAATATTGTCGCCTTTCCTCGTAAAAAACGGATGCTTTCCGACATTCGTGACGATGAACAGGTCACCCGGTTCCGCGCCGAGACGCCCACCGTGGCCCTTTTTTGGAATGCGGACCCTCGAACCGGTATCCACACCGGCAGGTATGCGTACTTTGACCTGTTCCGTCTTTGGGGTCGTTCCCTTTCCGTTACAGAGCGAGCACGGAGTTCGGCGGCGGCCCGTGCCGCCGCAGTCAGGACACTCCTGTGCAAACTGGAGCCTGCCTCCTGTTCGTGATACTTGTCCCGTGCCCTTGCAAGTAGTGCACACGACGACCGGCCCACCCGTATCGCCGGCTCCCTGACACCGCGAGCATTGTTCGCTGCGGTTTACGGTAAGATTTGTCGTGAGGCCATTGAAAGATTCTTCGAAACTCAGGGCCAGCGGTATCTCAATGTCGCGTCCCTTCTTCGGCATCGCACGCGGAGGTTCGGGCTGCGGCCTGGCCGCTCCGCCGGTCCCACCGAAAAGGTCAGAGAAGATGTCTCGAAAGCTCGAACTGCCGCCGGTGCCAGAGGCTCCCGAAAAATCAAACCCCGAAAAATCAAATCCCGGTTGGCCCGACGCCCCGGCACCAGTTCCTGTGCCGAATGGCGAATCAGCGTCAAGATTATCGTTATAGTATCCAAAACGATCGAAAACCTTTCGTTTCTTTTCATCCGATAATACGTCGTAGGCTTCCTGGACCTCTTTGAACTTCTCTTCGGCGGATTTATCGTTTGGATTGACGTCCGGGTGAAACTTGCGGGCCAACTTTCGGTACGCCTTCTTTATTTCGTCCGCTTTCGCATCTTTCTTGATGCCCAGGCTCTGGTAGTAATCTTTCTTCGCCATTTTGGATCAGCGACAAGTTTAGAGGGACTTGGGAAGAGAGGCAAATCTCGTCCCTCGTCCCTCTAAGCTATTGTCCGGCTTCTATTTTTTCTCGTCTTCGACGTCGACATACTCGGCATCGATGACATTGTCGTCAGCCGATGAAGATGCGCTGTCCCCGTCTGCGCCGGCGCTCGCGGATGACGCCTGCTCCTGAGCTCCCTCTTCCTGTCCGGTGGCTGCTCCCGCCTGGCTGTAGAGCACCTCTGCCAATTTATGGGAAGCGGTCTGAAGACGCTCAAAGGCATTGTTCATCGCGTCCGTGTCCTCGCCCGCAAGTGCGGTCTTGGACTCGCTGATGGCGGTCTCGATCTCGCCAGCTGCAGCCGGATCAAGCTTTTCCTTGTTTTCAGAAAAGGACTTTTCAACGCTGTACACCAGCCCGTCAAGACGATTCCTTGCTTCGATGGTCGACTTCTTCTTCTCATCGTCGGCCGAATGAGATTCGGCGTCCTTCATCATCTTGTCGATCTCTTCCTTAGAAAGGCCCGACGAAGCCGTGATAGTGATCTTCTGCTCGCGTCCCGTACCGACGTCCTTAGCGGAGACATTTACGATGCCGTTCGCGTCGATGTCAAAGGTCACCTCCACTTGCGGCACGCCGCGGGGTGCGGGCGGGATTCCGACAAGGTGAAACTTGCCGAGCGTTTTGTTGTCGCCGGCCATCGGCCGCTCGCCCTGCAAAACATGTACTTCGACGCTGGTCTGATTGTCAGACGCTGTCGAAAAGATCTCCGACTTGCGTGTCGGGATGGTGGTGTTCCGCGGGATCATCTGAGTCATGACACCACCGAGCGTCTCGATCCCGAGCGTGAGAGGCGTGACGTCCAAAAGGAGGATGTCTGTCTTTTCGCCGCCGAGAACGCCCGCCTGAACGGCTGCTCCCAGAGCCACGACCTCGTCCGGGTTGACCGACTTGTTCGGTTCTTTTCCAAAGAACTCCTTTACCATTTCCTGAACCTTTGGGATACGGGTCGAACCGCCAACGAGCACGATCTCCTCGATATCCTTCGGCGTCAGTCCGGCATCTTTGATCGCCTGCTCGACCGGCGGCATCAGCCGCTTTAATACGGGTTCGACCAAAGCTTCGAATTTTGCCCTCGTCAGCTTCATTACAAGGTGCTTCGGGCCTGACGCGTCTGCCGTAATGAAGGGCAGGTTTATCTCCGTCTCCATCGCGGACGACAACTCCACCTTCGCCTTTTCAGCCGATTCCTTGAGACGCTGGAGGGCCATCTTATCGTTATGCAGGTCAATGCCCTGATCCTTTTTGAATTCGTCGATTATCCATCCGACAAGGATCTCGTCCACGTCGTCGCCGCCCAGGTGAGTGTCGCCATTAGTGGACTTCACCTCAACTACGCCTTCGCCAACTTCGAGAATGGAGATATCAAATGTACCGCCGCCGAAGTCGAAGACCGCTATTGTCTCGTCCTTTTTCTTGTCGAGCCCGTAAGCCAGAGCCGCGGCTGTCGGTTCGTTCACGATCCGCAGGACCTCTAGTCCGGCGACCTTTCCGGCATCCTTTGTGGCCTGACGCTGGGCATCGTTAAAGTATGCCGGAACCGTAATTACGGCCTTTTCGACCTTGGAACCGAGATAATCTTCCGCCGATTGCTTCAGCTTTTGAAGCACCATCGCTGCGATCTCGGGCGGGCTGTACTGCTTACCGTCGACGGTGACCCGAACGTCGCCGTTTGAGGCCTTTTCCACCTTGTATGGAACCTGCTTGATCTCATCACCGACCTCGTCGTACCGACGGCCCATGAAACGCTTGATCGAATAAAGTGTGTTTTCCGGGTTAGTCACGGCCTGCCGTTTAGCGACTTGTCCCACCAAACGGTTGCCATCTTTGGTGAATGCCACGACCGAAGGAGTCGTCCTGCCGCCTTCGGCATTCGTAATCACAACCGGTTCGCCCCCCTCCATGACCGCAACGACAGAATTTGTCGTTCCCAGATCTATACCTATGATTTTGCTCATCTTATGCTCTCCCGTTAACTGATCTACACTGCCCAAACGTAATAAATAAACACAAATATGACTTGAGCCTCAATAGAATATAATACTTGAGTCTCTTATTGTCAAGTTTATTTCTTATCGAGTGTAGCTAGCACATCATATGTCCGGTTGAAGTAGCAGATGATATGTCCGCTTTCGGCGGTTGAGGGTAAGAATGGCTGAACTGGAGAAGTAAGCCATGAAGATGTACCCGGAGATCGCGATGGAGA
>JBFWWI010000004.1:0-331560 GCA_050246275.1 Pyrinomonadaceae bacterium
TTCTCCATCGCGATCTCCGGGTACATCTTCATGGCTTACTTCTCCAGTTCAGCCATTCTTACCCTCAACCGCCGAAAGCGGACATATCATCTGCTACTTCAACCGGACATATGATGTGCTAGCTACAGAGATTTTTACGAAAATCGGTATAACTTCCGGTGTGGTATAATTCGCCAAAACTTTTATTAATTAGAACTTTAGGAGCCTAAAAATGTCATTGGACCTTAGCAAGATACAGGAACTTTTGGGGAGTGATGCCGAATCACTTCTCGGACATGTATCGAAAACTATCGATAAGAACGACCTTCATCTGCCGGGCGGAGATTTTGTGGACCGCGTCTGGATGTATTCCGACCGAAACCCCGCGGTGCTCCGCAGCCTGCAGACGCTTTATGGTAGCGGCCGACTTGCCGGTACGGGATATCTCTCTATACTGCCGGTAGATCAGGGGATCGAGCACTCGGCTGGAGCTTCGTTCGCACCGAACCCGCAGTATTTTGACCCTGAAAACATCGTAAAGCTTGCGATGGAGGGCGGGTGCAATGCCGTCGCTTCGACCTTTGGGGTGCTTGGTTCGATCGCACGGAAATACGCGCACAAGATCCCCTTCATCGTGAAGATCAATCATAACGAGTTGCTCACGTTCCCTAACCAGTTCGACCAGGTGATGTTCGGGACCATCGAACAGGCCCGGAACATGGGAGCCATCGCGGTCGGCGCGACGATATATTTCGGGTCGGATCAATCTACACGGCAGTTGACCGAGGTTTCCGAGGCCTTTGCCTACGCCCACGAACTCGGCATGGCGACCATACTTTGGTGCTATCTTCGCAATTCGAAATTCAAGACATCGGAGGGCGACATGCATACGGCGGCCGACCTGACGGGCCAGGCGAATCATCTTGGCGTGACCATCCAGGCGGATATCATCAAGCAGAAACTGCCCGAAAGGAACGGCGGATACAACGTTCTGAACACGGAGAGCAGCTATGGCAAAACGAGTCCAAAGATCTACAGCGACCTCACGAGCGACAATCCGATCGACCTCGTCCGCTATCAGGTGGCCAATTGCTTTATGGGCCGCTGCGGCTTGATCAATTCAGGCGGCGAATCCAAGGGGGCGAGCGATCTGGCCGATGCGGTGCGTACAGCCGTAATAAACAAACGTGGCGGCGGATCGGGATTGATCTCCGGCCGAAAGGCGTTTCAGCGGCCGATGGCCGAGGGCGTCGAGCTCCTGAACGCGATCCAGAACGTATATCTGTCAAAGGATGTGACTGTCGCTTAGAAGTCCCGGCAACCATTTTACAAGCCCGCGCATTAGCGATGGCAGAACGATCAAGTCGGAAGTCGCTCTCGTGCTTTCGCGCGGGGTTTCGCAACTCCTCGATCATTTCATCGAATAGCTTCGGTAGACCGTAGCGATCCACTGATCGGTCTTGATAAAACCCGAGCCGGCTTCCTTGAATTTGTCAGGCAAGCCGGCTTTTGTGATCTCGTCAAGCGATCTGCCCGCCTTCATCGCGTCCGTCACGACCTTGGATGACTCAACGAGCATCGAGTGGTAACTCTTCAGGTCGGCAAGCGTCGAAACGGGCCCGTGGCCCGGGATCAGCTTTGCATCTGCGGGAACTTTGCTTATAAGCGAGGCGATATTATTTATCAAGCCCTGTACGCTCCCGCCGCTGTCTAGATCAACGAACGGAAACCGTCCTGCAAAGAACGTGTCGCCAAAATGAACGACATTCGCCTTATCGAAAAACACGACCGTATCCCCGTCAGTGTGCCCGTTCGGATAATGTACAAGACGGATCTCCTCCCCGTTGATGTAGATGGTCATACTTTCGGTATAGGTCACGATGGGAAGCGCAAACGATGGATATGGGCTGGTCTTTTGCCCGAAGATGATCGGCGGGTCGAGCAGGCGTTTGCGCACATTGACGTGAGCGACGATCGTCGAATCCTTGCCAAAGAATTCGTTGCCTTCAGTGTGGTCGCCGTGCCAGTGTGTATTTAGAATGAATCGCGGCTTCTCGCTGCCCAACTGTTTCAGGGCTGCCGCGAGTTTTTCGCTTACGGCTCTATAATCGTCATCGACGATAAGAATTCCTTCCGGCCCGGTTACGGCCCCGACGTTTCCGCCGCGGCCCTGAAGCATATATACGTTGCCGTTCACCTGCGATGTCTTGACCGTTACGTCCTGCTGTTTTGGAAAGTGGCTGTTATTGCCGTGGCCGAACGCCATCGATACAAAAAGGCAGAATGCTGCCGAAATTGAAATCGCTCTTCTCATATTTTTTTCTCCATTGTAAATAATCGCTCCATGTGCCCGGAACCGGTCCTGGACTCGGCAATTTACGGTTACGGCGTCGAAAGGTCATAAGCCCCGGTAAGGAACGGATTCGACGTCCGCTCCTGACCCACCGTGGTGTCGGGGCCGTGACCGCACATCACGGTGTAATCGTCCGGGAGGGACATTACGTTCGCCTTTATCGACGAGATCAATTGATCGTAATTCCCGCCCGGCAGATCCGTTCGGCCGATCGTCCCGTTGAAAAGGCAATCACCTGTAAAAACGGCCTTTTCGTTAGCCTCGACCAGGATGATGTGACCCAATGTGTGGCCGGGGCAATGCCTCACTTCGAAACGGAGCTTGCCGATCTCCAGGACCTCGCCATGACAAATGTTACGCGTGACCTGAGGCGGGTAGTCGTATTTCATCCCCAGAGTTGCGAGCTGCTGCGGTTGAATGCCCATCAAGAGTGGCTGCTTTGGCAGCGAGTAGTAAAGGCTCTCTTCTTCGGCGTGGACGAGCACCTCTGCATCAGGGAACTCCCGCTTCAAATAGCTTGTGCCGCCGATATGGTCGAGATGCCCATGGGTTATGACCAGTGCCCGCAGGTCAAGGCCATTCTGCAAGACGAAGCCCGCCACCTCGGGCGAATCTTCGCCCGGGTCGATGCAGATGGCCGCGCCAGTATCGCTGCACGCGACTATGCGAGTGTTTTGTTGAAACGCCGTTTGTACGAATGTCGCTACTTTCACTTTGCCAACATCCTATCAATGTGCGGCCCAGCGTCAAAGGCAGGATCGCTGCGGCCATTCAATACGAAGAGCACCGCGTTCCGATAGGTCGATGCATCGGGGACGCCGGTAAAACATGGCGTTTCCTGTTCCGTAAGGCTCAAATAGCTTATTAGGCAGCTGAGGAGCATCCACAAAAGGATCTCATCCTCGCTCCCGATGGGATTGTGCTTGATGATCAGGTCCCTGTCATCACGGATACCTTGGCAGATATCCGTGAATTTTGCCTCGGAGATGAACGACATTTGCTCCTTATTAAATCACGTAGGGTTGCGCGTTGAAAATGAACTAAATCGAGACATTTTTTGTGTTCGATTTTCGATTTTGTACGGAACGCGTACGTACGATTTTGAACCGCCAGGGCGATCTTTGCCGAACCCGAATCAACGTTTTTTGGAAGTTTTGACGGTTTGGTGATTTGGCACGTCGTTTGCTTTTTGAAGAGCACTCGGAAGGTTTTACCTGACATCACGAAAAATCGACAACTGAAGGAACAAGGCGGGTAATTGAAAAGTTGTGTGATGTCAGAAGGTTTGGGGAAAGGGTCTGATTGCTTGGGGGAAATCTTCGAGTGTGGGCACGAAGACTAGGTCGGCCCTTTTCCCAATCACAACAAAAGTTTTAGGTCTTTGAAAATCGAACGCGTGAAACGCTTCTTCTTATAGGGTGAACAATAAATCCAAATGGGTGAACTTAATTCCAATCTCAACTATCCTCTTATGCTTTCAGGCGATCGATTTTCTTAGCATTGACCGGAGTCACTGATCATCAGCGGCTCCGGTTTTAGTTTCTTCTTCATAGATCAGGTAATAGGTCTTGTGCATCCCCATCTTTTCGTACACGTGCATCGCCCGCTCATTCTCTTTTTCGACGTATAGCCGAAAGCCGCATATGTTCCCCGCCGCCGAGGCCATACCCTTAACGAACTGATACATCTGCCCGTAGAGACCTTGGCCGCGGTATTCCGGCCGCACGTAAACGCTCTGTATCCACCAAAACCAGCCGTTTCGCCAATCGCTCCATTCGGTTGTGACCATCAACCCGGCGGCGACCGTGCCGTTATCTTCCATGACAACGTAGAAACCCTTTGCACTATCCGAGAAAACGGCGGAGACGCCGGCCCGCAGGACCGCCTCGTCAAGCTGTTTGAACTCCGTCTCGAGCGCCATCGCCTGGTTGAATTCGACCAGCGCATCCGTATCTTCCGATCTTGCGATCCTTATCTGCATTACTTGACGTTGACCTTTCAGCCCCGTAATCTTTAGTGTTTTGCCTAAGGCCGAACGCCGACGACCGGCGGGGCTACAGACCCAAATTTATGAAACTTCGCATACTTTATCACGGCAACTGTTTTGACGGCGTGTCGTCGGCCGCGATATTCACCAAATTCTACCGATCGACGATGCACGCCGACGCCGAGGTCGCATATACGCCGACGATGCACCGGGCGGGTAACGCCTTTGACCCCGGGCAGTTCGATGGCGACGAGAACGCGATAGTCGATTTCAAATATTGTGCCGACGACCGGCTGACATGGTGGTTCGACCACCATCAATCCGCATTTTTGTCGGCCGAGGACGAGGCGCACTTCAATGCGGACACGAGCGGGAAAAAATTTCTCGATATTCATTCTAAATCGTGTGCCGAGTTCATCGCCCGGATCGCAAAAGAACAATACGGCTTTGAGGACGAGAGCCTTGCCGAATTGATCGAGTGGGCACACATCATCGACGGCGCCCTTTACGAATCGCCGGCGCAGTGCGTGGAGCTGCGTTCTTCGGCCCTCAAGCTGATGCAGGTGATCGAGGGTGAGAAAGATCCGGCCTTTGTCGAAAGGATCATACGGACGCTGACCGAGATGTCGCTTGACGAGATCGTCGAAAGCTCGGAGATACAGGCCAGGCTCGACCCGATACTTGAACAGCATTGGCAGACCGCGGAGATCATCGAGAAAGGTTCGACGGCCGAGCGAGGCGTGGTCTTTTTTGACCTCGTCGGCACCGGTATCGAGGGCTACAACAAATTCATTCCCTATTATTACCACCCGGAAGTGACCTATGTGGTGTCGGTAAGCCAGAGCAGCTTTCGCACAAAGATCTCGGTCGGATCGAACCCGTGGGCACCGCGGCCGCGGACCCACAACATCGCAGAGATCTGCGAACGCTATGGCGGCGGCGGGCATGCCGTGGTCGGCGCCGTCTCGCTCAAGCCCGAGGATGTAGAACTTGGGCGAAAGTACGCCCGCGAGATCGTCGAGGAGCTCCAATTTCCGGACTAAGAGCTGTTGAGGACCGCCGATCCGCGTGTCAAAGTGCCAAAATTCGGCACACATTCACAGCCATCGAAGGAATTGCCACTAGCTTTAGCTAGTGGGATAAAGAGCTGTAATTCTCGGGCTTTAGCCCGGTCTCCGCTTGAATCCGCCGCGGTCTAAGAAATCATCAAACTCCTCATCAAACGGACGAACGCGATGATGCTCTTCCTGCGAATCGATATACTTCCTGACCTTCGGCAACAAAGATTCGCTCACCGAAACTGCGAAGTATTCATCCTGCCAGCGAAACTTTCCGTGACAGAGTCGATTTTTGTTTATCCAATGCGAAGACTCGCCTTTGAGCAGCCGCATGACGTCGTCGAGATTTTGCCCGGACCCAAGAGAAACCAGGCAATGAACATGCTGAACCCAGCCGTTCAGCGCTCCGATGAAGATATTCTTCGCTCGTGCGTTCTCTCTGATGTGTTCGAAGATCTTATATCTGATCGATTCGGTGAGCAGTGGTTCGCGATCTTTGGTCGTCCAGACGAAATGGATCCAAACACTGACATGCGGCATAACTTACATTTGGGCTAAAGCCCAGATCATTCTTGTTATCTTATCCACTAGCTAAAGCTAGTGGCAATTCCTGCTTGCTCATGCGCGGGATCGCGCGGGAGGTGGACTTGGGGGTATCGCCCTTGCACGCCTAACAAGCACGCATAAATTCGTCCGCCCCGAGATCACAAGCGACGGCCAGCTAGTGCTCGACCTGAACAACACCGTCCGCGTCCGCCGCCGCAACGGCCGCAATTCCTAAGGGATGCGCTGCATTGGGCTAAAGCCCGGATCATTTTTTTGATCCTATCCACTAGCTAAAGCTAGTGGCAATTCCAACTAGGTCGCGCGGGAGGCTCTGGGGTATCGCCCCTGCTCGAGGCACGGGCTTGTGAAAATAGGGGGCGGGCATGTGCGGAGGCGCTCTCGGGAGTATCGCCCTTGCTCACGCGCGGGCTTGTGCAAGAGGCGCGGGCTTTTGCAAAGAAGGCGGGGGTCAGAGTTTTAGTCGTTCGTATTGGGCGAAGAGGCTCATTATTTCGGACTGGAGTTTTTGTTTTTCGGCGGGGTTGGGTGTCTGGTCGCGGCGTTTTATAAGGGCCTCGATCTTTTCCTGGATCTCTTCCTGCTTTGTGGCGGGTTTGGCGGGTTTTCGGACGTTGTATTTATCGTCGATCATATATGGGAAGGCGGCCCGTGCTCGGGACCGCCTCGGTGCCTGTCGAGACCGTCTGTCCTAGCTTTTGGTAAAGACAAAGGTCGATGTCTGTTCGCCGCGGGGCGTCGTGCTTGAGCGTTTTACGGTCAGGGTCTTTCCATCGGCGGAAAGCGACCATGCTTCGTCGGTGGTCACGGTCATTTCACCGTTGGGGCCGTTGAAGGTCCGGGCCGTCGAAAGCTTCAGCGAACCGTCCGCCGCTCGGGTGCCTTTGTAAGCGACGGGCATCTTGCCCATCGGGCCGTCCACCTCTGACTTGATCTCCTTGCCATCGAGCGGGAAGGTGTTTGTGCCGTCGCCGCCGCCAAAACCGCCGCGGCCCATTCCGCCGCGTCCGCCGCCGCCTGCCGGAGGCGCATCGTTGGGCGGCAGACGTTTTGTCACTGATTCGACAGTGATCTGCTTATCGGTCTGGGTCACGGTCCAGGTCATCGACTCGATCCGCATCGGGCCCGAAAGGGTCGATTTGGCGACGTCCAATTTCCATGTGCCCGAGTAGCTCGCTGTCTGTGCAAATGCGGCGATCGACAATAGGCAGACCGCCGCCGCTAGAACAAATATTCTCTTCATCTGAATCTCCTGAAGTTCACAAAAATACTAATACGCAGCTTAGACGAGAATAATGGCAGAAAGGACCGACAATGTCTGTAAAGAAATGTAAAATCGGGGCCCGTTAGTTCCGCCGTCGCCGGAGCGCCTGAGCGGGTGATATAATCGCCACATCAAATGACACCCGAAAGAGTCCTCGATATTAGCTTTCAATACGTAACTGACGGCGAAGCCCTGCGGCGGGCGGTGCAGGAACTCAGCCGCGAGAGCGCCCTCGGCTTCGATACCGAGACGACCGAACTGGACCCGTATAAGGGCGAGCTTCGCCTCGTTCAGCTTAGCAACGGAAAGGACACGTATGTGATCGACCTGCGGCGCTTTGAGAACGCGTCGGCGAGCGAGAGCGTCGCTCCGCTTCGCGAACTGCTCGGCGATCCGGCGGTGACCAAGGTGGCCCACAACGCAAAATTCGATATGAAGTGGGTCCGGCACCACCTCGGGGTCGAGATCAACGGCGTTTTCGATACATATCTGGCGAGCCTTCTGATAGCTGCGGGCGATTCCGACCGCCGCCATTCGCTTGCCGACGTTGCAAAGTTCTTTATCGCGGCCGAGCTGGATAAATCAGAACAGGTCAGCGATTGGAATGCGGCTGAGCTTTCGACCTCGCAGCTGCAATATGCCGCCCGCGATGCTCATGTAATGCTGCCGCTGCACGAGCAGATGTTGGACCGTTTGGCGGCCGATTCGCTTTCGGATGTCGCACGGCTTGAGTTCGATTGCCTGATGCCGATCGCCGAGATGGAGCTGAACGGCATCTTTCTCGACGGTTCGAGATGGCGCGAGCAGCTCGAAAAGGTGCGGGTCGCCCAGGCAAAGGCGGCCGACGAGCTTCAGGATATGCTCTCTGCCGGCGTCGCGCAGGCCACGCTCTTTGGCCGCGCGGAGATCAATCTCGATTCGCAGGCGCAGGTGACGGACGCGCTCTTGAATCTAGGCGTCCCGATGCCCGGTTCGACGCGCGCGTGGGAGCTGCAGCCGCTGGCCGAGAAATATCCCGTCGTCGGAAAGCTGCTGGAATATCGGGCCGTGCAGAAATCGCTGACCAGCTTTGGCGAGAATATCCTCGAGTTCATCGAGCCGAAGACCGGAAGGATACACGCCGATTTTCGCCAGATCGGCGCGCCGACCGGCCGCTTTTCGTGCTCGAACCCGAACCTGCAGCAGATACCTCACGAAGCGGCATATCGCCGCTGCTTTCGCGCCGCCGAGGGCAAGAAACTGATCATCGCCGATTACTCACAGATCGAACTGCGCATATTGGCGGATTTTTCGGGCGACGAGAATTTCATCAAGGCGTTCGAGAGCGGCCAGGACTTTCACTCGATGACGGCATCGCAGGTCTTCAACGTAAAGCCGGACGAGGTGACAGCGGAGCAGCGTTCGTTCGCCAAGCGTCTTAATTTCGGCATCGTTTACGGTGTCGGAGCGTCGAGGTTCGCGTCGATGACCGGCCTCAGCCAAACCGAGGCCGAGAACACGATGCGGCGGTATTTCGGGACTTATCGAAATCTGGACGCATACCTTCGGGAATCGGGCCGGGCCGTCATCGAGGGGCGCACGGCACGCACCAAGGCCGGACGGCTTTTGCGTCTGCGCTTTGACGACGGCGACCGGCAGGCGATCTCGGCGGCGAGGCGCTACGGCGTGAATATGCCCATCCAGGGCACGTCCGCCGATATTCTGAAACGGGCGCTGCGGCACCTGCACGATTCGATCAGGGGCACTTCGGCGCGGCTCGTCAACATCGTCCACGACGAGATCGTGGTCGAATGCGATGCCGATGAGGCTGCGGATACGGCGGCTCGGCTCGAAGCGGCGATGCTCGAGGGCGGGCGTGAGTTCCTCGCTCGTGTCCCGGTCAGCGCCGATGTGGCGATCGCCGATGAGTGGTGTAAATAGGCTAGTCGGTTCCGGCCGCAGTGGCCATATACAGATCGGCAAAGAGCTTCAGCTGCGACCGCGTGAAATTGAAGGAATGGCGGCCGATAAAGGCCCGGGCATTGGATTGCGATGCGAGCGACTTGAGCTGCTCGCGGGTCAGTTGAATATTGAGATATTCCATCCGGTCGCGCTCGCGGCGCACGTGCCTGACCTCGCGGATATCAAAAAGCTCGTCGCCGGAATAGATCTGCATCGCTGCCGTGCCGGCAAATACGGGCTTGCCGGACATTACCCAAAACGACAATTTGAAAGGGCCGGGCTCGCCGTTCAGGACGTTTCCCGCATAGATCAGGCCGACCGCAAAGTTCATGGCCCTGATGTCGGCGCGTTTTGCATCGTCGGATGAGAAGTTATCGGCGACGGCGCGAATGGTGGTCACGTTCGACGCCTGATCGAGTTCGACGGTGATGGCATTTTCTGCACCGAGCTCCTTGATGCGTTCGCGAATGGCCTCGTTCGAAAGGGTCTGGGCGGATACCGAAACGGCCGATAAAAACAATATCGAAAATAGAGTAGAGAATTTCATACTGGTGAGAGGGCGGGAAAAAGTGAATGGCCGGGCGGCCGCAGGTCCGATTATCTCACGACCATCGGCGGTATGAAAGAAAAATCAGTGCGGCTTTCGTGAGGTCAAGAGGCCGTCGCTTCGGCCTCTCTATTTGCAATGTACAGTATTCGGGAGCAATTTTCGCACGTGATTATCCGGTCGCCTTTTTTAACCTCGACGTTCATCTGAGGGCGAAGCGACATATTGCAAGCCGAACACGAGCCGTTCACGACCTCGGCCACGGCGATACCGTCACGGCTCCGCTGGGCAAGGCGGTCATAAACGGACGCAAGCTGTCCGGGCAGCGTGATGAACACCGCTTCGCGCTTTGCGGATTCGCTCGCTAGTTCGGCTTTCTGTTCGTCGATCTCTTTATCGAATTCCGAAAAGGCCGCCTCGCGTTTCGAATCGAGCGAGTTTATCTCCTCGGCCCTGGTCTCCAGTTCCCGTTCGACCTCTTCCGACGCGGTCATCAGCTCGACGACCTTTGTTTCGAGAGCGAGGATCTGTTTCTGCAGGGCGTCGATCTCGCGCATTGCCGTTTCGTACTCTTTCTGATTTTGCGAGTGTTTAAGGTTTCGGTCCGCCCGCTCGAGGTAGGTCTTGCTTTCGGCGATCTGGTTCTCGTGGCCGAGGCGCTCGGCGTTCAGGTCGTCACGCCTTTTCTGCACCTCGCGAATAGAAAAGGCGTGCTCTTCAAACTGTTGTTCGAGACTTGCACGCCTTTCCTGGGCCGAATCGATCGATTGCTTCAATCGCCTTATATTGGAATCTGTTATCTGTAGGTCAACTAACTTCGCCAGGTCCTCTTTCACGTTCTATCAATACTCCTCTTCCAGCTTAGGGCTAAATCCAAACCTATATTTTAACGTACCCCAGCCATAAATACAAAAACCGATCCGTCACGCCGGACCCAGGCCGAGAAAGATCTCGACCTGACGCTGGAGAAAGGACTCATCGACCGGGACGAGTTTGCCATCGGGATAGGCGGCATACCAGCCGGGGCTTTCCGCGGTCGGTTTGAGAAAAAGGTCCGCATTTGATCGGGCCATGCCAAAATGCGTGAGCCGGCCGATGGCGAGGCCGCCGCCACGCATAAAACCATCCTCGGGCGTTCGTGTCCAACCGGCCTCAACGGTAAGGCATCTCACACCGTGGGCCATTTTTAGAAGTGTTCCGGCGAGTTTTGCGCCCTGGTGTTCGAATTTGTGCGGCTCCTCGCGATCTATGGTCATTGCGGGCAGATCGCGTCCGGCCTCGGATGCGGCCGATATGAGCCGATCGAGCAGCCATTGCAGGCCCGCCCTGCGGAGGGCATCGTTGCGGGAGCGCAGGTCGAGGTAGTCGGCAACATCGTGCCGGCCAGCCTGCCGTGCGGCTGCGAGGGCATCCTCCAGCATCTGTGACCAAGCTTCGTCCGGCTCGCCCATACCACTTGCGAGGATAATTCCACGCCGGGTGCTTATGCAATACGTGATATGATTTAGCCTTTTCAGGAGCAAGCGTGAAGCAGTTTTACCTATATTTAGGGGTTTTCCTCATACTCGCCGGCGTTTCGATGCCGGCCGCCGCCCAGCGCAAACAGACGGCGCAAAAAGCCTCGACACCGAAAGCGGCAAAGAAGGCGGGCGAGCGTGTCGCCGCCGTACCGAAACAGACACCGGAGAAGATACCCGACGCCGTCGACGAAAAGGCCCAGTTCGAGGCGGCCACAGCGGCAGCGACACCGGCGGAAAAAGCCGAACTCCTGATCAAGTTCATCGCCGACCATCCAAAGTCGGAATTGATCTCGAGGGCCCGCGAATCGCTCTCGGGCGCGCGGGCCGCGTTGGCCGACGAGAATCTAAGGGCGGGCAATCTAGACGCCGCATCACGATTGTTCCGGCTGTCGATCGAGGAGGCTCCGCTGCCATACAGCGACCGGCTGTTCAACGAGGTGATCGCGACGATCCCGGCTAATGTTTATTGGCGCGGGCATCAGGCGCTCGGGAACGAATTTGCCCGCTTGATCGAATCCAAGGTCGAGGGCAAGGTCAACCAACTATTGCTGCTTGCGACCTTTTATCTCGGAACCGAGAACGGCACCGAAGCAAAAAGGGTCGCCGAGGCCGCGATCGCCGCCGATGAGACCAGCTCGGCCGCGCACCAGACGCTGGCCACTGCCCATCGGCTGAATTTCGACCTCGAAGCGGCAGCGGCATCATTTGCAAAGGCGGTCGAGCTTGATCCCGCATCGACGGTGTCCAGGCGTTCGCTTGCCGACATCAAGCGGGCGACGGGAAAGGCCGATGAGGCCGAGGCCATCTACCGCGAGATACTAAGCGTGAACGAGAAGGACCTGCAGGCGCGCACTGGACTTGTGCTTGCGCTTTTCGATCAGGGAAAACGCGAGGCCGCCGAAGCGGAGATGGCAAAGGCACTGGACGAAGCACCGGGCAACGTTGTGCTGCTGGCCGGGGCGGCGTATTGGTACGCGGCGAACAAGGACGGTGATAGGGCGGTGGAGTACGCCCGGCGTGCGATCGAAAAAGATCCGCGATACGTCTGGTCGCATATCGCTCTCGCTCGCGGGCTAATGCTCCAGCGGCGGCCCGTGGATGCCGAACAGGTGCTTCTCTCCGCCCGCAAATACGGAAATTTTCCCACGCTTCAGTACGAGATCGCCGCGGCGAGGCTGTCGGCCGGATTCTTTCGCGAGGCGGCAGAAGAACTTCGCAAAAGCTTTGTGATAGAGGACGGGCAGGTGCGGACGCGGCTCGGCGGGCGGATAGAAACAAAGGGCGAAAGCTTTGCGGAGGCGATCGGGCCCGAGCGGCGGGCAAGTATCTTTGCCCCGGCCGGGGCGGATACCTCACAGGGTGCCGAGCTGCTCAAAGCCCTGGTCGAATTCGAAGCGGAACTCGCCAAAGAGAGTCCGGATGAGGCACGTGCCGCGGCCGCGGCAGACCGGTTCGCGTCGGGAAGCGACAACATGGCGGTCCATCGAAAGCTGTATGCGGCCGACAACCTCCTGCAGAAGAACCTCGCGGCGGACAAGGCACTGGATCTCGCAAAGGCGGCGACCGCAGGCATTGACGGCTCGTTGGAAGTTGCGAACCCGGGAGCGGCCGTCATGGCCAGCGAGCTGTACGAGGCAAGGAACATCTCGTTCGCCCGGGACGATTTTCTCCTCATACCCGACGTGCCTAAACAGACGCTTTCGTCGCTTATGCGCGGCCGGGTAGAGGTAACGACCGGCATGGCTCTTCTGAAACAGGGAAAGCCGGAAGAGGCCGCCATCAGATTTCGCCGGGCGCTCACGGTGTTTCCCAAAGACAGCGCTTGGTGGAGGTCGGCGACCTGGGATCTCGGCACGGCGCAGCAGGCCCTGGGAAAGGATCAAGAAGCGCTCGATACCCTGATATCGAGTTACCGGATCGATAAGCCGGACATAGCCAAATATCTGATCATCGAGGGCCTTTACCGAAAAGTGAACGGCAACACCGAGGGGCTCGAAGAAAAGATCGGGCCAAGTCCGCTGCCGAACTTTTCCGCCGCCGCGGTCAAAGCGGACGTGCCGGCCGATGCGAAGCCTGTACCCACGGACCCCGTCGAGGTGAAAGAACCCGAACCTGCGAAGCCGAACGAAGCATCAAGTGCGGAGGCGGGCAAGGCCGATAACCCGGCAGTGTCGAAGTCCGAAAGCGCCACCGTCGAGGAGAAGAGGAACGAAACTGAGAAAGCGGCAGAGCCCAAGCCCGAACCTTCCTCCGCTGAGGGGAAAGGTGCTGACACCGCGAAGCCGGCCGAGGCCGCAACCGCAGAACTGACAAAGGTCAGTACGGGTACAGGTTCGGATCCTTCGGCGGCAGTGATAAAAAAGGAAGTTTCCAAAGAAGAGGAGAAGGCCGAAGGGCCGGTGACGAGTGTGCCGGCCGAGACGAAGCCCGAGACGGAAGCTCGTCCTAAGCCGTCCGATGCGGAAGCGAAACCGGCGGGTGACGAGACAAAGCCCGAGACGGAAGCTCGTCCTAAGCCGTCCGACGCGGAAGCGAAACCGGCGGGTGACGAGACAAAGCCCGAGACGGAAGCTCGTCCTAAGCCGTCCGATGCGGAAGCGATACCGGCGGCAAACAATGATGCCGCAGCAGAACAGCCCGCCGCACTAAAGAACGCATCGGAACCCAAAGCTGCATCATCCGCTGAGGCAAAGCCCGGATCGATATTCGAGCCGATCATTATCCAGGTTCCCGGCGGCCGGCGGCCGGCGGCGAAGCAGGCATCCGAAGAGCCTTCGAAAGTCGAACCGACGCCCGCGAGCGGCGCGACCGGCGACGAACCGGCCGCCAAGCCTCCGCCAACCGACGAATCGCTTTCGAGCGGCGCATCGCGCCCGCGAATAGTCGAGGGAAAGGCCATCAACGCCGAGGTGCCGCCGTGTACGATAGGCGTCAGCCAGGATCAGGTCTCGCTCCTGAACAACGGCGGATCGATCGCTCTGCTTATCTCGATAGATGCGGGGCAGGATGTAAGGTCGGTCTCGGCGGTCTCGAGCAGCCCCGGAGATGTAGAAGTTCGGCTCGAACCGGATATAGCCGAGATCTCGGGCCGCTCTCTCTTTGTCGTCAAATCAATAAGCTCCAAGACCGGCGTGTATCAGATATCGTTTGCGGCACCGTGCGGGAGCAAGGACGTCATCGTCCGCGTTCGATAACTTCTTCCGATCCGGCCGGGACGTTCATCACAGCTACAGCAGCTACGAGAAAGAAAAAATACGCATTGCCGGCCGTACGCAGCGGAAAGTCGAAGAAGCTGTGTACGAATATCCCCGCACATCCGGCGAGGGCCCCGATGGCGCTCATACGCTGAAAGGCATCGGTCGAATGCCGGATCCTTCCGTACCCTCTTTTTGCAAGTAAAACGATGAACGCTGTGACCAGGAGGAATGCGACGATCCCGCCGTCGGCAAGCATCTGCAGATATTCGTTGTGGGCCTGTTCGACCCTGAACATTCCGTTTCCCGTGTCATATCGGGTGAATGCGACCGCAAAGGCATCAAATCCGGCGCCGATCAAAGGGTTGGCGGTAAAGATATCCCACGCGACCGACCAAAAATGAAGCCTGCCGCTCGACACGTCGTCGGATGTATTGGCAAAGCCGATGCCCCGCAGCAAACTGTCCGCCCCGCCGAGAAATATCACCGTCCCGACGATGATCACGAAGCCGAGCGCCGCACCCGCCGCCGCGGCTAACCGGCCGTTCTTCTCGCTTCGGCCGTCGCGCCTGAAGAACCAGGCCAGGCCCGCGACGGCGAGCATCGCGAGATAGCTGATGATGCCGCCGCGCGAACTCGTGAGCGGCACCGCTACGCCCATCAGGACGGCCGAGATACCGATCAGGAGCTTTGACTGCCGGGCGACCCCGTTCCCGATCAGGTGGGCAACCGCAAGCCCCGAAAGGAGGACCATCAACGAGGCAAAGTGATGCTGGTTGACGTACGGCCCGAAGGGTATCGCCTGGGTCGGCTTTCGGAGGCCGTAGATCGCGTCGGGGCTCGCGAGCTTTTGGAGTATGCCGACGAATGCGAGCACACCGCCGATCACGATGATCGCCGCGACCGTCTTTCTAAGGCGGCCGGGTGTATTGATGAATGTAAGGGCGGCGGCGAAAAAGATGATATAGCCGAACAGCCTTATCAGGAATATCTGCGTGGCGAAAGGGTCGAGCGACAGCGTGGATGAGGCCGGGACCGACAGGTGTTCCGCACCGGCCGGAACTATGCCGACAGGAAGGATCTGGAGAATTCCCAGCAGGAGAAGGCCGCACATCGGCAGCAGCACGGCGTTCGGGTCGATCTCGAGCCCGCCGCGCCGCCAGCTTCGCACGATCCATACACCCCCAAGGAGCAGATAGAACGGAGCAAACAGGACGAGCGCCCAGGTATCGGTCCCGCCGTAGGCGATCGTCGTCACCAGCGGGATCACAAAAAGCAGGACGAACAATGTCGTGTTTCTGCGGTCGGGGATTTCCGGGTCTTGTTCCAATGACATCTGTTTTAACCGGCGGGCTCGAGCCTGAATCCATCGAACCAGATATTTCCCTCGACGGTGCACGAAGGCGGAACGCAGCCCTCGCGGACCATCCGGACGATCACGCCGTCCGTATCCAAGGGAACGGCGAACCGCACTCTTTGTTCGGCCCACCTTGCTTCATTCGCAGCAGGCCCCGAGACAGCAAGCCGAACGCCGTCGTTTGCCGAGGCGACCTCCCAGCGAAACTCTGCGCGGGTCTTCAGGCTCGCCTTTGAGCTAAAGAGCAGGTCGTACGAACGGCCGGGCTCGACCGGTGTCAATTTGCTTATCGTGCGGGATCCGAGATCGGTCGGGACATTAAAGATCACAGCGAGCGAAAATTTCCCCTCGCTCGGGTCACGCTCGACCAGCGCGATCTGCGGGTAAACGCCCTGCCCTATCTGCCAGGCGAACGGCCCGGCACCCTGGAGAGAGACGCCGGACTCGAATCCGCCGTTGGAAATGGTACCGGTCGGATATCCGCTCCCATCTTCAGCTGAGACATCGGCCGCAACTACAGCAGCGTCGCGAAATCGCTTTGCCCCGATGAATTTCGCGAGGATCTCCTTCCCGGCGTCTGCGATCTTCGCAGACCGTCTCGCTTCAGGAGCGATGCCCTGCCACGTTGCTGCGGCCTCATCGTAGCGCTCCTGTCCGGCAAGCTGCTTTGCGGCCGCGGCCGCGGCCTGCGGCGTCGAACCGAGAGCCTCGATCGCGCGGCGGGTATCGCCGTCGAACGCCTGCAGGGCGGCGATGACCGCCGGGGCCGTATAGGCTGCGTCCTGATCGACCGCACCGCGGATCAATTCCATTCCTTCGCCGATCTTTCCCTGGCGCACCAGGTTGTTGCCGAGCGCCCAGCGAGTTCGCGCGTAGTTCGGTGCAAGGCGAAGTGCGGCACGGAAAGCCTGTTCCGCCTCGGCCCTTTCGCCGGCACGTTCGCGGGCCTGGCCGAGGCCGAGCCAATAGATGAAGTTGTTCGGCGAGAGCGCGGCCGCCCTCTCATACTCGGTCAGCGACCGCTCGATGTTTGCCGGATCGAATGTTCGTTCGAGGTCGGCGGCATAGGCATAATGCGCCTGCGGATCGCCGCCTGAGGCCTCGACGGCGAATTCCGACAACTCGACCGCGTCAGAGTTTCGGGCGATCGTATTCGCAAATCCGATCGCGGCAGAATAGACGCACCCGGCAATGAGCGCAAGCGCGCCCGCCGCAAAGACGATATGGCGATAGGGAGACGGGATGGATATGACCTGAACCGGCATTGTTAAACTATTGGAAACTATTCGAACTCGATCGGCTCGATCTTTATCTCGGCCCGCATCAGGCGCATCTCAGATTCGCGGCAGAGTTCACGCAGGCGCTTTATGGATGCGGGCTTGATCTTTTTTGAGGAGATGAGGATCTCTTGTATGTTCAGGTCGCGGCAGACCGCGGCCAGTGAACCGTTCGCGTCGAAGACCTTGATGCCGTTTATGACCTTGTCCTTCTTAAGCGGATCGTCGTCAAGAAACGCGACCGGGCTGTAGTTCCACTCAGGGTTTTTCCGCAGTTCGCGGAGCAGCATCTCCCCGCCGTCGCCCGCGCCGAATATCATCACTCTCCGGCCCGCTCCCTGATGCGGCAGCGGTATCATCTCCCTGATCAGGCGAAAAGCCATTCGGCTGCCGACGACCGCGCAAAGGAGCAGGATCGCATCGAGCATAAAGACGGCCCGCGAGAAATTCTGAAAGCGGTAGAGCAGGAGGATCGCCACGATGCTCAGTACGGACCCAACAACAACGCCCTTCGCGTAGGTAAAAATATCACCGATGCTTGTGTACCGCCAGAGCCCGCGATATACGCCCGCGAAGAAGAACGCAAAGAGCTTTAGCACGACGAGCAGCGGCAGCGTCGTGAGAAAGAGTTCCCAATTGCCGCTTTGCTCGAACGATCCGAACAAGAAGACGTACGCGCCGTAGTAGCAGAGCGTGATGAGGAATACGTCGAGGATCACCTCGAAGACACGGCGTTTGTGGGAGATGTTCAGGAGAAACGCGAAAGCCGCGTTATTCGAGGCCGCAAGCTCTTCGTCGGTCTCGTCGTACACCTTTACCTTTGAAAGATAGACTCCGATTATGGTCAGCACAACGATAAAGAGGCCGATCAGGGCGAAACTGCGGATCAGCGACAATTGCGCGACCGCAATGGAGAGCCCGCCGGCGACACACGCAAACCCGTACAGCATGAGAACCGCAGACCGCTCAGAAAGCCCGAGGGCGACCAACCGGTGCGAGGTATGGTCGCGCCCGCCCTGCGAGGCCTTGCGGCCCCAGAGCTTTCGCAGAACGGTCACAAAGGTCGTGTCGAAAATAGGAACGAACAGGATAAGAACCGGCACCGCAAGGATAGTAAAGACCCCGCGCGAGCGGCCGCCCGCCTGCCCCATCAAGACCGATGCCGAGAGAACGAACCCGATGAACATCGAGCCGCAGTCACCCATGAAGATCGAGGCCGGATTGCGGTTGAAGAAAAGAAACCCTATCAGCGAACCGATGAAAACGGAGACGAGCAAAAGCTCGGAAGTTTGCCCGTTGATGTAAAGGCTATAGGCGAGCGACGCGGATGCGATGGCCGTGATGCCGGCCGCGAGCCCGTCCATGTTATCGAGCAGATTGATGGCATTCGTGATGCCGACTATCCAGAAGACCGTTATCCAGATATCGATCAGCTCGTTGCCCGTAAGCGGGAGCGTGAGGCCGAACCCGACGACGAAGATCGCACCGATGAGCTGCCCAAAGAGCTTTTGGTAGGGCTTTATGTTGTAAAGGTCGTCAACGAGCCCGACAAAGAACAGCCAGGCACTCGCCGAAAGAATGATCACCGACTCGGGCGATTTAGGTACGAAGATAAGATAGCCGGCGATGGTCGCGAGAAATATCCCGACACCGCCGAGCATGGCCGTTGGCCGCTTATGCCAGCGGTCGGATTTGGGCGTAGCCACCTGCCCGACCCGATGCGCAAAACCGCGCACGGCCCAGGTAAGTGCGACGGCAAGCAGAACGGAGACGGCACCGGCAAACAGCGGATTTGCGAGTAACAGAAGCATATTTTCGCCGGACGCGGCAGATCAACGGGGGGTACGGCAAACGATGATGGGAATCGCCCTGATCAGAGGTCAACTCTCGAACGAACGGGAATAGAGCGACTTAATATCCTCGATAAGCCGTTCTTTCCCATATACCTGATTCGCAAATTCGCGGCCCGCCGCACCCAGGTCAAGCCGTAATCTTTCATTTTTCGCAAGATAAATCAAGCCTTTAGCAAAACCGGCAGCATCCCCGGATCGGACCGAGATCCCCCGCTCACAGAGTGTAAAGCCCTGCAGATCCTCGACCGCATCGCCCAGAAGATCGACGACGCCGCCGACCGATGTAGCTATGACGGGTTTGCCGGCGGCCATCGCCTCGATCAGCGAAAGCGGCGTCCCCTCATTGAGCGAGGTCAAGGCTACACAATCGAGGCCGGAATAGACGCGGTCGAGATCGTCCCGATTGCCGACGAAGTTCACGCTTGCCTGTATGCCAAGTTCGGCCGCCGTTGATCGGAGAGCCGCGCGAAGATGGCCGTCTCCGATTATCACAAAGCGGACGGCCGGCACGCCTTCCGAATCGAGGACGATCTTTGCAGACTCCAGAAGGAGAGGAATGTTCTTGATCTCCGTCAGGCGGCCGACGAAACCAACGACGAACGTTTGGCCATCGGCGGCAATTTCCCTTCGAAATTCTTCACGCTTCCCCCCATTCGGTGCCAGATCGGCAAGGTCGATGCCAAGCGGTATCACCTCGAACTGCTCGCGTCGGCCGACACCCGTTCCTTCGCAGATCTCGCGAAACTGCTGCCCGGTGATCACGACGATCTTGTCGGTAGCGGCGCGGGCCAGGATCTTTTCGATGAGCACGAAAACCCGCGTTCTCAGGACGCCGTAGTAGCTGTGAAAGACGTGGCCGTGGAAAGTGTGTATCACCCTTACCTTGCGGGGCCGGCCGATCAGAGAACCCCACGTGAACCACCGGTAGATGAATGCGGCGGTGCGGCCGACCGTGCCGGCCTTGGCGGTATGCGTATGGATTATATCGGGCTTCTCACGCCTGATGGCCCGCAGTACCTTGAAGAGTGAGACCGCGTCCTTTGGCGAAAGTTCCCGGCTCATTTCCTGAACATAGAGCGGCTCGACCCCGCGCTCGGATGCGAAATAGGCCATGTCCTCTTCGCCCTCGGGTACCCGGCCGGCGATCAGGGTCGTTTCGTAACCATTGCCCTGCATGGCCTCGGTAAGCCAAACTACGTGGCGCGCCGGGCCGCCGACGTTTAGCCTTGCAATGATCCGAACTACCTTCATCGGGATGTAAAGCGCGCGCGCGTACTACGAGAGCGTCACAACTTGTTCGCGCCGGTCTCGGCAACGAGATTCGAAGCTTTCAAAAGGCTCTCGAACGTGCCGGCATCGGACCACCAGCCGTCTAGTTCGCTCCACGTCATTTCGCCGCGCGCGATGTAATGATTGTTGACGTCCGTGATCTCCAACTCGCCGCGGCCCGAGGGGACGAGCGTACGAATGACGTCAAAGACTGTCTGGTCGTAGAAATAGATGCCGATGACGGCATAGTCCGACTTGGGGTCAGCGGGCTTCTCCTCGATAGCAACTACCCGATCCTGCTCAAATGTCGGGACGCCGTATCGATGCGGGTCATCAACCTTTTTCAGAAGGATCTTGGCTCCGGCCGTCTGCTTTCGATAGTCGTCCGCCGCTGAGCGAATGTTCTTTTCGACGATGTTGTCGCCGAGCACGACACAGATCGGCTGGCCGTCGGCAAAATGCTCGACCAGGCTCAGGGCCTCGGCGATCCCGCCTTCGCCCTCCTGATAGGAATAGCTCAAACGCTTCAAGCCAAACTCCTTTCCGTTTCCGAGCAGCCTCAAAAAATCTCCCGCCGAACTCCCGCCGGTGACGATCATTATGTCCTCGATACCTGCGTTGATAAGCGTCTTGATCGGGTAATAGACCATCGGCTCCTTGTAAACCGGCAGCAGATGCTTGTTCGTTATTCGGGTAAGCGGATGGAGGCGTGTGCCCAGCCCGCCCGCGAGAATTACGCCTTTCATAAAAGTCAGTCGATCATTTGGTTGTGCCAGAGTTCAAGCATCAGCAATGCCCAGAGCCGGAAGGCATGATCTCGGCGGCCTTCGATGTGCTCGGCCACATACCTTTGCAGTACTTCCGGTTTGATGATACCCCGACGAAGCGACTTTTCCGACAAAAGGACCTCACGGAGAAAGTTCTTCATTTCGCCCCGAAACCATGAGCTGATCGGCACCCCGAAACCCATCTTACGGCGATAGACCACCTCCTTGGGGACGAGGCGGGCAGCAAGTTTTTTCAGGAACGACTTAGTCTGGAAATCGGCTGCCTTCATGGTTTCGGGGAGGCTTGCAGCAAACTCGATGAGTTTGTGATCGAGAAACGGCGAACGCGCCTCGAGGGAATTCGCCATCGAAGCTATATCCACCTTCACCAACAGGTCGTTCGGGAGGTACGTCATCTGATCGACGAACATCGTGGTATCTATCATTCCAGATCCATTCGCGGCCGCGAACCATTGCCTCTGTACCTCGGCGGCGTCGAAGCGGCCGATCTCACGGAGAAACTCGCTCGTATAAAGATCGGTCTTGGAATGGCGGTCAAAGGCAGAACTCCACTGAAAATACCTTTCGACGGTAGGTAACGAGGCTGCACGCAGAAACCGCTTTCCGTCACGGATGCGGCTGCGTTTCAATTCAGAGGTCGGTATGAGCGATGCGGGAAACTCGAGAAACGGCACGCGGAACGCCCTCGGTATTCGATGATACCTTTCGGCTAACTTCATGGCAGCATAGCGCTCATATCCAGCGAACGATTCGTCACCGCCGTCACCATTAAGAGCCACGGTCACATGCTTACGCGTTTCGCGAGCGACATAGTATGTCGGGACCGCGGAGGAATCGGCGTATGGCTCGCCGTAGTGGCTCACGAGCGTCGGCAGGATCTCCATCGCATTGGGCTTTACAATAAATTCGTGGTGATCGGCACCGACATGATCTGCGACGGCCCGGGCGTACTTCAACTCGCTGAAGTCTTCATCTTCAAAGCCGATCGAAAAGGTCTTTACGGGTCGGCTCGATTCCTGCGCCATTAGCGCGACAACGGTCGAGGAATCGACGCCGCCCGAAAGAAAGGCCCCAAGAGGAACCTCGGAGATCATTCGGAGTTTTGTCGACTCGCGCAGGATCCTGGTCGTTTCGGCCAGGGCTTCCTCTCCGCTGACATCGATCTTTGCCGAGAATGATGGCAGCCAATAGCGGCGGGTCTCGATCTCGCCATCTTTCCATTTCAGCCAATGTCCGGGCTCGAGCTTTCTTATCCCCCTAAACGCCGTAAGAGGAGCCGGAACACAGGAAAACGAGAGATAACAATCGATGGCGTGAGGATCGACCTCGCGGGTGATCGATGGATGCTCAAGCAATGCTGAGAATTCGGACCCGAAGACGAGAACGCCGCCGGGCTGGTGCGAGTACAAAAGCGGCTTTTTCCCGACGCGGTCGCGGGCGAGGAAAAGCGACCGGTCGACCGTATCCCAGATGGCGATCGCGAACATTCCGCGAAGATGATCCAGGCAGCCGGCGCCGAGATCGTCGTAGAGATGAATGATCGCTTCGGTATCTGAATTCGTATAAAATCTGTGGCCGCGTTTTTGAAGATCTGCCCGCAGTTCCCGATAGTTATAGATCTCGCCGTTAAAGACGATGCATTTTGTCCTCGCCGCGTTCCAGATGGGCTGCTTGCCGCCGGCGAGGTCGATGATCGAGAGCCGCCGCATCGCCAGCGAGCAATGCTCGTCGATGAATACCCCGTCCTCATCGGGACCGCGATGGACGATCGCGGCGTTCATCCGCTCGAGCACTTCCGGATGCGGCGCCGACGCCTGTTTGGTAACAAATCCAGTAATGCCGCACATCTACCTTAACCCCTCCACGCCCTGGCCCAAGGCCGCCTCTAACCGGCGGTTCTTTGCTTCGCGGATGAGCTTGCGGTCTTCTCGCCGTTCCTTATACAGTGTCCATCCGACGGCGATAAAGATAAAGAAAAAGACCTGGATCTGGGTTCGCTGACGATAGGCCGTGCCGACGTTGCTCTGAAATATCGAGTAGGCCAGGGTCAGCATCCCAGAGAATAGAAGGATCGGGAAAGCGGCCCGGAGTTTGTTCTTTATGGTGTACCAGGCTCCCCAGACCAGCAGCGGGATCATCGCCCACCATACAAAGACCTCGGGCAGGGTAATCGCCTGGCGAAAATTGCTCACCTGCCACGGGAATGGCGCCATCAGCAGGTAAATGAATCCGATCGGTAGGGCCGTCAGGGCGCCGCGCGTGGTCGAGACGTCGATGTCCTCGGCGAAACCCGAATCCGCCGACCGGGCCTGATCGAGGCGGCTTGCCTGCAGTTGGTCGAGATTGCCGAAGCGCTCAAGATCAACACTTGCCGTCCTGACCACGCCCAGATAGGTAAGTCCGACGCCGATCACCACTATCGCGACCGCCCTGCGCAGCAGCGAGGACGGCGTGTTCGTCACGCCGACAACAAAGCTCCCAGCCACGGCAACCGCGACCATATAGAAAATGTAAAACCGAAGTGAAATTATGCCGAATAGAGAGAGGATAAGCAGTATGAGCGCCGCGTAACTGAATTTTTCCTGCAGCTTCAGGACCATTGTCATGGTCAGGACCAGAAGAAAGACGATCAGCCCATCCTTAAGGAGCTGGCCTGACCAAACAACGAAAGCAGGAAACACCGCAATACCGGTAGCCGATAGGCGAGCAACGCTTCGATTCTGAAATATCTTGTCGGCGCAATGGTAGATGAGCGGTGCGGTCGCTGCACCAAAGACGATGCAAAAGATCTGTGCCGCGAGCATATTCTCGCCGAACACATAATAGATCCCCGCCACAAGATAATTCATCCCCCACCCGGGCCCGTTCGTGGTCATCGCCAATAGGAGCTGCGGCGTGTCCGGCGGCACCAGGCCGAGCCAATAGTCTTTGATAAGCTTTCCACGAAAATCGTACGTATTTGCGTCGCCGCCGAAAAAACCCGACCAATCGTTGAAGTAAACAAGCAGCCCGAACCCTAGCCGTGTGGCAAGTGCGACGAGGAAGACCCTAGTGACAAAGGCGGGGTCGCTTGTGGCCTTTCTAAATGTGGGGATCAGGATCGTAAGCAGGATGAACAGGATCACCACAGCACCGAGGGCATCGGGCACGATCAGAGAAAGCACGACAAAAACAACTGCCGCCGCCACGAGAAATATTGCTAGTTTGCTCCGGTCCATCTACGACTTCTGCACTTCTGCCCTAAATATCATCGGGCAGGTCGTTTCGTGTCTTTCGCTCGACCAGGTACCGCCCGTCCTCATCAAGTTCCTTGATCTCTTTTCCCGGAATGCCGCCGATCAAAAAATACTCTCGCTCATACCGGCCGCTCAGGACCGCTCCCATTCCGACGATGCAGCGGTCGGCGACAACGACACCAGGAGCGATGCGTATCTCGGATCCAAGGTAAGTCTGTTCACCGATAGTGACCGGGCGTGTGGCCTGCCGGTTGTGTGTCCAGATAGACGAGTTGCGGCCACCAAAAATGACACGCTTACCAAACTCGACCCGGTCGGTGAAATCGATCTTATGAGAGGCCGCGATCATCGACCCGTCGCCCATCAGAAATCGCGGATCGATCTCATTGACGACGTCCGGCTCCGGGATCGAGTTTATCTCGTTCATCCTGAGAATGTCGCAGTAACGGCCGATCCTGATCTCGTCCCCGCCCCGAAAAATATTGAGGACGCCTATCCGCGAATGTTCGCCGATCGTCAATTTCTTGATACCGGTGAATACATTGAAATGCCCGATCGAAACATCATCGCCGATCTCGCACTCGCCTGCGTCGATGATGGAAAACCCGATCCGGACGCGTTTGCCGATGCGATACCCGAACACAAGCCTTAGACAAGCGACCGCCAGCGGGGAAGGAAGCAGGCCCGTAACGGCCAGGAAGATCAATTTGAGCCTTTTGGCCATTCTAAGCCTTTTCTACCGAACCAAACTGTGGGCGGCGAGTTCTGCGGTGGCTTCGGTAACGCGGTCGTCAGCCTTTTGTTCGGCAAGCCAGAGGAGCAATTGCTCGAGGCCCGCCTCAAGCGTGACCTTGGGCTCAAAACCGATAAGGCGTTTCGCCTTGGAGATATCGGAGACGCAGTGGCGAATGTCGCCCTCTCGATATTTGCCGACGATCTCGGGTTCGATATCTTTACCCAGGCCCTTGGAGAGAAGCTGTGCGATCTCCTTTACCGATGTTGCACGTCCGGTCCCGACGTTCATCGCTTCGTAGTCGCCCGCATTGGTCTCAAGGGCCAAAAGGTTTGCCTGTACGATGTCGGAAACATGTACAAAATCGCGCGATTGCAACCCGTCCTCGAAGATCATCGGAGCCTGATCGTTCATCAGCCGTGACGAGAATATCGCGCAGACGCCCGTGTATGGATTGGAAAGGGCCTGGCGCGTCCCGTAAACATTAAAGTACCTGAATGCGACGGTCGGTATCTTGTATGCACGGCCGACCGAGAGGCAATATTGCTCCTGATCCTGTTTTGACACGGCGTAAACGGATGTGGGGAAAAGCGGCTTCTCCTCGGTGGTCCCGATCGGCTCGAGAAGCGCTTCGCCCTCGCGATGTTCCCACTCATGCCCGGCAAGCTGCTCATCCGAGCGAAGCTGCGGATAGACGGTTTCGCCGGTCGCGGTATTTCGATACGCCCCTTCGCCGTAGATCGACATCGACGACGCGACTATCAGCTTTTTGAACTGCCCCTTGAGCTTTATCATCTCCTCGAGCAGAACGGCGGTGCCGAGATCGTTAGCCTTTACGTACCGGACGATCTCGTACATCGATTGCCCGACGCCGACCTCGGCCGCCTCGTGATACACAACTTCAATTCCATCAAGGGCACGTCTGACCGCCTCGGCATCACATACGTCGCCCCGAATGAACTCGGCATCTTTATTCAAATGCTCCGGGACCTTTCCCCCGTGAACCTGCTCCACGATGGAATCCAGGATCCGAACCCGATGGCCCCGCTCAACCAATGAATCGACCAGATGCGATCCAATAAACCCGGCACCGCCGGTAACCAAAATATTCATGTTTTGCATAAAACCAATGCGGTGCGACCCGCCAAACTATGAAACAGCCGCGGCGGACCGGCCGCCGACCGCAGATTCGAAAACCTCTAGCACCCGCGGGGCTTGCGACCGTGCCGAATAACCCTTTTCTACGGTCAGCCGCCCGGCATCTCCGAGCCGCCTGCGAAGTTCCGCCGAATGGATGAGTTCCTTTAGCTTTGCGATCCACTCATCCTTCCCGTTGGCAAGAGATCCGTTCTCGCCATCTTGAATTATCGTCGAATTTACGCCAACGGGCGAGCATATCGTGGGGATCCCGAGGGCCATGTACTGAAGCGCCTTGAGTCCGCATTTTCCGCGGCTCCAGTCCTCATCCGGAAGCGGCATAAGCCCGATATCGATCTTTTGCAGATCTTCGACCTCGGTCTCCGATCGCCACGGCAATGCCTCGACATCGACGCCCGATAATTCGTAACTCGGCGTCCCGATCACGCGGAGCTTGAACTTCTCGGATCTTGCCAGCTCCTGCAGCACCTCGCGGATCGTATCGAGATGCTGGACGGTACTAAAACTTCCGCTCCAGCCGATCGTGAGCGTATCGGGCTCGCGGTCACGGGCAACCGGACGATAGCTGTCAGTGTCGATCGTCGTCGGGATGATCGTCACGTTGGGATTCTGCTTGAGTGCGTAGTCGGCGAGGTACTGGTTGCCGGCCATCACGTGGGCCGAAAGCCTGCAGATCGTCGCCGTCTTTCCCGGAAACTTGAGGTAGCTGAGGTAGCCGTTCGAAGGGCTCTTATAAGCCACAAAGACCGCGTCGTCAAAATCGAACACCATCGGCACGCCGCTCCGGGCGATCTGCCGCTCGAACCAAGCCGGCCCGAGAAGCGCCGCTTCACGGAATACATAAACGAGGTCGTGATCCGCGACCGACCTGATCGTCTGCCGCCGCTTTGCGATATTCCGATTTACCGCCTTGACCTTTGTCAGCGCATTCCCTTTTTGATACAGAACTCCACGAAGCTCCGGCGTCTCGAACGGAGAGTAAGTGATCTCCACCCCCGACTCCTTAAGTAATGGCTCCCATTGCTCGATCCTGAACCGCTGCCCCGGCGAGGTATCGTAAAGACTGGGAACTATCGCAAGAATTTTCATTACGTTTACCGAACTACAGAACGACTCCAGAGTCATTAAAAGGGCAACTCCGCCGCCCCAAGAATTTGGTGATACACTCAAATACAGGACTTCACCCAGATGTCCCCATACTTAAAACCCTGCCTTTCTATTATAGTATCTGGAAACTTACTCCAAAATTCTTGTTCTGTTAACCAATCGTTAAACTCAAAGACATTCACCTCCGCAGGCGTTAGATTCAATCGAATGTCACCATTTGCAAGTTTGGATATATAGCCTATGCAGTCTGACGCCTTCTTTATCTCCGCTTCATTCAAATGGTACTCAAGTGAGATGAGGGGGATCGGATTTGTGAGCCCTTTTAACACCTCCATTTCGAATCCTTCTACGTCGATCTTGCAATAGTGCGGCAAGCCGTATCTCTCAATAAGAACATCCAACGTGGTAACAGGCACAGTGATCGATGAGGATGAACTGGTCCAACCCACCTTGAGGCTCGACGAAGCATGGTACGCATCGCTAATGAAAAGTTCCGCGTCGCCGACCTCAGCACCAATTGCAGTTTGAACGATCGTGAGGTTTGGGTCCTTGCCGCACCTCGCATTTAGCTCCGCAACGCAGGTTGGTTGCGGTTCGATCGCCAAAACCCGCATACCCGATCTAAGCATCGCATCAGTTTTTTCACCAATATTTGCGCCGACGTCAAAACACAGGACTCCGTTTGGTAGCAGATCCGAATAAAGCTTTATGTCCTGCTCTAAAATACCACGTCGAGAGCGACGAGTGATCAGATCGTTCAGAAACCGAGCGGGACGATAGAGCCCCAGACTAAGACTGAGGCGTTTCACAAAAACTTTGATCGGATAAAAGTTCATATAGGATCACTTTCGTCCTTTGTCGATCGGCGATGGTAAATCTGTCAGAGAAAACCGGAATCGCTTTCTTACACTTTCTTGTCGTTTACGTTGAAGCGCCCGGTAAAATACCGGTAATTCGTATTTGTCGATCATATTGGTTACCCAAGCTCGAGCTTTGTTCTGTACCGTTGCGCTTATAACGCTTTTGATGCCGAGATGATCAACGGGCATTGGGTAAACGCAGCGCACTTCGCGGACGAAACCCCGAACGTTGAATTCTCCCCAACTGTCGGACGCAAGCGAAATAGGAACATTATCCTCAACCATCGCCCGGGCAGCTTCCCTTCCAATAATGTAGCAAACGCCGCCCGACATTCGATCGAGCGTCATTGGATACAGGAGCCGATGCCCATCGCCTAGATCGATCCCGTTTGCGGTTGAGAGCTCCAAAGGTTCCCAGCTCGAATAGAAGAAAAGCTGAACTTCGTCCGGTTTAATATGTTCGGCCGCTCGCTCGGCGATCTGCCGAAGTTCGATCGGCAGCACCGCGTCATCCTCGATCACTAATGCCGCTTCAGCATCAGTCGATACAAGCCTGGAATAGGCTCGCTTATGAGAAAGAACGCATCCGATCGCTCCACGATTCAGCCATTCCGGGTACTTTCGCACCTCATCCATGTCGCAAAGAACATCAAGCTCTGATTCGGTCAATAATGCTCCCTCGACCGCGTCAACTATCTCGTAGTCCAGGCCGCATTTCTGAGCCTCGCCAACAATGTGTGCCCGCCGTTTCGCTGATCTCTGAAGGTTGATGATGTATGCCTTCATAATAGTAGCTTCCGATATAGCTCTCGATAATTCGCGCCTCCGATCGTTTCGAGGTCGAAATGTTTCCGGGCGGCCTCGCGGCATCGGTCGGAGATATCGCCCAAGCCTTCGATCTCGGCGAGGGCCGCTGCGTAGCCCTCGGGACTGAACTCCGTCAGCAATGCCCCGACGCGATCTTCGGTAACAAGTTTATCAACATCGCCGATACCGGCGTTAGCAATGATCGGCAGGCCGCAGGCCAGATATTCTGCATTCTTTGTGGGCGACGAGGCCTGTTTGGAATAGCTCGGCTTGATGAACGAAACGGCCACGTCCGCGGCACTTAGATACATTGGGATCTCACCCGACGGCACTTTTCTGATAAGGCGATCTTCAGGTGAAATGCCCCGCTTGTTAAGGTGCGGTTCGATCATCTCAGGCTTTCCCTGCGTCAGTATCAAGGCGTACGCGTTCGGGTATCTCTCAAAAAACGCCTTGAACATATCCGCAGTTTCCTCGGTCAGATACCAGCCGCCGAACGAGCCCACATAGGCCAGCACTCTGCGATCGGCGATGCCGAGCCTCGCACGCATTTCCGCTCGCGATTCCGGCGTCGCGGCCGCAAATCTTTCAATATCGACGCAGCACGGGATGACCTCGACCGGCCGCGTTCCGATCTCATCAGCAAGAATTTCCCTTGCCTTTTCCGTTAGGACGACAAAGGCATCGGATCTCTTCATCAGCCACCGTTCGACGCGCTTTGCCGCTCGAAAGATGAGTCCGTTCTCGGGCCAGATCCCCGCATCGACGAACTCCTCCGGAAAGAATCCGCGGATATCGAACAGGATCTTCGGCTTGCGGCTTGAAAATTTTCGCGCGAGAGCTCCCATCACGCCGGGTACGTGGACTCGGCAATGAAAGATATCGAACGGCTCCCGATGGTGCATTCTCCAAACGCGGATGGTGCCCCGAAAAATGTCCCATGCGGTCGCCACGGCCGACGGCCGCTTGTGATAGGGCAGCCACTCCCACTCAATGCCTTCAGCGGCAAGAGAGGATTTGATCTCGGCAAATTCGGCCAGGTCCCGCTCACCGCGAGACGGCTCGAACGTCAACAGCGAAACCTTTACCTCGACGCTCTCACCCGAACCATCCACCGCGATCGGCGCCTTACCGATCTCGCGCAAGTACGGCAAGACCTGCGTCTGCACCAAAGGCTCACGCACCCCGAAATAGCATATGTAGAGCGTACTCGCCATTTAAGACTAGGATTTTTGGCCGATCAGATTCAGACCGGCATTCATGGTCCGTTCGACGGAAATTCCGGTATCCTGCAATGCTGTCCGAACTTCGTCTTCGGTCATCGGCTGGTCATAAAAAGGAGAGAGCATATCAAAGGTATCGAGGATCGCCCATGCGTATCGCTGGTCGCGGTCAAGTTGTTTGTCGTGGACGTAATTGGCGATCGGGATCGCAAATACAAAGGCCTTTCCGACGATCGGCAATCGAAACAGAACATCGGTGACGGGAAACGCGACCGGCATCACTCGCTGGATCAGCTTTAGAAGCGTCTCTTTCTTCAACCGCTTGGTTATGGGGCGAAACCAATACTTGGAAAATAGTTTGGTCCAGGGCTTCCGCGGATAGATAGTAACGGCAAATTTTCCGCCCGAGCTTACCTTTGCGGCGATCGAGCGAAGGCTCTTGGCCGTATCGGGCGTGTGCTGAATGACGCCGATGCAGTACGCATATTCGAATGTGCCGTCACGGAACGGAAGTTCGTAGATGCTCGCCTGTATAAAATGGACGTTTGGCCGGCCGTCGAGATTTGCCTTTGCCGCGTCGATCGCCGAGCTGATATCGATCCCCACGATCTCGGCGTCCGAGGCCGAAGCCGCGTCGAGAAATCGGCCGGCGCCGCAACCGGCGTCGAGCACCCATTTTCCGGCGATCTCCTCTTTCGTCCAACCCGTTTCCGTCCAAAGGCGGTCCGCCGACAGTGTGGTCCCGTTGTACGAATCGATCTGTTCCTTTCGAAAAAGGTTCCATTGATAGCCGAAAGATGAAGCGTAATTGTCAGGCTCGACGAACCGCGGAATGCCATTGCTTATCACATATTCCCTCGCGCAGCCCTGACAAATGAGCACTCCGTCAACGATCTCTTCGCCGCTGCAAGAGATATCGAGACTTCCCTGACATGCTGGACACACCAAAATCTCTAAGAGCTTATAGTTCATGGATCTGGATAGATACTCAATTAAAACGACGGGAGATCACTCTCAGCGGTGCATGTGCAAAATAACGGATCCCGGATGGACGGAACCATAAGCTTTTCGCCGTATTCCGCAGAAAGTCAGTGTACATACCGGCATTAAAGTACGATCCCGCCAGGACCCGATACATGTTTCCGTAGCAGTGCCTCTTATTTTGCCCGGTCTTAACACTAAACGCTTTTTGAAACCCTATCAGAATGTCATGCTCCATCACCCGGATATTCCCGTGCATATTTGAATTGTGAACGCGATACAGGACTTTCGGCTGATCAACGAACCCGATCTTGTATTTTGTTGCGACACGATAACAGAAATCCCAGTCGGCGGCAGTCGAAAGCCGTGGATCGAAGCCCCCGACATCCTCAAACACATCACGCAGCAGGATTCCTGTACTGCCTGCGCCAATTACGGCGCCTCCGTTAAAAGTGAGGAAGGCATCGGCAATGTGACCTTTGCCGCCATCCGCAATATCCGACATCGGCTGTTCGTCAGGGTCGATCAGGGTCACCGAGCAGTGGACAAATCCCACTTCGCTATCATCCCTGAAAATTTCCAGCTGTCGTTCGATCTTGTCGGGAAGCCAGATGTCGTCCGCATCCAAGAAGGCGATGTATTCCCCTTCAGATTCTGCGACGCCTCGATTACGGGCATTCGAAACACCCTGATTCTCCTTTTGCTCCACTAACCGCACTTTCTCTCCGTATGATCTGACTATCGAACGTGAGTCGTCGGTCGAACAGTCGTCGACGACGATGATCTCGGTATCCGTATAGGTTTGATTCAGAACACTTTCGAGAGTTTTCCCGATAAAATCGGCATAGTTGTAATTCGGTACAATTACACTTACAAGTCCCTTTTTCATATATCATTTGTCGTTCTCACAGACAGCGATCAATACCGGTGCCGAACTAACCCCTTCAACTGAGAACTCATACTCATCATCGGCCGGGAAAAATGGACGCCGCCAAACCATCCTGCTCAACCCATTACGAAGAGCAAATGGCAGCTTATTGGCGATCTTCCAGGAAAACAGACTGATCTGGGTGACAGGATCTTTTGGTAGCTTTTTTTGCGCATCATAAAATGGTGGGATCCGCCTGCTACTACTCAGAAACTGTCCCACGAATTGCGATACGCGGAAAAACCGCTTCAATTCCGTGAGCAGATCTTCGGGAGTGTACTCGTGGATGTGGAACGGATTTGACGGCTTACCGTCCACAGGTAAGGTGTAGTTCGCATTTGGAGTGGAAAGGATCAGCACGCCACGCGGTTTAAGGACCCGGCGCATTTCCGAAAGGAATTCGGGGCGGTTTTCGAGATGTTCGAGGGTCTCGAATGAGGTCACCGCATCAAATCCATTGTCGTCGAACGGAAGCCGAACGCCATCTCCGGACAAAATAGCTGACCGATCACCGCACTCATGTTTAGCGATTGTTAGTGCGTCAAAACTAACATCGACACCGACCACATATCGGGCCCTATCTTGAAGCACGCCGATGCCGTATCCGGTTCCGCAAGCGACGTCCAAAACAGTCTTATTCTCAACATATGGCAGGGCGAACTTGTAGCGCGCCACATGTTCACCCCAATAGGGCGAGGTCCGCCCCGGATGTTCACCATTCTCACCTGAAAATCGTTCGGAGATCATAAAACTTTACGTGAGCCTATTTAGCCTTCCCAGAATCCAGTTGGTCTCATCAGAGATGAGCAGCTTCTTCCATACGATAACCGAGTATGCAAGTAAGCAGACCGCCAAAATCGACACGATCATAATGGTCGGCTCTCCGTTCACGATAACCAGGAATATTGGAGGCAGTAGCACAATGCCGCCCCACCAAAACACCTTTACCTCACTTGCTGCCGCATAAAAGCCAGTGACTCGGTTCGCTAAAATAAACAATGCAACTGAATCGACTAAAGAACGAAGGCTCCATGCCGCCGCCGTACCCATAATTCCGTACGCCCCCGTTAGAACGACCAATGCAGCGGAATATGGGATCAGCTCGAGAAGGTAGAGGTTGGCCAGAACGCCCGTTCTACCATGGGAAATGATCGCACACAAGGGTAGATAAGCGGGCAGGTTGAAAAGTAGACCAATAAGGAGAATATATAACGGACCAACGCTCATCTCTCCAAAATCCTGACCGGCCCAAAGAGTAATGAATGGTTTCGCGACAACAGCAAGGATCGCGAGCGCGGGAAGGATCGCTATCGCGTTAAGCCGTATCGATCTGGAATATAAGGCACTACCCAGCAAACTATTCTCCGGGGTCGTCAACCTTGAGAACGCGGGGAGAAGCGACTGCGTCATTGATTGTGAGAACATGGAAAATAGACCCGCGAAAGTAAATGCGACCGTATAGTAGGCAAGGTTCTTTACGCCGGCGATCGCTGGAAGTAAGCCCTTATCGAGATATGAAAGAGCGAGAAATGCGAGACTCGCTCCAGTCAAGCCGAGTCCGAATTGGACGATCGGCCGTAACATACTTCGCTCAACCGAAAAACTTCGCAGTTTCGGAAGGAGCCCAATTCCCACGGCAATTTGTCCAAACAAATTGAGGGCGCTCGCGGCGAGCAACATTGTGACCGCGCCAATAATGCCGAGGCCCAAGTACAGAACGATCGGGATCGCAATTAGCCCCAGTATCCGTGTCCCGGCGTTAATGAACGTATTGAGATCCATTCTAAGCCGGGTAATTTGCGGAGTGTTGAATATTCCGCACATAAAATTAACAACAAGTGTTACGGCGGCGATTCGCAAAGCCATCGCGGCCTCTACATGAAAATGCTCCGGAACATTGAAAATCGCCAGTATCGGAAAAGCGAAGGCGATCAAGCCGGCGGCCACCGGCAGTGAAACCACAAGAGCGATCAAGGCCGCGGTTCGAACGATCCGGGCCTCTTTTTCGAGGTCGCCTTCGGCGTAGGCTTCGGAGGCGAACTTGGTCGATGCCATCGACATTCCGAAGTCGGCAAAGCCAAGATAGGCAGGAATGAGGCCGATAAGGATCAGGACTCCGTAACCCTCGGCGCCGAGCATACGGATGACGAAGGGGGTCGTGACAAGTGACACAAAGAGGGGAGCGACCTGACCGGCGAGCGTCCACATGGAGCCTTTGACGACCTTTGTGGTCATTCCGGCGGTGGATGGCGGCTGGTTGGGCTTGTTTGCCGGGTCGGTTATGAGGTCTGGTGTCACGGGATGTAGGCCTGGCGTCAAAAAAGCGGCGGAGCAACCTGGGGGAATCTCGGATCGGCAGCCGCTTTCCGGCTAGTATATTTTCTTACCATTCTATAATTTACGAAAATCCCCGCCGCGGTATCAAAGACCCATCGCGAATTTTGCGAGACGGACAGATGCAAGAGCCCTCGGCACCTCGCTTCGAATGCAATTTCGGCCTCCGGGAACCTTTCGGGCGGTTCTGAGGATCATTTTCTGAGTTCCCGGAATGATTTTCGAAATTCTCGGGATCATTTTCGGAGTTCTAAAAATGATTTTCAGAGTTCTCAGCATGATTTTCAGAGTTCTCAGCATGATTTCCATGGTTCTGAGAATGATTTCCATAGTTCTCGGAATGATTTCCATAATTCTAGGAATGATTTCCATAGTTCTCGGAAAGATTTCCAGTGTTCTCAGAATGATCTTCAGAGTTCTCGGTGTCGCTATTCGATCTCCGGATCATTCTCAGAGATCGCGGTGCCGGATCACAAAGCCCGGACAGATCCTGACGGGCTCACGCGGACAAAAACGACGGACCTCTAAGGCCCGTTACTCTTACGCCGTGCCGAAGGCAGCGATCTCGGCCTGGCTCGATCCGAGCAGAATTCGCAGGTCTTCGACCGAAAGATTGCGGTCTTTCGATGAGTATTCTTCGGTCAGGGCGGTCGTAACTTCTTCGCGGACGCGGAGTTCGGGGAGGACGGGGAGGATGGCGTAAAAGCCTTCTCGTTCCTCTGTGCGAAAGCATTCTTCTTCGCTGACCATTATCTCGTGGACCTTTTCGCCGGGGCGGATGCCCGTAAACACGATGGGCAGGTCTCTATCGCCCATGAGTGCCCGGGCGACATCGACCATCTTTGCCGATGGGACCTGCGGAACAAAGGTCTCTCCGCGGTTGCCGTTATTGATCGCCGCAAAAATGGTATCGACGGCCTTATCGAGCGAGAGCAGGAAGCGGGTCATCTCGGGCAGCGTCACGGTAAGCGGCATATTGTTCTGCACCTGCTCGACAAAGAGCGGCACGATCGACCCGCGCGAGGCGATCACATTGCCGTACCGCACGCACATAAAGCGGGTATCCGGGGTGTCACGGTTGGCCTCGATAAAGATGCGTTCCTGCAGGGCCTTGGTCATACCCATCACGTTGATGGGCTTGCACGCCTTGTCGGTAGATACGCCGATGACGAGCTCGACCGGCAGGCGGTGTTCGCGTACGGCCCGGACGATGTTCTGTGCACCGTTGATGTTGGTCTGCACGGCCTCGTACGGAAAATATTCGCAAGACGGCACCTGTTTGAGCGCCGCGGCGTTAAATACCACGTCGGCCTCGCGGATTGCGGCGACGACCGCCGAAGGGTCGCGTACATCCCCGATGCGAAAATTCAGCAGGTCCTGCGAATTCTGATATATGACGTCGTCGGTCGCGGCCTGCTTGTGCATATATTCAAGCCGCATATAGTGCTGTTTTGCCTCATCACGCGAAAATACGGTGATGTTGGCCGGACGTCCCATTTCGCCGGTTAGCAAGCGGCGAACGAGCGTCTGCCCCAGCGAACCGGTCCCGCCGGTCACGAGGATCCTCTTGCCTTCGAGTGGTTTCATAGAATAGAGATCCGGGGAAACCAAGGCGTCCGAGTGAGGCGGCCGCAGGTTTCGCAAAGCGTTAGTCTAACATTTTGCGTGCGGATTGGAAGTACCGAGTGTTGGATCTTGCAGGTTCAAAGGCCCTGAAAGCCGCGAGATCGCTCAATGAACCATGCCTTTTCCTCGGCGAGTAGCGCGAATCGCCAGACAAATACCGCGTACACGGCCATTCCAACCGCCGAGGCCAACAGGCCGCCAAACAGACCAAGGCCGAACACGAGATACAGTACAAAAGGGACAGCCGCTATCACCCCGGCAACCAAGGCCGCAGAGCGCCTCTGGAGGTCGAAATGGACGCCGGAAAACCGCTGGGCGATCTGAAACTGAAGTATCGAATCGACAGCGGCCCGCGTGCTCCATGCCGCAGCGGCGCCGACGGCGCCATACCGCGAGACCAATATCCACACAAGCAGGGCGTAGGGCGGAAGTTCGAGCCAGTAGAGCCTGGCGAATAGCTCGGTGCGGCCCGAGGCGATGATCGCCGCCGAAGGTGTATAGGTGGCGATCATGAACGTGATGCCCGACAGGAGCACATAGAATGGCAACGTGCTCTCGCGGCCGAATTCCTCGCCAGCAAAAAGCGTGATCCCGGTCTCGGCGATGACACCGGCGAGGCCCACGAACGGCAACATCGCAAGAAGCATCATCCGGATCGCCCGAGAGAAGATCCGGTTCCGCTCGGCTTCTTGCTCGGCTCCCTGAAGCTGCGAAAAGACGGGTATCAGCGATTGCTGCATCGCACCGGAGGCAAACGTCAAAACGGCCGCGAGCGAAAATGCCACCGAATAATATGCAAGCTGTGTGACGGAAGAAAGGGCCGAAAGGCCGCCTTTCTCCAGGTTGACCAGCGCCATCGCCGCCACTGCGGCTATGCACATCGACGCGCCAAATCGCGTCAATTGGGGGAGCGACCGGCGGTCCAGCGAAAGGCCGAGCATCTCGGGTAAAAGAAATGCGGACAATGCCAATTGGCCGACAACATTGAGTGCGGCCGCGGCGAACAGCACGACCGCAGCACCGACGAGGCCGAACCCAAAGTAGATGGCGATCGGTATCGCGATCATCCCGAGTATCCGCGAACCGGAGGCAACCAACGTGTGGAGGTCCATCCGCAAGCGCGCGAGGAGCGGCGAATTGAATATGATCCCGAGAAGCGTAAGAGGCAGCGTGGCCGCCACGAACCTGAGGGCCATAGTGGTCTCGGCCAGAAGCCGCTCAGGAACGTTAAAAAGGAGAGCCGCCTGTGCCGCAAATATCGCGAGCAGTGCGGCGACTGGAATCGACACCAAAAGCGAGATCAGCGCCGCCAGGCGGACGACGCCCGCCTCTTTCGGCCGGTCGCCCGCAGCGAACGCGGCCGAGCCGAATTTGGTGGAGGCAAGCGACATCCCAAAGTCGGCAAAATAGAGATATTGGGGAATGATCACGAAAAGCACGAGAACGCCGTAGCTCTCCGCGCCGAGAAGCCGGATGACTATCGGCGTGGTGATGAGCGAAACGCCAAGCGGCGCTATCTGGCCGGCAAGCGTCCAGATGCTGCCCTTGACCACTTGAGTGGTCAGGCGGGATCCTTCGGGTGCTTGTGCGGCTGGCATCGGTGTTGAGTTTAGGCACCGCGATCAAAAGCTGTCAAAAGCCGACGACCCACGCGACCGCAAAAACCTCGGAGGCGTCCGTCATAAATGTTTGCGAGGTGAAGAGATGCCAGGACCATGTGCTCATATGCTGCCCGACGGCGAATGTACGTTCGCCCCGGCAAGATCGTCAAGCGGCGGAGGCGTGGTCGACCCGCGCCGCCCCGAAGGGGACATCGCTATCACGGCGTCCGTCGGGCAAGGCGGCGTGAACAAACAAGACGATGTATTCAACATACAATACGGGCTCGACCAGGTTCCGCCGATCGACGGCGGTCCGACCCCGCCTCTCAAGATCGACGGGCTGTGCGGCCCGAAAACGATAGGCGCGATCAGGGCCTTTCAGCAGAAGCATTTTGGCTGGAGCGGCTGCGACGGCCGCATCGACCCGGGCAAACAGACGATAACCATGCTCAATGTAAAGCGGCAACGCTGGATCCAGCCGTATCTGCCCCCGAGCATGGCCACCGACGGCTGGCTGCTTGCAAATATGCTCCGCCATGCGCCATACACCAAATCATGTGTCCACGCGGCCATGATGAAGATAAATTCCGCAAAGGTCGGCGGCCTCTTCGGCGGCGGCTCGATGGCGTTGATCGACAGGCACTTTCGTCTAAGTGCGGGCGGTAAAGTGGATGCCGATCTGACGCTGATCTACGACGTCTATGGCCGAATGCTGAACATCCTCGACCGCCCCGACGCTTACTGTACGCTCGACACCACGGACGAGGGCGAAGGCATCAGCTCCGTCGCATTCGCACGTCTGGGAGGATTTTTTGACAAGAGCGACCTGACCGGCAAGATCGTCTTTCGCCGCGGGGCCTATTTTGCGAGTGAGATCCAGGACTTTGCCGCGTTCGTTTTCATACACGAGATGCGGCACTACGTCGAGACCCGCGGCGATATCGGCCATCACGCCAAAGGCTGGGTAACCGACGAGGGCATGCAAAAGCTCAAGCGGGACAAGACGATTTTGAACTGCGACACCTATGCGGGATTCGCACTCGAGGCCCGCAATGGGCAGATGCAGCGGCCCGGCTGGGTCAAGTCGACTCAATTCCGCTAAACGGGCTCGGCATCTGGCGTATTCAATTTGCTATGCCTGTATCCGTATAGGCCGTAAATGATGAGCCCCGCTATCAGCCATAGGCCGAACCTGATCCAGTTGGTCACACCCAGCTCGGTCATCAGATAGAGACAGGAAAGCAGCCCGAGGATCGGGATCAGCGAAAGCTTTCGGGTAAGGCTGAAGAACAGGAGCGTCGTGCCGACGATCAGGAAAAAGATCATCGGTATCTTGTGTGAGAACGCACCCAGCATGCTCTCGCCCTCAGCCGGCCTGAGCGTAAGGAAATCTCCGATGAACCCGGGATAGAAATAATAGACCGTTGCGACAACGACGATAAGGATCAAGGGCAAAAAGAACTGTGAATTTATGTAGGGGACGAACCTGGTACCGCTCAGTTTGAACTCGGCATCCTTGAACAATACGCCCGCGCAGACCACGACAAAGGCGAACAACGTACCGATGCTCGCAAGATCGGTCACCTCGGTCAGGTTCATGAACAAGGCCGGGATCGCGACGACGATGCCGGTGATGATGGTAGAGAACCAGGGCGTTTTGAATCGCGGATGGATGGACGAGAATATCCGCGGCAGAAGCCCGTCGCGGCTCATCGCCATCCAAATGCGCGGCTGGCCGATCTGAAACACCAGAAACACCGTAGCGAGTGCGATCACCGCACTGACCGCGATGATGCCCGAGACCCACGGGATATTCGCGCCTTCCGGGCCGAAGACGAATGCCAGCGGATCGCCGACATCCAGCTTCGTATAACTCACCATTCCAGTCAGCACGAGTGCGATCGCGATGTAAAGGATAGTGCAGATCACGAGCGATAACATTATCGCGATCGGCAGGTCACGCTGCGGGTTGTTGCACTCTTCGGCAGTGGTCGAGAGGGCGTCGAAACCGATGTATGCAAAGAACACGGCGGACACGCCCTTCAATACGCCTTCGACGCCATTAGGTGCGAACGGCGACCAATTGGCCGGATTGACGTAATTCAGGCCGAGGAAGATCACGAGCAGAATGATCCCGACCTTGAGAATGGTAAGCGTGGTCGAGGCGAACTTTGACTCGCGGATGCCGATGAAAACGAGTGTCGTGATAATGACCACGATCAGCAATGCGGGCAGGTCGGCGACGATCGGGATACCGCCGATATGCGGAGCATTGAGCCAGGCGAGATAGCCGTCAAGCTGTCCGCAGGAAACGGCGGCGTCCGAGTTTGTGCACGCCGCTGTGAGCGAATCCACGGTGGCACCGCCGGCGACCGATTCGTTGACCGCCACGAATCCACGCTTTGCGGTAAGGAAATCCATCGTGAAATGCAGCGGGATATCGATGCCGTAGCCCTTTAGAAGGCCGGTGAAATAATCGCTCCACGAAATGGCGACGGCGATGTTGCCGATTGCGTATTCGACGATCAGGTCCCATCCGATTATCCACGCAATGAACTCGCCCATCGACGCATATGCGTATGTGTAGGCCGAGCCCGCGACCGGTATCCGCGATGCAAACTCCGCATAGCACAACGCCGAAAATCCGCACGCGAATGCGGTAAACACGAAAAGAAGTGCCACCGCCGGGCCGCCGTTGTACGAGGCCTTTCCGACCATTGCGAATATTCCGGCGCCGATGATCGCGGCGATGCCCATCAGGGTCAGGTCAAAAACGCCTAGGGTCCGCCGCAGTCCATGGGTCGGTACGGCGGATTCGGGATTGTGGTCCCCGAGGCCCGCGGCCGCGTCTGCCTGGATCCGGGTTATGGATTTCGTTCGGAATAGAGATGAACTCATAGTTTTCGGCGGGTGGCCATCGCTATCGGCATGCGATGTTCACCATTTTTCTATTGGTCTTGGGGCTGTGTCACGCCGCGACCGCGACGGACTAGCGAATTTTGACGGAAAAAACCAAAGTTTGCAATGGAAACCGCGGCATATTGGTCATTTATCACCAGCAAAGCCAGTATTGAAGATCAAGGTGCGGGTATTGCGGAGCGTTTTTTCGCTCGAGGACCGCCCGTAATAAATAGATGAAGGGATTACCGATCCACGAAAACCTTAGTACGTCGTTCGTCGACCTGACGGCACTCGTCCGCCATTTACGCGGCCTGCAGTTCACGGGCTTTGTCCGCGTCGAACTCAGCAGCTACGAGGCAGAGATCATCTTCACGCCGTCAAACAAGATACAGGCGCGGGAATACGACAAGCTCGCGGGCCGCATCGCTCAGGGCGAACACGCCTTCCGGCGTATTCTCGTACGGGCACGTGAGCCCTTCGGACGCATCCACGTGCTTCGCGTCGATCCATCCGATCCGGAGCCCTTTGTTCGCCGCGCCTTCGTCGACGACCGGATCGCCGCCGGTGCACGCGAAGCGGCACTCGGCAATTCCGATCGATTCCTTGCCGGCTCGTCCTCGATCAATCAATTGACGAGCGCCGGAACCACGGACAGGACCCTTGCCCTCGCCAACGATCTGATACTTACCGTCAAAGAGGCTTTTGCCAGGACGCGGATAAATTTTGACGTGGCTTTTGAGAATGCGTGCGCTTCCGTCTCGGGGCGTCACCATTTCCTCGACCCGCACAAGGGCCGCTTTCGCTTTGAGAACGATACGATAAAGCTGAGCGACAGGATGTCGTCGATCGAGGTCTTCGACGGTGTGGTCGACGCCCTGCGGCATATGCTCAGGGGGCTGATGGCCAACCCCAAGCTAACCAAGTTCGCGGTCTACACTCGCCATACGATACAGCAGCACCTTTCCACGCGGCATAACGAATATCAGGAGCTTAGGCTCGTCAGATCAGCGGACCGCTTGTTCGTGGACTAGGTTTGGCGGCTGCGATTCCTGCAGCATTTCCGATACACTTATGCCCATGGATTGGAAGATCTTGGGCACCGCATTCGTAACACTTTTCCTTGCCGAGCTTGGCGACAAGACGCAGTTGGCCATAATCACGATGTCGGCAAAGACCGATTCGAAAGTAGCCGTCTTTGTTGGTGCAAGCCTGGCCCTCGTCGTCGTCTCGCTGCTCGGCGTGCTGGCCGGCGGCATCCTGAGCCAGTACGTGCCGACGGAGTGGCTGCAAAGAATAGTCGCCGTTGGGTTTATCGCGATCGGCGTCCTTATGCTCCTCGGTAAGCTTTAGAGCGCACCGACCCGATCACCATTGATCCGATATGAAGTCTATACCCGAAAGGTCCTGTGAGAGTTCGACGACACGGGTGGGGACGCTGAAGGTGAAACGTTTGGCGCGGACATCGATCAGAGCGAGCTTTCCGGCCGGGATGCCCGTGAACCGAAAGTAGCCAAAGGTTCCGGTAGTCAGCTTTGTCACGCTTCCGTCCGCTGCCGTAAGGCTCACCGTAGCTCCGCGAATTCCCGCGCCCGAAGCGGTCCTGACCCTTCCTTCGACGCTGACCGGGGCCGCCGATGGAACCGCCACAAGCCCGATGTCGAATGTGTGATTGTTGGAGCCCGCCGGGCCGGTCGTCAGCGAGATCACAGCAAAACTGCCCGTAGGCGACCCCGCAGGATTCGTGACGAATGCGGCGTCCGAATCGGACGAATCTTTGTCGCCAGCCTGAGACGTCTGATCCTTGGTCGTCAGCGCGAGGCCGAAAAGGGAGCCGAACTGTGCGTAGTTGGATGGATCGTCAAGCCTTACCTGATAGGCGGTCGCGGGCAGGATGCCGCCGTTGACCTGGCCTATGTTGTCCGAGGTGTTCGGATCTGCCGCCGAACTCGAAACAAAATAGTATTCGCCGTTGGCATCGGTGATCGCCGTGCCGATAAGCGTCGAGCCCTGATAGAGATGTACCGTCACGTTGGCGATCGGCGATTCGCCGGGATCCTGTACGCCGTTGCCGTTGGCGTCATTCCAGATGCGGTTGCCGATCTCGATCGGAGCGGCCTCGCACAGCGCCTGTATGTTCCCCATTCCGTTCGCCTTGCCAAAATCTGCTAGCCAGTATGCGAGGTATCCGCGATTCTGCGCGCCCGTAGAATTGTTGAACCAACGAAAACCGCCCGCGTCGTAAACGTTATTGTTCGGAATGTAGGTTGGATCGAAGACCGTCGCGACCATCTCGGTGTGCCCCGGTATCTGCATAGCGGCTCCAACGCCGACCTCGTCGTGCGGAGTGCCATTCGGATGGTAATTGTCCTGATAATAGTATTCGCCGTTTCCCGGCCCCTCGCCGGAGTTCTGCGGCGCACCTCCGATCGAGGCGCATCTTCCGTTGCTCTCGAGCGTCCACCCGAGTGATGGGCTGCCGCACGCGCGGAGTATTTCGCCGGCCGTGATGCCCTTGAAAAGCTGAGACGAGTTCGTCGGGTTGCTGGCGCTGTTATAGCCTGATTGGTCGCCGTTCCGGTCACGGATCGACAAGATCATATTCCCGCGGTCAAATTCGATGTCCGTAAGCATCGGCTGCGGATAGATGAAATGGCTCGCGCTGATCGTCTGGTACGTTGTGCGCCAGTTGAGCCATGCGGCGGGAAGGCCGGGGTCGGTCTCGGCACGGGAATAGTTGAGCTGAAAGTTCATTACCGGCGTTGTGTTGAATGTGAATGTGCCGGGATCGAGCGTGTAAACGTAAGCCCGAAGGTTAGCGGATGTCGCGGTGCCGGACGTTTCGCGGGAGCAGACAGCTCCCACATAGATCGTTCCCTCATACCAGTTCACCGCGAACGGCCGCACCTCCGATGCGGTCGCGCAGCTTGGCATCGTCGCGGGGAAAGCTACGCTCTGGATGGTCGTACCGTTGAGCGGGCCCGATGTCGGGATGCGGTAAAGCCGCCGATCAGCCAGGTTCATCACGTAGAGATTCGCCTGGTCATCCGAGATGGCCATGCCGCCGAAGGCGATCTTGCCGACGGCGTCCCATGTGGCGTTGCCGTTATCGGTGTTGAAATCGCTCTGATTGTGCGGATCGAGACCCGCCGTACCGGCGCCGAATATCGTGTTTATGTTCACGTATTCGGAAACGCTGCCGGAGCCGCGATCGACCTGATAGATCGCTCCCGGTCCACCCGGCCCGAATGCCGCGTGCTTCTTCATAAATGCCGAAACGAAGATGCGGCGCGTATTTCGGTGATACGCGATGCCAAAGGTCGTGCCGACCTGGTCGGTCATCGCAAGGCTGGACGTGGCGGGCGATTGAAAATCGGTCACGGGTGTGCCGCCGGTCGTACGCGTGCTGCCCGCGGTGTATGGAACGGTGAATACCGCCTCGGGCTGCGGAGCCGAACCGACCCCATAAAGCTGTGAGCAAAGCGCCGGATTGTCTTCACAATAATCCTGCGAACGGTTTATCGCCAGATTCACATTGCCGGTGTTTCCGTTTGGGACGAACTGGACGGTCGAGCCGGTATTGGCGGCTGTACCGCCCGAGACCGAATCGGTGCTGCGGGCCGACGGAGAGAAACCTGCGGGCAAGCTTGTGAATTCGACGCGATAGGGGCCCGTTCCGGACGCGGCAAGGCTGTACGTGCCGTCGGCGGCCGTGGCGGCCGAGCCGACGAAGGCTCCCGCCTGATCGTACGCCGACACGGTAACGCTCTGGACACCGGCATCGATCGCGGTTGGCGCCGCCGTCGTCCCCCCGGACGTGTCGTAATTGCCGTTTCCGTTGTAATCGCGAAATACGCGGCCCGAGATGGTCCCCGACATCAGGACGAACCCACTCTGACGCTTGTCGAGGATCAGACGCTGGGCACCCACCGAGCTCAGGTCGAGGTCGGCCGAAACCGAAACGATAAACGCAATAAAGGCAACGGACACGATAACGCCCGCACGTGCATATTTGGTCATACTCTTGAAATGGGAACCGGAAATATTCGGCCGACTGAAAGCCGAACACACCTGGGCCATCAAAGCTAGAATTTGGACTATTGAGCTGGAAGTGGGATCTGGGAGGTGGGACCAGGCGCGCAGCCTAGGCCAGCTAAACACTAGCAAACAATGTAAAACGTGTCAATGATTATCTTTTTTTGAGGCGATCGGCAAATTTCTGCCGGAATTTTGCCACCTTTGGGGCGACGACCGCGGCGCAGTAAGGCTGGTTTGGGTTATTCGCAAAATATTCCTGATGATACTCTTCCGCGGGCCAGAATTTGTCGAAAGCGGTTACCTCGGTAACGATCGGGTTGTCGTAGATGCCCTCGGCGGTGATCTCGTTGATGATCTCTTCGGCCCTCGCTTTTTGTTCAGGCGAATGGTAAAAGATGGCCGAGCGGTATGAGGTTCCGATATCGTTGCCCTGGCGATTCAGGGTCGTCGGGTCGTGGACCGTAAAGAATACCCGAAGAAGATCGGCATAGGACAAAACGGACGGGTCGAATTTTATCTGGGCCACCTCGGCGTGGCCGGTCGTCTCGGAGCAAACTTCCTGATACGTGGGGTTGTCCTTATGCCCTCCGGAGTAGCCCGACACGACATCCTCGACCCCGACGAGGTCGTCAAAGACCGCCTCTACACACCAAAAGCAGCCGGCACCAAGTGTCGCGGTCTCAAGATCTTTCTCGTCCATATCCTTTTAGATTCCCCCTGATCGATATCTTTATTCCATATTATCGTATGCTCTATCCAAGCGAAAGATGATGAGAATGATACACGGGCAGAATGTACTGGGCGTCGGGATCGACGGCGAGACACGGTGTGCCCACTGGCATTCGCCGCTCGACGTGATCGCGATCCGGTTCAGGTGCTGCGGGGATTGGTATCCGTGCAGCGAGTGCCACGCTGAGATCGCATCGCACGACGTTCAGGCCTGGCCGCGGAACGAGTTTGATGGAGAGGCAGTGTTGTGCGGAAAGTGCGGCCGTAAACTGTCGGTCAACGAATATCTCGATTGCGGCTACGTGTGCCCGGGATGCGGCGCGGGATTTAACCCTGGATGCTCCCGCCACTTGCACCACTATTTCGAAATGGGCTGAAGGCGCGATTTGCCCTAAATTGCGCTAAGATGTGTCACTAAATTCAGATCGGATCGGAGGAGAAATATGGCCCATTTGCTGGCACCGCAAAATTCGCTGCCGACGCTGCCGGTGTTCTTTAACGTCGACAAGGTCGTAGGCAATAATCCCGCGATAAATTTGAGGGAAGACGTACTCCTGGTGCAGTTTGCTTTCACGGTGATCGCTTCACAGCCCGAACCGTCGTCGGGTGCCGAATTTAATGCCGCGGCCGCCGCCGTACGGGCCACGGGCCACATCGACCAGGCGACCATAACCGCGATCATGGCCGCCCAGAACGAGGTCCGTAAGAAAGGCGGAGGCGCCGGCACCATCGTCGATGGCCGCGTGAGTCCGGCGACGGGCGGCTACGCATACGGTGCAGGCACTTGGACCATAGTTCACCTGAACGAATCGATGCAGGGCCGGCACATCAATATCTGGCCGCGGATCGATCTGATCCCGGGCTGCCCGAACGAACTCAAGGCGATGGTCGTACGCACCGTGCAGGGAACCTGAAACTTCGGTGAGGTTCAATCGACGGCGTTGAGGTCGCCGACGACCCTGTGCTGCGTTTGTCCGGCGGCGTGGCCATCCCGCACGACATGGACTGTGTCCATACCCGCGTTGGACGCAGCATCGAGTTCATCGGCGACGTCCGACAAGAAAAGGACATTTCCCGGCGAAATTCCCAGTTCGCCCGCGATCGCGCCGTAACTTTCTGAGGCTCGTTTCGGCCCGGTATTTGTGTCGAAATAATTTGCGATAAAGGGCGAGAGGTCGCCGTGGTCCGTGTGGCGAAAAAGCAGCCGCTGTGCGAGAACACTGCCGGAGGAATAGATCGCGATCACCTTTCCCGCCGCGCTCCACCGTCGGAATGCCGCCGGGACATCGGCGAACACCACCGACCTCAGATCGCCGGAGGCGTAGCCCTCCTTCCAGATGTTTCCCTGTATCGCTTTTAGCGGCGTGGATTTCCGATCGACATCGATCAGGTATTCGAGATAAGCAGAAACGGAGCCGGGTTCCGTCGGGTCGACGGGGACCGTGTAAGTTGCATCGTGCGAACTCTCGTCGACGAGCTGTGAGATCTCATCCGATAGTCGCCCAAATTGCATCTCGACGTACTTTCCCACCCGCTCTTTCGCATACGGAAACAGCACTTTGTGGACAAAGTCGATCGGTGTCGTCGTGCCTTCGATGTCGAGGAGGATCGCTCTGGTCATTTCACCGCGGAGACCCAGGAGACGCTGAGAAAATGGAGAATCAGATCTCCGCGTCTCGGCGTCCCTTCGGTTCATACACTTTTCGGAAAATAGCTCACGCCGAAGCAAAGCGGTTGATAGTCGGCATCCCCACCCGAACCGGTGTACTGCGGTGTCCAGCCGGAGACGTCCTGAAAGAGCCGGATCGCACGCACGGTCTTGTCGCCGCAGAGGTTGAACCAATGCTTCGTCCCGCGCGGCACGCGGATCATATCGCCCGCTTCCATCTCGATCGAAACGACATCTCCGCCCTCGGGAGCGATGTGAAACAGCCCGTGCCCCTTCACGATAAACCGAACCTCATCCTCGTCGTGCCAGTGTTCTTTATTAAATTTATTGAGCATCGCATCAAGCCCGGGCATGGTCGGAACGATGTTGATCACGTCGGCGGTCACGTATCCGCCTTTTGCTTTTAAGGCTTCGATCTCATCGGAATAGAAAGCGAGGATCGCGTCATCGCTCGCATCGGGCCCGAGCTTGGCGATGTTGTCCCAGCGTTCGTAGTCAATGCCGATCTCGGCGAGGTAACTTTCGATCTCCGAAGCATCGGCCATTCGAACCCCTTTTTTTGGTACATCCAAAATTGCCATTGGTATAAGAATACAGGATACAGAAAGCAGGAAACAGGAAATCATCGTTTCGCGCCGTTCAAGATCGATCGGCGAAACGCATAGAGAATTCGGCCGACCTCGTCCAATCGGCCTTCGAGTTCGGTCGTCTCTCCGTAATTCAAGTCTTTTGCCAAAATTAAATAATAACGAACTTCTTCCAGCGACCCTTGTGAGATATTCAAGAATCTAGCCTTGTCGGCCACGCTTTGTTTTTTGAAGCCTTCGGCGATATTTGCAGCGATGGATATCGCGGCACGACGAAGCTGCGAGGTCAGGCAATAATCTTCTCGTTTTGGAAAATCGTCACTAAATTTGTAAACAGCAAGGACCAATTCGTGGGCCTTTTGCCAAACGATAAGATCTCGGAAGGTTTTCAAGTCTTGAGCCACTATAGAGTCCGTTCACTGTTTCCTTGATCCTGTTTCCTGACTTCTTCCCAATACCTCGAACAAAAACTCGAATATCTCGACCTGCCGCCGCGCATCTGCGACCGTCTCGCCCCAGGTGTAGAGGCCGTGGCGGCGGAGATAAATACCGTGAATGCCATCGTTCTCGCGAATGACATTCTCTATCACGTGCGCGAGGGCGACGTAGTCCTGCGAATTTTCGACGATCGGAACCTTTTCCTTGTGTTCATGAGTGGTCACGCCCGAGAGTCCTTTGAGCATCTCGTACCCCTCGATCTCGATCGCGCCCTGCTCAAAGAAACGATCGGACAGTATCGTTCCCCAGACGGAATGCGTGTGCAGGATCGATCTTGCCTTCGGCATGAACCTATAGATCGTCAGATGGATGAGAGTCTCGGCCGACGGTTTGCCGAAGCCCTGAAGTATCTCAGCGTCGTCGTCGAGCTCGAGAAAGTTCGTTTCGTCCAGCTTTCCTTTCTCCATACCGCTCGCGGTCACCACGACCCGCAATGGCCGTCGTGCAAGCAGCGCGCTGAAATTACCGCTGGTGCCGAGCACCCAGCCGCGGCGGTAAAACTCCTGCCCCGCTTCGGCAAGTTCCCGGTTCAGATCTGGCACGGCGGCATTTTCTGTCATTATCTATTCTTCATCTTCCCTAAGCTTCTCAAGGACAGAAAGATCCTCCAATGTCGTAACGTCGCCCGCGACAGTGCTGCCTGACGCAATTTCGCGCAGCAGGCGGCGCATGATCTTGCCCGAGCGCGTCTTCGGCAGTGCATCGGTAAAGCGTATGTCGTCCGGTTTTGCGAGCGACCCGATCTCATGTGCGACGTGGGCACGAAGCTGCTCCTTAAGGTCGTCGTTACCCTGGCGTCCGCCCTCGAGCGTGACGAATGCGGAGATCGCCTGGCCCTTGAGTTCGTCCGGACGGCCAACCACAGCGGCCTCGGCCACCGCCTCGTGCGAAACAAGGGCGGATTCGACCTCGGCGGTCCCGAGTCGATGGCCGCTCACGTTTATCACATCGTCGACACGGCCCATTATCCAGTAGTTCCCGTGCTTGTCACGGCGGGCGCCGTCGCCGGCAAAATACATCCCCGGTATCTCCGACCAGTAAGCCTCTCTGTACCGCTCGTCGTCGCCCCAGAGCGTGCGGAGCATTGCGGGCCACGGATGTTTCACCACGAGATATCCGCCTTCGCCCGGCTCGACGGGCTTTCCCGCCTTTGTCACGATATCGACGATGATGCCGGGCAGAGGCCGAGTCGCTGTACCGGGAACGGTCGGTGTTGCGCCGGGCAGCGGAGAGATCATCGCAGCTCCTGTTTCCGTCTGCCACCAGGTGTCGACGATGGGGCAGCGGCGTTTTCCGATCACCGCGTGATACCACATCCACGCCTCCGGATTGATCGGTTCGCCGACCGTGCCGAGCAGCCGCAGGCTGGAAAGATCATGCTTTAGCGGATGCCGCTCGCCCCACTTGATGAAGGCGCGAATGGCGGTCGGCGCCGTGTAAAAGATCGTTATCTTGTGCCGCTCGATGATATCCCAGAAGCGATCGGGGCCGGGATGATTAGGCGCCCCTTCATACATAAAGACGGTCGCGCCATTTGCGAGCGGCCCGTACACGACATAGCTGTGACCGGTGACCCACCCGATATCGGCGGTGCACCAATAGATGTCCTCATCCTTTAGATCGAAGATGATCTTGGTCGTATAGGCGACCTGCGTAAGATAACCGCCGGTCGTGTGGAGAATGCCCTTTGGTTTTCCGGTCGTTCCAGATGTATAGAGAATGTAGAGCGGATGCTCGGCGTCGAGTTCCTCGGCCGGGCAATTTGCGTCGACCGTGCCGGTCAATTCATCCCACCAGTGATCGCGGCCGGGATGCATCGTAACCTTTGAGCTGGTCCTGCGGTAAACGATCACGTCTTTTACGGTCGGACAATGTTCGACGGCTTCGTCCACCACCTCTTTGAGCTTGATCTCGGCGCCGCGGCGATATCCGCCGTCAGCGGTAATGATCAATTTGCACTGGCCGTCATTAACGCGATCGCGGATGGCATCCGCCGAGAAACCGCCGAAGATGACCGTATGCGTCGCCCCGATGCGGGCACATGCGAGCATCGCAACCGCCAGGGCCGGAACGAGCGGCATATAAAGCGCGACGCGGTCACCCGTGGCCACGCCGAGGCTTTTCAATACATTGGCGAATCGCGAGACCTCCTGATGAAGCTGAAGGTATGTGATCGTCTTGATCTCACCGGGCTCGCCTTCCCAGATGATCGCGGCCTTGTTCTTACGGGCCGTGTTCAGATGCCGGTCGAGGCAGTTGTGTGAAATGTTCAGCTTTCCGCCGACGAACCACTTGGCGAATGGCTCGTTCCATTCCAACACCGTGTCCCATTTCCTGAACCAGTGAAGTTCATTCGCCTGCTTTTCCCAGAATGCGGCCGGGTCGGCTGCCGCTTCGGCGTAGAGTCTCTCGTATTCGTCAAAACTCTTTATATGGGCGTGTGCGGCAAAATCGGGCGGCGGGGGAAACACCCTCTCCTCGGACAGCACGGATTCGATAGCCGTTGATTCAGACATAACTTGATCCTGATCATATAGGTTACAAAAGGACGAAGGCGATTGAAAGGCGGATCCCAGCGACAAGGCCCTGATTACTAATTGAGCGACCGGTGCGGGGGACATCGCACCGCAAAATGTCACTTCTTTTGCCGTGCCGATCTCACTCGCTAATCCTCGCCGTAGATTGCCGGACGATGATCGTGGGCTCCACCCTCACCTCGCGCGGAACGTCGCCATTCGAACCGGTCGATAGACGTTCGAGCAGGGTCTTTGCCGCAATGCTGCCCATTTCGAAGAGGGGCTGACGGATCGTAGTGAGGGCCGGGTTATGAAAGGCAGCGGCGTAAATATCATCAAAACCGAGCACGGAAACGTCCGAAGGTACTCGCAGGCCCATCTCGCCGAGAGCCCTGATCGCCCCGATGGCGGACACATCATTGAACGCAAAGACGGCGGTAAACCTTTCGCCGGTGGCAAGCAGCGCCTTCATAGCGGAATAACCGACCTCGGGCGAAGGCGAATCGCCGAGCAGTTGTACGGTCAGATCGGGCGCGATCGGAATTCCGCGTTTCGCCGCTGCGGCGTTGATCGTCTCCCACCGGATGAGCGTGTCGGAGCTGAACTCCTGCCCCTTTATGGCGGCGATCCGCCGGTGACCGAGGTTATACAGATGTCCAACGCCGAGCTCGGCGGCGTGTTCATGGTTGAGCACCACATTGGTGACCCCATCGATGGCGTCGTGGCCCGAGACATTCACCACAGGGATCGTTGGGGTGAACCGGATCGGTGTATCGACGGCAATGATCCCCTCGACCTGACGTTCGATAAGCACGCGCGGAAGTTTTTCGAGCAGATCTTCCTTATGAAGGTGACTCGCGGTCAGATAAAAGTACTCGGCGGTGGTCAATGCCGACTCGACGCCGTTGAGCACCATGGCCGAGTATCCGTCGCTCAGCTCGGGGACGATCACGCCGATTGTATTCGTCTTTTGTACGCGAAGCGATCGGGCCAAATAGTTCGGCCGATATTTTAGCTCCCGTGCGGCGTCAAAGATCCGCTTCTTCGTCTCTTCAGGAATGGACGCTGCCTGCGGCGATTCATTCAAGACCAGCGAGAGGGTCGTGGTCGAAAGGCCCAAATGCCGCGCCAGCGATTTCAAACTGATCGGATCTCCCTCACGGGCGCCGGGAGCGGGGTCGGGCTTTTTCTTGTCGGCGGGTGGGGGCATCGAGAGATGTTTGCATAACCCGTATGCAATTTTCAAGAAACGATCATCGTAGATCGGCCTAATTGGTCTTACCAATTCCTGACAATGCTTCGTTGGGAACAGCTCGCGTGCCCGATACATCAATAAAATGCTTGACATTCCTCGAACGTTGGTGTTCTAATGTCCTCACTAAAACGATTTAGTAAAACGATTTACGCCCTGCTTCCTTCCTGAGTTCAAGCCGCGGTCCGTACCAATCGTCTAGATCGTTTGTCACATCGAGTTCTGTACTAAAACTTGGAGGAAAAGTATGCGGCGAATGGTTTTGGGTCTATTCAAGTGCCTCGGCACGGTCACGTTTGTTTTGGCTTTCGCGATCTGTGCGACCGCACAGTTTCGCGCCGGCGTCCAGGGAACGATAACCGACTCTGCCGGGGCCATCGTCCCCGGTGCCCGGGTGGTGCTCACCAATAAGGAGACCAACCAGACTCTTGAGACAACCGCGAGCGACGACGGGTTTTATCGCTTTTCGAATCTGGCCCCAGGCTTGTACAGCGTAACGGTCGAAAGCCAGGCATTTAAGAAGGCCGTGGTCGATAACGTGAAGGTCGCCGCTGAGACTCTCGGAGGCGTTGACGTGGTGCTCGAGGCCGGAGGCATTGCGGAGACTGTGACCGTCCAAGCGGAAACGGTCGAAGCCCAACTCGACACAGAAGATGCGAACCTTCGCAAGAACATCAGCACGGACGAGGTACTGCGGCTCCCGCAGCCTGGTCGCGACCCGTACGAATTGGCGCGGCTCGCCCCGGGCGTGTTTGGTGCCGGCGCTCGCAGTGCAAACGGCAATTCAGCCTTTCTTCCGAACACGTCGGGTCCGGGCGGCTCAAACCTGGGTATCTTCGCAACCGAGAATGTGCAGCCGATCTCTGCGAATGGCCAACGGGTCTCTTCGAACAATTACCAGATCGACGGCACCAGCGTTAACAGCCAGACGTGGGGCGGCGGTGCGGTGGTCACACCGAGCCAGGAAAGCGTGAAGGAAGTTCAGGTGACCTCGAGCACTTACTCCGCCGAGGACGGACGCAACAGCGGTGCCCAGATCAAGGTCGTCACACGGAACGGTACGAACGAGTGGCACGGGAGCGCCTTTTACCGCCTGAACGATCCGTCACTCAATGCTTTCAACACGATGCCGCGGTTCATCGGCAATATTCAGACCAGCGGCCCGGAGCGTGTCGAGCGCAAGTTCGATTCCTACGGCGGCAGCTTCGGCGGGCGGATAATTCGCAACAAACTGTTCTTCTTTTTCGCTTACGAGGGGCTCAAGGAGAACAGTTCTTCGACTTATCGTTCGTTGATCGAGACCAGTTCCTTCCGCTCGGCCGTGATCGCTGCCCGCGCCGGCACGCTGACAGCGGCAATTTTGGGCTCGACCGGGGTCGAGCCGCGGGTCAATCAGATCCAGACGGCAACGTGCTCCGGTATATTTTCCGGCTGCGCCGTGGTTGGTGACGGGATGGACATCGGGTCGATAAGCGGCGCCTACGGCTCCTATGTTCCGACGTTCTCGTCGGCCCCGGACGGCGGCGGGCTTGACGGCATCGCCGATGTGCAATGGGCCCTGCTCGACCGTTTGAACGAATTCACGGGAAATCAGTACACGACCCGTATCGATTTCCAGCCGACCGACAAGGACCGATTCACGTTCAGCTCATACATCGTGCCGAACAAAGCCTTCACCTCTGACAATGGAGCGCAGAGCCGCCCGCAGGCGGACATCAATTCCAAACGCCTCACCTATGCTTTAGGTTTCATCTACAACCGTCAACTCTCAACTACGATGACCAATGAAGCGCGCTTCAACGTTACGCGTTGGGGATTCGACGAAACGGCAACTAACCCGGAAGCGGATTTCGGCCTGCCCCGCGTTGAGATAGAGGGATTCTTCGGAGACCGTCTGCGATTCGGATTCCCGCGTTCACCGAACACGCCGGGCGTGATCGATGAGAAGCAGTTCGACTTCCGAGACATGCTCACGAAGGTGTGGGGCAATCACGTGTTTAAGTTCGGCGGCGAGTACCGCCGCGACCTGAACAGCAACGGCGAGATCGGAGCCGCCCGGCCGCTCTATTCGTTCCACCGGCCCTGGAACTTTGCCAACGGTACCCCGATCTTCGAACAGATCACGGCGGACCTCTCCGGTCAGCCCTCCGCGAACAATACCAAGTTCACGACGAGCGAACTCGCGTTCTTCGTTCAGGACGACTGGAAGATCCGCCCGTCGCTGACCTTGAACCTCGGTGTTCGGTGGACCTACATGTCGCCGATCGTGGCCTCCGACGGCGTGATCGGGAATCTCGATCTGGGCCCGACGGGCGGCCTCGCCGGAGCGACCATTAACACGAACGAAAAGCTCTACGATTCGGATTTCAACAATTGGGGGCCGCAGCTTGGATTCGCGTGGAATCCGTCTTGGTTAGAGAACAAGCTTGTTGTACGCGGCGGCGCCGGACTCGGCTATGACCGACTGCCTAATGCCCTGCTCGCGAATGCCCGGCGCAATCCGCCTAATGGACTTAACTTCGGCATCTGCTGCGGTACGGCGCCCGGCGAGTTCGGTTCGCCGTTCGTCGGCGGTCAAATTACCTTCGTCGGCAGTACGGACGGCACGATCACGGGCTATCCGGCCAATCCGGTTCTCGGTGGAGGGACCAACCCGACAACGGGGCTTCCGTTGAACGGTTCGATCGAGATATACGGAGCGCCGCGCAACCTCGACACGCCTTACGTCGCCCGCTATTCGCTCGAGGGGCAATACGAGTTGCCCGCAAACCTTGTCGCGTCGCTTGCATATCAGGGCAGCTCGGGCCGCCACTTCGTTCGTATCCTGCCGCTGCACATCATGACCACGACGAATCCGAACATCTTCGCAGGCTATTTCGCGAGCTCGGATGTCAACACGAATTACAACGCGATGATCGCCCGTTTGCAGGGCCGCCTGTTGCGGCAATTCTCCTTTGACACGAACTACCGCTGGGCGAAGAGCATCGACACCGCTTCTTTTGAGGCGCCGACGGCCCTCACGAACCAAAGCTTCCCCGTCGATCAACGGGAGGAGCGTGGCCGCTCGGACTTCGATGTGCGGCACTCGTGGGTCGGTTCCGGTACTTGGGAACTGCCCTTCTTCCGCGGGCGGAGCCTAACGGATAAGCTGTTGGGCGGCTGGGAGATCAGCGGCATCGTGACGTACCACACGGGTTTCCCCTGGACGCCTCGGCTATTCGGCTGCATACAGGGGGCCACTTCGAACAGTGCACAGTTCTGCGATCCGCGGCCGGTGGCCCTCGCTCCGGGATCTCCGGGCGTTACCCCGGGCGAGAACACGAATGAGAATTTCCTTCGCCCCGGCGGGCTGTTCGGTGTCGCGGGGACGCAGATATTTGCGACAAGTTTTAATTCGAGCGATCCGTTCGCCAGCCGGCCGATCGTCGGACGCAATGCGTTCTTCGGGCCGAAATACTTCAACCTGGACATGTCGTTCGCGAAACGGTTTGGGCTCGGCAATTGGGGTTTCCTTGGGGAGAACGCGAACATCGATGTGAAGTTCAACTTCTTCAATATCCTGAACACGCGGAACCTCGCGAATATCAACGCTCTATCGGACCAGACACGAGTGCAGTCCGATCGGTTCGGATTGCCGACGAGTGCGTACGCGGGCCGGGTCGGCGAGTTTCAGATCCGGTTCAGCTTCTAATACACGACGCGTGAATTGGGGCTGCCGGACCGAGCTCTGGCAGCCTTTTTTTGCTTTGGAGAGATCTCGGTTGAGAACTCCCGGCAGGGCGTCTCGGATCAGATCACGAATTTGTAACCCAGGCAGATCCGGCTTTGCATCGCTATGACAGCGAAAGTGACCGAACAGCGAACGGATGTATTCGGAGAGGGAGGTACCGATGCCGCCCTTGGGCGAACTGCGCTGCGCCGGATCGTCTCCCGTTCTCTGGAGGCGATGCCTGCGGGTGCCCGGGTGGTCGCGATCGTGCCGGACAAAACGCGGGACGACATCACGCATATTCTGCTTCCGATGGTCACCGACGAACTGACGGAAAAGAGCCCTGCTTCCTTTGAGGTTCTGATCGCGCAGGGCACGCACCCGCCGATGACGCCGGAAGAAAAGGACGTGAAGGCCGGGCGAATGATGTGGGCCGATCGGTTACACGCGTCAAAGATCTCGGACCACCGCTGGACAGAACCCGGTGAGTTGATCGAGCTTGGCGAGATCGGTTCCGAAACGGTCGCGGCGATCACGGGCGGGCTCTATGGCGAAAGCGTCCGCGTGGTCGTGAATCGGCGGCTGTCGCCGGCAAATTGTGATTACATCTTGATCCTGGGCTCGGTCGTGCCGCACGAGGTCGCGGGATTTGCCGGTGGTGCAAAGTATCTCTTTCCGGGTGTCTCAGGCCGGGAAATGACCGATGTGACGCATTGGATCGGGGCACTATCGGGGATCGAGAACGTGATCGGCAGGGTCGAGACCCCCGTTCGTGCGCTTATCGAAGCGGCGGCAGATATGATCCCGGCCCGGATCATCGCATTTTCAGCAGTGCTGTCCCGGGACGAGGACGGACAGATGAACGCTCACGGCTTTTTCGGCGGTGATCTGAGAGAGAGTTTTCGGGCCGCCGCCGCGGTCAGCATGAGCGTACACTTCAAACATACGGGCCGAAAGTATCGGCGTGTGGTCGCAATTCTCGACAAGCATTACGGCGACCTTTGGACCGGCGGAAAGGCGAGCTACAAGCTCGGCGGGATCGTCGAAGAAGGCGGCGAGCTTATCATCTTCGCGCCGCACATCAGCGAGTTTTCGGTCACACACGGTGCGTTGATCGAGAAGTTCGGTTACGCTCCGGTCGAAGATGTGTTGAAGATGATCGACGGCTCGGCCGAGCTAAAGGCGAATCTCTGCGTGGCGGCCCATCTCGCACATGTGGCATACGGGTCGGCAAAGGCCGGCAATGGGCACGACGGCCGAAGGTTTCGGATCACGCTCTCGTCGCTTATCAGCAGAGATCGGTGTACGAATGCAAATCTCGGATATCTCGACCCGGAAGAGTTTCAGTTGGACAGGTATCAGAATGACGGCGAGACACTCGTCGTCGTGCGGGCGGGCCGCGACCTGTATCTCGTCTAATGGCCCCGAAATGCTTATGAAGAAGTTTATAACCGCCGTTTTCTTGTTTACGTTCATAGCGAGCATCGGCAGCGGCACCGCGGCCGGTCAGCGACGAAGCCTATCGGCACGGCCGGCAAAGGACCAGGCGATCGAGCGGCGGATAGACGCCCTCATCTCGCAAATGACCCTTGCTGAAAAGCTCGGTCAGCTTCAGCAGTTGGACGGCGACGCGAACGGCAGCTATCGGCCCGAACATCTGGAAATGGCACGCAAGGGCCTGTTGGGATCGACGCTGAATGTGCGCGGGGCGAAGATGACCAATGAACTGCAGCGGGCGGCCCTCGAGTCAAGGCTGAAGATACCGATACTGCTCGGTTTTGACGTGATCCACGGATACAGGACCATCTTTCCGGTGCCGCTTGGCGAGGCGGCGAGCTGGGACCTTGCGATGATGGAGCGCACGGCGGCCATCGCGGCGGCCGAGGCACGCGCGGCCGGCGTCCACTGGACCTTTGCTCCGATGGTGGATATTGCCCGCGACCCGCGTTGGGGACGCATCATCGAGGGCGCAGGCGAGGACGTCTACTTTGGCTCGAAGGTCGCGGCGGCCCGTGTACGCGGATTTCAGGGCACGGACTACAGCGCCAAGAACAAGGTAATGGCAACGGCCAAACACTGGGTCGGATACGGGGCCGCCCAGGCGGGCCGCGACTACAACACGACCGACATATCGGAGCGTTCGCTCCGCGAAACCTACTTCCCGCCCTTTAAGGCCGCCGTGGATGCGGGCGTCGGCTCCTTCATGACATCCTTCAACGATCTCGACGGCGTTCCGGCGACGGCGAATCCATTTGTATTGAAAAAGGTGCTTCGAGACGAATGGAACTTTGACGGGCTGGTCGTGAGCGACTATACCGCCGTGATGGAATTGATGTTTCACGGCCTCGCCCGGACCGAGGCCGATGCCGCGATGTACAGCCTGAATGCAGGGACCGATATGGAAATGGTCAGCCGTTTTTATAACAAATACGGCGAGGACCTGATCAAGCAGAATAAGGTTTCGATGGCGACGATCGACGAAGCGGTCCGTCATGTGCTTCGCGTGAAGTTCAGGCTTGGGTTGTTCGATGATCCATTTGCCGACGAGGCCCGGGAGAGACGCGAGGTGTTTAGCCAGGCGAACCGGGAGGTGGCAAAAACCGCCGCTGAAAAGAGCTTTGTTTTGTTAAGGAACGAGCAAAGCACCCTGCCGATCAAGAAGGACATCCGGTCGATCGCCGTCATCGGCGCTCTCGCCGATAACAAGGCGGAGATGAACAGCAACTGGGCGGGTGACGGAAAGCCGACCGATCCGATCACCGTGGTCGAAGGCCTGCGGCAAAAATATCCGCAGATCAGAATGCGGTACGAAGAGGGCTGCGATATTCCCTGCAGCTCGGATGCGGGCTTTTCACGGGCGGTCGATGCGGCCAAAGAATCGGACATGACGGTGCTCGTTCTTGGCGAGGGCCAGGGCATGAGCGGCGAGGCGGCATCACGCAGCAATATTGATCTCCCCGGACGGCAACTGGAACTGGTCAAGGCGATCCATTCTACGGGCAAGCCATACGCAGTCGTGCTGATAACCGGCCGGCCGCTAACGATCAACTGGCTTGCGGAGAATGCTCCTGCGATATTGCTCGCCTGGTTTCCAGGAACCATGGCGGGGCCCGCGATCGTCGATACACTTTTTGGCGACGCGAACCCGGGCGGCAAACTTCCGATCACCTTTCCGCGATCGGTCGGACAGATACCTATCTTTTATGACCACAAGACGACCGGCAGGCCGTTCCTGGAGTCAAACAAGTACTCGTCGAAATATCTCGATATCAGCAATGCGCCGCTCTACCCGTTCGGCTACGGGCTCAGCTATACGCGATTTCAGCTTGTGAACCTGAAACTGAGTAAACTGCAGATCAGCCCGACGGAGGACTTGAAGGTCAGCATCGATGTATTCAACCGAGGGAACGTCGCGGGTGACGAGGTCGTGCAGCTATATATCCACGACCTTGCGGCGAGCGTCACGCGCCCGATCCGCGAGCTGAAAGGATTCAAACGGATAACGCTCGCGCCGGGCGAAAAGCAAACGGTCGAATTCACGCTGACGCCAAAGGACCTTTCATTCCTCGGCCGCGACATGAAACCCGTGCTTGAGCCGGGCGAGTTTCAGGTGATCGTCGGGACGAGCAGCGATAACGGGGCACAGAGTATTTTCGAGGTCGTCGATCCAAAGCTTGGCCCGTTGTCGGCTCAGGCCTCGAGCGAGATAACGATCGACCCGCCGCCGAATGCCCCGATACCCGCGGCACAGATCAGGCCGGAAGACGACGCGTTTCTCGAGGATATGCAGAGGCGTTCGTTCAGATATCTCTGGGACCGCACGAACCCCAAGAACGGCCTTACGCTCGACCGCTCGCCCGCAGACGCCAGCGACCGAAAGCCCGATCACCGAAGCTACAATATCGCGAGCATTGCGGCCTCCGGATTTGCGCTCAGCGGTTACTGCATCGCTGCCGACCGCGGATGGGTCACGCCCGAGCAGGCTAAAGAACGTGCCCGCAATACGCTCGATTTCTTTGCGAACCGCTCGGCCCACGAACGCGGCTGGTTCTATCACTTCGTGGATCACGAGACGGGCGAGCGGCGTTGGAACAGCGAGGTTTCGTCGATCGACACGGCTCTTCTGCTCGGCGGAGTTTTGACGGCCAAGCAATGTTTTTCCGACGACGAGACGATCGTCGATCTTGCCGACAAAATATACCGCCGCGTCGATTTCAAATGGATGCAGAACGGCGACCCGTATCTGTTAAATCACGGGTGGAAGCCGGAAACCGGTTTTTTTGATAACTATTGGGCGCGTTACAGCGAGGACGCGATGCTCTATCTGCTTGCGATCGGGTCGCCGACCCATCCGATACCGGCCAACTCGTGGTACGCATGGGAACGGCCCTGGAACGAGTACCGCGGGATCAGGTATATCGGCTCGGTCTCGCCCCTTTTCATCCACCAGTTCTCTCACGCCTTTGTGGATCTCAGAAACCGCCAGGAACGAAGGCCGCCTTATCTGAATTATTTCGATAATTCGATAAACGCCACGCGGGCGCAGCATCGTTTTTTTGTCGAGGAGTTGAGCAAAGAATTTCCCAAGTACGGGCCCGAGATGTGGGGAATGACCGCCTCAGACAGCCAGTACGGCTATCTGGCGTGGGGTGCCCCGCCGCGGCATGACCGGACGGACGGATCGATCGTACCTTGTGCTGTGGCCGGTTCGCTGATGTTCACGCCGGACATCACCTTGCCCGCGCTTCGCAGGATGAAGCAGGAGTACGGCGACAAGATATATGGGCAGTATGGCTTTGTTGACGCCTTTAATCCGCATACCGGCTGGGTCGGGCCGGACGTGATCGGCATCGATCAGGGGATCAGCCTGCTCAGCGCCGAGAACCTGCGGAGCGGCAAGAACTGGTATTGGTTCATGCAGAATGACGAAATTCGCCGGGCGCTCCGCAGGGTTTACCTGTATTGAGCGGGAGTTGTGCTAAATTGTCGTTACCCGGCTTTTCGTTAGTTCGATCTAGAAAGCAACCTTTTGAATATGTCGCTGCTTGAGATGAAAGACATCGTCAAGGAATTTCCCGGCGTACGGGCTCTTGACGGCGTGAGCTTTACCCTCGAGGCCGGAGAGTTTCATTCGCTCGTCGGCGAGAACGGAGCCGGAAAGTCGACGCTGATGAAGGTCCTCTCGGGCGTTTACCCTTTCGGGAGCTACGAGGGCGACATTTTGATCGACGGAGAGGTGCGGCAATTTCGCGGTATCCGTGATTCCGAGAATGCCGGAGTCGCGATCATTTTTCAGGAGCTCTCGCTCGTAAAGGAATTGACGGTCGGCGAGAACATATTTCTCGGCAAGGAACCATCGAAATTCGGTGTGATCAATTGGTCGGAGCTTTATCACCGGACGTCAAAGCTGCTTCAGAGCCTTAACCTCGATATCGACCCGCGGGTCACGGTCGGCAACCTTGGAATTGGCCAGCAGCAGCTGGTCGAGATCGCAAAGGCGCTTTCAAAGGAAGCAAAGATCCTCGTCCTTGATGAGCCGACCGCGGCGCTTACCGAATCGGAGGTCGAGACCCTATTCAATATCCTCCGCGATCTAAAGGAGCGCGGCGTCGGGATGGCCTACATCTCTCACAAGCTCAACGAAGTGTTTGAAATGAGCGACCGGATCACGGTGCTCCGCGACGGCCGGACGGTCGGTACGCAAAAGGCCGCGGAGCTCACAAAAGAAAAGGTGATCGAGCAAATGGTCGGGCGAGAGGTCGGGAATATATTTCCCGAGCCTCATCACGAATTCGGCGAGACAGTTCTGCAGATCGAGGACTTGACGGCCTACTCGGTCGACGCGGCCAACCGACGCGTCGTGGACAATGTGTCGTTCTATGTAAGAAAGGGAGAGGTCCTTGGGATCGCGGGGCTGATGGGCGCCGGGCGGACGGAACTTTTGATGTCGATCTTCGGGGCCTGGCCGGGACGTTATTCGCGCAAGATATCGGTAAACGGGCGCCGGGTCGAACTGGATTCGCCGGCGGACGCTATTCGCGAGGGCATCGGCTTTGTGACCGAGGACCGCAAGCGTTTTGGACTCATCCTCGAACAGACGATCGTGGACAATATGACGCTCGCCGGCTTGAAGCACATCTCCGGCTCATTTCTCACAAATCGCACCCGCGAGACGATGGCTGCCCGCGGCCCGATGCAGGCGCTCCACGTAAAGGCGAATTCGCCTCTCACCGTTACGGGAACGCTATCCGGCGGCAATCAGCAGAAAGTGGTGCTCGGAAAATGGCTGCTGACCAATCCGAAGGTCTTATTTCTGGACGAGCCGACACGCGGGATCGACGTCGGGGCAAAACAAGAGATCTATGCAGAGATAAACAAGCTGGCCGAACAGGGCCTCGCGATCGTACTGGTCTCGTCCGAGCTGCCCGAAGTTCTCGGGCTGTCGGATCGCGTCATGGTATTGCACGAGGGCCGCGTGACCGGTGAATTTGTGAGAAAGGATGCGACACCCGAAAAGGTCATGGCCGCGGCCACGGGACATGGATGAACCAATGAGCGAAGCGAAAGAAAACAAGATCTCGGCTGCCAGTTTGCGGGCCTATGTAATGATCGGCGTACTCGCGCTGATATGGGGCTACTTTCACTGGCAGACGCCGAACAACACGTTTCTCAAGCCTGAGAATCTTGCGAACCTTTTTAGTCAGATGTCGGTCACGGCGATCATCGCGGTCGGGATGCTGATGGTGATCGTCTCCGGCAACATCGATCTTTCGGTAGGATCGGTGCTCGGGTTTGCCGGCGGCATAGCGGCATTGAGCATTTCAAATTACGGTTTCGGGCTGGTGCCTTCGATCATTTTTGCGATCGTGGTCGGTATCCTGATCGGCGCATTTCAGGGAGCACTGACGGCGTATCTGAGCATTCCGGCTTTCATTGTTACGCTTGGCGGGCTTCTCGCCTGGCGGGGCGCGGTGAAGTGGCTGCTCGGCGGCTATACGGTCCCGGTCGCTGACGACACTTTCAAGGCGATCGGCAACAACTATGTAGAACCGGTTGCGGGCTGGGCCATTGCGGGAGCGGCGATACTTTTCATTCTGTTCCTGGCGTATCGGAATGCACGGTCGGTAAAGGACTACGGGCTCGGTGAAGCAAATTACGGCGGCGAGCTGCTCAAGGCCGTAATACCGATAGCCGGCGTCATCGCTTTTATCTGGGTGATGAACGCCTACCGCGGCATACCTGTGCCGGTGATGATCCTGCTGGCCGTTGCACTGTTCGGCGCGTTCCTGACCAATTCGACCACGTTCGGACGCTACCTATACGCGATCGGCGGCAACGCTGACGCGGCCCGCCTGTCGGGGATCGATAATAAGATGCAGGTGCTGAAGGTCTATGGGCTGCTCGGGGCATTCACCGGCATCGCGGCCCTGATCTTCACCGCCCGCGTCGGCAGTGCGGCACCCGACGCAGGCGTGCTCAAGGAACTCGACGCTATCGCGGCCTGCGTCATCGGCGGAGCATCGCTGATGGGTGGCCGCGGCACGGTCTTTGGGGCGTGTCTCGGCGCGCTGATCATGGCGAGCCTCGATAACGGTATGTCGCTATTGAACGTACGCGATTTTATGCAGGACATAATCAAGGGTTCGATCCTGGTTGCCGCCGTCGGACTCGATATGTTCGGCCGCCGCGGAAGCTAGCACAGGTGGGACGAAAGATCCCGGAGCGATATGTGTGGGCGGTCGGGCTGCTCGATGTCCGGCCGGATGATGTGATCCTCGAGGTCGGCTGCGGTTACGGGCACTCGATCCCGCTGATCTGCGAAAAGCTCGATACGGGACATCTAACGGCGATCGACCGTTCTGAAAAAATGACGGCCGCGGCTCGAAGGGCAAACGCCGCAAACCTCGAGTCCGGTCGCATCTCGCTGCTTCATCAGGACCTGCTCGATCGCGCGCTTCCCGCCAGTCATTTCGACAAAGTATTTCTCTACAACATCAATGCGTTCTGGATGGACCCGGCCGCCGAACTCCAAGAGATCGGGCGGCTCCTAAGTCGTGGCGGTAAATTCTGTCTGTTTCATCAGCCGCCGCCGGGAATTGAAGCTGATGAATACATCGAGGCATTTGCAGCCAATCTCGACCGTTTCGGATTCCGGCAGGAACGAACGGCGATAGACAAGTCTCCTGAGATCAGATCGCTGTGTATAGTTTCCCGCTGCGGTTAACCGCCGATAAAGCTCATCGTTCGGCTTGCGGGTGCGTAGGCAGGATCGTTTATGTGATGGCGGGCTTCTTTCTGGAGCGTGACCGAGCGGATGAATCCGGCGATCTCGTCGTCGGATGCGTCGCTGCGAACCACGCTGCGGAGATCGTGTTCGGCGGTCGAGAAGAGACAGGTGCGGATCTGGCCATCTGCGGTCAGCCGCATCCGCGAACATGCACCGCAGAACATCTCGGTCACGGGCGCGATGATGCCGATCTCGCCCGGCGACCCGTCGGCGAACCGGTATTTCCAGGCGGTCTCGCTTCCCCTGTTCGGCTGGATAAGTTCGAGCGGGAATCTTTCGTTGATCGCGGTAAAGATCTCCTTTCCTGAAACGACCTGTTTCCGGTCCCACTCGTGGCCCGAATCGAGCGGCATGAATTCGATGAATCGCATCCCGATATTCTCGCGTCGCGCGAGGTCCGCAAGTGCCGTTATCTCGTGGTCGTTTCGGCCCCGAACGATGACCGCGTTCACCTTCACCGGATGAAAGCCATGAGCCTTGGCCGAGGCGATCGCGTCCAGCACTTTCCCGAGCGCGTTAACGCCGGTGATCGCCTCAAAATTCTTTTCGTCCACGCTGTCGAGGCTGAGTGTGACGCGGTCGAGTCCCGCGGCCTTGAGCCCCGCGGCGTGACGCGGAAGGTCGAAACCGTTGGTCGTGAGCGCGATGTCCTTGAGCTCCGGTTTAAGGGCCGCGAGTCCGGCAACGAGACTGGGCACGTCGCGTCTGATCAGCGGTTCGCCGCCGGTCAGTCTTATCTTCTCGATGCCGAGCGATACGAATATACGCGAAACGCGAACGATCTCTTCAAATGAAAGGATCGTTTCTTTTCGCGCTAGCGGAGGCTCGCCATTCGGCAGGCAGTAGAAACAGCGGAAATTGCACCGATCGGTCAGTGAGATACGCAGGTCGCGTATGGTCCGATTGTGAGCGTCCTTTAGCATCCCGGAAATGTTTACTTTATCGCCTCCGCGAGTTTTTTCAGCAGCGCAAGTGCCTTCTCTTTTTCGGGGTGCGTCACTACCGCAAGGTCCTCTTGCAATTCTGAGATCAGCTTCCGAAGTTCCGAGCGGTCGGAGATCTCGGCCGGGAGATCGTACTGTGTATCCTCGGCAGCCAACGGCTCGATCCGCTCGATGATCTCCCGTACCGCTTGCGTGCTGTACTTCCCATTCGGATAGAGACGGAGATAACGGCCGCTGGTCTCCGTGAGGATGAATACATAACAGTTCACATAGCCTTCGCATTCGCCCGGCAGCGGATTTTGCGCGCCTGCCCATGCTATCTCTTCCGCGATCGGCAGCGTCCGGTATTTTGAATGAAGGTCCCAGAAGAGTTCCGATCGCACGTACCACTGGCCGGCAGGTTCACTGTAAACGATCAGCTTATCGTTTTTCCTGAGAAAGCTCTTGTGCGGCTCTTTCTCCTGCTTCTCCAACGGGATCTTCTCGAGCGTGGCCTGCAGGCTGCGGAGGCGTTTGAACTCGAGCGTCGCATCAGCCTCCCGATCACGGGAGAGAGCCTGCGCCGAGATCGATCCGGGCGTCCAGAAAAGGCAAGACAACACGAGTGCGGCCGCCGCGAGCCACCGCGCGGTTCTTCTATTTTTCAAGGTGCCTTGCATTTCTTTTTAATCCGGCAAGTTTAGTTCGCTTCATCGCCGATCCGCGAAAACGCTCCGCGTACTCTTCGTGCTCCATTCTATCAATACTGGCGAGCAAAAGAGATGTTTCTCCGCTCCGCGGCTCAAATCGCGCCTCATTGGTCGGCCTCTCGAACCGGTTCCACGGGCAGACGTCCTGACAGATATCGCAGCCGTAGAGCCACCCATTGAGATGCTCTGCGACATCCGTGGGGAGCGTTTCGCCGCGGAGTTCGATGGTCGCATGCGAGATGCACTTTCGCGAGTCGACGACGTATGGTTCTACGATCGCTTGCGTCGGGCAGGCGTCGAGACAGGCGGTGCACGTGCCGCAGTGATCCTCGACGACCTCGCGGTCATACTCGAGTTCGATATTCAGGATGATCTCGCCGAGAAATACCCAGGAGCCGAACTCTTTTGTGATCAGATTCGAGTGTTTCCCGATCCAGCCGAGGCCGGCGCGGACCGCCCACGGTTTTTCCATTACAGGCGCGGTGTCGACACACGCTTTGCCTTCGGCGCCGGGTATCTCGGCCTGTATCCAGGCGAGAAGATCTTGCATCCGCCCGCGAAGAACATCATGGTAATCATCGCCCCAGGCGTACCGCGAGACCTTGCCGGTATCGGTACCGTCGCAATGCTCGTGCGGGGTGAAGTAGTTCATCGCGAGGACGACCATCGAGCGGGCCGTTGGAAATATCTCTGCGGGATCGGCGCGCTTATCGGGTTCGCATTCCATCCATTTCATCTCGCCGTGCAGGCCGCCCTCTAGCCATTGCCGCAGCCGGCCAGCCTCCGGCGTGAGCGGCCCGGCGGGGACGATGCCGCATTTATCGAACCCGAGTTCGGCAGCTTTATTCTTTATCCGGTATGAAAGACCCTCCACATACCCATTATCCGACACTTGATCGAAATAGCTAAAAAAGGCCGCAGCATCTCGAAATGCCGCGGCCGGAGGAGGAGTATGAGAGATCGGGTCAGAAGTTGAACTTCGCACCGAACTGGAACTGCCTCGCGTCGAAGGCTGCCGTCGGACGGCTGAAGAAACGGCCGTTGCCAGCCCGCTCGCCGAAAGCATTCACATCGGTAAAGAACGGCGACGCCGAGCCTTCATTGAATCGGTTAAAGAGGTTGAAGACCTCGCCGATTATATCGAGGCGGAATCTCTCGCCAAAGCGAAACGCACGCGTCAGCCGAAGATCGACCGAAGCATACGAGTGGGTGATCCCCATGTTTCGTCCAAGGCTTCCGGTGGCGAACACGCCATCGACGATCAGCGGCGTGCATCCGGTTGTACCAGGAACGCAGAGCGTGCCGTCGGAAAGAAGGGTGGGCCTGTCGGTCTGCGACGACTGGTCATTATTTGCGTCCACATTGGTGATGATATTGAACGGACGGCCCGATGAGATCTCGATGATCGGGGAGACGGTGAAATCAGAGAGTACCTTCTTCCAGGTGCTGCCCGAACGCCAGCTGACCGGCGAGGAGACCAATCCGCTGAATACGAACCGGTGACGCTGATCAAAGAGCGAGTTGGCCTTTTCAGCACGGAAGTTTCGGACGTCCTGCGGGATCAGCAGTGTTTGCAGATCGGACGAATCATCGATCGAGTGGGACCATGTGTAACTGGCAAGGAACGTGTAATTGTTGGCAAAACGCCGCTTTAATTCCACGTTCATCGCATTGTAGCTCGAGTTGCCGTCAGAGACCTGGGCATTTACCGCACCGAAAGGAGTAAAAGTTCCGGGCGTCCGAAGTGTACCGCTTGCCGCAAGCGCCGCGTCAAGCTGCGGCTTGCCGACCGCTCCACCCGACAATGCATAAGCAAGAAAATAATTGGGCGCATTCGGCCGGAAGAAGTTTGCGATCGCCGGAGCGATCACGCCGCCGCGGGTAGTGACCGAGATCATACCCGGTATTGGCTGAGCGACGATATTTGTACATTGCGTGGGATTTACCGTAGCGGCCGCTTGGGTCGTGGTAGGCATCGTCCCGAAACATCGAAAGTAATTTTCGACCTGGAGCGAGGTATCCGGCGAGTTCAGGTCGGTCGGATGCGGAAGGTGCCGGGCGCCGACGTAGATGTATGAAACGCCGAGCGACATATCCCTGGTGAGCGCATGTTCGACACCGAAGTTCGCCTGAGTAGCGTAGGCGTACTCAAAATCCTTTGAGATCGGCAGCGTGAACGGAAGAACGGCGCCGAATCCCGAATAGGTCTGGTCGTTGAATCTCTGCCTGCCAAATTGATATTGGGCGCTTGCCGCCACACCGGGCGTGACCGGATTGCCCGCACCAGCACAGAAGGGCGTAGGCGTGGCTCCCGGGACACAGACGGTTCCCTGAAATACCTGGGCCGCATTCAAGAGGGCGGTCGGCGACGGGCTGCCCGCGGTGAGGACCGATTGCTGCTGCTGAGCTGCGTCCGCGATATCGGAGTTGAAGGCGACCGCAAGCAGCGGATGGTCGTAGTAGAGGCCGATCGAGCCGCGAAGGACGGTCTTTCCATTGCCGAACGTATCGAAAGCGAAGCCAAATCGCGGCGCCCAGTTGTTCTTATCACGCGGAATGCCCTGCTGTACGCCCACTGCGTCCTGGGCGGCGAGGATGTCGCTGGCCGAGAGGTTTATGCCCGTAAGCGGGTCCGTTATGCCTACGGGAGCGATCGTCTCGGTCAGTTCGACATCATATCGGATCCCGTAGTTCAAGGTCAGCCGCCGCATTATCTTCCACGAATCCTGGGCATAGAAAGCCAGCGGAGTGTTCTTGATCTTTGAGACCGGGTCTCCAAAACCCTGAATATACGTTGACGGCAGGCCGAGGCCATAACTTTGAACGGGTGTGAAGGCGGGAAGGCCCGCAAATGCCGGATTCAGGTTCGAGGCGGTAAAGTCGCCAAAATTGAAGAGTCCGGCAAAGTTGAGTTCGAAGACCGCCGACGGGATCCGGACGAAATTGAGATCGCCGCCGAACTTGAACGTGTGGTCACCGGCGACCCAGTTGAAGTTGTCGGCGATCTGCGTGCGATGCTCCGTGCGGTCGACCGGAGAAAATAGTTCGCGGCCGATGAAGGCTGTACCCGAGATATTGAAAGCCACCGCGTCGCCGTTCTGCGATTTGAAGGTCGTATGGCGGCGGCCGTAGCTGAATTTGAACTCATTCGCCAAAGTTGAACTAAGTGTCGTGTTAAGCGACGCGCCAAAGGACGTGTCCTCTAGCTCGGTTATGCCAGTACGCGAAAAATCGTTCTGGCCTAGCGACTGGTTCTGCGACTCGACCTGGATACCCGTCTGGTCGCCGGTGTTATAGCCGAAGCGAACGGTCAGGTAGTTGTGGTTATTGAAACTATGGTCGCCGCGGACCGAGAAGAAATTGGCACGTTCGGTGACCGGGAAGATGCGGTCGAGACTGTTAAGCGCCCGGAAAGCGATCGGGAGGCCGGCATCATTGGTGGTGCCGAGCGGTACCGGAGCGCCCGAAAGGATGAATCTCGGGCCGATAGCTCCCGGGCCGATCGGGGTGATGGCCGGACACGCGCTGCCATCGTTAGGGCTTGCGAGCGGGTTGGAGCCGGTCAATGCCGTCTGTCCGCCGCTCGAGGCGAAATAGCCATAGGCCCTTGCTCCGCAGATCGCGGTCGGATTGCCGGTGGCGACTAGTGCATTTATCGCAGCGGCCTGCTGCGGCGTAAGGTTGTTGAATGTGACCGAGTTCGCGATGAGCATGGGTATCGCAGGGATCGTCGCCGAAGCGGTAAGGTTGCCGACCACATCGCTCGTAAAGAAACCGGACTCGTCACGCTGACGCCGCTCGTAAGCGGCAAAGAAAAATGTGCGGTCCTTGATGATCGGCCCGCCGAGCGTCGCTCCCCACTGGGTCCGCCGAAAATCGGGCTCGTCCACGGGCGAAAAGGCGTTTCGGGCCTGGATGCTCTTGTCGCGGATGAACCCGAAAACGTTTCCTGAGAAATCGTTGGTGCCGCGCTTTGTGACCACGTTGACGACGCCGCCCGTCGCCCGGCCGAATTCGGCCGTGTACGAGTTGGTGTTTACCTGATATTCCTGCACCGCCTCCATGCTTACGGTCGAGCGTGCGGCGTTGATCGAATTGTCCGTAAAATCGGCGCCGTCGACATTGACCTGCGTCGATCGACCGCGTTGTCCGCCGATGTTAAGGCCGGACGTCGGGGCCGGGCCGATCGGGCGGCCATTGTCGCGGCCCACCGTGGAGAGCGTCAGCGCAAATCCGGTCGCGCTCCGTTCATTGATCGGCAGATTCTCCACGCGTTGCCGATCTATGGTGTTGGAAAGCGAGGTTCTCCCGGCCTCGATCAGTTCGATCGTGTCCCCCGAAACGTTCACCACCACATCGGGTGCGCCGATCTCCATTCTTATCCGTAATTCGGCGACCTGGCCCACCGTCAGCCTGACCGGCGAGATCGATACTTTCTTGAAAGTAGGCGCCTCGGCGGTAATTTCGTACTCGCCGGGAGGAAGTCCGATAAAGGTGTAGGTTCCGTCCGAGCCTGAGGTGACCGTTCGGGTGAAGCCAGTCGAAGAGTTGCGTGCCGTGACCGATGCTCCGGCGACGACCGCATCGTTCGGGTCAACGATCGTCCCGGACAGATCAGATGCACTCGTGGCGGCCTGACCGAATGAGATCGCGGCCCCAAGCATCAACACCAGTATCAACGAAACGAACCTTCCAGTTTGAGCGGAAATGAACGACGGGACTGCTTGCATTGAATATTCTCCTTAAAATGCGAAGATCTTGCGGAAGTTCAGCCGAATAGTGGAAGGGCATCGGGTCGGTGCGACATCTTCAGCCCAACGATAGTTATTCAATTCTGTGTTGTGACAAAGCGGCTGATCAATCCGAAAGATTAGATTTGCTTTGATGGTTTTAGCGTAAAACGGTGATTAAGGCAAGTAAAAACAATTGCATTTTGGACGACCTAAAAACTATTCTCCTACTGCAGGGCGGTAGGGCCGTGTGGAACGCGCGAGGCGCTCGCGAATGTGCGAGCTGGCGCCGGCCACCGCGATCGCCGCGGATGCCGCCGCCGGAATGAATGCGGCACGACGCAAAACGCCCGAAATAAAAAGCCTGCGGCGGAAAAGGCAGCTGCGTTCAAACTCAAACCTCTCCATCTTTTCGCCCGTGATACAGCTCGCCAATAGTTCGGAGCTTTCGAGAGCCATCAGCATCCCGCTCCCCGTAAAAGGATCGATAAATGCTCCTGCATCTCCGACGGCAAACAGATTCTCTATCGCAGGCGGGCTCTTTGAGCCAAACTCGGTAACGGATACGGCCAGCCAATCGTGGACGGGGACCGCACTCGACATTCGAAAACCGGCCCGCTCATTCTGATCTAGGACGGATGCGAAGAGATCATTGGTCTTACCAATAAATGCTCGGGTGGTCTTGGCTGTGACCAGGAAACAAAAGTTGGCCTTTCCGTCCTCGACATGGCTGAGCCCGCCATAACCGCCGTCAAAGAAATATATCTCGCAAACACCGCCTTCCGGCCGCACTTTATCCAGATGCGCCTTAATCCCAACAAGGCCGTTCGGCCCGGACGGCCGCCGTTCCGCTCCGCACGCCAGCCGTGTGAGCGCTCCGCCGCGGCCCGTAGCGTCTATAAAGACATCTCCAGTCAAAGAACGGCGTTCGCCACCGCCGAGGCGGATATCGACCGACGCGATGCGCTCGCCTGAGACCGCCGCCGAAACGACGCGTGCACCCTCGACGACCTCGGCGCCGGATCGCCTCGCAGCGGTCAGAAGTTCGAGGTCCATCTCGGCACGGCTCAGGCTCAAAGCGAATGGCCCGTGGCCGAACCAACTGGTCGGGACCGAGACGCATCGCCCGCCCCGGCTGTAGAAACGGGTCTCGACGATGCGGTCGCCGCCTCGTGCCAGCAGCCGCTCGCTCACACCGAGTTCGTCAAAATGACGAAAACACTCGGGCGAGATGAACTCGCCGCAGAGCTTTTCACGCGGAAAACGGTCCTTCTCGATAAGCAGGACCTTATGCCCCGACCGACTCAACCGGATCGCAAGGCTCGCGCCGGCCGGCCCGGCTCCAACGATGATGAACGCGGAATGTTTGTCCATACCCGGCACGCCCGTTATTATATCAGCTAGCCAAAAAGGCGGGGTTGAACTTCGGAATTCCGCATTCCGCGATCCTTACTCTGAAATGCAGATCATCCCCATTTCAATACCAACGCCGTTCTATGTCGGCGACGTAAACGTCTATCTCATCAAGGAAGACCCGGTCACGCTGATCGACGTAGGGCCAAAGACGACAGAAGCCGCGGCCGCCCTTCGCCAAAAGCTCGGCGAGAACGGCATCGTGTTCGCGGACGTTCGCCGGATCGTTCTGACCCATGCCCATGAGGACCACTGCGGCCTTGCGAAACAAGTTAGGGACGAAGCGAAGAACGCCGAAATTCTCATACACGATTGGGAAACGGGGCATCTCTTCGGACGGCTGGCGCAGGAGCAGCATCGTTCGCTGCTGCTTCGCTCGGGTGTGCCTCCGGCGGTATTCGACGATATGAAGGCACTCTACGACGAGATCAGCCTGCTGACGGATGCCATCGGCGACGGAGAATACTCGCCGCTTCGGGACGAGATGGAGATCGAGTTCGAGAGCGGTTCGCTCAGGGTTCTGCATACACCCGGACACACGCCTGGGTCGTGCTCGTTCGCCCGCGAGGCCAACCGCACCCTGATCTGCGGCGACTGTGTGTTAAAGCGCATCACGCCGAACCCGATCGTTTCTCCGGACCCGGTCGACCCTGAGCGGCGATTCCCATCGCTCGGCGAGTACCTCGTAAGCCTTGCCAAGCTGAGAAGCTATAAGCCGACGCTCGCGTACGGCGGGCACGGTGAGCCGGTGACGGATTTTGAAGAGATCTTTAACCGCTACGTGCGGGCGATCGACGATCGTCAAAAGAAGGTGCTGGAACTCGTGGAGAGTGGCGGCTCGACGGCCTTTGAGGTGGCGCAGCGGCTGTTCCCGAATTCGTTCGGACACGACGTTCACCGCTTCCTCGCCATCTCCGAGGCGATAGCGCACCTCGACTATGCCGAATCCGAGGGCCGCGCCGGGGTCGAATTAAACGACGGCGTAGAGGTCTATCGAAAATAAAAGCGAGGCCGCTGTCGTGATCGGATAGAGCCGGCGGCAGATGTCCCTGAAGCGGTGCGTTGTCTTATCCAGGCCCTCAAAGCCGGGAAGCTGATGGGCTCTTTTGGTGACCGTCCGGTCGAGCACATCTACGCCCTCGCCCGTCTCGTCGCCGAAGAGCATCGCAATGCAGTATTCGGTCCGCTCCTTAGCGAGCGAACCCTGCCCGACCGGTCGCCAAAATGTATCGACCACCTTTCTTGCCACCTTTTGAGCCGCCTTGCATTTGGCAAGTTCGATGCGGGCGACGCTGCGATAGAAGTGTGTGTGTGCCGCCTCCTCGCGGATAATGCCGTCGAGGATCGTGGAGAGTACCGGATGAGCGGCGATATCCTTCATTCTCCGGTAAGCCTGGCCGGTGGACATCTCGTGGATCGCGCCGAATGCCATATGCGTCGCCGTAAAACAGCTGCCTAGAAGATTGGTGAGCGAGGTCAGGAGATAGGTACTTGTGTGATACGACACGGGGACGCCCCTGTGAGTTTGTCTTTGCCAGTCTTCGGGCGTCCGGTATCCGGCCTCATTTAGAAACCGGTCGATGATCTGGCCGTGGGTGACCTCTTCAACACCCCAACGCTCCATGAACTTTGCTATCACGGGGTCGCGGCCGGTAGGCGTTCGCCGCAATTCGCGATGATACATCTCGGTCAGCACCTCGACATCGCGCATATAGAGCAGGACCGGGATCAACCTTTCATCGAGAGGCGTGGATCTTACTTCATTCCAGGGTATGGAGTCGATGAACTCGTCTGTCAGTGTTCGTTCTTGTTTCTCGTACCAGTCAAGGACGTCTTTACTCGTTTCAAAGGCCATAATTTAGCATCAGAAGCTTGGGTAAATGAACGGTATCGATAGACGCACGCCCCCCGGATCGTTGTCGTCTATGTTAATTCGTCGATTTATTAGCATTCGGTTTGGGCAATTTTGACTTCCGCATATTAACATCAGTCTTATGAGAAGTGTATTAATTTTTACGTTCACCGTTCTATTTGGAGTTTTCGCCGCCTGGGGGCAATCCGATCCGCTCGTTGCAAAGGGCGAAAGCCGGATCAAAAATATCAAGCAGCTTACCTTTGGCGGTGAGAACGCCGAGGCATACTGGTCGAGTGACGGCAAGCAGCTCGTGTTTCAGTCAAAACGCGAGGGCCGCGGATGTGATCAGATCTATACGATGAACGCTGACGGTTCGGGCGTGAAGATGGTATCGACAGGCCTCGGCCGCACGACGTGTTCGTATTTCTTTGATAAGAACAAAAAGGTGCTGTACGGCTCGACCCATCTCGGAAGCCGCGATTGCCCGCCGAATCCCGATTTTTCGAAGGGCTACGTCTGGGCCATCTATCCGACCTACGACATCTTTACGTCCTATGCCGACGGCAGCAAGGTGAAACAGCTGACGAAAACACCCGGCTATGACGCCGAGGCCACCGTCTCGCCTGACGGCAAAAAGATCATATTCACCTCGACACGGGACGGCGACCTCGACCTTTATGTGATGGACACCAAGGGAAAGAATGTGAAGCGCCTCACGACCGAACTCGGCTACGACGGCGGAGCGTTCTTCTCACCTGATAACAAGCAGATCGTTTACCGCGCTTTTCACCCGAAGACAGATGCCGAGATCGCCCGGTACAAGGACCGCCTGGCGAACAACCTGATCGAGCCGACCGTGTTCGAGGTTTGGGTGATGAATGCCGACGGCAGCAACAAACGCCAGGTGACAAAGCTCGGGGCAGCTAGCTTTGCACCGTATTTTACGCCCGACGGCAAGAAGATAATCTTTTGCACGAACTATTTCGCAAGCGACACACGAAAGCGAAATTTCGACCTTGCCCTGATCAACGTCGACGGTACGGGCCTCGAGCGAGTGACCTACAATGAAACCTTTGATGGTTTCCCGATGTTCTCGCCGGACGGCAAGAAGCTCGCATTTGCCTCGAACCGCAACGCCGGTTCTGTCGGCGATACAAACGTCTTTGTGGCTGATTGGGTGGAGTAGGAATTCGGGGGCAAGATCAATTGGCCCGACGGGATGGTTAGGGAGTGCGGGAATATCGGCCGATACCGAAGTACCAAACCCACCAGATGAAGAAGATCTGAAGCGGGATGCGAAAAAGCAGGTACCACGGCCCGTATTCCATCCCGCCGAACTGGACCTGCTTCAGGCTACCGGCGATGTTCGCGGGCAGAATAAGGACAAAGAAGATCAAGAGCAGGATGGACGTGGGCCTGGCGGTCTTGCCCCACAACAGGCCCGGAACTGCAGCTAATTCGCAAACGCCGGTGAAATAGACGAGTTCGCGTTTTGCAGGCAGAAGATCAGGCATCATCGCGGTCATCTCATCAGTGCTGGTGAAGTGCGAGATGCCGGTCGCGATCAGCATAACCGCCATCGAGGCTCTCCCGACGAACGACAGCCCGAGCCGTCCGCCGAGAGCAAACCGATCTGCCGAATACAGCAGCCCGAATGTGACAAGAAGGATGATGAGAGGTGCCATTACCAGATCTCCGGGGACTCCTATATTCTATTATTACAACTACGGCACCCGAAAATGACCATCTCTTTTTGTAAATTTCACGGCTTTGGCAATGACTACATAGTTATCGAACGCGAGAACATCCGGGCGGGCCTCGACCAGATAGACCTCGCGCTCAGCATCTGTCAGCGCCACACCGGCGTCGGGTCCGACGGCATCGCTATCATCGACCGCACACCCACAGGTGATGGGGATTTCTTTTGCGAGATCGTAAATCCGGACGGCAGCCTAGCAGGGTTTTCGGGTAACGGGACGAGATGCGCGGTGTCATATATCTACTACAAGCGTTTGTGGCACGAACCGACGCTGAAGCTCGAGACGAGAAGCGGCCTGAAAAACTACCGTCTCATCGAAGAGATGTCGCCGGGGCATTACTGGTTCGAGGCAGAGATCGGCCATCCAAGATTCAAAAGCAGCGAGATACCTATCGCCACATCAGAAAGCCTGGACAGCGTGATCGATCTGCCGGTCGTGGCGAACGGCAAGGAGTTTCTGGTATCGGGTGTAAATGTCGGCAATCCGGTCGCGTGCGTCTTCGTCGATGAGTTTGACCCGATGTGGCGGATATACGGCCGCGCCCTTGAAAAACATGAGATATTTCCCGAGCGTGCGAACATCGTTTTCGTAAAGGTGGTCAACCGAGAGAACATCGAGATCAAGATCTGGGAGCGCGGCGCCGGCGAGACGTCATCGTCAGGGACCTGCGTGAGCGCGGCGGCGGCCCTCTCCGCCCTGACAAAGCGGACCGGCCGCGAGGTAGCGGTTCATACCGAAGGTGGAAAGACCGAGTTTGTATGGCGCGATGACGGCGAGATGCTGATCACGGGCCGTGCCGACCTTGCCTTTTGCGGCGAGTGGACGGCCTGATCATCGTGCTACTTGCTTTCTCCCGCAGCCGCCTTTTCTTTTGAAAGAATTTCTGCGACGGCCCGCTGGCGATAGTCGAAGATATATTTCAATTCCCGCTTCACGATGAAATGAAAGACGTCGCCGAGCGGTTCCAGCGGAAGCCTGTATCTCACCTCATCCTCGATCAGCGTTTTGCCGGGCTCGAACTCGGTAAAGCGGTGCGTGTGTATCCACTGCGAGTAGGGCCCGCGGACCTGGCGGTCGACAAACACGTGCGGCGGATCCCAAACCGAGATCTCCGTTCGCCATTTTAACGGCAAACCGCGGAGCCTCAGTTCGTAATCGATTAGCGTACCCTTTTCCATCCCGATCGGCTGCGGCGTAACGATGTGAAAATTCAGCTCGGGCGGAGTGATGCGCTCGAGATTTGAGGCATCGGCAAAGAGATCGAAAACGGTCTCGCGTGAGAGTTCGAGTGTAAGGGTGCGGGTCAATGTATGCTCTGCCATATTCTCTAATCAACGCAGCGGCAAAGCATACATTCGAGGCCGATCCGCCTTTGGATGCTATTTCAGGTACTGGGCCGGTATGGGATTATCGGGCGTTTCGGCCTGCCAGTAGATGGTCAAGACCCACCAGCGTTTTCCGTCGAACATCAATTGAAAGCTGTTGATGCCGCGAAGGAAGGGCTCCTTGTCGTCCTTCTTTCGAAAGGCATGATAGGTCGAGAAAACCTGTGCGATGTTGCCGTACTGGTCAATGTGGCGGGCCAATTCACGTTCGTGAAAGCCCTGCGCCGCAAATACCGGCTCGACACGTTTTATATAGTCCTCGGGCGAAAGAGCGTTTCCACCGTAAACGCCGGTCTGCTGGTTCTTTCCGGTCGGGATCAGACGGGCGTCCTTGTGAAACAGGGTTCGAAAGCGATCCCAATCCCGCTTGACGCCCGCATCGCCCGAGATCACGTCGTAAACCGCTTTCATTATACCGTCGAGCGTCGAGACGTCGGCATCTGTCGATGAGGCCGGATTTGTCGGGGATTGCGCCATTGCCGAGAGAACCGAAAGAGTAAGTACGCAGGTCAGGATAAGTGGTTTCATTGTGTGATCTTACGCTCTTTCCCGCATATTGTTTCAAGGCCGGTCGCCGACGATCTTGAGCGGCCTCCCGACGGCGTCCTGCATTGTCGCGGCGGAGGTATCGGAGTTCTGCGGGTGCCGAGCGCTCGCCGAATGCGATAAAATCTATCCGATGATCGGATCGCCGCATCTAACGGGTCATACGCGAGCGGAACTCGTCGAGCTCTTTGCCGGGTTCGGTGAGCCGAGGTACCGCGCCGATCAGGTCTTTCGCGGGCTGCATCAGCGGCGCCTGATGTCGTTCGAAGAGATGACCGATCTGCCGAAGAGCCTTAGGGAAAAGCTGAATGAAGCGACATCGGCGCGGACTCTCACGGTCGAATCAAGATACACATCGGTCGACGGCACACGGCGGTTTCTGATGAGGACACACGACGGCCATCCGGTTGAAACCGTTTTCATCCCCACTGAGAACCGCGACACGATATGTTTCTCATCGCAATCCGGCTGCCCTTTGAAATGCGACTTTTGCCTGACCGCAAAACTTGGCCTTTTGCGTGATCTGACGGCGGGCGAGATCGTCGAACAGATCATCGTCGTCCTGAACGACGTCTATGGCGTAGGTTCTGAGACGCCGCACGGAACGAACCTCGTCGCGATGGGTGAGGGCGAGCCCTTTCTGAATTTTGAGAATCTCATCAAGGCTTTGGAAATAATGTCTGACGATAAAGGGCTATTCATAGTTCCGGGGCGCGTGACGGTCTCGACCGCCGGCATCGTGCCGAAGATCTTTGAATTCTCAGATCTCGAACGACGGCCGAACCTGGCAATCTCCCTGTCGGCGGCAAACGATGATCTTCGCGACAAGCTGATGCCGATCAACAAACGGTGGCCGATAGACAAGCTGATGGAGGCGGCAAAGGCCTATGAAACGACGCTGAAACGCGGAGAGCGCTTTACATTCGAATACGTGCTGCTTGGCGGCGTGAACGATTCGGATGAGCAGGCGGCTGAGCTTGCGTCACTGCTGCAAGAATATAACCTTCGCAAAGTGAAGATAAATCTGATCCCGCACAATCCGGCGGAGCAGTTGAATTATCGGCCGTCGTCTCCGGACCAGGTCCGGCGCTTTAAGGAGATCCTGGAATCGCACGGCGTGTCCGCATATATCCGGACACCTCGCGGCCGCGATATTTATGCCGCCTGCGGGCAGCTTGCCGCCAAACAAGAACCGAATCTGATCCAGATACAGACCGCATAATATGGAACTTCTTATTCCGGGCCTGATCCTCGTCGCGCTCATGGTTTGGGCTTCGACCCGCATTAAGCGAAACGCGGCGGCGGCATTTGACGCCGAGTTGATCGAGACCGCGGAGTTTTCGATCTCAAAGCCCGAAGGATTTCTGCACGTGTTGAATGATGATTCGGGACTCGCCTTCCGGGCCTACTCGAAAGACTTCGGCACGGTCGGTAGCCGGGACGTGCGGCAGTCGACGATCGAGATCGAGGCACTACGCGGCACCGATATAGAGAAAAGGCTCAAAGAGATCTCGGCCGATGCGGGATCGATCGGCCCGGTCGAGACATATATAGACGGAGGAGAAAAAGCCGCTCTGGTCAGGACGACGGCGGTGATAGACGGCGGCAAGTTCGATGTGGCCCGAAAACTAATAACCCGCGGCGATACGGTCTACGAAGTTCGGGTCACGACGCTGTCGGAATTTATCGGGGCGCATTCAGATGAGATAGAATCGATCCTGGATTCGGTCCGAGTAGATTAAGAACATCCCGATGCATCAGGATCTCATCCGAGTTTGGTTGTTATGAAAAAAACATACCTTGTATCTAGTCTATTCATATTGCTCTGCTGTTCGGCCGCGGTCTCGGCACAGACGGTCAGCGGTTCTATCGGAAACGGCACGGCCCAAAAAGGAAAGGCTACACGCGGCGTGATAATTCTGAGCATTCCCGCGGGGCTTCACGTGAACTCTAACCGTCCCGCGAGCGAGTATGCGATCCCCACGACCGTTCGACTCTCGTCAGCGGGAGCGCGGGTCAGCGGCCCCACCTTTCCGCGCGGCGTGAACCGAAAGTTTCAGTTTTCGGAGAGCACTATCAATGTGTACGAGGGTAAGGTCCGCTTTCCTTTCACTCTCACGGTACCAGCGGGCTTTCGCGGAGACACGGTACGAGTCAGGGCCGTGGTGAGGTACCAGGCGTGCACCGACGAGGTCTGCTATCCGCCGCGAACAAAAGAGATAACGCTGACGGCACGCATCCGCTAATTCTCGGCAGGCAGCTTGAAAATACTGGGAACGAACTCAAGTGAGACGAGATCGCCGTCCAGCTTCTTCGATCTTCCACTGACCGGGCGATAGGTAACGACCGCCGAGAGCGTCGGATAAGACACGCCGCACGAAAACCGCAGTCCTCCGGCATCGGACGTGTACGCGATTATCTTGAGCTGATCTGAAGGCGGAGCCTTCAACTTCAGGATTCCGCCCGGGCCGTTTATCTGAAACACAGCTTCTTTTCCCGAACACTCGATCTTCTGAACGCTTCCGATCAGCCTGAGTTCGCCTTCAGACGGCCGTCGGAGAGATTGAGAAAGGCGCTCGAGCATCATTTGCTCCCGCTTTTGTTCCATCTCGGCGAGCTGCCTTGCAGATTCCACGGCGTTCCTCTTCAGATCGGTCGGCGGGCCACCCTGAATAATGATATTCGGGGCACTTGCGATCTCTTCGGGCGTCATCAGCTTGAAATCGGGCGGAACGAAGTGGAGAGCGGTGAGAATATTCTTTGCTCCGGATGGCTTATATGTCATCACGACGAGTTCGTTCCTGATATCCGCGTCACACCCTATCGAAACGTCGTTGGTGCCCTCATGGAGAACCATCAGCTTCAATGATTGAAAGTCCTTGCTGTTCAGCGTCAACTTACCCTCTTGACCGATAGCAGTGTAGGTCACCTCTCCGCGCGGGCAGCTCACCTTTTCGATACGGCCGACCGTCCGCCGCTCGTCGGGCGCCGGCGATTCCATCATTATATTCAGATTGCGGATCTCGCGGTCGCGTTCGAATTTGGCATATTCCTCGTCGGTCATCGACGTGCGTTTCACCAATATCGGCCTCGATACTCCGCCCGGCTGATCTGCCGACACCGCAAGTGTCGCATTTCGCTTCGCCTCTTCGTATTGCGAAACAGTCGAAGCGATCTGGGCGGCATTGGCACGCATCGCGTCGTCCTCGGCCGTTTTGGCCAACCGATCGGCTATCGCTTTCGCCTCGTCAAACTTCTCCTGGCGAAGATAGATCTGCGCCATGAGCAGCTCAAATTGCTGGCTTCCCGGCTGATACCGCACGCCTTTTTTCAGGGTTGCGAGTGCCTCGTCGAGGTCTTCGCCGGTGATCATATTGACGAACGCCAGCATCCGGTAGCTGTCGGGAAATTCCGGATTCAGCTCGATCGACCGCTTCAGCGACTCGCGCATCTTCTTCGCGGTCTCAGGCGGGTATTCGCGGACGTATCCGAACTCGTCCATCGCTTCGCGGCTAAGGACGTATGCGTAATTGTAATAGGCGTAGTGATTCTTCTGGTCGTCGGCCATCGCTCGTTCGAGATGACTTTTTGCCGCGGCGAAATCGCGCTGCCGCATCTTAACGAGGCCTAACGACGTGTGTGCCGAGCTGAGGTCGGGCTCCTCCTCGAGGGCTTTGCGGAGGTGAAGGTCTGCGGCTTCGAACTCGTGCGTATGGTAGAGGAGGTCGCCGAGATATGCATTTGCTTGCGCGGTCGAGATCGGTGCTACGGCGAACTGATCGTCAAAGATCAGCTTGTTCTTAAACGTGACCATTGTGCCCCGGAAGGAACGCTGCTCGACATATTTGTCGAGCGCTTTTTCCATGGTTGCGTAGTCGCTCCCGAACGTTTTCTGAAAAGCGCTTTCCGGGCTTTCGTTATTCATCACCCGACTGAGAAACTTCCCGAGGTTCTCGCCGTTCGCGCCGCCATTGCCCTGGATAAGGTAGTGGATCAACGCCCACGCCTGTGCGTAAAAGATGCTGCGTGAATGGTTGCCATTCTGGTGGAGCGAGTAATTGGTAACCGCAAAGAAGTCCTTGAATGGGATCAGCTTTGACCGTTGAAGAAGCTGAAGGTGCCCCTCCTGAAGTTTCCCGAGGCTAACGATCCGGTCCTCGCGTATCTCGAATGTCTGGTAATACTCCGCGAGGCCCTCGTTGAACCATGGCGGCACCTGCGATTTTCCAAAGGTCGTATTGAGCAGCGAATGTACGTATTCATGAAAGATCGTGCCGTACACATCAGCATCTTCGCCTTCGGTCGAGAGTGTGATGTAGTTCACGTCCTCGCCGGGCTGGAAATAGCCGGCGATCCACTCATCCACCTTGCCGTCGCCACGCTTGGGTTTGTACGGCTTGTATGACGACGAACTCTTAAAGACGACAACGTTCGTCGGTATCGCCGACGTAAAGACGGCGTTGGGAAAAAGGGATTTGAATGCGGTACGGAACTGTTCGAGCTTGGTCGCCACGAGCCGTGCCTCTTTCTCCTGAGAATTGCTTACGATGGTAAAGTTCGGCGTCGTAAGCTTTAGCCATTTGTCTTTCGGGTTGGCCTGCGGGAAAGCAGCACTCGTGACGAAGATCGCGCAAACGACAGCAATAAGTGGGCGTATGGACCTCAATTTTTGTACCTCCGGAGGGCTGTTCCGAAAGTTTATTTGAGAAGGGTGTTCACGTCAATGAAAAATCAGCGCCCCATGGCACCGACGACCGACAGCAAACGCCCTGTTTTACCGTACACGGCCTTCTCGTTCCGGTACGAGAAAAAGAGGTCCGTGCGGCCCATCGTGCAGAAAGGGGCGATGTATATGCTGTCCAAAGGCACCCCGCACGAGAGCAGCTGATCTCGGTTGGCGGCGTGAAGGTCGATCAATGCATGGCCATCGCGGGTCGGCGAGAAATATTTTTCGCTTCCCGAGAATGCGGCGCTGAATGCCTCGATGACATCGCGGCCTATCTCGTACGCATCTGAGGACGCGGCCGGGCCGATCGCCGCAACGATGTCCTTTGGCTCTGTACCGAATTCCCGCTGCATTGCCTCGACGGCCCGGACAGCGATCGATCTTACGGTCCCACGCCATCCCGCATGAACCGCGCCGAACGCACCCGTGCGGTGGTCACCCAGGAGGATCGGCACACAATCGGCCGTCTTCACGCCCACGAGAACACCCGTCAATCTGGAGACGAGAGCATCGGATCTCTCCTCGGTATCATCGACGTCCGAATCGGTCTTGACGGCCTTGACGCCATCGCCATGCACTTGCCAAACGGTCGTCAGACGATAATTGCCGTCGATGGTATTCAGGAAACGCCGTCGATTCTCGAGAATATTCTCGGCCGTATCTTCGTCAAAACCTGCTAGATTCAATGAATTCTTTGGAAAGGGCGAAACGCCGCTGAGACGGGTAGAGAAGGCGTTAGCGAATCCCGCATCTTCCAGCGGCCGAGAGATCAGCGACTTCACGCCGTCCCGCTCTCGCCAATAGAAGCCGGTATTTGCTAAAGTCTCAGCATCATCCATGATCATCTCGACCGGTATCGACATAGTTGAAGTCTATCGCATTGCTGAGACCATGACGAGAACTCCGCGGTTCGTCGAGCGCGTGTTCACGAGCGCGGAGCGGGATTATTGCGACGCCAAGGGCGCGGCTGCGGCTCAAAGCTACGCCGGGCGCTTTGCGGCAAAAGAGGCTTTTCTAAAGGCGATCAAAACCGGCTGGCGAGGCAAGATAACCTGGCACGACATCGAGGTCCTCAACGACGATGAGGGCGTCCCGACATTCAACGTCACGGGTGAGGCCGCCCGCATCCTCGGCGATCGGGGTGCCGGCCACGTGCACCTGTCGATCTCGCACACGGCCGAACACGCGGTCGCCCAGGTCATCCTTGAAAGGGGTTGATCATTTTCGCTCGTCGATCGTGAAATAGCCGACCGCGACATCGTGATCCGAAAATCGCTCCGGTCGCCCCGCTACGCCGCGCAGCACCTGCGGATAATCCGCATTGACGCGCAAGTAGCCAAAGCCCGCCAGGTGCTTTCGCATTTCCTGAGTCGCAATGAAGTGGTCGAGGACCTGCGCGTTCCCGTCAAATGTAAACGAATAGCGTTCGTCGGCCTTTATGAGGTTGACGAGATCGATCAGGTCGGGGTCAACCAGATCAGGCGAACTCAGTAGCACGGAATCTTTCGCAGCGGGCTTTCCTATAATGGTCCCGATCTGATCGACGAGTCCGTCGTTAAAGGCGAACGCATTGAAATCGCCTACGAGCAGTATCCTCGATCTCGGATGTTCGGCCTGCCGGTCATTCACCCATTTGGCAAGGAACTCCGCCTGCAGTTTTTTCTTCATTCGCACGTTCGCGCCATCTTCGGGATCGTCGGCACCGCGGAACGATTTCAGATGATTTGAGACGATCGTGAACTCAATGGATCTCTTCGCAGCGGGGTCCGCGATCGCGATCTCGAGCATTATCGGCGGCCGGTCATTCAAGGCATCCGTTTTACCTGTGACAGGGTTCTTATATTGTTCGCCTTTTCCAAACTGCTTTGCCGCCTTTACGGAGACCCTCGACGTTTTTACCAGGAATCCGCAGTCGATCCCGCGCGGGTCGTTTCCCTCGAAAAGATAGGCTTCGTACTTTGGATCGGGTTTCCCCGCCGCCGCTGCGTCGGCGTTTAATCTCGCGGCCAGCTTTTTTAGCACATTAAGATTTTCGGCTTCGACGATCGAGATCACATCAGGCATCTGCAGGTAGTCGCGAAATGCGACAGAGATCTTGCCGAGTCTCTTTTCAAATGCTTCCGAAGCTGCGACGTCCTCTTTTACGTCCGGGTCATCGACATCATCGACAAAGGTTTCGATGTTCGCCGAGGCGACCGAGAACTGCCCGGCGGTGGTAAGAGGCATCGCGACCGGTTTGATCGAGCTGGTGACAACGGGCCGGGGCGAAGCATCCGTCAGGATCGCATATCGTCCGAAGGCGTAGTGCATCACACCGCTAACGTTCATTATCTGCGCCTTTGCAGAAACATCGAGGGCCGCCGACCCGGCCTGTGCGAGGGTCTCGATCCGCAGCACCTCCGGATTGCCGTCAAATATCGGCAGCGAAGGAAGCTCTTTCTTCCATTTATCTTTGTCGGGCGAACCCAGATATTGAAGTATCGCCATTCCCGGTTCGCGAAACGGACGCCCCGAACCCTTCAGCACGGCATAGAACACCCCGTCGGACACGACCGTTTCGGTCCGGCCATCGACCCGGCCGCCCGTGGGTGCGACCGAGAGCATCTCTTCGGCAAAGACCCGCATACCCTCAAAGCGCTCGAACTGGTCGGGCGAATTGGCCTTGATATCGGAAAGCTTGAGGGTGATCGGCTTCGGCAGAGGATTGCCTCTTGAGATGACGGAAAATGCGTCGCGCCCAATGAAGTGTGAGATCTCGGTGATCGTGAGCCCGTAGGCATCCTGGCGGGCACGAAACTCCTCTACCTTTCCCGCCACCGAAACTTCACTGCCGACGACCGCTTCGGCCATTGGCTCGGTACGTGTGAAAACGAAAATGCCCTCGGAGGTCAGCGGATCGGCATCGGCTTTGGCGTCCGCCGTCTGCAGAAAAAAACCGTTGCGAAGCCGTGCCGTGACAATGCCCGAGACCTTTACCTGTTGATCGACATATTCGGAGAGATTCTTGCTCCCCTGAATATTTGCGATCGATACCTCGGTCTGCCCGTAGAGCGCGGGGCACGCGAGCAGCAGCGCCGCCCACACCCCTACCTTTAAGACTGATCTCATAATCTATCCCGCCGGCGTTCGATCATAAGCTGCGTGACCGCACCGACATTCGAAAAGAAGTCGTACCCCGTCAGCGCCTCCACCTGATCGACCGTTACTCTGAAATTGCGCCACGGGGCATTGATGTCGAGCGGCGCAAAATTCGGAACTATGATGCCGAAAGCGCGCGTTCCTTTGCGGATCCTTTGCAGGTCGTTGTCGCCGTTCGGCAGCACGACCACGACCTTCCATGTGTATTGCGGTATGGTGATCCGGCCCTGAGCGATCGTACCGCCCGATCCGTATGGGCCGGTGAAAATGTAGATCTCATTTCCCTGCGACGCCAGCGTACGGCAATAGGATTCGAACTCCTCCCACGGTCCCTGATTGTTCGCGCTGAGCTGCGGGACGAAATTGGTCATCAGGAATGTTGCCGAATTGTTTGGTATCGAGTTCGTCCTGTCGCCCGACGGGCACATATGGCCGCGGTCATAGCCCGAGCCGCTGTAATCCTCAGTAAGCACCTGATACCAGCCGAGGGGAAGGGCCGGATCGGGACGATAATCGTCCTGCCGAGGGGCGGAACCGACCCAGGAGCTGTCGAGACGCCACGCGACCCAGTTCGGCGTTGCCTTCTGACGGTTATAGGATAGGGTGTACTGCGGCTTTGCCATCAGGTAATTGTTCTCGTTCGCGAGGTCGGGCGTGGCATCGCTCGGGTTGCCGAGTATCAGCGGATCTTCATTGGGAAGCGGTGCATTTACCGTAATGTTGACCGTTCCACCGGCCGACCGGCCCTGGGCATCGGATGCTGTTGCGGAGACCGGTTTGACGCCGCCCGCCGTACCCAACGGAACGGTCGCGAGGAACGAGTACACGTTGTCAGCCGCGGTAACATCGCCATTCGTACCGTCATCGTAGAAGACCTGTGCGGCCGAACCGCCAATGTTCGTCAGGTTTCCTGTAACGCTGATACCCGTGCTCGGCGGCGTTGTCGCGGGTATGACGGTGACGATCAATAAGGTGTTGCCGCCGGGCGAGACGCTTGTCGGGCCGGCATTGAGCGCAGCGAACAATGTTGTGCCGCCGCCGGCGCAAGGCGCCGGAACCGTCGAGCTATTTCGCGGAGCGGACGGCGCAATGGTCTCGAAATCATTCGAATTGTTGTCGGAATCCTGGCAACTGCTCTGCTTGCGGGATTTGCTGTTGTTGTTGCCGGCCGCTGTTGTCGTCGCCGTTTCGACAAATTCATTAGTCGCGGCTCCCCACCCTACCGAGTCGATCTTGACCCCAGTGTTCGATGGGCCCTGCCTGATCGCCAGCCCGCCGGAAGTCGCAGAAAGCGCGCAGGAACATGCCGAATTGGAGAAAAGCCGGTCAGGTACGACCGAGCCGTTATAGGAATTGGATGCGACAAGATAAAAGCCGCCGGCGGGAACCATCGTTTCGGTGGTCCATTCGGTTATCGGCCCTACGTCATTGGTACCCGAGCTCGAGCGATAGACCAGCCGGAATCCGTTGAGATCGACCGGCCCGTCACTGATATTGTGGATCTCTATGAACTCGTCGTTCGGAGCATCCCCGCCATCCCCGCCAGCTTGAAACTGGCTGATCACAAGATTTGGAGAAACAGCGGTGAGCTCTTGAAACGCCGACACGCGGGGGCTGTCACTGCTCGCCAATAGGCCGATACACAGCAGTACCGAGGTGATTAGTACTTTCTTCATCGAGATCGTTTGGAAACTGAAGTTAAGGTGCAATCAATGATTTTTGCATATCGGCCGTTCCAAGCGAAACAGAGATGAAGGGCCTATAACCTCAGCGTAACGCGTATCGCCCTTTGGGCCCCGCAGCCGTAAGCCGTGTCCGATCGTATTCGGCCCGTCGAGTTCGCCGCGATTCGTGCAAAAGCTTCCTTGAATTCCGATGGCCTAACTAGTATCCTCAATGTTCGCCCAAAGGATGCGGACGTGGCGGAACTGGTAGACGCGCAGGTCTCAGAAGCCTGTTGCCGCAAGGCAGTGGAAGTTCGATTCTTCTCGTCCGCACCAATTTAATCTTGCAATAATTTCACTTACAGCGATCCTGACGATGAGGCTGGGCGTCGTGGCCGTCCTTAATTCTCCTGTTCTCGGGTAGAATCCGGCACAATTCCCGCGTCGCGTTTCTTAATACGTTGGGACCGGCCGTTATGGATGAAATGGAAGAGTGAAATAGTGCATCGACCCGGTTTCCAGCAATGCTGTTTCTTTTTGAAAGCCTCTTGTATCCAGCAACGAGCACTCCCAAATTCCCGGATCGCCTTCGACCAGTCTTATAGAGGACTATTCTTTGATGTTGATCTCCGGGTCAAGTTCTCGCCTATCGTCGCCCCAGAACGATGTGCCGATCACGAAGGGCAAAATCCGCGGCGATCTTTGCCTCTTGGCTCGGTGTTCATTCAGTCCGGAACAATATCAGCCAGCCAAGCCCCTTCGGCAACGATCTTCGATCTTGTTTTCCGGTAAAGTAGAATTCCTCGAATGGTAACGGCGATCGCCATTAGAATGAAGAACCATCCGCAGAGGTCAAAGATCAAATAGGAATCAAAGAGTTTCATAATACCAAATGCCGAGATAAGCAGGCCGATCGACGCCCGGAAATGCGACATCAGTGTCGAAGAGTTGGCAAGTTCGGTTCTCAGAACTGCCAAATGAAACGTTGCGGCGTCGCTTTTTCCCGACATTTGATCCCTAAACTTTAGACCGTTTGCAAACCCCTCGGGGGAACTAATTACCAATCAAACGATGATCCTCTAGGGAAAAGCTGCGAAGTGCGGATTTTATTCCTCGATAAACCAGAAAGGATGGGAATTTTTCAAGCGCTTTGTATATTAGGTGTATATGGGGATCTACAAGAAAACCTTCGAGAACCGAAGCGGCAAGAGCCTTTCCGCACTGCTCGAACTGCCGGTCGATCGGCACCCGCACAGCTTCGCCATCTTTGCACATTGCTTTACGTGTACGAAGAACCTGACCGCCGTCAGATCGATCAGCTCTGCCCTCGCGAGCAGAGGCTTTGGCGTACTCAGCTTCGATTTCACCGGTCTCGGCGAAAGCGAAGGCGACTTTGCTGAAGAGAATTTTTCAAGCTCGGTATCCGACCTGATCTGTGCAGCCGAATTTTTAAAGGACAATTATGAAGCGCCGTCGATCGTCATCGGTCACTCGCTTGGCGGGGCGGCCGGTCTGCTTGCGGCAAGCCAATTGGACTCTGTAAAGGCCGTGGTCACGATCGGTTCACCCTCATCTGCCACCCATGTGCGCCGGTTGTTTCAGAAGGACATTGAGCAAGTTATAGAAGCCGGACAGGCAGAGGTCTCGATCGGCGGCCGTCCCTTTTTGATAAAGCGCCAGTTCGTCGAAGATCTCGAGAAGCACAGCGTGCGGGAGGCGATCGGGAATATGCGAAAGGCCTTTCTATTCTTCCACTCCCCGCAAGACCGGATCGTCGGCATCGAAAATGCCGCCGAGTTATATGAAGCGGCATCACATCCCAAGAGCTTTATCTCACTCGATGGCGCCGACCACCTGTTGTCAAACAAAAAAGATGCGAGATACGTCGGCGACACGATCGGTTCATGGGCTTCGCGTTATATCGAGATACCTGGGGAAAGGTCGATCTCGACGCCCAACGATGTCGCAGCGTTTCTCGGGACCGACGAAAGATTCACAACTCAGATCAAGGTCGGGCGGCATCGCCTGACCGCCGATGAGCCTGAAAGTTTCGGTGGGAATGATTTTGGGCCCTCGCCATACGGACTGGTCGCGTCGGGACTCGCAGCCTGCACTGCGATGACGCTCAGGATGTACGCAGAACGCAAGAATTGGGATCTGCGCGAGATCACCGTTCATGTGTCCCATGCGAGATCTCATATTGAAGATTGCCAGAATTGCGATTCCCCGAATGGGAAGATCGACAAATTCACACGCGAGTTGGAACTCGTCGGCGAATTGGACGATGACCAAAGGCGACGGTTACTCGAGATCGCTGACAAATGCCCCGTACATAAAACACTGGAGAGCAACGCCCGGATCGAAACCACCCTAAAAAACTAAGCCTTCTCCAGATCCCGAATTAGCCGCAAGCTTGGCCGAATAGGCCTGCCGCCATTTTCGCGAACGGAATAATTCTCGTCCAGATCGACATTATAAAACTATGAGCTTCGAAGCTATACAGAGCTGGTTTACAAGTCTTGGCACCGAATACGGCGTGAACCCGCTTATATTCGGCACGATCTACATTGGAGCGATACCATTCTTTTCCGCCTCCATCGGATGGCTCATCAGGAATTACCGGAAAGGCAAATCGATCATTCTTCCTTCTTTTTCAGCGATGTTCTTCTTTATCTCGGCATACATCTATTTGATGTTTGTAGGGAAGAACGTTCCGCTGTGGGTTTACGGGGTGATCATATTGCTTATACTGATCGGTGCGTACTCCACGTTCAATAAGATCAGGCGGCAGATCCGGAAACCTGATGAACCGGCCGCATCGATAAATTGAGGCCGGTCCTGCTTGATCTCGCGATCGTTATTCTTTGATGTCCGATACTTACGATCTTATTGTCATCGGCGGCGGTTCTGCCGGTCTTGTTGCTGCCGGTGGAGCGGCAATCCTGGGGGCAAGAGTTGCGCTGGTGGAGAAGAATCTGCTCGGCGGCGACTGTCTCTATACGGGTTGCGTTCCATCGAAGGCTTTGATCAAGTCGGCGAAATTCGCCCAACAGGCTCGCGATGCCGACAAATTCGGCTTTCAGAAGCTCGACCCGCGGTTCTTGGATGACTCATTTGCCTCGATCACCGGACGGGTTCAGGACGTTATCGAGATCATCGAACATCACGATGCGCCGGAAGTTTTCGAAGAAATGGGTGTCGAGGTGGTTTTTGGGACCCCAACTTTCCTGAACCCTTGGGAGATCGAGGTTTTGCCGAAAGATGATGGGAAGAAGCGCGTTATGAAGGCAAAGCGTTTCTGCATCTCGACTGGCTCGCGCCCGTCGAAACCCCCGATCGAAGGGCTGCAGGAAGCGGGTTTTATAACCAATGAGCAAGTCTTCAGTTTGGCCGAACTGCCGAAGCGGCTGATCGTCCTTGGTGCTGGGGCCATTGGGTTGGAGCTCGGACAAGCTTTCGCCAGATTCGGAGCGCGGGTGACCTTCGTTGAAATGGCGGACCGTGTGCTCGCGATCGAAGACAAGGAAGTCTCGGCCCTGATGGAAAAACATCTGAGCGACGAGGGCATTGAAGTCCTCACGAAAACAAAAGCGGTCAAGGCGGCGGTTTCCGAAAGTGGCGCTAAGATCGTCACTGTCGAAGCCGACGGCGAAACCCGCGAACTGGAGGCCGACGAAATTCTCGTAGCGGTCGGGCGGAAGCCGAACACCGAAGGTTTGGAGCTGGAAGCCGCGGGTGTTGAATTCGATGAAAAGCGGATCAAGACAAATGACCATCTGCAGACCTCCCAAAAGCACATCTTCGCGGCGGGTGATGTGACGGGCCATTTTCAATTCACACACATGGCGGACTATGAGGCGCAGATCGTCATTCAGAACGCTTTTGTGCCGTTTCTTTTCAGGAAGAAGACCGACTTTCGTGTCGTTCCGTGGGCGACCTTCACCGAGCCTGAGGTCGCACGCGTGGGAATGATCGAATCTGAAGCCCGAGAGAAATTCGGGGATGGTGTCAAGATCTACAAGGTCTCACTTTCGGACAACGATCGCGCACAAACGGAAGGCTCGACGAATGGTTTTGCGAAGATCGTTACCTATAAGAAGCGGATCATCGGTGCAACGCTTGTCGGAGAGCATGCCGGCGAGCTGATCCATGAATTTGTTTGGGCGGTAAAGCAGAGAATGAAGGTCACCGATCTGAACAAGATAATCCGCGTGTACCCAACCCTGGCAAAGATCACACAGGCGGTCGGGACCGAAGCAACGCTCGAAGGCCTCAGGTCGCCATTTGTACAGAAATGGTTCAAACGCTACCTGAAGATCTGGCGATAGATCCCAAATGCAGCTAGAGAATCCAGCAGTGATAGTAATGGCGAAGACACCGCGGCCCGGATACGTGAAGACCAGGCTGCGGCCAGCTCTATCCGACGAGCAATGTGCCGATCTGGCAAGAGGCTTCCTGCAGGACACGGTAAGAAAAATTAACGAGATCTCCGCGACCACCATTATCGCGTATACGCCTGATGATGGCGGAGACGAGATGAGGTCTTTCCTTCCTGGTAATGCCCAGTTCGTGGCGCAGCGGGGATCCGACCTTGGCGAGCGGCTCGAGTCGGCGATTGCGGACGCGGACGCCGATGGGTTCGGTCCGGTTGTCGTGATCGGCACCGATAGCCCAACATTGCCGGCGAGTATCATTGGGTCTGCCTTCGAACATCTGCGAGACAATGCGAACAGCGTAGTGGTCGGCCCCACGGATGACGGCGGCTACTACCTGATCGGGATGTCCCGCCCCGAAACGAGACTCTTCAGGAAGATCTCATGGAGCACTGGCAGAGTCTTTGAGCAGACCGTTGCAAGGGCGCAAGAGATCCCCGATGTGAGAATTCTCGAACTGCCTGGCTGGTACGATGTTGACGGGCCGTCCGACATCACGCGATTGATCGCCGAGTTTGAGAAGGATGAAGACGCCCGCCTGACCGCCCCCGAGACGTTTCAGTGGCTCGCCGCGACGGGCTTGGTCGGGCCCAGTAAACCAGGAGTTCTCGATGGAACTCGGGCTCTTATCAACGCGATCGGGTGAGACGAGATCATGACAGACGATTCCGAACCGACGACCACCGCTACCGAGGTCCCGAGAGCGCTCAGGATCTCGTTCATCGTCCATTTCGCGATCGACATGATCGTCGCAGTCCCTCTGTTCCTTGTACCTCGTGAAATTCTTTCACTGTTGGGCTGGATCGCGATCGATCCTTTTGCATCCCGGCTGGTCGCTGCGGCCCTTTTCGCAGTCGGGTTGGAATCACTCCTCGCTCGCAATGCTTCCGCACAGACGTTCAGAACTATGCTCCAACTTAAGCTTGTATGGTCGGGCTTTGCGGCATCCGGACTCATCTGGTCAGTCCTCGAAGGCGGCTTGAAGTACGTTGTTGTAGGGTGGCTGCTCGCGGGCATCTTCGTAGCTTTCCACGGCTTGTGGTGGTATTGGCTTGTCCGATCAAAAAGAGGCGAGGTTAAGGATCCTGGCAGCAGATAGGTCGAGAGCAGATCTAACGTGGCTTGTCGCTTTGAGGCATTCTTACGACCTCAACGGGAACACGGTCGTGATTCGATCCCTCATCAGGAATGTTTGCAGATCTCACGGGACGGTATCGGCTTGCCAGGCGATGTGGGCTAACACCTATCCAATAAAGAGACTGAAAGAACACCCACCGCAGGAAGACCGGAATGAACGGACGTCCCTCGAATCTGCGAGAGGATGTCAAAAGCTCTGCGTCAAGATGGACCAGCTTCCCCGCCCGCTTCAACCGGCGGACAAGATCGAGATCTTCGAAGAGCGGGATCGGGCTGACACCGCCCACCTCATCGTATATTCGCCGGCGGACGAATATGCCCGAATCGCCATATATCAAACCCAGCTTGCGCACCTGCGGATAGAACCAGGTCATAAACCTCGCCGCACGGCTGTCACCATCGAACCGAAGCTCGAAGTTGCCGACCACCGACCCTTCGTCTTCAAACGCAAGGCGAATTTCGGCCAAGGCGTCGGCCGGTGGGATCGAGTCGGCGTGCAGGAACCAGAAGATGTCGCCAGTGGCGACACAGGCCCCCGCGTGCAACTGGCTTCCCCGACCGCGAGGAGCCTCGATAACTATCGCACCGTGCTCACGGGCGATGTTGATCGTTTCATCCGAGCTTCCGCCATCGACGACAATGATCTCGGCCTGCTCTCTGAACGCGCGGAGTGTGCCGAGCAATCGGCCGATGTCCCGGGCCTCATTTAGTGCAGGAACAATTATCGAAACTTCAGCGTTCATCGGCGTCCTCCGCAGCAGGCAACCGCCACGTAGGCCGCTGCTGGCGAAACGGCATCTCGAGGAGTTTTCCGACGGTTATGTCCTCGGGTTTACTATATGCCGGCACACCGGCTTTAACGCCGTGATGTTCCGAGATGTCGCGGAACGTACCGTGGATCCGGTCCCAGATCGATAACCCGCTCGACCAGTTCGAGTTCGCTTTCTCTTGCACGACCGAATGATGTATGCCGTGCATTCTTGGTGTGACGAATAATTTGCCGATCCGTCTCTCGAGCTCTTCGGAAAGCTCCAGGTTCGAGTGATGGAAAATTATCGATGGCAGCAGAAAGGCTTGCCAGATGCGCAGTGAACCCGGAGATACGCCGATCAGAACGATCTGGGCCAACCGCCATGCGACGGAAATGGTCATCTCACCAAAATGAAATCGGAGAGCGGTGGTGGTGTCGAGATCCAGGTCTACATGATGCACAACGTGAAACCGCCATAAAGCGGGCATGCGGTGCGTGAGAACGTGCCAGAGATAAAGTGTGTAGTCAAGGAGGATGACGGCCGCGAGCGGCTCAAGCCATTTAGGCAGGCAGACAAGTTTGAGAAGGCCGATCCCGCGCCGCTCAACTAATTCAGCCGCGCGTTTAGCGATCGGTCGTTCGATCGAATACAAGGCCAAGGCTGCCGTTCCGGCCAAGGCGAGGTTCCGGCCGGTCCGAATAGTTTTCGACTCTACCTGACCCCTCAGGGGACGCCGTCTTTCCATCAAGTAAAGGGCTGCGAACGACCCGACGGCGAGCGGGAATGCTAGTTTTTGAATAAGGCGGCCCATTCCCATGATCTTTCGGCACATCAATCAGCAACGGCGCCGCCGCACGACGAACCCGAACCGGCCGTGCAGCCGAAACAGTGGTCCGCTGTCGTGATGGGCCGATCCGAAAGCTTGCTGATGTCAAAATCAAATATCGTCTGTGGTGAAGCCGCCTCAATCCCCAGATCAAGCATTTGATTGAAATCGCAATCGTACAACCTTCCGGTCCAGTCAACGCTGATCAAATTGCGGCACATTAACCCAGAGAGGGTCGAAGGATTGAAAGCGTTCACGAGCCGGTTCATATACGCTTCCTCATTTCGCGTGCGGCGAAGCCAATCGAGAAATCGGGCGATCGGCATATTCGTTATCGTAAAAAGATCGTTGAATGAGATATCGTAGCGTGCCTTCAACTCTCGTTTGAAGTCGGCTTCTATCGAGCTCTGTGGAGGCGGCAGATACGCCCCGACCGGGTTATAAACAAGGTTCAGGACCAGGTTGTCGCTGATTCCGTACCCCACACCGTTCAGTCTTCTTAGCCCCTCAATGGATCTGTCGAAAACGCCCGTCCCGCGTTGCGCGTCAGTTTCCTGCTGTAAGAAATAGGGCAATGAACAGATCACTTCCACCTCGTTCTCAACAAAGAACTCCGGCAGGTCACTCTGCCCTTCTTCGAACATCACCGTCAGATTGTGACGCACGAGGATCCTGGTGTTGACCTTTCGCGCCTCTTCGACGAAATAGCGAAACGATGGGTTAAGCTCCGGGGCGCCTCCGGTGATGTCGAGCTTTGGTATCCGAAATTCCCGCAAAACGCGCAGGACCTCGTCGACAGTTTCCCGGCTCATTATCTCGGTCCGCTTTGGCGAAGCGTCGACATGGCAGTGCTTGCACGCCTGATTGCAGAGTTTTCCGACATTGACCTGAAGAATGTCAATTGCGTTCGAACGGAGTTGAGCCCTACCCAATCTTTCCTGAAAAGTCACAGGCGAATGCGGCAGAGAAGGTCGGTCATTTCGTGTTATTTGTACTACGCCAGTATCCATAACTACATCGATATCTTGTCGTGAGCATTATGCGCCTGGACCCCGTGTATCAGGCTCGCACCGCCGCGGATCGCGGATGCCAGATGGATCGCCTCGGTCATCTGTTCCATGTTTGAACCACTCTCCATGCAGGAATTTGTAAAAGCATCGATGCAGTACGGGCATTGAACCGTGACGGCGACCGCCAGTCCGATCAGGGCCTTTTCGCGCTTCGATAGAGATCCCTCTTCTTGAGCGGCTTTGTACCAAGCCATGAATTTCTCAAAAAGTTCGGGCTTATACTTTCCGATATCCCCAAACCGTGGCAGGTCCTCTTCGTCGTAATAGTGCATTTATTGATTCCTCTCTGATCGTTCAACTACGCAGCAGCCAGTACGTCGTCCCCGAAAAAACAGCAGACAGGGGCATGGTTATCACCCACGAAAGCAGGATACCAGAGACCACCCGCCAATTCGCCTGTCCGGTGATCACGCCGATCCCGAAGAGCGAACCCACCGACACGTGCGTTGTCGACACTGGCGAACCCAAAAGGCTCGCGATCGTCACCAGAACACCGGTGGCCAGATTTGCGGAGAAGGCCTGTCCGGAATTCATCGAAGTGATCCGGAAACTCATCGTTTCTGCAACTTTGCGAGCGTTCAAGACCCCGCCTGCTGCCATTACGGTTGCGACACAAAGCCAACCATAACTGAGGTTCACAACCTCGGCGGTCAGGAGGAGGGCAACGATCTTGGGAGTATCATTCAAACCCCGTGCGAAGCTCACCACACCCGCGCTTATGAAATGCCCCGCATCAACGACTCGCTGCAGCGAGAACCCCAGAAAATTGCCGTCGTATCTCTCAATACAATTGGCTTTATCGTCGACCGAAAGCGATACATATTCGCCGTTTTGCAAAATGGCAGCGCTTCCGTCGATCTTGATCAAGGGCACAAGTGAGCTTCCTACACAGACGCACGTTTCTTTGGAAAAGCCGGTTCGCTGCCTTAGAAGAGTCGCCACGAAATAGATCGCTGAACCCACTCCGACGGCCAGAAGCGGGCTGACCAAAAGCGGAAGCAAAAATCCTGTCTGCAACGCTGCGAAGTTGACCCCGCTCCCGACCGCTGAAAGCCCCGCACCGAGAATAGCGCCGGTCAAACTGTGTGTCGTCGAAATCGGAAAACCGGTAAGCGTCGCGATAATGACCGTGACGCCGGCCCCGAAAGCGACCGCAAGCAAAAAATCATGCGTTCCCGTCAGTTCGTTGGGAACGATCCCCTTTCCCGAAAACTTTGAAAGCAGCGCCGTCGCGAGGAAGAATGAGCCCAAGGAGCCAAGCAGAGTTGTCGCCGTCGCCCAGCCAAGAGCCGTCTTGTAACTCGCTGTCCGGCTTCCAAGAAGCGACGCGACTCCCTTAAAGTTGTCGTTCGCCCCGTTTGAATACGCAACAAAACATACGGTGAGGAATATTAGGAGTTCGATCACAATAATTACTAGCAGCAGTCCGATCCCGGACCACAAACTGCCGTCGAAACATCCGTCGCGTCGTAGTCCATTCCCTTCGTCTCCCGCGGATGGCGCTTCACGTTCCTACGGCAGTCAAATTCGATCGCGTCGTCCTGCTCAACTTCGTTTCGAGGCTCAACGGGAATGATGTCCTGGCTGTACGGCTCGCGGTTGTAGATTTGGAAAGTCTTATCGCATACGGCCATCCGCGCCCCGCGCTCCAGAACGTGACCGTCGTCGTCGATCACCTTTTTCCAGGGACCTTTGTAGATCACCGCCTGGTTCCGCTCCCAGCACTCTCCCTGTTTACCCTTGAATGCGGTGACGGTGACCGAACGAAACTCAATACCTTCGACGACCCGCCACGGCTTGTCGTCGCGCTTGACGATCTCCATGCCATAGAATCCAGCTTTCTCAAAGGCGTCGAGAAACAGGTCTTCGCGAAACGCCCCGGAGACGCACCCCGACCAAAGTTCGGGATCATTTTTCAGATGATCGGGAACGTCCTCATCTGCGACGATGTCAGATATGGCAACGCGTCCGCCGCGTTTCAGTACCCGGAACATCTCCTGGAATAGCTGTTCCTTATCCTCGGGCCTTACTAGGTTCAAGACACAGTTCGACAAAATAACGTCAACACACTCGTCCGCGACGAGCGGCTTTTCACGCTTGATCTCACTAACGTAGGCCTCGTACGCGAGCATATCGGCAGCGGTCGTGATCGGACGCTCTTTAAGATATTCGTCGACTAATCGCAGATCGGTTTCGAGGTCCTGGATCCTACCGTAACGGAATTCGACGTTTCCATAACCGATCCTTTCGGCCATCTCGTCACGGTAACGGTTCGCCAACGCAAGCATTTCGCAGTTGGCATCGACGCCGATGACCTTGCCCGATTCGCCGACAATTTGAGAGGCGATGTAGCAGACCTTCCCGCCGCCGGATCCGAGGTCCAGCACTGTCTCGCCCGAATTCACAAATCGCGAAGGATCTCCGCAGCCGTAGTCTCGTTCGATGATCTCGTCAGGCAGTATCTTCAGAAACTGCGGATCGTATTCGACGGGACAGCATAATGCATCCTCTCTCAGTTTTGCCGCCGCGCCATAGCGCTCGCTGACGGCCACTTCAACATCTCTCATAACATTTGCCGCAATTGCCCCGTGGGGTTCCTCTTATATATCACGCCGTTGAAGGAACGGCTTCTATCGCGCCGCCATTGGAAACAGCTTGTTCCTTAGGCCAAGCTGCGCCATCTTGAGCAAAACCTCACTCGGCTCGCCCAGATCGCTCCACGCGAATCCCCCGCAACGCAGGACGTAAAGTTCTTCAGAGCAATTTTCAAGGACGTCGAGCGAAAAGTTTCTACTGTTTACCATCCGGTATATTGTGCCCGCAGTCATCCTTTCAGCGGAAGTTCCAAAAGTAAGACTGCCCGCGCAGAAAAGGCGGTAAAGTGATGGCAGGTGTTTTCTGAATAGGCCAAGCAGGCTCTTCACTTTCCCGACCATAACGAAGCAATTCCATAAGCTGCCTCTAGTCATTAACTCAACCGCCTTCTTGGTCGTCGGTTTTTCCCAAAATGTCTTTACTTTTTGGATCTCAGCGACCGAGAAATCAGCCAAGACCCCGCACGGCTCGATCCAGCCGTAAGAGCTTTTTGGGGCTAGTGGCTCGATGCCCAACAGTATGATTGCCTCAGGCTTTTTTGCAACGGCATCGAATGCCGCCCCAACCTGGTCCATGAAAACCGCGGCGTCGGATATGTAATGATCCGAGGGGAAGAACGCCACGCTCGCCTCCGGATCCAGCTTTGACAGACGCAAAAGGGAATAGAGAATCGCGGGGGCGGTACCCTTGTTCGAGGGCTGGATGATCTTGTTCTTTCTGTGAACGTCGCGGAGAAGCGGCGTGTAGAACTGTTCGTGGGTCTGGGTCAGGCAATAGAAGGTCTTTTCCTGACCGAACTTGAGGGCGACCCGCTTTTGAGTAGTCGTCATCAACGTCTCATCTCCGAGTACCGCACAAAACTGCTTAGGCGTTTCACAGCCGGCCAGTTTCTTCGTCATCTCACGCATCCGCACTCCGTCCCCGCCCGCCAGGATCACCGCAAACCTCTCTTCCTGCGGACTCCGGAATGTGACAAACTCGCTTGCATCTTTCATCGGATCACCACCAAACATAACCTGACTACTCCTGCCTCTTCATTTCGGGTTGGGCGTCAGCAGCATTTGAAACCGAAACATCGATCCTTTACCTTTTTCCCTGCTGAGTCTTTTTTAGCCCTCTGTTAAAAGGAAGCCCATACGGATACGATTTATTCCGTGATCAGGGCGATATTCTCGGATCGGGATCCTGCGAATATTTCGAGAGAACGGGAATAAACCATATCGCCCCGGGTATTCTTAACAAATGAGGTACCTTTTGAATCGGCTCAAGATGAAATCCCGGAACACGACATTCCTTTTACTGACTATTGCCGCGTTGTTACTCGTCGCGTGCACGAGCGAGAAAGCTTCGAACGGCCCGGAACTGAATAGCAACACCACCGGCGCAGCGCCGCCGGCAACTTCGCAAGATCGCGTCACCGAGGCGGACGCGGCAAAGAATGCACTGAACGTCGGTGCTAAGATGCCGCCTTTCACACTGCGAGACATCGGCGGGAAAAGTGTGAGCAGTGACGAACTCCTGAAGAAGGGCAACCTGGTCGTCGTTTTCTACCGTGGCGCCTGGTGCCCATTCTGCAATCTATACCTCCAGCAGCTGCAGAATAGTGCTGGTGCCATCAAAGACGCCGGCGGTCATATTGTCGCGATCTCGGTCGAGAATCCGGATAACTCGTCGAGCGTCGCCAGAAAGAATGAACTGCAGTTCACCGTCCTGAGCGATCCAAAGCTTGAAACAGCAAGGAAGTTCGGGATCGTCTACCAGCTTGCGCCCGAAACAGACGAAACGTACAAGACCCGAGGGCTCGACGTCGCCAAGCACAACGAAATGGAGAAGGCCGAACTCCCGCTCGGGGCGACGTACGTCGTAGATCAGAACGGCGAGATCGTATACGCATTCCTTGATACCGATTACAAGAAGCGGGCTGAGCCGGAAGTGATAATTGAAAATCTGAAAAAGATCCGACGCGAACGATGAGCATTGGATCGCGGTCCCCTCGTACGGCCGGCTCCGGGCTGCGGGAAGCGATCGGCGGTTTCTTTTCAATGAGGTTTCGCGTTTCCTAAAGTTCTGGACTATACGGTCCTGATCGACTATAATCAGGTCATGGCAAGACCTTTGGAATTTGACAAGAATGTCGCCCTGGAAAAGGCGATGGATGTATTTTGGGAGAAAGGTTTCGAGGCCACCTCGCTGCAGGACCTGATCGACACGATGGGCCTTTCCAAGAGCAGTTTCTACCAAGCTTTTGGGGGGAAACTTGAGCTTTTTTCAACCGCCCTGAACCATTATACCGACAGCATGGCGGCCAACATGGCTACGCGTCTTGAGGCAACGCCATCAGGGATCGAGTTCATCAGGAACACGTTCATGGAGATCGTTGCTCAGGCCCCCACAGACCTCGGTATGAAGGGCTGCTTTCTAATGAATACCGCGAGTGAGTTTGCCCAGCGTGATACCGAGATCGCCGCCTTGACGAAGGGTGGCGTGAAAAAATTTGAATCGGTTTTTTTCAAAGCCATTGAGAAGTCCCAAAAGGCCGGCGAGATCTCCAGCGAAAAGGACGCCCACTCACTCGCGTACTTTCTGGTATGCAATATGAGCGGCTTGAAAACGATGGTCAAGGCAGGAGCAAAGCGGCGCCAGCTTAGAGCCGTTGTCGACACCCTACTGGCCTCCCTGAACTAATTCTAAAAATACTTCCTTTCCCGTCTTGACATTATGGACTAGGTAGTCCTAAACTCTGTTGTGGACTGGTTAGTCCATAATTACATCGGGAGAATTTATGCAATGCCATTAGCACAGTTAAAAGGGATCAGCGGATATCTTACTGCTGATCAGAAGAAGGAGTTGGTCCAAAAGGTTACTGACGCCATTGTGTCAGTTGAAGGTGAAGGCCTTCGGCCCGTCACCTGGGTGATCGTTGAGGATGTCCCCGAAGGGCAATGGGGCGTCGGAGGTAGTTTTCCGACGGCAGAGGAGCTGCGAATTATGTCGCAGGCTAAATAACAATAAATCACTGAAATAAACAAAGTAGGAGAAAAACAATGTCATTTAAAGTTCATACTGTCGAAAGCGCGTCGGAGAGATCGGCGGAGATACTGGGTCAGGTTAGATCGAAGTTAGGGTTCGTCCCAAATTTGATGGGTGTCTTTGCAGAATCACCCGAAATACTCCAGGCCTATCTGGCGCTTAGCGATCTCGTCGATCAGACGACCCTTACACCTCTCGAGCGGCAGATCGCATTGATCGGTGCGAGTGTCACAAACAATTGCGACTACTGCGTTGCCGCTCATACGGCGATCTCATCTATGCAAAAATTGCCGGCGGATGTGATTCAGGCCGTTCGCGAGGATCGCCCGATCGGCGATGCGAAACTGGAAGCTTTCAGAACTTTTGTTCAGACGGTCACCGACAATCGCGGGTTTGTTTCTGACGAAGAGAAGGCCGCATTTCTCGCGGCCGGATACACGAACCAAAATATTTTGGAAGTGATCTTGGTGATCGGAATGAAAACGCTTTCAAACTATACGAATCACCTCGCCGAAACGCCGCTCGACAACGCTTTTGAACCAGCAAAATGGCAAAAGGCCGCTGCATAAAAAGCCGAAGCCCGCGTGGGGATGAAGGGGCCATTTGAGAAAACTCTGTGGCTCCTTCCAAGCGGGATATTGGCCTTTATCGGGTCGGAGTTGACCGCTCGAAATGTCGAATTTTTCGTCTGTGCACAAAGAACTTCCCCGATCTTCGCTCAATGATGTGGAACGCGACAGCGTTGATCCCGCCAACCAACTCGGAACGCCGGGCCGGTATCTTTATCTTGGAGCCCACGGACCAAGAAATCGCACTCACATCACCTTGACCGCATTGCAACACCGTGGAATTTACGGAAAAGCACAAAGGTTAGTTGTCACTTTATGACGGGTCATGGAACAGGGCCGAGCGTTCCTATTACTTGTTCAATGTATAATGCCGGTGAGATAAGAATATGAAGAATTCAAAATTGCTAATGATGTTGAGCGCCCTTTTTATGGGAGCAATAGGAGTTCTACTAGAGTTTTTTCCGCATGAGGTTCTAGCTTCGATTCAAGTCGCTGCAGACGGCCCAATGGCTCTCTTTGCCCAAATAGCCGGAGCCCTATACCTTGGATCTGCGATGACGAACTGGATGGCAAAGGCCGTTTTGATCGGCGGGATTTACTCGCGCCCGTTAGCCATCGGTAATTTTATGCATTTCGCTGTCGGGGCATTAGCACTCACGAAATTTTCATTGAACTCGCCGACATTTAATGCCGTATGGCTGCTTACATTGATTTATGCGATCTTCGCGGTGTTTTTTGGATTTGTATTCTTTACCAATCCGGTACTTCGGGACAGTACATCGAAATGACCGTCAACGGATCAAGTGAAGAAAAGCTGCCGGGGACAACCTCGGCAGCTTCTTTCGACCAAAGATCTTCTCCTGACGATCAGACCTGAACGTTATGCCATGAACTCGAAAGAGTACGGGCTATCGCAAGGTTGTCATTCTCAGGCAGGTCCGAGACCACAAAAACGGCTTGGGCGTCGTCCTGGAAACTTGCGACCTGGAGGCCGTTTTCCATTTCAGAGATAATGGGAGCGTTTCCTGCCGGGCCAGACGACGGTACGTTATCCTTGTCGAAAAAGACAGAGACGATATGTCCTCCCTTACGCAAGATGACGTGTTTGAATTTCTTGCCTTCAAAAATGCAGTCGTGTGCATGAAGCATCTCGATATCTGACGAGAGACTTGCCTGCAGAGGCTTTGCGACCTTTTCGGTGTACACCGCCTTTTCTGCATAGTCATTATTCGACACCTTCTCCCACTGCTGCAGTTTTTCCAAAGCGCAGTCTTTATGGTCTCCGACCGCCTTGAGCGATATTTCGGTCAGCCCTTTGGCGATGGCGTCCGGGGAAAACGCAAGCTCAGTTGATCGTCCGGATCCACCGAGAAGGAGAAATCCGAATATTAACGCAAGCAAAAGACTGGCGACGGCAGGTACCAGAAGCCTATTCGCAAAAAGCATGGTGTGCCAGCTGCTTTTGTGGAGTGCCATTTCTTGCAGATCCGCACTTAATCGATTGGCGAAAATCGGATCGAGCTGAAACTCGTGCGAATTTTTCACCGCCGTTCGGATCTTTTGCCGGAGTTCGCGTTTTGCCGCAAAGTCCTCCCGGCACTTCCGACAGTTCTCAAGATGTCTAAAGACTTGAATACACGTTTCGACCAGGAGTTCGTCGCTCAAATAGGCCTCTGAAATTTCCCCAAATTCTCTGCATTGCATACTCTGTTACCTCTTAACTAGCGGCATTTTTTTGGTTATCGCCAAAACCATATTTGCGGGCATAATCGGCCAGTTCGAGCCGCAAGGCCTTTCTTCCTCGCGACAGCCGCGACATTACCGTCCCGATCGGCACATCCAGGATCGATGATATTTCTTTGTAGGAAAACTCTTCGATATCCGAAAGGATGACAACCTGGCGGAAGTTTTCAGAAACATTTTCCAAGGCCCTGATGACTTCTTCATCCGTTAGCGTCTGCGGTATCTCCGGCTCGAACGGAAGGGTCTCCGCCAGTTTTTCTTCCGGGTCGTCCGCGATCATCATTCGGCGAGCCTTTTGAAGACGCTTCAGATTCAGGTTGTACATTATCGTTGTCATCCACGCCCGGCAGTTCGTTCCGATCTGGTACCGGTGGAAGGATTTTAGTGCCTGCACAAACGTTTCTTGGACGAGGTCTTCGGCCTCATCCTTGTTCCTTGTCAGCCAGATCGCGACTCGAAACAGGCTCGCCATATGTGGCATAGCCTCCGTCTCAAAATCTTTCCACTTATCCTTTTTAGTCTCGAGCCACTTGATTCCAAACATTCGGTACGCGCTTTACCTCCGTGGACCATACTTCCCACATAAGGATACATCTGCGGCGCCCAATTATTCCCCCGAAGGAAAAAAGTTTTCTTCTGTCTGAGATATCTAGCATACGTGAGATTTCCCCAAGGGCTGGGAATATCCTCCGGCCTTTCGGGTATTACTCCACGAACACCGAGAAGAGGTCTGTTCCATAATCACAAAATTTCAGCAAGGAGATAGAGAAAAAAAATGAAGAGAATTACAGCCGTAGCGTTGTCCGTTGCATTGATGCTTAGTTTTTCAGCCGTCGCCGCATTTGCCCAAACGAAGGCGACCGTCGCAATTATAAGAGCCGACTGGTGTTCGGCCTGCCAAAAGGTAGAACCGATAATGATGGGCCTGATGAAGGAATACGACGGCAAGATCAACTTCGTCATGTTCGATGTGACGAACGATGAGACCACCGCCCAGGCCGCTGCCAAGGCCAAGTCTTTGGGGTTGAGCAGCTTTTTCGAGGCCAACAAGAAGATGACATCGACCGTCGCCGTTTTCAAAGGGAAAAAGCAAACCTTCAAGACCTCCATGAACTACAACCGGGACGAATACGTTGCCGCATTCGATGGGGCGCTGAAATAGAGTTTCATCAGTTTTACCGGGACAAGGGACTTTTCCGGTAAAAACCGGGAGAGCGTTTTGGCGGGATCGTTCAGACGTGAACGTTGACCGGCTTAACACTCTCCCATCACTTTCAAGATTCTGAGCACCCCTGGTCCGAGAAACAATGGAAAATATAGTAGGCGATCTTAATTCTTATCTGGCGGGAAATTCGCTGATGGCGTTTCCGGCGGCCTTCGTTGCGGGACTCCTCATAAGTTTCACCCCATGCGTATATCCAGTGATCCCGATCCAGCTAGGATTTATCGGCGGACGAACCGCTGCAAGCGAAGCCGAGGCGGGCGAGCTTGCACCAAAGTTCAATCTAAGGGGATTCCAATTGTCGGTACTCTTCGTGATCGGTATGAGCATCGTTTACGCGGCGCTGGGCGCGTTTGCCAGTTTGACCGGGACGCTGTTCGGCTCGTGGGCATCAAGTCCGTGGACGTATATCGTTGTGGCAAACATTATCCTCCTGCTCGCCCTTTCGATGTTCGATGTATTCTCCATCCAGGCCCCCCAATTTTTGTCCAAGTGGAACCCGGACCGTAAAGGTAAGGGTTATTTGTCGGCTATTTTGATCGGAGCTTCATCCGGCTTGGTCGTCGGCCCCTGTACGGCGCCGGCTCTCGGAGCCACGCTCGCCTACGTCGGGACTCAGGGAAATGTCGTTTTCGGAACGATGGTCCTTTTCGTTTTCGCCCTCGGCATGGGCTCTTTGATGATCGTTTTGGGAACGTTCAGCGGAGCTATGTCGTTGCTGCCGCGATCCGGCGGCTGGATGTCGAAGATCAAGATCGGCTTCGGCGTTGCCATGATACTTATCGCACAGTACTTACTTGTCCAGGCGGGGCAGAGATTTATATAGGAGTTAGTGCAATGAATAATTTTTGGATGATCGGGAAATTGGTAGTTCTATTGATCTTTGGAATGTCCGTTCTTTCGGGCTGCGGAACTTCAGGCGCCGTAAAGCCGTCTGTCGCCGAGGCTAACAGTACACAAAACGAACCGGCACGCGGGACCTCGATCGGTCAGCTTGCGCCTGAGTTCGACCTTGAAAAGACAGACGGCAGCAGGATCTCATTAAAGGATCTAGGGGGTAGGCCTGCGGTACTCGTGTTCTGGACCGCCTGGTGTCCGGTTTGTAAGGAAGAGGCCCCTCACATCAACCGCCTGGCAGCAGAGTTTGAGCCAAAAGGTGTCTCGGTCGTCGGGATCAACATCGGCGAAAGCGATGCCCGCATAGCTGAAGGGATAAAGGATTTCGGTATCAAATATATTGTGGCGAAAGACAGAGATACGTCTGTTTCGAGGAGCTACAAAGTGATCGGGACGCCGACCGTTGTCTTCCTTAACAAAAAGGGCGAAGTGGTGTACTTCGGAAACGAACTTCCGAAGGACTACGCGGACAGATTGAACTCAAGTTTACAGGGCTGACCACTTAGGCACCTGACATTCGGGAGAGAAGCATTGTGTCGAAACAGAGAATCTTGGACCAACACTGGCGCGAGAATCGATTGAAGATCCTGAAGGCTCTGGCGATTTCGATCGCGACCGAGATCGACGAAATGGCAGAGGCCAATGATGATATGTTTCAGACCGACATCACTGACGGGTCCTGGATCAATCTGGAGGAGCAGGTCAGAAAGTTCGAGGTTGACCTGATACGCTTCGCGCTATTCAAGTCCGGAGGCCATCAGACCAAGGCGGCGAGGATGCTTGCCATGAAACCATCCACACTGAATGAAAAGATCAAGCGGTACCGGATCTCTGTCCTCGGATACAGGCCACGGGGAGAATCAGCCGAACGTGCCTCAAACGGGTGACCAATAGATGCCAGTTATCGCCTCTCTACCCGTCCGGCCGCTCCCCAGGCCAGCCTTTAGAGATCACAAATGAAATGGATCTGCGATCAGAAATAACTTGCCCGTATTGCAACTCTTCGAAAACTGAGGTCATGCCGGTCGATTACTGCCAGTTCTTTTACGAATGCGAAAACTGCCAGAGGGTACTCCATCCCCGCGATGGGGATTGTTGCGTCTTTTGCAGTTTCGGCTCGGTCAAATGTCCGCCGGTTCAATTGGCGAACTCCGGATACCAGAATTAAATAGGATCATCCGTGCTTACCAGTCGTTCGAGATAGCTTGCATGGGAGCTACTAACACATCGATGCTTACAAAAAACTCCATTAAAAAGTCGTCAGGAAGCCGGAACCGGACAATGGCGGCGACCGACGCCTAGCGCCTCCCGGCAGAACAGGACCAGAACCGTTTCTGATGAGAAGGCGTGCGGGCCTTCCCGCCGTTCGACGGGAACGGGATCGGAAGGTATTTCCTTTTGCCCGTCACCGATGCAGCCGGTCGATTCGAGTGGGGATGTTATTTCGCATGACGGAGTCTGCTTGATAAAGGTGTCTTGAGCAGGCTGTAATACATTACAGGAGTCCACTTCATCAATGTTGACACGATACTTTCTCGAAGCCCTTATGCAAGTAGGCATTCTTGTTCCGTTTGCCCTCCTGCTGCAAAATCCAAAAGACCGGAGGTCCATCCTTAGGATCGGACTTTTCGCGGGGATATTTATCGCTTATCAACTCGTGCTGGTTTTACCGCGGCTTATCCCATCGCTCGACTTTTTCGGAAGCAACTGGAACTGGGAGGGGAAGCTATTTGGCATTGTATTTGGAATACTTTGTTATCTATTATTTCGCTCACTATTTGCCGAGCAGGATCTCGTCAAGATCAAACAGGCAGAAGGCGCCTTTCGCGCTCCGCTGGCGGCAGCCATCGCGATAGTCGTGTTGGCCACCGCCGTGGCCTACGCAACGGGAAGGAGCGAATTCAGTGCCGAAACGCTGCTTTTCCAGCTCACGATGCCGGGGTTCGACGAAGAGCTGATGTTCCGGGCAGTCCTGCTCGGACTTCTGTTGGTGTCGTTAAGGGAGCGTATTCCCGTGATCGGTAATCCTGCGGTCCTGATCACCGCCGTGCTTTTCGGCTTTATGCACGCTCTTACGCTCGATAAGAACTTATCGGTCAGTTTCGAGCCGATCTACTTTGTTCAGACTGGGATCGGTGGGTTCGTGTGGGCGTGGATAGCAATGAGAACCCGCAGTATTCTGTTGCCGATACTGTCGCATAATCTCGCAAATTTCCTTGCAGCGGCCGTGACAATGGTCGGCTAATGCCGGAAAAGAAAACAACGAAATAACCAAATCTCGTGATGCCGGAGGTTGCTTAAGCGTGATCATCACCAGTGCACGGGCCTCCGGCTAGGAGCGGGTCGTTACTAACCAACCGAGATCTTGCGTCAGGCGATCACTCGCTCGATGTCTTCGATCTTTGCTTCTCGTAAAACTTGGCGACCTTTGCACGATTTCCGCATATCGACATACTGCACCACCGGCGCCTGTGGTTCTTTGTCGTATCGTAAAAGTAGAGGATGCAGTCCGGCCGTTCGCATTTGCGGATGTAGTCGAGATTTCCGAACGTGATCAGGTCAACGAACGCCTCGACGATAGGCTCGCGCACATCCAAAGCCCTCTTTAGCTCTATCCTGTTCTGTTTGACGAAGCCTTCCGGTGTCACTACGAGTTCGGAATAGCCGGCTTTCACGCGGAGTATCGCGTTGAGCCATTCAATATCTTTGACTGATACGCTTCTGGAGATCACCAATTTGGCCACGACGTCTCTAAGGTGTTCTCTGAAGGCAGCCACCTCCTTGAGATCAGTATCGACCCATCGCTGAGCCAGGTGTCCCGCGGCAGATGGCTCCACCAACCCGACCGCGGTTCCCCACGAAGCAAGTACCTCGGCACTCAATTCGTGAGGCGCCGTGTTGATGAAATCTAATGCCAGGTTGTTTCCGACGATGTAAAACTGGTCTGGTTCCATGGTCATATCCGGATAATCAGTCTAACCGGTAAATCATCACTTGACAAGTTATTTAATATCATGTAACTATCTATCTGCTAGTTTACTAGTTAGTACATATTATAGGTAAATCGGAGTTAATGATGAAATCAAGTTACACAAGGTCAGTACTGGCGGCGCTGCTTTTCATTGCGGCCTCGGCCGGTTTTATAAACGCTCAACGAGGTCCCCAGGCCCCCTCTCCTGTCGTTTCATACAACGTCGTCGATATCGACGGTCTCAATATCTTCTACCGTGAGGCGGGCGACAGATCAAATCCGACCATTCTTCTATTGCATGGTTTTCCGACGTCGTCCCAGATGTTTCGGGATCTGATCCCCCAGCTTGCCGATAAGTATCACGTGATCGCGCCCGACTATCCCGGCTTCGGTCAGAGCTCGATGCCGTCGGTAGAGGAGTTCGAATACAGCTTCGACAATCTGGCCGTCGTGATCGAAAAGTTCACCGAACGGGTCGGACTATCGAAATATAGCCTTTATGTCCAGGACTATGGAGCTCCCGTCGGGTACAGGCTGGCGGTGAAGCATCCTGCACGGGTCCAGGCGCTCATCGTTCAGAACGGCAACGCCTACGATGAGGGCCTCCGGGAATTCTGGCTCCCGCTTAAGGCTTATTGGAAGGATCGCTCCGAGGCTAATACGGATGCCCTGCGTCAGTTCTTGGCCGTCGAAGCGACAAAGTGGCAGTGGACGCACGGCACACGCGATCAAAAGAGGATCGATCCTAACATCTGGACACTGGATCAGGCTCTGTTGGATCGGCCAGGAAATCAAGAGATCCAGCTTCAGCTCTTCTTCTCTTACAGCTCGAACCCGCCGCTATACCCTCAATGGCAGGCCTACTTTCGCGAGTTTCAGCCCCCAACATTGATCGTATGGGGGAAGAACGACCATATCTTTCCGGCTGAGGGAGCTGAACCCTACAAACGCGATCTCAAGAATCTCGAATTCCACCTTTTAAATACCGGACACTTTGCTCTCGAAGAGGATGGAGACCTGATCGCCGGGTACATCCGCAAGTTCTTAGCAAGACAAAAGATCAAATAAGGAGAATTATCGAATATGCAAAAAGCAGCAATAGTTATTTTCTCAGACCCTAGATCGGGTACTGAGGAATCATTGGGGCGGGTATTTAACGCTCTCGCGGCCGCTTACGACTTTAAGCGGCGGGGCGCGGATGTTCAAATACTCTTTCAAGGTGCGGGGACTCGCTGGGCTAGCGAGTTGGTCGATCCGGAGCATCCCGCACACGGACTGTTCGCGGAAGTCAAGGACAAGGTGACCGGCGTTTCCTGCGGCTGTGCCGACGTATTTGGTGCCCGCGAGGGTGCAGTCGAATGCGGATTGGAATTGATAACGGAAAACGCTGTTCCGAATACTTCGGGATTGCCGAGCCTGGCACGTTTGACCGAGGAAGGTTACAACATTTTGACCTTTTAACATTCAATGGATCGAGGTGAGGTTCGGCGCGAACTTCGCCTCAATTCAAAAGGGGGATTTCGAGATGGCAAAAAATTATGCTGAGATCGCGTTCACTTCGTCGGTCAAAGAAGAGCAGGAACAGTATGGCTCGCGTAGGCAGTATGAGCGAATGGAGAAGGCTTCTCGCGGGACGGAGTTAACATTCTCCGAAGCGGATTTTATAGCAACCCGGGATAGCTTTTATATCGCGACCGTGGGTGAGAACGGCTACCCCTATGTACAGTTTCGCGGCGGACCGGCCGGTTTCTTGAGAGTTCTGGACGCAAAAACATTAGGCTATGCCGATTTCCGGGGAAATATGCAGTACGTCAGCGTCGGGAATCTTAGAGCGAACGACCAAGCGGCCTTGATCCTGATGGATTATGCCGATCGCCGCCGCTTGAAGGTCTACGCGACCATCGACGTCGTCAACGCGAACGATGCTCCGGAGCTTATCGAGCGCTTGGCGATCCCTGACTACCCGGCGAAGATAGAGCGTGCGATGATTCTTCACGTCGAGGCGTTTGACTGGAACTGTCCTCAGCACATCACGCCCCGCTATACGAGCGAAGAGGCGAAGCGTTTGCTCCAGTCGTCAACTGGACGGATCCAAGATCCGATCGCCGATCGAGACCGCAAATGATGGACCGCTTTACGACGCTGATGGAGAAGTGTTTCGAGCTTGCGGTCGAAGCCAGGGAACGCGGAGACACCGCGGTCGGGAGTCTGATCATCGCGGAGAATGGCGAGATCATCGCATCGGCGGGGGAACAGAATAGAACCTTGGATCTATTTGCCCATGCGGAGTTGACGGTGATACAAAAAGCGAGCAAGGTAACGCGGAGCAACGACCTGTCCGGCTGTACGCTTTTCTCTACCCACGAGCCGTGCTTCCTTTGTTCGTTCGCGATCCGCCAAACCTCTATTTCTCGGGTGATCCTAGCCCATAGAACACCGCAGATCGGCGGGATATCGTCAAGGTATCCGATACTCGCAGCGACCGACATCGAAACATGGGGCCCGCCGCCGGAGATCGTATTCACACCGTAAGATCGAATTTCGCTTTGCGTTCGATCACCTTCCGATCCCCAAAGCGTCTGCGACCCGGTTGATATAGTTGAACCAAGAGGCGATCAAGGTTATCTGCAAGATCGCCGTGTCGTCGAAGCCGAAGGATCTTAGTTGCTCGAGCGTTTCCGGCCGGATCTTTGTAGCATCGGTGGTAAGCTGGACGGCATAATCGAGCATTACGAGTTCCTTTTCGGAGATCGGCGCACCTCGATATTCGTTGAGGATCGCCTCAACCAAAAGATCGTCTTTGGTGACTCTACGCAGCAACTCTGCGTGCGCTTGCACTCAATAATGACAATCGTTCTTGATCGAAACGACCGTCGCGATCATTTCGTGGTCCTTGCGCGACAGCGGAAGGTCCGGGGACATTAACGCCCCGAAGGTCGCGAATGCGTGTAGCAGCGCATCCGGTATCAGCGTATGCGTCGTAACGATCGACTCCTCGTTCTCGCTCGTAGGCGTCGCGTACTCGGGCGGATAGAGTTCTCGCTGTCCTCGAATTGCCTCTCGTAGTTTCTTATCCGCTTCCTTGAATGGGATTGTTTTGATCCAGGCCATAGATATATTAAGCTGCCACTATTTTTCGGTATTTCACCGGTATTCCGGATTCGGGTAGTCGAAGCGGGCGCCGGCGTCCCATTCGGTTCGCTGGTTGCCGTAAGCGGGAATTCCGCCATTTTCTTTGAGCATCGATCCAAGGTGCATCAGGTTCCACGTCATGAACGTAGTGTTTCGCTGGGTGAACTCATTCTTTTCGGCGCCCGAGTCCGGATCAAGGTACGACGGACCTGGGCCCGCCTCGCCTATCCAACCGGCGTCTGCCTGCGGCGGGATAACATAGCCGAGATGTTGAAGCGAGTAAAGAATGTTCATTGCACAGTGTTTTATTCCGTCCTCATTTCCGGTAATGATGCAGCCGCCTACCTTGCCGTAATAAATATACTGACCGAACTGGTTTGTCTTCCCCGACTCGGAATACAATCGCTCGATCACCCGGGCACAGACCGACGACTTATCCCCCAGCCAGATCGGCGTTCCGATCACAAGGATATCTGCGGCCATCACTTTTTCGCTGATCGATGGCCAGTCGTCACGTTCGTGGCCGTGCTTTGTCATATCCGGCTGCACGCCGGGTGCGATATTGTGGTCGACTGCACGGATCAATTCGGTCTTTACACCGTGCTCCTCCATGATCGAGATCGACTTCTTCATCAGCCCTTCGGTGTGCGAAACCTCGGGCGAGAGCTTTAGAGTGCAGCCGATGAACAACGCGGTCAGATCAGAAAAATCACGCCGGTCGGAACCGGCTGGCAGCGGACTTCTTTCGGTCATTAATTCTCTCCCTCCGCAGCTGAAACACCCGCACCGTCGAGGACGAGGCCGCCAACATATGCAGATACCAATGGCGTCAAAAAAAGCAACGGGAGGATCGGTTTTGAAAATTCTTTCATACGAGACCCCTCTTGGAGCGGACGACCAACATCACTATATCAAAAGACTATTTCGAACTTGTATCTAGTACGGCGGCCGACCCCATTGTAGAAAGCGCCGAAGTCCGGGCTGTCCAGGTTGTTCTGAACATCCCGCGGGTTAAAGTGGTTCGAAAGGTTGAAGAATTTTACTCCTGCCCGCAGTTTATACTCCTTGCCGCGAAAGCCGACCTTGAAATCCTTGAGTACCTGAACATCCGCAGAAAAGAAATCGGGAAAGCGGCGGTCAGAATTGCGGGGGCCGATGAAATTCTGGTTCTCGTCAACGATCGAATATGGGAACCCGGTCCGCCAGTCGATCACCGGCGTGAATGTAAGTCCGAATGGCAGACCGATGTCACCCCAGAAAAGAAATCTATTTGGAGAATCAAAGGCCAGGCGCGAATACTCGTTGGCACGGAGGATCGGATTTTGGATATTGCCCCCAAAACTCCCGAACGTGTTGAGGTCGCCTACCGCGCGGCTGCGAGTATATGAAAAGAATAGATCTCGGTTTCCCTGCAATCTGAGGCGCGTCATCAGGAGCAACTCGCGATAGCTCGACCTTCCGTCGTTTCCAAGCACATAGGCACCGTCATCAGGCGATGTGCCCAGAACAGGCCTCAGGATAAAGTCGCGTCTGGTTGTTCTCTGCTCATAACCTATTCGCACCAGAAAGCGATCGGAGAACTCCCGGTCCAGCTGCAAATTCCAGCCGATGCTGTACGGCGTTTCGATATCGCCATTCTCAAGGACTTTCTGAAAGAGAGTTTCATCTACCGGCGTGACCCCATCGGCGGCAAACCGGCGGATCGACACGCTTTGGCCTTGTTCGAAAACCCCGACATTTATGGGGATCTTTGAGAAAAATGCGCCCACGCCACCACGAATAACGGTCTTGTTGTCAACCGAGGGCGAGAATACGAATCCCAGACGCGGCGCAGGGTTAAGGGTCTCGCCAAGATTGTCGCGGTCGAACCGCACGCCCAGATCAAGTGTCAGATGCGGATCGATCGTCCATTTGTCATGCACGAAAAAGCCGAGCTCGGACTTATTACGGCTCAATAGACCGTTGCCCAAATAAGTTTGAAGCTGATTCAAAGATCCATCAGCGCGCACGATGCGCACATCCTCATTTACCGACGATCCGTCAAAGGTCGTGTAGCCGAAGCCTCCGCCAAATTTCACTAAATGCTGTCCGTTCCATTCGACGGTCGGCAGGCTGTAAACCGTCTGCGCCTCATAGCGTAGGCTCTCGCGATTCTGACGGTTGAAAAACCCGCCCGAATTTGCTTGTGGAGCGATCGTAAAAACCTCGGTGCTGTTGCCAAAAACATCCGCATCTGCCTGCTTTACGCTGAAGGTGGTCTGCAATATCCCGCCTTTTGTGGTCACGTATTGGTCATTGACGGCCGCCATCCAGCCGCGTTGGTGGAGGTTTGCCGCCGCGGCCTGTGGATTGAACGTGTTGAGATTTACGAAGTCTAGCTTCTGCGGAAAGAGCGCGAACGTCGCGTTCAGGCGGTGGCTGTCAGTGAAGTTGTAATCGAAGCGCGTGAAACTGTCGAAGCTCTCGAGCTTTGTATCGCTCTCTAGCTCCGGCAGGCTCTCAACACGCGTCTGCACGAACTTATACTCAAAACTCTGAAAAAAGAAAAGCTTGTCCTTCTTGAGCGGTCCGCCGAAGTTGAGACGCGGCTTGATCGATTCAATTCCGCGAATAGATCCGCCGCGCTCCCTAAGCCTCGGGAAGAAATTTGTAAAGCGAAAGTCCCAATCATTCGATCCGGAGCGGGTTTGAACTTTGACCACTCCGCCGTTGAAATTTCCATACTCCGCAGAATACGGATTTGAAACAACCTCTACCGATTCGACCGCTTCAAGCGGCAGATCGATCGCCATATTGCCCGTCACCGGGTCATCGCCGTTCGCGCTCCCGAGCAGAGTCGCGCTCTGCGACGCTTGAGAGCCCTTTATATTGATGAGGCCATCGGGGCCGCGAATGACGCCCGGGATCAACGGTAAAGCTTCCTGAAACTTCTCCTCAAATAGCGGTGTGTTTTGCAGCTTTCTTGAGCCGATGGTCTCTGTGACCGTCGCATCGGTAACATTGATCCCATCCTGATCCGAAGTGATCGTAACGTCTGCACGCACACCATCGAGCTCGAGCCTTGCATCCTCGGTCACGGCCTGGCCGTCGCCAATGATCACCGTCTTCTTTATCACCGAGAATCCTTCGAGCGAGATCTCAAGCGAGTAGGTACCGGCACTCAGGCGCGTGAATTCGTAGTTTCCCGTCTCGTCCGATAACAGCGTAGCTTGCGGCTCGTTTTGAAGTCGGGTCAGTATCACCTTCGCTCCCGGCAAACTCGTGGGATTTCCGTCAGGTCCGACCGTCGTGATCTCACCCTTCAAAACACTTGTGCCGCTCTGGGCCCTGACCGATGAAAAGCCGCCCAAGATCAAGAATAAAGTAAGCGGTATTGTTATATAGATATATTTGATATTCGTATTCATAAGACCCGGGCCTCTAAGAAAGCGGCAGATCAGAGATCGGTAGATACGAGTGTGCTGCGGATCGATTCCCACCGGCGAGAATGACCTTTATCGCCTCGGCCGCGCGCACCCTGACGTCTTGGTCGCGGTCCGAGAGCACTACCCTCTCAAGCGGTTCGACCGCTCTTTTGTCCCTGATCAGTTCCAAAGCCTCGATCGTGTTCAGACGTACCTTGACGTCGACGTCATTGAGCAAAGCGATCAAGGGTAAAACTGCTCGTTTGTCCTTCAGTGATCCCAATGCGAACGCAGCACTCCGTCTTGAGATCGGATCTTCGCTTGCTAAGACCTGGATCAGTGGGCCGACCTGCTTTTTGCCGCCGATCAAAACGAGCGCAATTGCTGCATTGGGGCAGATATCCCCCTCAGCACCGTTGAGCCAGGAGAATAGTTTGTCGGAGGGTACGCCGCTTTTGATCTGGCCGAGGGCGATGGCGATCGGCGCGCAGCCCTTGTGTTCAGCGTCATGCGGTATGGACAGCAGCGGTTTAACGGCCCGTGGATCGCCAAGAAGGCCCAGCGCTACAATGATGTTCTTTCGCGAGTCCTCAGTCGAGTTTTTGAGTTCAGCGACCAGCGGCACTACGGCTCGACGGTCACCGATCAGTCCAAGAGCGAACGCCGAAGCCGATCGAAGACGCAGATCCTCATTGGTTTGCAAAATATTGATGAGCGGTGGAACCGCATCTCTAGAGCGAAGCTGGCCGAGGGCCAAGATAGCTTGTTCGCGAACCTCCCTTTCATCATCTTCCAGACTTCTCAAAAGAGCTTTGACAGCCTTCCCGCTGCCGAGTTGGCCCAAAGCTCTGGCCGCGTCCGCACGTTTGCCTGGATCGTCGGATCCCGCAAGGATCTTCTGCTGCTCGACGAGCCGCCCGTCCTTCTCAGAACTGGGGATGTTCTGCGCTGGGCTTGCGAAAGCAATGTTCAGGATCAAGGCGAAAACGCTTGCGATCGTCCAAAAGGGTGTCAATCGCCGCGGCCTTCCTTCTTGAGATATCAGCGGTGCTTCGATCCGAGATCGTATGCCTATCATTGAGAATCCTCCCGAAAGGTCTTTCATCACTGGATGAAGGCAAAGCAGTGACAGATTTATTCCGGATGTCGAGGATCCAAGGAAAACGGGTAAACTCTGAGAAACCAGATTCAAATAGATCTATTGAGAACGCTGGGATCGAGGCGTATTGAGGAGTACCATTGGCAGGTCAGCGGGAATAAGTTGGGGCCTTTTGGATATATTACAATACAGACCGGCACCAGATCTTATGGCCGTCAATGCATGATAGACGTGTTACCTATAATCGAATCACGGAGCCATTTGATCGAAAGCGTTTTGAATGAGTTCGGTCACGCGATCCGGCTCATAAAAAGTCTCGAAGACGACCTTTATGCCGGAACCTCGGAGGACAGAGGGAGCATCGGTGCCCATTTCCGGCATAACCTTGATGTTGGTGCCAATTTTCTCAAGGGGCTGGAAACCGGGACGATCGATTACGGCAACCGTGAGCGCGATGAGAGAGTCGAGAGGAGCCGACTTTATGCCGTGCAGCGATTCGAACGATTGATATGCCGAATGAAGGCGCTGCCTAACGAGACGCTTGAGACAATGGTCTTGGTTCGGTCGGAGGTCGACCCGTGCGTTTGTCATACTTCGTCTGTGGCTCGAGAACTTGAGTTCCTTCACAGCCACACGGTCCATCATCATGCCATGATAGCGGAGAAACTGAGGTCGCTGGGCGTTAACGTCAAAGCCGATTTTGGTGTCGCTCCTTCGACATTGAGATTCTGGGCCGAACAGAGGACAGACTTTACCGCTCACACTTTTCAGGATTAACCCGGGTACGGACATGCATCTTGATCATGGAATTGTTTGACCTATTTCGATCGGGTGGTCTCGATGCCTTGGTCGGGGCGTCGCCGGTCATTGTCTTTTTTTTGATCGTGGCCGGCACATTCGTGAGCGAGGATGCGACATGTTTGGCCGCGGGTGTTCTCGCGGGACAATCACGGATATCTTTCACGCTTGCACTCTCGGCCTGCTTTGTTGGGATCTTCGTCGGCGATCTATTGCTCTACTGGACCGGCAGAATACTGGGTAGAAGGATCCTGAACATCGGATTCTTCTCAAAACTAGTCTCGGAGAACTCCCTCGCCAAGGCATCCCGATGGCTTGATGACCGCGGGGCCGAGGCGATATTTCTGAGCCGGTTCGTCACCGGTTCACGGTTGCCCACTTATCTGGCAGCCGGATTTCTTCGAACGAATTTTTGGAAGTTCACGTTCTTTTTCCTAGTTGCATCGGCGATCTGGACCCCGCTTCTGGTCGGATCCACAACATACGCCTCGAGTTGGCTTTCGCCGTACGCCGTACTCGGATTCGTCGCGGGCATCATAGCTCTCAAGTTTTCGATGAATTTGCTTTCCTGGAAAAAACGACGACTGCTGATCGGCCGTATGAAGCGAATTGTCAGATGGGAATTCTGGCCGCTCAAGATCTTTTATCTTCCGGTCGTCTTCTACGTGTTGCTTCTCGCGATCAGACACCGCAGCTTGACTGTCTTCACATGCGCTAATCCCGCTATACCCGCAAGCGGTTTCGTCGGCGAATCAAAGAACGAGATCTACGCCGACCTGCAAACTTCGGCCGCAGCGTCGCCATTTTTGCTGCGGCATTTAATGCTTGATGTCAGTCACTCCAGCGACGAGTTGATCGACCAGGCGCGTTTCTTTATTAGCGAGCACGATCTGGATTTCCCTCTCGTACTCAAGCCGGATGCCGGTGAGCGGGGCAAAGGCGTGATGATAGTTCGCGATCTAGCGGAGCTTAAAGCAAGACTTACCACAATAGATCAGAACATGATATTTCAGGAATTCGCGGACGGCGTCGAAGCGAGCGTTTTCTATTTTCGCCATCCGGGCCACGAACGCGGCGAGATATTCTCGATCACGGAAAAAAGATTTCCGAAGCTGATGGGGAATGGAACATCCAGTCTTGAGGAACTGATCCTTAGCGACGACCGATCCGTCTGCCTGGCCGCTAAGTACTTTGAGCAAAATTCAGATAGGCTCGACCGGGTGCCGGCTCGTGGTGAGGAAGTGCAGATAATCGATATCGGCACCCATTCGCGCGGAGCGATCTTTCTCGACGGATCGTGGTTAAGAACGCCGGCACTTGAGGGCGCGATAAATGACATCTGCGGCGGCTATAGCGGATTCTATTTTGGACGATTCGATCTTCGTGCGAGATCGTTCGAACAGATGGGTGAAGGGAAATTCAAGATCGTCGAGCTCAACGGTGTAACGAGCGAATCCACCAATATCTACGACCCTCGGTACAGCTTGCTCGACGCATACCGGATCCTTTTCAGGCAATGGCGTTTGGCATTCGAGATCGGCTCGGCCAATTGCGCTCTCGGCCGGCGTCGAACATCCGTCGCTGCCCTTGCGAAATTGCTTCTCAATAGCAACGCGGGAACGGTCACTCACCAGCGCTAGATATTCACGTCCCGGCCTGACCGAAAGCGCGCTAAACATCGAAAATACCTGGGGTTTTTATTTGACCCGAAGTTCAACCGAGCAACAACCTGCGATACTTTTCGTTGATATTCTCGACGTCACAGACAACAAAGTAGTCGATCGTCCCAAATTCAGGATCGACGACCGGCGCGCCGCAGATCTTGGCGCCGATCGCAAGATACATCTTAAAAAGCTGCGGCAGTTCGAGGTGGTCGTCTATGTCCGCGACCCCGTCCTGACGGCAGGTCTTTTCCGCGCGCGGCCGGACGGTCAGGCTCTGATGGAGAAATCCGTCGCGCATAAGTTTTCGGAACACATCCCATCCTTCCGAATGATCCGTCGTGAAGATGGAACAACATCCAAAAAGATATCGCTTTTCGGTTTTTCGCAGATAGTCGGCCAGGCCCTTCCATAGCAGGAAGAGGACCTTGGTATTTCGGTGCTCCCGGGCGATACAGGCGCGGCCTATTTCGATCGACTTCTCCAGGACGGCCTCAGGCAGGTCTTCGATGCTGAATTCACCATAAGAGTAGAATCCACTCGCCGCCCCGGCTGTTTCCAGCGAATTGAGCCGGTATGTCCCGACGGTCTCACCCGTTTGCTCATCGACAACGATCAGATGCCGGCACGCGAAATCGAACTTGTCGTATTCGAGGCGCAAGATATCATCTCTCGGGCTTTGACCGGCCAGCTCCACGTTGAATACGTCATATCGCAGCCTGAGTGCCGATTCAATTTCCTTTTGCGTCGTTGCGAGTCGGACCGTGTAGCGGCTGGACAAGGTCCCCCGCCTCCCGGGTTCGATCGCCGCGGTATGCCGAGGTTTGGCAGGGGAACATTCCGGGCTCATCAGTTTCTCAGTTCCTCGTTTCATCGCTCCAATGCCCTCTGGAGCTCGGCGATGTTTCGTGGAACTTTCCTCGATAGCTTACCCCGCAGCTCGGGCCTACTGGCCATTGCGGGGATCAGCAGTGCGATCTCCTCAGGTGTGAAGTAACTTCGCCGCTTTGGCGCGACCTTCTCTTGCGGGATGTTTTGATAGAGCCACTTGCGGTATTTGATCAGACCATCGCCGTAACCACGCTCGATCGCTACGAGGTCAGTCTTGCGTTCAAAATTCACGGAAGAATCACCGTTCACCAACCTGACCAACGAAACCAGCTGGAAGAAGTTCTTTCGCCGATAATAATCGGCGTGCCCAAGTTCATGGGCGATGATCGCCCGGATCCCATCGAGCGGGGCTCCCAGCTCGAAGACGCACGGGTTTACACTCATTATGATCCGGAGCCCGCGAAAGGCAAGATAGCGGGAGATCGAGAATCGCGTCTCGAAATAGGTCGCCTCTTTTCTCATCGTTTTGATCCGGATCGAGTACTTTCTTAGCTCCGGAAAAGATGTGTTAACAGCTTCCTTGACGATCTCACGGGTTCTTTCGACCGCATCTTCCGCACTTACGCTGCGGCTCGCGCACGGCTCGGTCGCCTCAGCCTCAGCCTTCATCCCGCATACTGAGGGAATGTAAAGGCACAACGCTCCAAACAGCAGAACGAAAACACTAAGGATCTTCGGCATCTGTTCTCTTTTATTGACGCGAAGGCCGCCCCGGATTCCCATTGACCTGCCTCATCGGTCAAGCTGTGCAAGAAATTCTTTGGGAGAGAATGTGACTTGAAGCCGTTTGGCAATGGTCCCGTCCGGACGGATAAGGAAGAGCGTCGGAAAGCCAGTCACATGGTACTTCTCGATGAACCGCTCTCCCTCTTCCGATTCGTATTCGATCCGCGAAAAGATGAATCGCTTGTCGATCGCGCGCTTGACCTCAGGATCCGCGAAGACCTCGTTGTCGAGCCGGCGGCAGCTCGAACACCAAACGGCCGAAACCTCCGCAAGGATCAATTTCCCTTCATTCGCGGACCGGACGGTCGCCTCGTCAAAGGCAACACTCTTAAGTCCCGTGTTCTCGATCGCTCTTCGGCCGAGGTAGCTCTGCACCTCGACATTCAGGAAATAGATGGATACGGCGGCTATCCCAAAAAATAACCAGGAGCGCCACTTGCTCGGAGCCTTGAACTTCATGGTCAACCTGCCGTTTCCTTCTGTTGCGAGAGGAAAGGCAGTCCTCGCAAATATACAACAACACCGAGAAGGATCATCACGGCAACCGGGACCGGCGCCATACCGAACTCGCTGTGCATAAGATGCGTGGCAAGTGCGCCGATCAGGATGAGGATCAGCCCTGTCGCCGCGAGCCCTGCAAGGCGGGGAATGAGCAGCCCGACCGCACCCAAGACCTCAAAGAATCCGATGATGTACTGCATGAAGCTCGGAAAGCCCCAACGAGCGAAATTTGCGGTCACCTCGGCCTCCCCCATAAGCTTTTGACCGCCCATCATCAGGAAAAGTGCCGCAATGAGAATCTGGATGATCCATGAAATTATCGATTTACCTTTAGTCACTTCGTTACCTCACTCTTTTTTTAGAGAAGCACTAGAAACATACTCCGCAAGCTATCTTTTATTCCATTTGCCCATAATAAGAAAGGAAGGCGCCCTGGCGGACAGCCTTCCTTCCAACTCTATCGAGTGTTTCGGGTCTCGCCTCAGAATGAGAATCGAAAACCAAGACGCACCTGCCTGCCCTGCTGAAAACTGAGCGGCTGCCCGTACCTGGCGTCGCGCGTTATCGTCTCAAAAACGGGCTGCCCGCCACTATCTGTGCCTATCTGAACCTGATTGTTAACCAGGTTAAGAAGTTGGTCTCGAATTCCTCCGTTAAAGATCGCCCTGATCGTGTTCAGTTCGTCGCAAACCCCGCCCGGACAGTTGTTGAAGAGATTGAATCCACTCTCTTGACCGGCCAGGCTGCCCACAGCCAGAACATTGAAGACATCGGTGACATTATCCTCGTCAAACAGGTTTATGAAGTTTGCCTCTAACGCGATGCTATACCTCTTATCTGCACCAAACCTGTAACGATGGGTGACCGCAAAGTCGGTTTGCGTAAATGTCTCGGTCCTTCCAAGGTCGTTCCGCCCAAAGACGAAAGTGTTTGCATTGAAGAGCGAGACCTGGGTGGATATCGGCGAACCGCTCGTTCCAAGAAAGGCCACCGAGAAATCTGTCGTGTTATTGTTCTTATTGAACCAGTCGTAGGAATATCCGCCGAAGATCTTTACGGCATGCGGCCGGTCGGTGGCTAAGCGCCCATTATCAGGATTACCGTTCACATCGAACCCGAGGAACGGCAGATCGAAGAAGCGATTGACATTTGGACTTGAACGCCCCCTTTCGTCCGAGCTCGCAAGGCCGGAGAAGTTTCCTTTCAGTCGGCTATAGGTGTACGTACCGCTGAAATAGTAGTTGTCAGAAAATCGCTTGTCGAGGCCGATCTCGAACGCGTCATACTTCCGCTCGGCATCGGGCGTTGCCGGTATCCCTGACGCAAACGGCTGCGCGACAACGCCGCGTCCGGGATTCGCGATAAAGAAATTCTCATTTCCCTGATCATCAAAGAATCCTACATCCTCGATCGCATCGTCCACCTGTTTATGAGTATACCGGGCCCTTAGAACCGTGTCTTTGAAGATCCTGCCTACTACACCTCCGAACGCCGAAAGGTCCTGCTCTACGCCGACCGTAAACTCGCTTTGCCTCTGGGGCTTCAAGTCCGGGTCGATCCGATTGTCCGACGGGTCGTTCGAGGGAACACGAAAATCCAATGTGATGCCGCCCCGCTGAGCTGCCGCGTCCAGGACACTCTGAATGCTTGTGAACGTGTTGACGTTATCGGTCGGAAGGATAGGAATGAATGTTCTCAGGAACTGATCACCGCCGAACGATCCCCGCGGAAGTTCGTATTTGAATCGGTCATAGAACAATCCATAACTGGCGAAAACCTTTGTCCTTCCGTCACCGAAAACATCATACGCACCGCCGATACGAGGCGCGATCTTGTCATTGAAGTCAAACTCGATCGGTACACCGTTTGCCGAGAATGACGGGACGTCTTCCTTCTCGATCCGGATGCCAAGGTTCAACGTCAGCCGAGGTAGGGGCGACCAGCTGTCCTGTACGAAAAGGCCCTGGTTCTTGCTTGAGGTTTCCCCGACCGTACCGAACCTGGTCAACTGAGCGTTGCCCAATGAGCTGCCGATACCGAAGGCCGTCTGGCCAAAGAAGAATGCGAACTGTCCGAGATTGAAGAAACCCGAGTCAACATCATTCTCGAGACGGTTCAGCTGATAGCCGAATTTAAGGATATGTCGGCCGCCGAAGTTATTTATTAGCGCCTGAGCATCGGCGTCGAAAGTGTTGCGGATCGAAACGTCCTTAAAGATATTTGACGTGTTTCCTATGTTATCGAAACCGACCGACCCACCCGGCCGGGTGGCGGACTCAGTTCCGCAACCGAAACCCGGTAGAGTATCAAGTGATGTCTGGCTACCGAGGCACCGCACGCGAAAGCCGGTTGGAACACCATATGAGCCGTCCAGCTCGTTAAGGAACCCGCGTCCGCCCCTTACGCTTATCACCCAATTCGGCGTCGGTGTAAATGTCGCCCCGTATGTGAAATTCGTCGCGTTCACCCGTCCGCCTCGCTCGCTTAGATTTGGGATCGGCGAGGTCGCCCCAAATGCAAGAAGGTTCCCGTTGATCGTCTGCGGCGAGTGCGAATAGGTTCCCGTCACGCGAAGATTATCGATCACTTGTGCGTCTATGCGTCCAAAGAAATAGTCGTTTCTCTGTTCTTCAAGATTCGAGTCTCTTGTTCCATCCTGAAATACGGTCGTCCTCCGCCTATCAAAGAACTGTGGAGCTACGCTGCCAAAAAACCAAACGCGGTCCTTTATGATCGGGCCGCCGAGATTTGCCGTTGCAAAAACATTAGTGAATTCGTCATCTGGTGGATTTAGAAAGGTTCCGCTGCTCGACCTGGCGGGAGAGATGTATTCTACCCGGTCCGTCAAGCCTCTCAGAATAGGGCGTGTATCTGCGTCAAACCTGTCAGAGTTGAACGAAAGCCCGAAATTACCGTGGAACTGGTTGCTTCCGCCTTTTGTCACGACGTTAACTACGCCGCCTGTCGCGCCGCTATATTCAGCCTCAAAGCCGCTTGTTTTGACCTGAACCTCGCTCACGGTGTCGTTCGAGACGTTCTGGACGTTTCGAAGTTGGCCCGTCCTGAAGTTCGTCACTTCCAACCCGTCAACTGTGAAGGTATTTTCGGCCCCGCTGGCACCATCGATATTGAAACCGGCTCCCAGCGGTTCTTCGCGGACCGCGGGCGAGACCCTCAGCACCCCTGCAAAATTTACACTCGCCTTGGGCGTAAGTTCTATGCGACGCTCGCCGATGCTCGTTTGAATCCGATTGCTGCCTGTGTCGATCGTCGCAACGTCTGCCGCCGAAACGTCGACCGTAGCACTTGCCGACTCGACGGGCAGATTGAACCGAACGGTGGCGCTTTGCCCGAGAGAGACCAACACTTCGGAGGTCACCGTCTGAAAACCCGCCGCTCGTGCCGTCACCGAATATCTGCCTGGTGGTACTTGAAGCACCTTGAAGCCGCCATTATCACTCGCCTTTATCGTCCGGCTGAATCCGATATCCAGCCCTTTTACCTCAATATCGGCGCCCGCAATGGCCGCCGCGTTTTGATCGTTTACCGTTCCGTCAATGTCACCGGTCCTTTCCTGCCCAAAGGCCGATGAAGTCAGTCCTATCGCGAACAGCGACACGACCGAGAACAATTGTAGAAATCTACTCATCGCTTTGCTCCTTACGTAAAGTTTTTGTTCGAAAGCAGACACACGGGTGCCCTGCTTAGATGGGACTATTTCTTGGGACTTGGAATGGGACTTTGGGACTTTGGGACTTGTCAGAGGCCTCAGGGAAACTTTCTGGCTCGTTTTGAAAGCTATCTATTCGGCTTCCCTTATCTGGCTTCCGATGATGTTAAGTGCGGACTTTTGAATATTATTCCATCGAACGATTAATTTTTCTTAGTTGCGGTTAGCTCTACCTTATTTCGGCTCGAAGAAGATCTCGGTCTCGGGTTTGAAGACCAGCCAGGCGAATGCAAAATAATCGCCGTGTCGAAGCTGTTTTAGCTCGCTTCCTTTGAGCTTGCCGCTTATGGCCTTCCCGAGGATGTTCCACCGCGACCCGGTCTGCTGATCCACAAACTGGCCCTTGTCATAAGAGAACGTGAGTTTTTGCCCGCCGACCATCGGCTCGAAAACACCCGTCGAACCGACATTTTTCGATTCGCTGATCCGCGCCTGATCGAGCGCCGAACTGGCCCCGTCGGAATGAAAGATCACGATCTCGGTCGATCCGATCCGGTCGTACACGACCCTTCTTTCCTTCGTGATCGAGTGAGGGTAGGCTTTTGCTTTCGAACCGAGATCGACCACGACAACCTTTTCCATCGGCCGAAGGCGCTTATCAGTTGCTCCCTTAAATAGAAACGGAACGTCATCGATGTCGTCATAGCCGACATAAGGATTCCGGCCATAATCGCGGACATGGCCGGTCTCTCGCGATAGGACTTTCCCGGTCGGATGGGCATCGGCGAATTGCTCAAAGCTGATTATCTGAGTAGGAAACTGCTTTAGCGTCTTGCCGGTCAGATCTCCGACGATCGCTTCGCCAGTGATCTGCTGCCACCAGCTTTCAGTCTCACGATCGTACATCACCATATCGGAATGCCGCAGCATTCCGGAGACACCGAAGCTGTGCTCCTTTCCGTCCAGCCGCCGGTCAAAAACAATAGCCGTGTAGCAGAGAGGGCAGAATGTCACAAGCACGGGGTTCTTGCCTACCCGGTCATTGACGATCTCGTGCCAGATCAGGATCTGGAGCGGGTACGCACGCGCTTCGTTCTCGATCTTTAACGAGATGACCGGCTCGTTCGGCTTCAGCCATTTTTGTGCGTCGGCGACCGTTGCGAATCTGGGATCGTCGATCGCGGGAATGCCGTCCTTCGCCGGACCGCCCGACATCAGTTCGCTTAGCTCGATCGAGCGCTTTTCAGTGTTGGTTCTCCAACCGGAAGCTGCACCCTTGATCCGATTGTTGCCATCTTCTCCCTGCGAATATGCGCACCCGGTGACTGCAAGCCAAACAATAGCGACCGATGCATAAGGCCGCAGAGATCTCCAGATCATAACTCCCTCCGAACGACGTGTTTCATTTCATAAGGATATTCGTTCGAGGCGATTTTATTCCGCATGCGAAGGAACTGCAGTGAAATGGCAAATGCCCCCATCTCATTTATTTTGTCCGTGGATGTTAAAGCAGAGCCTGAAGGGTTGTGAAACGTGACACGAATTGCGCTCGCGGCACCTTTCGGGGGAAACTCAAATCTAGATGCGTGAGGCGATCAAGCAGGCAATAAAGCAAAACCAGGGCAGTTTCGATCTCGATCTGGCCGAGGAGAAGATCGAGCTATTGGCCGAGCATCATGCACTCGTGCGCGAGCATGATCCGATGCTACATCTGGTCGCTCCGTGTACGCCGGCGGAGTTCGCGGTCCGACACATCCTGGAATCGCTAACGATGCTCGAGTTTTTGGACGAGGGAGCGCGGCTGGCCGACGTCGGCCCCGGCGGCGGATTTCCTTCGGTGCCATGCCTCATCGTCCGGGACGATCTGACCGGCGTGCTGATCGAATCAAAAGCGAAAAAGGCGGAGTTTCTGCGGTCGGTGGTCGAAGAGCTGGGCCTCGTGCACCGGGCGGCAGTTGTAAACAAACAATTCTCCGAGATTCCCAAACCTGCAGGAGCCATCGCGTGCTGCCGTGCACTCGATAGATTTTCTGCGGTGCTTCCAAAGCTCCTGAAATGGTCCGGCCGCGATCCGTCGCTTCTGTTTGGCGGGCCGGCGCTCCGCAAGGCGCTGACCGGTTCTAAGCGCCGGTTTACCGAGAAGCTGATGCCGTTATCCGAACAGCGTTATCTTTTTCGTCTTGAATAACAGAGTGTTTCCGAAGCCGCGATCAATTTGAAAGTTCGAGCAGTTGTTTGAGTGACGGCTGGATCCGGGTATCGATGGTCCCAGAAGACCGAGGCAGCCGAAAGCCCAGCGTCCTCGCCGTGATCATCTTTTCCAACGTAGAACGGCTGACGCTGTACAGGAGCATCTCCTGCACACCGCGTTCGTTTCGCCGGTACAGCCGCTTTGCATTGCCGATATAGAGATTTTGCTTGTCCGCGATCAGCGAAAGCTCGTTCCTGCCGTCAAACTTCAGATCGTCCGATTCGGATAGAAAGGTCAGAATGAACGCTCGCTCTTCGATCGCATTCGGTTCGCCGCGATAAACAAAAACGACGCGAAACCCGAGCTCGGCACCGAAGCGCGGACCTAAGAGTTTTGCGGCTCCAATGGGAGTCGCAGTAAATCCTTCGCGGGTCGCGAGGTCGTAGTTTCCCAAAAAATCCTGCGCGGCGTTGACATTCGCGTCGGGCCAGATGGCCAAGTGCCCGGATGCTCTTGCATCCGAAGCGGGGCGGTTCGCCCGCGAACCCGCAGACGCGGGCGCGGCGGGTTTCAGGAACACCGACCATTTGTCGAGGTCGTGCCTGATCCCGCCGGTGCTCTCGTCGGGACTAAACCGTACACTCTGCTGCACAGCGGCAACGGCGGCCCAGATCCCGCGTTTCTCCTCTCTGGCCTTTCGCTGATTGTAGGCGTATTCGGCCGCCTGGTCAGGGGCCTGGCCGCTTCGGTCGGCGGGCTCGTGCCGTGCCGCTCCGTCGCGCAAAAGCTGAAGGCTGAGGTCGATGCCGTTGATCGTTAACCTTCCCACGGTAGTCAATTCGTTGATGCGGACCGGTTGAAATTCGACAAGCTTTCCCTGTGTCAGATTTGCCAGGTGGCTGCGCACGAGCGAACCGTAGGGCTCGTCCGCCTTAGGCACTTCGATATATTGCAGCTGGACGGTGACCCGCCCGGCGCTTGTCTCGACCTGCACCGTCCGTCCGTCAACGACCTCGATCACCTTGCCCGCAAACTTCGCCTGACCGAACGAAACCGTGACCGCACAGAACAGCGCAACCATAGCTGTGAGCAGGCAGGATCGGATTCGCACAGGGCACATTCGGCTACCTCGACAATCGGGACTCCAGGTCGTACTCGCGAAGGCGGCGATATAGCGTGGAGGGCGAGATGCCGAGCAGCTCTGCGGTCTTCCCGCGGTGCCAGCCGGTTTTCTCAAGGGCGGTCAGTATCTGCTGACGCTCAACGTCGCGCAGATTTGTAGGGGCCATATTCTGAAAGGAAGACGGATTGGCGGCCGAGGCTCCGTTGTAACTGACGGATACCTGCGGACGCTCTTGCCGGTAAACGACTTCCGGCGGCAGTTCTCTGGTGGTGATCTTTCCGTTGTCGGACAGCAGCACTGCCCTTTCGAGGCAGTTGCGAAGTTGGCGGACGTTTCCCGACCATGTGTAGTTCTTCAAAGCGTCGAGCACCTGATGAGAGATCTGCGGCGGATTCGAACCGGCGATCCGGTGCAACAAGTGTTTGGTGAGCGCCTCGATGTCCTCGCGACGCTCACGAAGCGGTGCGATATTGACCTCAAAGCTGTTGATGCGATACATCAGGTCGGCCCGGAAAATGCCGTCATAGATAGCACGTTCCGGGTCGCGGTTGGTGGCCGCGATCAAACGCACGTCGACCTCGACCTTTTTGACGCCGCCGACACGGAAAAAGGTCCGCGTTTCGAGAGCCCGAAGGAGCTTTGACTGCAAAGGCGACGGCATTTCCATCACCTCATCCAGGAAAAGCGTGCCGCCATTGGCAAGTTCGAAAAGCCCGAGCTTTCGCGTCCGCGCGCCCGAGAATGCTCCCGCCTCGTGCCCGAAAAGTTCCGATTCGAGCAGCGTATCCTGCAGGGCCGCACAGTTCAGATCGATGAACGGCTTGTCTTTCCTGGGGCTCAAACGATGAATGGCCTGTGCGATAAGCTCCTTGCCGGTGCCCGATTCGCCGGTGATCATCACGGATGTTTCGGATGGCGCGACACGGCGTACGAGCCGCAGGACCTCTTTCATCTGCGGCGACTCGGCCACGATCTCGGGCAAGCCGCCCGAGGTGCGTTCAAGCTGCGCCCGCAGCCTCTGGTTGTCGACGCGGAGCTGATACTTCTCTGACGCGGCGGTGACCAGGGCGGCCAGTTCGGCAATGCGATAGGGCTTGGTCAGGTAGTCGTAAGCACCGAGCTTCATTGCCTCGATGGCGGTCTCGACGGTGCCCTGGCCGGTCAGCATGATTATCTCCGGCGGATTCTGGCTGCGTTCGCGAAGGCGGCGAAGCAGTTCCATACCATCCAGACGCGGCATATTGATGTCGCAAAGAAGAACATCGAAATCCTCGGATTCGAGCTTGGCCCACGCCTCTTCGCCGTCCTCGGCGGTATCGACTGCATGGTCCTGACGTGCAAGTTCTTTCTGCACCACCAGCCTAAGATTTTTTTCGTCGTCTACTACAAGTAATTTAGCCATACGAGTGTGGGGAGATCTGTGAGGTATATGAGCTGGATCTTTCGTGGCGGAAGAGGGTTCACCCGCCGTCCGAGACGGGCAACAGAATGGTGAATGTCGATCCCTTTCCGACATTCGAACGGACGCTCAATCGCCCGGAGTGGTCCGTGATTATGCCGTAGCAGACGGCCAGGCCGAGGCCCGTCCCTTTGCCGACCTCCTTCGTCGTGAAAAAGGGTTCGAAGATCTTCGACATATCTTCGGCAGGTATTCCAACGCCGGTATCTTCGATCTCGATCGCCACGCTTCGATGCTGGGCGGTCGAACGAAATGTGAGCGTGCCGCCGCTCGGCATTGCGTCGATTGCGTTGGTCGCAAGGGCGATCACGGCCTGCTGGACCTGGCCGCCATCCGCGTGAACCTCGGGAAGATTCTCACCAAGCTCCAATTCGATCTTTACCTGCTCACCGCGTTTCTGGTGGGAGATCAGGTTTGCGGAGGAACGGAGTATCTCGTTGATGTCCAGCGGATGCCGTTCTCCCGTCCGCAGCCGGCTGAAATCCAGAAGGCCGGTGGTGATGGATTTGCACCTGAATGCTTCACTCTTGATCAGCCCGAGATACTCATCGAGATCGTCTTTCCCTTCACAGCCGTCAAATGCCCCTTCGCCGGCACGCTGTTCGAGCGCCTCGGCACATGCCGCGATCGTCGCGAGCGGATTATTGATCTCATGAACGACGCCTGCGGCCAGCCGGCCGACGGCGGCCAGTTTATCGGCACGCGATACGGCATGTATCGCCTCGACGCGCATGGTCACGTCCTCACCGACCGTGATCACGTGTGTGATCTCGCCGGTGTCGGGGCTTTTCATCGGCACCTTGCTCACCACCCAATGCTTTGTCGAGCCGTCCTCTCCGACGGTCTGCTGCTCGATGCGTTCGATACGGCCGGTGCGAAACGCCCTTTCAAATTCCTGGCGAACACGGCCTTCGGGATATCGGGCAAGAACCTCGAAGACGTTGCGGCCGACCGCGGAATCCCTCGGAATTCCTTGAAGCCCGATCTCGCGGTGGCGATTCCATGTGACGATGCGGTAGTCCCGATCGACCACGTAAAGCGACACGGGTAAGGCGTCGAGGACTGCTTCTGTGAACCGGCGATGCTCTTCGCGGGCCTGCGTCACGGAGCTGTTTATCGCGGCCTCATAATGGGCCGAAAGATTGACGCTCATCGCTGCCATCTGCGTGGCCGCATCCACGATGCTTGTCCGGGCCTCGCTAAAATCCTCTTTCGCTGAATAGCCGACGATTATCGCACCCTTGATCTCGCCATTGATGTGCAGCGGCGAGACATACTCGGCGCCGTGCAGCTCGCCTTTGAGTAAGAATCTCTTGGGATCTTCCTGAAGATGGCCCACCTGCGGCGGGAGCAGGTCGACCCATTTTTCGAACCTTCCTTTATCGAGAAACTCTGACACGATCTCGCCCTTTGCATCGTATGCACAACTGACCACGCCGATATTCTCGAGTTCGGCCACGAAGGCGCAGATCTCGGCCCCGACGCTGCTTTGGATCGCCTCGGCGACGCGACAGGCAACTTTCTTGGGGTGGACCGTAAAAAGAAGGCTACGCCCGAGGTCGGATATGAATCTTAATTCACCGGCGCTGTCACTCCCCGATCCCGAGAGACGGAGAGTCCTTGATTGCGGTCTGGCTGCAGAAAGGGATGGCATTTGATCTTCCGAAAACCCCTGGGATCTTGTCGTGCTGGGTGGAATTACTTGGTAAGACTAAGGATAGGTCGGTCCTGAGATGAGGAAGTTCCCGTGCTTCCTATTATGATTAAAAAACTTTTTGTGCATTTTGTCAACGCATTTAACACCACGGCGGCAAGGTTCAGGCGTTGACTACTCCGTATGATGACGCCAAAATCTACTCAATAGCAGTGCAAAAGATTCGAAACATCTCGCGGTTGATCCAACTTGCAGTGGCGATTGCCGTTGCGGCCGCGGCCGGTTACCCGCAAGTCGTTGTGGACAGGACTGTTGCGACCGTAAGCGACGGTGTAAGGACCGAACTGATCACGCAGTCGGACCTGCTGTGGCAGCTTGCGCTCCAACCCGGTACCCCGCTCAGTCCGCCGACCAACGAAGACCTCCGCCAGGCTGTCCAAACCCAGATCAACCAACGGATCTTTGCCCTTGAAGCCGAGCGTTTGCCTCGCCCCGCTCCGACCGAAAAGGAGATCGCAGATAAGATCGCCGAACTTCTGAAGTATTTTCCGTCTGCCGCCGAATTTGAGAAGAGGCTCAGGACGGTCGGATTCACATCGATCCGGGACGATAATTTTGAGGCTATTATCTCGAAACGTGTGGCGGTCGATAAGTATCTGGATTTTCGCTTCAGGTCGTTCGTGGTTGTTACCGATGAGGACGAATCCACCTATTACAGGGACATCTGGGTACCGGAATTTCGCAGGAAAAATCCGGGTGCTATCGTGCCGCCGCTCGACGAGGTAAGGAAGCGTGTGAACGAGGAGTTGGTCGAGAGCCGTGTCGAAACAAGCATCGAAGCCTTTCTGGAAGAAGCGAAAAGGCGTGTCGAGATCATTGCTCTTGCCGACATCGCACGCAACTGACCGCCGGGATAACTCTATTGAGACAAAGTGAAGCGGTAGCCGACGCCGCGGACCGTCTTTAGAAATTTGGGATTGTTGGGCTCGTCTTCGATGTAGCGCCGCAGGCGAACGATAAAGTTGTCGATCGCTCGTGTGTCGGTATCTTCCTGCAGTCCCCAAACGTCCTCTAGGATCTCCTTTCGCGACACGGCCCGGCCCTCATTTTCGATCAGAAAGCGAAGCAGATTGCATTCCATAAGGGTGAGCCTGAGGGTTTCGTCGCCATCGCGGAGTTCTAGATTGGAAAGGTCGATCGTTCGCCCGTTTATCGACACCACATCGGGCGTCCTAGGGTCTTCACGCTGCCATCGGCTCCGTCTGATCAGGCCCTTCAGACGCGCGATGAAAACTTTCAACTCGAAAGGCTTTGGAAGGTAATCGTCAGTGCCGGCCTCAAAGCCGTGTATCACATCTTCGGGCCGGCCAAGTGCCGTGAGCATAAGGATCGGCGTATAATCCTCAGACTCGCGGAGAGCTCGGGCTACCTCAAATCCACTCATCCGGGGAAGCATCACATCGAGGACGATCGCATCGAACTTGCCTTGTTTTGCCATTTGCAGTCCGGCCTCGCCGGTTTCGGCGATAACGGCAGTGTAGCCTTCCGCTTCCAGGTTGAATTTGATCCCGGCGGCGATATGGCCTTCGTCCTCGACTATAAGAATTCTCATCGCTTTAGGCCCTTGGTAACTGAACCACGAAGGTGGTTCCGCGCCCTTCTCCCTTACTCTCGACCTTGACGGTTCCACCGTGTTTCTTGATTATCGAGCGAACAATGAAGAGGCCCAGGCCGGTACCTTTCACACGATCGTTCTCTCCCTGCGAAACACGGTAGAACCTCTTGAAAACGCGCTTCAGGTCGGCCGACGGGATACCTATCCCATAATCGCGTATAAAGATGTCTATCCTGTTACTGATGCTGGATTCCTTGACCTTGACCGTCACCCGAATATCGTCCCGCGAGTATTTCACGGCATTGTCCAAAAGATTTACGAAAGCGGTCTGAAGCTCGTCGGCATCACCGGCGACGATATGTCCACGGCCCGATTCCGACACCCGGATCGCGCCCTGCTCTAGATTGTAGCGGCTGCGGACGATCGCGGCCGAATCTTCGATGACCTTGGCGATATCGAGTTCCGTCACCTCGTAGTGCTTGTTGGCGTCGGCGGTCTTGCTGGCCGATAAGACCTGTTCGACGGTGGAGAGCAACCGGTCGCTGTCGGCCAGCATCACGTCGTAAAACTCCTGTTGCTTTTCAGGAGCGACGTCGCGCGATTTAAGTGTTTCCAGGTACAGCTTTATTGATGCGATCGGCGTTTTGAGTTCGTGCGTGACCGCGTTCAAAAAGGCGTCGTGCTGTTCGCTCCTTCGGATCTCGCGCACGAGAAATATGGTATTGAGGACGAGTCCGGTGATGATCAGCGCAAAGAAGAAGACGCCGAGAATGAGAAGAGCGACCTCACGAAGGTTAAGGAGTATCCAGCCGACATTGAGCGCGACCGCCAGGGCGCTGAGGCAGATGCCGAGAACGAGGAAGAATATCGCTGTCTTGCGTCGCCGCATTGGTCAAAAGCCAACGATAGAAACAAAAAGAGCAAAAGTAAAAGTGTGACTTTCGCTTTTGCTCCCTTCGGTTGAGATCAGTAGTGGATCAGGCGGTCTCGTGCAGCGGTTCCAGATTGACCAGGTCGATGGCATCCTGGCGTTCCTTCTTTTCGCTGTAGGCATAGACGCTTTTCGCGAGCCCGGCGATCTCAAGCGCACGGATCTGTACCCAGTTTATATCGAACTCGTACCAGGCTAGGCCGTGCTTTGCAGAACGCGGGTACGCATGATGGTTATTGTGCCAGCCCTCGCCAAACGTGACAGCGGCGATCAATGCATTGTTTCGCGAATCATCACGGGTCTCGAATCTGCGGGTGCCCCAAAGATGGGTCGCGGAATTAACGAGCCATGTGAAGTGCCATCCCATCACCGTTCGAAAGAAAACTCCCCACAGGACCATGCTGAAACCGCCGACGGCGAACAGGATGACCCCGACGGTGATGACCGGGATGTAGTAATACTTGTTCAGAAATTGATGGACCGGATCATCGGCAAAGTCGGGGCAATACCGCTGCATCGTGGCCCAGGACTGATTTTGCGAGGTTCCGCGAAATATCCAGCCGATGTGTGACCAATACGTTCCGCTTCGCGGGCTGTGCGGGTCTTTTTCCGTTTCCGTAAATGCATGGTGGATCCGATGCGTCGTCACCCAGCTAAGCGGGCCGGATTGAAGCGCGAGCGTACCGAAAATGCTAAGCGTGTATTCAAGCCACTTCGGGACCTTGAAACCTCGATGGGTCAGAAGGCGATGATAGCCGAGGCCGATGCCGAGGCTGCCGGCCAGCCACCAGAGTATCCCTGCGGCGATAAGATTTGACCAGCTGAAGGTAAAGAGTGCGGCGATCGCCAAAATATGAAAGATCGTTACAGCGACGATCGTGTTCCAATTGAGACCTGCATGCTTGTCGATGGATATTGCGGTGTTTGTCATTCAGTGGTGTTTCCCTTAGTCGTAATGTGGAGAGTTCCGGTGCTATATAAACCTTAACAAACATTGACTCGTGCGATTGTAAGAGTTGTGTAAGAAGTTGATCTCACTGCGATTTGGATGACAAATGCCTACTGATATAGTTCTGACAGGCAAATGGCAAGAAGAAAAGGCAAGATCCAGATGTGGACCGAATACCTCGTGGTCCGCGCCGTTTTAGGGATACTGGGCGCGCTTCCTCGCGGCGCTGCCGTTCGGGCCGCGATGGGCATCTCAAATGCTGCCTATCATCTATTGGGAAACCTGAGAAAGACGGGCCGCACAAACCTCCGGATCGCATTTCCGGACCTTTCAGAAGCGGAACACGAGAAGATCCTGAGGGGCACGTTTCGCAGCCTCGGCCGCGTCTTGGGCGAGGTGAGCCAATTCGGAAAGGCGACACCCGAGAGTCTCGCATCGATCGCGGATCTTACGCTTGATCAGGCATCGCTCGATCTCTGGGACCGTTTGCGCTCCGAGCGTCGCGGCCTTGTGATCACCACCGGCCATCTGGGTAATTGGGAGCTGCTCGTTTTCGGCTTTGCCGCGCTTTACGAACCGATGGCATACCTCGCAAGGCCGCTCGACAATCCGCTTGTCGAAGAACTGACCGTCGCCATAAGGACCCGCCTCGGTAACCGTCCGCTGAACAAGACGAATTCGGCATTGACCGCGATAAGACTGCTCAGGAACGGCGAGTTTGTGGGCGTTCTCTCAGACGTGAACGCACACCCGAAGGAAGGTGTGTTTGTCCCCTTCTTCGGCGTTCCCGCCTGCACGACCGCCGGGCCGGCGACGATGGCGATACGAACGAGATCGCTTCTGTATCCGATCTTCTGCGTATTCAACGAGGGCACCGGCCGCTACGAGTTGGTGCACGGCAGCCCGGTCGAGCCGGCAATGACGGGCGACCGCGATTCCGACATTGCCGCAACGACCGCGGCCTACACGGCCGAGATAGAAAAGGTGATCCGAAAGTATCCGGATCAATGGCTGTGGATACACAAACGCTGGAAAACTCGCCCGAAAGGCGAAAGCCCGCTCTATTGAATAACTATGAAACGCGTAGTCCCGACTATCCTCATCCTGCTCGTCTGCTTTGTTTTCTCAGCCGCTGCGCAACAACGGCTGCTGGTGATCGGCGGCGGCGAGCGCCCACCGGATGCGATGAAGAAATTCGTCGAATGGAGCGGCGGCGCCCGCTCGCGCATCCTCGTCATCACATGGGCGAGCGGCGTGCCGGAAGAAAGCTTCATTTCACTCCAAAAGGGACTTCAGAGTGCCGGAGCCGGAATGGCGGAACACGCCCCGGTCCGGCCGCTTGATGACGACCGGCGTTCAAAGTTCATCGAAATGCTCAACAATGCGACCGGTGTCTTCTTCTCGGGCGGAGATCAAAATCGCATCATGGACGTTTTGGCCGACGACGCTCTTCTGCAATTGATCAAAGCAAAGTACAATTCCGGAACGCCGTTCGGCGGCACGAGCGCCGGTGCCGCCGTGATGTCGGACCCGATGATGACGGGCGAAGCCGATCTGAAAGTCCTTGATGGAAAGAAGGTCGGTGTGCGAAAAGGGCTCGGGCTATTGCCGAACGTGATCTTCGATCAGCATTTCCTGGTTCGTCAGAGACACAATCGGCTGTTCGGATTGATTTTGGAGAATCCGAAAATGCTCGGCATCGGCATCGACGAGGACACGTCGGTACTGATCGAGGACAACCGGCGGCTTACCGTCGCGGGAAAGACCCAGGTGGTTTTCGTTCGCTCGCGTAACGGCCGCCGTACACTCACCCTGGACCTTTTGGCCGGCGGAGATCGATTCGATCTGAAGAAGCGAAGGTCTGCGGCCAGGTGACAATTGATCTGGGAGGATCACAATGAAGAAGTTCGCCTTGATACTTGCCCTGACATTGGCGGGCACAGGCTGTTCAACATCCGGCACGGATGCCCTCAGCGGCGAGTGGATCGACCTCACGCACGAATTCGGGGACGACACGATCTATTGGGTAACGGCCGAACCCTTCAAACGCACGACCGTGGCCGAAGGGATGACCGACGGCGGATACTACTACTCTGCATACAACTTTTCAGGTGCGGAGCACGGTGGAACGCACCTCGACGCGCCGGTACACTTTGCCGAAGGAAAGAAGACCGCGGACCAGATCGAGTTGGCCCAGCTGATCGCTCCCGGTGTAAAGATCGACGTTTCGCAAAAGGCGGCCGCCGACCGCGATTACCTGATAACCGTCGAGGACGTCCAGGCATGGGAATCTGTCAACGGCAGGATACCTGAATGGAGCATTATCTTGCTGCAGACCGGTTTTGCGTCCCGCTGGCCCGACAAGGCGACATATCTCGGCACCGACCAGAAAGGGCCGGACGCCGTGAAGGACCTTCATTTTCCCGGCCTGCATCCTGACGCGGCCAAATGGCTGGTCGCGAACCGCAAGTTCAAAGCTATCGGCATCGATACAGCGAGCATCGACTACGGGCAGTCAACAAAGTTCGAAACTCACGTCGCGCTGATGACCAACAACATTCCCGCATTCGAGAACGTCGGCGACATGAGCAAACTGCCAGTAAAGGGATTTCAAGTATTCGCTTTCCCGATGAAGATCAAGGGCGGCAGTGGCGGGCCGCTCAGAATCGCCGCATTCCTTCCGACCCGGTAGCCCAAAATATAGTTTAAAACATGTTGAAAATGTGCTATGATCCGTTGCTGTAGAGCGAGCGCGACGTAGGGTGTGTCGCCCTTCCGTCCAGCAAATAAGCCTCTTCTTCAATGTCCTCCCAAGCCCCCCGGAATTTTGATCGTTTTCGTCGATCTATAGTCGCGCTAATTTCTTCCGCCAGCGCGACTGTTTCGTTTGCAATACTGCTGGGTTGGAGCGTGCAGGTTCCTGTCCTTCGCTCCGGCCTCCCCGGTTTTCCGCAGATGAAGCCCGATTCCGCGGTCGGCTTCATCTTGGCCGCCGCCGCACTCCTCATAGCATTTTATTTCGATGGACGGCGTCGTACGGTCGTACTTTCTGCCATTGGCCTCGTGATCAGCACCGGTGCATCGCTAGCACTTGGGGCTTACTATTTTGGATCGTCGATCGGTACCGAAGCACTTCTGCTTCCGTATCCGATGTCCCCGTATTCAGCCTTTGGATTCCTTTTCGTCGGACTTTCAATAATACTGGTTTCATACGGGCGATCGGCTCAGGTCATTGCCGAAAAGATCACGCTGGTCGTTCTGTCGGCTGCATTCGCGATACTCGTGGCATATCTTTACGGCGCGGATCTCCCGACCGGTACTGCGGACGCGAACATGACCTCAATGCCGGCGGCGGCCCTTTTTGCCCTAACGTCGGTTGGCCTTCTGATATTGAATCCGGCCTGCGAGCTAACGAATCTTCTCTTTTCCGATTCGATCGGCGGGCGAAGTGCACGGCTTCTGATCCCTTTGGTCGTGGTCGTTCCGACCGTGATCGGGTTTCTGCGCGTCATCGGTCAGGAATATGGGCTTTACAACACCGGACTCGGAACGACGATGTCGACCTTCGTCATCGTGCTGCTGATGTTCGGCATCGTGTTCTTCTACTCGCAGACGGTCCATCGGGCCGACCAGGAACGGATCAATGTCGAGAAAGATCTTGCTCGAAATGAGAGGCTGTATCACGATCTCTTCGACTACAGCCAAAGCATTTTGAGTACCCACGACCTCGAGGGAAAGCTCTTGTCGGTAAATCGAGCAATGGTGGAGTCGCTCGGATATCAGCCTGACGAAGTTGTCGGTATGGAATATGAAGGGTACATCGACGAGAGGTACCGAAACGATTATGCCGCCTACCTCCGTAAGATAGTCAACGAAGGCGAGGATAAAGGACTCGTTTCGATGGTCGCAAAAGACGGCCGAAAGGTGGTGTGGCAATATCACAACATCCTGATCTCCGAACCCGACCGTGAGCCATACGTGCTCGGAAGCGCCCTGGACGTAACGCATCTGCTCAAAGTGCAAAGGGAGCTCGAGAAGGCGTCTCTGACAGATGAACTTACCGGCATCCTGAACCGCCGCGGTTTCCTCGCCTTTGCGGAGCAGATGCTAAAGCTGGAACGCCATTCGAGCACCGCTCGCGGGCTGACCCTTCTCTTCGCCGATATGGACGGACTGAAGACGATCAACGATACCTGCGGCCACGAAGCCGGATCGGAATCGATACAAACGATCGCACGTGTGATGAGGTCAGTCGTCAGGAGCGGCGATATCGTAGCCCGTTGGGGCGGAGACGAATTCGTTATCTTGACCGTCGGCACCGACGCGGATACCGCGGATCAGATGATAAAACGGATCTACGAGCGCCTGGAGGAGCACAACGCGTTCAGCGGAAAACCGTATAAGGTGGCCTGCAGCATCGGGCTTGCAAACCTGCGTTCGGATGGATCGCGATCGTTCGAGGATATGATCGCCGAAGCGGACAAGGCAATGTACACCGAAAAGAAGAGACGAAAAGCAAGCCAGATCCGAGAGGGCAGGACTTCCGAAGGTGAGAACGATCTACCCGATTCATTGGCCTGGTACTAAATATCTAGGTCGTTTTCCTCGCCTGCGACTGAACGGCGGTGATCGCGACCGCATCGACGATATCTTCGGCGGTGCAGCCGCGGGAAAGGTCATTGCAGGGGCGGTCAAGTCCCTGGAGAATGGGGCCGATCGCCGTCCCGCCCGTCAGACGTTCGGTCAATTTATAAGAAATATTTCCGGAGTTGAGGTCGGGAAACACGAGCACGTTCGCCCGGCCGGCGACCTGCGAGCCCGGTGCTTTGGAATCGCCGACGGCGCGTACGAGCGCCGCATCGGCCTGGAGTTCGCCGTCGATGGCAAGATCGGGGAAACGAGCCCGCACGGTCTTTGTGGCCTCGACGACCTTATCCACCATCTTATGTTTCGCGCTTCCTTTGGTCGAGAACGAGAGCATCGCGACCCGCGGTTCAGCCTGAAGAAGAGAGCGGCAGGAATCGGCGGCCGCGATCGCTATCTCGGCGAGTTCGCCCGCATCGGGGTCGATCACAACGCCGCAGTCCGCAAAGATCATCGCGCCATTCTCGCCGAACTTTTTGTCGGGAACGACCATAAGGAAAAAGCTCGAGACGGTTTTCAACCCCTCTTTCACGCCGATGCACCGTAACGCGGCCGCGACCGTATGGGCGGTCGTGTTTGTCGCACCTGCGACCGAGCCATCGGCCCTTCCCTCACGGACCAACAGGTTTCCGAAATATAGCGGGTCTTTCACCGCGGCCTCGGCTTCCTCGAGCGTGGTACCCTTTGAGCGCCTAAGCTGATGGTAGAGATTCGCAAAGCGGCCGACATCGTTCGAGCGACGGTGATCGACGATCTCTACGCCGTTCAGATTCAGCCCTTCGGAGGCTGCGGCGGCTCGGATCTTCTCGCCGTCACCGACGAGCGTGATCCTGGCGATGCGCTCGGTGCTGCAGATCTGCGCCGCCTTTAACGTGCGGGCATCTTCGCCCTCCGGCAGGACGATATGCTGTAGGTCCGCGGCCGCTCGACGTCTGATTTCGCTTAGGATCATAAGTGGCTTCAATGCGCTCCGCAGGCTCTGCATGCGAGCGGCAAGCTCAAACTTAACATACAACGCACTCGCCTAAAACTTGCACAAACTGTAGGTTGTACATAGACTGTTGGAAATCAAAGAACGGACGGCGGAGATGACAAAGATCGAAGAGCCAAAGAAGAAGTTGAAGCGGCGCGAGGCGCGTGGGCGTATGGGCAATTTCCTGATGTTTTTGCCAAATCTCGTGCTTTTGCTCGGACGGCTTTTGAAAGACATCAGGGTGCCGACGGCGGAAAAGGCACTGTTCCTGGCGGCGATCGTTTACGTCATTTCGCCGATCGATCTTATCCCGGATATTTTTCCGTTCATCGGACAAGTTGATGACCTATATCTGGTGGCGCTGACATTGGTCCGGCTGGTGAATCGCACTGACGAGAACGTCGTGCGGGAACACTGGTCAGGCGGCGGCGACGTGGTTGCTCTCGTCGATTCGGTTGCCTCGCTCGCACCTAGACTGCTGCCCAAGCGTGTCTCACGCGTGATATCCTCGCGGATCGAACTGGCCCCGGCGGCCGAGTTATTGAAAGGCGTGGGAAAGAACGGACAGGCCATCGTTCGCGAGATACCGCAGGCTGGATCGGACGCGAGGATCGAAGTAGATTCGGCCTCCGCTTTGCCGAATTGAGTATTTTCTGGATTGTTCCTTTGTTTACAACTATATACGGGACAGACCGAATAATCTTGAATCGCCGTTTGGATTCCTACGCTGAGTCTTGGATATACTTGTCCGTATACCTGAGTCCGCGAACTGTTCCATTATGTTCGAACGTTATACAGAACGATCTCGCAGGGTCATATTTTTTGCCCGATACGAAGCGCTACAGTACGGGTCGCCCGTTATCGCTCCGGAACACATACTCCTCGGCCTCGGGCGCGAGGATAAGACGATCACATCCCGCTTCTTTCCATTCCGGCACAACGTCACATCAGATTCGCTCAGGAAGGAAGTCGAAGACCGCATAGTAGTTCGAGACCGCATCCCGCAATCGGCCGAGCTTCATCTTTCGGGCGAGACAAAGAAGGCACTGTTTTACGCAAACGAGGAATGCCGGGCTCTAAAGGGCCGCCAGATCGGGCCGGAGCACATACTTCTCGGGCTCCTTCGCGAAGAAAGTTCGATAGCGGCAGAGATATTGTTTCAGTTCGGACTCAGGGCACAAGACGTTCGCGACCATCTTTTGCTGAAGGCGAACCCGGCCGGCACCGGGATCTTTACCGAAAGAAAAGAGGGCGAAGAACAGAAAAAAGCATCGAGCCTCGCCGAATTCACACGCGACCTCACTGCCGATGCGTCTGCCGGAAAGCTTGACCCCTTGATCGGCCGCGGGCCGGAGACAGAACGCCTGATCGAGATCTTATGCCGCAGGACAAAGAATAACCCTGTACTCATCGGCGACGCGGGCGTCGGCAAGACCGCCATAGTCGAGGGGCTTGCACAGCGGATCGTCAACGAAGAGGTGCCGACATTCCTGAGGAAGAAGCGCATTCTGGCGCTCGATCTTTCCTCTGTCGTTGCGGGTACCAAATATCGCGGACAATTCGAAGAGAGATTGAAAAAGATACTCACCGAGCTGCGGGAAAGCACGGACAGCATCGTATTTCTTGACGAGATCCACACGCTGGTCGGGGCCGGCTCGGCAGAAGGCACACTTGACGCGGCAAATATCCTGAAACCCGCGCTTTCGAGAGGCGAGATACAGGTGATCGGCGCCACGACCCCATCCGAGTACCGCAGATCCATCGAGAAGGACCGCGCTCTCGAGCGGCGGTTTCAGGCCGTAAAGGTCGAGCCGCCGGATGAGGCCGAGGCTCTCGAGATCGTCAGAGGGATCGTCGGCCGCTATGAGGCATTTCATCAGATCCGGTATTCGCCGGAGGCACTGGAGGCGGCGGTGTACCAATCGAACCGCTACATTGCCGACAGATTTTTACCGGACAAGGCGATCGACGTGCTTGACGAAGCCGGCGCCCGCGCAAAACTGCGGCATCAGCAGGAATCGGTAGGCGAGCCTTCGTGGAAAGAGACGGTCGAGAACTGGAAGCGGATAGCGGCCAAGGATGAGCAGCTCGTTTCGCTCGAGCTTCGATCGATCGAGGACACATTCTTCCGTGTCGAGGTGACAAAAGACGACGTCGACGCCGTCATTGCCAAGTGGACCGGCATTCCGGTTTCGTCGATCAGGGAAGAAGAGGCCAAAAAGCTTCTTGAGATCGAGGCGGAACTTCACAAACGGATAATTTCACAGCGGCCTGCAATTTCCGCACTTGCACGGGCGATCAGAAGGTCGCGGGCCGGGCTGAAAAATCCTCATCGTCCCGTAGGCTCGTTCCTCTTCCTCGGACCGACCGGCGTCGGCAAGACCGAGGTCGCAAGGACTCTGGGTTCATATCTCTTCGGGACCGACCGATCGCTTATACGTTTTGATATGAGCGAGTTCATGGAAAAGCATGCCGTTTCAAAATTCATCGGCTCGCCTCCCGGATATATCGGCCATGACGAGGGAGGCCAGCTGACCGAGAAGCTCCGGCGTTCTCCTTATTCGGTCGTGCTCTTTGACGAGGTCGAAAAAGCGCATCCCGATGTTTTCAACATAATGCTTCAGGTATTTGAGGACGGCGTATTGACCGATGCAAGCGGTAATTCTGTCGACTGTAAACATGCGATCTTTATCATGACCTCGAATATCGGGGCACGGTTCATCCAGCGTCGCGGGAGTATGGGATTTCAGAGCGGTGCCGATACCACCCGCGACAAGATGGAGGAGCAGGTGATGTCGCAGGTCAAGCAGACCTTCGCTCCGGAATTCATTAACCGCCTGGACGAGATCATCATCTTTGACGAGCTGAGCGACGATGACCTTTCGCAGATAATCGACCTTCAGATCGCTGACCTCAATCGGGTGATCGCAAGCCGCAGCCTGACGGTCAGCCTCTCTGCCGAAGCACGCAAGTGGCTGATCGAAAAGACGCTGCAGGACAGGACGTATGGCGCCCGGCCGCTCAAGCGCGCTTTGCAAAAGCACGTCGAGGACGAACTCTCGGAAGCTCTCATTCAGGGCGATGTAAGTGACGGATCGAAGGTCGAGGTCCGCGTCGCGAATGATCGGCTGATGATCGAAGTCCGCGAAACCGAACATTTTGAGGTCGCAAACAAGGGCTGATCGGTACTCAGAAGCAGCAAAGTTAGAAGCGTAAGGCGCCGCAATCGGCCTTTACGCTTTTTTCTTTGCAAAATTTGCCTGTATAATTCGGAAGTTTGACGTCGTGTTCGGTTATGCAACCTATGGTAGGCAGGTAGAATCTTAGGTTGAGTACTTATACCGCCGTTGAAATGCCGTTTGCTTTTGGATATTCTTTGGCTTTGTTTTTCAGCTTGAACGGCATTTGAAAGCTCTCCTCGGCTTTCATCACGCATTTTTTGTAGGGAATAGCGTTTTTATGCGAATTTTGGGCGCACTGGGACTTGTTTTTTTGAGTCTGGCGTTATCAGCGACTCCGGTCCTTTGCAATGAGACGACCGAACATGCCTCCGAAGGTTTCACGGGAGTATCTAATTTACAACAGGTAGTTGAGACCGTTGATATTCAAGGCAATCGGCGCCTTCGCGACGACGACCTTCTCTATTACATCAAGACGCGTCCCGGCGATACGTACGATCCGGCCGCCCTCGAGCGCGACTTGCGCGAATTGATCTCGCTCAACTTTTTCGATAAGACGGCGACGCGTGTCCTGACGACGGAAGGCGTCCGGGGCGGCGTGAACGTGATATTCGAGGTTCGGGAGCTGCCGATCATCCGCGACCTGCTCTTTACGGGCCTCAAAGCCGTTCAGGAATCCGACGTTCTCAAGGAGTTTCGCGAGAAACGGGTCGGTGTTTCCAAAGAGGCGGTGTACGACCCGGTCAAGGCTCGGAACGCCACGCGTATCCTGCGCGAGTTGCTTGCGTCGCGCGGCTATCCAAATGCAAAGGTGAACATCAAAGAGGAAGAGGTCTCGGCGACCTCGATCGCGGTCACATTCGAGGTCGAACAAGGTAACCGCTCCCGCATCGTTGACATAGACTTCGTTGGAAACGAAAAGTTCAAGGACGGCGAGCTGGCCGCGGCCCTCACGCTCGTTAAGGAGACCGGGTTAATTGCCCGTTTCAAGGGTCAGGACATACTGGACCTCCGCAAGCTTGAGTACGATCTGCAGCGGAATGTGCTCTCCTATATGCGGTCGAAGGGCTATTTTCAGGCCCGCATCGGCGAGCCCGAGGTCATCGGCCTGGGCGTAAAACGGACTGATTTCATTCCCCTGATCACCCTCCCGCTGCCGCTCATCTCATCAAAGGACGACACGCTGAAGATCGTGGTGCCGGTCACGGAAGGAAAGGTCTTTCGCGTGGGCGATGTGAGTGTCGAGGGAAACTCGATCTTCTCCGAGCAGCAGATCCTCGCCTTCGTAGGGCTCAGGAAAGGGGAGGTCGTGGACGGCAAACGGCTTCAGGATGCGGTTTACGAAGACATGAAGAAGCTCTACGGCTCTCAGGGCTTCGTGAATTACGACGCCGAATTCGAACCGGAATTCAAAGACAGCCCGACGAATCCAGCCGAAGGCATCGTCGACATCAAGATCACCATTACCGAGGGCAAGCAGTTCACGCTGCGGCGGCTGGAATTTACAGGCAATACATTCACGCGTGACCGCGTGCTTCGCCGCGAGTTCCTTTTGAATGAAGGCGACATTTACAACCAGAACTGGCTGGAGATATCGATCGCGCGGTTGAATCAAACGCAATATTTTGACCCGATCGACAAGGACCAGGACGTCGAGATACGCCCCGACGAAGAGCAGGGCGATGTCGACCTTAACGTCAAAGTTCGCGAGAAAGGGCGGCAGCAGATCTCATTTAACGGAGCTGCGGGCGGCCTTGGCGGGTCGTCGTTCGGGCTTGAGTATTCCACGAATAATCTGGCCGGCCGCGGTGAGGTGCTCTCATTTCAGGTCGGCATCGGAAATCGTCAGCAGAGCCTGCAGTTCACTTATCAGGAACCGTATTTCCGCGACCGTCCGATCTCGGTAGGTTTTTCGGTGTTCGCATCGAGATACAGGTTCTTTGGAGAGGGAACGTTCCTGACGCAAAATCGGGACCTTCTTGATGAACTGACCTTTGATCCTCTCGCGTCGATCAGGGTAGATGAGAGCAACCTCTTCACGCAGACGACCTACGGTGCAAATGTTTTTGCGACCGCACCGCTTTCTGAGCTCTTCTTTAAAAAGCGAAGGTTCACGCAATTTTCGCGCGTAGGCCTTACTTACCAGTTCTCGTCGACGACCATCACCGACCCCCCGATCAATGAATCGGGAGATCCGTCGGAGCGGATCCCGGTGATCTACGCGGTGCCGAATATCATCACCAGCCGTATAACGGGCTCGTTCGTGTACGACACACGACAGCCTGCGGCGAATGGCATCGACACGATCGGCGGCTCGCAGCTCTCGGCAAGCCTTGCTTTTGCTGGACTCGGCGGCGATGTGCGGACGTACTCGCCGAGCGTCAGCTACTCTAAATTCATCCCCCTGCGGAGAAAGCGTTCAAAGAATCCTGAGGTCTTCGCGTTTCGTATCCTGGCCGGAACAATACGGTCATTCGCTATCTCGGACGCCATCAGGAATTCGAATTCGATCGGATATGTCGGAGGAATTCCGGTTTTCGAGCGGTATTACCTTGGCAGCGAGAATGATATTCGCGGGTACAATTCGCGCTCGATCGGCCCCGTGTCGCCGTTCGATACCTATATCACGAGCCGGAATGTCACGACCGCAGCGAACCCTTCGGGAACCGCACAGGCTCCCGTAGGCTTTCCCGACGGCTCACCCATTCTCGACGAGATCGCGACGCTCGGCCAGTTGACTGGATTCGATGGAGCGAATCCGGCCCTTTTCTCCCGCAACTTTCGCTTCATCGGCGGCGATACCCAATTATTGGGAAATTTTGAATACCGCATCCCGATCTTCGGGCCGGCGACCCTCGCGGTTTTTGCCGACATAGGATCGGTCTTTAACATGCAGAAGACCGGCACCCAGGTGATCAATAGCGAATTTCTGAACGATGACGTATTCCTCGGCCCCGGGAGGCTGACGGCCCTGAGCCTGATAAATGCTCCGGCGCTTGAAAGCTTATTCGGCTCGGTCCTTTACTACAACAATCGCGTTCTCACCAAGACAGAATTCCGCAATCTGTTTTGCGGCGGCAACCGTTTCGGCTGCCCGACGAGCTTGCCCGCCGGCATCGATTCATTCTATCTACGGGGCGAGGTGCAGCAGAATTCACTCTTGCGGGTAAATGACGCGGCCTTTAATGGGATCGGCGACTTCAAGTCTTCCGTTGGGCTTGAGCTGCGGGTGCAGGTCCCGATCGTGAATGTTCCGTTCAGGCTTATCTACTATTACAACCCGAATGCAAAGCTCGGCGTTACCGAGGAACTCCCCGGCATCTTTTTACCCGGGAAGCGAAGCGGGTTCAGATTCACCGTCGGCAGAACATTCTAGGCCGGACGTGAGAAAATTGACATAGGCTGCCTGATGGCATAGGATATCGGTCTTTGCCGCCATTTATTACCGCAGGCAACATTTTAACCAGAAATTGTTTCAAACAATGATATCGGACAAGACAAGGGCTTGGCCACGAAAGTTCTAAGGAGTAATCAAAAGAAAATGAAGAGAATCAGTTTAGCAGCCGCATGCTTTATCTTTGCGGCGATCTTTGCGGTGTCGGCTTCGGCACAGGGCGGAGGACAGCCCGCGGCCGCCGGAACCGGCAAGATCGGTCTTGTCAATATCGGTGCTTTCGCTGCCGACAAGGGCGGGATCACAAAATTCAAGACTGCCTTGAGCACTCTCGATGCCGAGTTCAAACCTGTGAACGACAAGTTGAAGACCATGGCTACGCGGTATCAAACTCTCGGGACCGAGATCGAGAATATGCGTAAGAACGCCAACCAGCAGGTGCCGATGAAGCCCGAGACCGTGCAGGCAAAGGTCGATGAGTTTCAGACCCTCGAGCGCGACATCAAGCGCGAACAGGAAGATGCCAAGGCAAAATACGACCGCCGCTACCAGGTCGTCATCGGCCCGGTATTCAACGACATCCTGAAAGCGATGAACGAATACGCAAAGCAGAAGGGATATGCCGTGATCCTCGACGGCGCGAAGCTCGAAGAAGCAAGCATCCTGCTTGGCTTTGACGAGAAATACGACATCACCAACGATTTCATCGCCTATTACAACCAGCGGCCCGCAGGCGCGGCGACCGCCGCGGTGCCTAAGTAAGGCGCTTGTTCAATTAGATCGCGGCAGACGGTGAATGTGACTTTCGCCGTCTGCCGTTTTTTTGTATATTGCCCACAGATGATCATTTACGATTCACAGGCGATACAAGAGATATTGCCTCACAGATATCCATTTCTGCTTGTCGACAAGATCGTGGAGCTCGAGCCCAGGGTCCGAATAGTGGGCATCAAGCAGGTGACCGCCAACGAGCATTTCTTCCAGGGCCATTTCCCCGGCGCCCCCGTGATGCCGGGCGTCCTTCAGATCGAAGCTCTCGCCCAGGTCGGCGCCATTCTCGCCCTTCGTGAATTCGAGGACCGAAGTGCGAAGATCCCGTTCTTTACCGGAATCGAATCCGCCAAATTCCGCAAGCCCGTCGCTCCGGGCGACACGCTTGAACTCGAAGTGATCGCGATCCGCATCGGAAGCAAGGTCCAGAAAATGAAAGGTTTTGCCCGCGTCGACGGACAGGTCACCGCCGAGGCCGAGATCATGAGCGTTATCGCCGACCGTCCGCAGAAAGGCTGAACCGATGTCAACATTCATTCATCACACCGCCATTGTTGCCGACGGGGCCGAGATCGGCGACGGCTGTCACATAGGTCCGTTTTGTACGGTGGGCGAACAGGTTAGGCTCGCCGCGCAAGTTCGGCTGGATTCCCACATCGTTGTCGATGGCGACACCTCTATCGGCGAGGAAACCCACATTTTTCCGTTCGCGTCGGTCGGGCTTGCACCTCAGGACCTGAAGTACGCAGGCGAGCCGACCGCGACCAGGATCGGAAAACGAAATCACATCCGCGAGTTCGTGACCATCCACCGCGGCACCAACGGCGGCGGCGGGTTGACGCAGATCGGCGACGATAACCTGCTGATGGCACAGGCCCACATCGCCCATGATTGCAAGATCGGGAATAACGTGATCATGGCGAACGCAGCTACGCTGGCCGGGCATGTCGAGATCGCCGACCGGGCGAATGTCGGGGCGTACTCGGGTGTACATCAATTCTGCCGCGTTGGCCTGGAGGCCTTCGTCGGCGGCTATTCAGTCGTGGTCAAGGACGCCCCGCCCTTTGCGGTGATCCAGGGGAATCACGCTAAGTGTTACGGCCTGAACAAGATCGGGTTAAAGCGCCGCGGATACTCAAAGGAAACGATCGAAAAGCTCCATCACGCCTATCATCTTTTATTGACGGCCAAGCTGAATACCACGCAGGCGGTCGAGCGGATAAAGGACGAGATCAACGATTGCAAAGAGGTCGATATACTCGTGGAATTCATCGAATCGTCGAAACGCGGAATTGTAAAATAGTCATTTTGCGCGTGTCCGCCTTGCAGAGAGATATTGCGGCCCTGCCGGCATCACTGTGATAAAATCGTCGCTTGCAGCACCTATGGGATCGGCACCAAATGAAGATGTTTTGAACGAGTTCGGCAAGCGCATTCAGCGCTGCTACGGGTGCTTTATCGCATATCACCTCAAGGATATGTACCTCGGCGACGATGTGACCTTCTTCTGCGAACACTGCAAAGACGAATCGATGTTTCACTTCGCCGATTTTTCCAAACTGCTGGATATATCGAAGCTTAAAGAAGTTGCCGAACGCGAGTAGATAAGGTTTTGAAGTACTTCCTACACATTGTCGGGCCATACACTTCGAAAACGGTCGAGGTCACCGGTGAGATGTCGATCGGCCGGACCGATCAGGCAACCGTGGTTGCCGACGATCCCGGTTTGTCCCGTGTGAACACGACCTTTTTCATCGACGAAGGCGAGCTGCTGGTCGCCGATGAGAATTCGACGAACGGCACATTCCTGAACGGAGACCGTATCGTCGGCCGGCCGCGGATCTTGCGCGACGGCGATGAATTGAAGATCGGTACGGGGACGCGTATTCGCATCGAGATAGCTGACAGTGCGTCCCCAAAGAAAGAGCAGCCCTTGCACGAAGTTTCGGCCGCGGCCGCTTCGCAACCGTCGGCGCCTGCCCCACGGCCAACTGAAGCGAGGAACGGCAACGTTATCGCAGCGCCGCCGCGCACGCAGTTTTACCTGATACTTGCGTCGGCGGCGATGACGGTCCTGATCCTGCTTTTTGGCGGCCTTGCGATCTATCTCCTGGTCGCCAGCGACGGGAAAACGTCCGGTGGAAAAACGCCGGTAATATTCAGCACGGTGATCCCCGTGAGGGTGATCGACCCGCTGGGCGGCGAGGACGAGGACGACCTGGACGACCTGATCGCGTCGTGGGAGACCGCCGAACAGGAGATAAAGGCCGAGGACGTCGCGGATATCACATCGGCAGATGCCGAGGAGGAAGAGCTCAACGTCACGGCCGCGTTTCTCGCCGAGCAGCAGCGGAAGGCATTTGAGCCGCGGCCGGGCGAGACCGGGATTCGACCGGCAGGTTTGGCGGTGCCCAAAGAGCTTTTCGGCGACGGCGTGATCAAGCAGAAGGCTAAGCTCCGCGAGATGAACTCGAGCGGCTATCGTCAGCCGATGGATTTTGCTGATCTCGCCGAAAAAAGGCTCAGCCGGGAATTTATCGAGATGCCGATGGCCACCGAGAGTTTTTACCTCGACGTCGGAGGCTCGGCCCAGGACGCTCCGTTCTCTTCCTTCGCATTCCCGAATGAAAGGGCCGAGATAACAAATGGCCACCCGAAGTTCGCGACGATCGCCCGGCTTGCCGAAAATTTTGCCGGACGCAAATATGACCTGAACACACCGGGCGACCGAAAACAGATGCGGATGAGGCTGCTGCGTATGTTTCAGCCCAGAGCAAAGCCGATCCTGAAGGAACTGTCTGAGGCGTATCACAGCCGGTTCGGCCGGCCGCTTCGCGTCACATCGCTCACGCGATCGATGGACTACCAGATCTTGCTGAACGCCGGCAACGCAAACTCCTTCAAGGTGCGAGGCGAGGGCAGCCTGCCGCCGCATACGTCGGGGTGTGCCTTTGACCTTGCACGCAAGCATATGCCAGCGGAAGAGCAGAATTTTGTGATGGCGAAACTAGCCGAAATGGAGCGCGACGGAAAGCTCGATGCACTGATCGAGTATGGGCTGAATGCCTGTTTTCACGTATTCATATACCATGACGGAAATCCGCCGCGGGCCTTCTACTTTGGACCGACCGACTACGAGACAATTCCGCTCTTTGCATCCCTGCTTGAACCTGAGCACGATCACTGATGGCGCTAGAATCGTGACGCGATAAATTCCTGCCATTGGGCCGGGGTTCTCGTTTCGGTCTTGATCAGCTTCAATTTGAACGTCTTCCAATCAGGATTGTTCGCGACATTGAACTCCATGTCTTCGATGTGCCCGAATTCCTTATTGACCCAGATGGTTCCCTCGCCGCCTATGCCTCTTCCCTTCGCCGCATAGCGCCGTGTCTCGACCCCGTTTCTTGCCTCGTCCCGCTCATAAGTTACAGCCATCTCTCCTTTGTAAGCCACGAGCGGACCGGGGGCGAAGGTGGGATCGGCGATCCCGACCACGAATGGCTTTCGCGGGTCAACGAGGTGCGGCCACGCTACGTTAAGGCTGGCAAGATCGAAATTATACAGATGGAATGGGATCCGCCCGACCTTTACGATATCCGGTTCCGGTTTGGCCGCGGGGATCGAGACGATGATGCTTTGGTCCGAGGGTGAATACTCGAGCGTTGCAAACAGGCGTCTCTCATCCTTTCCGAATACCTGCCACGATTCCAGCCGGCGGGCCATGAAATTTTTCCAGTCCATGTCCGCGGTGACCAGACCCGCCCTCGTTCCTTTTTCGTGATATTTGAATGACTCGATGCGTTCGCTCGATGCGATGTAGGTCGAAATGTTCTCGGGTTGGGAACCATCGACATTTGTCTTCAAATAATGGTAGACCGTGCCGACGGCGACACGCTCGGGTCGAAATTTATAGACCGGTGCCTGTGCCCCGGCAGCGGCAGCTAAGAGCGCGAGGCAAAATGCCATGTATATGCTTCTCATCGACCGTCGAATACGGTTCGCCCGTATCTAAAGTTCCGATCATTTCTTTGCCGGCGAGCTTACGAGTCGTAGCCGCGTGGTCTTTACATCCAACAGCGGCCCGAGTTCGTAAACGTTGCGATAGCCATAGGTGTAAAGGGCGATGTAGGTCGAGATATTCAAGGATGCCGTCGCCATCTTTCGCGGGAACGCATCTTCTGCATTGAAAAAATTGTTGTTGCAATAGATCAGGATCCGTTGCTCTTTGTCAGGGAACATCTCAGCCAGGCTTTCGACCGTGATATCGGGAAAGCTGAGATTCACGGACCCCTCGATGTGGAGTTCCTCGTATTTTTGTTTCGAGCGCGCGTCAAGAACGACGGCGCCGGGCTCCTGACTCATCTTCAGGAATTCATCCTCCGATAGACGCCGCGGGCCGCGATATCTCGCGGCTTCGTCAGCGATGCGAAGATAGCCGGTCATGTCGATCGACGGATTCGGGATCTCTTTGGATTGGGCTTCGGCGAACGATGCGGCCCACAGCACAACAAACACAAGGATCGCAAGTTTCAGTTTCATATCGGCCTCTCATGTTCTTGAACGTAGCGAACGCTGAGAACTTGCATAGAAAAGCCGCCTTTTGAGGGCTTCGGCGCGTGCGGCCGCTGTTTCCCCGCTTCTGACAATGAGGTCGAAAAATGCTTTAATCTAAGGAATGACGGGCACTCGGTCAGGCACGATATTCAACGCTATATTGCCGTATGCGGCGTGGGTAACTGCCCTTTTCGCCGTGGTGGGAAGCCTGTTCTTTAGCGAGGTGATGGAATTGCCGCCGTGTATTCTCTGCTGGTATCAGAGGATTGCGATGTACCCGCTTGTATTGGTGATCGGCGTCGGAATTGCGATGCGGGACAGCCGGTGGAGGCTCTACGCCCTTCCGTTAGAGGTCGCGGGCCTGGCCCTCGCGGGATATCACAACCTCCTGTATTACGGCATTTTGCCGGAAAGCATCGCCCCGTGCCGCGAAGGGATCTCGTGCACCACGGTTCAGATCGAGTGGCTGGGATTCATCACGATCCCGCTCTTGGCACTCGCGTCGTTTTTGGCCGTGACACTTTTTACGCTTTTGTACCGTCCGGTCAGTTCAGAGAAGTTATGAGAAAGGAAGTTGGAATTCTATTGGCGATAGGTATCATCGTCGTCGTGGCCGGTGTCATCGGCTCGTCTTATTACCGCGGGTCGGTCCAAAAGGCGCCGGTAAGGCCGAACGTTGCGGAGAATCTGGTCCGGCCGGACAGCCCATCGCTCGGGCCGGCGGAAGCCAAAGTGACGGTCGTCGAGTTTCTCGATCCTGAATGTGAATCCTGCGCCGCAGTCTCGCCTCAGGTCAAGAGTATGCTTAAGGAGTTCGATGGGCGCGTCCGTTTCGTCGTGCGTTATATGCCGCTGCACCGAAACGCAAAACTAGCGGTCCAGTATATCGAGGCGGCCGGCGAACAGGGTAAATATTGGGAGATGCAGGAAAAGCTTTTTGCCGAACAGGGTGAATGGGGTGAGAAGCACGGACCTCCCGGGCAGACTCCCGTCTCGACCACACCCGTCAGCGCTCTTTTTGAGCAGTACGGAAAGGAGATCGGCCTCGATCCGGAACGCTTGAATGCCGCCGCCGGCAATCCAAAGTACGCGGAAAAAGCGGAGCGCGATCTTAAGGACGGCCAGACTCTGGGTGTTCGCCAGACCCCAACTTTCTTTGTGAACGGCCGTCGTCTTGCACGGCTCTCGATGCAGGACCTTAGATCGTTGATCAACGAAGAACTGAACCGCTAACTCGCATTGGCCGTAAATAGCCCGGATATATTAGTGGGCATAAAAATAGAACTGTACGGACTGTGCGAGTCCGATGGCGAATCCGAAACCCGCGCCGAATAGCTCGATGGTCCGCAGGTGTTCTTTTGCGACCGACATAACGAGAGCCTCCAGCTTTTCGACGGGGTAAGTCATTATCTTTTCCCTGACGACTCCCCCGACATCGAATTCCTTTATGGCCTCGGGCAGTTTTTCACGGATCGCCAAAATGATGGTGTCGGCAAACGTCTCACTGGCGGAGACGAGCTTTTGCTCTTCGATCTTGTCGGACAGCCGGCCTATCGGTTCCGAAAGCAGCTTCTCGATCTGTCCGGAAAGCATATTGTTGATCAGCATCGAGGTATTCTCACTCGCGATGATCGACAATAATCCGTCCGACAGCATCGTTTTGAGCTTGGCCTCCGACTCGGGATGGACGGTCCTGAGGATCGAATCGATGCTGTGGGGCCGCAACTTCTTAAGCGTGTCCGTAACATATTCCAGGATCGACCGCTGCATCTCTGAGCCGCGAAGGAGGCGGACAAGCGACGACGAGACCTGATGTTTCAACCGGTCGAGCTGTTCGGGGTTTATCTTGCCGATAACGTCGGGCAGCGGACGTGCCAGGGCGCTGTCGATGGTCGAGTTGATGAACGACCCGGCCTCTTCGGCAAAAAAGTCGCCTTTCAGTGTCTCCTCGATCCTCCTCGGAAGGCTTTCGTTGACGAGCGCATCCACTTCATTCAGAAGATTGTCGCGTGAAACGAATATCTTCTTGAAGAACGGGAGATTCTCGTAATATTCGTGAACCTCCTTTTTTATCAGACCTCCGATCTGGTTTCGGGTACGCTCGGCCGCGGCGATCTCGGTCAGGTGATGGGCGATCGGCGATATCTGCTCGTTCGCCTTCTCCTTTAGAAGTGCCACCGCATCGGTCGTGAACATAGCGCCCAACGGAGTGTCGGTATTCGCGAGGTCGTCGATCCTGCGGCCGACAAAATCATGGATCGTCTTTTCGAGTTCGCTCGACTCGAGCGCGGTCTTTATCCTCTCACCGAGAAACGAGACTAGGTTCATCAAAGTGTCGTCGTCTATCACGGAGGTAAGCCGGCGGGAGAGCACTTCGTCAACCCGCCGCGTGACAAATCCGCTGATCGCCGCGCGGGTCTCGCCGCTCGTGAGTATGCGGTCGATATGCTCTGCAACCGTGAACTGCAGCGACGTAATCGCATCAAGCACAGGGCCGCGAAGGTTCGCCGGCAGGGCCTCGATCAGCGACGGATAGTTCTCTGAGAGGACGTCCTGCGTGTACGAGTCGATGACCCCGCGGATCTTGGTCCGCAGAAAATCTTTCTCGACGAGCTGCTCCATTATCGTCTCTTGAGACACAAGCTCTTCGCCGACGGCCTTTCCGATGGCGTTCGCGAGCCGGTCGCGGTGCCGAGGGATCATCCCCTGCGGGAACAGCGTGAGACCCAGGACCTTGAACGGCCGTCGCGGACGAAAGAGCATTCGTACGGCGAGCCACGCTCCCGCGTAGCCGTGGACGGTGGCGAAAGCGACGAGCAACCCCATCTGAACCCAAATGTTCTTGAACACGGGCGAAGCGGCGTTTGCGATGTCTGAGAAGATGTCCATTCAATGCAGGTTTCTGGACTAAAAGCGGGCGAATAATAGATTCAAACGACGAACCATTTCATATTTAGATCCGAAAGGTCCGCATCGATCTACCCGAGATACGTTCAAAGAGTGTCAAAAGATCTGAAAGCCCTTCGACCGTGAACAGAAATCGGCGAAATCCTTTAGCCAGTCGTGGCTGACGCTGTAGTTTTTCCACTGCTCGTCCTCATCCTTATAGATCGTGCCGTCGTCGGGCTGATCAGTGATCGAACCGTCCGCAAAGATGCGCTTATTCGGCGCCAGTTCTGGCAGGACCCTCTCGCGTATCATTTTGCCTATTAGATGAGCGTCGTCGATGTCGATCTTGACGCCCATTGCGTTATAGCCCATTTGGCGGACCTTGCCCTCGCTGAGGATGTCGAGACGCTTGATCACCTCGAGGACCGCTTTCCAATTCCATACGTTCGCGTTGAATTCGAAGTTCTCCGAACTCATGTCGTGCAATGTAAAGCTCATAGTTTGATTGTACGACAGGCTGCCCTCCTGTCGGTGTTCAAAAAATGCTAAACGTGCAGGCATCGAATAGTCAACGCTTGCCGCTATTGACTATAATCTTCCTTCCGGATCGATGAAGCACGAGATCCCATTTCGGATAAACGTTAGCGGGCCTCTGCCGAAGGTGGCGATGCGAGTTCAGCGAGGCAGGGGCGAACTGCTGGAACCGATAGAGGTGTCGGCGTCGGCGATCTCTTTCGAATTTTCCATCACCGTCGATGTGGGCGAGACGGGCCTGAATTTTCTTGGGACGTTCGCCCAGGGGCCAAAGGGCCAGCGGTTCGTTTATGTAAATTCGGGGACTTACGCCGGCCAGGTTGACACATGCTGGAATCGGCGTGCAAAACTCTCGCTAATGTCGATCACGACGGAGCAGATCGAGGAAGTTCTCGAACGCCCCGGCAGTCGGATCGTAACGACGATGCCCGGCGTAGGCCGCGACGGCGGCCCGACCTGTGCGAGCGTGAAAGGAATTACCTGGAGAGTCGCGAAAAGATGATCGTGGATGTCTATCTCGAGAGGATCGGGCTGACGCGAGCCGGGCTTTCGGCCGAAATCGGAACGCTCAGGCGCCTGCAGTATCGGCACCTGTTGAGTGTTCCGTTCGAGAATCTTGATATCCATTGGAAAAAGCCGATCGTTCTGGATATCGAGAGGTTCTTTGCAAAGATCGTGGGCGAACGGCGAGGCGGCTTTTGCTATGAGCTCAACGGGCTCTTCAACGAACTTCTCCGCTCGCTCGGTTTCGCGACCCGACTCATTTCGGCACGCGTGTTCAACGGCAAGGAACATGGTCCCGAATTCGATCACGCGGCGATCATCGTGACGATCGGGGATGAAGAGTATCTCGCGGACGTGGGCTTTGGGGATTTCACAGCTGAGCCATTGTTATTGGCCTTCGATCTTGAGCAGGCAGATAGAACGGGCACATTCATCATCAGGCGGTTCGACGGTGAATACCTCGAGGTTGCAAAACGCGCCGGCGAAACGTGGAAGAGCGAGTATATTTTCAAGGACATTCCGCATGAACTGTCGGACTTTGCGGAGATGTGCGACTTTCAGCAGTATTCACCCGACTCGCACTTCACCAAGGGTAAGCTTTGCTCGATCATGACCGCGAACGGACGTAAGACGCTGACGGATTCGAAGTTTATCTTAACCACCGACGGCGAAAAGGTTGAGGCCGATATTGCGGGTGAAGCTGAGTTCTATCGGCGGCTTGATGACGAGTTCGGGATAGAGCGGATACAATAGGATCAAATGGCCCGATCGATCTCATACGCCGATGCCGGCGTTTCAATAGACAACGCCAACCGAGCGGTCGCAAAGATACGCGAATACGCCCGGGCGACATTTAACGAACGCACGCTGACAGAAATAGGCAGCTTCGGCGGAATGTTTTCCGGCGCATTTCCGGATATGTCCGAGCCTATCCTGGTCGCATCGGCAGACGGCGTCGGGACGAAGCTGAAGCTCGCCTTTGAGACCGGCATCCACAACACGGTCGGCGCTGACCTCGTTAATCACTGCGTCAACGACATTTTGGTGCAGGGCGCACGTCCTTTGTTCTTTCTCGATTATTTCGCCACCGGAAAACTTGAGCCGGACGTCACCGCTTCCGTCGTCGAAGGTATGGCACGAGCCTGCAAGGAAAACGGCTGCGTCCTGCTCGGCGGCGAGACGGCCGAGATGCCTGATTTTTATCCGCCGGGCGAATACGACCTCGCCGGTTTCATCGTCGGTGTCGTAGATAAACCAAAAGTAATCGACGGCAGATCGATCACGCCCGGCGATGTCGTCCTCGGGATTCCCTCGACAGGACTGCAAACAAACGGCTACTCGCTCGCCCGGAAACTATTCTTCGAGGTCGGCGGCTACACACCCGATTCCTACATCGAAGAACTCGGCACCACGGTCGGCGAAGCCCTGCTCGCGACCCACTCCAGCTTTTTGCCTCAGATCGGCCCGCTGCTGGATGAAGTTTCGGGAGCGGACAAGAGTGTCCGCGTTCCGTTGATCAAAGGCCTCGTCCACATCACCGGCGGCGGCTTTCTCGAAAACATTCCCCGTATCCTGCCCGACGGCGTCTCGGTCGAGATCAACCGCGGTTCGTGGCCCGAACTTCCCATCTTCGGAATGATGCAACGGCTCGGCAATGTCTCCGATCGCGAGATGTTCCGGACCTTCAATATGGGAATCGGGATGGTTGTGATCGTGGATGCTAAAGAAGAAAGTCTAATGAAGAAGTGGGTGCGGATCGGAGAAGTGAAAGAAGGGAGCGGCAGCGTATTAATCACGACGAACCCTTAGTCTGCGAAGCGGCGTTTCTCAACATTAGACTGATTTGAGCTGAGCCGTTCCACTCCGCCACGTCACGCGGTGATTCATCGAAAGCCGGAGAATCTACTTCTGCTCCTGCTTGCAAAAGAAATGCGGCGATTTCCAGTCTGGCGTCGTCCCTCGCTGCCTCGTGAAGAGCCGTCTCTTTTAGATCATTCACTCCGTTAATTGGAGCCCCGGCCTCCACGATGGCTTTTACGACTTCCAAGTTATTTGACCGAACCGCAGCATGGAGTATTGGATCGTCTGGATTGCCTAACTCAAGACTCGCGCCTTTTGATAAGAAATATTTGACGAGTTCAATATGTCCCAAAGTTGCTACTTCGTATAATGGGGACTGCCCAAAATCGTTAACCGTGTTTATTTCCGCACCTTTTTGCTCGACCAGAGCCATAACCGCATCGATTTGATTTTCAACAGCGAGGTAATGCAGAGGAGTCTCTCCCAAGCCAGTCCTCTCATGAAGAAGAGTGGGATCGGAATTCAGAATGCGCATACCTTCTCCAACTGAAGTAAAAAAGGCGCCTATGAGTTTCTTTGCTTTGTCGATCATAAATCACTCTCATAGAGTCGCCGTTTAGTCGATGGTCTTCGAACTGGTATCAATAGTGATACCTCGCCTGTAAAAACTCGATCCGTTCGTCGCTGACGGTGTAAGTCAGGCGATGCTCCTGCGTGATTCGGCGGGACCATACGCCGGTGGCCTTATGCTTTAGAGGTTCGGGTTTGCCGATCCCGCTGAATGGGTCTCGACAGATCGCCTCCATCAAGTCAAAGATCTTGACCAATGTCCTTCTCTCTGTTTCCGCCCAATAACGCAGATCCTCGCGAAACTTGGAAGAGATCACTGACTCGCGTTCGCTACTTCGATTTCCCTTTGGTGACACCGAACTCCTTTCGCAGATCCTCGACCGTTATTTTTTCTCCCCCACCATTGCGCGTCTCCTCGAGGGCGCTTATAAGTCTTTCCGCGTTCTTCGGGGAACGGAACAAGTGTTCCGTTTCCATCAGGCTGGCGAGTTCGTCGGCGTCGATCATGGCGACTTTTTTGTGGCCGCGCCGCTTGATCACGACCACCTCGCAGTCGTCCGTGACCTGGTCCATCAAAGATGCTAGATTGCTTCGTGCTTCGCTGTAACTTACTTCCAATGACATAATACCTCCGAACTTGTACAATACTACTGTACGTAATAGCAGTCAATGAAAATAGGGATACTCATCTCAGGCCGCGGGTCGAACATGGTCGCACTCGTTGACGCCGTAGAAAGCGGCGAGATACCTGCGTCTGAGGTTGCGGTCGTGATCAGCGACAGGGCTGATGCGGCCGGTCTGGCAAAGGCCGCCGAGCGTGGAGTGGAAACGCTCGTGATCGAACGCCGCGGCCGGAGGCGTGAAGAGCACGATGCCGAGATCGTCGCGGCGTTGAAAGAATGTGGCGTTGAGCTGGTTTGTCTCGCGGGCTATATGCGGCTGCTCTCGCCCGAATTCGTACGCGCGTTTCCGAACCGGATCGTTAACATTCACCCGAGTCTGCTGCCGAGCTTCCCCGGCCTGAATGTTCAGCAGCAGGCGATCGACACCGGTGTGAAAGTGTCCGGGTGCACTGTACACTTCGTGAATGAGCATCTGGACGCTGGGCCGATCATTTTGCAGCGGGTGGTTGAGGTGAAAGAAGATGACTCGGCGGAGACCCTTTCCGCGAGAATTCTCGAACAGGAACACGCAGCCTATATCGAGGCCGTGAAGCGCATGGTCTCCGGACGGTTATCGATCGATGGGCGGCGGACCGTTTACGTTCCGGAATAAGTGATAAGTGATAAGGGCGAAGTGATAGCTTCAGCTCTCGCCGTCTACCATCGATTCGAAGTGGAGCACGGTCAGGTCGCCGTTCGTGTTCATGAATTCCATGGTATTGTCGCTGCCGTCGGAATCGAGCTGGACGGCGATGCCATGGACCCCTTCGATCTCATCTGTGATCGGCGAATCGCCCGATCTGGTCTTGACGGCACGCCCGATGGTCACCTTGTCTCCCGCGATCGAAACGGACCGAAACACCGCTTCCTCATCCTCTTCGGCAACGCTGCCGCGGACGAATGCCTCGAAACGGGCACGGCGACCCTGGTTCCGGGCGGAGAAATCGGCTAGATATTCGTCCCACTCATCGGGGGTAATTATTTTCTTGTCCATTGTCCAACAAGTATAACCCTACGCGAATCCTTGTAAAAATGCGCAGATCATGGCTCGATCTTGCTTTGACACATGCCTCAGTATTGCGTAAACTCTAGGTTTTCACTTTCGGGTGAATTTCATGGAGAGCGATTATGCCGAAGAGAACGTTTCAACCAAACAATCGCCGACGCGCGAAAAAGCACGGGTTCAGGGCAAGGATGGCGACAAAGAACGGCCGGGCCGTGATCAAGCGCCGCCGCGCCAAGGGCCGAAAGCGTCTAACGGTTCAGCATTATTAAGTTTTGGACTACCGAAAGAAGCTCGGCTCGCTAAGCGTGCCGAGTTTCTTCGTGTTTACGATAAGGGTTTTCGCATCGAAGGCCGTTTTATGACGGTCTTTATTTTGCCCAACGGAAGGTCGCTCCAGCGGGTCGGGATCACGGCCACAAAGAAGGCGATAGGCAAGGCACATGACCGCAACAGGGCCAAGCGGCTCTTAAGAGAGACGTTTCGCTTGAGCAGGGCAGAGCTGGACGGGGTCGCCGTAAAATGCGATTGGGTGATGAACGCCCGCCGAAGTCTGCTGCACACGAAACTGGAAAAGCCGCTCGCAGAGTTCAGAGACATCGTAGCCAGGGCGGCACGCGACTTCGCCGGCGACCGGCCGCCTGTACGGTGACGGTCGTGTTTGGGTCGGCCGTTGTGGCAAAATAGCTGAAATCGATGAAATTCCTGGTTCTCGATCTTTTGGGAGTTTATAAGGCGATGGTATCGCCATTCCTGCCGCCTGCGTGCAGGTTCGAGCCGACCTGTTCCGACTATACACGCCAGGCCGTCGAAAAATACGGGGCACTCAAGGGAACATGGATGGGCGTGAAGCGTATTCTACGCTGTCAGCCGTTTTGCAGGGGCGGGCACGACCCCGTTCTTTGATCTCGGGATACCCGGAGCACGGAATTTTAGTTTAACGATCTAACGATCGAGGGGAAACGAGAATACGGTATGGATAGTGTCCCAGGTCCGAGTTCTCAGATCCAAGACAAAATAGGAAGTAGTGGATAATCAAACCAGTCAGGGCCAGTCTCGTTTTTTGATCGCGGCCGTTGCGTCGATGGTCGTACTTTTTGGGTGGTCGTATTTTTTTACGCCGACCGCCCCGCCGGCAGATAATGCCAATACCGAGGCTGCGTCCGCTAATACCAATTCGGCAGCGACGTCGGCGGTGAATACTGCCGCGTCCACGCCGGCTACGGCCCCACAAAATACGCCGCCGGCCCAACAAGCCGACGCGGCCCCCGACAGCGTGCCGAACCGTTCGGTCACGATCAAGTCGCCGTTGTACGAGGTAACGCTGGATTCGCGCGGCGCGGTCGCTACGAGTTGGGTGATCCTGCGAAACCGCTCTCCAAAGAGCGATTACGCCGTTTTTGCGGATGGCTCCACCGCAAATGAAGAGAAGCCGCTTCAGCTTATCTCGCAAAAGGCCACGGAGCAGAGGGAATTTCCTTTCAGGCTGCTCACGGCGGATGGCGCTATCAATGCCCTTGCGAATGACCGCAACTATCAGATTTCCGTCCCGGAGGCGACGATAGAACTTGCGAACGGAGCCGAGAAGACGATCGAAATGACGATGTCAGGGGCGAACGGCGTCGAGATCAGGAAAACGTTCGTTTTTAGGGCGGATAGCTATATTGCGGACGTTTCCATCGATGCAAGGCAAAACGGGCAGCCGCTGCCGAATATACGGCTCGCCATCGGTGCCAGCATCGGCGATCATGCCATCAATCACCACAATTTTTATCACATCGAATCGGAAGCTGTGGCACGGATAAATGGAGACATCCACCGTCGTCAGGGTTATTATTCATTCGAATACGGGGCTGATGGAACTGCCCGTTTAGAGGACGCAGGTACCGTCGATTGGGCCGGCGTGAGCGACGCCTATTTTGCGATGGCCGGAATACCCGCGCAGCAGCAGCAGGGCATCGTCTATCAGGCATCGAAGTACGATGTCGATACCCAGCCGTTCTACGACAGTATTTTCAGCTGGGTCATCCGCAGCCCCAAGACCAAGGAAACCCGCCACCTGGTAACAGCTTTCCTGCCGGTTTCCGCAGACGGAGCGGTCACAAAAGTATTCACCGGGCCGAAGGATTACTTTCTGCTGTCCCCGCTGGATACGCAGTTGAGCGAGGCCGCGGGCCGCGAGCTTGAATTCGTCAATCTCATTAATTTCAGCAACTACTGGTGGCTGCGCTGGCTGACAAAACCGCTTTCGATCCCTATCCTGCACGCCCTGCACTTTTTTAACGGGATCACGCAAAACTACGGACTGGCGATCATCGTCTTTACGTTCCTTTTTTATTCGCTGCTGTTCCCGCTGAGGTGGAAGCAGTCGAAGTCATTCAAAAAGGCCGCCGGGAACGCGCCCAAGATGAAGGAGATACAGGACCAGATAAAGGCCCTGCAAAAGAAAGGAGTACCTACCGACGACCCGAGGATGCGGGCGTTGCAGATGGATCAGCTAAAACTGACCAAGGACGCATTGCCGATCGGCGGCTGCCTGCCGATGCTCCTTCAATTCCCGCTGCTGATCGCGTTTTATACGGCGATAACTATCGCCCTTGACGCCCGACAAGCAACCTTTTTGTGGCTGCCGGACCTTTCGGCCGCAGACCCGTGGCATATTCTGGAATTTGCCTTTGCCGGGTCGATGATCCTTGCGATGAAATTTACCCCGACGGCACCAGCGGTGTCGCCCGAGCAGCAAATGCAGCAGAAGATGATGACCTATCTGATGCCGGCGATGATGCTCTGGGTAATGTGGACGGCACCTGCGGGTTTGCTTATTTATTGGCTGTTCGGCAACGTCGTGAGCTTTGGCCAGCAAATGCTGATCAACCGAATGAACAAAACGGAAGAACCGCCGACAACGGTCGTCGAGAACATCCCGACCGGGGCAAAGAAGGTCAAGGGTAAGGCAAAGCTCAGCGCATCGTAAGTTCGGAGATCCACGCTTGGGTGGATCCGGTCGAACTTGAGACGGCGCAAACGAGGGCCAAAATTTGGTTATGAACGCAACTTGTGAAAATGCGAAAGAGTTCTTGTCCGGGCTGATCTCGGATATGCGGTTCGATATGACCGTATCCGCAGAATGGACCGAAGAGGGATGCCACCTCGACCTCCACGGCGAGGATGCACATATCGCACGGGCCGAGAACGGAGAGATGCTTGACGCCTTGGAAGTGCTGCTGTTTCAGGTCTATGGGCGCGAACTCGACCGCGAACACCGTTTTGTCGTGGACGCGGACGGATATCGGCAGACGCGAAGAAAGGAACTTCAGGCCATGGCTCGCTTTGCCGCCGATCAGGTCCGCAAAAGCGGGAGGGCATTCACATTTGGCGTTTTGAATTCGACCGAACGTCGCATCATCCACCTTACGCTGCAGCAGGAAGAAGACCTTGCAACCGAATCGGTCGGCGTGGGCCGCGACCGCCGTCTGCAGGTCAGCCTAAAATAGTATCTAACCGCGAAGGAAAACTAGAGACGCAGATAGAGAAAGGTGATGCTTTCGTCTGCGTCTTTTTCGTCTCTGCGGTAAAGTAAAGCGAATGTCACACACCATCGCAGCACTTGCAACTCCGACGGGCCGCAGCGGTATCGGTGTGATCCGGCTGAGCGGCGGCGATGCATTGCGAATTGCGATCAAGCTCACCCAACGAAAGTCAGGGTTTGAGCCGCGGCACGCGCATCTTGTAACGCTGGCGGATCCCGCAAGCGGCGAGGCCATTGACGAAGCGATCGTGACCTACTTCAAGGCTCCGCATTCGTTCACCGGCGAAGATGTTATCGAGATCAGCTGCCACGGTTCGCCGGTATTGCTCAGGCAGGTCATTGACATCTGCCTCGCACAAGGCGCTCGGATGGCCGAACCGGGAGAGTTCTCGCTGCGTGCTTTGGCTAGCGGACGGATGAACCTTGCCGAGGCCGAAGCGATCCGCGACCTGATCGACGCTCAGACTGTCGCTTCGGCAAGACAGGCGGTACGGCAGATGCGAGGTGAATTCTCGCATCAGCTTCAGCCGATCAGGGATCGGCTTCTCGATGTGATCGTGGTACTCGAATCGGCGCTCGAGTTCGTCGAAGACGATCTTCCCGAGATGCAGAGCGATTCTGTCAAGCGAAAGCTCGCGGACATCGCCAATGAGATCGACAAACTCGCGGGCACTTTCAAAGCGGGAAAACTCATACGCGACGGGCTGCGGGTGGCACTTGTGGGACGGCCCAACGTCGGTAAATCCTCGCTGTTCAACGCACTTCTCGGGAGCGACCGTGCGATCGTCACCGATATTGCCGGTACGACGCGCGATCAGATCCACGAGCGGTTTACGGTCGGCGATATACCGATCTCACTGATCGATACTGCGGGCTTGCGTGAAACCGACGACGCCGTCGAGATCATCGGCGTCGAACGCTCACGGCGAACGATGGCGGATGCCGATCTGGTTCTTGTGTTGATCGATGCCGCCGACGATCTGACCGATGAGGACAGAAACATATTACAAGGCGTTGCGGACATCAGGCACCTCGTCGTTCTGAACAAGATCGACCTACGACATGAGACCGCCACTCTTGAATCGATGATCGGCGAGCAAAGGATCGGCTTCGTCCACGTTTCGGCAAAGACCGGTGAGGGTCTTGTTGAACTGCGAAATGCGATCGTCGAGCCATTTTCCCCGGAAGATATTTCGTCCGGTGGATTTCTGGTCACGGATGCCCGTCATCATGACCTTCTCATTCGGTCGGCGGGCGAGGTGCGGAACTCCATCGGGTTGCTCGAAGAGCGCCGGAGTGAGGAGATCGTGCTTGTCGGCCTGCACAACGCGCTTCGGTACCTCGGCCAGATCACGGGTGAGACCACCACCGAGGATATGCTCACGCGCATCTTCGCCACATTTTGCATCGGAAAATAGGGGTTTGTTCAAGACTCGGAGCTCGATCGGGGGGCTATTCTGACCGCCTCGACCGAGCAGTGTGCCCGCGCGGCGACGGCCGCCGATGTGCTTCCGATCAGATAGCGTTCGACGCGGCTTCCGAACGAATTGGCGCCGACGAAAATGCAATCGGCATCCCAACTTTCGGCAATGTCGATCAGAACGCGTTTCGGATTGCCGGGCATAATGTGCACCGTCGGCCGCAGGCCGCATCGTTCAAGACGCTCGGCCGCAAGCAGTGCCGATTCGGTGACCCAATGCTTCTCGGACTCGTTCAGTTCATTCACCGTATGGACGATCGGCGGTACGAAGCGCCCGATCGCACTCGGCATAATGGGGTCGGTAACGGCGACGATCCTGATCCGTGTATCCGCTGGCCATGACCGCTTGGCAACCGCATCGACGGCGGCGTATGCACCTTTTGAGCCATCGAATCCGATAACGATGCGGCGTGGTGCGGGGTCCACTTGATTTTGTCCTCGGGCGACGCGAACCGAGAATCGGGCGACGGTCAAAACCTTCTGCGAAATGCTGCCGAGAAAGAAGCGGCTTATGGCCGATTGCCCCTGAGAGCCGACAACGATCAGGTCAGGGCCAAGTTGGTCGGCCTTGCTCAGTATCTCCCAAGCTGGTGACCCATATGTTCCTTTGGCGGTGACCTTCCAGTTCGGGAACATCTTGCGAATGCGTGATTTGGCGTGGCAGGCGAATGTCGCTGCTTCTTCTACGGCGGCGGCGGCATGCTGCCTTTGCCGCTTTACCAGGGCCTCGAGCGCGGGATCGGGTTCCTCTGATTCTCTCGGGTCCGATGGCGGGAGCCACACCTCCGCGACCGATATGACGTGGCAGCTGACCTCATCCGGCAAGCCCGCCGTAACAAGATCGTCAATAGCCGCCTCGGCGCATCGTGAGCCATCGTATGCCAACAAAAGTTTCATCGCAGACCTCAGACGCACAACCATCGGCAAGCTATGTGCCATGCCGAAAATCGCAGTTCCTTAGTGATTTTTGGAAGATCGCGGCCTCGGAAGTGTGGGAAATCTCGCGGTCAGGTCGTCTTTTTTTGACTTTGTCTCCCGACTTATTCATATAATTGCCTAATTGCCGCAAAGCCCCGTTTGCCTTTAATGAAAAGCCAAAACAAGATCCTGATCGTCGACGACGAATCATTTATCCGGCTCGCCTTATCCGAGGCGCTTCGTTCGTGGGACTACGAACCCGTTCAGGCCGATTCGGTTTCGAGTGCCCTGGCCGTTTTTGACGAAGAAGAACCGCATCTGGCACTGCTCGATATCGATCTTCCTGACGGATCAGGGCTCGACATACTCACAGCGATCAAAGAGAGGCGCCCGGAGACCATCGTTATAATGGTCACGGGAAATGTCGATGTCCCGAATACCGTCGCCGCCCTTCGCGGCGGAGCCTTTGATTTCATCGCCAAACCAGTTCAGCTTGAAGAACTTAGAGTCACTCTCCGAAACGCTTTCGAGGTGCGTTCGCTTCGCCGCGAGGTCAAGAACGCGCGCCGCGAGCTTGGCGGGAACTTCGGTTTCGATCAAGTGATCGGCGAAAGCGATTCTCTTCGAAAGGCAATAGAGCTATCAGAGCGTGTGGCGCGCTCAGACGTTTCTTCGATCCTTCTCCAGGGCGAGACCGGCACGGGCAAGGACCTCTTCGCCCGGGCGATCCATGCCGCCTCGCCGCGAGCCGCAAATCCATACCTAGCGATAAACTGTGCAGCTTTGCCGGCCACGCTTATTGAATCTGAGCTGTTCGGTTATGAGAAAGGCGCTTTTACCGACGCAAAGCAGCGAAAGGAGGGCCTCTTCGAGCAGGCCCAGGGTGGGACGATCTTTCTGGATGAGATCGGCGAAATGGAACTTCCGCTGCAGGCCAAGCTTCTCCGTGTGCTTGAAAATGGCGTGTTTCGCCGAGTCGGCGGACTAAGGGATATGCCGCTCGACGTGCGGATGATCGCCGCGTCGAATCAAAATTTGAAGAAGGCAGGTGAGGCGGGTACGTTTCGTTTGGACCTCTATTTCAGGCTCTCGGTGATACAGGTCGACATTCCCCCGCTTCGCGACCGGGGGAGCGATGTGCTATTGCTCGCCAGGCATTACATAGAAAAGGCTAACCTAAAGCAGAGGGGTAAAAAGCTGCAAGGCCTTTCAAAAGAGGTCGAGCGGATCTTTCTCAATTATGCCTGGACGGGAAATGTCCGCGAGCTGAGAAACATAATCGAAAGGTCTTCGATACTGGAGGATGGCGAGACTATCACGACCTCTCACCTGCCCGCTGATCTACTGGATCAAGCCGGCGTTTCCGCCTTGCCGGGTTCATTCGTCACACTCCCGCCGGACGGCGTCTCACTTGAAGAGGTTGAGTTCGAACTCGCCCGTCAGGCATTCGAACGCACGGGGGGCAACCTTACCCGCGCTGCCAAGCTCCTCAAGATCTCGCGTGACCAACTAAGGTACAAACTCCGAAAGGCAGATGCCGCTTCCCAATGAAGAACAAGATACATCCAGACGATAGGACCGACGAACCGGATCCCGGCGGGCTCATAAAACAGCTCTCTGATCTGAGATATGCTCTCGATGCCTCGGCGATCGTTGCAATAACCGATCAGACCGGCCGGATCACATACGTTAACGATAAGTTCTGTGAGATCTCCAGGTTCTCTCGCGAAGAGCTGATCGGCCAGGACCATCGGATCATCAACTCGTCATATCACCCAAAAGAGTTCATTCGGGATCTGTGGACCACGATCGCCTCCGGGAACGTCTGGCACGGCGAACTCCGCAATCGCGCCAAGGATGGGTCGATCTACTGGGTTGACACTACGATCGTCCCCTTTCTGAACGAGGTGGGCAAGCCGTTTCAATATGTCGCGATCAGATTCGAGATCACCGAGCGCAAGTCGGCGGAAGAGCGTATAAGGCAGCAGGCATCGCTGCTCGACCGGGCGCAGGACGCGATAATTGTCTGCGATCTGAAGAATCAGGTTCTCTTTTGGAACAAGGGGGCGGAACGGATCTATGGTTACACCCTTGAAGAAACTTTAGGCCAGGACCTCTCGGAGCAAGTGTACAGGGACGGCGGTGATGCGATACGCAAGGTTCGCCAGCAGCTGGACGAGGGCGAGGAGACGAAAACGGAATCGATCCAGTATCGCCGCGACGGCTCCGCCATCACGATCGAGAGCCGCTGGACGCTGGTCAGGAACGAGCAGGGCCTTCCGGATTATTTCCTTGTCATAAACACAGATATCTCCGACCGGCGGCGGGCTGAAGAGCATCTGCTCCGAGCCCAGCGGATGGAATCGATCGGAACGCTTGCCGGCGGGATCGCTCACGACCTAAACAATATTCTCGCCCCCATAATGATGGCCGCGGATATGCTCGAAACGAAGACGGACGACCCCGATTGTGCCAGGTGGCTGGGTGTCATACGCGAAAGCTCTCAGCGTGGAGCAAATCTGGTAAAGCAGGTCCTCACGTTCGCCCGCGGGCTGGATGGGAAGAGAGTCTCGGTTCAGCTCAAGCACCTGGTCAGGGATGTTGTAAAGATCCTGGAGGAAACGCTTCCGAAGTCGATCAAATTGGAATTCTCCACCCCGAACGACCTGGAGGTCGTCACTGCGGACCCGACGCAGATACATCAGGTGTTGATGAACCTCTGCATCAATGCCCGCGACGCAATGCCCGCCGGTGGAACGTTGACGATACGTGTCGAGAATACTCTGATCGACCGGATCGCGGCTCGGGCGATACCCGAATCCCGGCCAGGCCGTTACGTTCAGATCGCGGTCTCAGATACCGGGACGGGAATGAGCCCGGACGTCCGTCAGAGGATATTTGACCCTTTCTTTACGACTAAGGACTTCGGAAAAGGCACCGGGCTCGGGCTTGCAACGACGCTCACTATAATCAAGTCCCACGACGGATTTATCAATGTTTACAGCGAACCCGAAAAGGGGTCGAGGTTCACGGTCTATCTTCCCGCGGCATCAGCGGCCGCTGATGAGATCGGGGATGTTGACGACGATCGGGCCGCCCGCGGCACTGGTGAGTTGATCCTCGTCGTCGACGACGAGCCGTTGATCCGCGAAAGCGCTCTCGCGGCCCTGGAAAAGTTTGGATATGCGGGGATCGGAGCCGAGGATGGCGAGGCGGCGCTTGAGGCTCTCCAGAATGAACCATCTCGATTCAGCGCCCTGCTCACCGACGTTGCAATGCCCCGCATGGATGGGCCGAGCCTGATAGCTGAAGTAAGAGAACGGCTCCCGGATCTACCGGTAGTGGTGATGAGCGGCTTCATTTCCGCTGAACAACAGGCGGAGTTGGAAGCGCTCGGAGTCTTCTCTCAAATACCAAAGCCATTCACGACGGAACAACTGCGGGCGGCTATTGCCGCAGCTGTGGGATCGGATAGGTGATCCGTGGCTAATCGCCCGCCGGTTCGCGCACGACCATAACGGAGCACGGGGCGTGGTGAACGACACCATCGGACACGGAGCCGAGCAAGCGGCCCCAGAAACCTCTACCGTGTGAACCCACCACGATAAGATCGGCACCCCACTCTTCCGCAATGTCGACGATCTGCTGAGGCGGATTCCCCTTCAATACAGCTGTGGTGATCGAGGCCGGAGACTCGCCGAGCCGTTTCCTGATAGATTCTGCGGCTGACAGCGCGTTCTGGCGAGCCTGATTCTCGGCTGCTTCGGCGATCTCTCGATACAGGTCGGCCGATACTGCGAAGGGTTCTGCGGCCATCGCGTAATCTTCTTCGTACGCCGAAACGATCTTTATTTCCATCCCGGTCTTTTCGCCCAGAAAGTCACACGCTTTGTTTACCGCAGCCTGGCTATATTCCGAACCGTCTGTTGCGATCATTACTTTCATTTTCTTTCACCTCGCTGCTGCCAGATCTCGGTGTAGAATGGTGCAATTCGTGTACCCCGAAGCGGCAAGGCACGGGCATTGCTCAATTTGAGTATATAATTCAATGCGGTGCGTTGGGAGTGATGCAGGAATGATAGAAATCGAAGAGATGAATGATAAGGACGTGCGAAAAGAGCTTTCGCGTCTAAATTTCGCACACCTTGCCTGTTGTCGCAACAATCATCCTTATGTTGTGCCGGTTCATTATGCCTACGACGGAGAGAACCTCTACGTTTACACAACCGAGGGCAAAAAGGCCGAGATCATTCGCGTGAATCCAGAGATCTGCCTTCAGGCGGAGGACGTCGTGGACAACGAGAATTGGGTCAGCGTTATGGTGATAGGTGAGGCAAATCAGATAATGGACGAGGAAGGACGGCAGGCGGCCCTCGACCTGATATTGAAGATCAATCCAAAACTCACACCGGCGATCAGCGTCAGGTGGATCGACAGCTGGGTACGCGAGAACGTAGAGGTGATCTACCGGATCGAACCGAGGATGCTCACTGGCCGACGCACCGTAAAGCGCGACCGTCCGCCCGGCAGTGTCAGCGGCAAGCGGTCGCAAATCTTTTGACCGCCTTATTACGAAACGCATTCTGATCTAAAGCCTTCCGGTCTGAAAATTCTCACCATCGGAAGGCCTTTTTTGCGAACAATTCCACAGTTTCCCCCTAGTTTCACACGAAAAATAGGGCAGCTCAAAAGGCACGATGATTGCCATTTCTAAGGGCAGCAGAATTTTCGTGTTGAGGAGAATCAGTATGTTGACCAAGATCTATTTTGCACTTTGGGCAGTCATCTTGCTGGCAGCGATCGGCTTTTTCGCCACGGGGAACTTAACGCCTGTAACGCTGGTGGCATTTGGTTTCGTGTCATTCGGAATGATCTTCATGGGTATGATGTCGGTGCTTCCGACGGCTGTCCACGATTCGCTGGTGAAGCACTAAAGGCTCTGGATCAAGCACATTTCTGGGTGACGTCGAGACCCGGCGTCGTATGATGGGAATTGACTTATGCGAAGCCGGGTCGCTCTTTTATTCGCCGTGACAACTGCGGCTGTCGTTCCCTTTTTGGTGATCGACTCGCCGCTTTATGCCCGCATCATGGCGATCGCGGGTGTTTGCCTTGTACTCTGGCTTACCGAGGCGGTTCCTCCTTTTGTTCCCACCCTTCTGCTTCTGGCCGCAGTTCCCCTTGCCTTGTTTCCGATCGACCCCAGATACTCCCTCGGTGCGGTGCTGGGCATGGCGATCGATCCAGTGCTCGCGCTTTTCTTTGGCGGTTTCGCGCTTGGATTAGCGGCCGAGAGGTTCGGTTTGGACCGCCAGCTCATCGCCGCAGCCATGCGGGTCTCCCGCGGCTCGCCTGCACTACTTCTTGCATTGGTGATGCTCCTCACCGCCTTTCTTTCGATGTGGCTGTCCAACATAGCCGCGGCGGCCCTGATGTTTGCCTGCCTGCGTCCCGCCTTTGCATCGGTCGACCGGGATTCGATCTCGCGCAGGACGCTTCTTATCGGCGTCGCACTTGCAGCCGATCTGGGCGGAATGGCCACGCCCATCGGGACAGGGCCAAACGCCGTAGCGATAGCGTCGCTCGGGCCCACCCATAATGTCTCGTTCATTAAATGGATGGCATTTGCCCTTCCGCTGACCATCGGGATGTTGGCGTTTGGCTTTGCAATGCTCTATTGGAAGCAGCGTCGAGACAAACGGCCCATAAAGATGGATTTGAGCGTAATGGCCGACGGCGACGCGTCCTTCGAAAAAAAAGGCCGCACACTTTTCCTTGTCATTACCGCAGTGACGGTGATGTTGTGGCTGACCGAGCCGCTGCATGGAATTCCGGCGGCTGTAACCTCGATCGGCGCGAGCACCGCACTCTTCGCGACCGCTACGCTCGGAAAGGAACATCTCCGCAAGATCGATTGGTCCACGCTGATACTTATATCCGGCGGTATAACGCTTGGCCGATTGCTCGAGTCGTCCGCAATGATCGCCGAGTGGTCTGCCGGTTTCCCTATCGCGGCCTATTCCTCCACGGTCGCACTATTCCTGATCTGCATAACGGCGGCGCTGATGGCGGCGCTGATGAGCAATACGGCTTCGGTAATTCTACTGATCCCATTGGCCAACGTGATCATCCCCGAGCCCTCGACCTCGATTCTTGTCGCTATCGCGGCCTCCTTCGGACTTCCGTTCCTGATCAGCACGCCGCCGAACGCAATGGCATTCGGAGAAGGCGGTGTAAAGTTTGGCGACCTGTTTTGGCCGGGAATTGCCATAATGCTTGTCGGCTGTATCCTGATCAGCACGACCGGGCCTTTCATCCTCAAAACGGCCGGATTGTGATTTTTTTGAGAAGAATCGCGAGTATTCTCAGTTTTTACTTAAGAGGCAGTTATTGCCGGATATCGATGCCGGCTTTTTCGGCCTGGAGAAAATATGAGCAGAAAACACGAACGCGCTGAGATCGTACGCGAAATAGTTCTCGAATCATCGGCGGGCCGGCGCGAATCGCGGATCAGTGATATGAGCATGGGCGGCTGCTATATCGAGTCGATGACGAACTTTCGAAAGGGCGAGCCCATCGCATTTGACCTAAAGAATACCGCGGGTGATGTACTCCGGTTCTCTGGAAACGTGGCGTATATCCTGGACGGATTCGGCTTTGGCCTGACCTTCACAGATCTTACTCCCGACCATATCGCCTTCCTCAGCACCACCCTTCCCGTCAAACCTGCACCGATATCCGAAAAGGACCACAACATTCTGGAACTCTGGTAAACCGACCTTCTATTGACAATTTGACCGCATAAGTTAATAGTTTCTGCAAAAGAGATCACCTTTGGAGAAACTATGGCAATCGAACTCAACGATACAGACCTCGAGGCAACATTTACGCTGGAAAATGAAAGATCCGGGATCGTCGATGAGCCGCCGTTCCATATTCTCGCGCTTGGCGACTGGAGCGGTGACGGCGAGTCGCGTCCTGTGCGGGAGCGGCGCCCGGTCGAGATAGACCGGGATAATTTTGACGATGTGATGCGCCGGATGAACGCTGCCGCCGAACTCGGTTTTGAGGACGGATCGTCGCTTCGCCTCGAGTTTGGCTCGCTCGACGATTTTCATCCGGACGAGATCTTTCGCCGGGTCGGGATGTTTGACCAACTGCGAAGCCTTAGAAAGAAGCTCCGATCCGAAGATACTTACAATTCGGCCGCCTATGAGGCGCGTCAGCTTTTTGGGATCAAGCGTAACGTCGAGGAGACGACCGCTGACGAACCGCCCGCCGACAACCTTTTGGACGCCATTCTTGCTAAACCGGAAGGCGGTGCCGCGGCCCCGAAGCCGAAACTCTCGGGCGAACTGGGCAGCTTGATCGGCGAACTCGTTCGCCCGCATCTCGTGCGCGTGGACGAAGATGAGCAGCAAACCCTGCTCTCCGCTGTCGATTCAGCCACCAGCGGGCTGATGCGTACGATACTGCATCACAGAAAGTTTCAGGCGCTAGAGGCGGCTTGGCGCGGACTCTATTTTCTGGTGCGGCGGACCTCTACTTCCAGCGATCTGAAGATCTTCGCACTGGATATGTCCAAGGCGGACCTTGCGGACGACCTGAAGCAGGCGGATGACCTCACGACATCGGGTTTGTACGCCATAATGGTCCGCGATGCCGTGCAAACTCCGGGCGGCCAGCCATGGGCGGCCGTGTGCGCCGATCATTCATATTCACCAGACGTGAACGATATCGCCGCCCTGATGCGGGTTGCGAAGATAGCCGCGGCAGCCGGCGCCCCATTTATTTCGCATGTCCGGCCTGACATCCTGGGTGTTCATTCGCTCTATGAGGATCCGGATCCGGCCCGTTGGAATGCGTCAAACGACGATGCCTCAGCGAAGCTCTGGTTCGCCCTTCGGGGACAGCCCGAAGCGGTTTACCTGGGAATGACAATGCCGAGATTCCTTGCACGCCTTCCATATGGCGGCAATACCGACCCCTTGGAAAACTTCAACTTTGAGGAGTTTGATGAAGCGACCGAACACGATCACTATGTTTGGGCCAATGGGTGCTTTGCCGCAACGGCGCTGCTCGCGGAGAGTTTTTCGGAGAGCGGATGGCAGATGGGCCGGTCGTTGAAGCAGGACCTCGAGGGGCTTCCGGTTCATGTTTATGAGGATGCGGGCGAGACGGTCTTCAAACCATGCTCAGAGATATTGATGACCGACGAAAGCGTCAACAAGTTGATGGATGCGGGATTGATGCCGCTAGTCTCTTTCAGGAGCACGGATCGAGTAAAGTTGGCACGGTTTCAGTCCATCGCCGATCCGGTCACGGGGCTTCGCGGGCGTTGGAGCACATCTGGCTGACCGCTGGCAGCGCCTGGTTTGGTACAATATAATAACTGTTTCGGAAAATGGGCGGGCGATCCGCCTTTTTCTTTCGTGACCTATGACTTTTGACGAAGGTTTTGATGTGATCGTGATCGGCGCGGGCCACGCGGGCTGCGAGGCGGCCTCGGCCGCCGCGCGCCTCGGGGCCGAAACCGCCCTCGTAACGATCAATCTCGACCTGATCGGCCAGATGTCGTGTAATCCCGCGGTGGGCGGGATCGCAAAGGGCCACGTCGTGCGCGAGATAGATGCTCTTGGCGGGATCATGGGCCGCGTCATCGACCGAACCGGTATCCAATTTCGCCTGCTGAATCGATCGCGCGGCCCTGCCGTCCAGTCGCCGCGTGCACAGGCGGATCGAAGCCTTTACCGCACAGAGATGCGGCGGGTTCTCGAGGCCATCCCCGGCCTGCACCTTCGGCAGGGCGTTGTAACGTCTCTAATTGTTGAAAACAATAAGGTTATCGGTGTAGAGATGGAGGACACCCGTTGCTTTTCGGCCAAAGCGGTCGTCGTCGCAACGGGCACGTTTCTCAACGGAATGATCCACACCGGTCAGAAGACCTACTCCGCGGGGCGTGCCGGTGAACCAGCCTCGATACAACTGGCCGAATCGTTGAGGGAGCTTGGATTCCCCGTCGGAAGGCTCAAAACAGGGACTCCGCCAAGGCTAGATGGCCGTTCGATCGATTGGGACGCCTTTGAGCCTCAACCGCCCGACGAACGGCCGGTGCCGTTCTCTTTTGCGACCGACAAGATCGAGCAGCCGCAGATACAATGTTTTATAGGTTATACAAGCGACGAGTTGCATAACGCGATCCGCTGCAATTTGCATCGCTCGCCGCTCTACTCGGGCAAGATCAAAGGTATCGGGCCAAGGTATTGCCCTTCGATCGAGGATAAGGTCGTAAAGTTTGCCGATAAGGACCGCCATCAACTATTTCTGGAACCTGAAGGGCATAACACGAACGAGGTTTACCTCAATGGTTTCTCGACCTCGCTCCCGTCCGATCTGCAGCTTGAACTGCTAAGGATGATCCCCGGGTTCAAGAATGTTCAGATCATTCGCCCGGGCTACGCTATTGAGTACGATTATGTCGATCCGCGAGAGATGCGCCCGACGATGGAATCGACTCGCCTCGGCGGCCTCTTCCTCGCCGGACAGATAAATGGGACCACCGGCTACGAAGAGGCTGCTTGTCAGGGACTGATGGCCGGGATCAACGCCGCATGCGCGATACAGGGCAGAACGCCATTCGTGCTGTCACGCGATAAGGCCTACATCGGCGTACTCGTCGATGACCTGATCCAACACGGAGTTGACGAGCCATACCGCCTTTTCACTTCGCGGGCGGAGGCGAGACTGACACTCCGCCATGATAACGCGGACGAGCGCCTTTCCCCGATCGGCCGCGAGTTGGGACTCGTCGGTGATACAGATTGGGAGAGATTCAGCGGTAAGCGAGACCGCTTGGCCCAACTGCGAAACGCCCTTGATTCGACTCGTTTCAAGCGTTCGTCACCGGAATACGCCGCGGTCTCGCAACTCCTCGGACATGATCTTGGGGACGCGTTCACTCTCTCGCAGCTGGCAATGAGGCCTGGAGCCGGCCCCGAGCTTATCGCGCGTCTGCTTCCATCCGGCTTGAAAGAAGCGGTCAAAGTGGCGGAATTGGCCACGGCTCTCGCCGATTCTCTCTATTCCGGGTATGTCGTGAAACAGCAGGTCGCCAGCGAACGCGTAAACCACCACGATGCCTTGAAAGTTCCGGAATCATTCCGCTTCGGCTCGATCAGCGGCCTTTCGCACGAAATGGTCGAGCGTCTTGAGCGAGCCCGCCCGCAGAACTTTGGCCAGGTTCGAAAGATCGGGGGCCTCACTCCCGCTGCCATTTCGACAGTGCTGGTCCACCTTACCGCAGATCAGGCTCGATCGGCTTCGGTGTAATGTGGCACGTGCCACATCTCGAACGCCGAAAGTGTGCCACGTGCCACATTTCGCATTTTCGGTATGCGGTGTGGTAACTTATCAATTCGCTGTATTACGCATTAATGGGAAAGATCATTGCCGTCGCCAACCAGAAAGGCGGCGTAGGAAAAACGACCACCGCGATCAATCTCGCCGCGGCCCTTGCATCCAAGGGCAAGAAGGTCCTGCTCGTAGATGCCGACCCGCAGGGTAACGCCACCTCCGGTTCGGGCGTCGCTCGCATGAACGGCCGAAAGTCGTTGTACGATGCTATGTCCGGGTCAAGTACGATCCGGGAGTTGGTCGTGCCGACCGAGATTCCGACTCTGTGGGTGCTTCCGTCGAACAAGAACCTGGCCGGGATAGAGATCGAGCTAGCCGATTCGGACGACCGGGCAACGATCCTAAAGCAGCTGCTGGAAGACGCCAGGGAGTATTTTCATTACATCATCGTCGACTGCCCGCCAAGCCTGGGAATTCTGACGCTCAACGGCCTCACTGCAGCGGATTCGCTTCTGGTGCCGATCCAGTGTGAGTATTTTGCGCTCGAGGGCGTCACGGAGCTTTTCGAAACCTTGGCCCGCCTCAAACGCGAGCTCAACCCCGGACTCACGATCGAGGGTCTGCTGCTGACAATGTATGACGAACGCACAAATCTGGCGGCGGCCGTCGCCAAGGACCTGAGAGATTTTTATGGGCCGCAAGTGCTAAAGACGGTGATACCCAGAAATGTGCGGCTCGCCGAAGCACCCAGCTACGGAAAGCCGATCTTGCTGTACGACGCCAGATCGAGAGGTTCCGAGGCATATAGTGACCTTGCAAAGGAGATTTTGAGCCATGGCTAGAAAGCCCTTGGGCCGTGGGCTGAGCGCTTTGCTCGGCGAAGAACCCATCGTGACTACCGACGGAATTCAGGGTGAAGTGGATATCGACCTCATCGAACCCAACCCGGAACAGCCGCGTACAAGGTTTGTGGACGCCAATCTGGACGAACTTGCCCGCTCTATCAACGCTAACGGGATCGTACAGCCGATCGTCGTCCGAAAGGTCGGAACCCGATATCAGATCATTGCGGGCGAACGGCGCTGGAGAGCGGCCCAACGGGCCGGCCTTCGCAAAGTGCCGGTGACGGTTAAGGACATAGCCGACGAAAAGCTCCTCGAGATAGCCCTTGTCGAGAACATACAAAGGCAGGAACTGAATCCGGTCGAGGAAGCCAAGGCGTACCGCAAACTTATTGATACTATTGGGTTTACGCAGGAGGAGCTTGCCGAACGGGTGGGCAAGGAGCGCTCCAGGATCGCCTCATCGATGCGCATTTTAAAGCTGCCGCAGGATATCCAGACCCTGATCGAAGAAGAAAAGCTGTCAGCGGGCCACGGCCGAGCTCTTCTTATGTCTGACGACACGGCAACGCAGCGGCGGATCGCCCGATCGATCGTGGAGTTGGGCCTCTCCGTACGCGAGGCGGAGCGGATGATAAAAAAGGCCGCTTCCAAGGCGGCAAACGTTGACACAACTAAAGTTACGGCGGCTACAAAGGACCCGAATGCCCGGCTTGCCGAGACCAAAATGATGAGGGCGCTCGGAACTAACGTCAAGATCGTCCCGGGACGCAAAGGCGGTGGAAAGATCGAGGTCGAATATTACAATACGGACGACCTCGACCGCATATTTCAGCGAATCGTATATCCAAAGGAGGGCTAACCTGTTGACAGTAAAGCGTTTAACGGAAATGGTCTCGTGCGCGGGTTGAGTGGCTAAACTCGCCCCCGGCGACCTTGCCCAAGTTTTGGGCAAACTTCCGCGCCAATCCAGCGAAAATGTGATCGTCGGTTTCGATACAGCCGACGACGCGGGAGTATTTCGCCTTTCGGACGAGCTCGCGCTGGTGCAGACCGTGGATTTTTTTACGCCCGTTGCCGACGATCCGGAGATCTACGGCCAGGTCGCCGCAGTCAATGCGCTTAACGACGTGTACGCCATGGGCGGAACCCCGGTCTCTGCCCTTTCTATCGTATGCTATCCGCAAAAGGGCGATTTTGAGATTCTCGGGCAGATCCTTGCGGGCGGGCAGAGGGCAATGAATGCGGATGGCGTCGTCGTGATAGGCGGCCATTCGGTCGACGATCAGGAAATAAAGGTCGGTTATGCCGTGACCGGTACTATCGACCCTAAAAAAGTGATCACGAATGCCGGGGCAAGGCGTGGCGACGTCTTGATCCTCACCAAGCCGATCGGTACCGGCGCGATAAATACGGCCGTCAAGAATGGAAAGGCCAGCGATGAAGCGGTCGATGCCGCGATCAAGGCGATGACCACATCCGCCGCCGCCGCATCTAAAGCAATGGCCCGGATGGGAGCGAATGCGTGTACGGACGTAACCGGTTTTGGCCTCTTAGGCCATGCTTTTGAGCTGGCGAAGGCCAGCGGCGTCACCCTAAATATTGATTCGACTCAAGTTCCTCTTCTGCCGGACGTGATAGGGTTGATCGAGATGGGTATGTTGACCCGAGGCGACAAGAACAATCGCGTCTATGCCGGCGACACTATAAAGTTCGATCTGGCGGTCGGCTCAGCGATGCAGAGCGCTTTATTTGACCCGCAAACGGCGGGCGGCCTGCTCATCAGTTTGCCCCCCGAAAATTCGGAGGCCTATCTGGCGGAGATCTCCGGCTCGCACGTCATAGGCAGCGTCGGCGAGCTCTCGGACTTTCTCATTGAAGTAATTTAAGTCAGATGTTTTTGTTCATCTTCGAATCATTGGGAACTTCCGAACTGATCCTGATCGGTATCGTGGCACTGATCTTTCTTGGCCCGCGGCGCTTGCCCGAGATCGCCCGCAAGGTAGGAAAGGTGATGGCGGACCTGCGAGGCACGGCCAATGAATTCAAACAGACATGGGAGCGCGAGATAGATTTCGAGGAGGAAGCAAAGGCCCTGCGTCTCGACCTGATCGAAGAGGAAGCATCGAAGGAGGAACCTGTACCCCGCGAAAACTCAATACTTCCCGACGCCGATAGCCCAAACGGGAGCGATTCCCCCGCTGCTATCGACGCACCCGCAATCAGGTCCGTCGATAAAGAGAGATTTGAGGCACTCAAGCTCGAAGCCGGGGCCGCGATCGACCCCGCCGACGGCGACACCCAACCGGACGAGGACGAGCCCGACCTGCTCTCCGACAAGCGTAACTGGCTGTGAAAGAACTCGAAACAAGACGCGAAGATACGACCGCCGGGCAGATGTCGTTTCTCGAACATCTCGACGAGCTTCGCAAGCGGCTTGTCCGCTCGGTCGTTATCATCGTGATCGCGTTCGTCTTTTGCTTTTTCGCGTCGGAGTCAATATTCAGGTTTCTCTCAGTACCGATAGTGAGGGCGTTGAACGAGGCCGCGCTTAAAAAGGCGACGATGAGCGGCCAAACGGGTGAGGAAGAGATCCTCCCGCTTACAGAGCTGAAGCCGGGCGACGGCGGCAAGTATATTTTTGAGAAGGCAACGAGGCTTGGGACGGTCGTTGTGCAGCCCGGAGCCAGCGTTCAAACGGTGGTCGCCCTCGCGCCTGAGGGCGAACCCGCACTATTCACCGATGAGGCGATGATCACCGCACACGGCGTCGTCCCGAAAGGAGTGAGGCTCCCGGTGGACCTTAAGGCCGCGGCTTCGGACGAGAATGCGACCATCGGCGAGCGTCTTATCGTAACGACCGCTCAAGAGGGGTTTACTCTCTACGTCACAGTATCTCTCTATGCTGCGATAGCCGTTTCGATCCCCCTGCTTTTGTTGCAGGTATGGGGCTTTGTCTCACCTGCGTTATACCCCCACGAGAAGGCGTACGTAACTCCGTTCATACTGCTTTCGAGCATCGCCTTTATCGCGGGTGCGGCTTTCGCTTATTACATATTGTTTCCGCCGGCGGTTAGCTATCTTCTCGGAGTCGCGGACGAGTTCAGGCCGCTGTTGCGCGCGACCGACTATTTCGACCTTATTACGCTGATCATGCTCGCAATGGGCCTGATCTTTCAGATGCCCGCCATTACTTACGTACTCGCCCGGATCGGGCTGGTTTCGGCCTCTCTGCTGATCAAAAGCTGGAAGATCGCGTTGATAGTGATCCTCATCGTCGCGGCGTTCGTTTCACCCACCGGAGATATACCCAACCTGATGCTCTTTGCCCTTCCGATGATAGTTTTGTACGTATTTTCGATAGGTATCGCGTGGTTTTTCGGAAAGGCACGTCGGACCGAGGCCGAAGCGTAGCCTCCGAAACGGAGAGATGCAACCAACGGCTGGGCGAAATGCATCTTGAATTAACGGGTTTATCCGTTTAAAATCATTGGTTTGATAGGATTCGTCAATAAGCAGGGGCCGATGGCCCGGGCATCCGGCAAACCGGACGCCGAAAAGTAAGAGGAGAAGTACTCGTATGTCAACGATCAGGGTTCTGAGAACTGCCGGGATATCGGCCTTAACCGTCGCACTCAGTGCGGCGATCGTTACCGCTCAGGGCGGCAACAAAAAGGACGAGCGCACCCCGGCCGAGGACATCAGCACAAAGGCCCGAAATGTGAAGCCCGAATTGAAAGAGGCATACAAGCGGTGGCTCAACACCGACGTCGATTACATAATCACGAAAGAAGAGAAACGCGCCTTTCTCGCGCTTCAGACCGACGAAGAGCGTGAGAATTTCATTGAGAATTTCTGGCGTCGCCGCGACCCGAATCCGGACACAGAAGAGAATGAGTACCGCGAAGAGTACTACGAGCGTATCGCATACGCCAATGAGCATTTTGCCTCCGGTATTCCGGGATGGAAGACCGATCGCGGCCGCATATACATTGCGTGGGGCAAGCCCGACTCGGTCGAATCGCATCCCGCGGGCGGGTCGTATGATCGCCCATCGTATGAGGGTGGCGGCTCAACGACAACGTATCCTTTTGAGGTCTGGTTCTACAGGCATCTCGATAACGTCGGCGACGGAGTCGAGATCGAGTTCGTCGATCCGACCGGGACCGGCGAGTACCGGATCGCACGGAACGCCAACGAGAAGGATGCGTTGCTGATGGTGCCGGGTGCCGGACTAACGACGGCGGAAAGCCTCGGCCTGTCAGACAAAGGCGACCGCATAAGCGGCATCAATTCGGGCGGCGGCGGTGCGGGTTATATGCGCGAGCAGGATACGCCATTCCGTCGGCTTGAGGTCATCACCGCCCTTCAACGGCCGCCGCAGGTCAAGTTCAGCGACCTTGCCGGTATCGCCGGCGGCGATTCGGGCGTGCTCGATAATAATCCGCTGCCCTTCGACCTGCGAGTCGACTTTTTCCGCCAGTCGGAAGATCGCGTGATCGCGACTTTTACCGTGCAGGCCGACAACCGCGAGCTGCAGTTCAAGGACGAAGGCGGATTGCAGACCGCTAGAATGAACATCTTCGGTCGTATCACCGCCGTTTCGGGCAAGCGGTCGGGCATTTTTGAAGATTCGGTCACGACGAACGCGACGACCGAAGAACTGGTCGAGCTAAAAGAACGCAAGAGCGTATATCAAAAGGCCGTCGCTTTGACGCCGGGTACCTACAAGGTCGACGTTGTCGTCAGGGATGTGGGGACGGGCAACCGCGGGATCGTAAGTCAGGGCTTCACCGTTCCCCGTTACGATGAAAAGAAGCTTTCTACTTCTACGCTGATACTTGCATCGAAACTCCGCACGACGACCGAGCGTGACATCGGCAGTTCATTTGTGATCGGTAATGCAAAGGTCATCCCGAATCTATCGGGACGCTATAAACAGGGACAAGAGGTCGGCGTTTATATGCAGGTTTACAATGCAGGCATCGATCAGACGACGCTTCGCCCGGCGGTAGATGTCGAGTACGTCCTGATGAAGGACGGGAAAGAGATCCTTCGCCAGCCCGAGGACTGGACCGGCCTGAGCGATTCCGGACAGCGGCTTACCCTCGCTCGGCTCCTGCCGACCGACCGTATCCCTCTCGGTGATTATGAGCTAAAGGTAATTACCAAAGACAAGGTCGGCGGGCAGATCGTGGAAAATAAGGGCAAGTTCACGATCGAACGTTAGCCCTAAAAGGCGAGCAATAACACGGGCGCCCCGATGGATCTGATCCGTCGGGGCCATTTATTTTTTGCGGCGGACGATATTGACGGGCGTATGCGGTTTTTCGCTGACGGCGATGATGTATTTCCCGTCGTCCCCGTAGGCGACCCCCTCGCCGATCTCCCTTTGCCCGAGATCGACCCGCGCGGGCTTTTGCTTCCAGATCTGATCGAAATTTTCGGCCCCGTCCGGAAGCGTCAGTTCGTAACCGGCGAAATAATCGCACAGTATCACCCTCCTGCCGTCGGCCGATATGTCGCCGCCCGTGATGACGCCGTTAGGTATCGCCGGCACGGCGATCTCACCGACCTTTTCGGCGGTGACGGCCTCGCCTCCGAATGAAGGGGCGATCTTGTATATGCCCGAAGGCCCGTTCTCGGCCTTGGTAAGGATAGTGATGATCCCGGTTTCCGGGTGAACGAGCAGCGCCTCGGCATTGTGCCTGCCGTCGGGATATCGGTATGACAATTTCTGAACGGCATTGATCTGGTGCCGCTCCTTCTTAGATCCGTTCGCCGCCTGCACGCTGATCTGCGGCTCCTCGATCCGGTAGATATCCAGATACTCGCGGTCAAACTCGTTGTTTCCGATATCGCCGATAACGACGTAGCATTTGCCACCCTCATCTCTGAAAGCGGCAATATCTTCCCAATCCTGATTCTCGGCACCCACGACCTTCCAGACCCCTAGGTCGGCGCCCTTGCTGTCGATCGCATAAAGCAGAGCCTCATCTTCCGAATCGTTGTGCGTCCAAAATACACCGGGCTGGCACCTTGATCCCGCGATACCGCTCGCCTCGTTCAGCTCGTCAGACTCCAATTTGCCTGTCGCGACCGGCGCACTGTACAGCTCCGCCGACTGAAGGATCGGCGTCGAACTCTCCGACAATACACTGCAGCTTGCCGTCAGGAGGGTAAGGCCGCACGCGAATATGAGAATCGCGAAAATTTTGCTAATATTCTCTCTCGACATAGCACCAGATTTCCCAATTTTTAGCGTAACAGTTTTTGCGATTGTTCAAAACAAAGCCGGAAGTAGTTCGTATTTTTAATTGAACACCTATGATCGTCGGAACGGAATGGCTCATCGAAGCGACGGGATGCGATGCCGGCCGGCTCCGGGACGAGGCTGTCCTGCGCGGTATCTTCGATTCCGTCATCGCCGAGCTCGGCCTGAAGGCCCTCCAGACCGTCTGGCATAAATTCCCGGATGAAGGCGGTGTTACAGGTCTGGCTGCCCTGACCGAGTCCCACCTGGCATGCCACACCTATCCCGAACATCGCACGGCGACCTTCAACCTATATTGCTGCCGCACGAGGCCCGAGTGGGATTGGGAAACGCAATTGAAGGAAACCTTGCTCGCCACCGAAGTTTCGGTGACCAGGATCGAGCGCGGGAGCTCAACGCCCGCGATCCCACGATCACACACGGCCGGAGGTGACGTATAGCCGTACTCGCCGCAAATTGTCCGTCGTGCGCCGGTCCGGTCGAATTTCAGTCCGGCTCGACGATCGTCCTGGTTTGCCCTTATTGCCGCTCGGCACTCGCGCGGACAGACCGCGGCCTTGCGGACCTTGGCAAGGTCGCTGAGATCGCAGAATCAGAGTCGCCCTTAAGGCTCGGACTAAAAGGCGAATTCAAAGGGAACCGATTTGAACTTACGGGTCGGGCGCAATTGCGGCACGAGCTCGGCGGGTATTGGGATGAGTGGTACGCGACATTCTCAAACGGCTGGGTCGGCTGGCTTGCCGAAGCACAAGGCCGATTTTATCTAACATTTTACCAGCCGCTCCCTGAGGGCGTCACCCTTCCCACATTCGAGGGCCTTCAACTCGGGCAATTCGTTAACGAGATCCCAAGTAAAACGCCCCTTATGGTCCAGGAAAAGGGCGTAGCAACGTCCGTCGCCGCCGACGGCGAGATCCCCTATCAGTTAACGCCGAACGAAGAGTCTCGTTTCGCCGACCTCGCGGGCAAGAACAACGCCTTTGCGACCATCGATTATGGAATGTCGCCGCCGTGGGTCTTCGTCGGCCAGCAGGTCACGCTCGAGGAGATCGGGCTCGGCGGTGCGGCGTCGGCTAAACGCGAGGCCCGTCGTGTCTCGGCTGCCGCAATGGGCTGTCCTAATTGCGGCGGCCCGTTCGATCTGGTGGCCCCCGATAAAGCTGAGCGTGTCACGTGTCCGAACTGCAGTTCGCTTCTTGATGTAAATCAGGGAGATCTTTCATATCTGCACGCGCTAAATCCATCACCAGCGCCCGACTTTGTCTTGCCCGTCGGTGCCGAGGGGACCTTCATCGGCGATGTCAAATTCAAGATCATCGGTGCCGTCGCACGCAGCGTAACATTCGATGGTGTTAAGTATTTTTGGCACGAGTATCTGTTGTATAACCCGACGGTCGGTTTCCGCTGGCTCGTGCATTCTGATAACCATTGGAATTTTGTCGAGCCGGTCAACCCCGCTGAGGTTACGAGCACGACGCTCTATCAATCAGGATCGACCGTCAGTTATAACGGCAGGAACTACAAGATATTTCAGGATGCTCCCGCGACCGTTGAATATGTAAAGGGCGAATTCTATTGGCGGGTCGAACAGGGCGAGACCGTGCGTGCCGTCGACTTCATCTCGGCGCCTTATATGCTCTCGCAGGAGATGTCCGCCAACGAGGTCAACTGGTCTTCGGGAACTTACATGACGAACGCTGACGTTGAAAAGGCGTTCGGCGTCACCGATCTGCCGAAGCCTTGGGGGGTCGCGCCGAATCAGCCATTCACAGGGTCGTTCTATTACACCTGGGGCGCGCTTCCGCTGTTGCTTCTATTCGTGGTAGCCGTCTTTATGATCCCCTTCACGGGGCTGTCCACGACGACAATGTCACAACAGGTCACGTTGCCGGCAATGACAAACGCGCAGGCGCCGCAGACGATGTTCAGCCAGCCTTTCGACATAAAGGCGAACCGAAACGTCAGGATCACCGCGGCTGCGAGTCTTAACAATTCCTGGACAGACCTCGATGTCGATCTGATAAACGAGCAGAGCCAGGAGGTCGAATCGGTAAACGTGCCGATAGAGTATTACAGCGGAACGGACAGCGACGGCGCCTGGACCGAAGGGTCGCAATCGACCGACGCAACGCTCTCTTCCCTGCCCGCCGGCAAATATACGCTCCGGGTTGAAGGCACCTGGCAAAACTGGCAGCAGCCGATCGCCGTGAACGTAAAGGTTGAGCAGAATGTGAACCGCGGCGTCAATTTCTGCTGCGCTCTTATCGCCCTCGCGATCGTTCCCTTTTTCGGCCTCATCAGAAAATGGACCTTCGAAGCGGCGCGTTGGAAAGACAGTATGTTCGGCGGCACGTCGGGCTCTGACGATGATGAGTAGTTGAGGATACGACTATGTTAAAGATCGTTTATTTGGTGTTTGCAGGCGGCGTGCTGCTGCTTTATACGTCCGCCGCCTGGTTCGGTTGGGAGCTGGCTAATTCCGGCAGCAGATCGCGGCTCGGCGTGCCTTTCATTTACACCGGTTTTCGTGGAGGAAAATAAATGTTGATTCAGACGTTGGGAATGGTCGTAAAGATTGACCAACTGCTTGAGGTTTTGGTCACTACGTTGATCTTTGTCTTGATCGGCCTCGTTATTTTTGCGATCGCATACGGCATCCTGAGCCGCGTTTTCCATATACACAAAGAGATCGAAGAGGACCAGAACACGGCGCTCGGCATTGTGATAGGGTCGATCATGATCGGGCTCGCACTTATTATTTCCGCAGCGATACAAGGTTAGGCCTCCGATGGATGAGGGCGGAGGGATGAAGGATGAATGTAGTCTTTTTTCATCTCACATCCCTCGTCCCTCATCCCTTAAATGAAGACTCCGCTCCTTTTTCTGAACGTCGTGATCATCGCCACATGCGGCCTGATCTACGAACTCCTCGCAGCGACCGTTTCGAGTTACGTCCTCGGCGACTCCGTCACACAATTCTCACTGATCATCGGCATCTACCTATCGGCGATGGGGCTCGGTTCGTACCTTTCCCGCTTCATCGATAAGAACGTTGCAGAAAAATTCATCGATATCGAGTTGGGCGTGGCAATCCTGGGCGGCTTTTCGGCACCGCTTCTCTTCCTTACTTTTGCCTACGTATCCTATTTTGGGCTGATCCTCTATTCGATGGTCTTCCTGATCGGCACGCTTGTGGGCCTCGAGATACCGCTGCTTATGCGGATACTGAAGGACGAGCTCGACTTCAAGGAACTGGTCTCGCGCGTGCTCGCCCTCGATTACGTCGGGGCTCTCGTAGCGTCGCTCCTGTTCCCGATATTCCTTGTGCCGAAGCTCGGGCTCAATCGAACATCGCTTTTGTTCGGGATGATGAATGCCGCAGTCGGCATTTGGGCGACCTGGCTGCTGGATCCGCTGATCAAGACGCGCACCCTGACCATACTCAGAGTGAAAGGCTTCATTGTGATCGTTATCCTTGCCATCGCTTTTATAAAGGCCGATAGCCTGACAACGCTGGCCGAGGACGGGCTTTTTATGGACAACATCGTCTATGCAAAAAGCTCACAGTATCAGCGGATCGTCGTCACGAAGGGTAAGACCGGCCATGCTCTGTTTCTGAACGGCAATCTTCAATTCAATTCTTTCGATGAGTACCGCTACCACGAGGCTCTCGTACATCCCGCGTTCGCTGCATTTGAAGGCGAGCCAAAGCGAGTGCTCGTGCTCGGCGGCGGCGATGGCCTTGCGTTAAGGGAGATACTCAAATACAAGTCGGTCGAGGCTGTCCAACTCGTCGATCTTGACCCGATGATGACGGGACTTTCAAAGGCCTTTCCTGCTCTGGGCGACTTGAACCACCACTCGTTCGAGGACCCAAGAGTCTCGGTGACGAACGGCGACGCATTTGTCTGGCTCGGCGCGACCGACGCGGGGCCTTTTGATATCGCCATTGTCGATTTCCCCGACCCTAACAACTTCGCGCTCGGCAAACTATATTCGACGCGGTTTTACACCCTGCTAAAGAAAAAGCTGAGCCCAAATGCCTCTGTTGTGATCCAATGCACGTCGCCCCTGATCGCCCGGCGGTCGTATTGGTCGATCATAAGAACGCTTGAAGCGTCGGGGTTCAGCGTGCGGCCGTATCAGACGACCGTGCCTAGCTTCGGCGTTTGGGGCTACGCACTTGCCAAACAACAGCCCTTCGAGTTCCCCAAACATCCCCCCGCCGGCCCGGACCTTAAGTTCTTGAACGACAGCTCGTTTGCGTCCATGTTCGAATTCCCGACCGATATGATGCCCCCGGACGAAGAGATCGAAATAAACCGGCTGGATAATCAAGCCTTGGTGCGATATTACGAAACAGAATGGAGACGGTTTGAGTAATGACCGGGAACCCTCCGAAATAAGTGCTAAGTAAAAAGGTGGAAGTGATATGTCCGATCCTCTCAGGGAGAAAGCGTTTGCGTTTGCACTGCGTATCGTAAAGCTGGCTGATCATCTTCAGAAAGAGTGGAGAGAATTCACCCTTTCAAAGAAGATGCTCGATGCCGGCGTCAACATTGGCTTGTTCATAGAAGAGGCGCGACAGGGCGAAGACCGAGCGGATTTTAGACACAAATATTCGCTTGCCAATAAAGAAGCGTTCAAAGCCAACTATCTCTTGCGGTTGATCCACGGAGGTGGGTTCATTACCGAGGGCCAGTTTCAATCACTTCTGGGCGATTGTGAAGAACTGCAGAAGATGCTCGTTTCGGCTCTCAAGACCATAAAGCGAGATATTTCCTGACTTACTACCTTTTACCTATCACTTTTCCCTTATTCCGGATGGACATCACAAGACGCGAATTATTGAAAATTTTCCTTGGCTCACAGTTCGCGTTGGCGGCGTGCCGTAAGAATAGTGCGCCGCGATTTCCCAAAGGCGAGATCGTCGGCCAAAGTGTTCAGCTCGGGCATATCTTGCGAGAGGATCGTACTTTCGATGTTCCTGAAGATCACTGGAGAACCGTCAAAGTCGCCATAATCGGCGGCGGGGTAGCGGGTCTGACGGCGGCCTGGAAGCTGAAAAAGATTGGCGTTGAGGACCTCGTTGTGCTTGAACTTGAAAAGGAATCCGGCGGCACTTCGCGTTCCGGAGAAGGCCAGCCGGTCGGCTATCCGTGGGGTGCGCATTACCTGCCGGTACCATTTCGTGAGAATGCTGAGCTGATCTCGCTGCTCGATGAGATGTCGTTGCTGGAAGGGAAAACCGCCGACGGCGACCTGATCGTAAAAGAGCAGTTCCTTTGCCGCGATCCGGAAGAACGCGTTTTCTACAAGGGCCGCTGGTACGACGGGCTTTATCTTCACGTCGGCGAGAGTGAAGACGACAAGCGACAGTTCGCTGAGTTTCAGAGGCAGATCGATCATTGGGTGAATTGGCGGGATGCGAAGGGACGGCGGGCGTTCGTCGTTCCGTCGGCGAATTGTTCGGATGATGCGGAAGTCACAGCGTTCGATACGATCTCGTTTGCGGATTGGCTCAAGCAGAATGGGATGACTTCTGAGCGGCTTGTTTGGTATTGCGATTACGCCTGCCGCGATGACTATGGATTGAAGCTAGATCAGACTTCCGCGTGGGCGGGGCTGTTTTATTTCTGTTCGCGGGTGAGAAGAAGCGGTGAGGAATCGCAGCCGTTCATCACGTTTCCCGAGGGCAACGGGCGGTTTGCGAACCATCTCGCCGTAAGCGTAAAGGATAAGATCAAACGGTCGCACATGGTCGTTTCGATTCTACCGAATGAGAAGGGCGTCGATGTTATATGTCTCGCGAATGGCGAGCTCCGAGGATTTCGATGCGAGAAGATCATCTATGCGTCGCCGGTCTTTACCGCACCGTATTTGATCCGCGGCTTTCGCGAGGATGCTCCTTTTGCGGCTAGCGAGTTTCAACACAACGCCTGGTTCGTCGCAAATCTCTTTCTGAAAGACCGCCCGAGGCCGCGATTCGCACGCGATTTTCCGCTGGCGTGGGACAATGTGCTTTACGAGAGCCCGAGTCTGGGTTACGTGAACGCCACACATCAAGCTGGGATCGATTACGGCTCGACGGTGTGGACTTATTACTACCCGATGTGTCACGAGCCCGAAGGCCGTACGAAACTTTTCAACTACGAATGGCGTGAACTCGCGGACGTTTGCCTGACCGACATCGCACGCGCCCACCCGGAGATCTATGACCTCTGCGAGAGGATAGATATAATGCGTTGGGGACACGCGATGATCAGCCCGCGGCCGGGTTTTATTTGGGGCAGCGAAAGACGCAGGGCCCTCGAACCATACCGCAACATTCACTTTGCCCACACGGACTTGAGCGGGATCGCGTTGTTCGAGGAAGCTTTCTATCACGGTCTTCGAGCGGCGGGAGCGATACTCACCCCAGAGACGCGGAGAAGCTGAGTACAGAAGATGGCGGCTACTGAAACATCGATCTCGATTTCCTCCGTGTCTCGGCGTCTCGGCGGTGAAAGTATCTGGCTCTTCTCCCGCAACACCGACCTCTCGGTCTTTCTCGGGAGCGCGGTCGTATCACTCCTTCTTCTCGCCGTCGGATGGCAACTCGGCATTCTCAACGATGACTCTCCTGACTGGACATGGATCTCGGCGGTACTGCTTATCGATGTGGCGCATGTTTGGTCGACTAGCTTTCGGGTTTATTTTGACGCGGAAGAGTTCCAGCGCCGGTTTTGGCTTTATCTGCTCGTGCCGGTCGCGGGATACGCGGTCGGAGTCGCCCTTTATAGCGAAGGCGAGCTGACATTTTGGCGGGTCTTGGCGATCGTGGCGGTGTTTCACTTCGTGCGGCAGCAGTATGGGTGGGTCGCGTTGTATCGGCGGAAGCTGGGCGAGACGGAAAGCTGGACATGGTGGATCGATACGGCGGCGGTTTACTTAGCGACTGTTTATCCCCTTGCGTTCTGGATGACGTCGCTGCCGCGAAACTTCAATTGGTTCATCGCCAACGACTTTTTCCTGCTGCCCGCCGTGGTTGAGGACGTTCTTTTCCCGATCTATATCATCGCCCTCGCCGCCTACGCCGCAAAATCGATCTATCTTTACAGAGCCAAGGGTTTTTTAAATCCCGGCAAAGACATCGTTGTCGCGACGACGGCCGTCTGCTGGTATGTCGGCATCGTCGCGTTCAACTCCGACTATGCTTTTACCGTCACCAATGTCATTATCCACGGCGTGCCCTACTTCGCATTGATCTGGTTCTACGCCAAGATGCGTCGCGAACAAACGGGCAGGGTCTATCGCTCGCTTTCGCAGCATTGGATCATTTTTCTCGCAACCCTCTGGGCGCTTGCCTACGTCGAGGAATTATTCTGGAGTCGAGGCGTCTGGCACGAACGCACGTGGCTGTTTGGCGGCAACTGGGATTGGACGGAATGGAAAGTATGGCTTGTGCCGCTGCTGGCTGTGCCGCAGCTTACTCATTACATTCTCGATGGCTTTATCTGGCGTCGGCGTGGAAATACCGGCCTTAAAATTGTCACCTGATCGGCATTTTTCGTGATTAAATATAGGATGTGAAGAACTTTGGCTCCGGCAAATTCTGGCCCACAGCGATGGTCCTGGCCACGCTTATTTCCGCAGCGTCGTGCGGCCTCTTTGGCCCGAGGGACGAAACCGTTGCCGCGGCAAAACTAGTTCAGGATGCCAACGACGATCTTACGAAGATAAAGAAACTCTACAACGATAACGAGGGGAAAAGGCTTCAGCTCAAGAAAGCGTTGGAGGAAAACGATGCCGAACAGGTAAAAAAGATATCTGACGACGTAGTTTATCTGATCAACGATGGAATGGATTTCGCGAAGAGCTCCGTGGAAAAGATCCAGCGAGCACAAGAAATGGAGGTGAACGACGATTACCGAGAATATCTCCGGCTCAAAGAGCAGGCTTTGCTGAAGCAGATCGACGCATTCGAACAGTACAGACAGGCTGCCCGCGCGCTTCGTGACAATTACGATCCAAAGAACGACGCGCTTCGGGCAAAGGTAAAGATCGAGTTTGACGAACGCAGCGACAAATATCGTGTCCTTATGGAGCAGGCCCGTGACCACAGCAGCCAGGCCAACGAACTAGCCAAAGAGGCCATCAGACGCAACGCAAAGAACAACTAAAACGGGGACATCGCCCCGTTTTTTCAATGAGATTTCCACTCCATTCAGACGATCCTGCCCGGGACGAATAACTGATTCAGCGGCACAGGCGACGGCCTCCCCGGCCGGTCGAGCTTAAATACTCCAGGCTGCCCAGGTGTCTCGGGCGAGGGCGGCACGCTTTCAAATTCATAATAGCGTTCGAAGATCCCGCCCTTCACCTCTTCCGGGGTGACCCGAACAGTCTGACGGTTGCGGTCACGTACGAAAGTGATCGAAATGTCGCCATCCTTCTTCTCCGAGATCGCGCGGACGATATCTAGATCGCCCTTGACCGCCTTTCCGTCCACTTCAACGATGATGTCTCCGGCCTTCAACCCGGCTTTTGCCGCGGGCGAATCCTCGCGGACAGTATCAACGAGGGCACCGTTCGTCACGCCGAAATGGTCGCTGAGCTGTTTCGACAGGGAAATGAGGCCTACGCCGATCTGCCGGCGGGTTCCGAACGTGAATACTTTCGGAGCTCCGGGAGCACCAGGTGTCATCTCGATCCGCGGAAGTGCTTTTAATTCCGGGATGTCGGGAATGTCCAGCTTTTCGAAGGCATCCGGAAATGAAAAAGCCCCTTCGCCGAATTTCGGCTCCGGCCTCTTACCCACCGTTACATTGATGTCGCGTTCACTCCCGCTGCGTAGGACCGTCAGACGGGCAGTATGATCGGGAGAGATCTCGGAGATCAGCCGCGTGAGCTTACGTGAGCTTGTCACTTCATCGCCATTCACCTTTACTATAACGTCGCCCTCCTGCAGCCCCGCCGCTTGCGCCGGCGAGTTTTCGACCACCTTTGCGATGGCAACACCGCGCACCTCCCGCAGGTTGAACTTGGTTAGGTTCTCGCGGTTCACTTCCTCTGTCTGAACGCCTAGATACCCGCCTTCACCTTCGAGAGACCAGCTAAAAACCCTCGGCTCCGGCCGCGGTTTACTCTCCGGAGTTTGAGCTATCGTTCCGCCGGTGACGAATGTCAAAACCACAAGCATCGCTACTGACTTGCCGTTCATATATACCTCCAAATAAAGACTTTATGTAAATTCAGCCCGAGACTGTGCCCAACAGCTCCAAAAATAATTTGTTGCGTCACAGCAAATAAATGGTTGCCTGCGGGGGTTCGAAGACTGGGGGGCGCCGACTACCAGCGCCCACCGAGTAAAGACGCCGTTGCCGGGAACTCGGTTACGGAATTATCATTAGCGGAGCTTCGAAAGGCGTTCGGCTGCGGCATCGAGCGTCTCGTCCTTTTTACAGAAACAGAATCTCACCATTTGCGAGCCGAGCGCCGGATCACTGTAAAACGACGATCCGGGAACGACCGCCACACCGATCTCGCGGATCAGATATTTGGTAAACTCCACATCGTTCGGGAAACCGAATTCGGAGATGTCGGCCATCACGTAATAGGCTCCGGCCGGCAGATCGCACTTGAACCCCGCATTGACAAGTTCCGGAACTATCATGTCGCGTTTACGCTGATATTCCCTCTGCAGGTGCTCGTAATATGAAGGCGGGAGAGACAATGCGTACGCGCCCGCGTGCTGAAGCGGGTTTGCGGCCCCAACGGTGAGAAAATCATGTACTTTCCGGATCGCGCCGGTGATCTCCGGCGGAGCTATGCAGTAACCTACACGCCAACCTGTAACGGAGTATGTCTTTGACAACGAATTGACTACCACTGTTCGGTCCCGCATTCCGCTCAGGGTCGCCATCGAGATGTGGTCGAGAGGATCGCCATCCTCTTCTATCCCGTATGTGATGTGTTCGTAGATCTCGTCCGTGAAGCAGAGCGCGTCAAACTCCTTGCAGAGGTCGGCTATGAACTCGAGTTCCTCGCGTGTAAAGACCTTGCCGGTCGGGTTGTTCGGATTGCAGATTATGATCGCCTTTGTATTTTCGTTGAATGCTGCCCGGAGCTCGGCACGGTCAAAAACGAAACCGTCCTCAGATCTGTAAAGCGGAACGTAACGCGGCGTCGCGTCGGAAAGGATCGCATCCGGAGCGTAATTCTCATAGAAGGGCTCAAAAACTATCACTTCCTCGCCCGGGTCTACAGTTGCCATCATCGCCGCGATCATTCCTTCGGTAGAACCGCAGGTGACCGTGATCTCGGTATCGGGGTCGAGGTCCATACCCAGAAACCACATCGTCTTTTTGGCGATTGCGTCGCGAAACTCTTTTACGCCCCACGTTACCGCGTACTGATTGTGGTCCGCATTTATCGCTTCTATCGCCTTTTGCTTGATGTCCTCGGGCGCGGCCCAGTCCGGAAAGCCCTGGCCGAGATTGACCGCCCCGTGTTTGACGGCCTCACGGCTCATTTCCCTTATGACCGACTCAGTAAAGCTTGCGGCTTTTCGCGATACTCGATTTTTGGCGGCTTCGGCCTTCGTCATTTTGGTTCGATCTCTCCGGGGAATTCTATTTTTCGGCGAATCTCAAAGATCCGGGCCGGCTAAAATATTTTTCGTTCTTTGTTTCCGGCGTGGGCGGCGTATCGTCGTCGTCGGTCACGACCTTTGCTTCAGAAAGGAATCGGTTAAAGAGCGTCCTCAGCATCGCCTCATCATTCTCGGTCACTGCCCGGCGAAAAACTGAAAACATCTGCTCGACGTCCTCGGCCGAGAACGCAGCGATATTACCGATGAATATCTTCGGATGCCGGGTCTTGGTCATATTCTCGCCCGTCATCTCAAGCTCCTCAAATAGCTTCTCCCCTTTTCGGATCCCGCTGAAAACAATATCGATATCTTCAAAGGGTACGTAGCCCGAGAGCCTGATCATGTCCTTTGCAAGGTCGAGTATCCTGATCGGCTGGCCCATATCGAGAATAAAGATCTCGCCGCCCGTACCGAGCGCACCGGCCTGCATTACCAACTGGCAGGCCTCGGGGATGGTCATGAAATAACGGGTCATCTCCGGGTCGGTCACCGTCACCGGGCCGCCCGCTCGAATCTGATCGCGAAATATGGGGACGACCGAACCTGCCGAACCCAGCACATTCCCGAACCTGACCGCGATAAAGTGCGTCTCGAACCTTCGGTTAAGGTCCTGAACGGCGATCTCGGCAAGCCGCTTTGACGCTCCCATTACGGATGTCGGGTTAACCGCCTTATCCGTGGAGATGAACACGAAATCTGTTGCTCCGAATTCACCGGCGAGGCTGCCGAGCAGCTGCGTCGCAAAGGTATTATTTTTGACCGATTCCACGGCGTTCGATTCCATAAGACTTACGTGCTTATGGGCGGCGGCGTGAAAAACGATCTCGGGGCGATACCGCTCGAAGATCTGCCGCATTCGCGCCTCATCACAAATATCGGCGATCAGCGGTACGACCTCGGCGCTTTCCTTCGATTCGAATTCCCGTGCGATCTCGAAGAGAGCGTACTCGGCGCGTTCGACCAATAAGATCCGCCCGGGATGAAAATTCGAGATCTGGCGGACGAGTTCTGCGCCGATCGACCCGCCGGCTCCAGTCACCATCACGGTCTTGCCCGCGATCAGCGCCGCGAGATTCTCGGTTTCAAGGCTAACCGGCTCGCGGCCGAGCAGGTCGTCGATCTCTACGTCCCTAAGCCGTGTCGTCGAGACCTTGCCCGCTGCTATCTCGTTCAGGCTCGGCACGATCCGGGCCTTTACGCCGATCTCGCTGCAGAGGTCGACGATGCGCCTAACCTCCTTGCCGTGGGCGTGATCGAGCGTGATCACGACCTGCTCAACATCGATCTCCTCGACAAACCTCGCGAGCTCGTCCGTCGGCCCGAGCACCTTGAATCCGCTTACGCGTCCGCCCTTCGAGCGAGGGTCATCATCGATGAAGCCGTAAATATCCAGTTCAGCATCCGCACGACCCGAGATCTCACGGGCGAGTGTCGCGCCCGTGCGCCCAGCACCGATCAGCAGTGTACGCTTTCGCTTTATGGGGCGGCGAACGCCAAAAACTCGGCTTCCGTCGCTGAATTCATATAAGATGCGACGCAGTACGCGCAATGCCAACAGCCCGCCAAAAGCCAGGAACGTATCGATCAATATTACCGAGATCGGTATCTGCCAAAGGCTGAACGCGGTAAACGGAAGCAGAAGGCGAAGCGCGAGGAGTATCCCGCCCGAGACAAATGCGGCATATAGGAAAACGCGCAGGTCGCTGATGCTTATATACCGCCAGATTATCGAGTAGGCCCCGAGCAGAAAAAGCGTCGAGATCTGGACAAATATGACGAACGAGACCTGCGCGATCGCGATGTCGAAAAAGAAATCATCGAGCTGGATGTTTATCGACGGAAGGTAGGCGATGAAGAATGCGGCGCAGAGCACCGCCACGTCCGCGAAAAACTGGATCGGCTTTCTCAGAAACCATACACGTTCTCCCATCGCTGTTCGGTGTGATAGTTCGATATTAACTCAGCTCATCCGGTCAGGATTCCGGGTATATTGGTAGATTCGATCCGTTATTATATCAGAAATCAGCCAGCGCACGGAACAAATTGCCTGCAACCGATCAGATAAGATATTGAATCCAAAGCCCTTGTAGGCTATTCTTTGGCTTCGTCACTGTTTTTCGAGGATTTACTCAATGCGCTTCAAGCTCTTATCTGCCGTCGTCTCACTGCTGATATTAACGGCCGTTTCTTTTTCACAGAATTCAAATGACGATCAGTCGGGCCCGAAGGGTTATCTGGTCGGGCCCGGTGATGAGATCACCGGCAAGGTACTAGGCGAACCCCAATTCGACTTTGTCGCGACGCTTGATGAGGACGGGCGAATCGAGGTACCCTTTTTCGAAAAGCCGATAATGGCCAAATGCCAAACCGAACGGCAACTAAGGGCCGAGATATCCAAACTTCTTGCCAAATATCTAAGGAATCCGCAGCTTAGCCTGCGTGTGACCAAGAGAAACAGCCGGCCGCCGGTCAGCATCTACGGTGAGGTCAGACAGCAGCAGCAGGTCGACCTTACAAGGCGTGCGACGCTCCTCGAACTTATCTCGTTTGCCGGGGGCGTGACCGAGAAAAGCGGAGGGATGATCCAGGTATTTCGGACCCGTTCGCCGATCTGCGCCGAGCTGACCGCAGAGAATGACTGGAAGGCCGCAGGCGGCGACTCGCTTGACGTGCCATCGCGGCTTTACAGCCTTGCAGCGCTCCGCCAGGGACTCGACGAAGCAAACCCACAGATATTTCCTGGCGACATTATCGTCGTTCAAAAATCGTCGCCGGTATATGTAACGGGCGAGGTCATAAGGCCCGGCGAGTTGGATATGCCTGCGGGCGGACTTCCGCTCACGCAGGCGATCGCCATGGCAAGCGGTATCACACGCGAGGCAAAGACCAAGAATGTAAAGGTCTATCGGCGAAAGGCCGGATCTCCGCAGCCTGAGGTCATCGCGGTAAATTACGATCAGATCAAGAAAGGCGAACAGCAGGACATAATGCTCCAGCCCTACGATATTGTTGAGGTCGATAAGTCGAAGAAATCTATCGGCGACATCTTGCTCGAAGCGGTGGTCGGTATACCGGGACGGGTTCCTATCCCGATCCGGCCGTTCTAGCCTCGATTCACACATCTTGAGATCGGCCCGTCCAGAGACCTACTCGGCGGGCCGTTCTTTTTCCGCCTCCTCATAGATGCGGTCGATCAGGTCCTTGTATTTCTCGTCGATCACGCGGCGTTTAAGCTTCATTGTAGGTGTCAACTCGCCGCCCTCGACCGAGAGTTCGTTCCCGAGCAAAGCGATGCGTTTTACGGTCTCGTATTTCGCAAGCCCGCCGGTCACTGATCGGACCTGACGTTCGAAGAGGTCGATGATGCGAGGATCCGCGCAATATTCCGATGGCTCCATCGGGCTGAATCCCTTATGTTTCGCGTATGAATCCAGCATCTCGAAGTTGGGTACGATGAGCGCCGCCGCAAACTTTCGCCCATTGCCGATCAGAACCGCTTGATTTACGAACCGTGACGAACGGATCATCTGTTCGATAGGGGAAGGTGCGATGTACTTGCCGCCCGACGTTTTGAAGAGTTCTTTCTTCCGGTCCGTGATCTTCAGGAAGCCGTCCGCATCTATCTCACCGATGTCGCCGGTCCTAAACCATCCATCGTCGGTAAACGATTCGCGAGTAGCTTGTTCCCGCTTATAGTAACCGGGGGTCACCCCGGGCCCGGCGACCTCAACTTCACCATCGGCAGCAGTCCGGACCTCGACATTTCTGATCGGCTTTCCCACTGTGCCAAGCTTGCAGTCGATCGGATTATTAGACGAGATCACGGGCGATGTCTCGGTCAGTCCGTAACCCTGCATGATAGAGATGCCGGCTCCGGTGAAGATCAGAAAGATCTCGTCGGGAAGCGCCGCTCCGCCGGTTATGCAGTAGCGGAGCCTGCCGCCAAAAAACTCTCTCAGTTTTCTATAAACGAGGCGATCCGAGATCGCATGCTTCAGACGTAAACCGATCGGCAACGCCGCGCTTCCCTCTTTCTTTAAGGCGTACTCTTTAGCGACCTCGATCGCCCAGTCAAAAATCTTCTCCTTGAGCCCGCCGCTCTGCGCCGCCCTGAGTTTCGCCCTCGCATAAACCTTTTCAAAGATCCGCGGCACGCCGATCAGAATCGTCGGGCGGACCTCGCGCAGGTTCTCGGGTACCTTTTCGATCGATTCGGCATAGTGAACCGACATTCCATGCAAAAAATAAAGGTACATTGCCGAGCGTTCGAATATGTGGGAAAGAGGCAGCACCGAGAGGGGAATGTCGTGATCGCCAAACGTGTATTTCTCGCCGCAATCTATGACGTTTGAAAGGATGTTCGAGTGCGTCAACATCACGCCTTTGGGCTCGCCCGTCGTACCGCTGGTATAGATCAGCGTCGCGATATCGCTCGATATTGTCGCTTTCAAAAGCTCCTGCAAGAGGTCCGGCTCGACGTCCCGAAGCTTTGCGCCCATCACCTCCAACTCGGCAAGCGAGATCGCATCCGGCACCTCGACACCTGATCGGTCGAAAAAGATGAGCTTCTCGACCGACGAACAGGATCCGATCGCCTCCGCGACCCTTTCATACATCTCCCGGCCCTCAAGGAAGACGACCCTGGATCCTGAATCCTTGAGGACGAACTCGACCGATGCAGGCGCAAGCGTCGTGTAGATCGGTACATCGAGGATCCCGGCAAACTGGCAGCCCGCATCGGCCAGTGTCCATTCCGCCGAATTCTCCGCCATTATCGCAGCACGGTCGCCTTTTCTGAGCCCAAGCGAATATAGTCCGAGTGCGATGTTTTGGGCTCGGTCGAGGACCTGGCCGGAGGAAAGGCTCTGCCAGCCGTCATCTGTTTTGAAATTAAGTGCGTCGGAAAGGGAATGGTCGTTGGCGGCCTTGATGAATAGCTCGCCCAGGGTTTGTGGTTCCCCTTTGAATAGGGGTGTACCGCGAGTTTTGATCTTTCGTCGGTCTGCTGCCGCGCCGATGCTCTTATCAATCACTTCGCAAGAATACCTCCGAGAAATATCTTGAGTACTTCGTCTGCCATCGGGGCCAGTGGATATCTGTTTTCCGAAAGTATCCAGTTCGTCACCATCTCGTCCAACGAACCATAGAGTATCTTCGCGCAAACGATAGGCTTAATATCCGAACGGAAAACGCCGTGCTTCTGTCCCTCTTCGATCGTGGCCTTGATGATGTCAAGATAACTCGCAAACCCCGCTGCGGAAAATTCCTTCATAAATTTGGTCGAGCCGCGAAGTTCGACCTGAAATACGACGGCAAGGTCGCGATCGGCACCGAGGCGCTCGAGATGCATCCGGGCGATCCGCTCGAGCTTGTTCGTTGGATCGCTGATCTGTCTAAGCTCCTTCAGCCCTTCATCGATGAACTCGGACATGGCCCGGTCGAATATCGAATGGAGGATCTCATCCTTACCCTTGAAGTAAAGATAGACCGTGCCATCGGCTATCCCGGCCTCGCGGGCGATATCCGAGACCTTTGAGCTGAAGAACCCTTTTGCGGCGAAGACCTTTATGCTTGCCCGCAATATTGCCTCGCGTTTGTCGCCGACCTTAGCGGCACCGTTCGCCCGTGTACCACGCATCTTTTTGGTATTTGTATCTTCCAACTGCGTACTTTATGAATGAACACTCATTCAGTATATAGACCTTATACCACAAGCGATTCCGTGACAAGAGTAGTTCGTGAGGGTCCGGGACCGAGCGCGGGCTTGAACAGTATTTAGGTGAATTGCGCCTACGAGGCTAAGATGGCGGAGAGGACAGGACTCGAACCTGCAAGCGGTCACCCGCGGTAGTTTTCAAGACTACTGCCTTACCAATTAGGCTACCTCTCCGTCTCGCCCTTCAACCGGGCGGCTAAGCTAAGAACTATAAACAAATCGACGATCCAAAACAACCCTTTCTGAATGCAAAAAAGATCCCCAGCCGATGCCCATCGGCCGGGGAAAATTGGAGTAGCAACTCGCATTGACCCTACTCGGTCAATAATCTTGATATTTGATTGTCGAGGCTCTGTGTCTTATCCCAACCCTCCGACCTCAAGTGGATCGCGCCTTGTTTATTGATGAGAAAATAAGAGGGAAAGCCCATATTTATCCCGCCGTCCTTCGACATGTTGGCATACTTGAGCACGACCCCAAACCCATTCGTCAGGATCGTGTAGTTGAATGGATTCTTTCTCAGGTACGGGTTGACCTTGGCTTCGTTTTCCATCGTGAGCGCCAGGAAGACAACGTCTTTGCCCTTATAGCGGTCCACGATCTGATTCATCTTTGGGATCTCGCTGTGGCAGATCTCACACTTTGTCGACCAGAACGTGAGCATCACGACCTTTCCTTGAAAGTCTTTAAGGTTTATCGTCTGTCCGTCTATTGTCTGCGCGACAAAATCCGGGGCCGGCTGCCCCACCTGAAGGTTTTGCTGTCCGTACGCAGCAAACGTCAACAAAAGTGAGAGGAGTATTGTTGAAACTATCCGCATTGATCTGAATGTATCTAAGAGTTAAATAATGTTAAAGAGTGTATAACACTCCCTATCTATAATACATCCCGAATCTAGCCGATCTCCAGAAATTTCCCGCTTTCCGGTCAATTTGAGAGAGAAGGTGACATTCCAGATCGACGCAAACAGGCACATGCCAAAAACGTCGGGTACAAATCGAACATGCTAGAATTTTGAAATGCTTTTAACCGAACTCGAGGCCCGGAATTTCCGCAATTTAAGGGGGAATGCCGTCTGCGGAAACGGCCTGAACATATTACTAGGAGAGAACGGCCAAGGCAAGACCAACTGGCTTGAGGCGATTCACCTGCTCGCCACGACCCGTTCGTTCCGCACCTCTAGATTGTCTGAGGCGATCGCTTTTAACGAGACCTCGGCGGTCGTGGTTGCCCGGATACAGGTGTCTGAGGAGATCGTCCACGAGCTTCGGGCCGTCATTGAAGGCAACAGCAAGGCATTCTCGGTCAATGGTAAACGAGAGACCGTGCAGAGATATCTCGGGGAACTCCACGCTTTTGTATTTAACGCCGATCAGCTCGAGATAATTCGCGGCACACCCGAGCATCGGCGCCGCTTCCTGGATGATTCCATCACCGCCGTGCATCCGCCCTATATTCAAACCATCGCTGACTTTAACCGGGTGCTGAAACAGAAGAACGCTCTCCTTCAATCGGCGCAGGAGCAAGATCTGCCGCTGTTAAAGGTGGCGGAGGTCATCGCTCCGTGGAATGAACAGCTGGTAAAGCACTCGGCGAAGATACACCGGTCGCGCGTAAGGATCGTCCAGCGCCTGAACGAGGCACTAGCAAACAAGCTCTTTGGAGATGAGGCGATCACGATCAGGTATGCCTCATCGCTCGAGGAAAAGGGCGATCTGGACGACTATGAATCGCTGCTTTTCAGCCGGCTCGAGATCAGGCTGCAGGCAGAGATGGCGAGCGGCTACTCGCTCATCGGGCCGCACCGCGACGACCTTGAGATAATGCTCGACGGTCACGATATCCGCAGGTTCGGCTCATCCGGCCAGCAGCGTTCGGCATTGCTTCTTCTGCTGCTGGCGAATATAGATATTTTCTACGCTCAGCGCGGCGAATATCCGCTTTTCCTCTTGGACGACCTCGATGCGGAACTCGACTATCGCCGGATCGGCCAACTCCTGGAGTATCTGGATGGCCGCACGCAAACGTTTGTCACGACTTCCAAAGATTCCTTCGCTTTAGAATTTGGCACCAGGGCCCTAATTCACCGCGTATCCAACGGGCAGATCGATCCACAAACCGAAATTGCAACAACCGTCTGACCTTTCGGGGCCGCTCTTTTTATAGAAATGCGGCGGCGATTGGATTAAGCTGTTTTACGTGCTGGACATTTTGAAACGACAGTTCACGCTAGCGAGTGTTTCCGGCATACCGGTGCGCGTTGACCTGCGATGGCTGCTCGTTATCGTCCTTCTCACGGTGATCACGGCCGCCAGTCTGGAACCGCTCGTGCGAAACCTGCTCGGCAGCACGCTGCTGGCTCTATCTGCCACATTCCTGTTCTTTGCCTCTATCTTCTTGCATGAATATGCCCATGCGCTCGTAGCCCGAATGGAGGGCCTCAATGTGCTTGAGATCATACTCCATCCGTTCGGCGGCCTCGCTCGGTTTCAGCACGCTCCCGAAACTCCCCGCGCCGAATTCAGGATCGCGATCGCCGGCCCGGCCGCAAGCTTTCTGCTTACTCTGATCTTTGTCGGCATGATCGGCATCTCAAATCAGATCGGAACCGACATTCTTACGCTGATCCTTTTCCTGCTGGCCCTCACAAATTTCCTGGTAGCCGTATTCAACCTCTTCCCGGGTTATCCGCTGGACGGCGGACGCGTTCTGCGTGCCTATCTGTGGAAGCAAGGAAAAGATCTCAATGATGCCACGGTCCTGACGGGACGCTGCGGCCAGATGATCGCCGTCGGGTTGATCGTTTTGGGGTTGATCTTTGTCATTGTCAGGGGTGAGTTCTTTACGGGTTTCTGGGCCGTGGTCGTGGGCATTTTTCTTCTTGATTCAGCAACCTCGATCATTCGCGAAGTAAACTCTGAAGAGCATATCCGCGTCGAAACAATTATGATGCTACCGTACGCCATAGCTCCCGAGACCGTTATCCAATCGTTCGTGGATGACATCTTGCCGATGCATCGGCGGGCATCGTTCCCGGTCGCGGAAGAGAACCGCTTTCTGGGAATGCTTGTACTCGACGACATCAGGGAACTCGATGCGGATAAATGGCGGTCCACCCGTATCCGGCAGGTGATGAGAAAGGCAGACGGCGACCATTTCGTTCATACCGATAATTCCGTTGCGGATGCCCGAAAGCTGATGGATTCGAACGGGCTGCATGCGGTTGCCGTGCTGACCGACGAAGGAAAACTCGTCGGGGTCGTACATTCGGGCCGCCTGCGCAAACGGGTCTAGCGCTGAGTATTCTGTGATATTCTGTAGAATTGAACGTGACCGCTCGCGGTGCCCTTCACGGTGAATTTGTGTCTCCCTCGGCTGACAGGATCTTCGGTAAAGCTTTCGGATGCAGCAGTTTCTCGAACAACTGACGACCTTGCTGACCTTGCGCAATGTACTCGATATTGCGCTGGTCTTCACCATCGTCTATGTAGTTCTCCGCCTGCTGCGCGGCACACGGGCGGTCCCGACAATGGTCGGGATCGTGCTGCTCGCATTACTCTACTGGCTTGCCGTTGCACAAGACCTTGCGACCCTCGAATTCGTTCTGCGGTCCGCTGTCCTATATATCGGTGTAGCGATTATCGTCTTGTTTCAATCCGAGATCCGGCAGGCCCTCATTTATTTTGCGAACCGCATAAACGTACCCATTTTGATCCGCCAGCGAAGCCAATTCGGCGGTAGCATCTTTGACGAGATCGTACTCGCGGTCACCACACTTGCCTCGGAAAAGACCGGGGCATTGATCGTGGTCGAGCGAAATGTCGGGCTCAGGAATTTTGTCGATGCGGGTGTGCAGCTCGATTCACGCATAAGTTATGACCTGCTCGTTACGATCTTTAATCCGTCGACGCCGCTTCATGACGGTGCGGTGATTATCCAGAACGAGCGGATCGCCGCCGCATCCGTCTTTTTGCCGCTGACCAAGAATCCTGGCATCTCGCGCGAGCTTGGCACTCGCCATCGTGCAGCTATCGGTATCACGGAGGGTTCGGATGCGATATCGATCGTCGTCTCGGAGGAAACGGGGCTCATTACATATGTCGAAGGCGGCACGGTGAGCAGGAACCTGGATCCGACCCAGCTTCGGCGGCTTCTGCTCGAGGCAATGAATATTCCGCTTGTGGAAACAAAACGCGAGGTGACCAAGACCATGAAGGAGGCGGAGACCGAGATCACTATCGGATAATTTGCGATGGCTGATGCACGTAAAACTTTCTCGTCAGAATCCGGTGCGATATCCGCAACGCAGATCCTGAGAAAGATATTTCTCGAAGATTGGCTTACCAAGTTGGTCGCATTGGCGATCACCGTCGCTCTTTGGATAGGGGTTACCGGCCTCAGCACGCCGACGACTCGACGGATGGCCGAGATACCGCTCACTCTTTCGTATTCGAATAAGGCCGAGATCACAAATTCTCCGATCCAGACCGTCACAATCGTGATCAGCGGCGACAAGAGAAGGGTCAATCAGATCACGGAAAGCGGTCTGGTCGTGTCGCTCGACCTGTCGGACATGCCGCCGGGCGACCGCGTGATCGAGCTTTCGCCTGAGAATGTCTCGATAGATCTCCCGCTCGGGGTAAAGCTGCAGGAGATACAGCCGAACCGTATCGCCGTGCGTCTCGAAGCGGTCGAAGAAAAAGAGGTTCCCGTACGGGTCGAAACGCAGGGCGAACTCGCTGATGGCTACGAATTTTATACCAACCCCATATCGGTCCCGCAGCGGGTTCGCGTCCGCGGCCCTGCATCGTACATCCGCTCGCTTACCGCCGTTGATACAGAAAAGATCGATATCGCCGATAAACGGGCAGATTTCACCGCGCGCCAGACCCCGATCGATCTGGCAAACCCTAAGGCAACCGTGCTCGAGGCCGTGGTGGATGTTACCTTCCGCATCGGCGAAAAGAGGGTTGAAAAGGCTTTCAGCATACCGGCCGAAACGGGAGGCAGGCGGGTCCAGCTTCTTTTATACGGGCCTGTCTCGCTATTTGAAGGCGTGAAACCTGCGGATATACGTGTGACCTTTGACGCCCTGCAGAAGCCTGTGGTCTCGCTGCCGCCATCGCTCGACGGCCTGGTCGAGGTGCGAAAGGTAAGAGTGAATTAAGGAAGTTGAGTCAGGAACTCTTTGATGTCCCGTCTCATTTCTTCTGTTATCTCGTGTTTCGCTGTGTAATGGACCGAGCGGTAATTCTTGAGCCTCTGCTTTAGAGCCTCGTCAAACCCGCGAAATTTTTCCTGCGAGTAGAATTCATCGTCATCCCCGTAAAGATAGAGCACCTCTCCGAGATAAGGCTTGTACTTCGGATTGGTCTCAAGGTCGCCGGGAATACCCCCGCACACGCCTACGACAGCAGCGGCTCGCTCGGGGTAGGTAAATGCATACCGAAAATTCAATGCACATGCCTGAGAAAAGCCATAAAGATAGACGCGCGTCCTATCGATCAGGCCCTCGCCGCCAAGTTCGTCGATCATCGCGTTCAGAAAATGATGATGAAGCGCGATCGACTCGTCAGAGCGATGATCGGTCAACCAGCCGAAGCCTACCCTATAGCCTTCCGCTGTCGGGCGAAAATGCGGATGCGGCGCCTGGACGGATGCGATCGCGAGATCATCCCGCGCAACAAGCCGCGATTCCCTCATCATGTATCTCTTGTGTGCACCATAACCGTGAACGGCTATCAGGAGCGGCGCCGGGCCGCTGAGTTCCTTCGGTAAGTGCAGGTCGTAATAGAGGTCGATCTCCGCCTTGATCGATCGATCAGTATGATAGTTCTCTTCGGTCATCGGTTACGATATTCAAACAGATGCGGGCATGGTTAGACAAGCGTGCTGCCCGCAACCTATTCTGCTGGATGAATTATGAGCTTTGCCGCCGCGATAGATGAATATGCAGGGATCGGACCAGGCCCGAGACTGCCGCAAATGCTCGAGCGAGCGGCATTCGTCGCTTTGTTATTGATGATCGCTGCGGCTCCGCACTCGATCGCCGCGACACAGGCCGCGTGGTTGTTCGGGATGCTGATGTGGGTGATCCGGTGCTTCATTCAGCCCCGTCCCGAATTCCTGATCACACCGCTTGGTTATGCCCTTTTCGGCCTTTTTGCATGGACCGCTGTAAGCGCCTTTTTCTCGTACGAACCCCTGGTCTCATTGGACAAGCTGCGGGGAACTGCCGTTTTTCTCATTTTCCTATTTGCGATCAATACCCTCAGGAATCGCCGGGCAGTGCATCTTGCCGCAGCCTTGTTGGTCGGCTCCTGCATGGTGAGCGTCTTGTGGCTCCCCGTTCAGAAGCTGCTCGGCCGCGGCATTCAGATCCACGAGATAGCCGCGGACGGGCCGCTTGCCGGTCTCGGTGTCCTCGACGGCGACGTGATCGTAAGGGCCAATAAGAAGCTGATCCGCAGCCCATCCGTACTGGCCGAGGAATTGATGAAAGGCGATCCGGTGACGATCGAATTCAACCGACTCGATGCTGTTTACGTCCGCAGCCTCAGCCGATCCGACGTGGATCGAACACAGGGAACGGCGGAGCAGATGCTCGGTTTCGGCTCCTGGAATGCGTGGCGAGGCTTCAGGGCGGCCGGATTCTACGGACACTTTACAACCTATGCAGAAGTACTCCAGCTCATCGGAGCATTAGCGGTCGGCCTGTTGGTCGCCGGCGTCATGCTGGGCGCGACGCTGCGTCTGAAAGGGCTGCTGGCGGTCAGCGTCCTGGGAATTTCGGCTGCTCTTTTATTGACCGTGACTCGCGCTTCGCAGCTTTCATTCGTGATCGCGTCCGCGGTCATCGTTTTACTTGGTGCGAGCCGAAAGATGATCCTGTTTTCAGCGGCGGCTGCGGTACCGATCGCCCTGATCGGACTTTACGTGCTCCAGCAGCAGCGTCAGGTCAGCTTTTTTGATAAAAATGACGGGTCGATAAAGTACCGTCAGATGATGTGGCGCGACGGCCTTCGCCTGATGAACGAAGAACCCCGGCACCTGATCGTCGGCGTAGGGATGGACTCGATCAAAACGCACTGGGAGGAGTGGGGCCTTTACGACAAAGGTCATCAGCCGATGGGGCATTTTCATTCGACACCTATCCAGTTGGTCGTAGAGCGAGGTATCCCGGCCTTGTTGATCTGGCTCATCGTTCTTGGCATCTATGCACGAACCTTGTGGCAAGCCCGGTCCTTCCCGGGGAACCGTGATGATTGGAGGTCGCGGGGGATAATACTCGGATGTGCGGGCGGCCTCGCCGGATTCTTCGCAAGCGGCCTCGTCCACTACAACCTCGGCGATCAGGAGGTCGCGATGGTCTTTTACATAATTATGGCCTTCGGGACAAGGCTTGCTATATTGCCCGCCGCTGAAGATCTCTTAAAGCTTGATTCGCCGATACTCGCTAATGCCTGACGTTGTAGAGAACGTAGACACAGCCATTCTTGAGTATCCTGCTGTCGGTGAGCTCAAGGTCGATCTGCGTGCCCATAGTATGGAACGATGGCACGCCCGACCCGAGAAGCAGCGGATGCACGTTGAATCCGACTTCGTCGATCAGGTCCGCTTCGAAAAGCGATCGTGCAAGCAGCCCGCCGCCCATCACACAGATATCCTTGCCCTCGCCTTCCTTTAACTGCTTTACCAGATCGACGCCTCCTTCATTGACTATCTTTACCCCGGGATGATCGGCAGGCTCGAGTGTGGTGGAGAACACATATGTCTCGACCCCGTCGGCGGCCTCGCCGGCTCCCCCCTCAGGAGCATTTTTCATTGCGGCCTCGTACGTCTTTCGGCCCATGAGCATCGTGTCGAAGCGGCTCCAGCTTTCCTGCATTATCTCGCCCGCCTCGTCGCTCCACATCAGCCAGTCGACCGCGCCGTCCGTGCGGGCCAGGTACCCGTCCAGACTGCATGCACCACCGTAAACGACCTTTCGCATAGACTTATGACCTCGGTTCCCGCTGATTCTATAACCGAATTGACCTCCACGGAAAGAGAAACTTATGATATTCGGAAATCGTAGAGTTGAACGGAACACCCGAAACAAATATGAAAGACAGATTCTTGCACGGTTTGCTCTCGCTCGTTGTCATATCCGCCTTTGCCGTCTCTGGTCTCGCCCCCGCCGTGCGATCACAGACAGCGGTTCGTGAGGCTTCGGTTGACATCTCAGCGGCCCTTGAAAGGATCGAGCAAAAGGTCGAGGCCCGCCGAAGCGAACTGAATATACCGGGTATGTCACTCGCGATCGTCAAAGACGGGCGGGTCGTCTATTCAAAAGGCCTCGGGTTCAAGGATCTTGAGAATAAGCGGCCCGTGACCCCCGATACTCAATTCGCGATCGGGTCGGCGACTAAAGCATTTACGGCGTTGACCGTCTTGTTAGCGCAGGATGAGGGAAAGCTTTCCCTCGACGATTCTCCGAAGAAACTCTTGCCTTATTTCAAAATGTACGATCCGGAAACGGATAGCAAAATAACTATTCGCGACCTTCTTTCGCATTCGTCAGGGTTGAATAGAACCGATCTGGCGATGATTACCGGCAGACTAGATCGGAATGAGCTGATCCAGGTAGCCGCTCAGGCCAAGCCGACCGCCAAACTGCGAGAGAAGTTTCAGTACCAAAATCTTATGTTCACGGCCGCCGGCGAGATAGCCGCAGTTGCTGAAAAGAAGGCGTGGGAAAAGCTAGTACCTGAAAGGATCTTTCGTCCGCTCGGGATGCGAAACAGCACTATGTCGATCGCGCAAATGCAGAAAACCAAAGACCGGTCATTTGGCTACAGCTACAACTTCGACACGAAAGAAACTCAAAAACTTCCGTATCGCGAGATCGCCGAGGTCGCTCCGGCCGGGTCCATCAATTCCTCTGCCGCCGATATGGCCAAATGGATAACGTTCATCCTCGAGGGTGGTTCCGTTAACGGCAAACGGCTCGTTTCCGAAAAGGGATTTTCAGAATGGCTGAAGCCGCAAATGAAGATCACACCAGATGGAAAGATGTCCTACGGATTGGGGTGGTTCCTGCAAGAGTGGAACGGACTCAAAGTGGCCCAGCACGGCGGGAATATCGACGGATTCAACTCGATGGTAGCGATGATCCCGGAGAAGAAGATCGGATTCGTGATGCTCACCAATGTCTCCGCGTCATCGCTCGGTAGTGAGCTGATGCCGATCGTATGGCAGGAACTCTTGCCAGAAAGTGTTCCAAAAGCCTCAACAAAGCTCTCCCTGGATGAGATGAACAAGCTTGTCGGAAAGTATCGGCTCGAGGCGGCCAAGATCGATATCGAGGTCAAGGCCGACAATGGCGATCTGGTCATGGTAGTGCCGGGGCAGCCGCAATACATCCTCAGCAAAACTGCGTCGCGGAATTTCAAGATGCTCGGAGCTCCCGATGGTTTCGCGGTCAGGTTCGATCCGGATCAGGGTGCCGCTGCCTCGATGTATCTTCAGCAGCCGCAGGGCAACTACACGCTCCCGCGCATCAATGCTGACGGAACCTTCTCGAAAACCGGCGGCGACGGTACCGGCCTCGACAAGGGTGAACCGCCGATCTCGGTCGATGAGTTGTCAAAAAAAGTGGTCGAGGCGGCTGGCGGCGAAGCCAACTGGCGAAAGCTTGTTTCCCGTGTCGCTACATTCGAGTCGGATTTCGAGAACCAGGGCGTCCAGGCGACCGGGACCGTATACTCCAAGGCCCCAAACAAGACCGCGACCGATACGACGATGACAGCCCTCGGTAAAAAGATCGCTCTCGTCTGGGAATTCTTCGATGGCGAGGGCGGCGAAGAGTCGTACACATTCGGCCCGGTCGATAAATTCACGGGCAAGCGGCTCGATGACATCAAGGTCGGCGCAGATTTCTACGGCCCGCTCGACTGGGAGTCGAAATATAAAAAGATCGAGGTGGCAAAGATCGCCAAGGTAGGTGGCGAAGAAGCGTACGTCGTTAACTTCGAACCAGTCCAGGGCTCGAAGTTCACGGAGTATTATTCGACAAAGTCGTTCTTGCTATTGAAACGTGAGGGAATAATACCTTCCAGTACAGGCGGGCCGTCATTGCCGTATGCGGTCACCTATTCAGATTATAGGGATGTCGACGGAGTAAAACTGGCGTTCAGATCGGTGAGCTATTCGCCGAGCAACGGAAATATCGTCACACGTATGTTGACGATCAGGCACAATATGCCGATCGATGACGGGCTCTTCAAGCCGCGAATTTTGAAACTTTAGGCCGATCACCCTTTTCGGCGTCGTCGCCTATGGCTTCGACGGGACACGCGGCCAGGGCCTCTTCGCACAGCTTGAATTCCTCCGGCGATTCGGGCTGTTTGCACACATAGGAATAACCGTTCTCATCATTGCGGGTAAAGTTCGCCGGCGATGTATCACGGCAGACGTCGCAGTCGAACCGGAGAAAGGCACGAAGTTCACCGAATATTATTCAACGACGACTTTCCTGCTAAAACAAGGTGACGGCGTTGTCCCTTCGAGCACCAGTTCGTTCGAGCTGCCTTACTCGGTCAAGTACGACGACTATCGTGAGGTTGATGGAGTAAAGCTTGCGTTCAAGCAGATCAGCACGAACGCAGGCCAAGGCGAGATCGTCGTTACGGTGAAGGCCGTGACGCACAACGTGCCGATCGACGACGGAATATTCAAGGCGAGGGAAGTAGAGCTCTAAGCTCTCGCGGTCGAGGTAACAGGTTCAGCGTCGTCGCCGATGGCCTCTACCGCAATTCACGCGGCAAAACCTACAGAACCTTGTTGCTAAAGCCCGAGTAGCTCGTTGACGGTCATATGGTAGTGGTCTAGGATGTAGGGCATTGCTAGGAATGCTGCGTTCCTCGTGAATGAATCGCTGATTTCAAAAGTGCCGTTGCTTATCGGGGCACGCGTGTTCATCTTGAGTCTCGACGCTTCGTCACGGAGAAATTCATATTCGTGTTTTTCCAGGTTGATCGTTTGATGTCTTAGTGCCGCTTGGTAGAACCTCTTTAGATCGATCCAAACCGGGTCCTCCATTGCGCCTACTTTCGCAGCACGTTTCGCAGTCTCCACCGGAGCATCTACAAACTCCAGATAATAACCTGGCATTTCCATCAGCTTCCCTGAGTCGGTGTGAACATATCCCAATCTTTTTCTCGCCCTGACGCGCGACTTTTCAATAGAGGTTTCTTCTTCGCGTTCGCGCTCGCTTGTATGCTCCTCGCTAATATCATCCTGATCGCCAAACCCCCTGCATGCCTCCACCATGTAACACTGCGCGTTGTACCGATATTGATTTATCGCTAAGATACGCCTCTGATCAACGTCGGCAATTAGAGTGATTGCCCCATCCGAGTAGGGGGCAGTGGGTTGAATACTAATATAGTGCCCGCTAGACTCCTTGACGCTCCCATCTTCCTGACGTTCTGGATAGTAAACTTCGTCGATATAGATCTGGATCCGACTTGACACAGGATCAGGCTGCCCCTCCAAAAGATTCTCCGGTGACAACACATCACAGGCGTACTCGGGGCGACCTTTTTGACCCGGGAAAATTATCGTTCTTCGATATGACTTCGTGGGATGAAGCCCACGAATAAAGGACCGCCAATTCGACGATTCGCCAAGCAAATCGGCCAATTTCTCGGCCTCGAAAGCGTCAAGCGTCCATACATGACCCCGCTCGCGTTCATATCTCAGTTGCCGAGACCAGTTGCTTTTATCCGGATTGAGGTTGAGACGCCGAAAAACTATCTCTAGAACCTCGGCCTGACGAACTTCGCGCAGGCCGTGAGGGGCCTCCGAGATGTAATCAAGTCCAGCCACCCTAGCTGGCGACACGATGAAGCTGCTTCCCATAGGAAAGACAGTATACCAGCAAGTCAATGTTGAAACGTCGCAATCTTGTCGCATCAGATGCGACTCCTGAGTCGTATCGAGGGCATAGAAAACGACATACGATAATCGGCGAGGTTAGGAAATGAGAGGTAACAATCAATTCAGCGTCACCGCCTCACTGGTCCGGGCACTTGAATCGAACTTGCGTTCCTTCAGACTCGCACGCAGCGAAGCGGAACGAAAGTGCTGCTTGAAGCGGATACGCAAGCTTGAAGTGCGTCTGGGGAAGGAAGTGGTGACCGCCGTATCGATTGCGGTGGCGCGTGGCAGAGATATGGAATTCGAGATCTTTCAAGGACTCTGTGCGAGTAAACAACTTACTGCTCCGACGAGTTGGATCCAGCAAATGTATCTCGGAAACGGCATCGGTGTCTGTCCGATGTGCGGCGCTATCGTTCTTCGCGACGACACTGATCACAGCAGGCCTGATTCGGCATCCGGTGAGGCGCCGTAGCGACAATGTTTACCGGAGCGTTCGATTTCAACGTAACGGTCCGGAGGCGATCCGAATAGAAATTCGGGTCGAGGCAGAGGGTCAGCCGCACCTCCTCGGCTGACCTTCTTGTCAAAATGGTCGAAGCAGATTTCCGACGTGGAAGTCATCAAAAAGATCTTTCACATCAAGTGTCGGCCCGTGGGGCTGGCAAGGTGGCCCGGTCAACAGGTTAGTCTCTCGTCAAAAGCTACTTCCTGCCGACCGGTGCGTTTAGGGCATCAAGGCGATGCCACCGCTATTAAGGGTAGCGGCGTATAAATGATAAGACAATGAGAAAGTTGAACAATGGCATGACGGCGGCGATGCTACTGGTGGCCTTTGCACTCAGTGGCTGCGAGCTTAGCGAAACGCGAAAGGCTCTTGCGCACGCAACGGCACTCAAGACCTCGCTCGTCGACTTCGAGCAGGAGCGTACGAACACGGTTGCGGTCGTGGCGAAGTCCGAGCAGACGCTAAATGAGCTAGGGAAGGCGACGACGGCGGAGCAAGTGGCGACGACTTCAGAGGCGTGGGAAAAATCCGCCGAGGAAATGGCCGAGCGGGTAACGGCGCTCAAAGAGCGTTTCGAAGCCGTCACTAGGGACGGAGAGTTGTTCTTCCAGAAACTCGATCAAGAGGCCCGAGAGGTCAAGAATCCCGGTCTGCGCTCGTCCAGCGAGGAGAAGAATCGACTCTTGAAAGTCGAGTGGGTGTCCGCGCACCTTGCCGCCGCCGAGACCATCGGGAAACTCGATGCACTCGGCTCTGACAATGACGACATCGGCCGTGTGATCCGCATGGCATCGATGCGGTCACAGTTGAAAACGAGAATCGGAGAGCTGCGCAAAATTGCCGACGAATCACGAACGGCCCTAACCGATCTCGCCAAACTCACGAATCAAGGAAACGAACTTCTCAGGTTCGCGGCGAATGGCGACTAATTCACAGCCCGGCATGCATCGGAGTCGTGCATGCCGGCTTTTCTGATTAAGCCGTCGAGGATATATTCGTCTAAGCTCTCGCGGTCGAGGTGACAGGTTCGGCATCATCGCCGATCGCCTCGACCGGACACGCGTTCAACGCTTCTTCACAAAGAGCGATCTCCTCAGATGTTTGCGGCTGCTTGTATACGTACGAGTAGCCGTTTTCGTCATTGCGGGTAAAGTTTGCGGGCGAGGTGTCGCGGCAGACGTCGCAGTCTATGCACTGCCGATCGACGTAAAACTTGCCGGGAGTATTGTCGGGGAGTTTGTCCTTAACAAAAGCCATCCTAGCCTTTCTTTTCGGTCATCCCGATCATACGCTCGAGAGCAATGTTCGCGTAGTGCCTTGTCTCATCATCCACCACGATCTCATTGACCACGATGTCGTTCACAAGATTGTCCATTGCCCACGCAAGGTTTTGCGGGGCGATGCGGTACATGGTCGCGCACATGCACAGATCGGGAGCGAGCAGGTGTACCTCTTTATCGGGAAACCGCTCGGCCAGGCGGTTAACGAGATTTACCTCGGTGCCGATCGCCCACTTGGTTCCCGCCGGTGCGTTTTCGACGGTCTTGATGATAAAGCTGGTGGAACCGTTAAGGTCGCTTATCTCCACGACCTCGCGGGTACACTCCGGATGTACCAGCACTTGAACTCCCGGCACATCCTTCCTAATCTTCTCGACGTGCCAGGGCTTGAAGCGGCCGTGGACCGAACAATGTCCCCGCCAGAGAATGAGCTTGGCCTCATGCAGCTGCTCGGGCGTGTTGCCGCCGAGATCTTCGTGCGGGTTCCACAGCACCATCTTATCGAGCGGGATCCCGAATTTCGCTCCGGTGTTCCTTCCCAGGTGCTGGTCCGGAAAGAAGAACATCTTGTCGAACTCTTTCAGATACGCATCAAAAAGCGGGACCGCATTCGACGATGTGCAGACGACCCCATCATTCCTGCCGCAAAAGGCCTTGATCGCGGCGGTAGAGTTCATATATGTGATCGGGGCGACCCTGTTTTTAAGCACCCCGATATCGCGGAGTTGTTCCCAGGCGTCTTCGACCTGGTCGATCGAAGCCATATCCGCCATCGAGCAACCGGCTCCCATATCGGGCAAGATCACGCGCTGTCCGGGTTTTCCGAGTATGTCGGCCGATTCGGCCATAAAATGCACGCCGCAGAAGACGATGTATTCGGCGTCGGTCTGCGATGCCATTACGGAGAGTTGATAGCTGTCGCCGGTAAGGTCGGCGTGGCGGATCACATCGTCCCGCTGGTAATGGTGGCCTAAGATGACGACGCGGCTGCCGAGCGCTTGCCGCGCGCCTTCGATAGCGGCAGCCACCTCTTCCTCGGGCATCACCAAAAAATCTTCGAGCGGCCTTACTTCTTCTAAAACTGCGGTCATTTCGCGTATTCCTCCGCAAGCCTCAAAGAAAAATGATGTCACTCTTGGATCGTAAAGTCTAGGAACTGCCGAGTTGCAGGGCACCGATGCGGGGCCTTAGATGTGGCCTGTTAGCTTTTCCATCAGAAGGATAAATCCGTAAGAGAGGCCAGCGATGATAGCGGCCATCGGGATGGTGAGGACCCAGGCCCACACGATGCGGCCTGCTACGCCCCACTTTACCGCAGAAAAGCGCTTGGCCGAGCCGACGCCGACGATGGAGCCTGTGATCGTGTGCGTCGTCGAGACAGGTATTCCTGCCGCGGTCGCGCCGAATAGGGTGATCGCCCCGGCGGTCTCGGCGCAAAAGCCGCCGACCGGCTGCAGCTTGACGATCTTGGTGCCCATCGTTTTGATGATCCGCCAACCGCCTGAGAGCGTTCCGAGGCCGATCGCTGCATGGGCGGCAAGCACGACCCAGAGTGGTACATCCGGCAACTTCCCGCCCGGAGCCATCTGCATGTATCCGCCGGCGACAAGCGCGATCGTGATGATGCCCATCGTCTTTTGTGCATCGTTGCCGCCATGGCCCAGGGAATATGCACCGGCCGAAAACAATTGTCCGACGCGGAAAACCCTGTCTACTTTGTTGATGGACACTTTATGAAAGATCCAATAGACGGCGACCATGAGGGTAAATCCGAGGGCCATGCCGATCAGCGGCGAGAGGACGATAAATGTCAGCGTCTTGATCCAGCCGGCGGCCTTTAGCACGGTCTCGAACCCGTAAAATCCGAAATGCCAGACATATGAGCAGATCGCCGAGCCCGCATAGGCACCGACGAGTGCGTGGGAACTGGATGTAGGAAGGCCCAGCCACCAGGTAATGAGGTTCCATATGATCGCGCCCATCACCGCGCCTAGAAGAACGAAAAGCTGGTCGTTTCCGGGTATTTTGGCGATGTCCACCATATCGCCGCCGATCGTCTTAGCCACTGCCGTCCCGAAGACCAAAAAAGCAACAAAATTAAAAAATGCCGCCCAAGCGACGGCAACGCCGGGCGAGAGCACCCTGGTCGCGACAACAGTAGCGATCGAATTGGCCGCGTCATGAAAGCCGTTAACATAATCGAATATCAGCGCAACGGCGATGATCAATACGACCAGGCTGAATGCTGCGGTTTGTCCATCCATACCGGTCACTAATTGTGCTTGAGTACTATGCTTTCGATTATGTTGGCAACGCTTTCGGCCCTGTCGGTGGCATTTTCGAGTATCTCGTAAAGTTCCTTCAGCTTGATCACGAGGATCGGATCGCTTGCGTCCTTAAAGAGCTTGCCGATCGAGTGAAAGTACACGTCATCCGCCTCATTTTCGAGCCTGTGGATCTCCACAAAATGTGCATTGATGCCGTTGGGCTTGTTAAGCATCGAGACAGCGCTCTTTATGGCTACGCCAAGATCAACGATGATCCTCGCCAACTGTTTGGCCTCGTAGCTGAATTCGCGTATGTCGTACATCACGATCGCCCGGGCTCCGGCATCGATGTAATCACAGATATCATCGAGCGCGACCGCAAGCGTGTATATATCCTCGCGGTCAAAAGGCGTGATGAATGACTTGTTCAGTTTTGTGGTGATCTCGTGGGTAAGCTGATCACAGCTGTGCTCGACGTCCTTTATCCGCTTGGTGAACGATGAATGATCGCTGCCGTCAGAATCGAGCATTTCAACGAGAATGCCTGCGGCCTCCTCGATCTTGCCGGCCATCTGAGTGAAGAGTGAGAAGTACTGGTCTTCTCGCGGCAATAAGCTGAACCCCATTTTGCGCAGCCTCCTGTTCTTAAAAGGAACTCGGTTAGGATAATGCCGAATTACCCGTATGTCCAAAACAGGCTCGGGCGAGATCAGGTTATGGGGTCATCGGCCAACGGGCCGGATCAGAGGAGATCAGAGCTTACTGTGCTTGATGAAGGCCGCCTCGCGCAGATAGACGTTCAGCTCGCAAATATCTTTGACGTAATCGCCGATCCTTTCGAGATGCTTTGCCACGAAGAGAAGGTGAGCAGCGCCGGTGGTTGCCGATGGGTTGTCGATCATCATTTCGAGCAGCGCGTTAAAGACCCGCTTGTAGCTGCGGTCGATCTCCTTATCGCGTTCGATGATCTCGCGGGATAGTTTCGCATCCTCATTCGTGAAGGCGTCGAGTGCCGAGCGGAGCATTTCCGCGGCGGTCTGCGCCATGATGGGGAAATCGACGTAGTTCTTTACCAGCGGCTCGATGTTTATGATCATCGCCGCCTCGGCGATGCTGCCGGCATGATCGGCAATTCGCTCGAGGATCGGGGTGATCTTCGCGACCGATATCACGAATCTCAGGTCGTGCGCCGCCGGATGCTGGAGAGCAAGTATATCGATGCTCAGCCGGTCGATCTCAAGTTCCATCTGGTCGATGATCTTGTCTTCCTCGAGCACTTTCTTCGCGAGTTCGCTGTCGCGCTCGACCAGCGACTGCATGGCGCGCTGCACGGCCGACTCGGTCGCGCCGCCAAGCAGCAGGATCTTGTCCCGCAAAATATCAAGTTGTTGGTCGATTATCCGATGTTCCATTCTCTTTCAATAAAATAACATCAAAATGTGATCATTCCGCACCGCGGCACGAAAATTCGTTAACCAAATCGCCCGGTAATGTAGTCTTCAGTAAGTTTTTCATCCGGGTTCTGGAACATCTTCTGAGTCGCGTTGTATTCAACAAGCCTGCCGAGCATGAAGAAAGCCGTTCGGTCGGAAACGCGAGAGGCTTGCTGCATATTATGCGTAACGATGACGATTGTATAGGTCTGCTTCAATTCCACCACCAGCTCCTCGATCTTTTGGGTCGCGATCGGGTCGAGTGCCGAGGCAGGCTCGTCCATCAGGATCACTTCTGGCTGTACGGCAAGGGCCCGTGCGATGCACAGCCGCTGCTGCTGCCCGCCCGAGAGGCCAAATGCCGAAGTGGTCAGCCGGTCCTTAACCTCGTCCCAAAGTGCCGCATCGCGAAGCGCTTTTTCGACACGGTCTGCAAGGTCGCTTTTGCTGCTCTGTATCCCGTTAATGCGAATCCCATAGGCGACATTCTCAAAGATCGATTTCGGAAATGGATTCGATTTCTGAAATACCATTCCCACCTTTCGCCTGAGCCCTACAACATCCACTCCGGGGGCGTAAATGTTCTTGCCGTCAATCACCACATCCCCCTCAACGCGGGCGATAGGGATCGTGTCGTTCATCCGGTTCAGAGTCCGGAGAAACGTCGATTTGCCGCAGCCTGACGGGCCGATAAAGGCCACTATCTCGCGTTCAGGTATCTCAAGCGATATGTCGTACAGCGCCTGGGCCTTGCCGTAAAAGAAGTTGAGATTTGAAATGCTGATCTTATTGTCCATTGGAATGAAAGGTTCAATTCCGGCCCTTCGCCTTAGTACCGCTTCCTTGTTAATGTTCGCACCAGAATATTGATCACGAGGATCGTCCCCACCAGGATCAGCGTCGCCGCCCACGCCATCGCATGCTCGACACCGAACGGGCCGGTCGCATAGTTAAAGATCTGGACCGTAAGCGACGACATCGGCTGGTCCAGATAGACGTTATAAAAGCGGCTATTGAGCGCTGTAAAGAGCAGCGGGGCCGTTTCGCCCGTGATCCTTGCGATGGCGAGCATTGCGCCCGTCGCGATGCCCGAGGATGCCGCGGGCAGGACAATGTTCCATGATACACGCCATTGCGGGGCGCCCAATGCGAGCGCGCCCTCCCGCATGGATGTGGGCACAAGGCGGATCATCTCTTCGGTCGTCCGCGCGACTATCGGGATCATTATCACCGCCAATGCAAGACTGCCGGCGAGCGCCGATTGCCGGCCCATTGGCAGGACTACAAGCGTATAAATGAAAATACCCACGATGATCGACGGGATCCCGATCAGTGTGTCCGCCACAAAGCGGACCGTGTTGCCGTACCAGTTCGTTCCGTACTCCGCCAGATAGACACCGGCAGCGATGCCCACCGGCAGGCCGATCACGGAAGCAATCAGCGTCATTATCGCCGAGCCGAGTATCGCATTTCCGATGCCGCCTCCCTCGCCGACCGGTTTGGGTGTATCGGTCAGAAACTCCCAGCTGATCGACCCGAAACCGCGGATCGCTATATAACCCAGTATAAGGATGAGCAGCAGGGTCACCGACATCGCGCAGACAGCCGTGAGCGTCGCCATGATCCTATCGAGCAGACGTCGGTTTCGATTGTTCTTATGTACGCGATCTGTCATTTCGCTAGGCGTGCCTATCCGCCGCGGCTCCGCGCGTCACGCTCATGATAAGAAGTTTTGCGAGGGCATTGACGATGAACGTCACCAGGAAAAGCACTAGTCCGATCTCGATCAACGCGCTCAAATAGATCTCATCGGTCGCGTCCGCAAAGTTGGCGGCTAGGACCGATGCTATCGTGTACGCGGGCTCGAAAAGGGACGCCGATATTTGAGGTGAATTTCCGATCACCATCGTGACCGCCATCGTTTCGCCGATCGCCCTGCCCAGGCCTAGTACCACGGCTCCAGCTATGCCGGACGCCGCGTTCCCGAGCACGATCCTCGTCGTCTCCCATTTAGTGGCGCCGAGTGCGAGTGCCGCCTCACGCTGATTGGTCGGCACTGCCTCGAGAACGTCCCGGACGACCGCCGTGATTATCGGCGTGACCATGATCGCGAGGATCAGGCCCGCCGTGAAGAGCCCGATACCCGTCAGCCTTCCCTGAAAGATCGGCAGGAAGCCTAAGTTATCCTGAAGCAACGGCCCAAGGTAATTCCGAATGAAAGGAGCAAGGACGAAAATGCCCCAAAGCCCGTAAACTACCGACGGTATAGCTGCGAGAAGCTCGATCATGAACGCGATCGGCCGCGCAACGCTTCGCGGTGCTTGTTCGACCAAAAAGATCGCTATCCCGATCGAGACCGGGACCGCGATCAGAAGGGCGAGTAAGGACGAGACGACCGAACCGTAGATGAAAGGCAGGGCCCCGAACTGTTCCTGTGCCGGGGCCCATTCGCTACCGTAAAGAAATGCGATCCCGAATTTCGTGATGGTCGGCCAGGAGTTCCAGGCCATCATGAACAAAATGCCAACAACGAGCATCACGATACTCGTCGCCGCGATCAAAAGGACCGAGCGAAAGATCTTGTCTTTTACAGCGCCTGTGTTCGACACAAAAAGTGAATTCCCTCAAGCATCAAGACTTGAGAGATTTACCTCCGTTCGACAACAGTTTTATCTTGCTCTCGACCTTTTCAACGAGTTTCGGCGGAAGCGGCGCGTAATGCAGATCTTCCAAAAACTTTGCACCGTCGTGGGTCACCCACCAGAGGTAGTCGACAAGCGCCTTTCCCTTGACGGCATCCTTTTGGTCCTTATATGCGAGGACGTAAACGATTCCGGAGATGGGATACGCCTCGGCGGCGTCGGAGTTCGTGATCTCGTAGCGAAGATCTTCCGGCATTTTATCGGCCATTCCTTCGGCTGCCTTCGAGACGGTCGCACCGTTGGGTTCGACAAAGTTCCCGCTCTGGTTCTTTATTATTGCCGTAGGCAGGTTATTCGCTTTAGCAAAGGTCAGCTCGACGTATCCGATGGTGTTCGGGGTGTTCTTTACCTGTCCCATGACACCCTCGTTGCCTTTCCCGCCGATACCGACGCCCTGAGGCAGCTGCGGATTCTTGGTCCGGCCAACCTTTTCCTTCCACTCCGGAACGGTCTTTGAAAGATAGTCGGTAAAAACATCCGATGTGCCGCTGCCGTCAGCCCTAAAGACCGGAGTGATCTCGGTTGAAGGCAAATTGACCTGCGGATTCTCCTTCTTCAAACGCTCGTCGTCCCACTTCTTTATCTTTCCGAGGAAAATGTCCGATATCAGTTCCGGCGTAAGCCGTAGCGGCTGCGAGATCTCCTTGATATTGTATGTGAGAACGACGGCGCCGAGCACCACCGGTATGTGAACTATCTCACCGGCGGTCGTCGCCTTCATCTCGTCGTCAGACATTGCCGCGTCAGAAGCTCCAAAATCGCTTGTTTGATTCTGGATCGCCTTTATACCGGCACCTGAACCGGTCCCTTGATAGTCGATCCGTAAGGTCGGATTGAGCTTTCCGAACTCGCTCGTCCATTTGTCCATGATCGGTTTGACGAAGGTCGAACCCGATCCTTGCAGTTGAACGCTCGAACCCGGAGCGGTGGTCGAAGAGCCGTTGCCTATTTTTTGGCCGCTGCATCCGAACGATACCGCGACTGCGGAAATTATGACAAAGAGCAATAGTGATCTCAGGTTTGATATTTTCATTTGTTATCTCTGTTGGCGCGCTTTGTCCGTGGCGCGCGATACATTTGTTTCTCGTTCGATCCGGTAAAGATAAAGATTACAGGAATGCTCTCCCGAAAACGTTAACTTACAATTAAATCCATCGGTGGTGAAGCAAACTGTTTCCAGATTTAACATTCTGTTAACACGTCCTTAACACCCGATTCATAAAATCGCGTGTTCCTATCCAAAAAATATTTAGCCGATCATGGATCTGATCAACGAACTGAGCAGCGACCTGGCGATAGCGGTACTGGTTGAAGGGCGCTTAAAGGATAAGATCGACAATCGGGATGCGAAATCGTTGATCGCCATCCTAGAATCGGAACTAGCTCGCATCTCGCGACCAGCCGGCGAAAACGCCGAAGAGCCGTTGATAGATTCGCCGCTATCTCACTGACAGACCTTGGCTTAGCAGAATCGGTCCGCCTTCTTACCGGTCGATCTTGGAAATCCCGCTCCCGTTTTTCTTCCCAAACCGCGACTTATGGTCTAAAGTTTGCAGGTATGGCGTGTGAGAAGAGCAGGGAGACTTGTGTAATGAAACAGAACAGTGTTAGAAAGCAATTTTCAGCGGGCCTGATGTTGATGGCTTTGATATTGGTGCCCTTTTCGGCATTTGCGCAGACCACTATCAAGATGCCGAAGAATAAATATAAGGTCCAGGACGATGTAAAGATCGGCAACGATGCGTCGCGGCAGGTCGAGCAGCAGTTCCCTATCCTCAACGATCCGCAGGCACAGAACTATGTCGAGCAGGTTGGCGAACGGCTCGTAGCCGCCATACCGCAGGAGTTCCGGCAGCCCGCGTTCGACTATCGATTTGAGGTAGTTAACGCTCGAGATATCAACGCATTCGCGTTGCCCGGCGGGCCGATGTATGTGAATCGCGGGATGATCGAGGCAGCAAAGAACGAAGGCGAGATGGCCGGCGTGATGGCGCATGAGATCAGCCATGTCGCCCTCAGACACGCGACCGCCCAGCAAACCAAACTCAATAATCCGCTCAACCAGATCCTTGGTATAGGCGCTATCCTCGGCGGAGCGATCCTCGGCGGCGGCACCGGTGCCCAGCTCGGGCAGATGATCGTGGCCGGCAGTTTCCTGCGCTACAGCCGGGAGTATGAGACCCAGGCCGACATTCTCGGAGCCCGTATAATGGCGGACGCGGGCTACGATCCGCGGGACCTTGCCAATATGTTTCGCACCATCGCTAATGAGAGCGGCGGCGGGCGGGCGCCCGAGTGGCTAAGCAGCCACCCCGATCCGGGCAACCGTTATCAAAAGATAAATCAAGAGGCACAGTATCTTCGCGTATCGCCGAACCCGATCAAGATAACGCGCGATTTTTCGAGAACGCAGGAACGCCTCAGAGCGCTTCCGCGGGCCCGGACGATGGCCGAGATCGAACGCGATCAGAAGGCCGGCCAGAACACGAGCGCGACGGCGGGCGGAAACTATTCGCGGCAGGTACCCTATCCCTCAGGTCGATACCGCACCTATCAGAGCGGCAACTGGATACGATTGAACGTACCGAACAACTGGCGGGAATTCGAAGGACAGAGCGAGGTAACCTTTGCACCCGAGGGTGCCTATGGCGATCAGGGCATCACCCACGGCGCGATGATAGGGATCTACCGCTCGCGTGGCGGGACATTTGCCCAGGCCTCGGAGGATTACGTAAACGGCATTCTTCAAGCCAACACATACTTGCGGCAGCAACGCGGATTTACGCGGGCGACCGTCGCAGGGCGGCAGGGATATGCGACCTCGCTGGCCGGACGATCGCCGGTCACGGGCCAGAACGAGGTCGTCACCGTTTACACGGTCCCGATGCAAAGCGGCGACATCCTATATGTGGCGGCCGTTTCGCCATCGGCGGAATCGTTCAGATATGACTCGGCCTTTAGCACTATGATCAGGTCCATCCGCTTGAACGATTAGCCCGAAAGCGTGGGTTTCAAACTGCGGCCGTGGATTTCGAATCTCGCGGCCGCTTTTTCTATTCCGAAACCATAGGCCTCGATCGAACGGTCAAAAGCAAGAGTGCCGCGGATACGACGGAGATACACGCACTCACCGTAAACGCGGCAGGTGCTCCAAATTGATTCCATAAGAGTCCGAATAAGAGCGACGCGGGAAAGACGGTTATGCCGTAAAAGAGATTATAGAAACCATACGCGGTTCCGCGCTTCTCTTCGGGGACGAGGTCGGCGACGAAAGCTTTCTCGACCCCTTCCGTCATACCGAAATACGCTCCGTAGATCACGAACAACGCCCATGCGTGCCACGCAGCATCTACAAAAGCGAATCCAATATAAACGGCTGCGTAAATAAGCCATCCCGCAACGATCAGCGATCGCCGCCCGACCTTATCCGAAAGATCGCCGCCCAGAAGCGAGAAGAATACCTTGCTGAAGTGGAGGACCATCCAGAGAAGCGGGAGCATCGCCGGCGTGACGCCGGACTGTTCGGCCCGCAGCAGCAGAAACGCGTCGGTCGAATTGGACAGCGTGAACAGCGCCACTACAAACAGAAGCCGCTTATAATTGCCGTCAAATTGACTCAATGAGAACTTGATCGGCATCCGGTCGATCTCGTCGCCGTTCGGCTTCTCTTCGCGTACGAAAAATACGATCACGAACAGGCCGATCGCTACCGGCACCGAAGCATAAAGAAATACCTGTTGATACTCGGGCGTGGTCGGACTCTGCGGATCTGTTGCGATATAGGATAAAAGGATAAATGCGAGGACCGGACCGACAACCGCGCCGAGGTGATCGGCAGCCCGATTGAAACCAAACGCCAGGCCGCGGTTCTCGGGCGGCACACTTCCCGCCAGAAGGGCGTCGCGCGGAGCGCCTCTGACGCCTTTGCCGATGCGGTCCGCCATTCTCACCACCAAAACCTGCGGCCAGCTTGTCACGAATGCCAGCATAGGGCGCATGATCGCGGCGAGTGAATATCCGAGAAAGACGGGCAGCTTGCGCTTATCGAACTTATCGCTGAGATACCCTGAGAAGAGCTTCAGAATGCTCGCCACCGACTCTGCAAATCCTTCGATAAGGCCGATGGCGAACGGCGTCGCACCCAGTGAAAGAGCAAGGAATGCAGGCAGTAGCGGATAGATGATGTCGCTCGATGCGTCATTAAGGAACGCGACAAAGCTCAACGCAAAGACGTTTCGGGGCAGCGTCCTGAACCGTGTGAAAAAACCTGCCCGTTTGAACTGTTCCGTATCTGCCATCAAGAATAAAACAGGCGCTCGTTTCGGCTCCTGTCGAGACCTGTCGATCCGAGATCAGATCGCTATTTCTGCCGCGTAGGAGACGGCCTGGCCTTTCCGGAACTTCCGGTGCCGAACCAGTACAGCGAAGCGCTGCCTGCGACCGCGATCACCATCACCGCCGCAACGATCGCTATCCGAAAGGCCATCCGCACGGTCTTCCGCAGGAGGCGAAAGATCACATAAGCAATGGCCCCAACGATCAGAAAGAGTCCGACCGCGGCGATGCCCGCGGCCGTACCGCCGGGAACTCCCAGATCAAGCAGAAATATCGTCATTTCGCTTCGCCCTCACTATGTACACGCTCCAACTCTTCGATGTCTTCTTCCGTCATCGACACATCTTCGACCGGAAGCGTGTATTCCTCATTGACCCAAGCCCCAAAGTCCAGAAGCTTGCATCGCTCCGAACAGAACGGCCGAAACTCATTTCCCTCATAAGGTGCCGACTTGCCGCAGATCGGACATTTAACTTCACGCATAAAAGTAAAGAATATCCGATGTAGATGAAAAGTGTAAGACCGCCCGCGAAACAAACAAAATTATTGAATTTGAGCGGTTTAGGTGCAATTATTAGCTTGATCTTGTCTTGTGCGGCATCGAACAAATGCACGGCCCGGTTCGTATCCGTAAAAGGCCGTTTGGTATAAATGAGGTTATATGTCCGATTACAAAGACCGCTTTGATAAGTGGCAAAAAGACGCGAAAGAGAAGTTTAGTGAGATAGATAAGCAGCTCGGGATCAAAGAAAAACTCGAAGAGGGCGCACGTACCGTCGCTGAGACCGCGCAGAAGGGAGCCGAAAAGATCAAGGCGGAAGCCGAAAAGACGGGCGTCGGCAAGCAGGCTGTAAAGGTCGCCGAGGAAACGCTGAAAGCGGCTAACGATACAGCTAAAAAGGCCTGGGAAGCGAGCGAGCCGGTCCGGGAGGCGGCCGAGGATGCAGCCGGTAAGACAACCGATACCGCGGGCGACGTATTGAGCGCAGCCGCAAAAAAGGCTGGCGAGTTCTTTGACGATGCGAAGGAGACCGTAAGCTCCGGTGCCCGGAAATTCTCTGACGTTTTCAATTTCGGAGCCAGTTGGACACGGACCATGGATTCGACCTTTCGGTCGATCTCAAAGGCGTCGGATTGGGTCCAGACGAACCCGCTGCAGGCCGCCGCCACCGGAGCATCGATGGCGATCGGCGCCGGCGTCGGGGTCGTTTTTACCGGCCTTAGCTCACATTGGCTTTTTAACTCCGCGCTTCCTGCGTGGTCGGTCAAGAAGATCGGCGAGAGCTTTAACGAATACCTGAGATCTCAGGAAGAGAAATTGGCCGAGGGGCGGCTCGACGCCGCAAAGGCGGAACGCATCAAGTTCGAGGCCGATATCGCCCGCCGTATTGGGGCCCCGATGCTCGGTGCTTTCTCGTTCGCCTCCGGCGCGGTGATGATGACGAACATCTTCAATCCCAAGACCATCACCGGAGCTCCGATAGACTGGCTGATCGGCGGAAATCCGATGCTCGAAGGAGTTTGGTTCTTCGGCAACGGATTGGTCTGTTTTAAGACGAGTTATGACTTCTTTATGATCGCACTTGAGGGCGATAAGGATATAGAAACTATCGTCCGGGAAGTAAAGGGTATGCTGCCGCAGGGTTCATCGAATTAGTTGATCTGCAGCGGAAAAGGTACAAAGCTGAGAGCGAAGATCACAAGTGTGAGGGCCGCGATCAGCTTTCTTTTTTTATCGAGCGGCGTCTCATCCCATGGGTTTGGGTGCTTGACCCTCATCATAATGCCGAGCAGGACCGCGATGAGAAATCCGCTCGGGCTTCCGAAATACACCCATCCTACGACCGAGAGGATCGCCATCACGCCAAAAGCGATCCTACCGGTCCAGAGGTGGAGGCGTTTTCCGAAAACGGCGTATATCGCATGGCCGCCATCGAGCTGCCCCGACGGTATGAGATTGAGTGCTGTGACCAGCAGGCCGACCCACGCCGCAAAATAGAATGGGTTGCCTATACCGACGCTCAGATCGACCCCCGCAGCCCAGGCAATTGCCTTCATCAACAGCGGATCCGAAAAAACGATAGGGCTCGACAACAGCGGGACCTGCTCAGGCGGGATCGATTCCATTGTCGCAACGCCCGCCAACGCGATCGGGATAAGGGCGAGAAAACCGGCTATCGGCCCCGCCACTCCGATATCGAAAACTGCCCTTCTGGATGGCATCGGCGACGTGATCTTAATGAAAGCCCCAAAAGTGCCGGCCGGGCCGATGAGCGGCGGGGTCGGGATAAAGTACGGCAGCGTCGCGTCGACCTTGTAGATCCTGCAGGCAACGTAATGGCCCATTTCGTGCGAGATCAGAATGAATAGCAGAGACAGTGAAAAACTGAGGCCCTCGGCAAGATAGCCTGGCTCGGTAAACATACGTCCGACGGCATCGGCCACAAGCAGGACATATTTTACGGGGAGAGCGAGAATGAATTGGGCGGCCTGCTCCCACGTCTGCGGATCTGCCTCCGGCAGAGTATTGATCCTGCCAAAGGGAAATAACACTCCGGCGATGGTCGAGCTGCAGAAAGTGAGCAAAAGCAAAAGGAGATGGCGGGTGTAGGAACGCCATCCCGGTCTCGGTGCGCTGTACGGTTCGAAATACTGCTCTTCTGCGGCCATAAAAAATCGTGGACCAAAATTAAACTGGCCCACGATCCTGAGAATACTAATTTAGATGACCGGCGCCTAATATGCCGGTTCGTCGGTCCATGGCATCCCGTGTGTTTCTGCCGGTTCTTCCTTTTCGTCGACGGTCTTAGCCGTCAACTCCTTTCCGGGCTTGAACCTGATCGTCTTGCCTGCGGGTATCGGCACTTCTTGCCCGGTCCGCGGATTTCTGCCAACACCTCGCTTCCGCGGCTTTACAACGAACACACCAAAGCCGCGCAGTTCTATCCTCTTACCTTTGGCAAGGGCTTCTTTCATAGCATTGAAAAGAGAATCGACAACCTGCTCTGCCTTCTGCTTCGGAACCCCCGTTTTGTCGGCAACCTGGTTTACGATGTCCAGTTTGATCATCACTTCCTCCCTGCGCCAAAAATGCGAACCGTGTGAGGCGAAACGGCCGTGTTGAGATTCCCTATCTTATGCCCGTAAGTGTTCGGCTGTCAAGATTTAGCGGAAAGGTTAATGAGCGTCGGCCGCGTGATCGGGTTTTGCGGCTATTCGGCCGCGAAAATGCATGTACTCTTCCAACACGCGTTCCGGGGATTCCAAATGAGGGAAATGGCCGATGTCCGGCAGTTCCACGATCCCTGTCTGGTTCGGGATGAGTTCGCGAAATCGTTTTACCAGATGCGAGCCCGAGACCGGATCGGCCGACCCGTTGATAAAAAGGAAAGGCTGCTTCATATTCTCCAAAGCCTCCAGCCATCGCTGCCGGTACACGGCCCGCTCGCGCATGTATCTGATCAGCCTGTGTGCGACACGCTTTCCGCGACCGTGCTTGAATAGCCTGAGGAATATATCGGCCTCGGATGCCGTCGGCTTTGTATCCGGGCCAAATACCTTTGCGAGACTGGCCCTGAAAGCGCGGTCCGGTATCAAACGGCCGAACACGAAGCCGAGGGGCGAGATCAGCAATCTCTGTGCGAGGATCGGCCGATGTGTTTCGGGAAATAATGCCCCGTTGAGAAAACATATCGATCCGATAGAAAAGTTCAGGCCGCTCTCCGTATCGCGTGCGAGGAGTTCCTGTGTGATCGTGTTCCCGTAATCGTGCGAAAGTATGTGCACCTTTTCGATCGCCAAACGGCTCAGCAACTCCTCAAGTACATCGACCTGATCAAATGTCGTGTATCCCCACCGGATCGGTTTCGCCGATAGGCCGTATCCGATCATGTCGAAAGCGAGAACTCGAAACCGGCCGGCCAGGGCGGGCCAGAGCTTGTGGTAATCGAACGACGAGCACGGGAAGCCGTGAAGGCACAAGAGTACCTCTCCGCTCTCAGCCGGTTCTCCGTCGATCCGGTAAAAGACCGACAGGCCGTCCCGGTCCAAATGAGAGCCGCCGCTCCGCCATTCATCAAAGGTCGTCATCTTTATCCGCCACGATCAAAAATGCTAGAATCCTAGCACGCTTTCAAGTCGGTAGATCTATTTTTTGGAGTGAAGTTATGCGTTGGCGGGACCAGAGGCAGAGTACGAATATCGAGGACCGACGCGGAATGGGACGCGGCGTTGCCCTCGGCGGCGGCGGGATCGGTGTTCTGATCCTTGCGGCGATCGTGTGCCTGCTCGGCGGCGATCCGCGACAACTGCTCGAGGGCGGCATACCGACCGAGGTCCAACCGCCGGCGGCGAACAACTCGGCCAGCCAGCCGGTCGACGACAACCGGCGATTTGCGAGCGCCGTTCTTGCCAGCACCGAAGATGCTTGGCGTCAGATCCTTCCCGCTCAGGCCCGTCGGTCTTATCAGGAGCCGAAGCTGGTGCTTTTTGACGGCCAGGTCTCGTCAGCGTGCGGATATGCGAGCGCCGCGATGGGACCGTTCTATTGTCCCGGCGATCAAAAACTTTACCTCGACTTCGAGTTTTTCAGGGAGTTAAAGAACGATTTCGGCGCTCCGGGCGATTTTGCACAGGCATACGTCATCGCCCATGAGGTCGGCCACCACGTCCAGAATCTGCTCGGGACGATGGCAAAGGTCCAGAGCCAGGGACAGAATAATCAGCTTTCCGTCGCTCTCGAACTCCAGGCCGATTGTTACGCCGGCATCTGGGCAAACCATGCTCAAAAGCTCGGCCAGGTCGAGATCGGCGATATCGACGAAGCGTTGAAGGCCGCCGCCGCGGTCGGCGACGATAAGATCCAGCGGAGAACTCAGGGTTATGTGGTTCCTGAATCGTTCACTCACGGATCGGCCGATCAGCGTCAGCGGGCCTTTGCTGTCGGGATGAAATTCGGCGGTCTAAAGCAGTGCGAAGTGTTCAGGTAGTCGGTGTGAACGGTCTGCCGTAGATCTCCTGATAGATCCAGCCCAGCACCCTGGCCTCGGCCGTGCACAGTGCCTCCAGCCAGCAGCTTGTCAGATATAGGCGTCGTTCGCTGTTTGTGGTGAGCAGCGATGCCTTTTCTATTGAGGACCTCTCGATGACCTTGTCAAGGTCGTTCGCTTCGGTGATCTCGCGTTTGGTCTCTCGGGTTTCGTGCAATGCCGCAAGCACGTCGTTTAGCCAAAGTCCAAGCAGCGGCTCGGAATCATTTTCCTGCAAAGCCTGAAAAACACCGATCGCAAATCTCGCCTCGGCATTCTCGAACGGGTATGTAGGGATCCCGTTCGCCTGATCGTCCGCCTGTTTCCATTGAAAGAGTTCCTCGGTATTGACGTGACGCATCCGCGCCGTGCGCTCGTCATAGTTTAGGAACCACTCCACCAGATCGGCCAACGACGAAGGGTCGATCGCTGTATCCTTACCAGGACGCAGCTTCGGCGGAAGGGTCTCTGCGGCAGCTTCTCGTGACATCGTTTTAATATTACAACAGCCCTACGCAGCAGCCATTACATAACGCTGACTTTTTTGACATAGCTCCAAATTTGAATGATACTTATGGCACTTTAAGCGCAGCGACTTAAGAGGACAACCGATGGCAACACAATACGTAACCTGCCCGCGATGCTCGGCACAAAATTCGAGCTTGAACACCACTTGCATGACCTGTGGTTCGCAACTGCCGATCGCTCCGATGCCGATGCAGCAAATGCCTAATTATGGCGGTGCCAAACCGGCCGGAGCCGACAAGAAGATCCTTGCGGGTGTTCTAGGCATAATATTAGGCGGCCTTGGCATTCACAAGTTCGTCCTCGGCTATCAACAGGAAGGTGTTATCCTTCTTTCCGTTTATCTGATCTCGATCGTCGTTGCGTTCGTCACCTGCGGCATCGGTACACCCCTTATCTTCGTTCCGACCGTGATCGGGATCATTGAGGGCATCATCTATCTGACAAAATCGGACGAGGAATTCGTTCAGACCTACATCGTTAACAAGAAGCCCTGGTTCTAACGCACACGGCTCTAAGAGGCTCGGGGCATATGATCTTAAAAAGAACGACAGGCGGAAATGCCTGTCGTACTTGTTTATGTTCACAGGGATCGTAGAAGAAAAGGGCACGGTCGCCGCGGTCGAAATGGACGGGGAGAACGCCCGCATCATCGTTTCGGCAAGCGTGGTGACAGATGGGACCAGAAGCGGCGACTCGATCGCGGTCAACGGCGTCTGTCTGACGGCTCTCGATATCTCGCCTTCGACTTTTGCCGCCGATGTATCGCACGAGACGCTCGAACGATCGACGCTCGGCTCTCTCAAGCCAGGCTCGCCCGTAAACCTTGAGCGGGCGGTCACGCCTATGACCAGGCTCGGCGGACACATCGTACAGGGCCATGTCGACGGTCGCGGCAAGTTCCTTTCGGCCATTCGGGAGGGAGATTTCTGGACGGTCAGGATCGGATTCCCGCCTGAGTTCGAAAAATATCTCGTTTATAAAGGTTCGGTCGCGGTTGAGGGAATATCACTTACGATCGCGGCCCTAAATGAAAACGACTTCGAGATAGCGGTGATCCCGAAAACCTGGGAGGTGACGAACCTGTCCTCCCTTTCTCCCGGAGACCCCGTGAATCTCGAAGCCGACGTTATCGCCAAATATGTCGAGCGAATGATGTTCTTTCGGCCGACGCCCGATGCCTATTGACCGCCCATCATATCCTCAGCGGCATAACGATGTACTTATAATCATATGACGCTTCGCCGTCGATGCGTATCTGGGTTGCGGCATTGGAATCCTTGAATTCGAACGAGATGCGCGTAGGCGGCTTTGAATCCTTAGCCCTCGCCGTCGCGGCGTTCGTCCCGTCAGACTTAGGCTCGTCATCGTCCGTCGCCGTTTCGGTTCCGCCATCGGTCGCCGATTCCAGGGCCCCGACGTTGTTAAGAAATTCCTGAAGATATTGGTGGTTGAAAGCGAGGAGAGTCTCCTCTCCCTCGTAATCCGCGGGCACGAACTCGTTCCCTTCGCCCTCTTCGCTCGACTGGGCGGTCACTTCGACCTCGCCGGGCCTCACCGTCATCCGTATCGACCGGTTGCGCTCATCGGCCATCAACGACATCCTTCGCACCGCCGACTTCATATCCGCGAGGTCAAAAACGACCTTCTTGTCGTTGTCCTTCGGCATGACCATCTCATAATTGGGAAAATTGCCGGTCAGCTTGCGGGTGATAAGCAGCCGGCCGCCGGTCTCGAAATAAATGTGATTCTGATCTTCGCCGAAGGATACGTCGCCGCCGTCCGCCCGCGATATCTTGACCAATTCGAGAAGCGCTTTTTTCGGTATCAAGGCATCCATTGCAGCTTCGGTCTTTTCCTCGAGCTGCTTTTCGATGAAAGCCAGCCGGTGGCCGTCCGTCGTCACCATCCTTGCCCGTTCGCCGTCATAAATGAACTTTGCCCCGCTCAGCGTAAAGCGGCTCGTTTCATTCGTGATCGCAAATGCGGTGTTCTGAATAAAATAACTGAACACCTCAGAAGACAGCTTCATCGGTGCCGATTTGAACATCGGGATCTCCGGGTATTGTTCCTTATTGACGCCCGCCAGCCTGAATTTCGCACGGCCCGCCTTGAGCACGACCCATTCATTCTCTTCCTTCTTGAAATGAATGTCGCCGTCGGCCAGATTGCGGACGATATCAAACAGTTTGCGGGCCTGGATGCACATCGCACCCGGAGTCTTGATGTCGGCCTCGGCGTCACATCGGATCGTCACGTCAAGGTCGGTTCCGACTATCCTGATCGAACCCTCTCCCAAAGATTCGATCAAAATGTTCGACAGAACAGGGATCGTGGTTTTTCGTTCCACGACACCCTGGATATATCCCAGCTCTTCTTTCAGGACACTTTGTTTGATACTGAATTCCATCTGCTGTACTACTCCTCGATTTCGCCGAAACAGGTCCGGCCATGCCTTTTTGCGTTCGCCTTCTGCTATTACTTAAAAGAACAAATATCCTATTTAGATCTAGTACTAGTAGTAGGGGCTGTGAATCTGTGCAAAATCATCAAAAACCCAAATAAAACCTACTCCTTTTCGTCCACAGCCGATTGTGGAAAGTTTGTGGAAAAGGCCTTCAGCGTGAGGAAAACCCTTTCGGCTTCGTGTTTTCCACCTTGTTCCACAGCGCTTTCACAGGGGGCCGTAAGGAAAAGTGGAAAACTTTTTTCAAGTGCTGCAAATAAAAGGTTTACCGATGCCACGTCGCGAAAGCTCATGTGGAAATCGCTTTCTTGTAAATTCGCTCTCATAGTCAATTGCTACGAGCATAGATCATCGATGAACTCGTTGACCTGCTTGTGGAAATTACGATCTTCTTTGGTCAGTGAATCGATCTTATCGACCGAGTGCATCACCGTCGTGTGATGCTTTCCGCCAAACTCTTTACCTATCTCCGGAAAGCTGTGTTTTGTCAATCTCTTGCAAAGATACATCGCAACCTGCCGAGGCATCGAGATGGCCCGGCTGTTGTTCTTTGACTTCATTTCCTCGACCGTCAGCTTGTAATGCGAAGCGACGACCCGGGCAATGCGCTCCATCGTCAAACCTTCCGGCCGCTCGGCATCGATTATATTCTTGAGAGCCTCCTGAGCCAAAAGCCTGGAGATAGGAATGCCCCGCATCGACGAGATCGCGACCAGACGAACCAGCGAACCCTCGAGTTCACGCACGTTGCTTTTGATCTTACTGGCGATAAAGATCGCTATCTCATCCGGCAATTCGATGCCGTCAAGGTCCGCCTTGCGTTTCAGGATCGCGACCTTTGTCTCGAGGTCGGGCGGTTCGATATCGGCGATCAGGCCCCATTCGAACCTCGAGTGCAGACGCTCCTCGAGCGTCGGTATCTCGCGCGGCGGGCAATCGCTTGAGATAACGATCTGTTTCTGGTCATTATGAAGGGCGTTGAAGGTATGGAAAAACTCTTCCTGGGTCCGTTCCTTGCCCGCCATGAACTGGACGTCGTCCATCAAAAGGACATCGATCGACCTGTACTTATCGCGAAAGCTCTGCGTCTTGTCGAATCGGATCGCGTTGATCAGATCGTTCATGAACGTCTCGCTCGTGATGTATGAAACACGCAAGTGTCTGTTCTGCAGCTTGATGGCGTGACCGACCGCGTGCATCAGATGTGTTTTGCCGAGGCCGACCCCGCCGTATAGAAAGAGTGGGTTATACGCCTTTCCCGGTGTCTCGGCTACCGCGAGGGCAGCGGCGTGGGCAAACTGGTTGCTCGTACCGACAACGAATTTTTCGAACGTGTATTTTTGATTCAACGAATTTTCGACCGGTTCGAGATCAACAAAATTCGTCGATGTCGAGCGGGATATTATCGGGGTCGATGTCTTCTTTACCTCAAAGTAGAGTTCCCTTTCCGTGTCGTCGTCGGCAGGTTCATTAACGGCTGTTGGATCGACCACCCACTCGATAGTGAAGTCCGAGAGTCCGAATTCCGTCAGGGTCTGATCCAGTAATTCGGAGTAATAAAGCGAGACCCAATCGATGGTGACCTGACCGGCCCTTAGATAAAGTGTCAGTGTCTGCTCGTCGATGTCCTCGAAACGGATCGGCCTGAACCATGAATCGACAACATGCTTGTTTAGCCTGCGTTCAAGAAACGTGAGAATATCTGTCCAAAGTTCGGCTTTGGTTAATGATGGATCCACAGAAAAATTAGACTCCAAAAACTTGGTCGAAAACTACACCTTGATACCCTGGATTCGAGGGAATGGCCGACCGGGATAATTGCTCGGAGAGATCAGCCGGATGCACCTCATTTGCTGCTTGAAACTACCGCCGAAAATCCTTTTGAAAATGCACACTTCTAGCTTTTTCCACAAAATTTTCCACAACCTTGTGGAAAGTTGTGCCAGACTTAAAGTGACACTTTAAGTTATTTATTTTCAACGCTTTACAAGGGTTGTAGTTTCAAAAGCGGGTGTCAGATTAGCACACAGAGATAGGGTTGGCAAGGAGAAATCCACAGAAAATCGGAGGCATTAAAAAATTGTTAACAAACCTTTTTTCTGCAATCATTTGGAGTGATTTTGGCCCTTTGAAAATGTTAATTTACGGGCAGTTATGATCAGATGAACGGCAAAATTCGACAAACTTTTTTATGGAAAATTACCGGCTCCACGACGAACTGATAAGCCGCCTCGAAAAACTCTGCGGGCGTCTCAACTTCGTAAGCGAGACAGATTCGCCGGTCGAGCCGTTCACGATCTCATCAGCGGAGGGCGATGCGGATGCGGAATTCGAACGCATGATCGTCAGCCAAAATAAAGGGCCGATCGAAGAGATCGATCCCTCGATCTTCTTCGATCGACTGACCAAAGAAAAGGAATGGCACACCGGCCGCGAAAAGAAGGCGGCAGCCGATTACGCCAAACTGGAAAACCTATTGAGAGAGAATTTAAAAGGGCTTCGAGTGTTAAGGGTCGGATCGGTCCGGGTCGATATCTATGTCGCCGGCCATAGTTCGCCGAATACGATAACGGGCGTGAGAACGCGGGCCGTCGAGACGTAGGCTTAATCGACCTTTATTTCGGTGTCTTCGAGTACTATCTCCGCGTCGCCCGCCCGGTTATCAAGAACGAAGAGGTACATTCCGGGCTCGAGCACGCGCTTTACCACACCGCGCGGGACCTTTCCGGTGGTCGAGACCGGTTCCACATCTTCGCCGGATTTCCACATGTTGAAATCTTCGGCTCGTATGATCGCGGAGACGATCCGGACCTCGCTTCTGCCGGTGGTAAAGACGGCACTGAAATTCGCCCGCCGGTTCAAATTCAGCGGGAATGAAAGGTAGCCGTTAGCCGGCACGACGGCCCGGCCGCGCAGCAGTTCGCCCTCGGTCCAAACTTTCCTGTTTTCGGTATCCCCGACAGGCCGGTCGGGCGGATTGACCCTTACGATCTGGAATACTGCGATGATGATGATCACCACACCGAAGATGCCAGGCCATGTGTAGTTCCAGTTCTGTTTTTGACGCGTTTCGAACACTTCGATGCGATCGTCCGGGTCTCACCTTTGCCGGAGCAGGAGAAATAAAAAAGGATGTGCCGCCCGACACATCCTAACATTTGGGACCGCAATATTATTATCGCTGTGACACGCTCGAGGCTCCCGATATACTCTTGGAAACTGTCGCGTTTCCCGTGTAAGAGATCCGGCTGGCGCCAGAGGCATCGGCAACCAGCTCGCCGGAGACATTTACGTTCACCTGACTTGCTCCGCTCGCGTCGACGTTAGCGTTCGCCGCCGAAAGCTCGCCCGCCTCGATATTGCTTGCACCGCTGACATCGATGGTGAGGACACCGGTTTCACCGGCCAGCTTGATCTTTGACGCACCGCTCGTATTTACCGCGAGCTCGCTATTCTTCAGGTCCGCAACGCTCACCCGCACCACGCCCGAGGCCTCGATGCCGTCGATGTTCGGAGCCGAGATCCTTACGCGAAGGGGATTGCTCGTCTTGATCCGCTTCTCCAGCGATATCTCAAGCGTGTCTCCGCGGACCTCCGTTTTGATGTATTGCAGGAGGTTGTCGTCGGCCTCTACCTCGACCGCAAAATCCTTTTGTGCAACGATCTCGACCTGAAAGATGCCGCTTGCATCGATCTTGCTAAATCCCGCGATATCGCGTTTCTCCGATCCTATATTTCCCGAGCCCTTAGCAGCCCCAAAATCAACCGAAACGTTAAAGAACTTTCCTGATGCCTTGCCCCACGAAAAGAAATTGGCAAAGATCACCCCGACCAAAAGAGCTGCAACAAAAATTATTAGACCGATCTTTTTCATAAAAATTACCTCTGATGCCGCGATGCGGAAATCTCACGTCGCTTGGATGAACGCTGCCTCGACGGAAAAAGTTCAAAAAAAGTTTAGATCAAGAAGGCAGGCCCGGGGCGCCCGGAACCTGCCTTGATCGATCGATCGATGTGATACCGACAGTTAGTTATTTAACTGACGGGCTTGCCGCTGGGCTCGGTGCCGTGGCGGATCCTACCTTCTGGCAAAACCCTTCGCTGCCCTTTGTTACCACGACACAGTTAGTTTCCTTCTCATAACCCTCCATTCCGGTCTCCTGGCCGGAAGACGATCGGATCGTCTCGGTCTTGCCGTTCCGTGTGAATTCGATGGCAGGGCCCTTGGCCGTTCCATCGTACTTCTTAGGCCCGTCCAGGTTCGCGATCTCGATCTCGAATTTGCGCGGGTTCTGTTGTTTCCCGTCGCTGGTCTTTTTTTCGGCGATCGAGATGTACGCCCCTTCGGGTCCATTCCACCTGCCGATCAGCTTTTGCACGGCAGCTTCATTAGGGTTAGCCACTTCCGGCGAGTTTGCCGGGTCCTGGGTCGAAGCGGGCGTCGGCGTTCCCGCCGCACCGCCATTATTGACCGGCTTTACATCGGTCTTAGGGTCGCAGGCGCCCAGAACGAAGGCCGCCAGCGAAAACACTGCAAGCAGAATAGGTCTTCTCATGTCTGACTTTTTCATATTTCTTCCTTGCCGGACGTAAACTCCGGCTATCTGTTGATCCAGCGGTTCTTTCCAGACGGGAGGATCGGCCCCGTCCCCGCATAATTCCCGGCAAAGCCGGTGTAATGCAGCCTGAGTGCTTCGGTCCCAAATAGGCCGCCCGATTTGAATGGACAAACCATCTGGAGTGATGACCGGGCAACGCTGCGCCACCTAGAACGAACGGCCGGAAATAACTTGCACACGATCTTTCTTTCGGCGCCGGGCGATCATTGCATGCCATTTGCCGATTTAACTTGCTATTAGCCGATTTAAATTGCAATGTATAAAGAGTCATCCTTCTCTCGCGTCTTAAAAAGCGCGCTTTGTCTTTAACGGTTTTTGGATAAGTTTGAGAGCAGGCCTTAAATAGTCAGTTGGAAGTAGCTCTCGAGTTTTTGAGTATCCGAATCCCGGACCCCTCGTTTTAGAGATCCGATTCAAACGCACTTCTGCATATCGTTCCCCGAGGGGGACAAGGAAATCACAATGAAATTATACGTAGGAAATCTTTCCTTCAACACATCGAATCAGGATCTTAACGAATTGTTCGGCGCGGCCGGAACGGTCGTTTCATCGAATATCATCGAAGACCGCGAAACGGGCCGCTCACGCGGATTCGGATTCGTCGAAATGTCGTCCAAGGCCGAAGGCCAGAGCGCTATCGAACAGCTCGACGGTAAAGAAGTCGACGGTCGTTCGCTCAAGGTGAACGAAGCCAAGCCGCAGGAAAAACGCGGTGGTGGCGGCGGCGGTTACAACGGCGGCGGCGGCGGCGGTGGCTACGGCGGCGGCAAGAATCGCTGGTAGTCTTCGGATCCTTAATATTCGGCAAAAAGGTGCCCTCGTCACAAAACTGAGGGCACCTTTTTTCGCTCCCGACGCTTGGTAACTTTGAGAAGCTTATGTCCTATAGTCCATTGACCTTAAAACGGCGCCATGTATTGGGCGATCTGTATGCGACCTGCGATGCGGTTGTGCAGGTACCCGTTTACGAGAACGATCTGGATGGAGAAGTGCTCGGTTATGTGGACGAGATGCTCGGCCATTACAGAGACGCACTTTCGTTCCACCTGGCGGAAGATGTCTGCAAACGGCTCGCATCGGGCCAGTACACATATTCCTTCGGCTACGAATATTCCGATCCGGATGAAGCACCCGGGCGTGCCCGCAGGGTCAAGTTAACGTATATCTGTCTCACTAGCCGGAAGCCAGTCGAACCGGTCGGCCCGCGGGCCCGCAAACGATCCGAAGAGTCGGCCGGGGCGGTTAGCGACCGATCAAGCTAGGAGATCGTCCGCCCCGTCATTCGTCATCTTCGTTCTCAAATGCTTCAGGGCTGCAGGTCCGACACAGGGGCGCGACCTTTTCGAGCACATCGCTGTCATCGCGGACCAGCGTCTGGCAAGTCGGGCACACCGCGTTTCGATGCCGACACGCCAGGTCGTAGGACGTCCCATTCTCTCTTTCCGCGGTGAACAGTACGGTTGTTTCCCGACCGCAGATACCGCAGCTTACCGAGCTTCCTTCCTCAAACATTCAAACTCCTCCAATTCCTGTTTTCGGCATCGTATCACATCCGTACGGACATAAGTTCGGAAATGGTTGAGCCGCCGCACGATATCGTTTCCCTACGTGTTTTCGACCGGCCCCGATAACGAGCGTTTTCCCCCTAACTCGTTGAAATCCGATGAAAGGTATGCGTATTGCTTCACCTAAGGGTTAAACGGAAAGGTCTTCCAGCGAATAGGGGGAATTATGCGAAGGAAATTTTTTAGAGGTACGTTGATCTCGGCATCTTTGGCGATGGTCGCCGTGTGTGCTCTCAGCTTTGATGGCTACGCCCAGGGAAAGGGCAGAGGCAAAGGCGGAGGACATAACAAAGGCGGCGGACAGCCGCAGCAGGTTGAGCGGCAACGCGGCGGCGACAATCAAGTAAGCCGCGGCCGGGAGATTCGTGGCAATGACCGCGGGCAGCGTCGGGAAGCGCAGCGACAGCAGCCTCAACGCCAACAGCAGGTCCAACAACGGTCTGGATGGCAAGATGACCGCGGCTGGCGAGGAAAGAACAACTCGCAGATCGTACCGCAGAAACGCCGCGACTCCGAATCCCGCCGCATGTCGATCACGGAAACGATGAACGCTCGGCGTCAGCAGCAGTCGAATGGCTGGAACGCGAGACAGGGAGAGCGAAGCAACGACCGCGAGATCAGGCGTCAGAGTGACCGAGGTCGAGAAATAATGTCTCAGCGCGGTGCCATACGCCGGCAGAATGATGATCGCGGCGGCAGTTCAAGATGGCGGCAGGCCTGGGAAGACCGACGCGGCAACAACGACAGGCAGCGTTCAGAGCGGAACCGTGCGGAGGTCTATTCACGTTCGCGCGAGCGCGAATCCACTTTCCCGGCTTGGGAAAGGCGAGATCGTTACGGAGAACGCTGGAACGGCCAGCGGCGAGCCGACCGCCGTGATGAGCGCGGCCGGAATGACCGAGTGTACCGAGGCCGCAGCGACCGTGACTACGGGAAGCGGGCCGATCGAGGGCGTGACCGTTGGGACCGCGATCGGCGGGACGACCGCAGCCATTCCGTTTGGTCGTCATGGCAGGGCCGTGGATATTACGGCTACAAGAATTACGGGCAGTATCGAAGTGCCCAGGTACACCGACGAAATGCCGATCGAAAGGCGGACCGGAATTGGTCATACGACCGGGAATATTATGATCCATATTACGGCCGGTATTACGACGACGACGATCATTATGAGTCCCGCTACCAGGTGATCAGGAATATCGTCTATAGCCGTTACGGCCATGACCACAGAGATCGCTACACACCGTATTACGGATCGTATTACTACAATACGCCATACGAGTACGTCTATGGTTCGCCGTATGCTGTGAACTACATCTACTACGACTACGATCCGCAGACCTATGTGTATGTTCCGCAATACGGGCAGGTCGCCTATGATCCGTACTACAACAACTACGGATATTATGGGTATTCCAACGCCGGCTACAGCGATCGTTACGACACGGGGTATTATCCTGCGTACTACGGCGATGGTTATGGTTCGAACAATATGGTGCTCGGCATACTTGGGAGCCTGCCGGTGGCCGATCTCGTCACCGAGTTGACCGGAAACAGCTTTGTCGGCCAGCTTCTCACAGGTTTCTTGACCCAGGGGTACGATCAGGGTTACCTTGCCGGCCAATACGCCCGCGAGAACGGGTATTACGATGAGGACGACTACTACGATCCATACTCGTATTCCGGTGCCTCGTACGATGCCTATTCGGTAAATCTTGCCGAGAATCGTCGTATCTTCAGCGAAGGCTACGAGGCCGGATATCGCGACGCAATGCTTTCACGCCGAGACGATTATGAGCCGTATTACGACAGCAAGCCCGACCTTATCGGGCTTTTGATCGGAAATACGCTCAGCGGGATCTGATCTCGGAAAGACTTACTATGGGGCGCCCTGATCCTGGGGCGCCTTTTTTGTTTCGGTAAGACATTGAATCTGTTACGATCGAAGCGTATTATCAAACGACCCGAGTATCATATCGATCCCATCAGAATCCGGCGGCACCCGGCACTCGGCAGTAATGTGGAAGAGAGGTTAAGGTAAATGAGCGAGTTGAGTATACAAAAGCGTCAAAGCGGAGAAGTAACGATAGTCGACCTTTCCGGAAAGATCGCATTGGGCGAGAGCAATCGTGCCCTTCACGACGAGATCCGCGAACTTACAGGTTCGGGGCAGAAAAAGATATTGCTGAACCTGGCAAACGTCACGGTGATCGACTCGAGCGGCCTCGGCGAGCTTGTGGCAAGCTACGCCTCGGTCGAGCGAAACGGCGGCACTCTCAAGCTGTCAAATCTCTCCGACCGCTTCATCGAACTGATAACGATCACCAAGCTCTACACCGTATTCGATGTTTTCGATAACGAGGCAGATGCGTTGGCGAGCTTTGGCTCCGCTAGTGAAGCCGCGGCTTAGTTGCCAGCTAAAAGCAATATACACGTCCCGGTCGAATGAAGCAGTGTCCAACGTGTCGGAGTACCTATTCCGACGACACACTCCGTTATTGTCTCGCCGATGGGGCCGCTCTCAGCGACCTCGACAGCGACGCGGAGACCGTGTTGGGCCGCGACGGTCCTGCAATACTTCCTGCATCTAAAAGTTCGAGCGCGTCATTCGCAAAGATCGCCATAGCCATTACGGTGCTCTGAATCGTAGGGCTTATCGGTGCGGGGCTCGCGACGGTGCTCTATTTTGCAAGCAGTGGTTCTGACGGGCCCGTCGTCTCACCGAGCCCATCCACGACGCCTGACGCCGAAAAGGCCCGGCTTGAAAAAGAACTCGAAGAACTGCAGAAAAAGCTGAATGAGGTAAATACGGCGTCTCCGCAAAAGACCCCGCCGGGTTTCGAGAGTGACGAATTGCCGACCGCAACGGTCAATTCGCCGAACGATGGGTTCTTAGCTCTTCGCAGCGAACCTGATGCAGAAAGAGGCGACCGCCTCGCTCAGATACCGCACGGCACCGTGATCACACTCGAAAACTGCGAGAACGAACGGGTCAAGATCGGCAGCCGGACGGGCCGCTGGTGCATGGTCACCTACCGCGGCCAAACGGGCTGGGTCTTCGATGCATGGCTCGTTTACTGATCTTAAGGACCGGTTGATAGATAATGAGATTCCTGGGTTTGATAACTGTATTGATCGCAGCGGCCGGCATTGCACATGGACAAGCGCCGACCCCAACACCTACCTATGATGAACTTAGGTCACGCCTTGATCGAGCCGAGACCCGGTTGAGAGACTGGGCAAACCTCGGGCGCTATGCGGGGGCGAACGCAAAGCTGGCGACAGCCGCCAAGGGCGGGCCGCGCGTCGTCTTCATCGGCGATTCGATCACGGATTCGTGGAAGCTGGATGATTATTTTCCGGGCCGCGGGTTCATAAATCGGGGGATCAGCGGGCAAACCACACCTCAAATGTTGATCCGGTTTCGCCCCGACGTGATCGATCTGAAGCCGAAGGTCGTCGTGATCCTTGCCGGCACTAACGACATCGCCGGAAACACCGGCCCGATGACGCTCGAGGCGATCGAGGGCAACATTCGATCGATGGCGGAGTTGGCAGCCGCTAACAAGATAAGGGTAATTCTGGCCTCGGTGCTGCCGATCAGCGATCACAACAAGAACGATCGCGGCGTACCGATAACGCGCAGCATCGCTCGCCCGCCGGAAAAGATCCTGGCGCTAAACGTTTGGCTCAAGTCCTACGCTGCTCAAAATGGCCACATCGTTCTGGATTATTTTTCGGCGATGGCAGACGATACCGGGTCACTGCGCGCGGAGATCGCGAATGACGGCCTTCACCCAAATTCGGAAGGCTACAGGATAATGGCTCCCCTTGCGCTCAGGGCCGTCGAAGCTGCATTGCGAAAACGTTTGAAGCGGCAGATGTAATGACCTATGTTACCCTCAGTTTACGGATCGGTATATGTTAAGCGGGTTTTCTTCGCCAAGGCGGGTGGTCATTACAGGTTTTGGATGCGTCACGCCGATCGGCATCGGGCGGGATGCATTCTGGGATTCGCTTGCTGCCGGCACAAGCGGGATCAGAACGATCGAGAGTTTTGATGCGTCCGGTTTTGATGTTCGGATCGCCGGTGAGATACCCGAGTTCGACTGGCGTGAGCAGCTTAATCCAAAGGACCGCCAGCACGTGCCCCGTACCGTCCCTCTCGCACTTGCCGCCGCCCGCGAGGCCGTAGCAGATTCCGGCATTGACCCCGCGACACTTACACCGGAAGAAAAGCGCCGCAGCGGCGTGATGCTCGGCACCGGCGGAGGAGGCCTTTCGTTTACCGAAAAGCAGTTCGGCTACTGGTTTTCGGGAAATGCGGGCAAAGGCAGTATCTACACCATTCCCGCATCCACACACGGCGGACTTTCGTCTGAGCTGTCGATGGTCTTCGGCCTTCATGGCTTGTCTCACGTTATTTCGACCGGCTGTACGTCATCGACCGATGCACTTTTTTATGCGGCCCAGCATATCGCCCTGGGGCGGCAGGACGTAATGCTTGCGGGCGGTGTCGATTCGCCGATCTCGCCGGGCATTCTCAAGGGCTTCGAGGTCATGACAGTTTGCACCAAAGAATGGAACGACGAGCCGAAACGGGCATCAAGGCCATTCTCAAAGGACCGTTCTGGGATCGTGATCGGGGAGGGTTCATGGATCTATGTCCTGGAAACACTCGAATCTGCCGAGCGGCGGGGCGTAAAGATCTATGCGGAGATCGCCGGATACGGCGTCACTTGCGATGCTTATCATCGCGTCCGCCTCGAAGAAAATGGCGTGGAACCCGCACGGGCGATGTCGCTTGCTATACAGGACGCGGGCATTACGCCCGAGGAGATCGACTACGTCAATCTTCACGCGACATCGACCCAGCTCAACGACCGGATCGAGACCCAGGCCGTCAAGCTCGCTTTCGGGCCGCATGCCTATGAGATCCCGATGTCCGGGACGAAATCGCAGATCGGCCATCCGCAGGGAGCGACGGGTGCCGCCGGAGTCGGGGCGACATTGCTGGCAATGAACCGCGGGATCGTTCCGCCTACGATAAACCTCGATATACCTGACGAGACCTGCGACCTCGACTACGTTCCCAATACGGCACGAAAACAGACCGTCTCGACCGCGCTGTGCAACTGCATAGGGTTCGGGTCAAAGAACTCTGCGCTCGTGTTGCGAACCGTCTAACTGCGCAACTTTCCAAGCCTTGACGATTGGTATGACTCTGGGTCATACTTCGTATATGAGCGTTGCCAAAGTAACAATTTCGATCGACTCACGACTATTGCGAAGGTTGGACAAACTGGTCAAAACCGATGTGTTTCCCAGCAGAAGTCAGGCCATTCAATCTGCGGTGGAAGAGAAGGTTGAAAGACTTGATCGAAGCCGACTTCGCCGCGAATGCGACAAGCTCGATATTAAAGAAGAGCAGGCTTTTGCCGATCTAGGCCTGGCGTCGGAGGTTGACGAATGGCCCGAATATTGAGAGGTGATATAGTTTGGGCCACCCTTGATCCAACCGTCGGACACGAACAAGCAGGAACCAGGCCAGTTCTGGTCCTTAGCGACGACTATTTTAATGAACGTTCAGGAACTGTGATCGCGGTCGCCCTTACGAGTCGCGAACCAAATGTTCGGTTTCCTCTGACATTGGAATTGGCCGACAAAGGGCTTCCCAAACCTTCCTGGGTCAAGATCGGACAGATACGAACCTTGTCCGTTCAACGTGTAGGCAGGAAGATCGGTGCAGCCCCGCTCGCCGACGTCGAAGCGGTGATCGATGGCCTTAATGAGATCCTGGGGAGACGATACTAAATGTATGAGAGCGTTCTGTTTGGCAGAACGCTCTCGGTAGGTATTCAATGGATGGTATAAAGGACAGGATATGACATCAGGGGTATTAATAGTTCCCGAACCCTGATGCCGGAGGATAATAAAAGCGTCCGGAACTCCGAAAAGTCCGGGTATCGAAACGTTTCCGTGCCCCGCATTCCACACAAGCCTGGTACGTAGTACGTTCGCTCGTTATGGGCCGCGTCAATCGCTTGTGCTGGCAACCGAAGATCCTTCCAAAAACGCCGATCTTTCGGCCGGAAAGCTCTTCAGATGTGTCAATCGCGTTACCAGCGAACCCGTTCAATTCCGATACTGCTTGCATAACCTTTCAAACTCCTCACATTCCGAAGAATGCGTGTCGTCTACCTAAGTAGAACGTTCGTAGGGGAAAGTTTTTGCACTCATTCAGATGATGGAACCCGGCCAAAAGTTTGCCTGCTCCATTTTAGATAAGTGCGTCTCATTTCCTCTTATTCCGTCATTTCGGTAAAATCTTCCAAATAGTTTCAGGAGACCTAAATGCCAAGACTTCTATTCACAGCATTTTTCCTCACTTTTCTCTTTACTAACGCGTATTCCTGGGACGATACAGGACACAAAATTACGGGATATATCGCCTGGCAGCGGATGAACCCGACCGCACGTGAGAAGGTGATCAAGCTTTTGCGGTCCGCGCCGGAAGATTCACAGCTTTCGACCTTTTTCATGGCCTACGGACCGCGGCCGGACGAGGCTAAACGCTTTGATTACTTCGTTTTCGTGCCGACATGGGCCGATGTCGTTCGCGATCGGGCATTTCCGGTCAGGTACGAGAAGTATCACAAGTCCAACTGGCATTACTCCGACACGTTTTGGCGACAGGTGAACGGAAAGGTCGAGCTGATAACCGAGAAGCAGCCCGGCGGACAAGGCGTAGCCAAGCTGATCGAATTCGACAAGGTCATGCGCGACGCCGCAGCCAAGGATAGCGACAAGGCGATAGCGATAGCCTGGTTCCTGCACATCGGCGGCGACCTGCACCAACCGCTTCACACCTCGGGCCGTCACACCGACCGCGAGCCCAACGGAGATCAGGGTGGTAATCTCTTCTTGCTCACGCCCCAGGGCACAAAGCGCGAAGATCAGGTAAATCTGCATTGGTTCTGGGATTCGATCGTCGGCCGCAATGTGCCGATCCTACCCTTTGAGAACGAAGGCGACTACATTCGCAAGATCGCCGAATCGTATATGGTCCGCTACCCGTTCGATTCGTTGAAAGGTGGGCTGATGACCGGGAATTATCCCGGCTGGCAAAAGGAGAGCTTCGCTCTTGCGAACACGGACGTCTTTCGTTCGGACCTGAAACGCTTCGAAACACCAACGGACGCCTATCGCCGCAACGCTTACGCGGTCTCAGAGCAAAGGCTTGTGATGGCCGGCTACCGAATGGGCGAGACTTTGAACGAGATCTTCGGCAAATGACCCCACAGGAAACGCTCGAATATTTCAAAGAACGCGAAAGCGAAATGATCGACGCGATCCGCGAGATCGTCGAGATAGAATCGCCGTCGTATGACGTCGAGCGCAGCAAGACGGTGGTTCGGTGGATAGAAAATGGGGCGAGAAAGATAGGGCTTGATCTTGAGATCGAGCGCGTCGCGGCCGAAGGGTTTGGCGAACATCTCGTCATACGCGCCTTTCCTGGCGACGCAAAGCCGTATCTCCTTCTCGGCCACAGCGATACGGTGCATCCGGTCGGCGCGAACGAACAGAACCCTATACGTATCGAGGGCGACAAATTCTACGGCTGCGGCATCTTCGATATGAAATCGGGCATCGTCCTGATGCTCGAAGCGTTGCGATACTTTGCCGAGACCGGTCAACGGCCGTCGCGGCCGATCACGATCTTCTTGTCGTGCGACGAAGAGGTCGGCAGCTATTCGGGCCGGCCTCTGCTCGAGAAAGAAGCTGCAAATGCCGAAGCGTGTCTTGTATTTGAGCCATCCGCTGCCGGGCGCGTAAAGACAGGCCGAAAAGGCACGGGAATGTACACAGTAAAGGCACACGGCAAGCCTGCCCACGCCGGACTCGAGCCGGAAAAAGGCGCAAGCGCTATTCTCGAACTCTCGCGACAGATCGAAAAACTTCACTCATTCAATAACCCGGCGACCGGAACCACCGTAAACGTCTGCACCGTAAAAGGAGGAACGACATCAAATGTCATTCCCGAAAACGCCGAATGTGAAGTCGACGTTCGCTTTCTTACGATGGCTGAGGCTGAAAGGATCGATCACGAGATAAAGTCTCTTGAGCTTTTCGATGACCGTGTTTCGATCGAAGTCATTGGAGACATAAATCGCCCGCCGATGGAACGAACTGATGCGGTTGTCGAACTATTTAACAAGGCTCGCAATATTGCAGCTGCGTTCGATTATGAACTTGGCGAGACGCAGGTGGGAGGCGCGTCTGACGGAAACTTTATTGCCGCGCTGGGTGTTCCGGTTCTCGACGGCCTTGGCATCACCGGCGATGGCGCACACACATTGCATGAGCATATTTTGGTCAACGATATCGCGAAACGAGCGACATTGGTAACAACATTCCTGTCAACGATCTAGAGGTTCACATGAGGTCCAAGTCTGCCGTAATCATTTTCATCTTGATGGCACATGTCGGAATTCATGCCCAAGCAGCCAAGTCGCCTTATATCAACTACGAATACGAAGGCGTAATACCTGGAAGGTCGCTCCCGAATGGTGTGATCGAGCTTGGTGGTTCGCTGATAGGCGATATCGAATCGGATCCGGTCTACTCCGTCGCGCACACCAAAAAAGGTCGAACGGAAATGCTCTGGCTCGTAGCATCGACCGGAAAAGATGTAAAAGGGATTACAGGATGGAAAGTAATTGACGTCTTATCTTTCCCAACACTTGCTAAAACACAATACCTCTTCTTTGCTGGCGACCCGGCGATATATTGTCGGAAAAACGGAGATGAAATTCCTGATCTGGTTGGTGTTGGCCGCATTGATCGTAAACGATGGCGCTTTTTGCCTTCAAGGCTGTGGACCGCAGACCTCAAGATAAAGCGCTTTGTTCCGCTCGACCTCGCGGGCGTTAAATGCGAATATTCTGAACCGTAAGAATTAACGGAGGCGCATCCTGTCCGGTGATGGGCGCGGTCTTCAAAACCGTTAGCGGGTGCGCGAGAGCGTACTTGGGTGGGTTCGACTCCCACACGCCTCCGCCAATTTAGTGAATAGCGGATAGTGAATAGTGAATAGTGAATAGTTAAAAGATGAAAGAGTGGATCTCGCTCAATATGACTCCAGGAGTTGGACCGCGGGCAGCTACTAAGTTGCTTGAGCGGTTTGGCTCGGCGTCGGCGGTGTTTGATGCACGGCGGACGGAGTTGGAGTCGCTGCGGATACGGCCTGAGACGATCGAGAGCATCATGAAGAAGGAGTTTCATGATAAGGCTCTTGATGAGTTGGAGCGGGTCAAGAAAGCGGGCGGCGACATTCTGATACTCGACGACGGCAGCTATCCGGATCTTCTCCGCCAGATCGACGATCCGCCGATCACGCTGTACGTCCGCGGCGATTGGCAGGCTTGTCTTGAGCAGCCTTGTGTCGCCGTCATTGGCTCGCGAAACTGTTCGACCTACGGCAAGAACTCGGCAGAGATGCTCTCGCGCGAGCTTGCGGCTCGCGGCATCACCATCGTCTCAGGACTCGCACGCGGTATCGATACATCGGCGCATCGCGGGGCCATCGAAGCAAAAGGCCGCACGATCGGCGTGCTCGGCACCGGGCTCGACAGCGTCTATCCCAAAGAGAACACACGGCTTGCGGATGAGATCATTGATAAGGGAGGCGCCTTGTTCACGCAGTTCCCGCTCGGCACGCCGCCGCTTAAGGACAACTTTCCATACCGCAATCGAATCATAAGCGGGCTTAGCTTGGGTGTATTGATCGTTGAGGCTTCCGAGCGAAGCGGATCTTTGATAACGGCACGGCTTGCGATGGAGCAGAACCGCGAAGTGATGGCCGTGCCCGGAAATATCACATCCGGCAATTCCTACGGGACGAACTATTTGATAAAGGCCGGTGCGAAGCTGGTTCAGCAATGGCAAGACGTGGTCGCCGAACTCCCGAGCGAGATCGCCGCCGCGATCCTGCCGCCAAAGATCGAAGACGTCAGAACCGGGAGCGATAGCGACCGGGTAACGGGCTCTGCACCTTCCGATCTCAGCGACCACGAGCGAGCGATCTGGCCTCTGCTGCCGGTAGATGATTCGATACATATAGATGTGTTGCTGGAGGAAAGCGGACTGTCGTTCGGCGACCTGAATGCCGCTCTTGTCGGACTCGACATTAGAGATCTGATCCGTGTTCTTCCCGGAAAGAATTACGCCCGAAAGATATAGGGGCGAATTTCAGGGGTTGACGAGTTTGAGATAATGTCTTAAGGTCTAGCATCGCATTGACGGGTTTTTGCGGCAGGTGCTTGAGGCCAGGGATGTCAGACGCTTTTTTCGATGCGGCTGGCATTTTTTTTGACGATGACGGAGGAACTGTGGAGCGGCTGGTGCAGATCACACGGCTCACGAAAAACAGCTTTTGCGAGCGGATCACAGAGCTTTCCGGCATCGTGGAAGCTTCGGCCGTCGAACCGCAGATCCCGGTCCGGTTCCTGTCGAAGTATTATTCGGAGCGGCAGATCACGCCCGACACCGAGCCGATACCCGACTGCGTCACTTGCGGGGCGTGCTGTATGTTCGCCGGAATTGTGCCGACGCTTCCGGGCGAAGCGTCAAAGCTCGATGCCGTCTGGGAGATCGTGCTTGACGATGCCGAGGATGTTGCAGTTGGGCGTGTCATTCCACGTGATCCGGAAAGCGGATACTGCGTGAACTTGCAGAGCGCTCCAGGCGAAGGCGTCGGCTGTACGGTCTATTCGGATCGTCCGTTCGTCTGCCGAGACTTTGATGCGGGCAGTGACCGTTGCCATGCCTATCGGCGAATGTTGGGAATAGAGCCGCCGTTGAGCGATGCGGAACTCGAAACGGTGGAAAGCAAGATAATGAGCCGCCCGAATTCCGATCGGATCTCTGATGTACACATCGAGCTGGGTTCTACAAAGGTGAGCTTCGACCTTAAGGCCCCGGAAGGCGAACAATATAAGGAGAAGCGTACTGTTCAGATCTTCGCACGAATGTATGATGAGACCATCGAGGAGCTGCACAGTTTTGATCCGGCCGAAGAGGCCTGGTTCGAGAACGAATTGGAAGGTATGACTTTGGATGAGGCACGCGCCATCATCGAACAGCGAAAAGCAGGGCAGTAAAAATCAATGTCTAAGAATCTGGTAATAGTCGAGTCGCCGGCAAAGGCGAAGACGATAAATAAGTATCTGGGAAGCGACTACACGGTCATGGCCTCTATCGGGCATATCAAGGATCTGCCGGCCAAAGATCTGGGCGTGGATATCGAGAACAACTTCGAACCCACCTATGAGGTGATCCCCGATACAAAAAAGCGCAATAACAAAAAGATAGTCTCCGAATTGAAGAAGGCCGCAAAGCTGAGCGAGGCGATCTATCTGGCGGCCGACCCCGACCGCGAGGGCGAAGCGATCTGCCAGCATCTGGCCGAGGAGATCGTTCCCAAGAAAGGCAAGCAGCAGGTCTTTCGGGTGATGTTCAACGAGATCACGAAGTCCGCCATCCAGGATGCATTCAAGGTACCTAAACAGGTCAACAAAGACCTCGTGGACGCACAGCAGGCCCGCCGGGTCCTCGACCGGCTGGTGGGCTACAAGGTCTCGCCTATCTTGTGGAAGACGATAGGCGGCAGATTATCGGCCGGACGTGTGCAGACGGTCGCGGTTCGATTGGTTGTAGAACGAGAGCGGGAGATCGAGGCGTTCGTCAAGACCGAATATTGGTCGGTCATCGCTAATCTATCTGCCGCACTGCCTCCGAAATTCGACTCCAAGCTTTACAAGGTCGATGACCTTACCGTCAAGAGCGGCAAGTTCGACGAGGACGTCAAATCCAACGAGGTACATCTCAAAACCGAAGCACAAGTCTCCGATATCGTCGCTGAAGCCGAGAAGGAGACCTTCGTTGTAGATTCCGTTACCACAAAGGAACGCAAGCGAAACCCGACGCCCCCGTTCATCACCTCAAAGCTGCAGCAGGACGCATCCAGAAAATTCGGCTTCCCCGTGAAGAAGACGATGATGGTCGCGCAAAAGCTGTACGAAGGTATCGAGCTGGGATCCGAAGGGGCCGTCGGCCTGATCACCTATATGCGAACCGATTCGGTCCGTGTTTCGGATGCGGCGTTGAACGATGCACGGAGTTTTATAGGCACTGAATACGGCGATATTTATCTGCCTGCAAAGGCAAACATATATAAAGGAAAGAAGGACGCCCAGGACGCTCACGAAGCGATCCGCCCGACCGACGTTACCCGCACCCCCGACAGCCTCGCAAGCAAGCTCGGCCCCGACGAATTAAAACTGTATCGGCTCATCTGGCAGCGATTCGTCGCGTCCCAGATGACGGCGGCGATATTCGACCAGACGACGATCGATATCAAGGCAGGAAGATTTACGTTTCGCTCGACCGGTTCGGTCCAGAAATTCGACGGCTTTCTAAAGGTATATCAGGAAGCTCAGGAAACACGGCGCGCAGAGGACATCGAGGAAGATGAAAGCGAGCGTAACCTTCCGGCGGTGACGCAGGGCGAGACTCTGAAGCTGAATTCGATCACTCCCGAACAGCATTTTACCGAGCCGCCGCCGCGCTATTCCGAAGCCACGCTTGTAAAAGCGTTGGAAGAAAAAGGCATCGGACGCCCATCTACTTACGCTGCCATCATGACCACGATCCAGGACCGCGAGTATGTGGAGAAGATCGAAAGCCGGTTTCACCCGACGCCGCTCGGTATGACGGTGAACGATGTCCTGCTCGAGAGTTTTGACGATATCTTTAATCCGACCTATACCGCCCGGATGGAGGAGGAACTCGATGAGATAGAGGACGGAAAACTTCCGTGGCGCGACGCGCTCCGCGAGTTCTACGATAAGTTTTCTAAAGACCTCGAACATGCGACCGAGAACATTAAGGGCAAAAAGAAGATGTCCATTCCGACCGATGAGGTCTGTGAAAAGGACGGCGCCCGCATGGTGATCAAGTTCGGCCGGTTCGGCCAGTTTCTCGCGTGCGAGAATTATCCGGAATGCCAGAACACGCGCGAGGTGGGCAGCAAGAAGACCGATGCCGACGGCACCAACGAAAGCGGCGAGGCAAAAGAAGAGGTTCCGCCGTGTGAGCTATGCGGCCGCGAGATGGCATTAAAGAAAGGCCGCTTTGGTTCTTTCTATGGCTGCACCGGTTACCCCGAATGCAAGAATATCCGCAAGATCGCAAAGGGAGATCAGAAACCGGCCCCGCCGCCCGAACCGCTCGACGAAATCTGCCCGAAAGACGGGGCGAACCTCGTTCGGCGTCACGGACGCTTCGGCGAATTCGTTTCGTGTTCGAATTACCCTAAGTGCGATTACATCAAGCGCGAGACGCTTGGGATCAAGTGTCCGAAGGACGGCGGCGACATCGTTGTCAAAAAGTCGCGTCGGGGAAAGGCCTTTTACGGATGCGCCAATTATCCGAAGTGTGACGAGGTCTATTGGGACAAGCCGATAGCCGAACCGTGCCCGCAATGCGGCTCTCCGGTGCTTTTGGAAAAGACCACCAAGAAAGAAGGCACGTTCCGTTATTGCAAAAATGAGGAATGTGATTATAAAATTCCGGTCGTGAGTGACGATACCCAAGCTATTGGCACTGTGGAGGATACGGTCCAGGCCGGCTAATTAGATGAACGAGAACCTTCAGTTTTTGCGGGCCTTCTTAAAGAACCCCGGAAAGGTCGGGGCCATTGCGCCCAGCTCACCGGAACTTGCACAGATAATGGTCAGCGGCCTCGAGCCCGATAAAGACAACATCATCCTCGAACTCGGCGTAGGGACGGGGGCGATCACCAAGTTCATCGAACCTATATTGCCCGACGGCGATTCGTATCTCGGCCTCGAACTCGACCCGAAACTTCACACAAGCCTCAGGCTGGCGTACCCGAATCTGAGGATCATCGAAGGAAACGCCTGCGACGCGTATAAGATCCACAAGGAAACGGGCCTCGGCAAGGTCAAATATCTCGTCTGCTGTCTGCCCTTCGTCTCCCTCCCGCGGCACGTTGCTGAGCAGATCTACGGGCAAATAGACCTTTTTATGAATGATGGCTGCACGCTGCGTCTTTTCCAATACGCACACGGCTATTATCTGCCCCCCGCGCTCAAGCTAAGGGAGCGTATGCGAAACCTGTACGGAAAGTCGAACCGAAGCCGGATAGTGCTCAAAAATGTCCCGCCTGCATATACACTGACCTGGTCCACGATCTGATCCGATTCAAGTTTTTGAAACCTTTCGGGTATATTTGAAGTACTCGAAAGGTCAAGTATTCGAAATCCGCTTTTTCAGGAGAATCACGAAAATGCTACGTCGTAAGTTTTTAGGCGTCCTATTTGCCTACGCATTACTATTTCCTACCCTTGCCCTCGCTCAATCGGCACAAAAAAGCTCGACAGCACCGGTCAGGACCGAGAAGGTTTATACAGCGCCTGATGACGTGATCGCCAGGATCAAAGATGAGGGTATGAACCGGTCACAGATCATGAATAAGTTGAGCTATCTGACCGACGTGATCGGGCCGCGTCTTACGAATTCACCCAATATGAAACGGGCGAATGAGTGGACCCGGGACACAATGTTAAAAATGGGTATGCAGAACGCAAAGCTCGAGCCCTGGGGGCCGTTCGGCCGCGGATGGGCGCTCAAAAGCTTTAGCGCACAGGTCAACGAACCGACCTCGTATCCTGTGATCTCATTTCCAAAGGCCTGGTCGCCGAGCACTAAAGGAGCGGTCACCGCAGACGTCGTTTACCTCGACATCAATTCCGATGAGGATTTTGCGAAGTACAAGGGAAAACTGGCCGGCAAGATCGTTTTTATCTCGAAACCTCGCGAACTGAAAGCGGAATTTGAACCCAACGCCGAACGTTGGAGCGACGAGCAACTTGCGAAGATGGCATCGGCTCCGGCCGCCGTGCAGGGCCGCGCGCCGCAGGCAAATCGGCCCGCCGAGCCGACCCCCGAACAACAGGCCCGCATCCGACAGTTTCAGGTCGCCCAAAAGATCGGCGGATTCGTTTTGGAGGAAGGTGCGGCCGTGATAGTGGACAACAGCCGCATCGGCAGCGGCGGAACCGTGTTCGTATCTTCCGCTTCTGCCGTGCCGGCCCCGGTTCCGGCCGGCCAACCGGCACCGACGGGAGCCGCTGCACGCGGACGCAGCGCTGCGTATAGCAAGGAAAATGAATCGCGCATGCTGCCGCAGATGACGATGGCGACCGAAGATTACAACCGCATCGTCCGTATGATCCAGCAAGGCGCAAAACCGCGGATGACCGTAAATATCCAGGCCCAGTACTATGACGACGATCTGATGGGATACAACACGGTTGCCGAGATACCCGGGACCGATCCAAAGCTCAAGGACGAGATCGTGATGCTCGGCGGCCACCTCGATTCGTGGCATGCGGGCACCGGTGCCACCGACAACGCTGCCGGCTGTGCCGTCGCGATGGAAGCCGTCCGCATTCTGCTCGCATCGGGTCTTAAGCCGCGCCGCACTATCCGCGTAGCCCTTTGGAGCGGCGAGGAGCAGGGGTTGAACGGGTCGCGCGAATACGTGAGCCAAAAATTCGGGACGATGACCGGCGGCGGCGGCTTTGGCCAGCAGGCGGCGGACGCACCCAAACCCGCGCTCGAGACCAAACCCGAATACGATAAATTATCGGTCTATTACAATCTCGACAATGGGACCGGAAAGATCCGCGGCGTGTATATGCAGGGAAATGCGGCTGTTCGCCCCTACTTCGAAGCGTGGCTGCGCCCTTTCAATGACATGGGGGCAACGACGTTGACGATGCAGAACACCGGCGGTACGGACCACCTTTCGTTCGACCGTATCGGCCTTCCCGGCTTCCAGTTCATTCAGGACGAGATCGAGTACGACACCCGTACCCATCACTCCAACCAGGACAACTACGACCGTATTCAGGCCGAGGATATGAAGCAGGCGGCGACGATAATGGCAGCTTTTGTCTACCAATCGGCGATGATGGACGAGATGATGCCGCGCAAACCCGTCGCACAATGATCGTCGGGTTAGGTTAATTGCTCAGGCACGGAGGCCCTCGCTGGTCTCCGTGTCTTTTTTGTTTCTGCAGAATATCCTTGTCAGGACCCGGCCGCGCGTTTAGAATCTGTTTGGCATTTTCTAACCATATGTACGAACCAAACCCGCAATTCTACAAAGGCGTGATCGACGCCTCAGGCTGTATCAGCAATGCCTGGAATCTGATCAAGCCAAATTACGGCCTTTATCTGGGCATTTCGCTGCTCGCCTGGTTCGCGATCTCATGTATCCCGTGTGCGAATGTTTTCCTGCTTGGGCCGATGATGGGGGGCGTCTATTTTGTTGCTTTAAGGGCGATGAAGGGCGAACCGGTCGAGTTCGGTATGATGTTCAAGGGGTTCGAAAAATTCGTCCCGCTGATGGTTGTCGGTTTGATCCAATCGATCCCGAGCATCATCTATCAGGGCTTTGACGCGTCGGTCAGGATCGGGGGCGTCAGCCTGGACGCTCTCACAAACGCCGGCCGCCGCGGTGACCCGAGCTTTTTTCAATCGCCCGGGCCTGATTTTGCTATTGCCGGCGGCGTTTTGGCGGTGATCATCGTGGGCGCCGTGGTTTTGATGATCTTCTCGATCGCATGGGCGATCACGTTCGCGTTCGCGATCCCGATCACGATGGAGCAGAACATCGGGCCGATCGACGCGATCAAGTTGAGCGGACGTGCGGCATGGGGAAACGTGGGCGGGATAATCGTTCTGGCGATCCTTAGCTTCCTGCTTGCGCTGGTCGGCGTATTGGCGCTCTGCGTCGGCGTTTTCTTCGTATTGCCGGTGATCTGGGTAGCATGGGCGTTCGCATACCGGCAGGTATTCCCCGACCTCAACCCCAGCAATTTCCGCCGCGAACCTCCGCCGCCCGATGCATATCAGGGCAGTTTCGGCCAGGGTATGTGAACTTCGGCAAGGTCCTTTTCAAGGTATATGCTCCCGGGCACCGGATTCGGGTAATAAGCGGGTATCGGCACGAAGCCGTAGGATCGATAAAGGTCCACAGCTTTCCCCATTTTTGAGGGAAGTGTGTCCAGCCGCATCCTTGCATAGCCTATCGAGCGGGCTGACCCCAGAACGGCATCGATGAGCTTTACTCCCAACCCTGAACCGCGTGCCGCCGTGCGAACGTAGAGCCGTTTCATCTCGCACACGCCATCCTCGAGTTTTCTGAGCGCTACGCACCCCGCGACTTCGCCGTCCACGGCGGCGAGCAGAAGCCTGCCCTCAGGCGGCGCATATCTGCCCGGAAGCCCGGCGACCTCTTCTTCGAAGTTTTGAAAACACAGGCTCAGGCCGAGCCACTCCTGATACTCCCGAAACAAAAGCCTTGCGTTATCGATGTCGCTGTCCAACGCAGCCTGAAATATTGCTACCATTGCCCTTCGAATTATTGAAATCTTAACATGGTGGGATTATCTTTTATCTTGTATGGATAGAAGGACATTCCTCTCAGATCTCGCGGTGTTTTCCGGCGGCCTGGGTTTGGCCTGCAGCGGGCTTGGCGCAAGGAATCAGGCATTTGCTCAGACCGGTGACATCAGCTCCCTGAAAGCCGTCGGTTTCGGACCCCTCGCCCCGAGGCCCTCTCGGAACACGGGCGAAGTTTTCCTATCGCTTCCCGACGGATTTGAGTACAACGTGATCGGAAGGGTTCGGGGCCTGATGTCCGACGGAAGCCCGACCCCGGCAGCTCACGACGGAATGCACACTTTCAAGGTGAAAAAAGAGTTGAGGATCGTAAGAAATCACGAGGTAACCGGCGGAAAGCTGCCCAAGCCCGGCAGTGCCATCAGCAGAGCCAATTTTTACGATGAGGCGGCAGGCGGCGGCACGACCACGCTCGTGATCGACCCGAAGACAAGAACCGTCGTCAGGGATTTTGTAAGCCTCTCGGGAACTCTGATCAATTGTGCCGGCGGCCCGACGCCGTGGGGAAGCTGGGTTTCGTGCGAAGAGACGACGCTCGGCCAAACCGTGCGAACGGATAGACGGGGCGTGAAGACAGGCGGTTTCCCGAAACCGCACGGCTACTGCTTTGAGGTCTTCGCCTCGGCCGATGGCACTCTCCCGCCGGTTCCGCTCAAGGCGATGGGAAGATTCGTGCATGAGGCGATCGCCGTGGACAAGCGCTCCGGCATCGTCTATTTGACGGAAGATTACAACCCGTCGGGCTTCTACCGGTTCCTGCCGGAGCGGTCACGCCGGCTTGCCGAGGGCGGAACACTTCAGGTGCTCGCTATAGCCGGCCGCGATCATTACGACACGCGGAGCGGTCAGAAACAAGGCACCCGGCTTCCCGTCCGCTGGGTGACCATTCGGCAGCCGGACCCGCCCGAGGCAGATACCGACGAACTTGCGGTATTCAAACAGGGACAGGCCGAAGGAGCGGCTTCGTTTTCCCGCCTTGAGGGCTGCTGCACTGACGGCCGCGGGCGCATCTATTTTTCCGCGACGAGCGGCGGCGATGCCAAGGCCGGCCAGATCTGGATGTACGAGCGCGAGGGTAGAGACCGGGGCTACCTGACGCTGGTCTTCGAATCGGTCGACCGAAGCGTGCTCTTCATGCCGGACAATATGTGCCTTCGCCCGCGGTCAAAGATGCTCTTCATCTGCGAAGACGGCGATTACCCCGGCCAGGAATCAAAGAATTTTGTGCGGATATTGACGCCGGAAGGAAAGATCGCGGACTTTGCCCAAAACGTCTCAAAAGAATTCCCGCGGAGCGAGTTTGCCGGTTCAACTTTCTCCCCGGACGGAAAGACGCTGTTCGTGAACTTGCAGAGTGCCGGTGCGACCTTTGCCATCTGGGGCGACTGGGCGAGGTTCGCCGATCGGCAGGCTCTGTGAGAACATTATTGAAATGGAACTAGCGGTCGAGAAATACAAGGTCTTGGACGAACCTTATTATCTGCCGGTCCGGCAGGAGGTCGAACTTTTCGAAGCAGCTTACGCAGCAAAGCTGCCTGTGATGTTAAAGGGGCCGACCGGATGCGGCAAAACGCGCTTTGTCGAGCACATGGCGTGGCGGCTTGGACGTCCGCTGATCACGGTCGCCTGTCATGAGGACCTGTCGTCCACCGACCTTGTCGGCAGATTCCTGCTCGAGGGTGAAGAGACGGTATGGCATGACGGCCCGCTGACCTCAGCCGTACGGGCCGGTGCGATCTGTTATCTGGATGAGGTCGTAGAGGCGCGAAAGGATACGGTCGTGATCATACACCCGCTCACCGACGACCGCCGGCGTCTGCCGATCGAAAAACGCGGGACGGTCATAGATGCACCGCCAGAATTCATGCTCGTTGTCTCTTACAATCCCGGCTACCAGTCGATCTTGAAAGACTTGAAACAGTCCACACGCCAGCGCTTCGTCGCGATGGAATTCGATTACCCGGAGGCCGGCGCCGAGACGGAGATCGTTGCAAAGGAGGGCGGGATCGACACGGCCACGGCAAAAGATCTCGTCAGCATAGGTCACAAAGTACGCAATCTTCGTGGCCATGGGCTCGAAGAAGGTGTCTCGACGCGACTGCTGATCTATGCGGCCCAAATGATCGCAAAAGGCATCGCACCCGTCGACGCCGCCGAGGTCGCGATGTGCTCCCCCATCACCGACGACCGCGAGCTCCAGCGGAGTATCAAAGAGATCATTACGACGATCATCTGAACGAGGTGAATATGTTAAGACATGGATTGCGTCTAATTGTCATTTCTTTCCTATTGATTACTCTCGGATCGATTGCCGCTGCCCAGTCAGCACCGAAAGTAGCAAGATTAAGGTTGAGCTGATTGGCAATCTAAAGTTTCTGAGTGGCCGCGGATACTTCGTAGCAGTCAAGTCGAAACGTTTTCCAGATAGTGAAACTTTTGTTTGGTTGAGTGTTTCCGAAAATAAGGTTCTTGTCAGGAAGCTTCAGAGGATGATGGGCAAGCCTGTTTCCGTAAAGGGTGAACTTGAACAATTACCTGAAAACGTTTCAGCGGCAGTTCCTCCGTTCGGAATATTTGTTGAAGATGGGTTTGAAATCCAAGAAATAAAGAATTGAGTCTGAAGGTTCCAGGTAAATCTGAAACCGTTATGGTTCGAGTAGTCGCACATCTCACATCTAAACCCGAATCCGTCGTAGAGACGCGCGAGGCGCTCGAAGGGTTCATCGAGCCAACGCGGGCCGAGGCCGGCTGCATCCGCTACGAGCTAATGCAGAACAACGACGACCCGACCGATTTCACGTTCGTCGAAGAATGGGAGAGCGACGAAACCCTAGACGCTCATCTCGCGTCGCCACACATCTCGGCATTCAAGGAGCGGGCAGGCGACCTGCTCGCGTGTGAGCCCGACATTCGGCGATATACTTTACTGAAGTAATAAATATCAACAATATTGTTGACAGAACGAACCACAAGAGCCTATTCTGATGCTTGAGGTAAGTTATGGCGTCGAGTATGAATGTGCGAATTAGTGAGTCTAGCTATAACACACTTAAGTCGTTATCGCAGGGACGATCAATGCAGTCCGTGATCGACGAGGCTATCGAAGATCTTAGACGGCGCCGGATTCTCGAGGCGACGAACCACGCCTTCGTCGAACTTAAGAAAAACAAAACGTTGTGGAAGGAAGAATTAGCCGAACGTTCACTTTGGGAGAAGACTCTAACCGACGGGCTGGAGGACGATGAGTAGCTCTGCATCAAGAGGCGACGTCTGGATGGTCAGTCTCGATCCGACAAAAGGCAGGGAGCAGGCGGGAATGCGCCCAGCTTTGATCATATCCGTCGACCTGTTCAATGACAGCGCTGCTGAGCTGGTGGTCGCAGTTCCGATCACGTCAAAGGCGAAAGGCATACCATTGCATGTAGAGGTCGAACCACCCGAAGGCGGACTAACTTTGAAGAGCTTCGCGAAATGTGAGGACATAAGATCCATTTCGACTTCTCGTTTGATCCGCAGGATGGGAAGCGTTTCGCCCGGCATCCTGACGTTTGTCGAAGACAGGCTTAGGATCCTCCTGGGGCTCTAGAACGCGGCTCTTCAGAAATGAATATCAATCGGCGAAACTTTCTCAAAACGCTTGGAGCCGCATCAACTGTCGGAGCCCTTGCGCCGAACGTCTTTACCCAGCGTCGCAAGAAAACCTGTGTCGTGATCGGTGCGGGACTCGCAGGACTCGCCGCCGCTTACAAACTGAAGACCGCCGGATGGCAGGTCACGGTGCTCGAAGCACGCGATCGGATCGGTGGGCGAGTTTTCTCGCATAAGGATCAGCAGTCCGGCTTGGTGTGCGAACTCGGCGCCGAGTGGGTCGGCGAGAACCATGAGCGGATCAAGGCTCTCTGCAAAGACTTCGGCATTCCCTTACAGAAACATCAGTTCGAAGATTATCTGCTCCGCGACGGGCGCGTTTACCGTCCGGGCGAATGGAGTTTCTCGCCGCAAGCAAAGACTGCCTTCGACAAGATGATCGCTGGCTACGAGAAGCTGACCGTCGCTCAAAAGACACGTCTCGACCGCACCGACTGGTGGAACCATCTCGAGAAGATCGGCTTCACTCCCGACGACCTTCGCCTTCGTGATCTGATGGATTCCACCGACTTCGGCGAATCCATCCGCCACGTTTCCGCCTTCGCCGCCCTCGCCGAATATGCCGAGTCCAGCCCTAAGAACGAGATGGACTACAAGATGACCGGCGGAAATTCGCGGCTCGCGGAAGAGTTAGCACAGCGCATAGGCTCAGACAATATTCGTTTGAACCGAATTGTGGAGACGATATCGCAACGGCGTGGAGCCATTGTAGTGGAACATACTCCGCCCGCCGAACTTGTCTATCCGAAGAAGGAAGCATGCGACGCGGTAATCTGCACCGCCCCGATCCAGAGCCTTTTGAAGATCAAATTCGACCCGCCGCTACCGCCTGCTCAGCAGCGTGCCGCCGAGCAGCTTGTCTATTCACGCATCTCGAAGAACAGCGTCGTATACAGCGACCGCTTCTGGAAGGACGAGAATTTCTCGATGGTGAGCGACACGACGTCGCACTACTATTTCCACTCCACGCAATCGCAGCCGGGCAAAGAGGGAATTCTCACCGCCTACGCGATCGGCGAAAAGGCTGACGTACTATCGTCGCAGTCCGACGACCGTCGGATGCGGATCGTCGCAAACGACATCTCCGCTCTCGATGACGACGCTCCGATGAAGGCCCTACGGATCATCTCCTACGCTTGGCAGCGAGACCCCTTCACCGACGGCGCCTACGCGCTCTACAAACCCGGCCAATGGTTCGGCATCCGCCCGATCCTACAACGTCCGCACGGCAAGGTCCTGTTTGCCGGCGAGCACCTCGCCGACTGGCAAGGGTTTATGGAAGGCGCCATCGAAACCGGCGAAGCAGCCGCCGAAGCGCTGATCAGATGATGCAGAAGCCCGCGCGTAAGCAAGGGCTTAACTAGCAAGCTGGATGTCAAGCCCTTACTAATGTGCGGACTCTCGTCATAACGAACCATCCCCCAACAGTTAACACTTAATTAACCTCAATTTCACACTCGTGCAACGCCGGGTGCATATCCTCACGTTTGCAATCCTGATTTACAAGAAATTTTCAAAGTTGCGCGGGGCACCTACTTTGAGGCCTCGCCTTACAAATTTTCCGATAGCTTTTTATCGAGGAGACTCTATGAGATCGAAATTTACTGCGATGTTTACCGCACTGTTTATCGGTTTGGCCGCAAGCTCGGCCGCTTTTGCCCAGGCGACAGGAACGCTTACCGGCTCGATCGCTGATGCAAACGGGGCATTGATACCCGGCGTCAACGTTACGATAAAGAACGCGGCTACGAATCTGACGCGGAATACTACTACTAACGATGCCGGCCGCTGGACGGCGAACCTTTTGCCGGTGGGCACATACACGATCTCTTTTGAAAAAGACGGTTTCAAAAGGTCGCAGACGCAAAATGTCGCGGTCGAGGCCTCGGTCGCGCACATCGTGGACATCGTGCTCGACGTGGGATCGACCGATGTGTTCGTTGACGTCACCAGCGATCAGCCGCTGGTACAATCGGAATCTGCTACGGTCGCAAGACAGATCTCGGGCGAAGAGGTGACAAAGATACCGACCTCGACCCGCAGCTTCACAGGCCTGCTTTCGTCCGAAGCCGGCGTGTCGTCCGAGCTTTCACCGGTCGGCGTCAACGGCAACGGCAACATTTCCCCATCCGTCAACGGCACGCGGACCACATCGACCAGCCTTTTCTTTAACGGTGTCGATGCGACCAATATCACGAGCAACGAAGGGGCATTGTCCGACAATATCGCTCCGGCACCCGAGACGCTCCAGGAAGTGAAGCTTCAGACGTCCCTTTACGATGCATCAACGGGACGCAGCGGCGGCGGAAACTTCCAACTGGTCACCAAGTCCGGCGGCAATAGCTTTAACGGAACGGTCTATTACTATCTTCAGAACAAAGCGTTCAACTCCAATGAGTTCTTTTTGAAAGAAAGCGGCAATGAAAAGCCGCGAGCCGACCGCACCGAGGTCGGGTTTACGGTCGGCGGCCCGATCATCAAGGACAAGTTCTTCTTCTTCGGCGGCTATCAGTTTACCGATGCAAACACGGGGTTGGTGCCGACTGCCCGGACGCGTACGATACTGCCGCAGGCCCTGACCGTCCTCGGTGACGACCGCTCAAAGGCAGCGATCGCCGCGGCATTCAATCAGTTCAATGGCTGCAATGCCGGGCCCGCATGTTTGTCCGTTGGCGATATCAGCGAAGTAGCTTTCCGAATTTTTAACCTTCGCAATCCCGTGACCGGCGGATTCTACATCCCGAGCATCACCAATTACAGGGCGCTCAACATAGTCGACCAGAGCGGGACCGGCTCATATCAATTCGGCGGCTTTCCGAACGTAACGAGCCGCACTCTTCAGCGTAACAATCCGCTCGTTGAGGTGATAAGCGTCGAACCCTCGACCTTTCGCCAAAACCAGTTCACGACACGCCTCGATGGCCAGCTGAGCGCCAAGAATACTCTCAGCGGAACGCTCTTCTTCTCGAACTTCCCGGCCGAAGATTCGTTTCCCGATCCGAGCAGCCTCGTGTCGCCGACCACGCTCCAACGCAATGACCGCAACCGGACACTCTCGATCGGCGATACACATATCTTTTCGCCGAACTGGATCAACGAGGTCCGCTTCGGATACTTCTACCTGAACAACACTCGGAACCTGACCGCCGATTTCTCGACCGGCGAATTCACCAACGAGTTCATCGGCGTGAACAATCCGGCATCGACCTTTGATTCGAGTGCCGCGACCACGCGGCTCGGCCATTACATTGGCCGCAATAATCTCTCCAACTTTTCGTTCGGCGGCCCGAACGACTCGTTCAATCGCCGCAAGCAGATCACGTACAGCATCGGCGACAATGTGAACTGGACGTACGGAAATCACAGCATCAAGTTTGGCGGCGAGTATAAACGACACCAGTTCGACACGAATCTGCCGGAAGAGCAGGCAACGGAATTTGAAAAGTTCGACTCGTTCACCCAACTTCTGACCGGCAATGCGACCGAAGCTGATACGCAGTACGGGATAACGAACAAGAGTTTTCGCTTTCAGGATTACGGTCTCTATGTGACCGACAACTGGAAGGTAAATCGAAAACTCAGCCTTAATCTCGGCCTTCGTTACGAACTCTTTATGTGGCCGACCGAAAAGGAAGGTCGTATCGGGAACTTTGACCTGGAACCTTTTCTGCCGTGCTTTACGCAGTCCGGCGGCTCCAATGCCCTGTGCGACAACCCCACGCCGGGGTTTATCGTCCCGAATAATGTGGCATCGACCGGAAACGCAGGTGTTGACGGTGCGGTCGCGGCGACCCGGATCGTCGATAACGGCCACACGCTCAACGGCCAGGACCTCAACAACTTTGCTCCGCGTTTTGGCGCCGCCTATGCGATCTCCGATAAGTTCGTGATACGCGGCGGATACGGGCTCTTCTACGATCGTCCGTCGGCGGCGTTCATCAATACAGTGTTCTCGAATTATCCGTTTCTCCGCGAGGTCGAGATCACGGTTCCCAGCGGCAATGTCCCGATCACGAGCGCGTTCTCAGCCGTTCCGACAAACCTTACCTTGAATCAATGGCTCCCGTTCCGGATGGTCCGGGCGTCGGGTGTCAACGGCAATTACCAGATCCGAGACAATACACCTGTATTCACCGATTCTCGCGGCACGCCACAAGGGGCGGGCTGTGTAATAGCGACCGGTGCAAACTGCACTCGCGGGAACATCGCTGAGACATTCGAGTTTCGCGCGATCGACCGCGATCTGCAGACGCCGTATGTCCATCAATGGAATGTCGGCGGGCAATATGAGCTTGCAAAGGATCTCGTTTTCGAGGCTCGCTATATCGGCACCGCGGGGCGCAAACTACTGGTCGCGACCGCGCTCAATCAGGGGTTTGACCTCAATGATCCGGCCACGCCCGACCACATCTACGAACGCTTCAATCAGGCTTACGTCGCCGCCGGTTCGCCGAACGGCCCGTTGAATGCCGGTTCTACGGCAAGGGAGCGCGGTGCCGGGCGTGCCTTCGGCTTCCTCAATTCAGTGACCGGCCAGACGGACCTGAATCTTTCGAGCGCCAACGGCACTTACATAAACTTTGAGGCCCGGGTTCCCATCCTGGGATTCAACGTTCCCGAAGCTTTGCTGCTGCAATCTCGTGGTTCTTCCGATTATCACGGCGGCCAGTTCAGCCTGACGAAGCGGTTCTCAAAGGGATTGCAGTTCAATGCCGCTTATACCTACTCCCGATCGATCGACGTGATGTCGAGCGACCCGGGAAGCACGGCAGGCGGCGGAAAGCCGGACGTTCCGAACACGGGCTTCATCGCACAGGGCGATTCGCGAAACCTGGAGAACAACAAGGCTCTCTCGGACTTTGACCGTACCCACCGGTTCAGTACCAGCTTTGTTTGGGAGATACCGACCGGCGGTTCGAACAATCCGTTCGTCAAGGGCTGGTCGATCGCCGGGTTCTACCAGGCACAATCGGGCACGCCTTTCACGGTCTTCGCCTCTGAGCCTGAGATCGCAAATGCATCCCAGCTCACAAGTACGACGCGCGGAGCGGGCGGCATCTATCGGCTCGGATTCGGCCGCCCGAACATCGCATGTACGGCCAGCGAAGCGGTCTCGGATGCGAGCACCAGCAATCTTACCGTGATCGATCCGACGTGCTTTACCTCGGCCTTTGGCGGCTTCGGAAACCTCGGACGAAATACATTCCGCGGTCCGTTGCAGCAGCGTCTTGACCTGAGCTTTGCAAAGAGCACGAAGATCAACGACAGGATGAGCTTCGAACTCGGTTTCGATCTCTTCAATGTCTTTGACACGGTGAATTTTGCGAATCCGAACAGCGACCTGCAAGACAGTGTCGACTTCGGCGTGATCACGAACACGGTCGGCGGCCCGCGAGTCGGCCAGTTCCGGGCGAAATTCCGATTTTAGCCAGAGGCAACTACGAACCAAGGGAAGCGAAAAGGGCGAGGCACAACGGCCCCGCCCTTTCACATTTGCATAGTATTGCCGCAGGTCATCTTACCGCAGTCGCCTTGTTCTCACGCGGATCATAAGGGCTCGCCTGATACTTCTTCACGGCTTCCTGGGCGTTGTCGTAATTATCGCCGCTCTTTTCCGCGCGTGAGTACGCGGCTGTCGCACGGGTGCGGTCGCCTTTTGCATCGTAGGCATTTCCCATCTTGATATTTGCCCACACTTCGAGCCATGGCGGGTTCAGGTTTCCGCTGATCGTCGCCTTGAAGTTGTCGATCGCCAGATCGTAGTTTCGCTGCTCAAGAAAAAGGAGGCCGAGATGATAGTAGATCCAGGAATTGGAACGGTCGAGCTTCAGGGCCGCCTCGAATTGCGCCTGTGCCTCGACGTAATTGCCCTCTTTGAATTGTTCGATGCCTCGCCTTGCGATCGACGAGACCCGCAGGTCCGGCGAGATCCGCAGCAGCTTGTATCCGGGATCGATCACGACGGAGAGCGGTTTGCCCGTCGATTCGATGTTGAAGTCGGCGCTCGATTCCTGCATGTCGAGAGTCACCGTCTTCAGGCCTAACTCGCCCTCCGACCGAAGCTGCACATCGACCGGGAGCCGCAGATTATCGTAATTCTGTTTCACGGTTCCGCGAGCGACGAACTTTCCTCCGCGTGTGCGGATGATAAGATAATCGGCCGTAAACTCCGGGACGCCCGTGCCCTCGACCCAACGGGCAAAGAAATAACGCATCGGTTCACCGGCGATGCGTGTCGTCAGCTTTTCAAAATCGTCGATCGAAACGTTCTTGCCGCGGTTTTCCGCGAGATGGGTCCGCAGCAGCTGATCGAATTTTCGCTGGCCAAGCGTGTCCCGCAGCAGCTTGAAGACAAAGGCTCCTTTCGCATACATGATGTACTGATAGGCGATCGATTGATCATCGAGATTTGCCGGGGTTCTAAGGAGCGACGCGGTCTGTTCGAAGGTGAGCGACTTCTCCAGAAGTTCGCGTCTCAGGGCATCGAGCTTGGCTCCGTCCAGCGAGCTTTCACGAAAAGCGAATGCGCTGTACTCGGCCAGGCCCTGAGAAAGCCAGGCGTCGTCAAAGGACTTCAACCCGACGGTCAGCCCCCACCACTGATATGCCGCCTCACGCTGCAGACGTTCTTCCGTTACGCCGCGTTCCTGTTCGAATTGTCTGCTCGAGACGAAGAGCATTCCCATCGACGAATAAAAGTCGAGGCTTTCGTCGTCGATCTGCGCGACGATCAGCTTTTTGCCAAAGTCAGCATTTCCGAATTTTTTTGTGTAGAATTCGAGCGCTTTGCCAAGCGTTTCTCCATAATCCTGGACCAGGGCATCGAAGCCGGGCCGCGTGTTGAATTGGAGCTCATATTCCCCGAGCTTTAGCGTCCGAGGAGCGAATTTGCCGTAGGCGAAATTGCCGACCAGACCCGGCTTTTGCTGCGTAAACCGGAACTTTCCGCCCACTGCACTGACCGGCGAATCGCTGTAGCCAACTATCTGGAGGCCGCCCGGCACCGCTATCGAAATGTCGGAGGTGGCAAAATCCGACGCATAATCGTGAAACGGGAACCACCTGGCGGCGTACATCAGGTACCCCTGGTCTTCGCCGACGAAGGCAAGCCTCTTATTTAGAAGCGGGCCGCCGCTCGGCGTGTTGAGAATACCGTTGTACTTGAAGCGAAGCGTAACGGTCGTCCCCTTAGCTACCGTATCGCCGAAGTCTATACGTACACTCGGCCCAAGGTCCGAGACGCCGACCTGATCCTGTACGAATGTTATCGGGTTCGGGGCGGGTACCGGCGTCCGTGCGGCACGGGCCGCTGGTTTTGCAGCTGCCGGCACGCCCGGCCGGTCGATCCTCGCGATCGACTCGATCTTCAATGAACCGTTCAGCTCAAAGGCGACATTGCGGGCGTCTTCCAACACGGTAAAGGTAACGTCCGCGGTCGCGGCCAGCTTGTTATCGTCGGGAAGAAGCTGGGCGTCGATCGTATACGACGATACGTCATAATCCGTGCGCTTTACCTGCTGGGCGGACAGTGCCGAAAAAAGGCCGGCAAATAAAATAGCGGCCAGGGGAACTCGATATAAGATCTTCATTTTACAATCCAACACATTTGAAACGGCTTGTGCCAAGTTAGGATGATTGCACGGCTTAAACCGTTTGCTTTACCTGACGTAAATCGGGTTTGACATTATCCACGGGGCACGGTCAAATGGCTCGCCCAGCCGATCCAGATAAACCTCGACACGGTAAACCCCAACATTTATTACATTTACGGAAAATTCGCTCACGTCCGCCGCCTCCTCGATCCTTTCGCCGTCTTTGAACAGCACGAACCTCGCCGGTACAGGGGCCGAGGCAGTGAGTTTGACACCGCTTCCGACCTCGATCTCGTCACCCATTATACGCCGCTCACTTCCCGAATCGGCGGTGAACGAAAAGCCCGATGCATCTGAAAGGACGTCAAATCCTACGTACGCATGGCCCTTTTTTAGAGCATCGATAAGTGATTCGCCCGTGAGTGCCGTGCCGGATTCGAGCAGGACGTGCATTCTAACAAGCCTGAAAACCGTCTCGTACGGGTCGATCTTGATGCCAAAATGCTTGTTTCCCTCGTCATCGGCCAATAGATAGTAGCCCTTGTTCGAGTGGGCGTCGGCCCCTGCGGTGAGCAGCAGGCGCTTCTTCGCCGAGATCGCGTCGTAACGCCGCAGGTAGTCGTCGTTGCGTCGGAAATAGGTCGCATATGTTGCCTCGGGATAAGCGGAGAAGGACCACAGCACATCAAAAATGGCGGTGAATGGATTTGACGCCTTGGCATTGATATGGAGGCTGTATGCTTCCATGCCGTCGAAATCGATCACATCGGAACGGTTCCTTTCGGGATAGTTATTGATCGCGATACGGCCCTCGGAATGGATCTGCTCGAGGAATGACGTCGAATCGACCCCGGCAAAGGCCGGCGAATCGGGCGAACCGGGCAGCAGCAGAAAGCGCCCGCCGTCATTCGTGTCGACCTCCTGGCCATTCACAAAGAGGGTCTTGCCGAATCTCCCTTTCAGGGTGAGAGCCGATGTGTCGTAAGCGTTTTCGTAATGCTCGGTCATTACGACGAAGTCGAGGCCATTCGAGTTGGCGGCCTTGATCAGTTCGTCAAAGGTTCCCGTGCTATGCCCGCCGAGAAATGTATGGACGTGCATCACGCCCTTGTATTCGGAAAAACCTGGCTTTTGATGCCGCGGATCATCGGCTGCGGCCTTTTGCAGTTCGCTGATCCTATTTGCGAGCTGCCCGATCTTGTACCGGCGATAGACGAACGGCACCTGCACCGCCAGCAGGACGGCGAGGGAAAAAAGAATGATCGTCCTCAGTATCTTCAATCGTGTAAAAAATCGACCGAAACCACACGTTCAGCGATCCTCTTGCCGAGTGATGCAACTTCCTGATGCGCCGGATGGTCGGTGTAATGGTCAAGGGCTTCCCGGTCGGGATAGACGGCGACCAGGCCCGTATCGAAAGACCGTTCGAGATGGAGGATGTCGCTGCCTACGTGAAACGAAGTGATATTCGGTATCACATCCGGCAAGGCGCGCAGACGGTTGATATGATCGGCACGCTCGTCGGTTGTAGTTTCCTCTTTGTATTTCCAACAGACTATATGGGTCAACATAGGTTCTGAATTCTGCGGGTTTCGAAGGGGCTTGCGTCCTTGCGTCGAACGGTTCGTGACTCGCCAACCCGCATCAGATCGCCAAACTCTCAGTCTCGCACCATTCCCGGGTCACCTGATGTCGGTAATCGAACATCTTCTTGATACGCGGCAATATAAAAAGCGGTGCGGCAAGGTCGCCGATGAACGACATTGGCGGCTCAAGATCTATCTCGTCGCGAAGAACCGCCCCGTCGGCGTGCGGTTCGACGATGTGCTTGTGCCGCCAGGAACTAAAAGGCCCCGAGACCTGTACGTCCTCAAACATCCGAGGCGGGTCATAGGCCGTATGCTCCGCAACCCATCGCGACGGAACCAGCCCGAAGATCTTTTGTTCGATGATCGCCTGCGATCCTATCTTTGATATATCGGCTTTCTGAATCACTTTTGCGTTTTCCCACGGCGGGACAAGGCGCTCGAACGCATCGGGAAGCTCGTGAAATGAGAACACAAGCTCGGGTGAGGACCTGATCACGCTTTCCTTTACAAACCGCATCCGATAAGACCTTATCACGGCAGGCGGTCCAATCCCACAGCGTCAAACGCTGAGCAATGTTGAAAACCAATAGCGGAATTGCTCTAATACCGTCCTCAACCCTTTTTTCGCACACCAAACCAGAGGGAAACAATATCGAATGACTGAAACGACAGGCGATCTCGGCGGGTTCTATAACGAGCAGGTGTCGAAAGCAAAGATCTGGCAAGTGATCGGAGCGTCGGCCGTGGGCACAATGATCGAATGGTACGACTTCTACATATTCGGAAGTCTCGCGCCGATCATCGCCCCGCTGTTCTACCCGCCGGGCAACGACACGTTTGCCTACATCGCCTATCTCGCGACATTTGCGGTCGGGTTCGTTGTGCGTCCCTTCGGCGCACTTTTCTTTGGACGTATCGGCGATGTCGTCGGGCGAAAGTATGCGTTTCTTGTGACCCTTCTGATCATGGGCGGCTCGACCGCGATCATCGGCTTTCTGCCCACATATGCCGTGATCGGATACGCGGCCCCAGTGATCCTGCTGATAGTTCGCGTGCTTCAGGGACTGGCTCTCGGCGGCGAATACGGCGGGGCGGCGGTTTACGTCGCCGAGCATGTACCCGACAACCGCCGCGGATTCTACACGTCGTTCATCCAGATCACGGCGACGCTCGGCCTTTTCATGTCCCTCGCCGTCATTCTCGTGGTCCAGAATATGATGTCTGCCGATGAATTTGCGGGCAAGGCCGGGACGATCGGCGGATGGCGCATACCATTTCTTGTTTCGATCTTTCTGGTCGTGATCTCCCTCTATATTCGGCTCAAGATGGAAGAATCGCCGATATTCAAGCACGTCAAATCCACCGGGATGACGTCGGCCAATCCGCTGATCGAGGCGTTCACCAAATGGGAGAATCTTCGCCGGGTGCTGATCTCGCTTTTCGGAGCGACGGCCGGTCAGGGCGTCGTCTGGTACGCGGGGCAGTTCTTTGCTCTCTTTTACCTTCAGACCATTTTGAATGTGAATCCGACCTCGGCAATTTATATCGTAGCCGTGGCCCTTTTGATGGCGATGCCGTTTTTCGTGTTTTGGGGCGCGATGAGCGACCGGTTCGGCCGAAAGTGGATCATCCTCTGCGGCTGCCTTTTGGCTACGGCGACCTATCTTCCGATCTACCATGCGATGCAGTCCGCCGCCGGTTCGGAGGTCGTCACCGCCAGCTCGCAGAAAGATCCGGTGACGGGCGCGATAAAACTGACGCCGCAGACGAACGGGCCCGACGGAACGCTCGTGACAGCCGAAAAGGTATTGCCCTACTCGGGTTTTGGGGATCTGATAGCGCAGCCCGCCACATGGTGGCTGATACTGCTCGTCTTTATTCAGGTGTTTTGGGTGACGATGGTTTACGGCCCGATCGCAGCGTATCTCGTAGAGGCCTTTCCCGCAAAGATCCGCTACACCGCGTTATCGCTCCCCTACCACATCGGCAACGGGGTATTCGGCGGTTTACTGCCGCTCATCGGCGTTTCGCTGATCGCCCAGACCGGGAACATCTACGCCGGACTCTATTATCCGATGGCCGTCGCGGCGATCACATTCGTCGTCGGCGCCATCTTTCTTCGTGAGACGCACGGCCACCGTATATGGGATGAGGTCGAGCACCGTTGAAAACGGATCGCCCCGATCCTTACTGCTGTGCCGGTCGCGGAAGGGCAGCGATCCTGGCCAGGACATTCGTTGCAAAGGTATGGCCTGGAGAGAGTTCGAGTACCTTCTTCAGATCGGCCTCTGAAAGGTCATATCGCTTGAGGTCGAAATAGACCGCCCCGCGAAAGACGAGCGCGTTCACATATTTTGGATCGAGCGATATTGCCTTGTTCAGATCGGCGATCGAATTGTCGTTCAATTTCTTCTTGTTGTATGCGATGGCTCGATCAAGATAAGCCTTTGCGTATCCCGGGTTAAGACTCAACGCCTTGTTCAGGTCGGCGATGGCAAGGTCGGGCAGATTGGTCGTGTTGTAGATCACGGCGCGATTATTCCACGCCTCTAAATAGGTCGGGTCAAGCTGGATCGCCCGGTTTATATCGGCCAATGCGACGTCGTGCTTTTTTTGCCTGAAATATACCGAACTCCGATTGACATAGGCCTTCATATAGTTGGGATTCAAACTGATGGCCTTGTTGTAATCAACGAGGGCAAGGTCCAAGGTTCCCTTGTCTGAATAGGCGATCCCGCGGTTATAGAACAGCTGTGGATCTGTCGGAGCAAGCGTTATCCCGCGTGTGTAATCTGCTATCGCAAGGTCGTGCTGTTTATTCTTATTGTACGAGAGCCCGCGTTGAAACAGTGCGTCAACGTAATTCGGCCGAAGAACAAGGGCCTGCGAATAGTCGTTGATGGCAAGCACGTAACTCCCCCGGAAGTAGTGACACTGGGCACGATTGAACCAAGGCTCGGGCGACGAGGGCGAAAGCCGGATAGCGCTGTTATATTCCGCGATCGCCTCGGCATACTGTTTGTTCTTGTAAAAGGCATTGCCCTTTTCGAGATATTGCGCGGCCGTCTGTCCGAACGAAGCGGTCATGAACGTGAGAACGAGAGTGAACAGGAAGAGGGTCCTTTTCATAGTTGAGTACATTTTAGATCTTGAAGTGGGTTGGAGAAGCGGGTGAGACTCCTCACCTATTACTATATCGACTTTCTTAAAATGTCCCAAACCTTTTTAAGATGTCTCTCCTCTACGCGGATGCTCCCAACTGATAGACGCAGCGTGAAGACACCGTTCAGCTTCGTATGCGAGATGTACGCTTCGCCCGATGCATTTATCTCATTCATTATTCGCTCATTCAAAGCATCGAGATCTTCGACGCCTGCGGGGCACGCGCGGAAGCAGACCAGGGCGAACGGAACGGGCGCAAGCAGCTCGAAGTCAGGGGAATCTTCGACCCAGGACGCAAATAGCGCCGCAAGGTGGCAGTGTTCGCGGATGCGGCCGATCAGGCCTTCCCGGCCGAAATATCTGATTACGAACCAAAGCTTAAGCGCTCGAAATCGCCGCCCGAGCTGGATGCCGTAATCCATCCCATTCTTCACCGTGGATTCGTCGCTCGTTCTCAGATATTCGGGCACGAGCGAGAAGGCTTTTTTCAGTTCGTTCAGATCGCGGCAATAGAGAACCGAAAGATCGAAGGGTGTAAAGAGCCATTTGTGCGGATTCGTGACGATCGAATCGGCCCGTTCCCAGCCCTTGAAGTAATGCTGCAACTCTGGGACGATCGCCGCCGAACCCGCGTAGGCCGCGTCAACATGCAGCCAGACGCCGTGCTTCTCACAAATATCCGCGACGGCATCGACCGGATCGACGCTCGATGACGATGTCGTGCCGATCGTCGGTATGACGCAAATGGGAGCATATCCCGCTTCGATATCCTCGTCGATCGCTTCGGCTAAGGCCTCCGGGATCATCTCAAATCGCTCGTTGACCGCTATCTTCCTCAGGCTTCTGGTTCCGAGGCCGAGCGTGATGCACGATTTATCGATCGACGAATGTACATGCTCCGAGCAGTAAACGCGCATCAGCGGCAGATCGGCCCGGCCGCTCATTCCAAGCTCGCGTATCTTTGCCCCGGCGCGCTCGCGGGCCGCGGCGATCGCATGCATGGTCGAGACCGAGGCCGTGTCATAGATGATGCCTTCGAACGTGTCGGGAAGTCCCATCATCTGCCGAAGCCAATCGAGCACGACGTCCTCGAGTTCGGTCGATGCGGGGGACGTCCGCCAGAGCATCGCCTTCATATCAAAGGCCGCCGAGAGCATCTCGCCAAAAACGCCCACCGACGAGGTCGAGGTCGAAAACAGGCCGTGAAAATTCGGATGATTCCAGTGGGTCACGGCAGGCAATATCAACCTGTCCACGTCCGCCAATACGTCCGCGAAATCCTCACCCGCCTCGGGGGGCTTATCTGGCAGATCTCTCTTTAACCGGCCGGGCTCGATCTGTGAGAGCACCGGAAGGCCCTCGATCCCTTCAAAATAATCGGCGATCCAGTCGACCACCTGATGACCAAAACGGCGAAAATCCTCTTTCGGCATGTCTCCGAACTCGGGCCGCTCAACATTTTCTCTCATAATTTTCTTGCAAATTTTAACCGAGAACGCATAGACACACCATTTTATCGGGTTATATAATGCTCAATAACCAAAAGACGCGTCAAAACCCCTTCTGAGACGCAGGTCCCCGCGGCAATCTGTCGAAAGATTCGATCAATTTGTCGGCAAAGAAATAAATCAAAACCGAGGTGTCAATGAGAAAGAGATTTTCCCGGATAGTATTGTCGAACCTTGCCCTTGCGATCCTTCCTGTCGTTGCAGCGGCCCAGGGCCGAGGCCTCGACGAAAGGATCGACGCTGCTTTTCAGCCGGTTGCGGCGTGGTGGGAATGGCTGGTCTTTTATCCAATGCCGCTTCCCGCGCCGTTCGATCTGCCGATCGTCCTCTACCTGCTCATCGGCGGAGCGCTTTTCTTCACGATCTCTTTCGGCTTCGTGAATTTGCGCCGTTTCCCATTGGCGCTGAATGTGGTCCGCGGTAAATACGACGATATAGAAATGCGTGATGACGCCGAACACACGGAGCCGCACTCGATGAAAGCCGAGGTCGAGATCACCGAAGAAGGCGACGTGATGCGCACGATCAAGGACGAGGGCCATCACGGCGAGGTCAACCACTTCCAGGCACTTGCGACAGCCGTTTCCGGGACCGTGGGCCTGGGAAACATCGCCGGCGTCGCCGTCGCGATCGGCATCGGCGGGCCGGGTGCCACGCTGTGGATGATCATCGCGGGCCTGCTCGGTATGTCGTCAAAGTTCGTCGAGTGTACGCTTGGCGTGAAGTACCGCGATATAGACAAGGACGGCATCGTACATGGCGGGCCGATGTATTATCTTTCGCGCGGATTTGCCGATATCAAGTTCGGCGGATTGGGTAAGGTGCTTGCGGTCGTGTTTGCCGTATTCTGCGTGGGGGGATCTTTCGGCGGCGGCAATGCCTTCCAGGCAAACCAGGCGACAACTCAGCTGACGACGATCCTCGGGCTCGAGGGCGAGGCTGTGAGGACCATCATCGGCATCATCATGGCGATTCTGGTCGCTATCGTCATTATCGGCGGCATCAAGCGCATCGCCAGCGTAACGGAAAAGCTTGTCCCGCTGATGGCGATAATCTACATCATTGCCTCACTTATCATTATCTTTGCTCACTTGACCGAGATCCCGGACGCGATAGGCCAGATCATCGGCGGAGCTTTCACGCCGGAGGCGGGTGTCGGCGGTATTGCCGGTGTGATCATTCAGGGCTTTAGGCGAGCTGCCTTTTCAAACGAGGCGGGTGCCGGTTCGGCTGCGATCGCCCACTCCGCCGTCCGGACAAAATATCCGGCGAGCGAAGGCCTCGTCGCCCTGCTCGAACCGTTTATCGACACGGTGGTCATCTGTACCATGACGGCGATCGTCATCGTCCTTTTCAATATGGACGGCTACTTTCAGTACGGCGGCGTGGGCGGCAACGTGATGATCGGCGACACGGTCGTCAACGGCGTAGATCTTACAGCCCGTGCATACGATGATGTGCTTCCGGGATTCAATATCGTCCTCACGGTGGCCATCGTGCTCTTTGCGTTTTCGACGATGATCTCCTGGTCGTATTACGGCCTGCAGTCGTGGAAATATCTGTTCGGCCGTTCGGCCGCTTCGGACCTGTCGTTCAAGCTTTTGTTCTGCGTCTTTGTGGTCATCGGTGCGGCCGCATCGCTCGGTTCGGTTCTCGCGTTTTCCGACGCGATGATCCTCGCGATGGTGTTTCCGAACATGATCGGCCTGTTCTTCCTCTTCCCCAAGGTTCGCGAAGAGCTTGAGCGCTACCTCAAAGCGATCGGCAGGACATAGGCCAAACATCGGTTCGAATGAATACTCAGGGGCTGGCGTTCGCCGGCTCCTTTTTTTGCTTTCGACCGGGCGTTCTCATTCAAAAAGCCTGAAAACGGAGGCTCACGGCTCGACAAGGGGCCAGAGAAACGTATAATAACGTCGATATTCTTGCCTTCAGTTAGTTTGAGAGAAACCAAATAGGGAGCGACCAGGCGCGGGTCTTCAGGGCCGATTTGCCTGCCGGCTGTCCCGGCCGGGCCATTATATGGCAACTGACGTTGCTGGCGTAGAAAAGGGATCCGGCGAAGGATTCATTCGCGGCCTCGGCCTGCTTGATTCGACAATGATCGTTGCCGGTTCGATGATCGGCTCCGGCATCTTTATCGTCTCGGCGGATATTGCGCGCCAGGTCGGATCGCCCGGGTGGCTGCTGGTCGTCTGGCTCATCACGGGCCTGCTTACGGTGACGGCCGCTCTGTCGTACGGCGAACTCGCCGCAATGATGCCAAAGGCCGGCGGGCAATACGTGTATCTGCGTGAGGCCTACTCGCCGATCTGGGGATTTCTATACGGCTGGACACTTTTTCTTGTGATCCAAACCGCGACGATCGCCGCCGTGGCCGTCGCGTTCGGCAGATTTACAGGCCTGCTCATACCCTGGATATCCGAGACGAATTATCTGATCGAACCCACGCGGATCTCATCGAGCTACGCCTTTTCGCTCTCGACCGCCCAACTGCTCGGCATCGCGATGATCGCATTGCTGACCTTTATGAACACCCGCGGGCTTAAGCTCGGCAAACTTGTCCAGAATGTTTTCACATTTGCAAAGACCGGATCGCTCATTGCCCTGATAGTGCTTGGCATCGCAGTCGGGCTGCTTTGGCACGGCGACATTGCGGCGGCGAATTTCGGCGACCTGTGGACCGTCCGCGGCAATATCCAGGATGTCGGGCATGGCCTGACGGCGGCCGCGGCATTCGGGCTCTTTGTCGGGATATGCGTTGCCCAGACGAACTCGCTGTTCTCGTCCGATGCGTGGAACAATATCACCTTTACCGCCGGCGAGGTGCGCGATCCCAAACGAAACATACCGCTGGCACTCGCGCTCGGCACCGGCGGCGTGATCACGCTCTATCTTTTGGCGAACGTAGCCTACCTTGTCACCCTTCGTTTGGAAGACATTCAGACGGTCCCGAGCGACCGCATCGGCTCGGCGACGGCAGAAGTGATATTTCCGGGCTTCGGTGCGGTCCTTATGGCCGCGGCAACGATGGTCTCTACATTCGGCTGCAATAACGGCCTAATTTTTGCCGGAGCCCGCGCATACTACGCGATGGCGAAGGACGGCCTTTTCTTCAAGGCAGCTGGCGAACTGAACAAGTTTCACGTGCCGGCATGGGGCTTGATCATCCAGGGCGTCCTTGCCGCCTTTTATGTCCTTCCGCGGACCATCCGTGCGGATGGCACCTACGGCAGCCTGTACAACGACCTGCTTACGTACGTGATCTCTGCGGCGCTGATCTTCTATATTCTGACCATCATCGGCATCTTTGTCTTGAGAAAGCGGCGGCCCGATGCCGAAAGGCCCTATCGAGCATTTGGATATCCGGTAATTCCGGCACTATACTGCGTCGGTGCCGCGATCATTCTCTTCGTACTGTTCGTTTACCAGACGACCGCCACGTGGCCGGGGCTGCTCATAGTTCTGACGGGCGTTCCCGTTTACTTTATTTGGAAGAATTTGTCCGGCCGTAAAGCAGTAGGGCACTCATAGAATTTTCACTTTTAGCAGGAGGTTTTGATGTCACTTTTCGCGACTAAACCAATATCCAAGATCATTGCCGAGGCGTCCGAGACCGGCACACATACGCTCAAGAAGACGCTAACGGCGCTCGATCTAACGATGCTCGGTGTCGGTGCGATCATCGGAACCGGTATCTTCGTTCTGACCGGCCAGGCGGCCGGCAAACACGCAGGGCCGGCCGTGATCATCTCAATGATCATCGCGGGCATAGTCAGCGCCTTTGCGGCACTTTGCTATTCGGAATTCGCGGCGTGTGTCCCGATCTCAGGGTCGGCATATGCTTATGGTTACGGTACGCTCGGCGAATTCGTGGCCTGGATCATCGGTTGGGACCTGATCCTCGAATATGCATTCGGTGCGGCCACGGTCGCGGTCGGATGGTCGGGCTATGTGGTCAGCCTGCTTCAGACGCTTGGCATCAATTATCCGCTCGCCCTGGGCACGCCGCCCGGTGTGGCGATCCTGGACGCGAACGGCGCCACCATCGGACACGGCATCTTTAATCTTCCGGCGGCGCTCATCGCAGTGGCCGTTACGCTGCTGCTGATCCGCGGGATCAAGGAATCGGCCAGCTTTAACTCGATAATCGTCATCATCAAGGTCGTCGTCGTCGTGATCTTTATCGTGGCCGGAATAGGGTACGTAAATACTGACAATCTGGGCATCGGCTGCACGGTGGGAAGCCCCGGCTGTGCAGAATTCATGCCGTTCGGGTTTCCGGGCGTCGTAACAGGTGCCGCGGTCATCTTTTTTGCGTATATCGGGTTCGATGCGGTCTCGACCGCCGCTCAGGAAGCAAGAAACCCGCAGAAAGATATGCCCATGGGCATTCTCGGCTCGCTTGCGATCTGTACCGTACTCTACATCCTGGTCGCCGGCGTGATGGTCGGACTCGTCGATTACAAGCTGCTGACGAATGCGGCGGCCCCGCTTGCGACCGCGATCGACGAAGCATTGAAGGCGCAGCAGGGCACCTCGATAGGCATCATGGGAACCATTCTCGGATACTTCTCGACCTATATTATCAAGATCGGTGCCGTGCTCGGGCTTAGCTCGACCATGGTCGTGATGGTGATGGGCCAGCCGCGGGTCTTTTATTCGATGTCAAAGGACGGCCTCCTGCCGGCGTGGGCCGCTAAGATCCATCCGAAGTACCAGACGCCTCACATCACGACGGCGATCACCGGCACGATCGTCGCTATCCTTGCCGGGTTCGTTCCGATCAGCCTGCTCGGCGAGCTCGTCAGTATCGGGACACTGTTCGCATTTGTGATCGTCGGAACGGGGATCATCATCCTCCGGTCTTCAAATCCGGCCCTTCATCGGCCGTTCAGGGTGCCCCTATCGCCGTTTATCCCGATCGCGACGGTCGTTTCGGCGGCATATTTGATGAACAGCCTCCCGCTGGACACGTGGATCCGCCTTATCGACTGGATGGCGATAGGCCTTGTCCTTTATTTCGCATACAGCTACAACCACAGCAAACTCGGCATAGACGAGGACCGCGGCGGCGATGAGACCGAATCGAACTACAAGCCGCCGATCGCCGCGATGCTTGCGATCGTGTTCGCAATAGCATTGACCCTCTATCAGGTCCCGTACTTGATGAATGTCACGTCCGAACATATGTGGTTCAATGTGGGCATCAGACTGTTCGCGTGGGTGGTCACGGGTGTTCTCGTGGGCGTGATGATGTACGGCAAAGGCGACCGCACGGCCAAGCGAACCCAGCAGACCAGAAATCTCGGACTGGCCCTCTCGCTGGCAAATCTAGCCATCTGGGGCGGGATCACTGTCTGGTACTTTAAGTACATTCACGTTTAATAGTTCGGACGATCTGGAATAGCCACAGGGAACACAGAGCAAATCATCTCTGTGGCCTCTCTGTGGCTTCTTTATGCAAAGACCTCTCGTAAAGTGGCTCATCACCATCGGCGTCGGACTCCTGATCTATCTGCTGCCCCGGCCTTCAGTTGTTCCGCCGGAGGCGTGGACGCTGCTTGCGGTCTTCACATCGACGATAGTCGGGTCGATCGTCCAGCCGATGCCCGGAAGCGCGATCGTGCTCCTGGGTGTGGTCGCGCTCGCTTTGTTCAGGGCCGTCCCGATCGAAAAGGCGCTCAGCGGATACGCCGACAAATATGTCTGGCTCGTCCTTGCTGCGTTCTTCATTTCGAGGGCGATGATCAAGACGGGCCTCGGCCACCGCATAGCGCTGATCTTCATACGGCTGATCGGCCGCAAGACCCTCGGCCTCGGGTACGCGCTCGTGTTCACCGATCTGATACTCGCCTCGTTCATTCCATCGACCGGGGCACGGTCGGGCGGCATCATCCTCCCGATCGCGCGCAGCGTCACGGAAACCTACGATTCGCGGCCCGAGGACGGCACGCAGGCGAGGCTCGGTACGTTCCTGATGACGATGCTCTATCAGTGCGAGGTCATCCTGTGTGCGACCTTTCTGACCGGCCAGGCGTCCAATGTCATCATCCGCAATCTCACAGCTCAAAACTCGGGCATCGACCTCAATTACTCCGTCTGGTTCATCTCGGCCATCGTTCCGTCACTTCTATCATTGGTCGCCATACCGCTGATGATCTATCGCTTTTTTCCGCCGGAGGTAAAGGAAACGCCGAACGCCGTAACCTTCGCTCAGGACGAACTCGAAAAGCTCGGCCCGCTGAGCAAGTCAGAAAAGGTACTCCTATACGTATTCGTGTCGGTCGTGCTCCTATGGATCACATCCGTATGGCACGGGATCGATTCGACGGTCATCGCGCTCGCAGGCATCGGCACGCTGCTCGTCGCCGGCGTACTCGCGTGGCGGGACCTGATCGACGAATCTCACGCATGGGAGGTATTCATCTGGTACGGAGGGCTCGTAATGATGGCCGGCGAACTCGGAAGGACCGATCTGCCGACGATATTTGCCGGCGCTGTCGCGGAGGCGGCAGGCGGGGCGAGTTGGCCGGTCGCACTCGCGATCCTGGCCCTTGTGTTCTTTTTCGCTCATTACGCCTTTGCATCGATCACGGCTCACGTAATGGCGATGTTCGTTCCCTTCCTTTTGGTCACCACCGCACTCGGCGCACCGGCCGGATTGAGCGTTCTGGTGCTCGCCTATTTCGCAAATCTTAGCGCCGGGCTGACCCATTACGGCACGACGCCCGCCCCGATCTATTTCGGGCTCGGCTATGTGAGCCAACGGCGGTGGTGGACCGTAGGCTTTATCGCGGCGGCCATCAATATTGTGATCTGGTCGGTCGTCGGCCCGCTCTGGTGGAAGGCGTTGGGATGGTGGTAAGGCTCAAAGGAAAGGGCGTGACCCTTGCTCAAAGGCCACGCCCATTCAAAATTTGATCCGGCAAATTTTCTTTACTGATTCAGCAGATCGCCGAACGGCAGGTCGTCCTGATCAAGTTTTGCGACCGCATCCTTGTAGATGACAATGTCGCCCGCGGCTTCCATCTTCTGCCGTGTCGAGGCAAGATAATCCGCAAAGACCTCTCCGCGTTTACGGGCAAGCATCTGCTCCATAAGGGTGGACCGCTGCTTCGCAAATTCGTCCATATTCGCCTCTTCGCGGCTGTTTACGCCGACAATATAATATGACTCGCCGATCTGTACAGGCGTCTTGGTGACCTCACCCTGTTTCAAGCCGTAGATCGCATCTTCGAGTGCCTCGTTGGTGGTCGCGGTCGTTCCCTTGCCGAGCGGCGAACCGAGGATAAACGACTTTGCCTCCTCGGCCGTCAATCCCTTAGCGGACGCAGCCGCGCTGAGCGCCCCCACATTTGCAGCTCCTGAAGCGATCTGGTTCGCGATATCCGCGATCTGGGCCCTCGCCTTTTCAAGCTTGACGACATCTACGAGCTGGGCTCGTACCTCGTCAAATTCGGCATCGCGCCGCGGTTTGGAATCGACCAGCATCGGGACCGCAAAGCCATTCTGCACGGGTATCTTTTCGCCTACATCCTGAGGGTTCACAAGCATCGAGATGCCGTCCTCGAACTGCGGTGAGACGCCGACGTTCGGCACATCGTCGCCGGGCTTAACATAGGCAGTTTCGCGGATCATATCGGCGACGGCCATGTTCGCCTCACCGGCAAACTGTTTCGCGGTCGCGTCAACGTCCTTGTTCTGCTTGAGCGTCTCGGTCACCTTCTGGGCAAGTTCGGCGGTCACGGCATAAGCACGCCGGTTGCGAAGCGAGACCTCAAGTTCCTTCTTTGCATCCTCAAAGGTTTTCGGCACCGCCTCGCCCCTGCGAAGAATGAAGTATCGGCCCTGATAGTTTATCGGCTCCGTTATCTCGCCCGGCTGCATCCGTATCAGCCGCTGGTACGGATCGGTCGGATTGTTCAGGTTCTCGCGCACAGCTCCCGGAAGGCTGCCGCCCTTTGCCGCCGAAACGGGGTTCTCCGATTGGCCTTTCGCGATCTCGGCAAATTCCTGTTCGGAGACGGTCGGTCCGTTCTTCCTCAGGTCGGCGACCAGGGTGTTCGCTTTCTCAAGCACCTGTCCATCGAGTTCGGGCCGCGGGACCCGAAGGACGATCTCCTGCCCGAGGACGCCGCCGATCTTCCTATCCGCCGGCAGCTTGTCGTATTCCGCTTTCAGGTCCGCATCCGTGATCGGGAGTTTTTCGCCGATCTTCGCGGTGCTCAAAAATACGTACTTGATCTTTTTCTGCGGCGAATTTATGTAGTACGCCTGTTTGTTCTTTTCGAAATAATCGCGAAGGTCCTGCTCCGAAGGCGTGATCGACTGAGCCAGGTCCTGCGGGTTGACAAGCACGTAAGAGAGGTCAAATTTCGTATTGCTCCGCTGAAAGTCCCGCAAAACCTCTTCTTCCGAGACCGTTACGCCGGCCGTAATGAAAGCACGCAGTTTCTCTGCACTCAGCGAATCGCGGATCTGCTCCTCGAAGGCCGCGATGCTGCCGGCCTGGGCGACCGCATTTTGCTCGTACAGTTTCTGGTCGAATGGCCGACCGTCAACCGGTGTGAACTGCTCGCGGATGGCGGCCGCGACCTCGGCATCGGACGCCCGCAGGCCGAGACGCTCTGCCTCAACACGCGTGATACGGCTACCGATAATGCTGCTGAGGATCGACTTTGCGGGATATGGCCGGCCCTGCATCATCTGCGAAAACGCCTGCTTCTGCCGGTAGACCTCTCCCACCGTGATCTTTTCACCGCCGACGCTGGCCGCAGTCTCCTGACTCAAGGCCAGGTTTCCGGAAATGTCGCCGCTCGAGGGCGCGTAAAAAAGGACAAGACTTGCGACCATGATGATCGCAAAAACAAGAAGGACGAAGTTACGCGTCCGCTCGAGGCGCTTGAAAAACTTTAACATCTGATATTACCTGCAAAGCTGGAATGTGCTGTCAATACGGCAAACTGAGATATTAGCAAATCAAAATGCAATGTCCAACGTTCGGCGGCCTGCAAACACGGCATTTCGGCTCTCATTACCTGCGAGTTTGATGCATGCCGAACGGTCGGCGGTGGCCCGCGTCCGGGCGCGGCCAATGCTTGCGGTTTGGGCCGAATTGTTTAATCATTACGCATCGCTGGCAATGGAAATGCGCACGATAAAGAGGGTCGGGATCGTCGTAAAGCCCAAGAATCCGGAGGCGTTCGCCACGGCATGCGAGCTTTCCGAGTGGCTCGGGGCCAAAGGGATCGAACAGGTCGGCGAGCCCTGTGTCTGGTCCGAGAATCCGGAAAATAACGAGGCCGAGGACAGCGAAATGGCTGAGCGGGCTGACCTTATCGTCGTACTCGGCGGCGATGGGACGATGATCTCGACCGCCCGTATGGTGGGCGATCATGAGGTCCTCGTCCTCGGCATCAACTACGGCAGCCTCGGTTATCTTACCGACTTTCGGATCGAAGAGATGTTTCCAGCGATCGAGGCCATCTTTCGCGGTGAGTACGAGATCGATCCCAGAGTGATGCTTCGTGCCGAGCACTGGCGGACGGGCGAAATGCTGGCCGAGGGACGCGTCCTCAACGACGTGGTGATAAATAAGGCCGCGCTTGCACGCATCATCGAGATCGAGGTCAGCCTGAATGGCCAGTTCGTCAATTCATTCCGGGCCGACGGACTTATCGTTTCAACGCCGACCGGTTCGACCGCGTACAATCTTTCGGCCGGCGGCCCGATAATCTATCCGTCGATGAATGCGGTGGTCGTGACGCCGATCTGCCCGTTCACGCTTACCAATCGGCCGATCGTCGTGCCGGACGATGCCGAGATCGAACTGAAGCTGATGCACGAGAACGAGGGCGTCGTACTCACCCTCGACGGCCAGATAGGCCACGCCATGCAATCCGGCGACTGCGTCCGCATCCGCAAAAGCCGCACGACATTTAACCTCGTCCAACCGCAAAACCGAAACTACTTTGACGTGTTAAGAAATAAATTGAAGTGGGGAAGGTAGATCTTGACCGCCGAGACGCAGAGACGCCGAGACGAAAATAGTTCTATGGGCACCGAGGACTCTCGTCAATTTTCTTCTATGGCCTTAAACGCCGCCCACCGATCCTATAAAAAGAATGCTTCGGCGTCTCGCTGCGCCTCTGCGGTTAACTTTTTTCAAACAAACTGACCTGTTCTTCCGAAACCGGCTCCGTTCCCTCAGGCCACCATTCGAACTTCCGTAGGTCGCACTTGCCCTTATCGCTGAACACCACACCTTCCTGTTCGAGCATCGACTGCTGCAAATTTACCGGTATCGTCAGCCGCCCGGTCGAGCATTTTCCCTGCGAGTTGATAACACGCTGCCACGGCACGCCTTCGCTGTCCGCCGCGTGCATCACATACCCGACCGTCCGCGGCGTGTAGCCCTCGCCGAGGATCGCCGCGATCTGGCCGTATGTCATAACGCGTCCACGCGGTATCTGCCGCACGATCTCATACACGCGGGATTGATATTCTTTACTGTTGGCAAAATTCATATGGATCAGCCGCCCGCCCTCGCCCACGGCGTCCGTAGCCCTTACTCACGTGCGGGCTGCTGACACCTTTCGACCGAAAACGAACGACAGCAATCTCGGAATTTCCGACCGATCGTCTTCGTCGAACCACTCATCCATCTTCACGATATTGAAACCATTCTCCAAAGCCGCATTCGTGTAGTCCGTAACGTGATGTTGAAAACACTCCAGCACCTTAAGGCCATCGTCGGTCTCAAATCTCGCTTTGCTTCCCTTGTACTGTTTGAATGGATGAAGCTCGCAGATGTAAAAATGCCCTCCGGCGTTCAGGATCTTAGAGGCTTCGCGAAAGACGTGGTCGAGGTCTTCGACATGTTCGAGTATCAAACTGCAGGTAACGAGATCGACCTTGCTTGCAAATCTCCATGGCTGACGGATATCACGCTGGCGAAACTCGACATTGGAAGCTTTCACTTTTGTTTTGGCTACGGCCTGCATCTCTTCAGAAAGATCGACCGAAACTACACGTTCAGCCCGCTCGGCGAGCCACTGGGTATTCTTTCCCGTTCCGCTGCCAAGTTCTATCACGGTCCTGAACGAGATGTCCGCAAGCACGCTCTCACACGCCCGTTTTTCGAGATCGCGCGTCGGATTTGCGACCTCATCATACGTCGCTGACCACTGGTCGTATAGTGCCTGTGTGCTTAGTTTCTGACTCGCCATGAATTAGCCTTGATCCAGTTCCGCCATTCTTCTATGGCCTTTTCACGTTCTTCCTGCGAACTCGCAGGACGATAGCTGAGTCACGTGCCAGTTGCATCGCGAAGACACATTTCTGCAAGAAATCTCGTCTGAAGATCATCGCTTTGCAGCAACTTCAAGAGTGTTTCGACCGGAAAGCGACGCCAAAGCCAGCCTCCGTTCTCGGTAGTCTCTCTTGGATTCATTCATGAAATGTAGCAGTTACTCACAGATTCGACCTTCCATGTACCATTCTCGCGGATGACCAAGTACTTACATCCGAAACTGGCCATATTTGCCTCATAGTTGCTTGCGTTAACTTCTACCCGGTCTTTGTCTAATCGTTTCAACTTGGAAACGGCGAACAATAGAGCATCCTTGCCGGTCACGCTGTCAACGACTGAATCCCCATCATTTATATCTATGTAACATCTTGCATTGGACTTTACTTGAGGGTGCAGTTGTTTGAGCTTCTTGAGTAAACCCTTGCTCGGGTACTTCTTTTCATCGACAGCCACGCATCGAGTTAACTTTTCCCTTGACTCCTTCCTTAGTAAATCGGCTAATACCACGAAACGAATCTGATCATCCTCGTTCAAAGAACCGACGGTGTCAGGCTGTTTTTGTGCGTATAAAGTTTGAGTAGCAATCGCTATCAGTAACAACACAAAACCAAAAAGGAGACGCTTCATGTTTTATTAAATACTCCTGAGAATCGTTCTAGCCGGAGCGCCGTCGCCGGTTCCGCCCGTATACTTCAACGGTAGGCAGATCAGTTCGTATTCACCCGCAGCGATTTCACGCAGATCGAGGCCTTCCAGAATCACGATCTCTTTTTCGAGAAGCGTGATATGGACCGGATGACCTTCGGCCCCAGGCGCCTCGATCGAAAGATAATCGATGCCGACGAGCTTTATGCCGGTGTCGGCAAGTGCCTTTGCCGTGGCAGGCGTAATGTAGGTGAAATCGGTACGAAATCCGTCTTCGGGTGTGTTCCAGAATTCCGAATTTCGCGTCTTAAAAACGATCCGCTCGACGCCGCTCAGATCGGGCAAATGTTCGGGTTCGATCGCGACCACATCTCCAGGGACCTCGACCACGATGCATCGCCCGATCAGTTTTTCGATATCCAGTTGATCGACGCGGCGCGTGCCGTCGATAAAATGATTCGGTGCGTCCACGTGGGTCCCGGTATGCGCTCCAAAGCAGACATTCGAGACATTCGCCGCCGAACCCTCTGCGATCGATGCGAAAGTGTCGATCTTTACCTTGGGATCGCCGTCATATATCGGCACACTCTCACTGATCGCCACCGTGACATCGTATATCGCCATGCAAGAAGAATAGTCCACGTCCTTGCCTTTCAACAAGGATCGATTTTGCGAACTTCGCGGCTTTGCGTGAAACTATTCTTATGGAGATAAAACACGTTGAAAAAGGCGGCCGGGGCGGATTCCTTATTCGCGGCGAGGACGGCAAACGCCTTGCTGAGATGACCTACACGACCGCCGGCACGACCGGGTTCATAATCGACCACACCGAGGTAGATGAAAGCCTTCGCGGACAAAAGATGGGCGATAAACTGCTTGCCGAGGCTGTAAAATACGCACGCGAAAAAGGCCTGAAGATATACGCGACCTGCCCGTTCGCACTTCGCAAGCTCCAGAACTCTGAGGAGTACGCTGACGTTTTCGGCGGGTGACCGATGGATACACCTCGCATTTCCGCATCGAGCTATTCGAATACGGCCCCGCTCGTGTGGAGCTTTCTCTACGGAGCGAATCACGGGAAGGTCGAGATCATTCTCGACAATGCTCCGGCCCGCTCGGCTGAACTGCTGGCGCAGGGCCGCGTTGATGCGGCGCTCGTGCCCGTTATCGCGTCACAGTTCATCGACGGGGTCAAGCTCGTCCGAGACGTCTGCGTCGGGGCTCGCGAGCGTGTCCGCAGCGTTTGTCTTGTCACCCGCGGAGCGGACCTCGCGGATGTCCGCTCGGTCTCGCTCGACACTTCGTCGCGCACTTCAGTTGTCTTAACAAAACTTATCTTTCGCGAGTTTCTCGGTTTCGAACCCGCGTGGCGCGATTCCGCGCCTGATATCAATTCGATGCTTGGCGAATCGGACGCCGCACTCATTATCGGCGACCCCGCACTTGCCTTATCGCGATCGGCCGATCCGGCCGTAAAAGTGTTCGACCTCGCAGAGGTATGGCACGAACATACCGGCCTCGGTTTTATCTTTGCGATGTGGATGACGCGGCGGGACAAAAGCCCTATCGATCTCGCCGCCGCCCGCGACGAGGGCCTCGAACACCTTGATGAGATCGCAGCAAATTATCATGGCGAGATAGGCCTCGGAAAAGAAGAGATGCTTATCTACCTTTCCGAAAATATCTCGTACTCGCCCGACGATTCGATGCGTTCCGGTATGGAGCTTTATTTCAAATTGGCCGCCAAGTCCGGCCTGATAGAAACGGTGCGGGAGACGGTCTTTGTCTAGAGCCTAGAATAGGCCGGAATAGAAGAGCAGCAGCCAACCCGCTACCAGCACAAATACCAGCAGCCCAAGGTCGGTCGTTCCAATTTGTTGTTCGCGTCTTTCCATTCCCGTTCACCTATATAGCAAATCGTGTTCCAAACTATTAAACGCGGTAAAGGGACGCATTCTGTATCACACCGAGGCGTGCGAAGCGTTCAAAGTGACCTGAACGGGTTCATTTTGGAACTTTGGTGGATGGCTCGATGAATTTAGATCATGGGACGCTTCAGTTCATCCTGAAGCTCTTGGGGCAGGATCTTGCCGTTGTTTTTCTTGATGTGTTCGATAAAGATCAAAGCCGTGTGTATTCGTTTGTCGATGTCTTTGACCTTGCCGACAAAATAAAGTACCGAACGCTGTTTTCCTGGCGTAAGCAAATGAAAGAGCTGATCACCGTCAGGATCCTGATCTAAAACTTCCTGGAGTTCCTCGGGCATAGGAAGGCCATATTTGCTTTCGTCCGCTGCCAGCTCGACCGACACTTTGTCGCCGGCCGCGATGCCGAGCTTATCCCGTTTGGACTTGTTGACGATGATCGTAAAGATATCTCCCCAAGGGATCAATGCGCACTGAAACGACTCGACCGAATTGATGGTGCAGACGACGCGCCTCGAACCGTCCTTCTTCTCGAATCGTTTGCCGATCTTCGCGTCAACGGGAATGAAATGCCAGCCGGATTCGACCGGGGATTTCGTAAGAACCGCATTGAATTTGGCTGGTTTCACCATTCTTCACGTCTTTTAGTTCCTACGGAACAAGCGACACGCATCGCATCGTGCAGCAAATGATAATCAAATCTCCCTTCGCACTTTTTAAGTATTTCGATACCTACCAGCGAACGGACTATTCTCTTATCCACATCCTTGACAAAGACTATCAATTTTAACATCAACCGCTGATTGCCGGGTGATAGCGCGACAAATAACCTTTCACCGTCTTTGTCCTGGCGCAGTACCTCGGCAAATTCTTCCGGCATAGGCATCCCATAATCGCTCTCGTCCCTTACAAGCTCGACCGATACCGATCGGCCGACCTCAAGGCCGAGTTTCTGACGCAGCTTTTTGTTAAGCGTGATAAAGTATTCGCCCTTGCTCGGAAAGAGGGCGCAGTTAAATGTCTCGACGCCATTAAGCGTGCAGACGACGCGGCGTAGATTTCCTTGGAAACCAAAATCGGCGACCTTTGCCTTTGGGAATCGCAGAATATGCCATGGCGGGTCGCTGTCCGTCACCTCAAGTTTCGATCTGAACCTAACCGGTTTGGGCATTATTTGCTAAAATTATAGACGAATGGATAGTAATATTCAGCCAATACTGGATCGCGTTCTGGACGGCGAACGCCTCACCGCCGACGACTGCACCGCTCTGCTCGAATCTAACGATATTGCCCGCATCGGCGTCGCGGCGGACGAGATCCGTCAGCGGAAAAATCCGGGCGATGTCGTGACGTACATCATCGACCGGAATATCAACTATACGAACGTGTGCAATGTCGTTTGCACATTCTGTGCGTTCTATCGACGGCCCGGCAAGCCCGACACGTACGTTCATTCGATCGAAGAGATCTGCAAACGCATTGACGAGACGATCGAACTCGGCGGCACCGGTGTGCTTATGCAGGGCGGCCTGCATCCCGATTTTAATATCGAGTGGTACGAGGACCTGCTTCGTACGCTTCACGCAAAGTACCCGACGTTCCAACTGCACTGCTTCTCACCGCCTGAGATCCACAATATTTCGCTGATCTCAAAGCTCGATTACGAGACGATCCTGCGTCGGTTGAAAGCAGCGGGCTTGAACTCGATGCCCGGCGGCGGCGGTGAGATACTCGACGACGAGGTCCGCAAACGCGTCTCGACAAAATGCACAACGCAGGAATGGCTCGACGTGATGCGGGCCGTGCACAAGGTCGGGCTGATCTCGACCGCGACGATGATGTTCGGCATCGGCGATAAGATCGAACATCGCGTCCGCCACCTCGAACGCGTGCGCCAGGTCCAGGACGAGGCACTGGCAAACAAAGCTGTCGATCCGAATTACGGTGAATTCACGGCGTTCATTCCGTGGACGTTCCAACGCGAGAACACAGCCCTTGGCCGCAAAATAACCGAAGAGCCGACCGGTATCGACTATCTGAAGATGCTCTCCGTATCGCGGCTTTTCCTCGACAACGTTCAGCACATTCAGGCGTCGTGGCTGACACAGGGCATTCGCCTCGGCCAGGCGGCGCTGCGGTTCGGCGCCGACGACATGGGCTCGATCATGATCGAAGAGAACGTCGTCTCCGCCGCCGGTGCCAACAACGAAGCCAACGAACGCGACCTCCGTTACCAGATCTCCGAAGCCGGCTACCGCCCGCAGCAGCGAGACATCCTCTATAACTACGTCAATCGTGATGATGTTCCCGATCTAGATACGCGGCAGTCGATGCCGCTGAAACAACTGAGTGTGGCCTTTGCTGACTGACCCTCTTCGACGTTCTTGCAGATCGAGTTATGGCGAAACTTTTCTGCGGGCTGCTTCTGATTTTTGTGCTCTTCCAAGTCCTTGGCCAGGCGTTGCACAGCGACCGCGGTCAAGCCGGACTTGCGATCGGTCTGGCGGTCCTCGCCGCAACGTTTCTGTATGAACATCTCGCGTTCGGCGTGCCGCTTTTTGCGACGCCGCTCACGGTCGGATTAAGTAAGCCAAGCGGGCGTGGAATCACCGCTTCGGTCGCAGTATCCATCGTGTTATTGCTTGCGTTTCCTATTTATTCATGGCTCTCAAATGATCGTGTGAGGTTGGATTCCGAGTGGCTTCGGTACGTCCCCGGTCTATTCGCGCAGGCCGGCATCGCTGAGGAGAGCCTGTTTCGAGGCTACCTTTTCGGCCATTTAAGGCGGACCCGATCGTTCTGGCGCGCGGCGATGGTCTCGACCGGCCCATTTGCGGCGGTCCATCTGATCCTGTTTTTCAGCATGCCACCCATCGTCGCGGCGGCGGCCATATGCCTGGCTGTTCTAATGACGTTCCCGCTTGCGTATCTGTACGAATTAGGTGGAAAAACGATCTGGGCAGCCGCTGTTCTTCATTTTGTTGTGCAGGGTGCTATTAAGGTCGTCGCGACTGACAGCGGGTCGATGATCCTGCCCGTCGTCTGGATGGCGGCTTGCGCCATTTTCCCTTACGCGGTCTTCTTTATAAAGGTAAAAGATGGAGGCGAGCAACTGACCTCCGAGGCAGCCGCATGACACAAGAGCTGTATCGAGCGATAGCTATCCTCGCGATATTGGCCCCGGGGTTACATATAGCCACGGATATTTGGGAGGTGGTGCAAAGCGGGTTTTCGGCCCTCCAGCTGGGCCTGAATTATCTGGCCTTTATCCTGATCCCATTTCTAATGATGGGCCTGTACGCGGTACAGTTACCGCGGATCAAATGGCCCGGCCTGGCCGGAGCACTTCTTTATGGCGCCGCATTCATTTACTTTGCGCACTCGACATTATCCGCACTCGAATATTCGGTTCGTGACTACGCCGCACTTTGGACCGGTCTCGGCAAGACCTACACTCTCCACGGTTTAATAATGATCGTTGGCGGAGCACTGTTTGCGATCTATTCGCTGCAAGCAAGGGTATTATGGCGTCCCGGAATCGTTGCTTTTTTGCTCGGCCTTGCTATGAATTTGGTCGTCGCGGCGGTTCAGTGGCCCGAGATACTTCAAACACCCGGGAGTACGGTCCGCAACGCTGGCCTCATCTCAATCGGGCTCAAGCTTCTCTTAGATAAGTACGAAGGGCAGTGATATCTCCGTCCTGCGCTCTACCCGAGATCGGCCCTGTCATAAGGGTCCGATTACAGGAATAGGCGAACGATTGGTATCCTTTTGTATTCATAGTTTCAAAAATGACCGCCGCATCAAAACTTTCGCGTGCCAAGCTTCTGAGTTCAGCAGGAAAGGGCCTCGGCCTTATGGCTTTGCTGTCCTCCACGGTCGCGGAACTTTATCGCGAGATCGTAGACGCTCAAATCGGTTATGAGTCGCTTTCACCCGTTCTCGCCGCACGCGAAGAGGTATATTGGGCCAGGGTCGCGAAGGCGTTCGCGCTTGACCGTACCAATTTGAATCTTAACAGCGGTTGGACGAGCCCGAGCCCGCGAATGGTCACCGAGGCATTTCTCCGCTATAAGCAGCAGGAAGACGCGACCGCCTTTACAATGTGGCAGATGCTTGAGCCGCAGGCTGAAACCATCCGGGCCGGCCTTGCCGGACTTTTCGGATGTGATAAGGAAGAGGTCGCGATCACGAGAAACGCATCGGAATCGCTTCAGATACTGCTCTTCGGCATCGACCTGAGACGCGGGGACGAGGTGATCGCAACGACGCAGGACTATCCGCGTATGCTCACGGCCCTGCGGCAGCGAGAGCTGCGCGAGGGGCCGCGTGTGAAGCTCGTAAAGATACCGATCGCGCCAAAGAACGTCGACGATATCGTCGATGCGCTCGAGGCAGCGATAACGCCAAAAACAAAGCTCATCCTCGTCTCACATCAGATCAATATCACGGGCCAGATAATGCCTGTGCGAAAGATATGTGAAATGGCGCGTGCACGCCGCATTGAGGTGATAGTCGACGGAGCGCATTCGCTCGCTCAGCTCGATTTCAAACGCGACGATCTGCAGTGCGACTATTTTGGCAGCTCGCTTCACAAATGGCTCTATTCGCCAAAGGGAGCGGGTTTTCTCTATGTCAGAAAGGAGCGGATCCCGAACGTTTGGGCCCTTATGGCGTCAGACGACAAGTTCAAGAACGACATCAGGAAATTCGAAGAGATCGGCACACACTCATCGGCCACGCGTCTTTCGATCGGTGAGGCCCTTTTATTCCACGAAGCGATCGGTGCGAAACGAAAAGAAGAGCGCCTCAGGTATCTGACGTCTTATTGGATGACCCGCCTCAGCAACGCCGAAGGGATCAGTTTCAATACCTCGTTTGACCCCACACAATACTGTGCGATAGCGAATTTCAACATCAACGGCCGCGACCCCAAACAGGTGACCGATCTGCTGATGTCCCGGCACCGCATCATCGCGACGCCGATCCACCACGAAGAGTTTACAGGGATACGGATCACGCCCAACATCTTTACAACGCTTGAACAGCTTGAGCGTTTTTGCGAGGCGATCGAGGGAATGATCAGGTAGAAGAGAGGACGAGAATCATCCCGGTCCAGGAGCCGGCGGTGCTAACGTGAGACCGATACTTCGCGAGTCCCGGTCACTTTTGCCCACGCATTTCGAGTAGCCTGAAAAGCCTTGTAGTGCCTGCGGACGTTTCGGTCGTAGCGGATGAGTTCGCTGCCGATCTGTTCGAACTGGTTCGTATCAAAATACGCACAGAGCTTTGGGATCACGTGTTCGAGCTTTCGCTGCATATCCCCGATGACGCGATCGTAATTCTCTGGCTGCGTTATGTAAACAAGGAGCGGTTTATATCGGATCCAGCCGATCGCCGCTCTTACGAATCGCTGCCTGACCGGTACCGAGCGGGCGTCAACCCCGGTCAAGCGAGTCGGCAGCACGCCGGTAAGCAGGTTGCGGTATTCAAGAAAAGCATCGTGAAACGTGTAGCACGGGACCTTTACCACCTTGTGTTCTGACAAGGTCGTGCTCATGAATGCATCTTCGCCGCGGGCACCGGGCGGGTTATAAAAGACCGGCAGTTTCTTGATCCGCTCCAGATTAAAGCAGAGGTTGGCGCCCGAGATGAACTTCATCCCCATCACCTCGGCAACCTCAGACGACTTGCTTCTCTCGATTATCGAACTGTCCGCGTAGGTTACTCCGTTGTTGCGGATCACGGTGTTCTTCACACTCTCCCACGTGATGATGTCGTTGCTGGTGGCCTCGATGAATGACCGAAAATCCCGCTCTGACAGCACATCGTCAAAGTCGATCTTCGGTATCGGCGAAATGTAGCCGCAGTGATATCCGTGAGTGATATCAGCGGAGCCGCCGAAATTGAGGTGAGTGTCGAGTATGCTCTGTCCCATCCAGGCCAGACGGCCCGAGGAACTCTTGACTACTGCAAGCGGGTACTCGTCATCGTCGATGAAGAGCAGGCGGTCCATTCCCTTCTTAAGGGCAAAGTAGAGTGCCGCATTCCGTTTCTTAGCATATCCCTCGCCGAACAACAGGTCGCCTTCCCAATCGTCGATCAGCCCCTCGCGCGTCAGCTTTTGCCTCTCTTCGGCAAGCGCGCTGCCGCCAAAGAAATTTACCGAATCGACCAATGCCGACACATCCTTTGGAATATTTCTGTAATCGCTTGCTACGGTGTTCGAGTACGTCGTGTCGTAAACGACAAAAAGATGAAGGCGGACCCGCATGTCCCCGATCAGGCCTTGCTCGAGCCAGTTATTCACGTAAGAACGGAGCACATTCTGAAAATGCTTACGTCCGGTGACGAACGCTATTCCCACGTTTAACTGCATGTCGCCATTATATCACTTACCCGGCGGCGCGGGCGCGGTCAGTATCTTCGCGCGCACCTGCCCCTTTCCGGCGCCGTTTCACCGTGTGCGCGTCTTCATTGTTAGGTCCCCGACGGCGGCAAAGAGATCGATTACGACAGGGTCGAAGGCTACTAACAACCTGATCTTCTTCGGAGACAAAATTCGCGTAGTTATGTTGATATGAGAGATATTGCCATCGAAAAAGCTGCCCGAAAGGCGCTCAATTCATGTCTTGCGAAGTCGATTGAAGAGCGAGCCGAATACGGCGGGATGATCTACCAAAAAGAGAAGACGTTCGGCGCGACGGAGCCGCGCACGCAAGGATTCGGCAATACGGTCAATGTAGGCCAGTGGGAGCTCAACCGCGGATGCCCTGAAGGGTCCATGCCGGTCGCGTATTACCACACACATCCGAACTTCCGGGCCGGCGGGATGGAGATGAAGTACAACGAATTCTCAGAAGAGGATAAGAACCTGGCCAAGGATCTGAATCTCGACGCATACCTGGGCACTCTGGACGGCAGCTTTTTTCTCTACGAACCCCAGCACGACAGGGTGACGAAGTTCGTCAGACGCCTTCGTAACACCAGCAAATAGATGCATCTCTAGGCTTCTGGCCCCGCGCGGGTGCGCAAGTGCGGCATCCATTCTTCTTGTGGCGGATGAAAAGCCGCGTGCCGGCACTCCATACAGCTCCCGCTATTCACACAGTGCCCGCCAATCTTACTTAACTATTACACGTCTGCCGCTATCGACCTGTTAACCTATAACTGTAGTTATTCGTCGAGCCCGGGAAATATAAATGAAAAATTCGATCACGTTCGAGCAGATCGGCCGGACGTTAAACTGGAGAAATGCGTCGATGGTCGCATTTTTTCACATACTTGCGATCCCCGCCTTCTTCACATTCAGCTGGCAAAATCTTGCGGCACTGCTTATCGGCAATTGGATCGTCGGCAGCCTTGGCGTCGGCCTCGGCTGGCACCGATTGCTGACGCATCGAAGTTTTCGCGCGCCGAAATGGCTTGAGTATCTGCTCACGATCCTTGGCACGATGTCGATGCAGAATTCGCCCGACCGCTGGGTGGCAACGCACCGGATACATCACAAATTCACCGAGCAGGAGGGCGACCCGCACTCGACCCGATCGGGCTTCTGGTGGGCTCAGATCGGTTGGGTGATATGGGGCACCGCACAGGACCACGACGCCGCGACCCTCAAACGCTACATCCCCGATCTGCTCAAGGACCGCGGCCATGTGCTGATCTCCCGTTTCCATCTCGTCCCAATATTGTTGTCGGCACTTCTTCTGTTCGCGGTCGGCGGATGGACGATGGTCATATGGGGCGTCGCCGCCAGGGTCGTCTTCGGCTGGCACACAACGTGGTTCGTAAATTCGCTTTCGCACATCTATGGTTCAACGCCGCATGCGACCAAAGACGCCTCAACGAATAACTGGTTCGTGGCCCTGCTCACATTCGGCGAGGGATGGCACAACAATCATCACGCTTTCCCGACGTCGGCCCGCCACGGCCTTCGCTGGTATCAGTTCGATATGAACTGGCTCACGATCAAAATATTTCAGCAGCTTGGTTGGGCAAGCAACATCAAGACAGCGGGCACGGCAGAGGGATGAGGTTAGAGCGCCGAATAGGTATACTTATCGCCAATGGGCGCTAAGCTGGCTGCATTCGTCATCACGTTTTCGATAATCCTCGCCGCGTCGGTCGTGGTCGCCGCCGTTCTGCTGATGGCGATGAACGGCTATTCTGAGTCGGATGCCGTGTACGGCCTGGTCACCTACGCCGTCCTTTCGCTGATCGTCTCCATAGGTTCGGCCGTTTTATCATTGGTCTTTGTCCGCCTGCTTGCACGGCGCAAATTCGGCGCTCTCTCGGGCGCCTTGATCGCGGTTGCAGCCGCATCCGCCGTTGGGGTCGTCCTGGTCACGATCTGCGGTATAATCGGTGTCGCCGTCGCGGAATTTGTCAGGGTAAATCTGTCATGATCACGTCATACCGGGAATTTTGGGAATTCTATTTGCGGGAACACTCGAAACCGCTTACGAGGATGCTTCATTTTGTCGGCACTTCGCTTGGGATCGTCCTGCTCATTTGGTTCGTCTGGCGCGGCCACTGGTATTATATTCCGCTTTGTTTCGTATGCGGATATGCCTTCGCTTGGTTCGCGCACTTTGTCGTTGAAAAGAACCGTCCCGCAACGTTTCAGTATCCTTTCTGGTCGTTCATTTCCGATTACAAGATGATGTTTTATATGGCTACCGGACGGCTCGGAAATGAGCTTGAGCGTGCCATGCGGAAGGGCGATCAGCAAAAAGTAAGAAAATGAATCACCTACTTGCGATCTTTTTGCTCGCGGCTGCTGCCTTTTCCGGAACAGGGCGTTCACTTATGCAGATCAACGCCGCTGCCGCCGGTGAGATAACCATCCGAACCGAAAATTACCCGCGGCCGCCGTATTCCGGCGCGACCTATTACATATATGAGCGCGATGGCGAAGTGATCTGCACGAAGCTCAGCGTCTGCAATAAATTCGACGATTGCAGCGTTATCTATAAAAAGGGGCCGTTCAAAGAGGATGAGGATATCGAAACGGGCGAACCGTACGGCCGCACAGATCCGGTCGTGATACCGAGGGCAAAGCTAAAGAAGCACGTCTGTTTGACGAGGTTCAGGCTGGTAAAATAGAAGGATCACCCTTATGGCGGCCGACGCACTGGTTTCAAATTCCTCAAATCTAAGCAGCGTCATCGAGTTCCTGACGGCGATGATCACACCGGCGCTGCTCATCTCGGCTACGGGGTCTATGGTCCTTTCGACCTCGACCCGCCTCGGCCGAGTTGTCGACCGGGTGCGTGCTCTCGAGGTCCGGCTTGGCGAGATGATCTATGCGCCGGAGAAGGATCAGATACCGCTTTATGAGCGCCGCGTCGAGGTCATCGTTGACCTTCTCGACCTGGTGACCAGCCGCTCGCGGATCTTGCAGAGGGCGCTCGGCGCATTCTATTACGGGCTGATGTTCTTCGTGCTTACGAGTGTCAGCATCGCGCTGGTCGGGTTGCTTAACATCTATAAATGGGCGCCGATCCCGATCGGGGTCGTCGGTATAATGTTCCTCTTTTACGGGAGCATCCTTATGTTGAGAGAGACGAGAATGGCGACCGCCACCATCAACGAGGAGATGGACTTCACCTGGGAGCTGGCAAGAAAGGTCGCGCCGCAGGATGTTGCCAGTAAATACAATGCCAAAGGACGCATCAAAGGATATCGCGGGCCCAAAGTATCTAAAACTCTTGGCGGCGACTAAGCTCGAGGAACGCGTCGAACAGCTCGAAGCGTTGCTCTCCGCGTGCAATATCTGCCCGAAGGATTGCGGAAACGACCGTCTGAAAGACGAGATCGCCGCGTGCTACTCGGGCCGGCTTCCGATCGTCTCTAGCTATACCGCGCACTTTGGCGAAGAGCCGTTCCTAAGCGGAACCAACGGCGCGGGAAATATCTTTTTCGGGAACTGTAACCTTCGCTGCGTCTATTGCCAAAACTATCAGATCTCGCAAACCTGGAAAGAGCAGCGAAAGAACGAAGTGACCCACGAGCGTCTCGCCGAGATGATGCTCGAACTGCAGGATCGCGGCTGCCATAACATCGGCTTCGTCTCGCCAACTCATTTCGCTCCGCAGATGGCCCGTGCGATCCTGATCGCCGCCAAACAGGGCCTTCGCCTGCCGATCGTTTACAACACGAACGCTTACGATTCTGTCGAGGTCTTGAAACTGCTTGACGGCATTGTCGATATCTATCTGCCCGACCTCAAGTACGCTAACTCGGATGCCGGGTTTCAATATTCCAAGGTGCGCGATTATGCGGAACATTCGCGAGCCGCGATCAAAGAAATGCACCGGCAGATGGGCGACGAGCTTGTCTTCGACGCGAATGGTCTGCTGCAGCGAGGGCTTTTGATCCGGTTGCTTGTTCTGCCCAACGACATTGCGGAGATCGAGAACAGTTTGCGCTGGATCCGCGATGAGCTTTCGCCAAAGACCGCCATCTCGTTAATGGCTCAATACTACGCCACCAACAAGGCCGCCACCGACGACCGGTACATTCTACTTTCGCGCCGCATCTCCGAAGGTGAATGGTTCGACGCCGTTTCCCTGCTCGAAGACCTCGGTATCGAAGAAGGATTTATGCAGGAATACGGATCCGCGTCCTACTACTACCGCCCCGATTTTACCGACGTAGAGAAGCCCTTTAAGGATATCCGTGACTTTGAATGACTGGAACGCAGGCGTCCCGCCTGCAACGTCGGGGCTTCCGCGGTCTCTCGATCGATTGTCACCAAACCCCGGCAATTTACGTCTTTATCGATATGAACCGTGTATTTACATTCATATCAGCACTCATCGCATTTGTTTCGGTCTCGTATTCCGCACCCGCAATCGAGGAAGTCGACCGCATCCGTATTGCCGAGGTATATCGAATAGGTGAAACGCTGCAGGATCAGCTTTGGCCCGGCTGGAGCACCGCTCCGTTCGGTATTTTGTTCATTACGGACGATCACGAATTCCTGATCCGCCATCCAAAACCGAACGACGAGTTCGCGTCGATCGGCTACGACGAGCTATTGAAGAGCGACGTGTTTGTTCGCCCACGGAAATTTCAGAAGAATTTCCTCGCTACGTTTCCGGCGTTCGGCCCGACGCCCGTGATCGTTGTCGGAAAGGCCGAGAACACGACTGACAAAACCTCGTCACGCTGGGTCGCTGTGTTGCTTCACGAACATTTTCACCAGCTTCAGTACTCAAGGCCCGGCTATTTTGCCGATGTCAACGCACTCGATCTTCATGGCGGCGACAACACCGGAATGTGGCAGATCAGTTATCCGTTTCCGTATAAGGATGCGGCGGTAGCAAGAGAATTTCGGGAGCTCGCCGATCTGCTGTTGAAGGCATATGAGGCCGATTCAAAGAAAGAACGAGAAACGTCACTGAAAACGTACCTGATGAAACGCAGGGAGTTTTCCGCCTCGCTGAAACCAAACGACTATAAATATGCGTCCTTTCAGCTTTGGCAGGAGGGCGTAGCACGATACACGCAATACAAAATGGCCGAGCTAGCCGGCAGAAAATATAGGCCGAGCAAAGCGTTCCGTTCTTTGCCGGATTTCGCTCCGTTCGACAAAGAAGCCGAACGCCTTCTAGCCGCCACGCTGAAAGAAATGCGCGACCTTGATCTTGCTAAATGGGAACGCACGGTCTTTTATCCATTCGGCGGCGTCGAAGGATTATTGCTCGATCGGGTCGAGCCGAACTGGCGGTCGCGATATTTCAATGAAAAATTTGCACTCGAGAAGTTCTACAGTACCGTCGAGAGCCAGCACAAATGAAACGAAAGGTCCTAAATCTATTGCTCATTATCACGTCACTATTCGGTTATCTTGAGTGGGGAACCGATAACAAGATGTTCCTCTTCCAGGGAGAGTGGGAAGTGCTGGCAAAACTCGTTCAAGATCCGGTCGCCGCCGCGCACCCGTTCACGCTGATGCCGCTGTTCGGCCAGATCATCTTGCTTTTTACGCTCTTTCAAAAAGAACCAGGCATGATCCTGACGATCATCGGGCTCGTTTGTCTGAGCCTGTTGCTTCTCTTTATGTTCCTTATCGGCATTCTTTCGTTGAATTTCAAGATAGTACTTTCGACAATTCCGTTTATCATTACAGGCGTACTGGTGGTGATCGAAGCGAAAAGGAAGTGACACGATATGAATGTTGGCATTGAGGCACCTGATCTCACATTAAAAGACGGCGAGGGAAATGATTGGACGTTGAGCGACCACCGCGGCAAAACGGTCGTGCTCCTCTTTTATCCCGGCGATAATACGCCGGTCTGCACGGCCCAGCTCTGCTCGGTCCGAGATCATTGGTCGGAGTATCAGGCTACAGGGGCCGAGGTCGTGGGCATTTCGACCGATTCGGTCGAATCGCACGCCGGCTTTGCCGAAAAGAACCAGCTGCCGCTGCGTCTGCTTTCCGATCCGGACCGCTCTGTCTCGACAAAATACGATATGAGATCGTGGCTGCCCGGCCGCTCCGCCCGCGGTGTTGTGGTGATAGATAAAGAAGGCAAGATCGCCTATCACAAGGCACAGCCGCTTAGCCTTTTCCGTCCGGCGGATGTTGACGTTCTCGAAGCAATAAGAAAAGCCTCATAACGATATGGCCAGGATATTCGCGGGAGTCATAGCGATCGTCGGGTGGTTTGCACTTGTGCTTCAGTTCGTTATCGTTCTTACTAGTCCTGCGAATCAACCGCTTTCAGTACCCGAACGCATCATCCGTTACTTCAGCTTTTTCACGATCCTGACAAACCTGATCGTTGCTTTCACGACAGCGGCTATTGCGTTCTTTCCGGGTTCAAGGGTCGGCAGCCTCCTATCAAAGCCGACTTCCCAGGCGGCGGTCGGAACTTACATTTCAATCGTCGGCCTCGTTTACAGTTTGTTCCTGCGCGCGGTATGGGATCCGCAAGGTTGGCAGGCAGTTGCCGATCACCTGCTGCACGATGCCGTGCCATTAGCCTTTGTCGTCTATTGGATCGCTTTTGCACCAAAAGCCGGTATCGGGTGGGGTGATGCGTTGAAATGGCTGGCGTATCCGCTTGCTTATGTTGCTTATTCGCTCACGCGCGGTGCGTTGGTCGATTGGTATCCGTATTGGTTCGTGGATGTGACGCAACTTGGCTACTCGACCGCGTTGACCAATGCAGGTCTCGTATTGATCGCTTTTCTCATCGTCGGGTTCGCCTTCGTTACGTTTGCGAAGCTAATGACCCCGAGCCCCGATAGATCCGCCCTCGACCGCGGCTGAATGATCAATGGAAACTCTTCTCTATATCATCGAGGTCACGGCGATCCTTGTATTCGCGTATTCCGGCCTCGTCCACGCCCGGCAGAGCGGATTCGATCTTGTCGGAGTCCTGACGATCGGGTTCGTTACGGCGTTCGGCGGCGGCACGATCCGCGATGTCCTGCTTGGCAATCATCCGCTCTATTGGGTCGTCCATTGGGAATTTCTCGTCCTGATCGGGCTCCTATTGCCTTTCGAGTATCTTCTACTGCGTTCCAACAGGAACATTTCCGGCGGACGCGTTCTGGTGATCATAGATGCGCTCGGCCTCGGCCTATTTACCGCGTCCGGTGTCGGCATCGCTTTATCGATGAACACGCCGGCCCTGCCGTCCGCATTTATTGGCGTTGTCACGGCTACGTTCGGCGGGGTGGTACGCGATATCCTGTGCAATCAAAAGCCGCAGTTGTTCCTGCCGACCGAGCCACTTTACGCGACCTGTGCTTTCGCCGGTGCCTGGATCTATATCGCATTTATAAAATTAAATATAGCCCCGATCGCCGCGGTCCTTGCGTGCATCGCGACGGTATTCCTATTTCGTATTCTCGCCGTAAGATTCAATATCAAGCTTAGGTACTAGACCACCGAGCCTTCTATATCCGGACCCGACCATCCCTATGGTAGAATTTTCTCTATGGCTTTATTTGGCAGCGATAAATTCAAATGTGCCCGCTGCGGGCAAAAGAGCGAACCGATCGGCTACGCGCCCGTACCGACGGAACTGGGGCAGAAGATCGGCGAAGAGATGTGCAAAGATTGCTGGGCCGAATGGCAGAAGAAGCAGATGCAGCTGATAAACCACTTCGGGCTCGACGTTTCTAATCCGGAATCGCACACGTTCCTCTTCGACAATATGAAGATCTTCTTTTACGACGAAGGCGTGAATATCGCCGAGATCGACACCTCGAAAGAAGGCAGCGTCAATTGGTAAACCGCTTGGTCTGAAGTCCAACGTCCAGAGTCTAACGTCGTCGGATCTTGAGACTTTGGACTTTGGACTTTGGACCTTGGACTCAGGCTATGCTGCTAGAAAACTTTCGCCTGATCAACGAAGGCTTCCATGCAGATTCCGTCCGGCCCGAACAGATGGACTCGCTTTGGGCGAATGGCTGGCGGCATTTCGGCACCTATTTTTTCCGCTACAACGTGGGCTTTATGCACGACGAACTGCGTTTCGTTGCGCCGCTCCGTATTCGCCTTGCCAATTTTGGACTCTCTAAGAGCCAGCGTCGGGTACTACGCAGGAATGAGGATCTGGAGGTCGTGATCGGCCCGGCCGCGATCGACCCGGCCTCCGAACAGCTCTTTCATCGGCATAAGACCCGCTTTGACCATGGCGTTCCCGAGTCGATCTACGATTTTCTTTCAAACGAGCCTGCCGAGACGCCCTGCGAGGCCAAAGAGATGCGTGTATTCGGAGATGGCCGCCTGCTTGCGGTGAGCTATTTCGATATCGGAGGCGAATCTACCTCAGGCGTCTACGGAACGTTCGAGCCGGAGGCCGCCGGCCGCGGCCTTGGAATCTTTACGATGCTGAAAGAGATCGAATACTCGATCGAAACGGGGCGAAAATTTTACTACCAGGGCTACTGTTACGAGGGAGCGTCCTTTTACGATTACAAAAAACGCTTCCGCGGCACGGAAGCTTTCGATTGGGGTGAGACCTGGAAACCGTTCGGTGTGTAGATCAAATTCAAAATAGCAGGATGGCCATCGTCTCCGAAGGGTATCCCGGCCATCCCGCATTTCCTGTTTGAGATCGGCCGTTATCCGATCAGATTCAGATCGGCGGGAAGCGTCGGCTGAACGCGCGGGCCGGTGTTCTTTAGCGCGTCGGCAAACGCCGCGTCCATGAATTTCGGATCGGTGATCTCGATATAACGCTTCGTCTGCTCCGGTGTCATCACTTCGAGCATGAACGTGTTCTCGACCCAAACCTCGACAAGCTGAAACAAGCCTTCGCCGCGATTGCATACCAGCACACGCCAGCCTTCACGCTTTGCCAGCTCGCGGATCTCTTCGATGCTCTTCTTTGTGTTGATGTTCAGGTGCGTCGCCACGTAACGCGGTACGAACTCCGACTTTACGAACTGCGCTTCGTGCTCTTCCGTTCGCGCGTTCGAGTCGTTCTCGTCCGGCAGACCCTCGCCCGGGACCAGGATCGTACCCGAAGGCGTGATCTCCACGGCAGTCCCTTTGCCGTCATTCGCCATTACGATAAATGAGTTAGGAGCAGGCGGAAACGGATATACGAGGCCATCCCAAACCTCTGCCAAAAAATTCGCGACCCGTTCGGGTTCGTTAACTGCGATGGAAATATGATTGATCATTGCAATAGTGCTCCTGCGTATAAAATGGAGATTCGCTCTCCCAACCTCACACGCGAAGGTGCACTGCAATGTGTATCACCGGCCGGAACGCAGGGCGCCGCGGCCGGAACGCAGGCGCCCTCGCCTGCATGAGTGCGGAGCACGAACTTTCCTGCTACCATCCACAAATGTTCGACCCACGCGAAAAGGCCGGACGCCGAAAGCACTCCCGCGGCTACCTGCCGCACTTCGACGTCTACGAAACAACGCAGTTTGTCACCTTCCGACTCGCCGACTCGATGCCGCAGGACGTGCTCAAAAAATGGAAAGCCGAACTTGAGAGCGGCGAGATCACCGACGTCGACTTCAGAAAACGGATCGAGCAATACCTGGACAGTGGCTACGGATCATGCGCGCTTCGTGATCCCCGAATCGCCAACCTTTTGCGCGAGACCTTGCTCAAGTGGGACGGCGAGCGGTATGAATTGATCGCATGGGTGATAATGCCGAACCACGTTCATATTCTGATCCGGCTGCTGGGTGAGAATCTTCTCTCCGAGATCATGCATTCGATCAAGTCCTACACCGCCCACCAAGCAAACAAGATCCTCGGGCTGTCCGGCCGTTTCTGGTCCGTCGAATCGTTCGACCGGTACATCCGAAACGCCGAACACTTTCGGAATACGATCAGATATACCGAGGAGAATCCGGTAAAGGCTGGGTTGTGTCGAGAGTCGAGCGACTGGGAATATAGCAGTGCCTGTCGTTCCGATGAAGATGACTAATTGTCACAGCATTACACCGCGGAAGCCGCGGTGTTGCAGGCGAGGGCGCCTGCGTTCCGGCCATTAAAGTGCTTTTGTCCACGCAATGTATTTCTTCGAATCGAACTTCTTCCCCGTGCTCCCGCTCGTCATATAGCGGATCGAGCCGAAGACCGGGCGTTCCATCCATGGGCGATCGTGCTTGCCGAAGCACCAGAGAATGCCGGCGTAGGAATTTGGATTGCGGCCGTCGAGGCAGTATTTGTTGTTGAGGTGGACGAGGGCCTCGAACGCCACCTCATACGTCGGCGACCACGCGATCACATTCTTACCCCACAGCATACGAACATAATTGTGCATCTCGCCTGTTGCGACCATCTCTCGCTGCGCCGCGTTCCAAAGTTCGTCGTGCGTCTCGCCGGCCTCAAGCTGTTCAAGCGTATAGTTAAATTGCCGCTCGTCATCCGAATGCTCGCGCATTGTTTTGTGAACCCAGGCGGGCAGAGCGTCGAGCGAATCGTAGTTCGGATTGTGCCGCGTCATATTGTAAGAAAGCTCGCGGCGGACGATGAGTTCTTCGAGATACGCGTCCTTCGATTCCTGCGGCGCGTCCGCATCTTGTACCGCCAACGCGATCTCAAGCGGCGAGAGAAAACCGAAATGCAGATAAGACGACAGCCGCGAAGATCCATCACGGTCCGGTATGCTGCGAGCCTTGTCGTAGTCGGGCAAGATCTCTTCGACGAACTTCTTCAAACGCTTTCGCGCGTTAGCCGTCCCCCCGTGATAGATGTTCGAAGGTTTGACCGTATGATCTATATCGCACTCGGAAACCAAGTTGCGGATAGTTGCAGAAGTTTCAGGACAGTCGACTTGCAGCCCAACCGAATCGATCTCGACAGACTCTTCAACAAACGGCCTCAGATAGTTCGGCAGCAGCTTCTTGATCTTTGGCCTGATCGTATACGCCGCGTATTCTTCCTTTTCAAACTTCGACATCGGCACAACGCCGTTCGAGTCAACGGCGTGAACCGGAATGTCAGCCCGCTCGGCGATGCGACGGTTGTGACCGGGAATGATGAAGCATGGGAAATCGTCGGTGACGATCAGCGCGGCATCTTTCGCGAGCGCGGCGACCGTGTTCTTCGGCGACGATTCATCCTTCTGCAAATAGAAAACGTAACGAATGCCTAGCCGCTCAAACTCATTCCGCTTCTCCTCAACGCCCTCCAGAATGAACGTATGCAGCCGATCGCTCGCCCACGGGTAGTAATATTTCAACCCCTCATAAACCACCAGCGGCAGCTTCAACTCATTCGCTTTCCTGATCGCCCAGACCAACGCGTGATTATACGACGTCCGCTTGAACATCTGCATCCAATACAAAACGTACCGCCCGTTCGTATTCGTTTCTTTGTCGTTCAACTGGACGACTCTTTCGTTGATCCGCATCTTCGATTTAATATATAGCCACAGAGGTCACAGAGAGCACTGAGAATATGATTTATATAAGCCCCGTTTTCCGCGAACGATTAACTAGATACGGATTCGTTAAGCCGGCGCATTTGGTTTTTGCCCTCTGTGTCCTCTGTGTTCTCTGTGGCAAAACTCCGGCGCAGGACTTCAAGCAACTCCACCCCGGCGTCGAGTACGCCCAGGTTGAACACAAACTCGGCAGCGATCCGGTGAAGATCAATCTTCTACGGCTTGATTTAACGAAGGTTCGCCTAGACGTTCACCACGCCCTCGATAAAGCCATAGGCCTCGAAACCACATCATCCATCGCCAAACGCAAAGACGCCGTCGCCGCGATCAACGCCGGGTTCTTTCGATTGGATAAGAGCACTTGGGCTGGCGAAAACGTGGGATTGCTGCAGATCGACTATCGACTCGTAAGCGAACCCTCTCAAAACCGAACGTCGCTCTTGATCTCAAACTTACCAACGATAACGCTTACGGGTTTCGGACGGCCGGACGGAGGACTCACTTTTAACGAGAGCCATTTTGCCTTAAGCGTCAATCGGGAGCTCAAGAAGAGTGACATTGTTGTTTACACCCCGGAATTTGGTGAGTCGACCTTAACCCCACGAGGTACAACTGAAATTGTCTTAAACAATTGCCGAAAATTTTGCCGTTCTATTGAACGCAAGGAGAATGCTGGGAACAGCCTGATTCCGGCGGGAGGTTATGTAATTGCAGTAGGGAGCGATCCAACCCCGGATCAGACTCGCTTCATAGGAACGCTCGCGAATTCGAAATCATTCTGGCCGCAGAACCTCCTGAGCGGCATAATGGACGCGCTTCCGTATGCAGGGAAGAAATACGCTCCCGAAGACGCGGTGGCTGGCGTCCCCCAACTCATCAAGAACGGCAAGATCGACATCACTTGGGAGCAGGAAAAAGCGAGCAAGGCATTTGCTGAGACGCGTCATCCACGTACCGCAGTCGCGAAACTTAAAGACGGCAAGTTTCTGATGATGACGGTCGATGGCCGCCAGCCGGGCGTGAGCGTCGGGATGTCGCTGCAGGAGTTGGCGGAGTACCTTTTCTCGCTCGGAGCGGTCGATGCGATGAACCTCGATGGCGGCGGATCGACCACGATGTTCCTCGACGGCGAGGTCGTCAACACGCCCTCCGACAAAGAAGGCGAACGAAAGATAAGCGATGCGATCGTCGTCACGCTTAGGAAACCAAAAAAATAGCCGCCGAGTTTATCCCGGCGGCCATGCGTAAGAACTGCCGCGATCTAAGCCGGATGCCTTTCCACCTGAGCATCAAGCCCTTGTTTACGAAAGCTCAGGCCTCAACCGTCAGCCTTCGAGATACCCGAACTTTCCCTGTCGATAGTCGTCGATCGCCTGTGCGATCTCGGCCTGGGTGTTCATCAGAAATGGGCCGTACTGGGCGATCGGCTCATTGAGCGGTTCGCCGCTCATGAGCAGGAAAATGCCGTCCTCAAGTGCCGCGACCCTGAGTTGTTCGCCGTCCCGTTCGAACAGGGCAAGGCTGTTGACCGGCAATTTTTCGCCGCTGTTTACAAGTGCCGAACCCTCAACGGCGAGCAGTGCTGTCGTGTAGCCCGACGGAAAAGCGAGCTCGACCGTCTCGCCCTGCTTCATTTTCAGGTTGTAAAGATGCACCGGTGTAAAGGTCGTCGCCGGGCCTTTTACTCCGCCGAATTCACCGGCGATGATCTCGATCTCGCCGCCCAGCGACAGCTTTACGCGGCCCATCTCGGCGTTGGTGATCGCCTGATATTTCGGCTCGGTCATCTTGTCCTTCGCGGGCAGATTTACCCAGAGCTGCACCATCTGAAAGGGTCCGCCTTTCCTGTTCGATTCCTGCTCGTGAAACTCCTTATGCAGCAGTCCGCTGCCCGCGGTCATCCACTGCACATCACCTTCGCCGATAATGCCGCCGCCGCCGCGGCTGTCGTGGTGCTCGACCTTGCCCTTATACGCGATCGTCACCGTCTCGAACCCGCGATGCGGATGCGGCCCGACGCCGAACGGCTCTTCGCGCGGCGGAAAATCAGTCAATGCGTTGTAATCGAGAAGGAAGAACGGGCTCATCCTTTCCCCGGTGAGCGGCCCGTGCGGAAAGAATCCGTGCACGTTGAACCCATCCCCCACCCAATGCCGCGGCGGCGGCGCCACGATCCTCTCAACTTTCTTGACCTGCTTAGCTGCTTTCGATTGTGCTGTCATTTCCATTGCTCCTTGTTCAATCGCCTTTATGCGCTTGTTACAAGAAGTGTATCGAAATTTAGCAAGTAGGGAATCGCTAATTACGGCTGGCTGGAGCTAGTACTTTTGGGTGACCAAATGCAGAAGCCCGCGCGTTAGCAAGGGCTTAACCTCCGACTCGACAGTTAAACCCTTGCTAACGCGCGGGCTTCTGCAATTAATTCTTACAAACCACCATCAATCCATCTCTCACCGGCAGCAGGACGTTCGACACCCGATCGTCGGCCTGGACCATCTGGTTGAAGTCATGGAGAGCGGCGGTGTTCTCGTCCTTCTCTTCGTCGAGCACGCGGCCGCTCCAGAGGACGTTATCGGCGATGATAAAGCCGCCGGGGCTCACCTTTTCGAGGATGAGGTTGTAGTAGTTGGAGTAGTTCGGTTTGTCGGCGTCGATAAAGACGATATCGAACGGGCCCGAAAGGTGCGGCAAGACAAAGATGGCATTACCCTGCCGCAGCGTGATCTTGTCGCCGAGTCCCGCCTTGTCGATGAAAGATTGCGCGACGGCGTTGGTTTCGGCGTTGTTGTCGATGGAATAGACCATTCCGCCGGGAGCAAGTCCCTCCGCCAAACAGATCGCCGAATAGCCGAGATAGGTGCCTATCTCCTGCACATACATCGGCCGGATCATCCGAGAGATCATCGCCAGCAGCCGGCCCTGATAGAAACCCGAAAGCATCGACTTGTCTTCATAATGCGCCTCGCAATGCTCGCGAAGTTCCTTCAGCACGCCGCTCTCGTCCGATGTGTGATGCTCGGCGTAATCCACTAGCGCCGAATAGTCCCTGTCCGCAATAAAGCTCATATTCTTATCAGAGGTCGACGCGCACGAGACCGCGCCGTATCGCTGTCGTTGCCGCCGACGTCCGGTCCGAAACGCCGATCTTGCCGAAGATGTTCTGGTTGTGCGTTTTGATGGTGTTCTCCGAGACGTCGAGCGCGAATGCGATCTCCTTGTTCGACATCCCGCCGACTATCATTCGAAGAATGGTCGCTTCGGTCGGCGTGAGTTCTTCTTTGCCGATATTCTCGCTCAGGATCTGTGCGATCTCGTTGGGAATGAACTTTCGGCCGGCCGCGACCGTGCGGATCGCTTTCAGCAGATCGTCAGGGCTCACATCCTTGCAGATATAGCCCAATGCACCCTTTTTCAGAGCCTTCGTTATCTCCGCGTCGCCCGCGTGTTCGGCCAGCACTATGATCTTCGCCTTTGGATCCGCTTTGAAGTAATTATCGAGGTCGTCGATCGAGCACGACCCGGGAAACCGCAAGCCGAGTATGGTGACGTCCGGTCTCAGTTCGCGGAATCCTGCGAATCCGTCGGCTGCATTATCCTCTTCGCCAACCAACTCGATGTCGTGCTGCTTCTCAACTGTCGCCCGCACACCGAGGCGAGTGAGTGTTTGATATTCGATCAGGAAGACTTTGATCATTACGCGATCGTTTGTTCCTTGGCGTCAACCTCCACCTGAAGGTGAAGGCAATTAAAAAGATCTACTTGGCCAGCGATGCCGCAAACTCGACCAACGGCCGGATCAGGTCGGTGTCGTAATTCGTCCTTACGTGCTGCATCACGGCGGTCATTCGTTCGAGTCCCATCCCGGTATCGACCGACGGGGCGGGCAGCGGAGTCAAGGTGAATGTGCCGTCGTCGATCTGCGTGCGGTTATACTGCATGAAAACGAGGTTCCAGATCTCCATCGTCGTGTCGCCGGGTCCATTCACCCAGTGCGGCGAATTCTTTTCCGGGTCCGACGGATCGTCGCCCATGTAATAATGGATCTCAGAACACGGCCCGCACGGCCCGGTATCGCCCATCTGCCAGAAATTATCCTTACGGCCGAATCCGAGGACGCGTTCCGGTCTCGCTCCGGCCTTGATCCAAAGTTCGCGTGCTTCATCATCCGGTCCCACCTCGTCATCGCCCTCGAAGACCGAAAACCAGAGCCGCTCTGTGTCAAGGCCAAATTCATTCACCAACAGGTCCCAGGCATACTTGATCGCGTCTTCCTTGAAGTAATCCCCGAACGAAAAGTTCCCGAGCATCTCAAAGAACGTGTGATGCCGGGCCGTCTTGCCCACCTCATCCAGATCATTGTGCTTGCCGCCCGCACGAATGCACTTTTGTGATGTTGCCGCGCGTGAATAGTCGCGTTTCTCATTCCCGAGAAAAACGTCCTTGAATTGGTTCATTCCCGCGTTGGTGAAAAGCAGCGTCGGGTCATTTGCCGGCAAAAGCGGCGACGAATGAACTATTTTGTGGCCGTTTCTCTCAAAATAGTCCAGGAACTTCTGGCGGATCTCGTTTCCTGTCATAAAGCGCGATTCTATCACAGCGGTCAGGCGCAAAAAATGGACGGCCGCGTTGAGGCCGTCCGCAAAAGGAGAAAGAAGATCCGAACTACTTCCCTTGCTTGAATCTTAAAGCGACCGAATTGATGCAGTATCTCAGGCCGGTCGGCTCAGGCCCGTCGTCAAATACGTGGCCAAGGTGGCTGCCGCAGCGGCCGCAATGGACCTCCGTGCGAACCTCCTCCGGTATACTTCGGTCGATGGTTTCGCCGACATGCTTCTTATCTATCGGCTGATAAAATGACGGCCAGCCCGTCTCAGAATCGTATTTGTGCTTCGAACTGAAAAGAGCAAGCCCGCACGCGGCGCAATAGTAGGTCCCAGGCTTCTTGTTGTCGGTAAGCTCGCCTGTAAAGGCTCGCTCAGTGCCCTGTTGGCGAAGAACGTAGTACTCCAGCGGCGAGAGTTCTTTTTTCCAATCCTCGTCTGGTCTCACGACCTCCGTGCCGTCCCACGTGTCAAGAGACGCCAGGTTCCTTTGGGCTTGTTTTGCGGCCGGTGTCGGAACAGCCAAAAGCTCGATGCTATTCTTTTCCGCCGCCGCGGTCCCAAAATACGCCGACCCCGCGATTGCCAGCAGCGTTCCGATCGCTATCAAAATTTTACCGCGCATATTCAATACCTAACATATTTCGACGGGCCTATTATATTCCAGGATCAAGAAAAAAAGGCCCGCTTACCGGACGGGCCTGAATGGCCTGAGCTGTCCGGCGAGCAAACCTTTCTCAACTTCTCTGAGTTTCGGTCAGTTAGGAAGCACGACCGAATCGATCACATGGATAACGCCGTTCGACTGCTTTACGTCTGCGATCGTGACGGTTGATCTTCCGCCTTTTTCATCCATCAGCACCACGCTGCTGCCATCGAGCATCGCATAAAGCTTGTTGCCCGAAACCGTGGTGAACTCGGCTTTGCCGTTACCCTTTTTGATGGCTTTGACCACGTCCTTTGCCGAGAAGTTTCCCGCGATGACATGGTAGGTGAGGATCTTTGTCAGCGTTGCCTTGTTTTCAGGCTTGAGAAGGGTCTCGACCGTACCTGCCGGAAGTTTGTCGAAAGCGCTGTTGACCGGTGCAAATACCGTGAACGGGCCCTTGCTCGAAAGCGTATCAACCAAGCCAGCCGCCTTGACCGCGGCAACCAGCGTCGTATGATCGGCTGAATTGACCGCGTTCTCGACAATGTTCTTTGTCTTGTACATCGGTGAGCCGCCAACCGTCGGGTTGTCATTGCTGCCCATCATCTGGGCAGAGACCGAGATCGAACACATCGCCGCTACGGCAAACGCAAAAAAACCGAATAGAATATTTTTCATAACTTCTCCCTTTGTTCGTGCTTGAGATTTTTGTACAGGGGCAATTCCCTATGTGATGAGGTTTCGCTAACATGATGTGTTTGGATTCAGGCTGGATCTCGATTCTACGATCTCTTCGACCAAGCTCTCGCCGGACGAATGATCGCCGCAGGTCCACTTCCAGGTCTCATGGAGGCGGATCCGCCCGTCGGGAAGAATTTCGGGGATCGAAGTGCAGGTACCGGTCATCAGTTCGCCGCTGCGATTGATGTGCTGATACCGCATATCGAGCGAACCATCCGGCCTAACCTTCGCGATCAATGATCCGCGAACGATCTCGCCGCCCGAATACTCAGCCCAAACGACGTCGCCGTCCTGGTGGTATTTAAAGATCGTATCGCGGCCGACCTCGCCGGTTTCGGTGTTAGAGATCGAGCGGAAGGCACGGTTGTCGTAGTGAATTCTCATTCCAGCGGGAAGTCGACCTTTGCGATCGCAGCCATTTTCTCGCGTATCAGTCCGAAGTCGAAGCCTTGCCGCAGAAGATGATCGAAGAACTTCTTCTTGTCATCGAGCGTCTCCGGCCTTCCCTTCAGACGCAGCCGTTTCTCGATCGCCCGATCGATCAGATCCGCTTCCGGGATCTGCTCGAATGCATTCCTGACGGCCGTATCGACGGTCTCTTTGCTTAGCTTTTTCTGCGAGAGCGTCCGCAGCAGGCTGCGTTTGCCCTGCGGCCTCTGGCGCAGCTTTGAAACGGCAAGGTCAGCCGCGAACTGCTGATCGTCGAGATATTTGTACTCTTCAAGCTTCGCGATCACGCGATCGACGATCGCAGCATTCGTCCAATTTTTCTCAAGCAGCCGCTCACGCAGTTCGCCTATCGATCGCGGCTTTGCGGCGAGGAGCTTCACGGCGCGATTCATCGTCCGCTCGCGCGCCCTTTCGATGTCGCCTATCACGCGGTCACTATCTTCGATCTTTCGTCCACGGGATCGCCGCATAACAAGAGCAATTATCGATTAGTTGATCGCCAATTAGAAATTACGGTCTAATGAAATAAAATCGACCGCAGTGGACGGTATTTTGATCATAGACAAACCCGCGGGCATCACATCGCACGACGTTGTTGCCCGCGTCCGCCGTGTTCTGAGAACGAAGCGCGTCGGGCACACCGGCACCCTCGACCCATTTGCGACCGGCCTGATGGTCATTCTTGTCGGCCGGGCCACACGGCTCGCGCAGTTTCTCGACAAGGACGAGAAGGAATACGAGGCGGTCGTTCAGTTCGGCTTCGAAACCGATACGGGCGACAACATGGGAAGTCCAAGGTCCCAGGTCCAGGGTCCAATGTCGATCGAGATCGGTCAGCTCGAGCAGGCTCTCGCCAAGTTTCGCGGCACCATCATGCAAACGCCGCCGATGTATTCCGCGAAAAAGGTCGAGGGAAAAAAGCTCTACGAGCTTGCGCGGAGAGGCGTCGAGATCGAGCGTAAGGCGGTTAGAGTGGAGATTCGCGAGCTGGAGCTGCTCGATCCCGCTTTCCGCACTTCGCCGTCCGCATCCCGCATTAGAGTGGTTTGCTCCGCCGGGACCTACATCCGCACGCTGGCCGAGGATATCGGCCGGGAGGTCGGGCTCGGCGCTCACCTCACCGAGCTTCGCCGAACGCGAGCCGGCCGGTTCAAGATCGTTCAAGCCGTCACACTCGACGAACTTCAGGGTTCGCCCTCGCCCGCGGAGCATCTGCGGTCGATCTGGGAAGCGGTCGAGGATCTGCCGGAGTTCGTGCTTAGCGAGGATCGCGTCGCAAAAACCTTGAATGGAATGTCAACACGAGATCGTTCGGGCCGGTTCGCCGAGGGCGAGCGGATCCGAATGACGTCACCGGCCGGCGAGCTGATCGCGATCGGCATTTACGTCGATTCTGAGAAAGTGATACAGCCGAAAGTCGTTTTGGGCTAAACTAACCAACGTGAAACTCCGAAATATAGCATTGGGATTGACCGGAGCCGTCGGGGCTGCGGTCGCTGTAAAAATGTTGACGCGGTCGGCAACCGTCGAGTGGGGCGACGTGGCCGGAGAGGTCGAGCATTCTGACCGCTCCAATTTTGTGAACGTTGACGGTGCAAGCGTGCACTTTCAGGAGTTCGGCGATGCCGCGAACCCGCCGCTTGTGCTGATCCACGGATATACAGCATCAACGTACGTCTGGCGCACGGTCGCACCTATGCTGGCCGAGGCGGGATTTCGCGTCTTCGCCATCGATCTTCTTGGATTCGGCTTTTCCGATAAACCCCGCTGGTTCGATTATTCGATCGATTCGCAGGCCCGCATTGTCGCGCGGTTCATGGACCGGCTCGGGATCGGCAAGGCGGTGATCATCGGCAGTTCATACGGCGGGGCCGTCGCCGGCACACTCGCTCTCGACTATTCCGAACGTGTTGAGAAGCTGGTGCTGGTCGATGCGGTCGCGAACGACAGGGTTAAAGAACATCCGATCCTTCGCCTGGTCTCGGTCCCAGGCATCGGCGAAGCGATCGCACCGTTCCTGGCCGATACAAAGGCATTCCACCGGCACCGTATGAAAAAAACGCTCTCGCCGGCCAATTACGATCTTATCTCGCAGGACCGCGTCGACGCCATCGTCCGCCCGCTCGCCGCAGCCGACGCACACCACTCGCTGCTCGCCACGTCACGCAACTGGCACGCGAACCGGATCACATACGACGCGCACCTCATAAACCAGCCGACGCTCATCATCTGGGGCGAGGACGATAAGGTCATTCCCGTGACGGACGGCTACCGCCTGCACGATTCCATCCTTCACTCGCGGCTCGTCGTCCTCAAAAACTGCGGCCACGTTCCGATGGAGGAAAAAAGCGACCTCTTTGCCGAACTCGTCGCAGAGTTTTGTCGTGACCGGAAAGGTCGGATCGCGGACAGTCACGGCGACGACGCCCGTATCGAGAACTGATGCCGGATGCGAATCTTAGTGCGGCAACACTCTACGGAAAGGGAGTTTTTACGACGGCTGCTATCAAAGACGGCCGCCCCGTTCTCTGGGAGAAGCACTGGCACCGTATTGCCTCGCATGCGGCCGCTCTCGACATTGACCTTTCAGGCCATAATGAATCGTCAACGTTAGAAGCCTTGATCGAGGCAGTCTCTAATGCTGGCCTGATCAATGGCCGGGCGCGGGTCGCTTTCTCCGACGAATCGCCGAGCCGTATTTGGTCGCACGAGAAACCAGAAACGAGGACGGCGCTCTCGATCATCGTCGCCGAGCGCCGGCCGATCCCCGCGAACTTCGAACTCACCGTCTCGCCGCACCGCATCAACACGACCTCGCCGCTTGTTGGTATCAAATCGTGCAATTATCTTGACCATCTGCTCGCCTGGGAAGAAGCGTCGAATCGGGGCTTTCACGAAGCGATCCGGCTGAACGAACGTGGTGAGATCGCGTCTGCTTGTATGGCTAACGTGTTTTGGGAAAAAGGCGGAAAGCTATTTACTCCGAGCCTCGCGACCGGCTGTCTGCCCGGAACGACGCGGGAATACATCCTTGAAAACATCGAGTGCGAAGAGGTCGCGGTCGGGATCGAAGAGTTAACGGAAGCAGCTCGGATATTCCTCACGTCCGCCGGGATCGGGGTCGTTAAAGTCGCGGAGGCAGGCGGCCGAGATCTCGACACCTCCGACCATCCGATCTCAGGGCTGCTGCCGTTCTGACTAACCACTAACCACTTATCCACTGAAGCTGCCAGCGGCAGACCGATCGACCTACTGAATAATGGGGAGTGAGGTCCGGGCGCAAAAAACACGAACGCTGCACGACAAATTTCGTGAGCATTCGTGTAGATTCTTTATTCGAGGATCTTACGCTGCGGTCTCGAAAAGGGCGAGGATCTGTTTGCCTTCGCTGGAGCGGGGATCGATCGTGCGGATATGCTTTTGTCCCTGCATCTCCCAGATCGCTGTTACCGAACCTTCTTTTTCGACCGCTTGATAATGAATATCCTCGGTCGCAGCCTCTGCCGCCGCTTCTTCGGGCGCTTCAGCTGCCTTAACTGCTTCTTCTGACATCAATAAAACTAACTCCTTCTTGCTCTTATCTAAGTACTAAAGTGTTAATAGAACGAGAATTCTCACACAAAATGCGCGGTCTTGTCGAGTTTTCGGATCACTTTAAGACACTGAGGGAATCCTCGACATCGATCTCAGCATCCGCCAACGCACATTTTCAACGTGAAACGGTCGATCTCGTCGTGGAAAGGAAAGACGATCAAACGACCGTCCAGATGTTTCATTTTTTCGTGACTTCCCTCAGGCTCAAGATACAGGTCAATTGCTTCGCGAATATTTTCGAGTGCTTCTTCGCGGGTTTTACCTTGTGACCAACAGCCCTTTAATGAAGGCACGCGAGCCACAAAATACCCATCCTCGCCGCTTTCAATTATGACCTTGATGTTCATGGATCTTAAGTATATCAGTTCCCGGTCGCGGTCGTTCCGGCCCGTTTCGGATGCAGCTCGTAGAACCAGAAGTCGTTATTCGGCTGGTCTATTTTCAGTTCGTCGGGCTTACCGTTCTTGTCGATGGTAAAGGTAACGAAGCCACGCGGGAAGTTGTATGAGACCGACGGCCGCCATTTGATCACCCAGGTGTCGTAGTGCCAATGTTCGAGGTCGGCGACAAAGTTTGGTGCCGGCAAAAAACGCATAACGAGCTTGCCGCCTTCGTCTGCGATGGTGATGTCCCCGTACATCTCGTCGCTGTAGGTGCCGGCATATTGGGCCAATGCGAGTGTGGGTCTCGTGTTTGATACGCGGGTCGCATCGATGCGTTTGGTCTCGGCTGCGGCGGCTTCCTTTCCGCGTTTCGCCTGCTCGAGGGCCTCGGCGTTGTAGTCGCGTTTCGGGGCGTTTACCAGCAGGTCGCGGATCTTGTTCATCATGATCGCAAAACCCGGCCCTTCGCTGTTCGAAAGCACTACAAAACCGGCATTCTCCTCCGGGATCAGAACGGTATAAGACAACATACCGTCGAGGCCGCCGCTGTGGTTAACGATCTTCCGGCCGTAATAGTCGTAGACGAACCAACCCATCCCGACACCCGAAAAATGTCTTGTGGGATTTGCCCGCGATGCGTTCTCCGAGATCTGCTGGGCGAGATACGGCTGATGCATCTGCCACGATCGGGCTTCGCTAAAGATCTGTTTGCCTTCAAATTTTCCCTTGGCGAGCTGGGTGCGGACCCACTTTGAAAGATCGGCAACCGACGAATTTAGGGCGACCGCCCCGTAACCGCCGTTGACGTTCCCGTGCGGCAGCGGACGGAGCTTGCCGCCGCCCGATTCGTTATGGGGCAAGGCGGCATTTTCGCCGAGAGAGCCGAAACCGCACGTCGTCCGGCTCATCCCAAGCGGTGTCAGGATGCGTTCACGCACCACCGTGCACCAGGGCTTTCCGGTCACTTTCTCGATCACCTTGCCGGCCGCGATGAACATCAGGTTTTGATAGCCGAATCGCGTCCTGAAGCTTGAGACCGGTTTTAGAAACCTGACCCGCTTTAGAATGTCGTCGGCGCTGTACGTCGTTTCATACCACAGCAGGTCGCCGCTGAACGTATCGAGCCCGACGCGGTGTGTCACCAGGTCGCGGATCGTAAGCTCGCTTGTCACCCACGGATCGTACATCTGAAATTCGGGCAGATATTGCGAGACCTTGTCGTCCCATCCGATCTTCTTTTCATCGACAAGGGTCGCGAGCACGCCGGTCGTGAACGCCTTTGAGTTCGACGCGATCGCGAACAATGTGTTCTCGTCCACCGGCTGGTCCTTGCCCAGTTCGCGGCTGCCGTATCCTTTCGCCAACACGACCTTGTCGTCCTTGACGACCGCTACCGCAAAACCCGGGCCTCCGTGCGTTGCCAGTACCGTCTTTGCATATTCGTCGATCTCTTTGACCTTTTCTTCGATCGACTGTGCAAGGACAAACTGGGAAAAAGCGAGGAGGAGAAAAAGCGGCGCTATGTATCGTTTGAAGATCTTCATATTCATTTTGAGGGTGAGCCTTGTGCGCCCACATCGTCGCAAGTTTGTCCTTTTCAGTCAACCGCGGCAAGGGCGCTGTTGTCGTATTGCACCAGAGCGAATTCGTGCGAATACCGAAAAAACCGTGCTTTCAAATTCAAGGAAACTTCTATATTCTTTCCCAACATGGATCCCGTCGCCATCACACTCCTGCTCCTTGTTCTAGCGATCGTTTTGTTCGCGACGGAGAAACTCCCGGTCGACGTTATCGGCATCATCCTGGTAATCGCGCTTGTCTTGACACAAGTCCTGACGATTCAGGAGGCGGTCGCCGGCTTTGGGAACGACGTCGTCATCACGATCGCCGGGCTGTTCCTCCTGGTCGGCGGCCTCATTCGGACTGGCCTGGTCGATCTTATCGGCCGCAGGATGCACAAACTTGCGGGCGACAACGTCTTCGTCCTTACCGCCCTGATAATGACCACGGCCGCGGTCTCGGCATCGGTGCTGAAGAATACGACGACCACGGCGATGTTCCTTCCCGTTATCATCGGCCTCGCGGCAAAAGCAAGGTTGGCCCCGTCAAAGCTCTTAATGCCGCTTGCGTTCGGAGCGATCCTTGGCGGCAGCTGTACGCTGATCGGAACATCGACCAATCTTGCCGTAAGCGGAGCGATCGTCCGCTACGGACAGGAGCCGTTCTCGATGTTCGAGCTCACGACCGTGGGCGTCATCACCTTTGCGGTCGGAATGACCTATATGCTCCTCTTCGGGCGGCTTCTGCTTCCTAACCGCGGCGGCGAAGAATCTCGAACGGAGCAGTACCACATGCGCGAGTACGTCTCCGAACTGCTCGTACTTCCCGAATCGCCGCTCGTCGGAAAGACCCTGGACGAAGCAAACATCGGTACCGAGCTGGAACTGAACGTCCTCGGCATTATCCGCGATGAAGATCAGCGGATCGCCAACCCGTCCGCCGACGTCCGCCTGCAGCGCCGCGACCGGCTGATCGTCGAAGGAACGATCTCCGACATTCTGCGCGTAAAAGAAGAGATCGGCCTCGAGATCAAACCCGATTTCACCTTGAACGATGTGCTGCTCGAGGGCGGCAATATCGAGCTTTTCGAAGTAATGGTGATGCGCGATTCCCAGTTAGTCGGCCAGACGCTGCGGACACTTCGATTTCGGCAGACCTACGACCTCACCGTGCTGGCCGTTAACCGACACGGCGACACTTTCATAAACAAGCTCAGCGACGTAATGCTGCGTTTTGGCGACGTGCTGCTCGTTCAGGGAAAGCGGGACGATGTTGAGATCCTCGTCACCGAGCGTGAGGTTCTGCTTCTCGAAGACCTCTCTCAATCGAGTTTCCGGATCGAAAAACGTAAATGGGCGATAGGTGCCTTCGCTCTCTTTCTCACGCTCTCGCTGGCAAAGATCACGGTCGGCATCGATATCCCGCTCGCCGTGTGTGTCCTCATTGGCGTGCTTTTGCTGCTTGCTACCAAAACGATCAGGTATGCCGAGATGTATCCGCTGATCGATTTTCGCCTCCTCGTCCTTATCGCCTGTATGATGAGCTTTGGCATCGCGATGGAAAAGACCGGGGCCGATCAATACCTTGCCGGACTGATACAGTTGTATTTCGGGGCCTACGGCCCGACCGCGATACTTGCCGGATTCTTTGCCCTAACGGTGCTTTTGACTCAGCCGATGTCGAATCAGGCCGCGGCTCTTGTGGTACTGCCGGTGGCCGTAAAGGCGGCGGCCGGGCTCGGCCTCAACCCGCGAACCTTCATCGTTGCAGTAACTTACGCGGCCTCATTCTCCTTCATCACCCCGCTTGAGCCGGCCTGCGTGCTGGTCTATACGCCGGGCCGCTACCGCTTCATGGATTTCGTCAAGATCGGTTCTATCCTGACGATCATCGTCTTTACGGTTTCAATGCTTCTGGTGCCCTTGTTCTGGCCGTTTCACCCCGTAAATTAGCCCCCTTTAGCATTATCCAAAGGCCCTCCGAAATGGTATAATTTTCTTTTGATCCTTAGTGGTAATGGGCTTGCATAGACGTATTGTAGTTCATTGATTCCCAAGGCCATTGTAAGAACAGTCGAGGCATTCTGAATGAGTAACCGAACACCGCAAAATTTGATCGAGTCCGATCCCGAGAAACTCGGCGGAACCCCGGTTTTTTGGGGTACACGTGTACCGATCCAGAATCTCTTCGATTATCTCGAAGGGGGTGACAGCTTGGGTGTCTTTCTTGATGATTTCCCGACTGTCGACCGTGACCAGGTTATCGGTGTTCTCGAATTGTACAAGGTGAAATTGCTCGAAGAATATGAAGTTGCTGCTTGACGAATGCGTCCCGAGGCGGCTTCGCCGCGAGTTCCCAGACCACGAAGTTTTTACGATCGATCAAGCCGGATTTAAAGGGTTAAAGAATGGAAAGCTTATAAGTGCGGCCGCTGAGTTCTATGAAGTCCTTGTCACCGTAGATAAGAGCATTGAACACCAACAGCGAATCGCAGATCTACCGATCGCCATCCTTGTCCTGTCGGCACGAACCAACAGGTTTGTTTCACTTTCACCCCTTCTACCAAAGGCGAACGAAAGCCCTCGAACGAATAGAGGTTGGCGAGATCGTTACAATTGAAGGTTAGTTATTAAGAGGTTTTAACGAAATTGGCTAAAGCAAAGACAGATTATAGTGCGGATTCGATAACGGTCCTGGAGGGCCGGGATGCGGTCAGAAAACGGCCGGCGATGTACATCGGCTCGACCGGTGACATTGGCCTCCATCACCTTGTGTATGAGGTGGTGGATAACTCCGTCGATGAGGCCCTCGCGGGTTATTGCGACACGATCGAGGTCGCGATCCACGTCGATAACTCGGTCACGGTAATAGACAACGGCCGCGGCATCCCCACGGATATGCACAAGCAGGAGGGCCGCTCTGCTGCCGAGGTCGTGATGACCGTACTCCACGCGGGCGGTAAGTTCGACTCGAACTCGTACAAGGTTTCGGGCGGCCTGCACGGCGTCGGCGTTTCGTGCGTTAATTTTCTATCGGAATGGCTGAAGCTCGAGATCTGGCGCGACGGAAAGACGCACGAGATGGAGTTTGCCGTGGGCATACCGGTCGCACCTTTGAAAGAGACCGGCACAACATCAAAGCGCGGCACCAAGATCACCTTCAAACCCGATCCTGACATATTCGAAACGACGGTTTACAGCTTTGACAAGCTCTCCGAGCGGCTTCGTGAAAAGGCATTTCTCAATAAGGGCATTCGGATATTCATAAAGGACGAACGCGAAGAGGAAGAGAGGTCGCATGAGTTCTATTACAAGGGCGGCATCGCGGAATTCGTAAAGCACCTGAACCGCAACAAGAGCCCATTGCACGACGAACCGCTCTATTTCGAGCAGATCGCCGACGAACTCTCGATCGAAGTGTCGATGCAGTACAACGACAGCTACGACGAAAAGATATTTACGTTCGCCAATAACATCAATACCGTCGACGGCGGCACGCACCTCTCGGGTTTTCGCGGGGCGATAACGAGAACGATCAACAACTATGCGGAAAGCACGGGCCTGATGAAAAATGCAAAGGTCGCATTGTCAGGCGATGACGTCCGCGAGGGTCTGGTAGCGGTGATCAGCGTCAAGATCCCGCAGCCCCAGTTCGAAGGGCAGACCAAGGGCAAACTCAATTCCCCCGTCAAAGGACAGGTCGAATCGTTCCTGAACGAGAAGCTCGGCGAATTCTTTGAACAGAATCCTTCCGTGGCCAAAAAGATCGTCGGCAAGGCGGTCGATGCCGCACGTGCACGCGAAGCCGCCCGAAAGGCGCGTGAGATCGTCCGTAAGAGTGCCATGGCCGGCTCGGGCCTGCCGGGCAAGCTCGCCGATTGCCAGGAGAAAGATCCCGCGAAATCGGAGATCTACATCGTCGAGGGTGATTCGGCCGGCGGTTCGGCAAAGCAGGGCCGTGACCGAAAGAATCAGGCCGTGCTTCCGCTCAAGGGCAAGATACTGAACGTAGAAAAGGCGCGTTTTGACAAGATGCTCGGCCACGGCGAGATAAAGGCGCTCATCACCGCACTCGGGACCGGCATCGGAAAGGACGACTTCGACCTCAGCAAGCTCCGCTATCACAAGATCTGCCTGATGACGGACGCCGATGTCGACGGATCGCACATCCGCACGCTGCTGCTCACCTTCTTTTACCGGCAGATGCCGCAGCTCGTCGAACAGGGCTATGTCTATATCGCCCAGCCGCCGCTGTACAAGGTAAAACGCGGCCGCAAAGAGGAGTACATAAAGGACGAAAAAGGTATGTTCCGCTATCTGATGCGGATGGGCACCGATGACGTTCAGGTGAGGATCGGCGACCGCATTGTCGAGGGGCGTGAGCTTTCAAAGGCGCTCGAGCAGACGACCGAGTTCCAGAATTACTCTGCACGCTTCGCACGCCGCCTGATGAATGATCCGCGGCTGATGACGGCCCTGCTCGAGGCATTTGCCGGTAAAGACGGCGTCCTCGATAAGCACGATGTAAAGCTGAAAAAGGTCTTTGCCCAGGAGGAGTTAATGGCAGAGGTCGAGGGCCACATAGCCGATGCGGGTTACAAGACCGAGCTCATCCCCGATCTCGAGCACGGCCTGTATGAGATCGAGATAACGCTGAACAGCTCGCAGAAAGTGATCTTTGACTGGAATATGGCAAGCTATGTCGAATTTCAAAAATCTGTCGATCTGATGCGCGATCTCGAATCCAACTTCCCCGGGCCGTTCATACTCGGCGAGAACGGCCGCAGCGAGGAGATAGCGACCCGCTCACAGCTGCTCGAAAAGATCACCGCGATGGCCAAGAAGGACCTTTCGATGCAGCGGTACAAGGGCCTCGGCGAGATGAACCCCGAACAGCTCTGGGAGACCACGATGGACCCGGAAAAACGCACGCTGCTCCAGGTACGCGTCGAAGATGCGGTCGAGACCGAAGACATCTTCACCGTCCTGATGGGCGATCAGGTCGAACCTCGCCGCAAGTTTATCGAAGACAACGCGCTCGATGTAAAGAATCTCGACGTATAGCTCGTTCTCTAAAACTTCTCCTCGCGTATCCGGCATCATGGCGCGAAAGCCGCTTCCCGGATGCGCTTTTTTTTGCGTTTTAGGCGGAACCATTTCCGTCCGCAAAGCGTAGAGTCGTGGCATGAGAACCGGATCGCCCCGCCTTTTGGCCCGCCTCGCCGGCGTTTTCTTTTTGCTCACGATTGTGGGTGGTGTGATCGCACAGGGATTTATCAGCGAACGGCTGATCGATTTCGGCAATGCCGCCGCGACCGCTGACAACATCCTCGCGAACCGCGGGCTCTTTCTGGCAGGTTTCACGATCTACCTGATCGAGATGGCGTGCCAGGCCGTGACCGCCGGGCTTATCTACCGCATTCTGAGGCCCGTGAGCCGCACGCTTGCCTTGCTGATGCTCCTTTTCGAGTTTACGGGTATCGTGGTCAAGACGTTCGCCCGCGTTCTCTACATCGCGCCGCTTTGGGTGCTCGACGGCGGCTCGGCCCTGAGCGGATTCGACGCCGGGCAGCTCCGATCCCTCGCCTTGGTCCTTCTAAAGGCGAACGACTTCGGCGCCGCAGCCGCGATCGCGTTCTTCGGGTTCTCAACCATGCTCGACGGCTATCTCATCTTTCGCTCCACCTTCCTGCCCCGCTGGCTCGGCCTGCTCGGCATGGTCGCCGCCATCGGCTGGCTCGCATTTCTCTACCCGCCGCTCGGCTACAGCACATTTATGTACGCCGCTCTCTTCGGCCTCCTCGCCTCCGCCGCCAAGATCTTCTGGCTCATAGTCTTCGGCCTCGACGAAGAAAAATTCCGCACCGTCGAGGCCGCAAACACCTGACCGCGCGGCCCCGCTCGCCGGACGTGCTTGAGCGGGCGACCCAAAGGCGGAAACCCAGCCGGCAAGGAGGGTGCGCGTTGGCCTTGTTTCGTGCTGTTTCGTGTTGTTTAGTGGTTCATTTTCTGGAACCGCGAAATCACAGGAAGAAACACGAAGCTGAGGTTTCTCGATCAAAGATCGAAAACCGTCGCGCACCTCCCAAAAACAAAAAGGACGCTTAATACGCCCTTTAATAATTGCCCAACAAAATGTCTTGGCATTAGCCAAACGTACCGCCGGTTGTGCTAAAGCCCGGGGTTTTATTCTGCCTTCTTAACCACTAGCTGAAGCTAGTGACCAGTCCTAAACATTTCGATCTTCATTCGCTTTATGAATTTGCGTTGTTTAGCTCCATCGGAGCGTAATGTTTGTAGTACGCAAAACCATCAAAGATCATTTAGCTCCGTAGGAGCGACATTTATACGATCCAATTAAACAAATTCTTGCCAATAGAATTTGCCACGGACAGATCCCTTTTCGTTTATCAATTTGCTCGAATTAGCTTTTATGTCACGGACCAGATCTGAAAGTGCGATCTTATGGGGTTAATCCGCAACGCCGCCGATCGCTACCAATTTGATTCCTTGATCTCTTAGAATGCCGGCGATGTATTTGAATAATTCTTCTCTCCATTCAGGATTTATCAAGCACGCACGTCCTTGGACGGCAAAACAACCTGAACATAAATTTGCGTATATGCATTTGCCATTTCGTGTCGCTCCTACGGAGCTTCATCATTCATTTTCCATGCGCTACTACTAACATTTCGCCTCTACGAGGCTGAATTCTTCGGTATTTAGTTCCGTAGGAACGAAATGCTTGCAGAACGCGATACCGTCCAATTATCGCTAAGCTCCATCGGAGGGGCGTGTTTCCCCATCTAGTTCGATCTTCATCTCGCTTTGGGCAACACGCCTTCATTGATCGTTGATCGGTCGATATCGGTAAAAACAAACAGATTGACCGGCCAAAGCTAGCGGCAATTCCCAAAGCTAGCGGTAATTTCCTAGAGCTCATGTGCAAAATCCAGAAGCTTGCCAATTTGCGCAAATCAATTGCCACGCTCTTTAGAGCGTGGACATGGTCCTATCCTTTTTTCTTATCGGCTTTAGCCGAACATTTACGAAATCGCGGCCTCATCCGGTCATTAGCCGTGCGCGAATCGTCTCAGCTAACCCCTCATAATCGGTCTTCGTTGCTCCCAGTCCGATCACGCGAGACAAGCTGATCTTCTTCTGTACCGGGCAGGCTTCGTTCAACACCGAGGTTGGCAGGACATAGAATTCCCACTGGTCCAGGTTCAACGGGTCGATAGTTTCCTGCCTTTTGTGGGCGAGGAGTGCGAACACATAAAGATCGGCATGTCGCTTTGGCTCGGTTCCCAAGACATTGGTTTCATTATCCCAAGCCCGGGCCGGCTGGATGCCAAATGCTATCGTCGAGGGCTTCTTCTGAAACCAGGACTGAATGTAGGCCGCTGACTTGACCTCGATCTTGATGCCGTCGCTGGTCAGAAGATCATAGGCGTCCCACTCCAATCGAAGCTTATCAGCGATACCCGGCGCTTTCGCAACGATAAACTCCGCTAAAATTCCCCGCGCCGTATTGCTCAAGAGATCGGATCCAAACCATTGCCAGAACGATAAAAGGTCAATTTCGAGCGCCCGTCCGTTGAACGAAAATTTTTCATTTCCCGACTTCCGGTTCGGTCTGACTGTTGGAAAATCGCTGGTCTCAGATTTCACGTGAAAAAGTCGGTTTTCCGCAATCGTTGGACAAGTTAGGCCGCAAACCTAACACTCTTGTCACCCGGCATTTCGTCCCAAGTTCGTCCTTCCAGAAGGCGACCCGTGCGTTTCTTCTGTACTCCACCCCACTGCTTGAAGAAGAAAGCGACATTTGCATCGATACATTCCTCGCGAATTCGTGTTACCCAGTCGATCAACATTGGCCTTGCACCAGATCCGCTTTCTCCGCCCACGATAGCCCAATCGATTCCCTCAAGATTAAGGTTCTTCAGCGGACCGAGTAGAGGTTCCAACGAAAGAAACTTGGTTTTCGCGTCGGTGTTTCTGAGATTATTGATTCGTGCAATGTACTTCTGGGACTCAACTGAAACTCCCATCCAAATATTCGGTGTCCATTCCAAATGCGAAGCGAGTCTTTCTAGTCGATCCGAACGCTTCGTCAATACCTGAAAGCGGTGCCAGTGGGCGCGCTTCATCACGTCAAAGACGCTCTGAATATATTCGAGCGGAACGTCTTTGTGAAATAAATCGCTCATCGAATTCACGAAAATCGTCTGAGGCTTCTTCCACCGCAGCGGGAGTTCCAGCATGTGAGGCTGAAGTGTTAACTTGAATCCGTTCCGATAGTTCCTTTGACCCATAGCATGGAGCCGCTTCGCCATTCTCTCGGCGTAACAGTTCTTGCATCCCGGACTAATCTTGTTGCAGCCGGTCACAGGGTTCCACGTTGATTCAGTCCATTCAATAGTTGATTTTGCACCCATTGATCACCTACTTCTGGGAAAGTTCTTAGTGTAAAGAAGCTCTGTGTCATTTATCCTAGTTTTGCTCGATGCTGTTCGAAGCACGCCGCTCTCTAACAATTCTCTTACTACCGCCGTAAAGTCCTTGCCGTGAAAGTCTCCAAAGTTCTCTCGAATGAGATCCGTGCGGATTTGTTCTCTCGTAACCGTTTGTTTTTTGCTGACATAGTTCTCAACCTGCCCACGGAGTCGCCGCCTTCGACTAGCGATGGCATTCGAAAGCGACGCCTCATTAGAGAACAATGGAATTCTATCTTCGACATGGTCGCCATATAACAGATCCTCTTCTTCACGGATAAAGTCATTCATCAAGGCGATACCGTCCGAATGCCGGGTACAGTAAACGAAATGATATTTGGTACCCGAAGTAAGGGCCTCGCGGATGGGATACGCGACAACGGCGTAGCCGAACCTAGCGATATTGTCCATGTATTCGGATACCAATATATCTTCCGCCTCATCAGACGATAGGTTCGCCCCGATAATTTTCTTCTTCCATCCTGTAGTCCCTACAACCATAGAAATGTTGTTGGAGTTGGTTTGTGCGGCTTTTGGATTTGTATTTTCGGAGAGTGCCGCGTCAAGAATTCGCCGCAATCCATCCTGATCGAAGTTGACTATAAGCTCAGTAATTCTCTGGGGCCGTTCAAGTATCGGGCGCAAATCGTTAAAGTGAACGTATGTCGGTCCAAATGGATCAACAAAAAACAATGAAGGAGCTTCGCTGATCAACTGCAATACTTCGGGAAGAGCCGATCGAAAATCCTTTCGGATGTTGACTACATTTCCCTTAGATACCCATTGAGTGGTAGCGAGCTCTAGGCTCGAAAAAATTCCCTCATTCTTTTTGTCTGGTTCAATATTTATGAGGTGCAGTGAAACTGGGTTCGACCAGCCTGCGCAGACGTCCGAAAACTCCGCTATCAGAACCGGGGATCCCTTGCTGCCATCATCATACCTTGCAGCTCCAGCAAACCCATCGACGACAAAAATCTTTCGGTTTCGTGTTGTGGTAGCAACCTTCGCGCTAAAAGGAGGCAAGTACTTTAGTAACAATCGATGTTTGCGTTCTGACCATGGCTTCCGGTTCTCAAAGAATTCGTTCATATATTGGTTGCTTGCAAGCCATTTGTCTCAAGTATAGCGCAGGTTCCCATTGACAATCGAAGGCAAAGTTCCGCACCAAAAAAAAGACCGCCTTTTCAGACAGCCTCCTTCGGAGATTCAGCTCGTGAGAGAAAATCTGAAATGAACAACGCCCTTGGGGGCAGAGTTAAATTCTTTCGAACGCATGCGGGAATGCATTCTGCGAGACAATTTATATTGAATGGCACGGGCTGTCAAACACATTTGGCCGACGGCCTCGGTCAGGGAGTGGAAGGACCTGTTGCGAGCGGCGGTCGGCGGCAAGGACCCTCTCGACTCCACGCCACCGCCTTTTTTCGTTGTTACATACGTGCTGACGGGGATCGGTGAAAGGTGCTATACTTGCAACGGCGTGCGTTCGGCGGTTCGCACTGCCGGATGGGATAGGGTTCTTTGAGAACAGGTGCATCGGCCGGGTGCGGCCAGGTTAGGAAAGCCCCGGAAGCGAAGGAAGGAAGAGTTTGGAATCTTTTTTGAGAGAAACTAAGGTTTCCGCTCTTCCCAAATGTTGTAACATCAGCGGCGACACTAACTTACAGCGGCTTTTGGGCAGTTTCCAAACCGGTTTCCAACAGGTTTCCAGGCGGTTTCCAACCCGCCGGAAACATGTACCGGTCATCACTCTCGCACGGGCGAGTCGAGGTTGGAGCCGCATCGTGCTTGGACGCGACCGGCGCGTCTGGCTCGGCCGCGGTTTTGGGCGGGCCGCCGCCGTATCGAACAAACCACCGACGCTTTTCGCGTGTATTATAGGCAAGTTATGAAATTCGCAAGGTACACATTTTTGATCGCAGGTATTTACGGGCTGCTGGTACTCGTGCCGCAATATCTGATCGAGACCGGAATGATGGGCGAAATACCCACGCTTACGCACCCTGAGTTCTATTATGGGTTTATCGGCGTTGCGGTGGCGTTCCAGTTGGTGTTGATCACCATCGCGACCGATCCGCAAAAATACAGGCCGTTGATATTTGCCGCGCTGGTCGAGAAATTCAGCTTCGCCATCGCGGTCGCCGTGCTCGTTTACACCGGCCGGACGTCGGGGCAGATCATCATCGGCGCCGCCATCGACGCACTGTTGGGAGTGCTCTTCGCCATTAGCTGGTGGCAGATCGGGAGTGAAGCCGACGCGACATAGAAAATGCGGGCGAGACCACGGGAGGTCTCGCCCGACTTCTGCGGGGCATTAGGCTCTTCGGGAAACTATTTGCACTTGCCTTTTCCCCGACAAGGTTTCAAAGTGTGATTCCAAACGTATCGCGCCACCTTCTTGCCCTGGCGTGCTCCGATCTCGTCCGTATGGCGAAAGTGGATGCCTGAGTAAACACGAGCATCGATCACCTCATCGGCCGCTTCGGTGAACGAATCCCATTCCCGGGTTGCGGAACCGACAGTTGCTGCGATCTTTTCCCCGGGGTAGTCGCCAAAGATGTAAGCCAGCATCGAGGCCATTGCCGAACTATTGGTCGTATGTCCCGCGGGATATTCCGGGTGTGGCGGTGTGGTGTGTACCGGTACCCAACTGGCGTTTCCGTCGGCATAGTTAATTGCAGACTGTGGACGCCAAAAATTATATCCGCCCGATATTCCATCGATACCATACTTAGCTTCCCAACACGCGATACCTGAATCGGCGCCTGTTATATTGAGCATCGCGTAGGCCCACGCCGCGGTCGAGATATCAAATCCCGCGAGAGACGCAAAGTGTCGCATCGGCTGATTCCACACATTTACAGGTGACCCATCACGCCAGAAGACGGCGATCGCGGTTTGCTCGGTGGTTCGGCAATTGGCTTGGCCCAGCATCGTACATTCGTTCCCGAGCCTGCCTAAGATCCGAACTTCTTCCAGATCGCGTAGATAGACGCGACTGCCGAGGCCGGGCGGGGGCTTTGGGCGGAATTGCGAGGCCCTCTCAAGGACAAATGGCCGCACGGCTCCCCAACCCGGACGCAAGGCCGTCTGACCGGATCGCGGATGCCACACCCCCGGAAGGAGACTTACCGGGTCGAACACAAACTGGGCCTGTCCCGCCCCATCATCGGCTCTTGCATCGAGTATTGCCTGGGCCGCGGTGGCACCGAAAGGTATCCCGGGATCGTCGAGTTCAAGGCCATTCGCCGCGAGGCTATTGACGAACAGTGCGTAGAGAGGGTCACATTGTGTTGGGAAGAAGCTGCACAGTGTGTAGTAGGAAGCGGCGATCGCAGCGGCTTCCGGCGAGGCATGGTCAGGAGCGTCCACGCGCGGCAGATATGTATGGTATCTACGCGTGATGCCATTGACCGCGTCATGCACTGCTATTTGATGGATGGCCATTAGGCGAGTCTGGTGGACTGGTGGGCCGGACGGAACGACGAGGCGGGCCGCTTCGATGTTCCATTCCTTGATTATATCGGCACCATTAGCAAACGATAATGTGGCGGCTCCTGCCACAAAAAGCAATCCGAAAATGAGGCGTTCGAAGCTTCGAGACTTAAAGTACATCATTTTTTCTCCTTAGAAGCACGGTGATCGGCCATTTAGTGCCACCTACCGGCATACCGATACCAGCAAACAAAACTATTGTTCCGAAGTTTGCTTGGCGCTAAACTGTGGGCTGGTTATCGGGCCAAGCACGACTTATTTCTTTCCGGCTCGAAGCCTAGCGGAGATCCGGGGTCAAGGTCTTTCGGTTTTGCTGAATTTCTTTTTCCGTTTTGTTTCCCGTTCACAGCAGGCCCGTATGTCCAAAGACAGCAGGGAGTTATACGAGTTCGGTGAGTTTTGCCTCGACGTCGGCGAACGCAGACTTGAGCGTTTTGGCGGGGCTTCGAACGCAGCTCTTCCCGAAAAAGCCTTCCAAACTCTTGTCCACTTAGTTCGAAACCGCGGCACCCTCGTTACGAAAGAAGAGCTACTATCTACCGTCTGGCCAGATTCGATCGTAGAAGAGAACAATCTTGGTAAAGCGATCTACTCGATCCGCCAGTTCCTCGGGGACAGGTCCACCGAACCTAAATACATCGAAACAATACCGAAACACGGATACAGGTTCGTCGCCCTGGTCCGTTCGTTTGACAGAGACGGCCCGGTCGGAGAGGGATCCGGTGGCGGATTTCTTGGAATTCCGCGGGATCGGAATACAGGTTTCAGAACTGCGTTCGAGGCGGTTCAGCAAGCGCGGGTCAGGTACTGTCAGATGACCGCGCCAACGACATTAGAAGCTCGCCGACTCATTTCCGAAGCGATGACGATCGATCGCGATTTTATCCCCGCACTTTCGCTGTCAGCGGAGCTCGCCACCTTAGAAGTGATAGTGGGATTGAAGGAACCTCACACAGGGTTTCGCGAAGCCCGAGCGGCCCTTCGACGGGCTCGCGATCTTAGGGCCGACTCAGCTGAGTATTTTTCCGCTGTAGGATATGTTGACCTGATCGCCGGCTGGGACTTTCGATCTGCAGAGGCAAATCTCAAGAAAGCTCTCGGACTGAATCCGCATTCGGCAACCGCGAACAGAATGCTTGGTGAAACTTATATGTTTCAAGGTCGTGACGTCGAGGCACTTACACACATCGATCGTGCCCAAACCGATGATTTGGCGGGTATACACAACGCGAACATTCTTGCGATCGCACACTTTCTCGGAGGAAGATATCAGCAAGCGATAGAAGTGTGTCAAAAGATGCTCGCCGTTTCTCCCGGCCATATTATCCCTGCATGGACCATCTGTTGGGCCCAGGAGCAAATGGGCCTAGAGGTCCAGGCTCTTGCCGGATACGACAGACTACTCAAGCGTCCCGATGGCCAGCCAGCCCTCCGATGGGCAGGCTACGCTTTTGCGATCGCAGGGGATCGTGCTCGGGCGTTTGAGACCGCTGCAAGGCTCGAAGAGGCTATGAAGGAGCATATCACGTCGCCCACGCACCTTGCCGCCGTCTATGGTGCTCTCGGTGAAACTAAAAGGGCTATGGACTTCGTTGAACAAGCCTACGAGATGCGCGATCCGTTCGTCCTCTGGCTCGGAAAGGATCCTCGATTCGACTCGCTTCGAACAGAATGTCGATTTGAAGCGATAGTCGACAAGGTCGGATTCTTCCATTGGAAGCATAGAGATGGTTCGACCCTGGGCGAATCCACAGAAGGCTCCGCTGCGTCCGGCGCTAGTGGGCTTCCGTTCGCGCGGCCAACTGAGAGCGGAGCACATATCCTCGTAGGACATTCCGACTGGGCGAAGCTTTTAGAACGATTTGATGCGGTACAGTCCGATTCAGGGGATCAGCCTGGGGAGACAAAAGATAAAATCGGCGACTTAGAGGCCGATGCCGAAACCTCGATCCCTCACAGTTTCACTGTACGATCTCGTCATTTGCCAATGGCTGCAGCAACCGTTGCGGCCGTTCTGTTGATCAGTTCCGTATGGCTCGCAACCAATTCCTCTCTCTTTTCGTACAATCCATCCACCCCGGGAAGCCCCGATCCAAGCCTTAACCTACCTGGTCTTGCAGACAATAAAGACAAAGCGTACGACCTCTATGTTCGTGGCAAGGTGAAAGTTGCCAACGAGAATCGAGCGGATACAGAAGCTGCGATCGCTCTGCTGCAGGAAGCGGTATCGCTGAACCCGAATCTCGCGGAGGCTTTCGCACAACTTGCTCGTGCTCACAACACGATGGCTTTCAAGTTCAGTGCGGGGCCAGATCGGAAGCAGCATCATGAGAACGCGGAAGTCGCGATCGAAAAAGCTCTCAAATTGAATCGTGAGCTTGCCGAAGCCCACTTTGCCCGTGGGCTGATCCTTTGGACCAATACGAACCGTTTTCCGCATGAACAGTCGATCAGCGCTTACAAACGCTCTTTAGCGATCGATCCGAATTCTGATGAGACCCACCATCAACTTTCGCTGGTCTATTCGCATATCGGACTTGAAGACAAAGCGTTTGCCAGCGTGAGAAAGGCGCTCGAGCTGAATCCTAACAACACCCTTGCTCGTTTCCGCATCGGGGTCTATCTGCAGTACGAGGGTAGGTTTGACGAAGCTATAGCGGTATTTAAGACAATTCCACGAGAGGAGCATACTCCTTTGTTAATGGACCGAAGTCTGGGTGAGACATTGATCCAATTGGGAAGGCTACAGGAGGCGGAAGCGATTGCAGACGAGCATCTAAGTAGGTTTCCTCAAGATGAGGGGGGAAGCTTCACAAGTATCAAGGCCTTGGTGCTCGCAAAGACAGGCGAACATCATAAAGCTGAAGAGCGGATCCTGAAAGCGAATGAGATCGGCAGCGGTTTTGGCCATTTCCACCACACGGCCTACAACATAGCGTCAGCATATGCAGTGATGGGCAGGCCTGACGAGGCAGTTCGATGGCTGGAGACCGCAGCCGACGGCGGATTTCCGAACTACCCCTATTTCAGTCTTGATCCGAATCTTGAGCGGCTTCGAAAACACCCGAGATTTGTCGCGTTCATGACAAAGCTAAGGTCGCAGTGGGAGCGTTTCAAGAATTCAGATTGACCTGCCAAGATATTTGTGTTGATAGCAAATGAAGATGTCCGGTTTTGCTAGCACATCAAATGTCCCCTTTGGCGAATTGGGAGCGAAGCGGCGGGCCGCTTCGGTTTCAATTCGCGCGGATGTCGGCCGGGCCGTTTGAGAGG
>JBFWWI010000005.1:0-291198 GCA_050246275.1 Pyrinomonadaceae bacterium
CAAGCAGGATGTGCTCGCGCGTCTGCGGCATCGGCCCGTCCGTCGCCGCCACCACAAGAATAGCTCCGTCCATCTGCGCCGCTCCCGTGATCATGTTCTTCACATAATCCGCGTGCCCAGGGCAATCGACGTGTGCGTAGTGACGGTTCGCCGTCTCATACTCCACGTGCGCCGTAGCGATCGTGATCCCGCGGGCCTTCTCTTCCGGCGCATTGTCGATCGAATCAAACGCCCGCACCACCATCTTCGGATTGTGCTTCGACATCACCTTCGTGATCGCCGCCGTCAATGTCGTCTTCCCGTGATCCACATGACCGATCGTCCCTATGTTCACGTGCGGCTTCGAACGGTCGAATTTCTCTTTGCTCATTTTCTAAAGTACCTACTCCGGTAATATTAAACGTCCCTAAACTATGGAGCCCAAATCGGGATTTGAACCCGAGACCTCATCCTTACCAAGGATGCGCTCTACCCCTGAGCTATTCGGGCTGATCCTAAAAATGTTGGAGCGGGAGACGAGGCTCGAACTCGCGACATTCAGCTTGGAAGGCTGACGCTCTACCAACTGAGCTACTCCCGCAATCTTAATTTTGGATTTTGGATCGCGGATTTTGGATCAAAGATAAGAGCCTTTCAAGGGTGCCAGTCCAAAATCCAAAATCACAAATCCAAAATCGATATGGTGCAAGGGGTAGGATTCGAACCTACGTACGACTTTCGTCGGCCGGGTTTACAGCCCGGTGCCATTAACCACTCGACCACCCTTGCAATCCCTGTATTGATTGCTAAACCTGACTTCTTGAGCCAATTAGCAAATTTCCAATATTAGCGAAGGGCGGTCAAGGATGCAAGTTTAAACGGGCGGTTTTCGAAATACCGTGGCGAAGCGGGCATTCGACGAGCATTCGGCTATGAGTTGTCAGCTTTCAGCCAGGGTCACTGTTTCGCGATCGCGGGTGGAATTTTTCATACGACTTCTTGAGGTGCGTGTCGGTAATGTGGGTGTATATCTGCGTCGTCGAGATGTCAGCATGGCCGAGCATCTGCTGGACGGAACGGATATCTGCCCTATTTTGAACAAGATGCGTGGCGAATGAGTGTCTCAGCGTATGCGGCGAGACGCCCTTTAATCCGCATTTTTCCGAGTACTCTTTTACAAGCGAATGAATCGCCTGCCGCGACAAGGGCCGGCCGGCCGGCGTCACGAAAAGGTTTGGAATCTCTATACTCTCGTGCTTTCGCCGAAGGGCCAGATGGCTTTTAAGCCACTCTACCGCAGAAGAGCCGATCGGGACGCGGCGGGTCTTGCTTCCCTTTCCCGTCGTGGTCAAAATGCCTCCGTCGAGGTCGATATCCCTGATCTGGACATTGACCGCCTCCGAAACCCGTAAACCGCTTGAATACATCAGTTCCAGCAATGCCCTGTCGCGAAGTCCGGTCTCGGTCGAGGTGTCCGGCTGCGACAGAAGCAACTCGACTTCGGCCTGATTTAGGAATTTCGGCAGATAAAAGCTTTTCTGCGGCGAATCGAGGTTCTCCGCAGGATTGTCGGTAATGTGTCCCTCGAACATCAGGAACTTGTAGAAGCCGCGTAAACTGCTTAGGAGACGCCGTTTAGAGTTTTCAGACAACATCGTCCCCGAGAGGTCGATCAGCCATTCGCGAAGGTCGTTTCGCTTTAACGAGATCGGGTCGAGGCCGTTCTTTGCTGTCCATTCTTTAAGTTTCGCAAGATCGCGCTCGTACGCATCGATCGAGTTGGCCGCAAGTCCCTTTTCGACACTCAGATAAGACAGATATTCGCGTATGTGATCGCGCCCGGGCTGCATAGACGTTCAGTCTAACATGTGGCGGGTTAGTCCAGCTTCTTCTCCCAGTAACAGCCCTCGGGCCGGACGCCGGTCGAGTACAATATTTTGCTCGCCTCTTGCCGGGAGAGGTTCCAGCTTCGCAAACCGCCTTCGTCACGTTTCCGGCAGACGCGGTGCAGAAGCAGCCGGAATGCCGTGACGGCGTCATCCGCCTTCAGCCTGTCGAAGGAATTGACGAGCGTGGGGAGTGCATCGTCACTAAGCGAAGCGTTGTAACTGGCATCAAAATCCCGTCCCTGCTGCATCAAGCGAAGGTTCGTTTGCGCGATGAAGGCGTCTGGATTCATCAGGTTGGTCGCCCCGAGGATGACGATCGCCGACCAGAGTGCTCCCCACGCGAAATGTTGACGGGCCCCGCGAAGGATGGTGAACGCGAACCACAAGAAAACGACCGCAAGCCAGGTCATAAGCACCATCGGGTAGAATCGAACCGTCGTCAATCCATATCCAAGCTCGCCTGTGAGCAGGACAAGCCGCTGGACCGCGGAGGCCATGATCACAAAAAGCAGGGCGATCTGAATGCCGGCAAGTATCTTGAAGACCCCGTCGACACGGCTTCCGTCCCTTCGCAGGAGCCAATGTGAAAGCAGCAGTATCGGCAGCACGAGAGCGGAGACGGCGACGAGCTCGCCAAACCCGCGGCGGGCATAATCGGCGAGTTTGAAATCGGGTGTGTTTTGGACGAGGTCCATGCCGCCAAAGAAATACGGTATCTGGACGGCGACGAAGCTGACGAACAGAAGATCGACGAGCCCGAGGACGATCACGGTTTCGACGGTGCCGAGCGTGAAGACCGAGGGGAATTTCGAATTGTCGAGGTTTTGGAAGTCGCGTTTGATGGCTGGCTCGGTGCCAACGGCTTCGGACAAAGGCTTTTGCGTTCCGTCGTCGCTGAGGTTTATATGTTCGAGAATTGTGGCGTTGTTCGGAAGCGAAGTGGGTTCTTCGCCGGGTTCGGCAGCGACCTTGGCGACGAAGGAGGACGTGTCTGATGAGGCTTGACCTGCAGCCTCTTCGTTCGAAACCGCACTAGCCTCAAATTCCGAAGGCACGCTCCCTACCGGTCGTGTTTCCGCCCTCGTCGTCGGGCTACTGACACCAGCGGCTGAAGCGGTCGAGAACGGCTTTGCAAGTGCTCCGCGAAAATATCCGGCGGTAAGCCATGCCAGTATGGAGGTTATCAACACGTGGCTGACGATCTGGTCAATGTCGAAGTTCAGCGTCCGATTGACAAGGCCTTCGTACGCCGCATCGGCTGCCATGAACAATGCGCCGAAAACAAAGATCAGCGGCAACGCGATCGCAAGACCGCGGAGCACGGAGAAAAGCGTCCGGCTCAATTTATTTCCGGGCATCTCTTTCCAATCGATGTCCGAGCCGAGCAGCACGAATGAGCCGAACGCGGAGGTCAGCCCCGACCATACAAACCCGGCAGCATAATGAAACACACCTGAGATGCTCGCCTTTACGTCAAAGCTCGAAAGCGTCAGCACACCCATGATCACGAGGATCGCGAGCGTGTCGAAGACAAGAAGCTGCTCCGAATCGCGAATTAGGAACATCGACGCGAAAAACACCATCGCGCCTCCCATTGCCAGGTTCGTCTTTGTAAGACGCTCCTGTTTATGACGCCGCATCAAAAGCACGAGTGCCGAAACGAAGAGCGTGACGAAAAGGAACGCGTTCAAGCCCCAAGGCGTTTCACGGAGCAATAGATCGCCGAGTACGCCGATCAACGCTGCCGCCTGAAGTATTTCCAATCCGGTCTTTGTTCGTTCTTTCATCGATCTGTTACTCCGATACTCCGATCTCAGTTGAGGCTGAATAAAATGGGACATCTGGAAATGAACCGCGTCCGAAGAATACGTGTTTTGCGAATCTGGTCCCGATCCTTCCGCGAAGAACGGCACAGCCAATTTCCAAAAGTGCCTGGCTTTTAGATAACGCGATCAGGCGCCGCATCCATAAGCGCGATATGAACCGCGTTCGGAATGCCGAGCCGGAATAACCGAGGAGGACTTTAGGATCTGACCGTTTGATACGTTCGGCGATCACCGCCGCCGCATAGGTCGAAAGCCGCAGGCACGGATCGAGTCCGCCTGCCGTTAGCGGCGAGACCGCTCCGGCCGCGTCACCGATCAGCAACCCGTTCTCGTTCGCGATCCGCCGAAGGACCCCGCCAACCGGGATTCGGCCGCCGCGAGATTCGGCAAACGACATTTCATCCAGATCGAACTTGTCGGCGATCTTTTCCTTGAACATTTCCAACGCCTCGCGCGGTTTGAATGCGGACGAATACCCGCCCACCCCTACGTGGACCTCGGCACCGTCATCCGCTATCCACGCAAGATAACCGGGCGCAAGTTCGGCGTCCAGAAAGCAATGCAGGATAGGATCGGAATGGGTTTCCTTCCGGTCATAGACCTCCTCAAACCCGACGATCATCTCGCGGTTTTGATCGAGCCCGAGCGACCTTGCAACGGCGGAGTTGGCTCCGTCGGCGCCGACAATGACCTTCGTATTGATATTGAACCGAGTATTATTTCGTTCGAGGAGAACTGTTGAGTTCTCTCCTCGCCGGGTCGCGCCCTTACTTACGTGCGGGCTGCCGACACCTGATTCGACCGAAACAAAGCGGGTTTCGGGTAGAAATTCAACGCCTGAAGCAACGCACTCTTTTAGAAGGCTTTCGTACAGCGGCCCCATCCGGCCGATCCGAAACTCGTCCTTGTTGCTTTCAAGCCGTATCGAACGAAGCCTCGGCGAATACAGCTCGACCCTGCGGATCGGGCGGCCGAGCGTCCCCGCGGGAAACTCGAAATCTTCAAAGGTCTTTCGTACGAAGATGCCTGTCGTATGCACGCCTTTTGTGAGGTCGGAACGTCGATCGACAAGCAGGACGCTTATGCCCTTGGCTCCGAGCAGCCGCGCGCACTGAAGTCCTGCAAGACCGGCACCGATTATAGTTACGTCGAATCTCATTATCGCTTTGGCTCTGGTGACGTGCGCGTTCCGGTTCCTTTCATTGCTTTGATCAGCGCCTCCATGTGATCGAGGTATTGCTCAAGGGCCATGCGGCCGGAGGCGGTGATCTTGTACTCGGTCAAAGGCGTGCGGCCGGCGAATGATTTTTTGGTAGTTATGTAGCCAGCGTCTTCGAGCTTGCGGGCGTGGACGCTGACGTTGCCGTCCGAAGTGTCGAGCAGCTTTTTCAGATCTCCGAAGCTGAGCTTTTCGTTCGCGGCGAGAGCGCTGATAATTCCGAGCCGTATTCTCTCGTGTATGACCCTGTCGAGTTCGCCGGAGACTTTACCGGCGGCAGACGCCACCTTTAGAGGCTCCGGAGATCTGTCTTCCTTTTTTATTGCAAGGGACCTAGCCATTCTTACTCATGTCGTCAAAGTACTCAGTAGCCCGAACGGTCGTAACTTGCCACTGAGATCATCTAGCTTCCGGCGAGCGGTGTTCCGATCAGGCCGACAGCAAGCTCGGTCCAGACGATGAAGAGCGCAAGCAGGATGGCCGCGCAGATCGCTAACCGATATTGGAAACTCTTCGCCTTTCGCAACACGAACTCGATCGCCAGACCGGTGCCGAGCAGCAGAGCTCCTGCGACAAGAAAGTCGAACCAATTCCAGTTCACTTCGCCGGTAAATCGCATCGCGATAAACGGAATAAGGAGCAGAACTCCTGCGGTCGTCACGATGCCTATAAGTCTGATATTCTCTGGTCTCATATCATCTACGCTGTTGATTGTCTCGTCCCCACGCTCCGTCGGCTGCGTCGCAGGGAGATCCGGTCATCCGCCGTAGCGTCGAGCGATGATCGCCCCGAAAATAATGTGCAGCAGGCCAAAGCTTGCACCCATCATGAGGTTGCCGTAATTGGTCGGCAGCATAAAAGCGATGGCGCCGAGCGCGATAAAACACCAGCCCATGATCGGCACCGCCCGAACCGAAAATGCTCCCCCGCACGCGACTGCCGCGCCGTAACAGAGCATGCAGACAGGCGCCATCACGTAGTAATACTCATATCGCCAGAGACCGAGCACGAGAATGACGCCTACCGTAAGCGGCGGAATGAATCCAAATGCGAACTTCCTTGCCGGGGCGCTCAACAACGACTCTCCGGCGATCTTCGATTTTTGCCACATCGCCAAAAAGCCGATCGCAAAAGCAAGGAAAGCTTCGATGAGCCAGGTCAGCAGAGAATCGCGGAGGTAGATTTGCGTATTAGCGATGTAGGCAGCAGCGATGGCCGTTACGCCCATCAGCATCCCTCCATAACCGGGCACGGCCGTGAACGAACCAGACCGTTCCATCATCTCGCGGATAAAGCGGACATTGTCGATCGCCCTGTCGCCGATGCTTGCGGGCTCGTCTTGTTCGGGCTGCTGCCGGCGGAGCTGGCTAATATTTCCCATCGAGGGCAAATATATGCCAAGTAATTGTCTCTGTCAAGTACTTTATGCTGTAAAGTGCTAAGCGGAGATACGGCCTGTATGGAGCGTGGCCCTGCCTTAATTTCAGCGGCACGCTCGTTATGGCCCAGGGTTTCTGCCTGTTGTCCTAGTGTTCCTCGCCGACCGCGACCTTTCCTTTGAATGTACGGAAAAGGAATGTGTAGTAACCGAAAGCTATGATTATACCTATCGGCCACCAGATCAGCGCGACGCTGAGTCCGTAGCTGCCGGCCTTTGCGTTATAGACCGTAAGGCTGTTTGCCGGGTCGAGAGCCGGAAGCACGAGCGGGAAGAGCCCGAACACCGCCCCGCCGAGCATCATCGCAAGGTAAACCGAGGAAGATATGAACGCGGCTTTGTCGTTGCCATTTCGGTTAAAGTGCCAGATCGCGCCGAGAGATGCGGCGACCGCGAATGGGATCAGCCAGCCGATCGGGAGGGCGTGATAGTTGTCGAGCAATGTCGGCCGAACGTACATCACCGCTGCGAGGCTGGCTATCGTCACAGCGACAAGTGCGAACCATCCGTATCTCACGATGGTGCGTGCACGCGCGTTCATCGCGCCCTCTGTTTTTAGTGCCAGATAATTCGAGCCGTGAACCGCGAGCGCGACGAATGCTACGACGCCGGAGAGAACGGTGAACCAATCCAGGATGCCCGTCTCGCCCGTAGTGCCCCAATGCGTAAAGAGCGGCTCGAAGAAATAACCCTCAGCATTGAGCGGGACGCCGCGAATGACGTTGCCCAGAGCGGCGCCGAAAAAGATAGCGAGCAGGATGCTTGCAAGGGCGAAGACGAAGTCCCAAAAAGCCGTCCACATATGGTTGTGCTCGAGCTGATGGCGAAGTTCGATCCCGGCCGCACGCATTATGAGAAGCCAGAGCACCATGATCAGCGGCAAATAAAAACCGCTGAATCCGGCGGCATACAACGCCGGAAACGCAAAATAGAGTGTGCCGCCGGTCGCAAGAAGCCAAACTTCGTTGCCGTCCCAAACAGGCCCGATCGATCTGATAACGGCGGCCCGCTCGGCGTCATTGCGGCCGACGAAATAATGTACGATGCCGGCGCCGATATCGAAGCCGTCGAGGACGACATAGCAAACCAGCATAAACGCGACGATCATGAACCATGTCAATTCCATATTGCCCTCCTCTTAATAGCTCTCTTGCTGTACGGCGGTCCCAAGTTCATCGGCACCATGCTCGATCCGCCGCAGCATCAGAAAGATGTAGAGCAGCGAGAGGATCGTGTACATCCCGAAAAATCCGAGCAGTGTGAACATAACATTGCCGGATGAGACCATGTTTGACGCACCGTGCTCGGTGCGAAACAGCCCGTAAACGAGCCACGGCTGGCGGCCGAGTTCCGCTACCATCCAACCCACGGTGTTGGCGATGAACGGGAACGGGAACAACAACATTAGTATCCAGAGCAGCCAGTTCGAGCCGAACAGCCAGCCTCGCCACAGCCAGAACGCCGCGATCACCATGATCGCGATAAAGATAGTGCCGAGTCCGACCATAATGTGGAAGCTGTAGTAGAGCAGCGGGATGTTGTCGGGGTGCTGATCCTCCGGGAAAGCGTCGAGGCCGCGAACGTGTGCGTTCCAACGCTGATAGGTTATGAAGCTGAGAGCGTTCGGGATAACGATCGCGTTATCAAGCCGCTTCTTTTTCATATCAGGCTGGCCGATAAGTGCGATGCCCGCACCTTCTTCGCTGTGAAACAGGCCTTCCATGGCCGCAAGGGTGACCGGTTGATGCTCGGCGACCATTCGTCCCTGCAGATCGCCGGACGGAAAAAGCATCCAGATACTGGAGATGCAGCCCGCGACGACGCCGACCTTTAGAAAAAGCTTTCCGTATTCGACCTGACGTCGTGAGAGAACGTAGAACGCGCCCAGGGCCGCAACGGCAAAGCTACCCGTCACGACGGCACCGCCCATGTTGTGCATATACTGATAGATAGCCCACGGATTCAGAACGAGCGACCAGAAGCTTGTGAGGTGGACCGAACCGTCGGCGGCGACCTCATAACCGATCGGGTGCTGCATCCACGCGTTTGTCGCAATGATGAACCACCCGGAAAGCCACGTGCCGATAAAGAGTAAAAATGCTGACAGCCAGTGAAGCCTCTGTCCGAGGCGCTTTTCACCAAAAAGGAATAGGCCTATGAACGAAGATTCGAGAAAGAAAGCAAAGGTGCCTTCCATCGCGAGAGTTTGCCCGATCACACCACCGGCGTACTTTGAGAACACGGCCCAGTTAGTGCCGAACTGAAACTCCATCGGGATGCCGGTGACAACGCCGAAAAGGAACGTGATCCCGAAGATCTTGCCCCAGAATCGGGCCGCTTCGTTCCATCGTTCGTCATTCTTGCTGATCGCGAGCGTCTTAAACACGACGATCAGCGGAGCAAGCCCCATCGTCAATTGAGGGAACAGATAATGATAGGTGATGGTGAACGCAAACTGGATGCGGTCGAGCGTAAGGGCTTCCATTCAGCTTCCTCCGAAAGATCCAATGCTGCTGCGAGTTGCAGTTTGAGAAACTTGCCGTCAGATCGCGCGGCAGATCTAATAGATCGTACATCCAGAGTTTAGCCAAATGAATTCGGGAGAGTTGTGACAGGCGTCACTTTCCTGATGAGAATTTCTTATTGACGACGTCGCCGTAATTCTCAAGCGGCTGTGCTGCTGGATTTCCGATCTCGTACGTCAGCCTTTTCCGCTGGAGCTGAAAGTTGCGGCCGTTCCACTTATACATCGAGCGGGTAAAGAAAGTCGGACAGCACAGCTGTTCCTCATCGCCGGTTATCTTCCCCGTCTCGACCTGGCCGAGGATGAAACGGTCCTGGCCGTACAGCTCGACGACCAATTCCCCGTTCTCGACGCGAAGATCTTTCAGGCCGCCGTCGGCTCGGTCCCCGGTTCGAAAGCTCCAGATCAGCTCCGGGCCGGCTTCCTTCCACATAAAGATATATACGAGCTGCGGTATTGCCGTGCCGCCGGTTTCCACCTTTACGATGACGGCCGCCTCATCGAGTCCGTCGCCGTTCGCGTCGAGGTACTTCGTCGTCACGTACGACATGCCGATCCGGCGTTCCGCACGGGCGGCGGCTTTCTCTTCGGGCGACATCTCTTCGTGGATATCCTTGATCTTTGGCTCGAGGCGGCCGTTGACCAGGGTTATCTCATCACCGTCGGGATGCTGCCATCCGCGGGGCAGCGGGTAGGTGTAGTTCTTGAAATCGGTCGCGACCAGGGGCGAATGGCTCGTCTTTCCCCGGTCGTCAAGCAGTTCGGATTGCAGGTTCGGAATGGCTGGCGATGGCTGGGGCTCCTCAACGAACGCAGCCGTCGGTTCCGGTGCCGGAATGGGCTCGGCCGAGACGGCATGCTCCTGTTGCGCCCCGCAGGACGCCAAAGTCAAAAGAAAGGCAATAGCTGTGAGTACGGCTATATCTTTTGCACGAACGATCATAATAAAGGCCGGAAAACTGGTCAAAACATTGTCCAGTTATATGTTCTTATTGGATCGAGGGCAATTTAAGCTCTCGTAAGGCTGCGATATTTGATGCGGTGGGGTTGGTCCGCATCTACGCCGAGGCGGCGCTTCCTATCGGCCTCATACTCGCTGTAATTTCCGTCAAAATACTCGACATTGCTGTCGCCCTCGAACGCGAGAATGTGGGTCGCGATACGGTCGAGGAACCATCGATCATGGCTTATTACGACGGCACAGCCGGCAAAGTTTTCCAGGGCTTCCTCGAGGGCACGCATCGTATTCACATCGAGGTCGTTAGTGGGCTCGTCTAAGAGGATAACATTCGCGCCGGACTTGAGCATCTTAGCCAGGTGGACGCGGTTGCGCTCGCCGCCCGAAAGCTGGCCGACACGCTTCTGCTGATCGCTGCCCGAGAAGTTGAACCGTGAAACATAGGCCCGCGAGTTCACCTCGCGTTTTCCAAGCTGGATAACATCGAGGCCGTCGCTTATCTCATCCCAGACGGTCTTATCGTCATTGAGGCTGTCCCGCGACTGATCGACGTAGCCGAGCTTTACCGTGGGGCCGACCTTGAACGTGCCCGAATCGGGCGTTTCCTGGCCGGTGATCAACCGAAACAGCGTCGTCTTGCCTGCTCCATTCGGGCCGATCACGCCGACGATGCCGCCGGGCGGAAGTGAGAATTCGAGGTTCTCAAATAGGAGCTTGTCGCCGTATGCCTTCGAAACCCCTTGGGCCTCGATCACCGTGTCGCCAAGCCGTTCGCCGGGCGGAATGAAGATCTCAAGCTCTTCGCTGTGTTTCTCTGATTCGGTCGCGACGAGCTTTTCGTAATCGCTGATACGGGCCTTCGACTTCGCATGACGGCCCTTGGGCGACATCCTGATCCATTCGAGTTCGCGTTGCAGGGTCTTCTGACGTTTGTCTTCTGTTTTCTGTTCCTGTGCAAGCCGCGCCTGTTTCTGTTCCAACCACGAAGAGTAATTCCCCTGATACGGTATGCCCTCGCCGCGGTCGAGTTCGAGAATCCAGCCCGCGATATTATCCAGGAAATAGCGGTCGTGGGTTACGGCGATGATCGTGCCCTGATACTTTTGCAGGTGCTGTTCGAGCCAGCTCACCGTCTCGGCGTCGAGGTGATTTGTAGGCTCGTCAAGCAGGAGAATGTCCGGCTTTTGCAGCAGAAGGCGGCAAAGTGCTACGCGCCTCTTCTCGCCTCCGCTCAAGTTCTTGATCGGCGTATCGGCCGGCGGACATCGTAAAGCGTCAATCGCCATTTCGAGCCGCGAATCGAGGTCCCACGCGTCAGCAGCATCGAGCTTTTCCTGAACGGCGCCCTGACGTTCGATGAGCGCATTCATCGCGTCGTCGTCCATCGGTTCGGCGAACTTCGCGTTGATCTCCTCAAACTCTTTGAGAAGGTTGACGGTCTCTTGTGCTCCTTCTTCGACGATCTGCTGGACGGTCTTCGTTTCGTCCAACTTCGGCTCCTGCTCGAGGTAGCCCACCGAATAGCCTTTCGAGAAGACCACCTCGCCGTTGAACTCTTTGTCGGTTCCGGTGATGATCCGCAGCAGGCTGGATTTGCCGGCACCATTCAAGCCGAGTACGCCGATCTTGGCGCCGTAAAAGAACGATAGAAAGATGTCTTTTAGAACAGGCTTCTTATCGTAGAATTTGCTGACCTTGACCATCGAAAAGATGATCTTGTTGGGTTCGGGGCTGCTCATTGCGAAAAAACTAATCCTACCAAAAATCCCGGCCTGCCATAAAGCGGACTCTCGAGTGTACGGGAACACCTGTTTATTTGAAGTTAGATGCTAACTACCGGCGGTGCTCGAATAAACACGGAAATCGATCTCCTGGAAGATCGTGTCGCGCTTTTCGATCTCTTCGAGCAATTCAAGCTTTTCGGCAGATATCTCGCCGGAGGCGGCGGCCGTTTCGAGCATTTCGGCCAATAGGTTAAAACGGTGTATGTGCGACTGAAACCGCCGGGACGAGTATTCCACGGTGGTTCCCTGGTAGATCTGAAAGGCCCAATCAGAACTCTGCGCGAGCAGCAGCTCACGCGCCATTTGATCGAGGATGCGATAAGAAAGAGCATTCCCGCCCTCGGCGGTACCGGCGTAGCGGTTCGCGTACTCGGTCATTCTCCGCTCGGCGTCGTGTTGATATGGATACATCCAGGAGTTGCCTTCGTTGAGCCAGACCTTGAAATAGCCAGCCTCGCCCCACGACGACGCGGTCGGCTGCTGGATCTGGATGGGAAGTCCCGAATCGAGAAGATCGCCGGGGGTTATGGCCTCGATCTCCGATTGGTCGTAGTGAAGCTTTCGAAAGAAAAAATCGATGAATTGAGGCCCCTCGAACCACCAGTGCCCAAATAGTTCCGCATCGTACGGAGAGACCACAAGCGGCGGGTGCCCTCCGAAGTTCTCGCGAAGCTGATACGCCTGTTTGATCCGCTCGCCTATGAAATGCATCGCATTCTCGGCCGCCTTTTCGCGCGCGAGATCCGGGAGATAAGGCTTCTTTTGATTCTGCGGAACGTCCTTTCCCGTAATGCGGTGATACTTGAGCCCAAGGTGGCGACGCGTTTTGTCAGCGTGCAGGTGCGGCTCCAGATAGTCCATCGGGGCATCCCAGCCGATGTCGCGGTAAAATTCACGATACAGGTCGTTCCCGGGGTAGCCTATCTCCGCCGACCAGACCTGCTGGCTCGTTTCGACATCCCGCGCAAAAACGGCGACGCCGTTCGGGCAAACGATGGGTGCATGCACGCCGTATCGCGGCCGCGGATCACCATACAGAATGGCGTGTGTATCCGCAATAAAATACTCGATCCCGTGATCCTTTAATAGGTCCTCGACGCCGGGTTCGTATGCGCACTCGGCAAGCCAGATCCCACGTGGATGCCGGCCAAAATGCTTCTTATAATTTTGCACCGCGACCGAAATTTGGGCGCGTCGCGATTCCACCGTCGAGATCAGCGGCATAAAGCCGTGTGTGGCACAGCAGGTTATGATCTCGAGCACGCCTTCGTCCTGCAATTCCCTGAACGCATTGATCAGGTTGCGGCCGTACCGGTCGTTCCAGAGATCAAGCGATGCCGAGAGATTGTCGACATACATCTTTGCGGCGGGCTCGAATTCGGGGGCTTCGGTTCTGGTCCGGGCTAATTCTTTTCGAGCGAGATCCAAAAGATTCTCAATGTGCCGGGTGTAGCGCGTCTGCAGCAGCGGATCTGCAAGCATCTCGCACAAGGGCGGAGAGACGTTCATCGCAAGCCGCGGGCGAGCACCCGCTTCGTGAAGACTCTGCAGAATAAAAATGATCGGAAGATAGACCTCGGTTATCGCCTCGTAAAGCCAGTCCTCTTCCAAAAATTCCGGGTATTCGGGATGCCTGACAAAGGGCAGGTGGGCGTGAAGTATGAGGCTGAAATATCCTACGGGCATAAGGAAGTTCAGTGGCCGGCGGCGAGACGGCAGCTTCTACGGCTTTCGATGCGTCATCACTAAATAGCCGGCGGCAGCTAATGCTTAAGAATGCTATGGGAACTTACAGGAAGCCCAAGTTCTGAAAGCCGGCCGGCTCGGGTCTTTCGCCGGATCGTCTTCGGGAAATGGACCAGGCTCGCGCCGTAGACCGCAGAAAGCTGTTCTTCTTCGATCTCGTCGCCATCCTCGAGGTCCAGATGTTGCCGGAGAGCGGACATCGCCGCTTCGCTCGACAACCGGTGCAAATTCGCCTGAAGCAGCGAGAACAAGGTAGCACCTATCTTCCAACGAAGCTCTTCGAGGGTCACCCCCGATGCAAGCGCCGAAAGTGCATAACGCAGTTCTTCAGCCGTAAACCCCTTGAAGTCGATATCGGGCCCGACGAACTCCCTGAACGCTTCGCGGGCGGCATCGTCAGCCGCGGCAGCGTCGTCGCCGGCAAGATACACGTCGATCGCATCGCGCTTGAAACCGGAGACATCAAGCGTCCGTGCAAAGCTTTCAGCCGTCACTTTCCAATCGGCGTCAGTCGCCGCCCTCGGGCTCGGTGTTCTTCTCGGGGTCGTGATCGTGTTCGAATAAAGGGCCCTGAAGTATGGCCGATTCGGAGCGTAGAACCCTATCTCGGCCCGATACGAAGTATCCGGATCTACGTCGAACCACCAGTTTCCTTCAGCGTCCGCTACGTGGATCTCCTCACGGTCGCGCGACAAATTTACGAGCTTGAGAACGAGAGTATAACTTCCACGTTTGTCGCCGAATGCCCGGTTCAAGACCTGAAACGGGTTGTTCTTCATCGACCAGTAAAAGTAGATCCTGGTCGGCGTCTGCATCTGCAGCCGCGCCCTGTTTTCACGGCCGAGATGGGGGAGTTTCGGTTCACGAAGCTCTCTAAAAGCGGGCGACAGATCTGCTTCAGCGATAGCCGGCGGCTCTTCCTCGAGGGCGGCCGCGATGCGCTCGGCTATCTTTGCCATCTCCTCGTCCGAGCGCACAAGCTCGCCTGACGAAACAGGGTGCAGCCCGCTCGTTCCAATTTCCGCTTCTCGTTCGACCATAGATCCCGTTTCCTTTCGCAAAATAAAAGGAAATTATGCGTTCTTTTGGCCGAACTTACAAGTATTGCTAATTATTATTCTTGGCGGTTTGTTCGACGGCGGTGCGCGAATTCGAGATCGACTGTATCTTGATCTCGATCTTGCCGATCGATGCGTTGACCTTTGAGCGGACCGGGATACGGCGGGCGTCGTCCGTGATCCAGATGACCATCTTTCCTTTGCCTTCGATAAGTCTGCCCTGGCCAAAAACATCGGGCTCGACGCGAAAACACATTACCCGGCCGATCTCGGTCTTTTGCATCTCGCGCGCGGTAACCCGCACAGGCACGTCATAGACGAGCCCCGAATCACTGATACTTATGTTGAATCGCTTTCCGACCGCGAGCGGGAGCATCCGCAAACTATAGATCCCGGAGACCAGGTCATGCGTGGTGCCGTCGATCTCAGATGCGATGCGTCGGGGCGGCTTCATCGGATCTTTCGGATCGGTCTCAGTATAGGTGACCCGCTTTTCGCCGTAATCGAAAAGGGCCTCGCTATTTCTGACACGATCTTTCTGAACGTCGTGCTTGACCGTTTTGGTCACGCGGAAGGAGCTCTCATCGATGGTCGATTCGAGTCTCTGCAGGAATGAGAATCGGAAGAGCTTCAGCAGTGTGCCCTTTGACCGCGCCTCGGCTTTTATCAGGTAATCGTCGTCCTTCGCTCGGTCAATCGTGAAAACAAGGTCCGCGACCGCGATACCCGGGATGATCTTACTGACCTTGCCCTCATACTTGAGCGTCTCACCCTCGTTAAAGGGGACCGATGGCTGCGACCTCACGGCGACGACCGAGATCGTCAGAATTGCAATGGTCAGGAGGACTTTATGTATCAGACTCATAGATCAAAACGCAAAAATGGCCTTGATGCAAAGCAAAGACGCAGCTGCGATGAACCCGATCGCTGCGTTATATTCACCGTTTTTCAAGTATAACTGAAAATCGAAGCCGCGATCAGATTTTTTCCATCTCGAAAACCTTGGAAACAGCAAGGGCACGCCGGCCGCATATTCGCGATATTCATCGCCAAGGCGTCGTTCGAGCTCATCTGCTTCGACGTTCATAACCGGAAAATAGATGCTTGCTACAAAGATGGCCACGGCGATGAACAGCCAAAGCGAGCCGGATGCGGCGCCAAAACCCAGAGCGATAAAAAAGGTCCCGAGATAGAGCGGGTTTCGCGTGTATGCGTATGGCCCGGACACGTCCAACCCGGCAGATTTTCGAAGGTGTCCGCAGGCCCATGCCCTGATCGCCAACCCGAGAAACGCGACCGCCAGGCCGATGGCTAAAGGGGCCGGCGTGGGCCGAGAAAAAACAAGGTAGAGAAAGGCGATCACGAAACCGGAGAGGACGCGGTAACGCTGAAGCGACTTAAAGAATCGGGACGGCTTCTGACGCTTCAGGCGATTGCCTCCTTCTCAGATACACGCGATAACCTCGCGGCAACGGCTGTTGCGACCGTCGCGACGTCGATGTCCATACATATCCAATTCGAACATTTTCGCCGATGGCAATCGACCCGACAGCCGATATCCTCGCGCCCGACGCATATATCCTCGGCTCGCGGGCTGCCGTTTCGCCACCATTCGGTGGGCCCAAAGATCCCCACAACGGGTGCCCCGGCGGCCACCGCTATATGCGTCGGGCCGGTGTCGCCGCCGATATATACCGCCGCAGAACGGGCCAGCTCGTAAAATCCTTTGAGCGAAGGCTGGGAGGCTATGAGCCTGCCGGACCTACTGCCTTTGACCGCACGCTCCGCCAATTTGACTTCCTTGGGGCCGGTCGCGACGATCGATACCAGTCCGTGCTCGTCCCACAGTCGGTCCGCAAGCCCGCCATAATTTTCTGCCCGCCACAGCTTTGTCACCCACCCGCCGGCCGGGTTCAGGATCGCAAATCGGTCACCGGCCTCGGCTGCGATCCGGGCCGCCTCATCGCGGTGCTGCTGCGAGGTCGCTATCGGAAACTCATACCGCAGCTGAGGGTCCAGGATATCCAGAGCGGAGCGGACAAGTTGAAGATTCTTATCGATCACATTCAGGCCGCCGGGCACGACTATTCGCTCAGTAAGCAGAAAGCGGCCCAACGGCTCGCGAAGTTCACGCTTGCCGAAACCGACCCTTCGCGGCGCTCCCGACAGACGCGCGATCAATGCCGACTTGAGAAGGCCCTGAAGATCGACCGCGGCCGCGTAACCGCGTTCGCGGAGACTTCCCGCCTGGACCTTAAGCTCCGAGTACATTGCCTTTGGAGAACGTGTTTCGCGGATCGCCGAAGTATCGACTTCGATAAGACGGTCGATCATCGGATTGTCCCGAAGGATCTCGGCCGATCGGCTTTCTACCACCCAATCGATCTCGATATCGGGAAACGCCCTGCGAACGGCGGCAAGTGCCGGCAGAGCGTGAACCAGATCGCCGATCGCACCGAGCTTTACAAAAAGGATCCTCACGTTAACTTGATGTTACCTAAAATCGTAGAGTTTCGTTCAATGCCGATAATAAATCAACGGTGAGGCTCGTATTCGGACCTTTTGTGTGGAAATTCTCCGATGGATTAAGTTATTCTAAAGATTGTGGTTTTCCCGCGAAAGCACCTGCCGACCGCTGTATGCAGAAACCCGAAAGAAGCCTGAGAGACCTGACGCCCGCACTCGTGTTCCTGAGCGGTGAGCTGATCGCCGTTCCGATACCGCTCGAGCGCGACGAGGTGATCCTCGGGCGTGCGTTTGAATCTGACGTCAGGGTGAACGACTCGAAAGTATCAAGGCAGCACGCTACGATCAAGAGCCTCGTCAACGAGGGAACGGGACTCACCGAGTACATTTTGAAGGACCTTGGCTCGCGAAACGGCATCTCCTTGAATGGCGTGCGGGTGACCGAGGCGATCCTCACGCACGGCGACAAGATCACCATCGGCGAGAATATATTACGATTCGAGTTGCTCGATGAGATCGACCGCGAGTATCAGCGGCAGATCCATCGCTTGATCACCCATGACGACCTCACTGGGCTACTTTCGAGCAGGTCCTTCTTTTCGGAACTGCGGCGCGAGGCCGCCCGTGCAAGGTCGGACGGGAGAGAATTTTGTGTACTGGTAATGGACGTCGACCACTTTAAGAAGGTGAACGACACCTACGGGCACCTCACCGGCTCGAAAACCCTTGAGGAGATCGGCCAGTGCATAATGGAAAAGATGCGCAGCGGTGACGCCGCATCCAGATTTGGCGGAGAGGAATTTGCGGCATTTCTGCTGGACGCCGACCTTTCACAGGGCCTGGTCGCTGCCGAACGCGTCCGCATCGCGATCGAGCAAAAGGAGTTCAGCGTGATCCGGCAGGGCAAGCCGCTCGAAAATCACCGCGTGACCATAAGTATAGGCGTCGCCACGTTTCCGAGCGACTCGATCGACCCGATCGAGCTTGTCGAAATGGCCGATTCAGCACTTTACCGGGCAAAACGTGAGGGCCGAAACCGCGTCCGGGCCTACCGAGAGGTCACTGATGAGGAGCGACACAAGCCGCTCCCGCAGCGGGAAGACTGATTTTGCAACTTTCGCCGTTCGATATCGTGAAAGACAGGGTGTTTTTTTCGTGCTAAAATTGCGGCGCAGCATCCAACAAATTGTAAAAGCCGATCCGTTTTATTGTGATAACCAAGCTAAATTTAGCCACTCATCCGTTTAGGAACAGGACCACTCCGTACCTGCTTGCGATCGCGCTTTTGATCATTGGAGCGATCGGCGGCATATTCGCGATCTCGCAGCTGTATCACTACTCCCGCGAGAATGAGGCCGCGCGAAAGCAGGTCGCCGAAATGGAGACAGAGGTCGCTCGGCTTAAGGGTGAAGGCTCCAAGGTGCAGCAGCAGCTGACCCCGGATCAGCGTGACATCCTCGTCGCGGCTCATAAGCTGGTCGCAAACAAGACCTTTGGATGGTCCAGACTGTTTGCCGATCTTGAATCCGTACTTCCGCCGAGCGTCAGCGCATCGAGGATCGCTGTCGAGAACGTCTATCGCGATGGAGACCGCGTCAAGGCCGAGCTCGAGTTTGGCGTACTCAGCCGCGATTATCAGTCGGTGATGAACATGATCGCGTCGATGAACAACTCAGGACTTTTTCAGGCGGAACTTCGCAGTCAGGACCTGCAAAAGAACGAAAGAGTGACCTATACCGAATACACCCTTCGCCTGATCTATACACCGGCCTACGGTCTTGCTCCGGCAGCGGTAGATGAGGTCGCACAAAATCCCGCCGGAGGTGCCCTACAATGAGCGACATTGAGGAACCGCAGGAGACCGGATCGGGAAAACCCGAGATAAGTGTGAATGCTTACGATGGCGGAGTAGCCGTCGAAGAGGCCGACCGGACCGTCTTTCTCACTGAGAAAGATACGATCGTCGTTGAAAAGGGAACAGAGATCGACATCGCTCCGTCAAACCGGCCAAGAAAGGTGTATGGCGGTATGTGGGGGCCGGCCGAGATCGCGGTCGTCGGAGCTGCGTCGCTTGCGGTGCTGGCGGCTCTCATCGCCTGGTTCGTCTTCGCACTTCCGGCCAAGCGTGAGCTTGAGCGAAACCTCTCGACACGCGACCGGCTCGAGGCAGAACTTGCCTCAGCCCGGGCCAAATACGGCGACATCACAAGCACCGAGGCGCAGGTCGCAAAACTCGTCACGAGCGTCACCGATTTCGAATCGAATTTCCTGCCTGCGGCCTCGAACGGGCGAACCGCACTCTATCAAAAGCTCAACGGCCTGATCTCGGGCTACGGACTTCTCAACACGACCGGCCCGGATTATGCCCCGCTAGAAATGATCGATACGGGATCGGCGAACGAATCGGCTGAAGAGCGCGGCCGCTCGAGATTTCGAAGCCTTTTTCCGGGAACCTATGTGACGATGACGCTCGAGGGCCCATACGCAAATCTTCGCCGATTCATAAGGGATATCGAGACGGGCAACGATTTTGTCGTTATAAGTTCGGTCGAACTGGAACCATCGGACAGCCAGCCCGTCAATACAGGTACAGCGGCGGAACAGGCGTCGTCACAGCCGGCCGCGTCCCAGCGCGACAATTTTCCGGCCGGGTTTGGCGGCATACCGGTCGCTCCGTCCGCACGGCAGTTCGACCCGGCACAGCAGGTACGGCGTCCGACGGGCCGTACTCTCGGCCAGATAGTGAGTTTGAGATTGGAGATGGCAGCATACTTTCGGCGCTCCGGAGCCGCGGCCGGGCCCGAAACGGCAACGCCCTGAACACGAGATAATGGCAGTATTCGAAGGCAGGTCCCCATCCGAGAGAAACAAGCTGATCGCCGCGATCTTGCTCGGCACTCTGGCCATTGTGGCTCTCTGGCTTGCTTTCGGCCCGAGGTTCGGGGGCAGCTCGACGAGCGTTTCGGTCACCGTGTCGCCAACCCCGCGGGCCGGAGCCACACCGTCGCGCCGAGATCCGGGCGAGGTAAAAATGCCCTCGCGATCGGAACAGGAACTCGGATATATGGTCCCCGTGACCTACGCTCCCGGAATGTTCGGTGCCCCTGACCCGGGCCGCAACATTTTCGCATTTTACGAACCGCCGCCTCCCTGCCCGGATTGTCCGACGCCGCTTCCGCCGACCCCAAGGCCGGTGATCGCTACGCCGACACCTAAATTGCCCTTCGAGCTTTACGGCGTTTCGCCGGCAAGTGTCTATGCGGGTTCCAAGACATTTCGGCTTGAGGTGAGCGGAGACCGATACACTCCGGACGCAAAGATCTTCTTTAACGGCAGCGAGCTTCCGACCACTTTTGTCAGCCCGCAGAGATTGGTCGCGAACATCCCCGCAAGCCTGGTTGCCAGCGAGGGCGCCGGCCAGATCGCCGTCCGCACGGCAGACGGTTCGGGCTACTCGCTTCCGACGTTCCTTTCGGTTCAGGCCCCGCCGAAACCACAGTTTCGATACGTCGGCATGATCGCACGCCGGCTGGGTAATAACGACACTGCCTATTTGGACGAGCAAGGTAAGCCCACTCCGACCGGATATCGGCTGAACGATGTTGTCGCCGGGCGTTTCCGCCTCGTAAACATCTCGGCCGACCGCGTGATACTCGAGGACGTGAATCTTGGCTTTCGTCACTCCGTCGATCTCTTCCGGCCGGCTCCCGGCACGGTCGTCCCGGGTACCGGCACCTCGCCGATCACCGGCCGCCCCGGAGGCTTTCCGGCTGGTTTTCCGCAGCGGCCCGTAAACCCGAACCAGACACAGGGGATACCCGGCATCCCTAATAATATCCCGCGTTACGTGCCGCCGCAGCGGCCGGGCAGCAATACGAATTCGAATACTCAGAAGCCGGACGAAGACGACGATGAGGACACCGATAACCGATAAAGGCCAGAACGGTGCGACCCTCCTTGCCGTGATGGGAATGATGACGATCTTCGCGATCGGCCTCCTGGCGGTGGCACCCTCGATCCAGTATGAGGTTCAGCGTGAGAAAGAGCTTGAGGCGATCCGCCGCGGCGAAGAGATCGCCGACGCGATCCGCCAATACGTCGTCTTCTATAACGGCCGAAGGCTTCCCGATTCGATCGACGATCTGCTCGAAGGGCTGCCGCAGGGAACCAAGAAGCGGCAGATCCTTCGTGCGTCGGCAGCCGTCGATCCGTTGAGCGAGGATGGAAAGTGGCGGCTTATCAAACCCGATCCGCAGACAATTGCAAAATTCGCTCAACGAGTCATGGAACACAACAACGGCATCCTGCCATCGAATCCATCACCCGTCCTCAACCGCTACGCTGTCGTCATTGTTAACTCGATCAATACGGGTTCGGCCGACGATGCCGAAGATCAGGATTTTGAGGTGGTCACCGATAATCAGCCTTTTATAGGCGTCGCAAGCCAGAGCCGTGCCCGCTCGATCCTCAATTACTACAGCATCGACCGCCATTCAAGCTGGATCTTTACTCCGCTGTTCCGTGGTTCCGGTTCCTTCGGCCCCGCGGTCGCTCCCGTCGCACCGCCGCCGCGCCCCCAGATACCTCTAAATTAAGGCCTGGGCACTGCTGGGACCGGAAAGCCTTGCGTTTCCCCTCGATTCGAAATACGCTTTTCCATACCTTTGGAAAGATTCTGGCGGATTGACAAAATGCTTAAATAGAATTAGAATAATTCTAATAAGAGAGAATCATGGAAATGCATAAAACAAAAATAGATCTCGCGAAGGAAAAACGTGAGGCGATCATCGCGATCTTGAATCAGAGCCTGGCCGACGCAGCCGACCTTAGATCGCAGGCAAAACAGGCTCATTGGAACGTAAAGGGTCCCAATTTTATCGCACTTCACGAATTATTTGACCGTGTTGCAGCGGAATTGGACACTCATGTCGACGACCTCGCCGAGCGGATCACGACCCTGGGCGGCGTGGCGATGGGAACCGTTCGCCTTGCGGCAGAGAATTCTTCGCTTTCCGAGTATCCGCACGAGATCAGCGACGGTACGGCACACGTCGATGCATTGTCGTCCGCACTTGCGGATCTCGGAAAGAAGGCCCGAACGAACATAGATGAGACCGACGGCCTCGGCGACAAGGACACTGCCGATCTCTATACCGGAGTTTCGCGAAGCGTCGATAAGCTGCTCTGGTTCGTCGAAGCTCACAATCAGGCCTAAACCGCCGTCAGCTTGAAATAAACTCCGTGCCTCTGCGGTGCGGAGTCTTTTCGTTCAAGGATCTTATTTCGTATAGTCGAAGACGATATTTGCGAACGCCTTGACGCCGACATCGAGACGGCTGTCGTCAATAAAGAAATCCGGCGTGTGATGCGGTGCGGCGTCCTTAACGCTTTTTCCTTTCGGCATTCCGCCGACCATGAAAAAGAAGGCCGGGGCCTTTTCACCAAAGAACGAAAAATCCTCCGCTCCGGTTACCCACTCAGTTTCCTGTACGTTCCCCTTTCCTGCCGCCTTTTCAAGCGACGGGAGCATCTTTTTTACCAATCCGGGGTTGTTGTAAGTGACCAGCGTCTTTGTGTCGATCGACACCTCGGCCGTGGCACCCATGCTCTCTGCGATATTGGTGGCCGCACGTCTGATCTTTTCGTGTACATCTCTCTGCATGCCCGGATCGAGAGTGCGTATCGTGCCTGCCATCGTCACTTCCTCGGGTATGATGTTTTCGCGTATCCCGGCATTCAGACGGCCGACCGTGATCACGACCGGAGCCTTTGTCAGCTCGGACTGGCGTGAAACGATCATCTGCAGGCCCGTGTAGATCTGCGTTGCGACGGCGATGGGGTCAGTGCCCAGCCACGGGTATGCTCCATGTGTTTGGCGGCCCTTTATCTTGATCTCGAACCAATCGCTGGATGCCATTACCGCGCCCGACTTATACTTGATCGTTCCGACCTCCGTCTGCGAGTTCACATGGATCCCGAATATTGCATCGATCTTTGGTTCATCCATCACGCCTTCCTTCACCATCAGCGGCGCGCCGCCCTCTTCACCGGCGGGCGGGCCCTCTTCGGCGGGCTGAAAGATAAAGACGACCGTTCCCTTTATCTTCTCCTTCATTCCGGTCAGAACTTCCGCTGCTCCAAGAAGCATCGCGACGTGAGTGTCGTGTCCGCAGGCGTGCATTACACCGACCTTCTGCCCATTGAACTCGGCGGTTTCCTTTGAGGCGAAGGGCAGTGCGTTCCGCTCAGTGACCGGCAGCCCGTCCATGTCGGCACGGAGCCCGATCACCGGCCCGGGCTGTCCACCCCGGAGAATACCCACGACGCCGGTCTTGGCTACGCCGGTCCTGACTTCCATCCCGAGACTTCGAAGATGGTCCTCGACGAATTTGGCCGTCTTTGTCTCTCTGTTGGAAAGTTCCGGATATTGATGCAAATGCCGCCGCCACTCGACGACCCTATCGATAATGCGGGCGGTAGCCGCATCGATCTCGCGGCTCATGTCGATGGCGGAGATCGGCGAGATCAGGACAATAAGGGCGAGGAACGCTCCGATCAGTTCTCTCATTCAAAAGGCCTCCTAGGGTTGGAATGCCCTTGATTGTAGCGCGAGTCAGCATCACCTGAATAATACCTTCGGGTCCGAACCATCCGAATTGGAAATGATCATCTGCATTCGCAGATCGCCGACACCGATGTAGGCTATCCGTTTGCCGTCGGGCGATTGCCTGCCAAAAAATGAATCTATCGCTGCGGGCTGCGGGTTTGAGCCGTCAGCGTCGATCCAGTAGAGCTGCTGCCTTTCGTCGGCCACACGAGTGAACAGGATGCGGCGCCCGTCGCTCGACCATGAAGGATAGAAATTGTGTCCGACATTGTTGGTCAACAGCCTCTTGTCCGAACCGTCTGCGTTCATTGTCCAGATCTGGTCCTTGTTGTCCCGGATCTCGCGATAGTAAACGATCTTCTTACCATCCGGAGACCAGACCGGATTATAAAAAGCGACCTTGTCATCGTCGGTCAGACGTTTTGGATCCGAGCCGTCGATGTTCATCACATAGATCTGCGGCATTCCGCCGTCGCGCTCGGAATTGAACACGATCGTTCTTCCATTCGGAGAGATATTGGGGGCGCCGTCACGGCCCGGTGCACGCGTCAGATATCGCAATCCTTTGCCGTCCATGCCGATAGAATAGATCTCCTGCTCGCGGCTCCCTGCCTGCCCCGACCCGAAATAGATCGTCTTCCCATCGCGCGACCAGGCAGGAAACGATTCGTTGCCGTTGTCACCGGTTATCTTTGTCAGCTCGCTGCCATCCGGGCGCGAGATGTAAATGTCGGAGTTCATCCGAAATGGTGAAGTGCTGATAACGACGGAACGCGTGAATGCGATATACGCGCCATTCGGCGACCAGACAACGTGGCCGTAGGTCGTTCCGGTGGGCGGCTGCGCCGAAACGCCCACGACCGCCGCACAGGCCATCAGGAATGATGCAGCAAAAAGAAGCTTCATTTGTTCTCCTTGGCCGCCTGGGAATTCATTGATGCGACCGCCTTACGAAATTCCTCTATGGTCGTTACAGTTCCGTGGACGGGTATCGTATTCTCCACCGCGAGTCTCTGAGCGTCTATCCATTTTAAGAAATGCACCGACGTGTCGTTCGCGATCGGGAAGTCTCCATTTGACGGTCGATTAATGAGGTCGCCCTGAAAGACCGACCTGATACCTGGAAGATATGCAACGAGCATCTGCTCTGTATGCGGACCCGGGCCGATGTCGTAGAGTTCGACGGTCCGTCTGCCGTCGGTCAGAACGCGCTTCCCGCCGCTGATGACCTCGATCTTGATCGGCCGCGGATCTCGCGCGAGCGTATCCGGGTTCAACACGAACCTGCTCATCGCAACCCTCTCGAAGAACGGCTTCTCGTTAGGAAGCGCGATCAGTGTTGCGCCTTCGGCGATATAGGTGCGGATGCCGCCGGCGTGATCGTCGTGATGGTGGGTAACGGCCACGTATTTGATCGGTTTGTTCGGGATCGTCTGCTTGATCGCGGCGATCGCCTGCTGCGAGACGTTGTCTCCGCCGGGAGCTTCCATCACGAAGATATGATCGCCGAACTCGACGAACAGCACATTGTAGCCACCGGCTGTCACGGTGTAGATGCCATCGCCATGTTTCCGGACCGGATCGGTCTGCTCCGCTGCACGAAACTCGGCGTGATCCGTCGGCATCTCATACGCCGTTTCCGGGATCGCCGCGTTGATCTCGTACTTCGCGTAGCGAAGTTCCTCTGTCGTCTCTCCGCCCACGCGCGTGATCCTTCCTGCGGGAGCGGCCGCGGTCCCGGTATAAACGGTCTCCACAACGGCATCACCGACAAACGGATCGGACGTAAGCACCTCGACTTTCAAGAGCCGCCCGCTCTTCACATCGATAAAGAGCGACAGGTTCGCGTTGTCCTCGTTCGTATAGCTGACGACATCAGACTCTATCCCTTCGGCTTTGAAAACCCCGAGGTGTCTGGCCCCCGGTGAGCGCCGCATAGCGTCGCGGACGATAAGATGAGGGAAATATCGCGATCTTTGTCGGACCGCCGAAGCGGGAACGTTCGGAATGATGCGGCGAGTCTTGCGGATCAAATCCCAGGAACGTCCCTCGGTCCCAACGATCGCAAATCCACTCGCGTACCGAAAACCGCCGGGATACCCGCCCTCGATGAGTTGTACCGTCTGGGTCTTTTCCACATCGATCGCGATGTCGATCTTATACGGCGTCCTGTCCGAGGTGAACGGCTTGCGGCTTTGATTCCGCTGCACGGTATCGCCGGCGGCCTCGATCCTGACCGTCTTTAAATCACGAAGGCCCGATGCCCCGCCATAAAACGCAACCGCACGGTCGATCGCCGCCTGCGCCTTGAGGTAAGCATCATAGGTCGGCGCCTGGGCCGCTGTCGAAATGCAGAGCGTGAAAAGCAATGTCGAAATGTAAAGTGATCGATACATATGATCGCCTCCCTATTGCCTTGCGTGGCTTTGTAACGGCTGGTCCTTTAAAAGCTCGCTGGCCATTTTCAACATCTCTGTGAATTTATCCAGGTTCAAGTCATCCGTTTTCTTAAAACTGATACTGCTGGCGCCGACCTTTACCTTGCCAAGTGCGTCGCCGTACTTTTGAGTGAGATATTTGTTGCCATCGACCGCATTGACATAAATACTGATGTAGTTCTTTTGCGAGGCAAGGCCGATCTTGAACCACTTCACGGTCTTCCCTTTGCGTTCGTACGAAAGGTCGCCGTAGCCGATGATGTTTTGCTCGCTGCCGCCCCAAAATATGCCGGTCCAGAGAACGCGCTCTTCGCCTTTCATGATCTTGGCGATCTGCTTGTCGAGTTTCTCGACCGCCGGCCGCGTCTCGTCCGGCAGCGATGCGATGAATTCATCCGGGCTCGTCTTTACCTTCTCCATTTGTCTAACTCCGTTGAACTAATTCGCGGGGCGTGCCTCTATCAGGGCGGCAAGTTCTGCCAAAAACCTGGCCGGGGATCTTCCGCCAAAGATCTGCGGCGCGCTCGAATTTACTTGAACCGCGACGGCGATCTTCTTATCCGGAAAATACATCATTTCCGTCATATATCCGGGAAAGAATCCGCTGTGGCCGTATGAGGTGCCCGCGGACGTTTGCCTGATAATGACGCCGAGGCCGTATTTCGTATCGCGGCCGAGCATCGGTGCGGCCACGCCGTCGAGCATTTGCGGTAAGAGCCTAGCGTCAAACGCCTTGCCCTCATACATCATCTTTGCCCAGCGGGCGAGGTCTTCGCCGGTCGAGGCCCAGCCGCCGCCGGTCCATTCGAACTGCGGATTGATCACGAACCTGCCGTTCGCGATCATCTCGTCCTTCCCGCCAAAGGGATTCTTGTCGCCGGCGTAGCCCTGCACGACGCCCTTCAGGACAAGGCCGTCCTGAGGGATGGTATTTGCGAGCCTAAGTTTCTTAACCACGCGTTTCTTTGCCTCATCATAAAACCTATTGCCGGTAACCTTTTCGATGATCATCCCGAGCACGATGTAGTTCGTATCCGAGTAATCCCAGCCTTTGCCCGCTTCGAACGGCGCCTTTTCATCTAATAGGTAAGAGAGAAGCTCGGCGGGTTTCCACGACTTCTCGGGGTTTGCCGTGAGGTCTTTTGTAAAGGTGTCCTTGAATTCGTATCGGACAAGTCCGCTGGTGTGGTTCATCAATTGACGGACGGTGATCTCCCTCGCATTAGGCAGGCGAGCGAACCAGGTTTCGGTGCCAAGGTATTTCTCGATCTTATCGTCGAGGCCGATCTTGCCTTCATTTACAAGCTGCAACGCTGTCGAGACAGCAAACGTCTTGCAGGTGCTGCCGGCGAGCATCCGGTCGGTCGGCTTCATCGGGGTCTTCGCATCGCGATCGGAATAACCGACGGCGAGGCCGAACGATTCGCCATTGGCTAATACCACGCCGACCGTCGCACCGGGGAACTTACCTGCTTTATGCCACTCGTCGAGCTTCATCTGAAGCTCTTTCTTGAGGACGTTCGTCCCTGTCGCGGTGACCGGCCGCTGCCCGAATGAAGCGGATGCCCCCACGGTAAGGGCGATGATCAGAAACAGTTTGAGTGTCGATCTCATTTACTTCTTCTTGTAATACGTCCGGTCAACTGACGTCCACTTTTCGGGGTTCCAAAGGTCCGCGTCGAGCGTCACGTTGGCTTGAATATCGCTATACTCTTCGGTGGTTGTCGCCTTGCCGTCAACAAAGAAGAGCACCTCGGGAGCCACCCATCCGCCTTTCACCTTCTGATATTTATTGAATTGCGTTTCAGCAACGCTCTTCCTGTCGCGACCGGCTGGTTGGATCAGCCGAACGAAAACGAGGTTCTTCTTATCGACCCAAAACTGTGGAGTAGAAAGATCGCTTTGTTTCGCGCCGACCACATATACATCTTTCCCCTGCCACTTGTCTTCGCGGATCACGGAAAGGTCTATTCCCATTCCCTTGACCTGCGAGATCGTCGTCTCGGCCGGTTGGCCGTACACGTCAAAGCCGAGCACCATCAATGGGTGAGCGAATGGGCGTCCTGCGCCGGCCTTGCCGTCACGAAACGAAAAGATCTTGCCGTCGGCGAACAGGATCCCGTTGCCTTTGTCTATCGGGTCGATATCGATCCGCAGCTTTCCCGGCAGCGACATCGCCTCGTACCAGGTTTCCGAGGTTGAGGTCCCGTCCGGCTTATGCGTGATCGTCTTTTGGACGAAGGTCAGCGTCTTATACCACTTACCTTCGTACTTTTTATGCATCGCTGAAATGAGTTCCTCGCCGGACCTCATCTCGCCCGCAAAAACACTCGCCGCACTAGGCAGCAGCGCAATGATCAGTGTCAAAACAATTTTCATAGTTCTTAATTTACGGCCGCTGAGCAGAAAGGTTTAGGGCCGGCTTGATCTCGCCGCAATGACAGGTCGTGCATTCGAATTATTTGCGAGGCCATTATTTCCCCCGCCATTGAACCGAAGGTCCACAACTAGCATGTCCACGTCGTTCGACCTGGCGAATGCCATGCCTTCACTTCCTGCATGAACGCGTCGATCGTCTTATCCTGCTTTAGGCATATGGATATATCTCCGTCTCAAAGTCGTTCTTTGAACCACGCGGCGATAAGATCTTGCACCTCCGGCAGCGTTTCAAAAATATCGGTGGCATGTTTGCTTCCGGAGATCTCGACCGTGCGAGCAGTCGTGCTCGACTTTCGAAGATCCTCGAAAAAACCCTTCAGATTCGGTTCATCTGCCGAACGAAAAAAGATCCATGCGGCTCTGCTGTTATCAATTGCGTTTATGGACTCATCGCTAAATGATCCGGGTGAAAGAGCGGCGTATGCCTTGACGTAGCCGGCCCGCCTGGCGGCGGCGACCATTTCCTCGCCGCTGTAACTTGCGCCAATTATGCCGATGCGGTTGGCATCGATATTCTTGAGGCTTTTCAAGAAGCCGATCGCGGCCGTAACATCGCGGTCGCTCCCGACGAGCAAAGACTGCATTTTTGCGTCGAACGGAGAACCGAATCTGCCCTTATTAATGCTTTCGCCATGGGCCCGCATATCAACACGCAGAGAGGCGATCCCCAAGTCCGCGAGTCGTTTTGCCAGGCCGCGATAGGCCTCGCGGTTCCCGTTGGCTTTGTTAAGCATTAAGACGACCGGGAGTCGGTCGTTGTTCGGAATAGTAATGTCAGCGATCAATTTCCAGCCGTCGCTTTCGATTTCGACCCTCGATTCCCGCGTTTGACCTGTTACGGCTATCGCACATATAAACGCTATGAACAAAGGCATAAAAACCGCATTTCTCCCGGCAGTCAATGTTTCTAAGATCGACTCTCTCAACATTTTTGCTCCCGGATTACGCAACCGCATAAAGAATAGCTTCCTCTCCAATCAAATCAGCTTTTTGGCGGCACCGGCAGATTGAGTGCCGGCTTGATCTCGCCGCGATGGCAGGTCGTGCAATTAATGGTCGGCGGCGTTCCTTTGAGGTTCTTTATCTTTGAAAGCAGGTCGCCGTTGATCGTCGAGACCATCGCCGACATCTCGCGTGCGATCTGCTTTTGCGGCTTGTCCTCAGACTCCCATTTTTGCGGCACGTGACAATGCGTGCAATTAACGCCAAGAGAACGCGCATAGCCCATTTCCATAATTGCCAGTAGCTGCGCGGCGGGCCTGTCCTTTAGCTCGGGAGTCTGGATATTCTTGAACACCGAGGATGCAGACTCCCTCTCCCGCCCCTTGATTTCGGCACGGAGTTTCGCTATTGCGGCCGCCTGATCGAAGTCTTGCGGCGTATTGGGTGTAGGCGTTGCCTGTGCAAAGGCCGCGGCGGGCCTGCCGCCCTCTCCTAAAAGCCCGAACATCGCCGCCGCAAGGGCCACCGGCAAAATGACCGGAAACAGTTTCCGTCTCTGTTTTGATGTGATGTCATTCATTTCTTTCTGGCATAGGTAAGGTCGAACGATGTGGTCCAGGTCTTTCCGCCATCCGTCGAGTTCTCGCCATGCTGGCGGACCTCGCCATTGGCAAGTTTTGAAAAGGTCATTTTGGCGAGCGTCGCTTTTCCGGCGATCACCGTGTCTGCCACGACGACCATTTTTCCGTCCACCAGCCCGCCGATGTAATGTGTAAAGGTTCCCTTGTCATCGACCCAGGTCTGGTGCCATTTCTTGTCGTTCGTGTCGTAGATGTTGAAACTCTTGCCGTTGGTGCCGCTGCCTCCGGCCCAATTCTCAAAGATGATGCATTGGCCGAGGATCAGTTGGACGCTGCTCGTGCCCGAAGGGACGCCGCCCTGGGTCGATCGCACATCCCATTCGCCGATCCAGAAATCGAACTGGCGGAATTCAGCCGAGGCCTTGCAAGGATTGACCGCCAGATCGGAGCGGCGCACAAGGTCCTTGAACCCGGCATCTTCCTTCCATGCTGCGAAATCCTTTTCCGCGGTCAGCGTTTCCGGCGCGATGCCGCCCAGGGCCAGGCTTTTCTCTATCGTTTCAAACGCTTTTGTTTTGTCACCAGAGCGGGCATAGGCCCGAGCCAAAGCCAATGCAAAAACCGCGTTTGGCGAGGCGGCCATCACAGCCGCCAGATTTTCTCTGGCCTCAGCCGTGCGGTCAAGGTTCAATTGGACGATGCCGAGGCGGTATTTCGCGCTCGTATTGGCGGGCTCCTGGGCCACGATCTTTTCATATGCCGCCGCGGCCTTTTCCCAATCCGACGCCTGGTAGTACTTATTTGCTTCCGCCCTCATTTCAGCAGTGACGGCCGACGCGGGAGGCGTCTGCGATCTGACGCCCGCATAGAGCGAGATGATCCCGATCAAGATGGAAACGGCGGTTAAACGCATAACTTTTTCTGGACTCAAAGAGAAAGAGCCCGCTCCTTTCATTTTCGTTTTGCAGGGAGGAATTCTTTAGGAATAGGATTGTTTGGCCGCTCATCGTCCCAGCTTGCCGACGATATCCACCAACGGGTTCCATCCCAATATAATTCAATGCTGTTGATGCCGCGTCCTTTATCGGTCATGTCGTCGTTATTGAATTCATACGTCGAAAAAACGTGGGCGATGTTGCCGAAGCGGCGGACGACGCGGTTTATCTCCCGTTCGTGAAATCCGTTCGCAACGAATGCTCCGTTCGTCGCGTCGACGTATCGCTGGTGGTCCATCACGCTCGCGCGTATCTTGCCGTCCTGCTCGCTCATTCCAACAAAGCGGACATCGGGCATATAGAGCGTCTTGTCACGCGACCATTGCCGGGGCGCGCCCTTCGGGCCAGAGATCGTCTCATAAAATGCTTTGACGATGCCGTCGATAGTTGACACATCTTTCGGGTCGGCCTGTTTCGTCTCGATCTTGACCGCTTTCAGGTCGCGGTCGCATTGGAACTCTAACGTCGATGCTCCGTTCGCGATCTTCCAACCGGCCTCGGTGCGGACGAGATTGAAGGTATTTGTCCCGCAGTGGGAAAATTTGTCACCGACAAAGAACGTGTATCGGCCGGTCACGATCGCCAGATCGCCGGCGACACGCGCCTCGGGTGACGGCATAGATTCAATAAAGTCTTGGCCTTTTGCCTCAGAGATCATCTTGGCAAACGCCTCGCCCGAGAGGATGCGCGTCGTCGAAAGGCCCTTGCCGTCCCGCGGCTTGTCGATGGCGACGAGCTGCCCGTCCGCCGAGAAGACCGACTTTATTTGATCCGCGTTCTTTGCTTTCATCCCGGCGAAAAGCCGATCTACGACGCCGATCGCAGCTTGTTTGTCGTCTTGGGCGACGGCCGTTATCGCGGCTGTCAGGATGATAAGGAACGCGATTAATTTGATCGTCATACTTTACGTTTGTTCGGAAAATTTGATCTTCGGCAGAGCCTTTTGTATCGCCTTGGCTCCATCTTCGGTTATCTTCGATTCACCGATCAGAAGAACCTCAAGCGAGTTGATCTTTTCGAGTGATCTCAATCCGGCATCGGAAATGCTGGTTCGAAAGACGCTGACTTTTCGGAGTTTTGTAAAGCGCTCGAGATTGACCAGGCCCGCGTCGGTGATCTTCGTTCCGCCGATCAGCAGCGTTTCAAGATCGATCATACCGCGAAGGTTTTCCAGTCCCTTATCCGTTAGGTTCGTGCGAAACAGATTCAGGAATGTGAGCTTCCGCAGCGTTCGCAAATGAGCGACGCCTTCGTCAGAGATCGGCGTGATGCGGAGATCGAGCCATTGAAGGCCCGGGAATTTTTCGAGGTTGGCAAGATCGGCGTCCGTTATTTTCGCATTATTGAGATCGACCTTGACGACCTCGCCCTCGGAGTTCCACTCGACCTTGCCGCCGAGCTTTTCTATTTCCTTTGCTGCTGTCCGCTCCTCTTCCTCGAATCCGCGGTGCAGCCGCGGGGCGATCTCATCAAGCCATTTGTTCAACTGATCTTGCGTGAACCATTTGCCGCGGAGCACGACGCCCGCACGGTTCTCCGTCGCCGAGATGTCCTCGAGCGGATTCGCATTCAAAAGAACAAGGTCGGCGACCTTTCCTTTCTCTACCGTGCCCGACTTTGAGATCGAGCCGAGATATTCGTGCGGATTACGCGTTCCGGCTTCGAGGACGGCGTAGTTCGAAAGACCCGCATCGTTTAGCGCCTTCAATTCGCGATGGATAGTGAATCCGTAGAGCCATAGAAACTCGGCCGTGTCGGAGCCGGCCATGATCTTGCCGCCCGCGTCGTAGATGGCCTTGATCAATTTATCGCGATAGCCGACCCAACGTGCACGCGTTTCGAGCGGTATCTGATTGAGCCTGGTCCGCTTTTGAAAATCGATGTAACGATCCTGGATCCGCGCGGGGTAGAAACGGAAATCGGGCTGGGCGCGGATCGATCCTTCGCTGCGTGCGAGCCCGAACGTGTTCTTCATGAAATGCTGTGTTGGATCGACATATGGATTGGACGCCACCGTCTTTCGGGCTACGTCCGCGATCTTGTTTTCGTCGATGTGATCGAGGCTCTTCCAATTGTCGAGCGTGTAGATATAGACGTCCGAGACCGAACCCTTCATCGGTGCGTCGTCGCGGAGCAGCATCTCCATATAGCCGTCAAGATGTTCTATCTGCTGTTTTGCTTTCCAAGCGCGTTCGACACCGACGAATCGGCTGTCTGCATGGCCGACCACGCGAATATTCTGTTTCGCGGCCTCATCGACCGCAGCCTCGTAAACCTCAGCCTTGATGTACGTGGTGATCTTTATGAAATCGTAGCCGGCGGCCTTTGACCTTCGCACCGCTTCGCGTGCTTCTTCGGGCGTATTCACGACAAAGTCGTTTCCCTGTTCGCGGCCGGTCAGATGCGGCGACGCGCTCCAGATCGTCGGGGCGATGATCTCGTTCTTCGCCGAACGGGCGCGAAGCACAAGCTGCTCCGGTGTGCCGATCATAAAGCGGCACGTCGTCACGCCATTCGCGACCATTATCTTTAGTTCGTCCTCGGCATACCTGTCCGGCAGGTCGTCGTCGGACAGCAGATGTGTGTGCATATCGACAAGGCCCGGGATCAGATACTTGCCGGCCCCGTCGATGCGCACGGCGTCTTTCGGTACCTTTACCTTTTTTGCATCGCCGATCTCAGCGATCACGCCGTCGCGCACGACGACGGTCTGATTCGCCAAAACGCGCTCGCGGTCCATCGGGATCACGTTCACCCCAACGAACGCGACGGTCTGTGCCCCCGCCGTAAGAGACGATAGAAACAGGACCAGCGGAAACAAAAGCGACTTGTTCATCTTCATATCAATAAAGATCTTCATTCCTTTTTCCACGTTTCGGCAGATGCCCTCGTTTCACTCCTTTCGGTCAACTGCCTGTAGGCCGCGGCGATCGCCGGCAGCGTTACGTAGTTCTTGAAAACAAAACTTTTGTGTTGTGAGTCCCCGGCAAAGGCCTTACGAAAACTTTCGAGATCGACTCTTTTTCGCATCTGTTCCAATGTTTCGCCACGCAAGAAGGAAGCTTCAGTCTGCTGCTTGATCGAATCCAGCAGCCCGATCATCGACCGAAGGTAAGAGTCGTCACGCATCACAGGGCCATGGCCCGGCACCCATAAACGGGCTTTCAGCTTTCGTAGCCTCTCCAATGTCGCTCCGTACTCCAGCGGGTAGGACGTCGACCCAACGAGAGGGACCGGATGCACGATGAGGTCGCCCGTGAACGCGATCTTCTCTTTCGGCAGAAAGACAACAATATCGCCGCCGGTATGGGCTCTGCCGAGGAATAGGATCTCGATCTTTCGCCCGTCCTCTTCGATGAATAGTCGATCATCCACCAGCACGGTCGGCATCACGGCCTCGAACATCGGCGAATCCGCAAGGTAGGAATTTACCAGCTCGATGTCGCTCGAATATGCCTTTCGCTCTTCGTCCGATATTTTCTGCCCAGCAAGATTCTCGTTGAGTTCCAGCTTGCTTTCCAGGAGTCCGACGAAACCGCGGCCGTTCTGAAGCGCGGACTTCCGGTTTGCGGCGCCCGTCGTCGGAAGGTCATCCACCGTACTGCGATGTCCCACGAACTTTGCCCCGGGAAAGGCATCGCGATAAACGCGGTTGCCTGTGACGTGGTCGTCGTGCCAGTGCGTATTGATGACGTACCTGACCGGTTTGTCGGTCAACTTACGCAGATCGTCGAGGACCTCTTGCGTGTGCCTGCCGCTGATGTTCGAATCGATCACTACGACGCCGCTCTTGCCGATGATGAAAATGTTGTTCGGGTTGAACCACAGCGAGGCAGGTTCCCTGCGAATGAGCGCATAGACACCGTCAGCGAGCCTTTCTACAGCGAAATGCGGCTGATGGCTGCCAGCATCCTGCCCCAGTGCGGCCATTGACAGAACGGCCGCCAGGATCAATATTCTTGCCATTTCTCCTCGATAGCAGATCAATCGCGTCCCGCATTCGGAACACATCAAGCTGTAATACTGACCAAATTGTGTCTTTGTTCAGAAATTTGAGCAAAGAGTTTGTGACGAACCGCTCAAACGCGTGATGGGACGAAATAAAGAAAAAAGCGGCAGCCAATAGACCGCCGCTTGATATCAAATGTTACCCCGTCACTTTTTCCTGGGTAATTTACCGTCCATCATCGCGGTTTGATACACAAATGCGGCGATGATCGTCGATGCCTGTTTCATATCGTCCGCTTGAATACGGTCGAAATTGTCCTGATTCGAGTGATGGGTGCGGGAGCTGTATTCGACTTCATCCTGAATGAACTGGAAGCCCGGAAGGCCGATACCGTCAAAGGGCAGATGATCGGTGCCGCCCGTATTCGACAGCGTCACTGTATTGGCGCCGAGGTCGGCAAAAGGAGTAAGCCACGCCTCGAACAACGGCTTGATGTTCGCGTTGCCCTGCAGGTATACACCGCGGATCTTACCGGTGCCGTTATCGAGATTGAAATAGCCGGAAAGCTTGTCGTAATCCGGCCCTTTTTCGAGCGTCCCGTCCTTCATCTGGCCGAAATGCTGTTTCACATAGTTGGTCGAGCCGAAAAGGCCCTGCTCTTCGCCGCTCCAAAGGGCCACGCGAATCGTGCGGCGTGGCTTCAGCCCGGATGCGAGAATGATGCGCGCGGCCTCCATCACGGCAGCGCTTCCGGCACCGTTGTCGGTCGCACCGGTCGACGAATGCCACGAATCGAGGTGCGCGCCCAACATTACCACCTCATCTTTCAATACCGGATCGGTGCCCGGGATCTCGGCGATCGTGTTGTACTGCATCGGGTCGTCATCGTGATACTGGGCGTCGATCTCGACCGTCATAGTCGGCTTGGCTCCGTTCTTTATCATCCGAACGAGGCGGTTGTAATCTTCGGAAGCCAACGTGACCTGCGGCAGCATGTTCGCTTCGTACTTCTTGTTGTGCGGCTGAAACGCGGGCGAGTCGAAGATGTCGTTGATCGACTTGATCTCGGTCGGCATCTCGTAGGCAACACTCGCCCCTTGAACGAACAATGTCCCGCCCGTGCCGTTGCCGCTGTTGTACAGTGTCACGGCCGCTCCCTCTTCCTGAAGAAACTTCGTCCGCCTGACGTTTTGATTGAAAGAATCGACAAATCCCTTGATCACGTTCGCCGGCGGGAGCCCTGAGCCATCAGAATCCGCCGGTTTCGGGGCGGACGCCATCTTCGCAAGCTCTTCGTCGGTGTAGCGTTTCATCAGCGCCTTGTCGATCGGTTTGATCGGCCGTTCGCCGGAGACGAGGACGATCTTGCCCGCAAGCTGGCCCTTGTATTTCGCCAGGTCGGCATCCGTTTTTGCGTCGAGGAATATGACCTCGCTCGTGACCGGCCCTTTTGTCGAGGGAGACCACGCATTCGGGTATGCGATCACCGGAATGTACTGCGGCTGGCTGACCACGGCGGTGAACTTTCTGAGCGACCAGCCGCGGCCAAACGGCCCCCACGATTCGAGATGTGCATTCTGCAATCCCCACTCCTTCATCTTGTTGCGCGTCCATTCGTTGGCGCGTTTCATGTTCGGCGAGCCCGTAAGGCGGCCGCCGATGTTGTCGGTCATGTATGAAAGGGTCTGCATCACCTGCGATCGATTCATACCTTCGTCGCGGATCTTTTCGATCGCATCCTTGGGGGCCGAATAAACAGCCGTCGCGGTCTGAGCTGTAGCTCCCTGAAAAGCGAATGCGAGCAGCAAAGCACCCGCAATAAATTGTCGTCTTAGCATAAATGAATTATCTCCGTAATTAGCCGGTCATCTCTCGATAACTGACTAATTACGGAGAGTAACGCGATTTTGTTCAGATACTTGCGTTCAGTTCCCGATCACGGACGCGGGCAGCGGCTTGTCGACGCGGGGACGCATCGGTCGGTTCGCAAGTTCCCACCCGGTGGCAAAGATCGTTTTGGTGACCTTTTCCATCGACTGGAAATTGATCTTCTCGACCGAGTCCGACACCTGATGGTAATCGGCATGGCTGCCGTCCATAAAGAATATTATCGGGATCCCCTTCTTCGCGTAATTGAAATGGTCGCTGCGATAGAAGAATTGTTCAGGGTCGTTGGGGTCATCGTACTTGGTGTTGTACGCGAGGTTGAGGAACGCCTTGTTCACCGATTCGCTCAGGTCGCCGAGCTCGGTGCTCATCATTCGAGAACCGATCGTAAAGATCTCGCCCTGTTTCGGAAGATCCTTGTTCTTGGGGTGATTCTCGTCGCCGGGGCTCTGATATCGGCCGATCATGTCGATATTGAGTTCGGTGATTATCGAACCGATAGGGACGGTCGGATTGTCCGTGAAGTACTCGCTGCCCCAGAGGCCCTTTTCTTCGCCCGCGTGCCAGATGAACAGTATCGATCGTTTCGGCCTCTGTGCCCCTTCGGCAAACGCCTTGGCTATCGCCATCACGGCCACCGTGCCGCTTCCGTCATCGTCGGCACCGTTCCAGATCTTGTCCTGGCCCGGAAAGAAAGGGTTCATCCCGACGTGGTCGTAATGGGCGCCGATCGCGACGTATTCGTTCTTCAGGACCGGATCGGAGCCTTCGAGAATGCCTACGACATTCTGAGTAAAGATGTTCTCGGTCCTGACGTTCACGGTTGCCGAACCTTTCTTAGAGGCGCTCAGGTCGAAGGACTCCATCGCCTCACCCGAAGCGGCTTTGGTGAAGAGGCTCGACGCATTGAACTTTTCACCCTGGAACAGGGACGCAAGCAGTTTGGGTGAAGCCGTGATCATCGGTATCTTGATCTGCGATCCCTGCTTGCCGAATTCGACCACGCCTTTCTCTGACTGGGCCCATTTCGCGCTGTCCCAGTTTGCCAGCCCGCTGAATGTAGAGAAATTCAGAATAGCCTTGGCGCCCTTCATTTGGGCATAGAGCGGGGGCGAGAACCAATCGCCGCCTGCCGGGCCCTTGAGGTCGCCGAACGTAACGCCCTTTGGCAGCGCATTGATGACGATAACGATCTTGTCCTTTACGTCGATGCCCTCGTACGGATCGATATTCTTTGACCTGATCACCCAACCGTTTCCCGCGAAAACAAAATTCGCATTCGAGAAATTCGACGCGACCAGGGTGGTCAGAAAATCCTTGCCGTAGTCGTATTGCTGGCCGTTCAACTCGAACTTTGTCGTCTCCGCGATCACCTTGGCCTGGCGAAGCGGCACCTTTTGAAAATAAGTGCCCTCTCCGGCTCCGGGCGAGATGCCCCAGTTGGCAAGATGGCTCGCGATGTATTTGGCGGCTATGTCGAGGCCCTTCGAGGGCGTATCGCGTCCCTCTAGTTCATCGGACGCGATGAAAGTAAGCCACTCCTGGAGCTGATGGGCCGTAATGGCGTTTGCGTTTCCGAAAGTTGGGGCCGCGGCCGCCCCTTTACCGTCTCTCTTTTGTGCAGTTATCGAAGCCGGGACGCCGAGTATAAATGCAAAAAGAAGAGCGGCCGCGGTGACGTGTTTGATTGCGATTTTCATGACAAAAAGGGGTTTATCTATATGACACTAGGTACGTCGGATGTTCAGTTGCTTCATCTTGGTACACAGTGTGCTTGTCCTCATATTGAGTAGTTTAGCGGCCCGATTCTGGCGTCCGCCCGACATTTCCAATGCCGACTCGATCAACTGGATCTCGAACCGGGCGACATTCTCGTAAAAATCGATCCCCTTTTCAGGGTCGATGTTCACAGGCTGCGTGCGAAGCGAAGCTTCATGCAAGAGCGAACGAACCAGCGACCGAAGGGCATCCATTTTGTCAACGAACTCCGTGTTACTTCTGGGTGCGAAAATATGGGTTGCCATACGTACTACCTAATTCGAGGCAATCCTGACGTTGCCTTATGTGCCCGCCACGGCTATACCATCTGGGCCAATGCCCGTTTCGACCCGGCCCGTGACTTCGCCGGAATCGAGGTCTATCCTGAGTACCGCGTCGGGCTCAACGACGGTGACGAAGGCCGTCTTGCCGTCCGCCGAAAAGGCGATGCCCATCGGTACACTTTCAAGCTTGATCCTTTTGGTCTCTTTTCGGGCCGCTGCATCGATGAGCACAAGGTCTTTGGAATTCAGCATCGTGCAAACGACCGTCAAACCATTGGGAGTAAATCGAACGCGGTATGGCCGGCCATTGGTGTTTATCTTGCCGACCGAGCGGTAACCAGCGGTATCTACGACCTCGACCATCCCGTCTCCGTTGAGGCCGGTCCATACTTCCTTTCCGTCGGGCGAGATATCGATGGCTTCGGGCTGTTTGCCGACCGCTACGTGAGTGATCTTCGACGGGCCGGGGTTGCCCGCACCGCTCGGGAATTCAAATATCGTCACCGAGTCCGACCCGATGTTCGCCGTCGCGAATTTCTTCTGGTCGGAGGTGCCCGCGACCATGTGCGGCACGTTCTGCCCGACGCCCATCATCCAATCGATCTTGTTCGACGCCGTGTCGTAACGCGCGATCATCCGATTCGCTTCCGCCGTAAAATAAAGCTTCCCGCCGATAAGCTGAATACCGTGCGGACGGATCAGCGGTGCGAGTTCCACGCGTCGGACCTCTTTGGCCGTCGCGATATCGATGATAGAGATGGAATTTCCGGGCGTCCGGTTACCGTAATTTGCCACGTACGCCGTCTTTCCGTCCGCCGACAGAACGACCTCGTGCGGCCCTTCGCCCACCGGCACCTTTCCCGTCACCTTCATCGTCCCCGGATCGATGATCGCCATGTTCGCCTCTGCCTTGTTCAACGCCACCAGCACAGGTCTCGCCTGCCCGATCACGATCACATAGCCCTTGAATACGAACATTATCCCAATGACAACGATCCCGACGATGTTTCCAATTCTCTTCATTTGACGCACTTGTTAAGGCGGTTTGACCGTATCGTGATATTAGTCACAAATTATTGAATAAAATACGACTTTGTGACGAGAGGTTGCCACACGTGACGAGCGGTTGAATTTAGGTCAGAACAGCGAGCGATAGCGACCTGATCGGCTCAAGCCTGGATAAATCCCACGCCCACCGGGCGATCTAACTGTCCCGCAACCACGGTCACAGACCTTTGAATGAAATACGACTTCGTGACGAGAGGTTACCCCACACGTGACGAGCGGTTGAATTAGAGCCGAAACCTCGGGAACGCTGGCATCGCGGTGCAGACAAAACTCTTGACACTCGCTATTCTGCAACATATCATTCACAAGTCGAGTTTTACCCTTACTCATTAACACATAATTGATGAGGCAACCGTTCCCATGAGATTGTCTTACACTCAATCCTACACGATCCATCGATTGTGGCTTTGTCTAGCGCTCCTTTGCGTCTCGTTCCTAAGTTTTCACAATTCAGTGAATTCTCAATCAGTCAACGAGAAGAAGGCCGCAAAGGAAGCCAAAGAACGTGCGCAAAGGGAGCGCAAAGAGTACGAAAAAGCTGAAAGGGACAAATGGAAGTATTTTGCAGTGACCAGCGAACCTGCCGGCGCACGGGTCGAGATCAATGGGGAGTTGATTGGACATACGCCCCTAAAAGTTCCTGTGAAGGTAAAGTTCTTTTACAGTGGACCGACCTTTGTATTCTCAAGCTATCTAAACGCCCCTCAGATAATGACGGTGTCTAAGGAAGGGTATGTTTCGAGAACGATGCAGATAAGCCGGGGTCCGCTGGAATGGGTTAGTCTCAACGGAGTTAATCGTCTTTATTTTCATGTTGTCACAGCACCTGAGTTCCACGTGAACCTCGACAAGGTTGGAGAGTTCCTGGGAACTAACCCGTTCTTGATGGCGGGAGGCGGGACAGGGCCCTCAAGCGGACCAAAACTAACTACAGAGACTGTAGTTCAACGGGCACTCCCAGCGGTAGTAACTGTCCAGACGTCGTCCGGAAGTGGAAGCGGCTTCTTTATTCTTGAATCCGGAGTTGTTGTAACAAACAAGCATGTTGTCGGAAGCCACCAATCGGTAGCCGTTGTGACGTCTAGGGGAGAAACCGTACGCAGCAGTTCGATTTTCTTGAGCCCAGATCGGGACATCGCTCTAATTAAACTAAGCGGCCAAGGATACCCGGCTTTATCTTTAGCTGACCCGTCGAGCGTAAATATCGGCTCGGAAGTAGTTGCGATCGGTTCGCCTGGTGTAGGAAATGTGTCGCTTCAAAACACCGTTACTAAGGGTATTATTAGTTCGTTCAGAGATACGCAAAAGAATGGAGTGTTGGTTCAAACAGATGCGGCTCTGAACCACGGAAATAGCGGTGGACCACTTCTCAACTTATATGGGGATGTAATCGGAATAAACACTATTGGCTTTGCGGACTTTGATAAGGAAGGTCTGAACTTTGCAGTCTACTGCAGCGAAATCCTTGCAATGCTGAAGGCACATTTTAATTACGAACCGACCTTCACGCCTCGCGCACCCGATTCCGTTGCGGCGGCGACAACGCAGGAATCCAGCTCGGTCAGCGCTCAGATCACATCAGAACCGGCTGGCGCTGAGATATATGTTAACGGAAAATTCGTAGGTAGTACGCCGTCGAAGGTACCCCTTAACTTCGGAGAACAAACCGTGAAGGTAGTACGTCCCGGTTTCAAAGAATGGGAGCGTAAGATTCTAGTTGAGAAAGGTAGCGAGCCCAGCCTGAATGCCGTAATGGAGCGAAACGGCCCGTAGCATTACCACAATTGCCACTTCTACTACCGACTTCTCAACGGATTATTACGCCCCTAGATTCAACCGTCGCGACGCGACGGGATGCGCCTCGATATCTTACCGTGGGTTTCAACCCACGGTCGCCTCGGACAAAATATTCCGCCCCGTACGGTTCTCGCCGCCATAGCGGCAGTCTGATATTAGCCGTGGGTTTCAACCCACGGAACGGTCGAACATCCGATCCGCGTCGGGTACCGCCGCAAACATCCTCTTTTATTCGTGTCGCAAGCCGGATCGTACTATGCCTGGTTTTCGAAGAGTTCGAGAAAGCGTTCGCGGTAGTTTCGGCTCAGGGCGAGCTCGGTCCCATCGCGAAGGATGACGGCGTAATCGCCGGAGAACATCGGGTGGAGTTCCTTGATGCGGTCGATGTGGACGACGGTCGAGCGGTGGATCCGCAGAAACTTGTCGGGGTCGAGCTTGGCCTCGATTCCATTCATCGTCTCGCGGATCATATGCGTCTCGCGGCCGGCGTGGAGCTTGACGTAGTTGCCTGCCGCCTCGATCCAGTCGATCTCGTCCGTGCGCAGAAAAAAGACGCGGCCCGTCGATTTGACCACGAGGCGTTCAAGATACTTTTTCTCGCTCTTCAGGTCGGCGATCAGCGATGTAAGGCGCTCGTCCAGATTTCCGAGCCGGCGGTTCTCGATCGATTCCCTTGCCCTCGAGACGGCGCGGTGTATTCGCTCTCTGGTAAACGGCTTCAGAAGATAATCGAGCGCGTGAACGTCGAACGCCTGAAGCGCGTACTGGTCATACGCCGTGACGAACACGATCGCGGGAAGCTTGCTGCCATTCAGCGATCTGATCACGTCGAACCCGTTCTTTTCCGGCATCTGAATGTCGAGAAAGACCAGATCGGGCGATTCGCGGTTGATCGCCTCGATCGCATCCTTTCCGTTTCCGCATTCGCCGATGATCTCCATTTCGGCCTCGTCACGCAGAAATCGCTTGATGCGTTCGCGTGCGAGCGGCTCGTCGTCGACTATGAGGGTGCGAAATTTCACGATTCTCCCGTAAGGTCAATCCTCGTTGGAGCGAGGTACGTTCTCATACTGCCGGTAGGGAATGTCCAGATCTACATTTACGCCGTGGCCGCCTACCGAATTGAGCTCGAATGTATGCGCGTCGCCGTAAAGATGCCGCAGGCGGCGGCGTGTGTTTGAGAGCCCGACGCCCTCCTCGACCCGGCTCACCTCGCCGCCCGGCACGCCTACGCCGTCATCGCTGACGCTGATCTGCAGGTGCCCGTTGCTCCGCGCGGCCGTAACGTTGATATGTCCGCCATCCGCCTTTGGCGAGATGCCGTGCTTGATCGCGTTCTCGACGAGCGGCTGGAGGATCATATTAGGCACGCTCGCATCCAGCGTATCGGCTGCAATTTCCATCTTGACCTCGAGCCGGTCGTGAAAGCGGGTCTGCTCGATCTCCAGATATTTGCGCAAAAACTCAAGCTCCTGGCTGAGAGGGATCTCCTGGACCTCTAGGTTCTCGAACGACATTCGCAGCAGATCGCTCAGGTCGGTGATCATCCGGTCAGCGACATCCGGGTTGCGATGGATCAGCTCTGAGATCGCATTCAGCGTGTTGAACAGAAAGTGCGGATGAAGCTGCATCTTCAGCACCTGGAGCCTCGACTGGGCAAGGCGGGCCTCTAATTGCGAGGTCTTAAGTTCGCGTTCGCGATATTTGCGATAGTAGAGAATGGCCTGATGGATCGCGACGACTGCCCAGTAGATGGCAATACTGAAGTGGAAGTTAACAAAAAACAGTATCTTGTAGGTCTCAAAAAAAGACGTCAGTTGAAACCGGGCCAAATAACCGAGCTTTGGAAGTATAAAGGCATCTACCGCAAGCAGACACAACGAGACGAGGATACTGGCCACGACGTGAATAGGGACCGAGACCTTCCACTTTTGGTCCTCAAAAGGGTACTTGGCGCTTAGCGTGAGTATGATCGGGCTGAACACGAACCACGCGTATCCCGATACGAGCTGCCACGAGAGGATGCGCCAAAAGGGTATCGGGTTTTCGGACAACTGATTCTGGAGCGCGAACTGGCTCGCGAAAAACAAGGCGAACAGCGTCCAAACGCCAAAGATCAAGAGCCATTTGGCGGCCCTCCCTCTATCCGGTACCGAAGATGCCATCGAAGGGGGTTTTACCATTTAAGGGATGTTACCACCAAACCACTTGTGACGAAACGAGTCAATTCGTTGACGGAACGTAACGGTCGACCGCGCTAGGCTCTCGGATCAGCGGCCATGATTGCCCGACCAGGCCATCCGTGGCCGGCAGTTTTTTGCTGCGGATTCTGCCTGCGTTATACTGACGGCAAGACAACCGCTCAACCACATGGAAAACGAACTCGACTTTCTGGTCGGAACAGTTAAGGGGCCCGGAGCTGAGCCGCACGAGTACCTATTTATCACCCGCGACAGCGACAAGACAAGAAATGGCGAATTCGTTTACTACGAGATCACCGTCGGCGGCGAACTCCGCCAGATCGTTGGGACAATAAAGGAGCGAAAGCTGGTGCGGAGGCTTCCCGATGCGTTCCTCGCCGACCCACTTACATCGCCATCGTCGGTCGCGGCAATGATCGGCGTTCACGAGGATCTAGAGATCTACGAGATCGCCGTCGAGACGATCGGATATTTCAGTGAGAGGCTCGGCGACTTCGTCAACCCGCGGATCCCGCCCCAACCAGGAGACGCCGTCCGGTTGGCCTCGAACGATACCCTTTCGGCGATGCTGAGCCCGCAGAGGCTGGGAGAGCCGGGATCGGCTCACCTCGGCAGCCTGCTGACCCGCGATGCTGGAGACGTGCCTGTCGTGCTTTCGGTAAAGGACGTCGTTTCGACCCATCTGGCAATACTCGCCTCGACCGGGTCGGGAAAATCATACACCGCGGGCGTCTTTGTCGAAGAGCTTATGCGGTCGTACAACCGCGCCGCCGTACTAGTGGTCGACCCACACGGCGAGTATCACACGTTAGCCTCCATCCAGGGCGATCCGCAGTTCGAGGGCTCCGACGGCTATCGTCCGGAGGTAAAGATCTTTACGCCCGATAAGATCCGTGTGAGGTTTTCGACGCTTACCGAGCCAGATATCAAATATCTCTTGCCGGAAGGAACCTCGGACAAGATGCTCCATTACCTCGGCCAGGCGTATCGCAGCCTTCAGGATCGGCTCAAGGCTGAAGGCCGGCGCGACTATCTTTACAACTATCACGACTTTCGCGACGAGGTTCAGCGGCAGCAGTATGGAAAAGAAGGCGACAGCGGAGACGGCGGGAACGTTTCGTCGATCCAGGGCCTGCTCTGGCGCCTCGATTCGCGCTTTGACCGGCCTGAGAGCATTTTTCACCCGAGCGAGCATTTGGAACTACAGGAGCTTTATCGCCCCGGACGGGTCGCGGTCCTCCAGCTTTCGGACATCGAACAGCACGAGCAGCAGGTGATCGTCGGAACGCTCCTACGCCGTGTGAACAAGGCTCGGATAATGACCACCCGCGGGGAGGCAACCTCGGGAAGCCATTTCCTAGACTATCCGGTATTCACACTCCTGGAAGAGGCTCATCGATTTGCTCCCGCCGGCGCCAGCGTCGTTTCGACCAACGTTCTGAAGCAGATACTCAGCGAAGGAAGAAAGTTCGGCGTAGGTATCGGCCTGATCACACAGCGGCCGGGCAAGCTGGACCAGGACGTCCTTTCACAATGCATGACGCAGATCATCATGCGCATCGTCAACCCGATCGACCAGCACACCGTCGCACAATCGGTCGAGGGCGCCGGCCGCTCTCTCCTGGCCGAGCTCCCGGCATTGACCAAGGGACAGGCGATCATCTCCGGAGTCGGGGTCAACACTCCGGTGATGTGCCGCATCCGCCCGCGGTTGACAGCCCATGGCGGTGAGACGTTTGACGCTCCGGCCGAATGGCTGCGGTGGCACTCATCATCGGAAACTAACAAGAGGGAACAGACCGATGCGCCCTATTTAAAACCCACGGGCGAGAAAAAACCGGAAAAGATCGGGAACGTCCGGATCTGAAACCATAGGGGCGGGCAAGACTGGACTTACATAGCCGCGGAACCCGCTGCCGCGTTTGTCCTGATACCCGTCCGCGCTCCGTCTTCATTTGTGTAGAAGTAAAGTGAGGGATCAGATAATGTCAAATAATTACGAATACGAAATAATCGATCGCGATGATGTTACTGCCAGCCGGCTTATGCAGTTCGGGATGGTGCTGTTCCTTTTGGGCTTGCTGACAGGTTTTGCGGTTCCGATGCTGCAGATGCCGCGAATGGGACTTGCGAGCCATATGCAGGGGATAATTAACGGCATGCTCCTGGTAATTATGGGCGTGGTGTGGACGCGTCTGAGGCTTTCAGGCCGCACGCGTTCGATCCTGCTTGGGCTGCTGATCTACGGAACGTTCGCAAATTGGTTGGCCACGCTTTTGGCAGCAGCGTTTGGGGTCGGACGTTCGATGCCGATCGCCGCCGCGGGAAGGACGGGCTTGCCCGCACTCGAAACATTGGTCGACTTTCTCCTGTTCTCGCTCTCGTTCGCGATGATAGCCGTGAGCATCATCGTGATCAAAGGCCTGCGGCTGCCGGCGGCGAGCGGGGAATGATATCCCGTTTCACTGTTAGCGAAGCTTGAAAAGCTCTTGACCATTCCGGCCGGCAAGGTCTTTTCGAACGAGGAGCACGAGGTCAACGCCAGAACGCAATTTGTACGACGCGTAGTAGTCGTAGTTTGAAGAGTATTTCCTGATGACCTCGCTGTCCTGTTCGCCTTTCTTTGCAACGATCATTTCGGCGGTCGAGTCGGCAATGCGGCCATGGAAAATGGCCTTCGGGTAGTCCTTGAGATACCAGACAAGGGGCCAATAGTCCGGAGAGACTATGTCGATCGACGCGTCCTTGCCCTTGCCGCTCAGCTCGGCAAAGTTCTCGATGTCGCGGACCATATCGATGAACTCGCGCGAGGTGTGGGCATATACCATAGGGGCGTCTTCGTCGTCATAGCGAACGAAGTTAAGGTCGTACGTCAGATACGCCAGGATCACGGCAGATACGGCGACAACCAAGACGCCGGCAAAGCGGACCGAGGGTTTCGCAGATACGATGAATTCATTGACGGCATAGCCACCCGCGATACACATCGGGACAAGAAAGCTGAGAGCCAGCCACGGCGTCTTGTACGGAATGATCGTGTACGCGACGAACAAGCCGACGGCCCAGAGGCCGACAAACATCGAAAATCGATCGCGGCCGCGGACGAGTGCGATCAACGCACCGGCAAACCCGAGTATCATGATCGGCCCATCCGACCTCATTCCCCAATCAACATAGGCCCAGATGCCGTTTTGAGTGTGGTCCTTGCTGCCTGTTTTTGCCCATATCGCATACGCCTCAAAGAATCCCTTGACTCCGTCCACGTAGGTAAAGAACGAGGAAAAAAAGAGCACTATCAAGTATGACGACAGCGCGATCGCGGCAATTACCAGCACATAGCGATCAGCTCCGGCGCCGATGCCCTCTCGGAACCCGGTGAATGTCGGCTCGGACGATCCAGTTCGTTCAGATGTAACCTGATCCACGCCGCGATCTGTGATATAAAGCAAATAGACGATCAGCGGCAGCGTCGAGGCCACTATCAAATAAAATATGCTGGTGAAACCCTCGGCGCTTCCGATTCCGGTTAGATCGAAAACACGCCTTCCAAAGTCTGCGCCTACGTCATTTAGCTTGTACGCCAGAACCAATGCGGCGGCTAAAGATGTTGCGGCCGCGGCGACGATCATTTTCGTGGGTACCGAATCTCGAGAGGCCGAGTGTCGTATCTGTTCGCGTGCCCAAATACATACGCAGGCGATCCCCATCGTCCCAAGCGTGATGAACGCCGTTTCCTTGGTCGCGAACAAAAGGGCGACGCAAGCGGCGGCCAGAAGGAAGTAGATCGGCCGGCCTTCGTTCCAATCGAGAAGCGATCTGATCACAAAATAGATCAATGCGGCTTCGAGGCCCGCCAGGGCCGTCCTTAACCCCCAGATCGCTGCCGATCCGTCGGCCGCAAGCAGCGCCGGGATCCGTATGACCGGCGGAAAAAAACACACAAAGAGCACAAGTGCCAGCCAAGCGACAGCGCCCGGCCCGGCCCGTCGTCGTTCCATGAACAGGACCATTGACAGAACCAGGCCAAGGCTGAGAAATACAAAGAAGATCTCGTGGATAAAATAACGCGAGATAAAGACGAGGCCGGGCGAAATAGCTAGAAAGAAGGCGGCCGCAAGTGCCCCTACGCGGCCGATATACCGGCGCAGATAAAACGCAAGGATAACGATCATCACGCCCCAGATCGCAACACTCCATCGGACAGGTAAGGTGTCGAGGCCGAAGGCTTCGACAAATGCGAGCGATATGTAATAAAGCGTCGGGCCGTGATAATTTGCCGGATCGTATTTGTAAATACCTTCCCGAAAAAGATTGGTGAGAAACCATCCGTTCACCCCTTCGTCGTGATGGAAAGGCTTTAGGCCAAGCCAATAAAATCGAAGGAATATTGCGAGGGCCGTGATCGCCGCACAGTTTACAAACCAGACCAGATCGACCTGACCTTCCGAGGCCGGACGTTCGGCAGATGACGTTTCACTGTGGTGATTCTCGTTTTCCATAGATCAGGATCGCGATGATCGTCAGGGGACAATTCGATGTACGCGATACTGTCCCGATTCCGCGATCACCGGATACCGGGCAAAAAATGCTTCGTTCGGGCCCATGGTCATCTTCACTTCGGGTGAAATTAGAACATATTTTACACCGTATCTTTTGAAGAGGTCGACCGCTTCCGGGCCGCCTCGATACATCGTTTTGACGTCGTCTTCACGTTCCCGGTAGTCTATGCCGTGGGATGACAAGTGGCCCGGATAACGCATAACGGATCGACGCCCGGTCAGTACGACGGCGGTGTTGTAGGTCGGTGCATTCAAGAATAGAGAGTCGGGCTCTGTAGACGCCCTGATACGGCGCGCGACAATGACTGCGTCCGCGTCGAAGACCCGGTAATTGATCTGCCCCGAGACGGTTCGCCAAACGTCGATCGCCCCAGAGACGATAAGAAGAATGAAAGCGATCGCGGCAGCGACCCTCCATGCTTTGGAAGTGCGCCACATCCACATCAAAGAAATTACGATGAATGGGATCGACCCGAGGAACCAATAGATCAAAACCTTTATATTGTCCCACTCCCAGGGCGCGAGCTTCGCGATATTTCCGATAAAGAAGATCAAAGCGAACGGCACGTAGAAAAGTGCGAGGGCTCGGCCTCGCGAATGCTCGTGATCTCGATCGGAACTCTCGTCCGTGCCGTCTCCCTTGCCGCGTTTAGGCGGATTGTCAAAACGTCCTGTAACCGCCGCGACGATCCCCGTGATCAGGAGCGGAATGACCAATCCGGTATTCTTGATCCAGAACCACAGAATGTTCGTATCTCGCGCGTCGAACCCGAAATGCCATGCGAAAAATTCGCTCGGCCGGTTCGCGGTCCCCATTATCGACCACATCAACTCGGGTATCGCCGTCAGGCATACCCCTACGGCGAACGCGAAAAGCCGATCCCAGATCTGCAGCCTCATAACGAGCAGACATGCCGCAACGATGAACAGTGCCGCAAGACTGTGCAGGTGTACAAGCGGAAGCAGCCCCGCGATCAACCCGAACAGAACAGGTGCCGAATAACGCCTGATACCATCGACCTCCCTTTCAACGTCTTCGCTGGAAAACTCGCGCCAAAGGAAATTCAGGATCACGATCGCTATCGGCATTCCGAGCAGCAGGCTTCGCTGTGTGAGAAACAAGGTGATCAGTGAATTTCCCCATCGAAGATCCTCACCGATCGAATAGTCTCTCGGCAGAGCGTTCAAAAACTCAAAAAGGCCCTTAGTCTGCCCCAAATAATCGCTCGCAAATAGCGCAAAGCCCAGCCCGCCGCTGAAGAACAGTAATGCCGGCGCAACTTTTGCCGCTAGATCACTGCGGACCAGTCGCCGGACAAAGCGTTCGAGAATAACGAGCAAAGAGAAGGCCCATGATACATTTTGGACGAACATCGCATCGCGAACGCTTACGTCGAACTTCAGGAACGCAGCCGTGATCAGGTCCGCTATGAATGGATACGAGAAACGCGAACCCGCGAAGTTCGGGTTCTGCGGCGGAAAATTTGCCCCCTCGGCAAAGCTGAATATCGCCCCGAGGTGAAACGGCAGATCTCCCAGATTGTTGGAGCCGCCGGTAAAGATACCCTGTCCGCTCTCGATCATCGCTCGGTCAAAGAAAAAGATGAACAGCAACAGGAAGCCGAAATAGTAAAAGAACCGTAGAAATTTTGGCAACGTGGCGCCCTGGAGTTTGCCGTTCGCCTTCGCCCAATCGTGCTTAAACGTGCTGCGGTACCGCCCGTTGGCAAAAAGCACCAATGGCGCCGCCGTCATAAGCATCGCCGCCGCGACCGTGATCGACGTTAGGCCTGCCGCCATTGCGAATAGAAATGCCAGCGTGCCGAACACCGCACTGCCTATTACGCTCCCTGCGCATACCCGCCAGATGAAGGGCTCATCGCGCTCGATCAGATATGTGAGCGAGAAACCGCCGGCGGTGACAGCGAGCATTAAAACGAGTGAGACGATCATCTTCGCTTTACAAGGTAACTTATCTCGGGCAAACGTTTAAGTGGAGGAATGCAAGCTAGAGCGCCACTCGGCCATATCCGGCCGTTTCATAAGATCCCCACCCAAACAGACGGGGACAACTCGGGTCCTTTGTACTAGATTATCAGCTGTCCGCCAGCTCAGGCGGGATGCGACAAGTACCAAATTTCCATTTTCATAGGAGAAGTGTTTTTATGTCCGGGATCGAAACTCTGATGTCGATCGTCAAGGTTGAAGGCGAGGTAATGCTCCACGACGGAAGATCAGGATGGGTGCGGGCCATCCCCGGAATGGTGTTTCCAATGACCGCCGAAATAACGATAAAGACAGGCTTAAGCGGTCGGGCGAACGTCATTACGGCCCGCGGCGAACTCGTCCAGATACCGCCAAATGCACTGCAGCTCATTTCGAAGTCATTCTCGGCAGACGATGTTGACACCTTGAGGCAATTTTCTATCACCGCCCGAGATATGATGGCGGCACGGGTTTCGATCAGGCAGCCGGTGACTCCTATATTCTGACTCTCTAACGAGAACGCTCGACCCCGCGGAACTTCGGTTCCGCAATTTTTTTGCCCGACTGCGCCGGAACGCAACGGGAAATGTACCGCAGGCTCAGCCTGCCCTTGCGTTTCTTTGGGGTAACATTTCCCATAACGGCCGCACGAAAGCTAGAATATAAAGTTTTGAGCCGCCGCTCTTTTTTCACTATATGCTTCAAGCTGGAATTGTCGGCCTGCCAAATGTTGGCAAATCAACTCTTTTTAATGCCCTCACCGCGCAGGAGGCGGCGCTGGCCGCCAATTATCCGTTTGCGACCATCGAGCCGAATGTCGGGGTCGTTGCCGTCCCGGATGAACGCCTTGCCGTTCTTGAAAAAATGAACAAGGCGCAGAGGGTGGTACCCGCGACGGTGGAATTCGTCGATATCGCGGGCCTTGTTCGCGGGGCGTCAAAGGGCGAGGGTTTGGGCAACCAATTTCTGGCGAACATCCGCGAGACGCACGCGGTGATCCAGGTGGTGCGATGTTTTGAGGACGAGAACATCGTCCACGTCGAGGGCTCGGTCGACCCGATCCGCGATATCGAGACGATACAGATAGAACTTGCCCTTGCGGACCTCGCTTCGGTGGAGAAGCGAAAGGAGAAGGCCGGCCGCTCTGCGAAATCGGGCGACAAGGAAGCGAAACGTGAGCTGGAGATCATTGATAAGATCCTTCCCGTTTTAGAGGAAGGCCGCCCGGTACGGTCGGCGTCCTTGACCGATGATGAAAAGGAGGTGGTAAAAAAGTGGTTTCTGCTTACCTCTAAACCGACCATCTACGCCGCTAATGTTGATGAAGCCACCCTTGCCGACCCGGAAGCAGATCCTCATGTGCAAAAAGTCTTGGAACATGCGCGCGGCGAGAATGCAGACGTCGTCGCGATCTGTGCAAAGCTCGAGGCCGAGCTGGTCGCACTCGATGAAGCCGAACGCAGGGAATATCTGAAGGACCTGGGGCTTGAGTCGAGCGGCGTCGATAAATTGATCAAGGCGGCGTACCATATGCTCGGGCTGATGTCGTTCCTGACTGCGGGAGAGAAGGAAGTGCGTGCATGGACGATCCCAATAGGCACCAAAGCACCACAGGCCGCCGGCGAGATACATACGGATATCGAACGCGGATTCATCCGTGCCGAGATCGTCTCCTATGACGATCTGGTCGCGTGCGGTTCGCGAAAAGCCGCGAGCGAAAAAGGCCTCGCCCGCCTAGAGGGCAAGGACTACATAATGCAGGACGGCGACGTGGTCGATTTTCGCTTTAATGTTTGATTTATCGGTAAATTGATCCGGCCTTTGCGTCAACACGAAAATGGCTGTTTACAGCGCAGGAATAAGGAGTACAATGCGCTGTAACGAATAAAATTCGACGCGGCCCCGGCGGGCAACGTAATGCCCTTTCGTTCCCTCCGCCTTGAGCCCTTGGAGGATCAACAGATGTCTTACACGGTCTTCGCTGTCACCCCTACCTCTAATAGCGACAATAAATGCGATGCTACCGGTGCGTTCATCCCCGGGGCGCAGCGATTTGCGAACGCGTTCGGCGGTTCCTACAGGTCCTTTGATAATTCCGGGACTGACGTCAAGAAAAACTTTCTCAACACAATTGACGACGGCCCGGGCTCGCTCGATGTTTTCGCCTATTTCGGCCACGGCTGGAAATCGCAGCTCGGGAGCGCTCATATCTATACGGAAGCCGACATGACCGAACTCGCCGAGGTCCTGAAAAAGAAGATGAAGCCCGACGGGGTCGTGGTCCTATATGCTTGCTGGGCAGGTTTTGAAGGCGGCTTCAGCACAAAGCTCTTGGAAAAGATGGGCTCGGGAATTTGGATATACGGCCATACGAGTTTGGGCCATTCATTCGCGAACCCCGAGGTGAGCGAGGTGCAGCAGGTGCGGTCTCCGCGGTACAGGCGCCTGTTTCAGGGCTCCGATCTATTTGCCGCATGGGCAGAATCGCTCCGACATACTGATATGTGGCTGCGCTTTCCCATAATGTGGGACACATATATCGAACGCGAATTGAACGCGATCCGGCTGCTCGGAAAATGGAAGCTTCCGAATTCGAAGAATTATGCATTCGAATGGTCAAAAGCGAACGGAAAATACGATACCCTCGATTCCATAAATCAAAACCCGAAAGGATCGGTCAAAGATGACGGGGGGCGAAAGGGCACCTGGACGCTGAGTGAAAAGCTGGAGATAGCGTGGGACACACACGAATTTGAAACGTGGCCTTCGCCGATCCGGCCGCTCGCTCAACCCGTGAACGGCGCCGTCGGCTACGCTAAACGCCTGAGCCATACAGTTGCCGGGAAAAGCCAGATCTAGCTTTTCAACTTCTAAGGCATTTGGTATTATCTGTTTGCTTACCAATCGGCGGGTTCGTCTATCGGTTAGGACGCAAGATTCTCAATCTTGAAAGACGGGTTCGATTCCCGTACTCGCTACCAAATTTACCAACTTACAATCATCCGCCTCGCTCCCGATACCGCTCGAGAAAATTTCCGATGCGGGTGACGGCGCGCTCAAGATTCGCAGCCTTCGGCAGGAAAACCATTCGGAAATGGTCCGGCGTAAACCAGTTAAATCCTGTGCCCTGGACTATCAGCACACCTTCCTCCTCAAGCAGCTCACACGCGAATTTCTGATCGTCCTCGATCGGGTACATATCCGGATCGAGGCGAGGAAACATATAGAGCGCCGCCTTTGGCTTCACCACCGTGACGCCTGGCATCTCGGAGAGCATATTAAAAGCGATCTCCCGCTGCTCAAAAAGTCTCGCGCCAGGAGCCACAAGATCCGAGATGGATCGGCGGCCGCCGAGAGCCGCCGAAATTGCCAGCTGGCCGGGAGTGTTTGAACACAGCCTCATCGAAGCCAGCATGTTGAGGCCCATAATATAGTCGCCCGCGCGCGACCTGTCCCCGGACACGGTCATCCAGCCGGATCGATATCCGCACGATCTGTAATTCTTGCTCAGCCCGTTAAATGTAAGAAACAGGATGTCATCGGCAAGCGACGCGACACTGGTGTGTACACAACCGTCGAAGAGCGTCTGGTCGTAGATCTCGTCGGCAAACACGATGAGGTTATGCTGACGAGCCACTTCGACAAGCTTTTCAAGGTGAGATGTCGGATAAAGGGCGCCCGTAGGATTGTTCGGATTTATGATCACGAGGGCGCGTGTCCGCGGCGTTATCTTTTGCCGGATGTCGAGAATGTCGGGCAGCCATTCGTGGCTTTCGTCGCAACTGTAATGGACAGGCTTTCCTCCGCTCAGGCTCACGGCGCCGGTCCACAAGGGATAATCGGGCGCCGGCACTAGTACCTCGTCACCGGTATCCAGCAATGCGTTGAGCGACATCACGATCAACTCCGACGCTCCGTTACCCAGGTAAACATCATCAGGGCTGACGCCCTTTACGCCTTTTGATCCGGCGTAATGGGCTACCGCCTCGCGCGGGGCAATGAGGCCCTTACTGTCCGTATATCCGGCCGCCGACCGCAGGCCGTTGATCATTTCCTCCACGATCTCGGCCGGTGGTTCCAGTTCGAAAGCGGCAAGGTTGCCGATGTTCAGTTTTATGATCTCGCGGCCTTCGGCTTCGAGGCGCTGGGCAAGCTCCAAAACGGGCCCGCGAATGTCGTAAAGCACCCCTTTAAGTTTTTTGGACTTGAAAATCTCGTTCAATCGGCAGGGCCTCGGTGCAAATAAGGGAAGTACGGAAATTGATGAGTATGCCCTCGGTAGGATTCGAACCTACAACCAACGGATTATGAGTCCGCTGCTCTAACCGTTGAGCTACAAGGGCACGAACGAAGAGTCTAAAATATCACAACCCTCTTATCAAGTTTCTGTCACGAAACCGTCACGAAAGGTAGGCGGCGGAGGCGGTTCGTTTCGCGATAGCTGTGCGACAGCCAGTGCCCTTTGTCCTTGCCGGTCCGTCGTATCTTTCACGACGTAGATAGCCAGGCCTGCCGCAATAGCCGATGTCACCCCCGTTAGGATAAAAAGATAGCCGCTAAGGGTCACGGTCGTCATATCCTCGGGGTCGAACACCCGGGCGTTGATATTGGAGAGTACATTCGAGATGATCCAAAACGCCCACCAAAGCCCCATGTACACTGGTGCCGAATGCAAACTCGCCGAGAGAAAGACCGGCTCATCATCCACGTCGGGCGAGCTTTCCCACCACACCTCGCGGACGGCCTGAAAGGGCTTGACCAGATTGGCAAAGGGAATGAACCACCAGCCGACCGTCCAGCCCGGTGTGAACTGTAGATTCGTGGGCCTCAACACGCTGAGGTTGCTGTGGGCCCGGTAAAGCCACATTAAAAAGAACACGACGGTCGCGATGTATATCGGGACTTGGACGAGAGCGATCAAGCTTTGAAGCATAAGCCACAAAGACATTGGGCCCGCGTCACCAAGATCCAAAGCGGAGTCGGGCTGTACGATCTGTCCAAAACCTACGAACATTGCGGCAAGTTCACAGAGCGCCGTTAAGCCGAGGCCTGCCATTGCAAGTGTAGCGAGGACTCCGGGGGAGCGAAATTCATGAGTCATAGTCCTATGAGATCACGCAAAAAGCGGAGTTAAGAGAATTGAGTTTTTAAGTTTGGCCGATCTATCTGGAAGATCGTCTGAGCCAAGGCCCTCATCTGCGAGGGCGAGACCGACCTCTTCAAGGGTGAGGTCATTAAGCATATGCTCGAGGATGAAAACATCCGTGTCGTCAAACGCCTCGATCCCGAGAGCATTGGGGGGATTTAACCCCATGACCCGAATATTTGCAAGGTCAAAGGTCCAGTCCAATATCTTTTCCTTTGGGTCTGCATCCGGAAAGCGTTCGGCGATGAGGCTGAACACGTCGTCGCGGGTGTCCACGTTCAGCATAACTGCGAGAAAGAACCTAAGATCTGGGTCCGAGACGTAGGCTCTTCGGTTTATTATCGCGGCGTTCCGGTCAAAGCGGCGAAACACCTCGCCGAGCTTTGCTGCTCGGTCGCCGTGGCGGCGAACGGCGATCTCCATGAACCGGTCGTATCGCTCGCCGACCGTGTCTATGTTGAACATCGACCCGACGCCGCCCGATCGCAGCATCGGCCTGATATTCGAGAGCAAAATGAACGTCGAGTGTATATCGGAGAGTTCGAGCAGGCTCGATATCATCTCGTCCGCTTCCGGGCGCTTCGCCCTGAGGAGGGCACTGATCGCCTGTACCTTTTTGGTGATCGTGTCCTGGGAAAAGAACGGATCGATCGCGAGATATGGCTTCTCATAACTATACTGAGGCAGAAAGAGCGGGCTCTTTTTCGTCCGTACAACTATCGTGACCGAGGGTTCCTCAAGGTGAAATAGGGAGTGTATATATTGCCTGCCGGCTAGGATAGGCTGTACATCGCCAACCTTGAGAAGCTCGCACTGCTTAAGGCTCATTCGGCCGAACTGCATACTCGCGTTCACCGGATCTTCGAGCTCAAATTCATACCAGCTGTGGATGCTCGACCCGGCCAGCACCTGAAATGCGCCGCTGAACCCGTGCTGATGTGTCGCCGTCGTGCTCGTGAACCAAAAATATACGTCGATGTAAAACCTGCCCGATGAATAAACCGTGATCGGCGGTTCGCCAAAACTTGCGGTCGGGTCCTGCTGCTGCGGAAGTTCGTGTTGTTCCAATGCCCACGCGATGACCGCCCACGGAGATACCTTCGACGGTAGATCATGTTCGATAAGCCTGGCTTTTGCTATGTCCGGCAACCGTGCTTCGTCATAGTCGGAGCCGCGCCAATCTACCTCGATCTCGTCGCCCAGAGTTTTGAAAAGTTCCATCATTGGATCTACCCGTCGCAAAAGCTCAGCTTATCTTGTCATAATCCAGCTTTTCGAGACCGCTTTATTCTGCTATATTTTCGTCTAACTCTTCCGTTAATTCCAACAAACTAAGGTGAAAACTTAATGAGCACAACCGCAAACGCAGGTAGTTCCGCACCCCAGGGCAGTTTCTTTGGTCATCCGAAGGGACTTTCGACGCTGTTCTTCACGGAAATGTGGGAACGGTTCTCGTTCTATGGGCTAAGGCCGTTGCTAGTTCTCTTTATGGCTGCGGCTGTGCTACAGGACGGCTGGGGATGGGACCGGGGCGAGGCATCGGCGATCGTAGGGATCTACGCGGCCTTCGTCTACCTAGCTTCGCTGCCCGGCGGATGGATCGCTGATAAATGGCTTGGCCTCCGCAAGGCTGTTCTCTACGGCGGTTCTCTCATTTCGCTCGGTCACCTTACGATCGGCGTGTCTTCGTTTACCCACAACAAGCTGCCGTTCTTTCTTGGCCTCATCTTCATCGTGTTGGGAACCGGACTCTTGAAGCCGAACATTTCGGCGATGGTTGGCGATCTTTACCCCGAGGGCGGTGCGCGAAAGGATGCCGGATTCTCCATCTTCTACATGGGTATCAATTTGGGGGCATTCATCGGGCAGTTGATAACCGGATTTCTCGGAGAAAAGATCGGATGGCACTGGGGGTTTACCGCAGCGGGCGTGGCTATGATCCTGGGTTTGGTCCAATTCTGGATCCAGTCATCAAAGACGTTAGGTGATATCGGGTCCGAACCGACCCGTCACCCCGATCCGGTGATCCAGGCAAAACAGGTAAGCCAGGTCAAGATCTTCACTGGCATCGGCCTCGCAATTCTTGCCATTGTCGTCGTGCTGGTTGCGACCGGTGTGATCGTCATCAACGCGGAGATCGTGGGTACCTATCTGGCCTATGTGCTCGTAAGCATCGGCTTCCTATATTTTGCTTACCTCTTCGTCTTTGGGGGCCTTGAGGGCGACGAGAAAAAGCGGATCCTCGTGATCGCTGTTCTCTTCGTATTCGCGGCTATCTTCTGGTCTGCATTTGAACAAACTCCGACAGCCCTTAATCTGTTCGCGGCCGATTTCACCGACCGGCACATCGGCGGGTGGGAAATGCCCGCAACATGGTTTCAATCGGTGAACTCGGCTTTTATCATCCTGCTCGCACCCGTGATCGCCGCGTTGTGGACATTCCTGGGTAAGAGAAACGTCAACTTATCGAGCCCGGTCAAGTTTGCTATCGGTCTCGGCCTTACGACCATCGCCTTCGTCGTAATGCTTTTCGCATCGTATATCGTTGTTGGTGGCGACGGCGTGCGGGTTTCGCCGTTTTGGCTTATCGGATTTTATTTCTTTCTTACGCTCGGTGAATTATTCGTCAGCCCGGTCGGGCTCTCCTCGATGACGACATTGTCACCGAGGCGATACGTCGGCCAGATGATGGGTATCTGGTTCCTGGCCTCGTCGGTAGGAAACCTGATCGGCGGATTGGTGGGCGGAGAGGTCGACCCGGAAAATCTAAGTGCTATGCCGCGGCTCTTTACAACAACGACCCTGTTTCTCGGTGGTGCGGCGCTCTTCCTGATCTTGCTATCGATCCCGATCGCTCGAATGATGCGTAAACAGGAAGCTAAGATTATCGACCCGATCGAAGAGGTCTAGGCCGATCGGATGAACTTGCTGAGGCCGGGCTTAGTCCCTGTCTTTTTGTTTGTATGCCTGGGCGGCCTCGGCAGCGCCGGCGTGCATTATCTCAGGCTTGTGGTATTTCCAGTGTTTTTCAAACTCATCCTCTGAAAGCTCGGACATCTCGGCCCGGGTTTTTTCTTTAAGATATTGCTCTGCCCACTCGCGCATTTCCGGAATATTGTTCAACGCGGTGCGGGCCCCGTGCATCAAATTATCTCGTTCCATTGATATCGTCTCCGTATGATAGATTAAACGAGAGTGATTTGAAGGGGCAAACATCGAACGTTATTCGCCAAACCGCGTCCCGCCAACAGGAGCTTTTAGTGAAGAGAAATTTTGCAGCTTTCCTACTTTTTTCGGTAATTTTCACGACAGCAGCATTTGGTCAGGCACAGGCTCCGGCCGCGGCAAAGCGCCCGGAATACGCTGTTCCATTCGTGAACAAGACCTTGTCGAACGGGCTTGAGGTGATCGTCCTTCCCGACCCATCCGTACCGATCGTCACGGTCGAACTCGCGGTTCGGAACGGTTCCTTTACCGAATCGCCGGAGTTTCACGGGCTTTCACATCTCTACGAGCATATGTTCTTTAAGCCGAATATGGCTATGGTGCTCCGTGATTGCGAGAGTCAGCCTAACCGATTCAACCTGCCGCCCGTATGCACGCGAGCCCAGGCATTGAAGCCCAGGATCGGCGACCTGTCGTATCTGAGCAATTCGAACAAGGTAAGCATTTATAACGGCACTACCCGCGAAGAGATAGTAAATTACTATTTCACCACTACGCGGGATTACCTCGGGACCGCGATCCGCTTTATCAACGATTCGGTGCGATACCCGACATTCGACGAAGAGGATTTTGAGAACGAGAAGAAGGTCGTGATCGGTGAGATCGACCGGCATGAGGCGAATCCGTTCGGCTATCTGGATCTCGCAATGAAGCAAAAGCTGTTTTTCAAGTATCCGACTCGAAAGGACCCTGCGGGAACACGCGAGTCGGTAAGCACCTCGACGCTTGAAAAAATGCGTATCATTCAGGCCCGTTATTATGTTCCTAATAACGCCGCATTGGTAGTTACCGGTGATGCCAAGCCGGACGAGGTCTTTCGCCTGGCCGAGCAATATATGGGAACATGGGAACGCCGGGCCACCGACCCGTTCAAGGAATTCCCATTGGTCGAACACCCTCCGCTTCCAAAGAGTGAGGCCGTGTTGATCGAACGGCCGGCAGATACGATGACCGACCCTAGCGGCGGCCAGAACGTTTTCGTTGAGATCGGCTGGCACGGGCCGTCGATCGGCAAGGACGACGCGGCTACATACGCCGCCGATGTCTTTTCGTACATCATCACGCAGCCCAATTCCCGGTTTCAGCGGAATCTGGTCGACTCGGGCGAGACCACGTCCGTCAACTTCGGCTATTACACACAAAGAAATGTCGGCCCGATAAACCTGATCCTTACGACCAGCCCGGAAAAGGCCAAATCCGCGATGAAAGCGGTCTATCAGGAGATAAACGCATTTACCCGCCCAGACTATTTCACGGATGAAGAGCTTGAAAGCGCCAAGACGATACTCGAGACGAACGACCTGTTCGATCGGGAGAAGGCAAGCGAATATGCCCATACACTCGGCTTCTGGTGGTCGTCGACCGGGATCGACTATTTTCGCGGCTACCACTCCAAGCTTAGGGCGGTCACGCGTGAAGACATCAATCGCTACCTGAAGACGTATGTGATCGGCAAAAATCATGTCGCCGTCGCGCTCGTCACGCCCGACGCAAAACGGCAGGCGAACCTAACGGAAGAGGACCTCATCGGAGGTGTTCAATAAATGACCAGATATATCTCATTGCTTTTTGCATTTGTCGCGCTTTCCATTTCCGCATTTGCACAAACCGGTTTCGACAACGTCGCGGCGCAGGCCTCTCTCGTAACTGAGTTCGACGTGAATGGACTCAAGGTGATCTATAAGCGCCGGCCAAATTCGGCGACGGTGGCCGGCGGCTTGTTCATCAGGGGCGGGGCTCGGAACATCAATGAAAAAAATGCGGGCATCGAACGCCTGATGCTGGCAACGGCGGTCGAAGCCGGCAAGAACCTGCCGCGGGCAACCGTTCGCCGGGAACTTTCGAGCCGCGGCAGCGTCATCAATTCCGGAGTGACGAATGATTTCAGCGTGGTCAGTCTGGCCACGACCAGGCCCGAATTCGAACGTGTATTCGACATTCTTGCCGGCGTGATGCTCAACCCTGCCTTCGAAGAGGATGACGTCAAGCGAAACAAGGAGCTCATCCTTACAGGGCTTCGAGAGTCCGGGGCGGTTCCGGAAAGTGCATTGGAATCGATGCAGGACCGCGTGATATACAGCGGTCACCCCTATGCCAACGATGTCAACGGCACGCCTGCGACGATCGCGTCGTTCACACGGGCCGAGCTTCAGGCGTACCACAAGAGGATGATGGAAACGTCGCGTCTGCTGTTCGTTTTCGTAGGCGATCTTGACGCGGAGGTTTTGAAAAGGAAGATCGCGGCCACATTTGGAAAACTGCCGCCGGGCAATTACAAAGATGCCGCTTACCCATCTATCGACTTTTCAAAGGGCACCCTCGACACTACCCAGCGTTCTCTTCCGACCAATTACGTCAAGGGCGTTTTTGCCGCTCCGTCGCTCGACAGTCCCGACTACTACGCGATGCGGGTCGCGATGTCGATACTTCAGACACTTGTCTATCAGGAGGTGCGTGGACGGCTGCAGCTGAGCTACGCCCCTGACGCCGATATGGCCAGCTTTGCCGCAAATACCGGGAACATATCGGTGTCGACGACCGATCCTAATACGGCGACGGCGGCGATGCTGAACCAGATCCGATTTCTCCAGGAACGCACGCTTAACCCGGGTGTTATCGACGAGATCGCGTCGTTCTTTCTGACCCGACACTATATGGGTCAGGAAACAAGCGTCGCTCAGGCTGCGGAGTTGGCAAAATATGAATTGATCGGTAATGGATGGCGAAACTCGTTCGAATTCCTTAACCGCGTTCGCGCGGTGAAACCCGAAGACATCAGAGCCGTATCGAACAAATATATGCGAAACCTTCGTTTCGTTTATATCGGAGACACATCGAACCTGAACCGCTCGGTCTTTATACCCCAATCTTAAAAGTGGCGGCCTCGCGGCCGCCTTTCGTAGTGACTTTTGGACTGAAGAGAAGACTGGACACCTGATCCAAACTGCTCACCGCTCACTGCTCACTACTATGGCGATCCAAACTGCTCACGGCTCACCGCTCACTGCTCACTACTATTGCTCACTACTATGGCGATCCAAACTGCTCACGGCTCACCGCTCACTGCTCACTACTATGGCTTTGCTCATTGAATATTGTCTTTCACCCGTCGGACCGGCGTAGTTGCCCTGGGCGGCGGGGTTTCTTTCCCTTCGGGCCGCTTTGTGGGAGGCGGCGTCGGGCGTTCCTGCGGCGGATCCTTTTTCGGTGCCGGATCTTCTCGACGCGGCGGCGGATCGTAACGTGGTCGTTCCCGTTCGACAGGCTGCTCCTTCCGTTCGGGGGGCGGTTCCGGCCTCGGCCTTTCGCGCCTGATCGGCGGAGTGTAGACAGGCTGTTCGGATCTTTGCTCGGTCGTTTTTGATTCCGGTGCCCGATCCTCTTTTCTCGGCGCTACGGTTCTGGGAATCGTGCGTATCGGGGCCGGGTTTTCAGGCCTTTTCGGCTCGGCTGCTCCAGGTGATTCATTTACCGGCTGGCGGCGAACCGCACCCGTCCCTCTGATCGGCCCGCCCGGTCGATCATCTTCCTTTACCGGCTGCGGCTCGGGCAGCGGACGGCGATTCCCATAGAATCGTTCGTCGCGCAACTTCCTGTCTAGAGGCGAACCGGGGCTTCTTTCGGCGACGCCGATCTTTCGTCCAGCTACCGATCTCAACGCTGGGGTCGCTGCGGTGATCGTCCCTTTCTCAAGCCTCGGCCTGATACTCTCAAAGGTCGGAAGTTTTTCTTCATTCGTATCTGCATCTATGCGGCGAAGGACACCTTTCACGATCTCGGGGGTCGCACGCCCTCCGATCTTTCGTCCGGTCCCGAAGTCATCCTTTGGCAATGCGACGATCGAACCATCCGGGAGGTCGCCCGGCAGCGGAACCACTTTTCCGATTGGTCCCGGGTAAGGCTTTCCAGATGCCGGCGGAGTGGCTCGCGGTGGCGTCCCCGACGACCCTCCCGGTCGCCGTCGATCTTCGCGGTCCCATCTGCCTCTATCGTCTCGGTCATCACGCCGCCGATCGCCTACCCAATCATGGTATCCGGAATTATAGTTATAATGCCTGTCCCGGTATCCGATCGGGTACCAACAGATGCTTCGATCGATGATCCGCACCACGACCAAGGCCGGGTACCACCAGCTTCGATTGGAGCGGTAGTAGCCGTAGGGTGTCCACACCCAGCGATTCCGGTGCCATATCCAGCGGCCGTGGTGATAGGTCGCCCATCCCCACGGCTCGTAATTGACCCAGGTCCAGCCAAAGGGCGGCACCCAACGCCAACTGCCATACCGATAGGGTGTCCAATCCCTGTAGCCTGCGATCGTGCTCTGATATGGGCGCCACACGTATCCGTAGTCGGAGGTGTATTCCCAATCACCATATCCATTCAGATCTTCAGCGCCGTAAATATCCGTATCGTAGTATTTGTCGTAAAATGCGCCGGCGAGCACCTTGCCGATCTGCTGGTCGCGTTCTACGGCCCACCGATCGAGATCGTCTTCCACGGCCAAAAGGTCGGACATTTCCCATTCACCGGCCCGATCGCCATCCAGAAAGATCGTGGCGGAACGCCCCGATCGGATGGTAAAGCCCGAACTCGCGGAGTAAACGCGAGCTTCGCCGCCGTTCCCGACACCGACTCTCACCTCTCCATCTCCCGGTGATCCCGCATCGACCCGATAGATGCCGCTCTTTTGGATCGCAAATGTGGAGTCCGGAGCGTCGATCTCGAAGAATTGTTTTTCAGTGTCAAATTTCCGCAAAGTCAGGGATAGTATCCCGCGCGACAAAGCGGCCGCTACACCGGCATCGGTAAGCTGTTTTATCTGGAGATACGAATCTTGAGCGAGGCGCAAGTGGGTGTCCTTATTGAACTGGATCTCTAAGCGCGAGCCCGGTTCGGTCACGATCTCGTCTCCCTCCACGATCGGGAGGTTGAGTTCGGCTTTCTCCCAAACCTCGTTGCCATCGCGGCGGATCTTCACCTCGCCATCGATATAGCTGATGCGCGCGACGCGTTCGGCAACCTCGGGAACCGTGTCATCGACCTCGTATGCCGCGACGCCGATTGCCATGATCAAAACTGCGAGAGATCCGGCAATGACTTTCGATCCAGGATATAACATAGAACTACTCCTGATATTTTCGTTTCGGAGAGAGCGTTTTAGGGGCCGATAGGGCCTTTTTACCGTTTATGCAGCAAATAATGTTCCGAACGAACGAAACTGATACAGACCTTGGAAAATCGATGATAAGTCGGGCAGAGCCGACCGTCCCACACGACCAAATCGTGCAGCCGGGGCGATCTTCCCTCACCAAAACGTGCGCCCACCGGACGGCGAGCGCGGATGTTTACCTGATCCGCAACTTCAAGTGCTAAACTCATCTTCGATATTGCACTCACAAGGATTTGAGGTATGAGAAATTTGATCCTGGGCTCTCTTTTTATTCTTTCGTTTTTTGTTTCCGCGTCGGCACAGAAGGCCGCAGGAGGTTCCGCCAAACCCGATCCTGCGAAGGATGTCAGAGCCGCCTTTGACCGTCTGAATGAGGGAATTCGGCAGGTGGACGCGGCAAAGGTGATGGACGTTTATCACAATGACCCGCGCACGCTTTTCTTCAATAACAACGGTTCTGTCACGCTCGGTTGGGAGCAGATGCGCGAGAATCGAGAGTCCCTGTACGAAAGGACCAAGAACGTCACATTGGAAGTGACCGGCGTCCGGATCGAAATGCTCGGCTCTCGCTCCGCCTACGTTTCTTACAAATGGTCCCAAACGCAAGAGTTCGACGGCCAGCTTGAGAAGCCTCCGGCCGCACGACGCTTATATTCAGACTGATCGGCAAGAGTTGGAAAATAGTGCACTCGCACGTCTCTCCCGACAACCCACCCGCGAGCCGGCCGGTCATGCCATCCGAGCGAAAACCCGACGGTAAATAAATGAAAAGCCGCACGTCCGTATGAACCGTGCGGCTACCAATGGCGATGGTACAGGGCTTAGACAGAAGCCCCGGAATAGTTCGCCCCAAGCTTGTCTTCTACGCCCTCGGCCAGGCTGTTCACCAGTTCGTAATGAAAGTAGTCAAACTTTGACGCTACCGCAGGCTGCACGCGCTTGTCGTACATCTCCCGTGAACGGTCGATCGCCTCGCGAAGGCGGTCATAAAGATCGTTTGCTTCACGGCCTTCAGTGACTTTTTGCTCGTTGTAAAGCTTGATCTCGGAAACCAGTAGCCGGGCGAAGCGGCGGGCGTCGTTGTGCAGGCGGCGTTCGTCATCGGCAACCTCGATCGGCAGATCGACGTTTCGGTCCGAAAGCCTGCTCTTGGTCGGCTGAACGGCCGCCACCTCGACCACAGGATCGGCCACCTGAGTTGAGTGCCCTTTTCCATTACCATTGAGAGCGACCGGAACTTCGGCTACTGGAGATTCGACCAGCGGGACGCTTTCTTCGGCAAACGTTTCATGTTCGACGGTCTCTTCCTGATAAGAAGAGTCAAACGATGCACTGCTGCCCATCTCGAACCGGCTGTCCTGAACCTCGGTTTGGGCTTCTTCGGTCACAGGTTCGCCGGACGGCTGGAAGCTTTCGAACTCTGCTACCTCCGGCATCTCTTCTGCGATCGGCTCGGACACTTCGACGTCAGCTTCCTGCTGCGGCTCATCCTCAACGACCGGTTGATAAGATCCGACCATCGGCTCTTCGGCGAACGTTGGCGACTCAAACGATCCCGGCTCTGCCTCGACCTCATATGAGACCTCACCGGTATATTCGGTCTCGACCTCGGTCGGCTCGGGCTCAGCTTCATTGACCGCTTCGGCCATCGGTTCGTGAGCAGCCTCTGGCTCGGCGACCGGTTCCACGTATTCCTCGGCCGCAACGTTCTGACTCTCCTCAACTTCCTGAGCCGGCGCGTCCTCGATCCTCTGTGCCTCGGCGGATCCCGATGCCATCTCGGCAACGGGCTCGGCAGGCTGTGCGACCGGTACGTGTGCTGACTGCGAAGCGGCGAGGAGCTCAACGGTCAAGCCGGCTACGCGGACAAGCGTCTCTAATGCTTCGACGTTGACCTTTCCGCCATGTCCCGCATCGGCATATAGCACTGCGACGCCCCGCCCGCGAGCGGTCAGCGGGATGGCGTACGAATTCTCCACCGAACCGAAATTCAGCATCTCGAGAAATGCTCTGTCCCCGGAATATTCGCCGTTGGAGGCCGATGCCATTGACATCGTCCTGATAGCCGCCGACAGGACCGTGTCGTCGGATGCGGGAAAGTGAACCTCGCGTACCCGGCCGTCATCCATCGGGGCGTTGCTCCCAAAAACTTTCCATCCCACGATGTGATCGTTTTTGACGATAAAGAATGCTCCACGCGAACAAAATCTGGCCGCCCCATCGACAAGTGCCTGAAGAATGGTCGCCTGGCTCGACTTCGAACTGATATCGGCGATCGCGTCGCGCATCACATTGAAGTTCTCGGTTCGTTCCGATTCCACCTTGAGCTTTTCGGCTTCGCCAAATGCTGTCGCGGCGACCTGAGCACCGTCATCTCGAGCAAGGCGAAGGTGTTCGCCCACCGACTCGAGAAACGCAGCGTCCGTGGCGGACGTTTCCGGCAGTTTCTCGGAAAGTTCGCTGATCGTTCGGTCGAGCTCGCTCCTGTGTTTCTCAAATTCGGCTTCGAATTTTTTCTGAAATGCTGCGACGTCCTTTTTGACCCCGGCGAGAACATTTCTGATCTGGCCTTCGAATTCGGTTCGCAGACTAAGCTCGAGTTCTTCGATATTCACAACGATTTCTCCTTAGAAAATCTAATAAATGGATAGGTTAGGGAACGCTCTAGAAATGTGGTTGCAGTTGGTAGGTGCGCTCTGAGGAGGCCGATGGCAGGCTTACGGGAGCCACCGTCAAATAAGATTATGGCGAACAACAGTGTTTAATGTCAAGGATTTAGTTGCTCGAGGGTGGAGTTTATCGGTATCGCCTCAGACGGCGACTACCTCAATATCAGGGTCGATCTCTTCCTTGATCATATTTTCGATCGCCATGAGCGTTCCTGTGAGAGAGCTGGGGCAGCTTCCACAGGCTCCCTGGTACCGGATCTGCAGCGTTTTATCTACCAATCCGACGATCTCAAGCCAACCGCCATCGCTCGCCAGATAAGGCCTGATCCGGTCATCCAAAAGTGCGTCTATCTCTCGCACTACCGGCTCATCGAAGCTCGCCGCCGCGGCTATCGCACCGCCGAGGGCAGACGCAGCCCCGTTTCCGTTCAACGATTTAACGGATTCGGCCTCCCGGATCGGGACGGCCAGGAGCGGAAGGATCTCGTCCCATTCGGCCTCGTCCACCTTCTCGACCGTGACCATCTTGTCCATGTAGAACACGGAAACGACGTCTCCCACATCGAATATCGCCTTGGCAAGCGGATTGGCGGCGGCCCTATCCGCACTATCGAAAGAATGCGACGTCCCGGCCGAGACAGGCTCCTTTAGGATGAACTTCACGGCGTTGGGATTAGGCGTTTCCTGGATGTCAGCGATCTTAGGCATACTTCAGAGAATTCATCTCAAACCATAATTTTAGCAATCCTTACATTTTTGTCAACATTAGACTCGGACGCGCAGAACGCGGGCGAAGTGTGTATCGCCGGATACACGCTTGCCCGCACTCCTGTTTCGACGTTAGTCCGACCGCAGCCCAAAAGCTGCATTATTCGGTAATGTGAATATCCTCTTTCTTATTGACCCGCCCAGAAAGAAAAACGCCGCCCAAACCAACAGTTGCGATGAGGAACACAATTGCCGCAACCAATGCAAGTGTATTGTTGCTGTTGATATATGTATAGAAACTGAATATCGTTACCAACAACGAAACAAAAGCCAACAACGCGTACAGCATAAAAATCACCTCCGATCGTCAGGAAATATAATTGCGAAGTATGCGGGTATCTCCCGAACTTCAAAAAACGACGTAGAACGATTCTGTCTGTAAAACTAACACACGGAACGGCTTGGAACGCCCTAATCTTAAACCCATTCGAGTGCAAAGGCAAGCTTCTCAACGCTACTTATACGCCTCGGGAGGGGCTAATGTTCTTTGGTTTCTGCCAATCGGGCGGATAGTATCCGCGGAATTCCCTGCAGGTCTGCGAGAAGTTCAACGGTGCCCCAAGCTCCGGTTTCGGTCATTTCGCGAACTTTCTCGGATTGGCCAAAACCGATCTCGACCAGCAAGTGTCCGCCTGGCTTCAGATGCTCTGGAGCGCCGCCGACGATTCGCTCGATGATCCTTAGACCAGTATCGCCGTCGGTGAGGGCCAATACAGGTTCATGATCGCGAACCTCCGGTTGAAGGCCATTCAGATCCGACTTCGGAACATAAGGCGGGTTTGAAACAATAAGGTCGAACCTCTCTGGGCCGACATCCGAAAAAACATCAGATGAGAGAAGACGCAAACGGCCATCGACACCGTGCATCGACGCATTCTGCTGGGCAACCCTGATCGCACGGTCGGAGATGTCTACGCCCAGGCCGCTCGCTGCGGGGCAGTGCTTCAAGATCGCGATCGAAATGCAGCCTGAGCCTATGCCGATCTCCAGAATCGAGTTCGGCCTTGCCGTTCCGGTGATCTCTATCGCACGCTCTACAAGAATTTCCGTCTCGGGCCGGGGTATGAGTACGTCCGGATTCACCACAATATCAAGCCCGTAAAACTCTTGCTTTCCGACGATATACTGGAGGGGTTCGCGTCTTGATCTCCGCAGAACGACCGAGCCGAACAATTCTTGCTCACGGAGGTTCAGCTCATATTCAGGATGAGCGATCAGGAACGCACGGTCACGCCCGAGGGCAAATTGCATGAGCGATACGGCCTGGCGCCCGGCATCGGGGATGTTGGAACCTTTAAGAACTTCTTCAGCTTGGCTCAGAAGAACTGCGATCGTGGACATGGTCTTCTTCAGGGACGTCTGACGGAAAGGCGGCTCATCACACGAGCCGGAACGCCGGCAACGACCGTATCTGCCGGGACGTCCTTTGTCACAACGGCACCGGCACCGATCATTGCGTTCTCACCGATCACGACGCCGGCGACGATCGTTACGCCTGAGCCGATACTCGCGCCACGTCTAACTTTCGTCGGGACGACTTGCCAGTCCGCCTCGCCCTGCAGGGTTCCGTCAGAGGTCGTCGCGCGCGGATATTTGTCGTTGGTGAAGATCACCCCGTGGCCGACGAAGACGTTGTCCTCGATATCCACACCTTCGCAGATGAACGAATGGCTGGATATCTTGCAGTTTCGGCCGACCCTGGCGCCGCGCTGTATCTCAACGAAAGCACCGATCTTTGTGCCGTCGCCGATGGAACACTGATACGCGTTGACGAACCCAAATATCTTTACGTCCCTGCCGAGTTCGACCTCGATAAGGCGAATACAATTCTCTTTAAGGTACTCCTCAGTAAATATCGTCGACTCAGTCATTGCTTAGCGGGACAAGCATCCCTTGATTCTTGATCGAAAGTTCCGATGCCTCGAGAATTCGGACCACGTTGATGCCCGACTGCCCGTCAGTTGTGGGCCGCTTTTTCTCTTTCACGCAGTCGACAAAATGCCTGGTGCCCACTGCCAACGCTTCGTCCTGTTCGAGTTTCGGCGATACCATATCGCCGGTTCTGTACTGTACGAGAGTATTGTAAACACCCTCACGGGTCGTTACATCAATGCCCTTGTCATATATCTTCACCTTTTCGCTTGCTTCGGTGTCGTCGTAGACGATCATCGATCGTGTACCGCCGATAAGTGTCTTTCTGATCTTTAGCGGTGCAAGCCAATTGACGTGAAAATGAGCTATCAGATCACTCTCAAAAGTTAATGTTAGGTAGGCGATATCCTCGAGGCCGTTGCCGACATGACAACTGCCGATCGCGGAGACAGCGACCGGTTTTTCCTCAAGCAGATAATCCATGATCGAAAGGTCGTGAGGGGCGAGATCCCAAATCACGTTGACATCGTGCTGAAAGAGCCCCAGGTTTACGCGGACGGAGTCGAAATAGTAGATGTCGCCCAGCCGTCCCGATGTAATGATCTCCTTCATTTTTCGGACCGCACCTGTGTATATGAACGTATGGTCCACAAACAATGTGAGCCCCTTGGCCTCGGCCAGTTCGACCAATTCCCGGGCTTCCGCAACGCTTGAGGTGATCGGCTTCTCGATAAAGCAATGTTTACCAGTGTTGAGTGCGAGTTTCGCGATCTCAAAATGCGACGATACGGGAGTGGCGATCGCGACCAGGTCGATGTCAGGCCTGGCGATGACCTCCATGTGGTCCGACGAGGTTTCGATCCCCGGAAACTGTCTCCGCATCCGGTCGAGCCGCGATGCATCCTTGTCACACGCAATGACGCCCTCGATGTCGTCCAAAGACAAAAAATTCCGAATGAGATTCGGCCCCCAATATCCGGCACCTATAACGGCGGCTTTCATCCGTTTCAATGGCCTCCCCGCCCGAGCAGCATCACGGGAATCGTTCGAAGTATTATTTTAAGATCGAAAAGCGGAGACATATTCTCAATATAAAAGAGGTCCAATATGACCATATCGTTGAAGCCGACGGCGCTTCTTCCCGACACCTGCCACAGCCCGGTGCAGCCCGGTGTGATCGAAAGGCGGCGGCGATGCCAGGGCTGATATTTCTCAAGTTCGTAGGGTAAGCACGGACGCGGGCCGACGAGACTCATATCTCCCTGAAGCACGTTCACAAGCTGCGGCAGTTCATCCAGACTCGTCTTCCGGAGGAATTTGCCCACTTTGGTCACCCTCGGATCATTGACGATCTTCTTCACGTTCGACGTATCTGACTCGGGCGATTCCTGGATAAGTCTGTCGACGAACTCGCGATGGGCCGTATCGTCGTTGCCGACGTACATTGTTCGGAATTTATAGAAATCGAAGGGACGGCCGCCTTTCCCTATCCGCGTATGCTTGTAGAGTATAGGCCCGTTTGATGAGAATTTGATAAGCAATGCGATCACAAGAAGCGGGATCGAAAGGACAACGAGCGCGAGAACAGACAACACGACGTCGAGTACGCGTTTATAGACAGAGAACAGGACACTCTCGTAATTCTGGGGCATCCGAACGATCGGCACGCCGATGTATTCTTCGAGCAGAACCTTCTCACCGACTATGTTGTACAGCTCCGAGACCAGCCGTACGCTCGCGCTGCTCGCTTTTACGCGGTCAATAAGCGAAAGCAATTCATCGTGCGTGACGTCGCTTTTCGCGATGATGATCTCTTCGATCCCATCCTCTTCGACCAGTCGGCCGATATCGTCGACGGAGCCCACGACGTGCAGGTCTTCGAAGATCCGCTCACCCTCGACTCGGTCATCGTCGATAAAGCCGGCGACCTCGAGGCCGTGGCTGTCATCGAACGCGATCTGGGCCGCTACCATCTGTGCGTGTTGATCGCTGCCGACGATCAGCACCTTGTTGAGAAGAATTTTTTTTTGAGATGCCCAAATGAAGAGCCGCCGGAAGACCAGCGTTCGAAACAGGCCGATCGAAACGAACGCGATCACGACAAAAAGGGCGAGGGCGGCCCGGGAATCGATCCAATCCATCCCCTTGATAAAGAACGAAAGCACTACGAGCCCGACGATCCCATAGATAAGCGACTTGACCAAGGCCGTTATCTGATCCGCGACAGAAAGGAACAGGTTGAGCTTATAGAGATGAAAGTGCTGAAAAACTACTATCCAGACCAGTGAATAGACAAGGATAAAGACGGCTTGCAACCCGGCGTAGGGATGGGACAAGAGATCCGGGACCGAACGGTCAGAAAATCGGATGAGGATCGCAGCGACCCAAGCGGAGATGAGTATAAGAAGGTCACAGCCGGCTAAGATGAACTTATACGTCGGGTATTTTTGAAACATCTTAAGTATCGGTCTTCCCTGTAATCAGGTACGAGTCTATATGCTTCCTTACAAACACTTCAACCCGGTCATCGACGTTGCCACGGCCCTTTACGCCGACCGTGCGGTCGCGCTTGAGAAATCCGGCCTTTTTCAGGTCTTCGGGTGAGCGTATGAATGTGATGTCCCCGCTCGCCTCCATGCGTCGGTCGAGCGAACCCTGCTCGCCCTGAAAGATGCTGAACACCGGCACACCCAGCAGGGCCGCCTCGCGGTTCATGGTTCCGCCCCCGGAGACGACCATATCTGCAAAATTCAGCAGATCGAGGCCGTTTACGGGCGATGCAAGGATCACGATATTGTCCGCGCCGATCTTTGACTCAATGGCATCTTGCTGCTGTTTCGTGCGGGGCGAAACGATCGCAAATACATCGTCCCTTGCTGCAAGCAGTTCGAGCAGCGATTCAAATATTGAATCGCCTTCGGCGACGTGGTAGTTGGCTGAGGTTGCCGGCGGGCGGACAACGACGATCACCTTTTCCAACGGGATGGCCTGCCCGACCTTTTCCGCCAATTCGTCGGCAAATCCATTCTGCGGTTCAAAACCGCGAATATACAGCTCCTCTTTCAGCCCGTGATACTTGTACCTTTTTGCCCGGGAAAGTCCTAACGTATCCAGTACCCGATCTTCGATCGCGTCCGGCACCAATACCCGGTCGGAGAATCGATTGAATATGCGCGTTTCGGTAAACTCATAGTCGTACATCGTAACGACCGGAATTCCCAGGAGTTTTGCGGCGAGGACCATCGGCCTTGATCCGTGACTTAACGCGACAGACGGCCGGGCAAACCCGCGAATGAATCTGACGAGCTGAAATGTCCTCTCGAATAAACCTAAGATCTTCCTCGCCACTCCAGCACCGGCATGTCGCCCGATCTTGGTATAGGTACCGGAAAGCTGGGCCAGTTCGAGCAGGCCGACAGTTTGTGCGTGATCACGCGCTGTCAGGATGACCTCGACGCCGCTTTGCCGATAATGTTCGATCAGGGGGACGAATAACGGGACGTGCGGCGAGTTATCAAGATCGATCCAGATCGAAGTCTTGTCGTGTTTTAGTTCTTTCCCCATTCGGATATTCCGCTAACGGACGGCGACTGCGATCGAGCGGCAGACATATTCGATCATCTCCTCGGTCAACTCTGGGTACATCGGCAGCGAGATGATCCTTCCCATTTGCTCGAACGAAACGGGAAAGTCCTCGGGTCGATGGCCAAATCTCGAATAGGCCTTAGTAAAAGGAAGCGATGTGGGGTAATGAATTCCGGTTTCGATTCCCGCATTTGATAGTTCGGCCTGCAGGCGGTCCCGTTCATCGATCTGCACGACGTAAAGGTGATAGGTGTGCGTGCTTCCCTCGGGCTCGGAGGGCAGCCGGACCGGAAGATCTCGGAGCAAACGGCCATAAGCGGCGGCGTTTCGGCGGCGGGCGGCTATCCATCCGTCCAATAACGGAAGTTTTATCGATAGGACGGCGGCCTGGATGCCGTCCATGCGGCTATTCCGGCCCTCGATATTGTGTACATTCTTGCCGCTCTGTCCATGGTTGGCGATCAGCCTTGCGGCAGCGGCGGTCGCCTCGTCGTTGGTCACGATGCCGCCTGCATCTCCAAATGCACCAAGGTTCTTGCTCGGGTAAAAGCTGAATGTCGCGGCATCGCCAAAATTCCCAACAACCTTACCCTTGTATTTAGCTCCGTGGGCCTGGGCGCAATCTTCGAGTATCTTCAGGCCATTTTCCCGGGCGATCGCAACGATGGCGTCCATGTCTGCCGGCAATCCGTAAAGATGAACGGGAATGATCGCGGCAGTTTTCGGAGTCAACTTGGATAAGATAGCTTCGGGGTCGATATTGTAGGTGGCAGGGTCGATATCGACGAATACCGGAATGGCTCGCACCGAACTTACCGCCTCGGCCGTCGAGATCCATGTGTTCGCCGGCACCAGAACCTCATCTCCCGGCTTGATCCCTATCGCTTGCAGGCCAATTTCGATTGCGTCGGTCCCATTCGCTACCGCGATGCAGTGTCGCACGCCAATATACTCGGCAAACGACCGCTCAAATTCAGATGCGTACTTTCCGCTGATGAACGCTGTTTCGTTCAGGACATTCTGGATCGCTTCGTCGACCGAAGGCCTGAGTGAGTCGTATTGCGCCCTCAGGTCAACAAATGGCACTTTCATCTTGTACTCGGCTTCTTTGGATCTCATTTATCTATCTCTCGTCTTATTACTTTCCCGTGGTCGTGACTGACCTCTTGCAGTCGATAAACTCGCGATACCAGATCTCAAGTCCCAAGATCTGAAAGATCTGCAGGGAAAGATCCTCGCGGCCCGAATCGTTGGCGTCGATCAGCCGTTTGATCTCGCCATGGTTGAACAGCCCTCTATCCTTGACCGACCTTTCGGAAAGGTGTTCGGCGATCATCGGTTTCAGATCGCCCCGTATCCAGGAGCGGATCGGGGCTCCGAAGCCGGCCTTCTTTCTCCAAATTAGGTCTTTCGGCAAGATGTTTTCCATCGCCTTCTTAAATATATACTTTCGCTTGAGCCCTTTTAACTTGAGCTTCGAGGGTATCCGTGCGGACAATTCGACAAGCTCCCTATTCAGAAATGGGGCTCTCACTTCCAGGTTTGCCGCCATCGATGTGCGGTCGGTCGTGTCCAAATTAAGTGCCGGCATGAACGTCTTAAAATCTACATAAAGCAGTCGGTTCAGCGGGCTAGCCTCCCGGCATCGCTCGAAACACTTACGATGATAATCATACGGATCGCTCTCGTTTGAAGGCTCTGAAAAGAGACGATCCTTCATCTCCCTGGTAAAGTATGTCCCAAACCCGAGATATCGATCTTCAAAATCCAGACCCGCACTCTTAGCAAATTTCTTCGCATTTCTGAGAGGGGCGGTGAAGCGGCCCTTGACGCCGCCGTAGAGGCTGTTCTCAACCGTTCTCATTAGCGGCTTTCGAACGGCGGACGGGACGATATCGGTCGCCCCCGCTATCTGCATCGCCATATGACGAGGGTAGCCGGCAAAGATCTCGTCGCCGCCCATTCCGGACAGCATCACCCTGTGCGTTTCGCGCGCCTGTTTTGAGATGAGGTACGACGGTATCGCCATATCGATGACCGGAGCTTCCTGATGGCGGATGAGATGGGGCAAAAGCTCAGTGATCTCGGGTTTGAGGATGGTTTCATGGTAGTCGACCGGCAGTATCTCGGCCGCCCGACGCGCCCACTCGATGTCGTCAGGGATGATGTCGAGATCAAGGTCATCGACCGACATGCCCGTTGTGAATGTTGCGATCTTTTCCCGAGAATTCTTTCCCATAAAAGCGACTATCGAGGTCGAATCGATACCGCCGGAAAGGAAAGCGCCGAGCGGGACGTCGGAGACCATTTCCATTCGGGTGACCCGTTCAAGCGTAGCGGCGACCCGTCGGGCCCATTCTGATTCTGCACTACCGCTTTCTTCGGCGGAGAAGTCAAGATCCCAGTATTCAGAAGTGTTTACGACGCCCTTTTTCCACGTGAGGAAGTGCCCGGGCAGCAGTTGGTAGATACCCGAAAACATCGTATTCGGAGGGACGGGCCACAGAAATGTTAGAAATTGGTCCAAGCCTTGCGGAGAGGGTTTTGGTTCGACGAGCCCTGAGGCCAGGATCGCCTTGATCTCGGAACCAAAAATGAATGCATCATTGACCGATGCATAGTGAAGCGGTTTTAACCCCACGCGGTCACGGGCGGCAAACAGAGACTTTTCGCTATCATCCCATATGGCGAATGCGAACATCCCATTAAATCTCTGCAGGCAATCGGCGCCCCATGTGCGGTATGCCTTGAGAAGCACCTCGGTGTCGGTGGCGGTTCGAAATCTCTCGCCCTTTGCTTCAAGGCTCTCGCGGACGTCACGATAGTTATATAGCTCGCCGTTATAGGTGATCGCGTAGCGGCCATCGTCGGTGAGAAAGGGTTGATGGCCTGCCGCCGAAGTATCTATGATAGACAGGCGGCGATGGCCAAGGCACGCTTTCAACTCCCTTTCGCCGAAAACGTCCGATACGAACACCCCCTCGTCATCACGGCCGCGATGTTCGATCGACGCGAGCATCGCCGCGATGCTTTTCTCAGGTTCAGGTGCTATTAAGCCGGCAATTCCGCACATCTTTTTCGCTTAATTCAAGGTCGTCTCGCTAGATCGTTTACAGACACAGTGTAACGAACGCCGCGGGTAGGGCATAGGGCTCACCGGGCAGCCGCGATAAGCTTGGCCAGGCCGTAGGCCATCCACGCTTGTCCCCAACGCATGAACGGGGTCTTAACCGTCATCATCCGGCGTTTCTGATAATAGAAGAATCCCGCGGGATCGCGCATATTTAGAATGGTCCAGTCCGCCACGCGTCCTGCAAGCGGCAGAGCACGTTCGTCATACGCCTTTAGCTCGGCAAGCATGGCGATCGCGGTTCCCGCCGAATGAATGTCGACCGGGGACGTCTGCTCGGCAAAATACTTCGGCGTTCCGTCGCTGAGGAAGAAAGAGTCGATCCAATATCCCATGCCTTTCTTTATCGCACGTTCGGCGGACTCCATTTCCGGAACAGCTTTGAGTATCCGGTTCAATGACGACAAAACGAACGCCGTGTGAAAACTATCGATCCACTTGTGCTGAGACGATGGGCCATATCGCCATGCACCGTTCGGCTCCTGCCGTTCGATAACGAATCGTGCCGCCCGCGTCGCAAGATCGAGATAGTGCTCGCTCCCATCGATCTTGCCCACCGAAGCAAGCGTCTCCGCAGCAAGCAGGCTCGCATTGTAGATCATCGAATTATCCAGCGGGGTGTAGCTGAAGCAAACCTCCGACTCCGTCTCGAACGGGCGATTAAGGTCCTCGACGACAAATCGGCACAACTGACGAGCCAGATCGAGGTCTTCCACGTTCCCGCTGCGAACAAAATTCTCTGTCAACGCTCTGGCGGCAATCGCCGTTGGGACGATCGTCGGAGTTCCCAGCGGAGCGTAAAACACGCTCGACTGCCAGTCGAAATTGTACCCGTATGCGGCCTTGCCGTCGCCAATTGAAAACGAGAGGCTTTTGAGCATTCGAACGAGGTCCGTCGGATCGCGGCCGCTGCCCGCCGAAAGTTCGGCGAGAGCGAAGAGCGCGATCGCCTTCGGATTGATCGTTTTGGGCACCTGCAACACTGGCCGCAGATCTATCGGGAATCGCTTGATGATCTGGATCCAGCCGAATCGGAACAGCCTGAAATGGCGCAAGGGCAACCACTGAAGCAGACGGCTATTCAACCCGTCAAACGGGTCGTATCCGCGATACTCGTCGGCGCGGCACCATGCCATCAGAGTCTCGTACACGGTCTCGAGTGAGGGCCGGCTACTCATCTTGCGGATAGGAAACATCGGTCAGGCGGCCGATCTCAAGGAAGTAACGGTCGAGCCGTTCCGTTAGTGAGCGGGTCTCGTTCAGTATAGTCTCGGCACAATCTCTCGAAGAGTCGGAGAGGTTCGCATCCTCGGCCAGGAGTTCCGCAAAACCGGAGATACTTGTCAGAGGTGTTCTAACGTCGTGAGACGCCCTTGAGGTATGCTCGGCGATCTCTTTGAGCCGTGCGTCAGAATTGGTCATAATCGAACTTCCCCAACATAGAAGTATCATCCATCGCCATCGTTTCGGACAAACCGCCGCAACAATGATTCTGCCCGATTCTTTTGCCCTTTCGAAAGAAAAGCTACATAATGATGGTTCGCCCGAACGGTTGATCAGATGAAGTTTGTGACTGACTTAAGGCTTTTGTTGCTAGGCATTTGGCTCGGTAGTGCCGTCTTTTTCATTGCGGTCGCACAGGCCGCGTTCGCCGTTCTGCCGCAGCGCGAACTCGCGGGCGCCGTTGTCGGCCGCTCACTGACTTTTCTGAATCTTGGCGGCCTTGGCATTGCAGCTCTTCTTATAGTCCTTTCGTTTTTGACCGCACGGAATATCGGCAGGCTCTGGGTATGGATCGACCGTATCCTGATCTCGATAATTGCCGTCGCCTGCGCTGTCGGACAATTCGTCATTGGATTCATGCTGCTTTCGGTTCGGGCACAGATGGGCGGCAGGCCGATCGACGAGGTCGCTGTTGACGATCCGCTTCGTGTCCAGTTCAACACGCTGCACGAATATTCCGTTTGGGTTCTGATGGCCGCAATGGCCGCCGGTTTTATCGCGTTCTTTGTCATCGCCAACCGGCGTCAAGACTTATCATCGGGGACAGCAAGCCAGCCTTATAATTTTGAAAAAGAGTTTAAGATATAGCAGCTATGGAACTCATAGAAAAGCAGCCGCAATTCGTTAGCCGGTTTTCGCGTTGGAACGGCGATGAATCCCTTGTCGGATATCCATTCGTGGAGAACACACATTCGCCTTTCACACCGGTCAGGCGAGCACTTCCGATGATGAATCTGGCGCTCATCTCATCTGCCGGTGCCTACATCGATGGTACCGAGCCCTTCGACCTCGCATCGAAAGACGGCGACCACGATATCAGAGAGATCCCGATCGAGGTCGAAGCGGCAGATCTGCGGTACGCATCCAAGGGCTATGATCCCAAGGCCGTGCAGGAGGACCGAAATTCGCAGATACCGGTCGACCGCTTGCTCGAGTATGAGGCCAACGCCGTACTCGGCCGGGTGAACGAATGTTGGTGGAGCCTGAGCCCTTACATACCGAACGCCGCGATGGTCGCCGGCGAGATGGCACCGAGGCTTGCCGAACGCCTGAAACGTTACGAGGTTCAGGCCGCCCTTCTGATCCCGGCTTCGCGGCTATGCCATCAGACGCTTGGGATCTTGGCACGCGGCCTAGAGTACTATGGCATACCTTCGATCGTGATCTCGGTAGATCGCGCGATCACGGATCGCGTCCGTCCGCCGCGAACTGCTTATTATTCCGGTGAACTCGGCTGCGTCGCGGGTCAGCCCAACTGGAAACAGCATCAACTTCGCATTCTCGATGAGACGCTCCGTTGGATCGAGACCTTCGACCAGCCGGGTTCTCGACGGCTTGTTGTGGAATTGGAAACGCAGGTCGAGGCAGCGAGAGGCGAACGGTGACATTCAAGGCGGGGCCCGTCATCCGATAGCCATCTGCCAATGTTTTATCCCTTCGATCGGATAGATCAGCATCAGAATATTTATAAGCAGGCTGTCTCGGATCCAGAAGATAAGGATCAGTTCGACGGCCACAAAGAAAGCAAGCGACCTCCAGGCACCTAGTTTCACCGCCACCCAAAATCCGAGCGCACATGCGGCGACATCGCCGACAGAGTTGGCTATCGAATCGCCAAAATAGTCCAGCGATGCGGTGTTCTGGCGGTACTTCTCAATAATGTAGTTGCTGTTCTCGAAAATTTCCCATGCTGACTCGAGTACGATCGCGATCAGAAAGCGCCAGTCGTTGGCGAGCCTTGTAAAGATCAGCCCGGCGAGCCAAAAGAACGCAACGCCATGAAGCACGTGTGTGAACGTGTAGGGATCGAGTACGTGCTGCGACGTATGGCTGCTGTTCCAGGCCTCATTGATATACACCGCCCAATCGCCCTGCTTGCACCACCAGATGCGGTCCTCCCACCAAAGCACGCCGCTCATCAGAACCGCCGCGAGAACGGATAGAGCTATCGGAAGCGGCGACAATGGCCTCTCAGTTTCTGATGTCATCCGTCGAATAGGTTATCCAATTACTTGTGTCGGCGGCAATACCATACCGGCTATTTGACGTTACCCACGAGCTATCTCATACCCGGAATTCAGTCGTTGATCGAGGCTATCGGCGATCGTCGCGGCTCTTGATCTGGCGAGGTCTGCCGTCTCGCCTGCGAACATCCCATCGACCACACCGGAGAATATCTCTACCCAGCGAACGAAGTGTTGGGGCAATAATGGTGAGATCAGATGCAGCTTTTGATGAACCACTAGCGGATTGTTGAAATAGACGGGATTGTTGAAAAGCACCTTTTCCCAAAAATCCCCAATGATCGGGAGGTGATGTTCGAGGTCCAGTTCGACAAAATGGTGGCCGATCTCGGCGTCATGAATGGCGAGTTCATAAAATTTTGCAAGCAGCCGGTCGATATCGGCACGCGTCTCGATGTCGGGCTTCTTCACTCGGTCGAGACCTCCTCTTCGCCGCGGAGTGCGGCATTCAACGTGTGCCAGCTAAGGGAGGCACACTTAACACGGGCCGGGAATTCGAGCACGCCTGCAAATATCTTCAGCTTGCCAAGATGGTTCTCATCCGTTTCAACATCCAGGCCGCCGGTCACCATTTTGTGAAATTCGTCAAAAAGCTCCTCGGCCTCTTCCCTGGTCTTACCGACAACCGTTTGCGTCATCATCGACGCCGAGGCCTTGGAGATCGCACAGCCCGAACCCTTAAAGGCAACATCGCTTACCTTGTCGCCGTCCAATTTCACGTAAACGCGCAAAGCATCGCCGCACAACGGATTCTTCCCGTCGGCAAACTTGTCCGCGTCTTCGATATCCCGAAAATTACGCGGGTTTTTGTTATGTTCCAGGATGGTTTCCTGATAAAGCTCGTTCAACTCGGACATAGTTCTATTTTAGTATGCCCGGGTTGGATAGCCTAGCTAGAAAAGCCCGACGATGTTGCCGTTCTCGTCGATATCCACGCGTTCGGCGGCCGGATGTTCGGGTAGAGCGGGCATAGTGCGCATATCGCCGCAGATCGGGTAGATGAAGCCGGCTCCGACGCTTGCTCGAACCTCGCGGATCGGCAGTGTAAAACCGGTTGGTGCTCCTTTCAGCTTCGGGTCATGGCTAAGACTCAAGTGCGTTTTCGCCATGCAGATCGGCAAGCTGCCAAAGCCGTTCTGCTCATACGACGCGATCTGCTGATCGGCAAACGGTTCGAAGAACACGTCCGCGGCGCCGTATATCTTTTTGGCGATCGTTTCGATCTTTGTCTTGATCGGCTGATCGAGATCATAAAGAAATTTGAAATTGCTTGGCTCATCAGCCGCGGCGATCACCATTTCGGCTAATTCAACAGCGCCTTTACCGCCGTCCGCCCAATGCGTCGAAACGGCCGCGCCGAGCGCTCCCGATTCGATCGCTATCCGTTTCACGGCTTCGATCTCCTCCGGATGATCGCTCTCGAAAGCATTTATCGCTACGACCGGCGTAACGCCGTGAAGCTTGACGTTCTCGATCTGTTTCCGCAGGTTCGCCGCACCGGCTTCGACGTCGGCCACATTGTTCTCCAGCATCTCGGGCGGCAGCGGCCTGCCGGCGACGATCTTGTACTTGCCGCTATGCGACTTCAGTGCACGAATGGTCGCGACGATCACGCAGGCATCCGGCGTGAGGCCGCTGTAACGGCACTTGATGTTGAAAAATTTCTCGGCACCGATGTCCGCGCCAAAACCGGACTCGGTCATCAGATAATCTGCAGTCTTTATGCCGATCAGATCCGCCAGGATGCTGCTGTTGCCGTGAGCAACATTTGCAAAAGGCCCGGCGTGAACAAGCGCCGGCGTATTCTCGAGCGTCTGCATTATCGTGGGCCGGATCGCATCACGCATCAGCACGGTCATCGCCCCGGCCGCACCGATCTCTTCGGCCGTGACCGGTTTCTTGTCATGCGTCAAGCCGACAACTATCCGGCCAAAACGCTTTCGCATGTCCTGCAGTGACGTTGTAAGCGCGAGTATCGCCATCACCTCTGACGCGACCGTGATGTCAAATCCGGTCTCGCGCGGTATTCCGCCTTCCATGCGGCCGCCCAAGCCAACAATGATCTTGCGGAGCGCACGATCGTTAGTGTCGACGACGCGTTTCCACGTGATGCTGTGCGGATTTATGTTCAGTGGGTTGCCGCGAAGCAGCTTGTTATCGATCATCGCGGCAAGCAGATTATTGGCCGCGGTCACGGCGTGTATGTCGCCCGTAAGGTTCAGGTTGAACGTCTCCATCGGCACGACCTGGGCATGTCCGCCGCCGGCCGCGCCGCCCTTGATGCCGAAAGTCGGCCCTTGCGACGGCTGACGCAGCGTAACGACCGACCTCTTGCCGAGATGCTTCATCGCCTCGCCCAAACCTATGAGCGTGGTGGACTTACCCTCACCGAGCGGCGTCGGGGTGATCGCGGAAATGTCGATGTATTTGGCGTTCGGCCGGTCCTTGAACTTCTCGATGACGTCGAGCCGGACCTTTCCAATATACGGGCTGCCGTAGAGGTCGATATCGTCCGGCCCGAGGCCGAGCTGTTCGGCTATCTCGACAACGGGACGCAATTTGGCGTGTTGGGCAATATAAAGATCGGAATCCATACGATGATTATCTGCCCATCGCGATCAAAGTAAAGTGATGAAACTCACACAACCGCAGAAACACGGGCGTTAGAGGCTCGCCGCATCAGCCCTGTCCAAGGCAAGTTCGACCGCACGTTCGGCGTGGATCGTCGCCGTGTCAAACAGCGGCGAATCAGTGTCGGTCGGCTTCACGAGGAGCGGGATCTCCGTGCAGCCGAGGATGATGCCTTCGGCACCTTCCGCGGTCAGTTTGTCGATGATCTTCAGATATTCCTTTCTAGATCCCTCTCGTATGTCGCCTTTGACCAGTTCGTTATAAATTACGGAATGTACGATGTCGCGGTCTTCCTTTTCAGGGACGATCGATTCGATGCCCGACTTCTCGCGCAGCCGGTCTTTCAAGAAATCTTCTTCCATCGTGAACCGCGTGCCGAGCAGACCGACCTTCTGAAACCCCGCTTCCTTGATCGCCTGCCCCACCGCGTCTCCGATATGCACCAGCGGAATACCGACCGCTGCCGCAACTCCATCAGCGACGATATGCGGAGTATTCGCGCAGATCAGGAAAAAGTCCGCACCGCCACGTTCAAGCCGTTTGGCAGCGTCGATCAGCAAATTCTGAAAATCGTCCCAACGACCTTCATGCTGCATCCGGGAAACCTCGTCGAAGTCCACCGAATACATCAGCACCTTCGCCGAATGCGCTCCGCCCAGCGACGCGTTAACCTTGCGGTTGATCACCTGATAATAGGTAACCGAACTTTGCCACGAAATCCCTCCGATAAGGCCGATCGTTTTCATGAACACCTCGTATCTTCTGTTCTGTTACTACCTCTACAGAAGCTTAATGAATTCGTCCAGATCCATGTCTACCTGATTTAGGATCGCTCTAAGCGTTCCGACCTTGACTGCCTTGTGATATGGAACAACCGTCCGGATCTCATCCTTCACCATTACGTAATGGCTGCCGGAAACTCGGCTGATTCGAAACCCGATGCGCTCGAGAGCAGCAATCACCTTCTTCGCTGGTACGTCACGCGGCAATCTTGTCATTGTCGATCGTGACCCTCACGGGCATTGTGATCTTGTCGTGTGGGATGGGCCGGCCTTCTGCGATGAGGCTCTCAATATACGCCTGGATCGCATCGTGAGCCATCTCATAGGCTTCGTCGAGGGTGTCCCCTTGTGTTACGAGGCCTGGCAGTGCGGGACACGTCACAAGATAGCCGTCGGGCTCGTTCGGCTCAACTAATATCGTGAAGCTGTAATCGCCAACATGTATCGGAGTCTGATTTGTCATACCGCTATTTAATCGTCAACCTTGCCTTCACGCAAACACCTCGATCAACTTCTGATTTGCATCCGCCAGCCCGCGAATCACGCAAAGACCTCAATAACCTTTTGCACCGCGTCGGCAAGTTTTTCGACTTCCTCTCGCGTGTTGTAAAACGCGAAGGAAGCTCGAGCGGTGGCGGGGACGTCGAAGAATTGCATTACCGGCTGTGCGCAGTGATGGCCGGCTCGGACGGCGATGCCTTGTTGGTCTAGGATCGTGCCGATGTCGTGGGGATGGATGTTGTCGATAGTGAACGACAATACGCTTGCCTTTTCGGCGGCGGTACCGATGATGGTCACGCCGGGGATGTCGCCGAGTCGGGCCGTCGCGTACTCGAGAAGGTCGTGCTCGTATTTTGCGGCGGCTTCGAAATCGATCGCGTTGAGATAATCGATCGCAGCACCGAGACCGATGCCTGCAGCGATCGCCGGCGTTCCGGCTTCAAACTTCGCGGGAAGAGGCGCATATGTCGTTTTCTCAAAACTGACGGTGCGGATCTGGCTGCCGCCCGTCTGATACGGCGGCATTTTGTCGAGCCATTCGCGCTTGCCATAGACGACGCCGCTGCCCGTCGGGCCGAACATCTTGTGGCCAGAAAAGACAAAGAAATCCGCATCCAGGTCCTGCACATCGACCGGGAAATGCGGCACGCTCTGAGCCGCATCGACACAGACCGGAACACCGAACTTGTGCGCCGTCGCGATCATTTCCTTTATCGGGTTGACCGTTCCAAGTGAATTCGAAACGTGCCCGACCGCAACGATCTTCGTGCGTTCGTTCAGCAGCTTGTCGTATTCCTCGATGATCAGTTCCCCGCGATCATTCATCGGGATCACGACAAGTTTCGCCTTTCGTTCTTGAGCAACGACCTGCCACGGAATGATATTCGAGTGATGCTCCATCTGCGAGACGAGTATCTCGTCACCTTCGTTGATGAAGCCGTGCCCGTAAGAATGCGCGACCAGATTGATGCCCTCGGTCGTGCCGCGGACGAAGATGCAGCAGTTAACATCCGGCGCGTTGATGAAGCGTTTCACCTTTTCGCGAGCCGCTTCGTACGCCGTCGTCGCATGCTGCGAAAGATAGTGCACGCCGCGGTGGATGTTCGAATGTTCCTCGGCCAAATACTTCGACGTCCGGTCAATGACCGACTGCGGCACCTGCGACGACGCCGCGTTATCCAGATAGACCAGGGGCTTTCCGTTCACCTCGGTCGCCAATATCGGGAAATCCTTTCTAATTTTTTCAACGTCCCAATTCTTCATTTCTTGTACTGCTTTCATGTTGATGTTACCACCGTGCACGCGAGCCTGTCGGATGCTATATCGCGGCGTTCAAACGATTCAGGACCGCGGCGTCCAGTTCCGTCTTTATCGATTCGATGTCGATCTTGTTTATGACCTCTTCGGCAAAACCGTAGGTAAGCAGATTCCGGGCAAGGGTTTCCGGCAAGCCGCGGGTCAATAGGTAGAACAATTCTTCTTCCTCAAGCTGCCCGACCGTTGCGCCGTGCGAACATTTGACGTCATCGTTAAATATCTCAAGCTGCGGCTTTGTATCGACGCGGGCCTCGTTCGAAAGCAGAAGGTTCTTGTTCGATTGCTGCGCGTCAGTGCCGTGCGCATTCTCCCGCACAAACACCTTTCCGTTAAATACCGCTCGCGACTTATCGTTCAACACACCCTTATAGTTCTGGTGCGACACACAGTTCGGTACCATATGATCGATGATCGAGTGCGTATCGTGGTGCTGCGAACCGCCGAGCATGTAAAGCCCGTCGACCCATGCTTCGCCGCCCTCGGCGGTAAACCTGACATCGATGTCGTGCCGCGAAAGCGCGCCGCCAAGATTGATGCTTGTAGAGTCGTACGAACCGCCCCGGCCGACCGTCACCTCGGTCACGCCGTAATTGAATGCATCCGCCGATTCCTTCTGAACGCGGTAGTGGGTCAGACGGGCGTTATCCTCTACAAAGATCTGGATAGCCGCATTGGTAAAGCCCTTCGCTGGCGACGCGTACGATTCGACGATGGTCGCCTTGCTTCCCGCCTCGGCGATCACGATAATGTGCGGAAAGATCGCTTGACCGTCATCCGCCGCGAGCTTGAACTCGATCGGAGTATCAACAGCCGTTTCTTTCGATATTCGAAGCACGGTGATCTCGGCAAATGCAAGATTTAACGCAGTAAGGCCATTCCGCTCGAAGTCGAATTTACCGAGCCGATCGATGGCTAGATCCGAACCGCGTTCAACCGCCGTCTCTGCAACAGACCAATCGGCCGAAACCATCGGTCCGATATTCGTATATTTCCAGTCTTCGAGCCTGGGTTCCGGAAACCCGATTTTCCCAAAGACCGCATAAGCCCTTTCGCGCATTTCGCGAAGATCCGCATTCGTCTCGGAGCCGATCCTTTCCTTGAATGCATCAGCAAACAGCGTTTCCATTACAGCAATTGATGAAACCATTTTTCCTTAAAAGACCTTGATCAAACTGAATTTCTGATCGGCACGCACGATCGCGGCCTTATCCAATAAAAACTCTTTCGTTAACCGCATCTTTGCATCATTTTCCGATCTGGGCCGCCTCTCATCGACGATCGGCGAGACCTTTGGGTCGAGCAAGAAATCATGCCGAACCAGTACGTAATTGATACCCATAGCGACCGTCCTGGCCTTTAGTTCCTGAGTCGAACTCGCCTCGCGAACCATGTGCTGCAGCGTTAGATCCTCAAACAGATAGTCCGAGAAATACGGCCTTTCCAGATGATATGAATCTCGCCGCATATCTATCAGCCAAACCTTTGCCGTTGGTTCCGTCTCGGTATTCAGCCATTGATAATACGGATAATAGTCGATGTTCCGCGTTAGATACGACCCTCGCGTCTCCCCTCCGAGCATGACCCGAAGCGGGGCCTTTTGCAGAAACCAGGCTGCACTGACCAGGACGCCGGCGGCAGACGCGACGGCAAGTGATCCGCCCGCGATGGCGGCGAATCCTTGTATCCTCTCGGATGCGGCACTCATTGCGACCACGATCGCGACCGCAAGGGCCGGCAGTATCGGCAGCAGATATCTAAGCTGCTGGCTGGATGACATCCAAAACAGGAAAAGGACAGCGGCGATACCGGCGCAAACCTTCGCCTCGGCCCGAAGTTCAAGCTTCCAAACCGCCCAGATCAACACCGGCAGCCCAAGCAGAAAGGCAACTCCGAGGACGCCGTCGAAATAGACGGCTGCTTCAGGCTGGGCGGTAACTGAAAGATTCCACGGTGTGAGTAGAATATCGACGATAGTCTTGTCATAACCGCCATACTGCGAGTTCATCGCCTGCAGCAGATTTGACCTCTCGGTATCCCAACCCGGAGCCGAGCCCGGCCAAACGCTCATGTAGAACGGGAAAAGCGGGCTTCCGGTCCCGATCCATGTCCGGAGGTACGAGGGAAATGCGAACAAGGCCGCAAAGACCAGTGATGCCATGCCCGCAATGAATACCTTTGCCGTGTTTCCGTCCGATTCGTTCTGCTCTTTTCGAACGCGCAGCACCATCACGAGTGCGAACGCCGCAATGGTGAACACGGTAAGCAGTTTCGCAGATAAGGCGGCACCGAGAAATACGGATATCATCAGAAGCCAGCCCACCTCGAGCGACCTCCACCAGCGCGTCAGGGCATAAATTGCCAGAGTGATCGACAACGACCATGCGATGTCGATGTAGCCGCTGGCAGCGATATGATACGCCGTGGGGATCGCGGCGAACATAAGCGTCGCGATCAGCGCCCAACGCCGCACCAGCCCGATCTCTCGAACCCAGCCGAAGATGAAGATAAGAATGATCGGGAAGAACAACCAGATCGTTGCGCCGGCTGCCGCCTCGCCCGCCCGTGGGCTTACAAGTCCGCCGGCAAGCATTGCCCAGACGATGTGCGATTCAGTTCCCAAGGCCATGTAACTGGCGATATTACCCTCGATGAAAGCGTTGCTCTGCTGTGCGATAAATGCCTTCGGAACGGCAAAGTGATAGAGCAGCGCATCCTTCGCTGTTGGCGGGGCAAGGGCCGCAACAAAAGCTAGCACGACTGGCACGCTGATCAAGAGAATAAGCACGCGATCCGAGAATGATGGAGCCTCGACTGAGGCAGCCCCGTCCTTCGGTGATGATCGGGCATCTTTTAGAGTGATTGCAGCAAGGGCTAGGCCGGCGACGATCGCAACGATCGCCGCCGCCGGCGTATATGCCCCGGCTAAACCGAGAAAGAAAAATACCAACGACCAGATGGCAGCACCCGCCGAGAGGCTTATCGCGACCACTAGAGATCTGGAATTCGGGCCGTCGCTGTGAAACTTGATCCGAGAAACCAGGAGGCTCCCCACCCCGTACCAAGATGCCGCGATCAACAGCATCACGACGATGCCGGCAAGAGAATCGACTGCCGCGGGACCAAACAGCGGGCCTCCGCCAATATTCCCAACCGATCGCCCGAGTTGTCCTACGTCATCGCCCCGGCGCATAAAAAATGCTGTGAGCAGAACGATCGCCCACACCGCTATCGCGAGTGCAGGTGGCCCAAAAGACTTTTGATTTTCCGTTTTACTTCCCATTAACGGGCCTATCTAACTTGCCCATCTCCGATCTGCCTGTGTCTAAATGGTCGATAGATTTCGTATCACCGCTCCCAGCCAGCCGCCTTGACCCAGTCGTACCCTTTCTCCTCTAGTTCGACGGCAAGCTCCTTACCGCCCTCTTTCACGATCTTTCCGCCGGCGAGTACGTGGACGAAATCAGGCTCGATATAATTCAAGAGCCGCTGATAATGTGTGACGAGGATGATCGCATTCTCGCTCGAACGCAGCTTGTTCACGCCCTCGGCGACGATGCGGAGAGCATCGATATCGAGCCCCGAATCGGTCTCGTCGAGGATCGCAAGCTTAGGTTCGAGCACGGCCATCTGCAGGATCTCGTTTCGTTTCTTCTCACCGCCCGAAAAACCTTCGTTCACCGATCGCTTGAAGAACTGCGGATCCATATCGACGATCTTTGCCTTCTCTTTCAGGTAGTCGTTGAATTCGAGCGGGTCGAGTTCCTCTTGGCCGAGATGCTTCATCTTCTCGTTGTAGGCGAGCCGCAGAAACTGCGAATTTGAAACACCAGGCACCTCGACCGGATACTGAAACGCCATGAAAACGCCGTCGCGTGCGCGCTCGTCGGGTTCGAGTTCGAGCAGGTTCTTGCCTTCGAACAGCACCTCGCCCGAGATCACCTCGTACGTCGGATGCCCGGCAAGCACCTTCGACAATGTCGATTTCCCCGACCCGTTCGGCCCCATGATCGCGTGGACCTCACCCTTCTGAACCTGTAGATTCAAGCCCTTCAATATCTCTTTTCCTTCGATACCTGCATGCAGGTCTTTAACTTCCAATAGCATTTTGCTTTTTCCTTTCTATCCTCTTATCCATCTCAAGTCCCGGTGTTCCGTACCACTCATCTGCCGTAGTGTCGCGGACCCATTCAAACCCGTGCTTCTCGTACATCTCTTTTGCACCGGGCACAAAATATGTCGTATATAAAAATATCCGTCCGATATCTGTTGTCGCCGCAAATTCGTCAACTGCGTCAAGCAGCTTGTGACCGACGCCGTTTCCCTGCGCATTTGGGTGAACGGCCATACTGCGAATGTACAAGCCTTCGGGCTCGGTCGTGAGCGAAACAGTGCCGATCACATTGCGATCGATCTCGGCTACCCACTGCGGCCCTTCGGCAAAACGGCCCGCTATCTCATCTGCCTTTGGCGTGACTACCTCGAACGCTTCGGGTGTATAGTTCTCGCGATATACACCGAATGCCTCATAGAGGACCTTTGATATCGCCTCCGCATCCTCGGGCGTGGCCAGTCTGATGATCACATCCGCCGCCATCTCTTAACCCGCCGCTGATGCTTTCGCTGGCTGATACATCTTCGCCAGCCTTTCTGCATCCTCAAAAAACAAACCTTCGCCGACGGGCTGGATCGCTTTCACGATCAACTCGCTCCACTCCTTGTCGGCGAGTTTCTCAACGACCCAGCCGATCAGATACTGCTGGGCAAGACATCCGCCGGCGGTCGCGACGTTTCCGTGCGAGACGAATGGCTTTTCGATCACCTCGACCCCCAGGCTTTCGAGAACCAACTTTGACGTCGGATAGGTCGTCGCCGTCTTCCCTTCGAGCAAGCCCAGTTTCGCCAGAATAAGCGAACCCGAGCAGATCGAACCGATCATTTGTCGCTCCGGGTCGAGTTCAAACTTCGACAGCCACGCGTCATCGGTTATCCGATCGCGCGTTCCGGGGCCGCTGACAAACAGTACCGCATCCGCCCAATCCGCATCTTCCAACCGCCCGTGTGTCGTTGTGCGGATACCGGTTACCGACGTGTGCTCCGGCTTCTCGCCGAGGATTCTTACATTCCACCCTTCCAACCGGACGCGGTTCAAAAGGTCCCACATCAACCAAAGGTCGATGTCCGTAAAATTATCGAAAATAACTATCGCAATATTAGACATAGATCTCGCCTTTCAAATAGGTCACCGCATTTCCGCCGATCTTCACTCGATCTCCATTCAACTCGCAAAAGAGTTCGCCGCCGCGTTTCGAAACCTGACGGGCATGCAATTTATCCTTGCCCAGTTCCTCGGCCCAATACGGGATCAGCGAACAGTGGATCGCACCCGTTACCGGATCTTCATCGATGCCGATCCGTGGTGCGAACATTCGCGACGCAAAATCGCAGTCGTCGCCCAGTGCCGTTACGATCACCTCGTCGTACTCAAGCTGAGCGAGTGCGTGCGTATCGGGGTCGAGCCCGCGAACCTCTTCCTGATTCTCGGCCCGCAGGAACACCATATTTCCCTGCGACTCCCACATCCTTGCCGGCACGATCCCGACGGCACTAGCGATCTCATCCGAATGTTCGATCTCGGTCATCGGGTACGCAGGAAAATCCATGACGAGTCTGTCGTTATGCCTCTCGACGCCGAGGTGTCCGCTCCGATCCGAATGAAACGGAATGAACGCGTCCTCGAGTTCCAACTCGGTAAAGATCACGTGCGAACTGGCGAGCGTCGCGTGCCCGCATAGATCCACTTCCACCTCGGGCGTGAACCAGCGAATGTGATAACGGTCGCCTTCTTTTACAAAGAACGCCGTTTCCGAAAGATTGTTCTCCGCCGCGATATCACGCATCGTGCGGTCCGGCAGCCAGGATTCGAGCGGCACTACCGCCGCCGGGTTCCCGCCGAACCGCTCGCTCGTGAACGCATCCACCTGAAAGATCTGAAGTATCATTTCGCTGCGCCTATCTCCTGTGCTTCCAAAAACCCTTTTTCACGTTCATCTCGCCGCCAAGCCAAAAAGCCCCGCAAGTGCATCGAAAAAAAGATCAGGCTCCCGATCATCATCGCAATGCTTCCGGTCATAAAACCGAACGCGGACCAGCTCAAACTCGCTACCATAAAGAGGACAAAACCGATCTTGCTCTTATTTCCCAACAGAAAGACACCGGTCAAACCACACACCGTCGCAAGCCAATCGATGCCGTAATATTGCATAAGCCCACAATTCGGAGTTCCACCTTTAGGTGGCCCCGCGTTGCCCTAAGGCGCCTCAACTTAAACTGAAGCCATCTAAAGCTGGGACTCCAAACTCAGGACCCCACAGCGATCGCCTGTATCTCGATCTTCGTCCCAAAATGCAGATCTTTCACCGGCACTATCGCTCTGGCTGGCCGGTGGTCGCCCATCACCTCTGCATATTTTGCATTCACCGCACCCCAAAGCTCCATGTCAGAAACATAGATCGTCATCTGCAGCACGTGGTTCAGGTCGCTGCCGGCCGTCTTCAACACAGCCTCTATATTCCTGAGCGCTAATTCCGTCTGCTCGCCAATATCGCCCGTAAACGGCTCTCGCGTATCGAGAGTCATCGGCAACTGGCCCGATACAAATATCAATCCGCCATGCTCAATGCCCGGCGAATAATGGCCTTTCGGCTGCGGTTGATCTGATGGTTGAATCGTTCTCATACTTAGTTATACGCAAGCGCAAGCACGGTCAGGTCATCGTTTCTCGCGGCCGAACCTCTGAAATCGTCGATATGACTAAGGCAGCGGCGGATCATTTCCTTCGGCGCGAGTGTGTCGCAGCCGGCTATAGCATCGAACAAGCCGAGTGTGCCGTACTCGGCGCCTTCGAGGTTCGTCGTCTCGGTAACGCCATCGGTGAATAAGAACAGCGAATCGCCTTTATGAAGCGTCACTTTGTTGACTTCAAATTCGGCACTACAGAACATACCCAACGGCAGACCCGAATGATTCAACTCGCCGATCATCCCGTTCTTTAAGAGTAACGGCGAAAGATGTCCGGCGTTCGTGAGCTCGACCTCCCCGGCGCGGTTCGCCTTGCCGAGCACGAGCGTCGCGTACTGATTTGCAAGCGAGCTTTCGCACAACAGGTGGTTAGCCCTTGACATCAGCTCACCGAGCGGCATCCCGGTCGGCACAAGCGAATGAAAGATCGCGTGCAGATTCGACATCAGCAGGCTCGCGGCCATGCCCTTGCCCGAAACATCGCCAAGGATGAAAAAGAACTCGTCGCCCCGTTCGATAATGTCGACATAATCGCCGCTGACGATGCCCGCCGGGTGATATGCAAAATCGACGTGCCAGCGGTAGCATGCGATGCCAGACCTCGGCAGCAAGCCACGCTGAATGTCCGCCGCAAGCTGCAGATCGTCCTCGAGCGAGCTTCGCTGCTTGTCCGATAGACAGCTCAAACACACCGTCATCAGCGGATCGCACATCAGCCGCTCGGCCTCGACAGTTCCGTGGCATTCTATACAGACGCCGAAGCCGCCGGATTCAAATTTGAGCAGTGCAGCGTCGACTTCGCCAAGAAGGCGCGCCAGATCGTCGTTGCCGCCGATCTGCACCCGGGCGCTTTCAAGTCGATGCCGCCGCTCCAGCAATTGCTCATGCAGCATCGAATCAAACCCGGCCGCCGCCGTCACCGATCGCATCTGTGCGCTTTCCATATCGTCTCCATGACTGGAACGCAGGCGTCCCGCCTGCATGAGTGCGAAGCACGAACGACGCTATCGACGGATTTCACGCCGCTAGGGGCGGCGTTGCAGGCGTGACGCCTGCGTTCCAGTCGTTTACCCCACACTCCCCTCAAGCTTCAATCCCAACAACTTCGTCGCCTCGACCGCGTACTCCATCGGCAACTCACGAAAAACCTCTTTGCAGAATCCATTGATGATCAGCGAAACGGCGTCTTCCTGCGAGATACCTCGCTGCTGGAGATAGAAGAGCTGCTCCTCGCTGATCTTCGAGGTCGTGGCTTCGTGCTCGACCTTGGCGGTGTTGTTCATCACCTCGATGTACGGGAACGTGTTCGCCTCCGACTTGCCGCCGATCAGCATCGAATCGCACTGCGTGTAGTTGCGTGCACCCGTCGCTTTCGGCATCACCTTTACGAGACCGCGGTACGAATTATTCGAGCGGCCCGCCGAGATGCCCTTCGAGATGATCGTCGATTTGGTGTTCTTGCCGAGGTGGATCATCTTCGTGCCGGTGTCGGCGATCTGAGCGTTATTGGTCAGCGCGACTGAATAGAATTCACCGATCGAGTTGTCACCTTGCAAGATGACACTCGGATACTTCCAGGTGATCGCGCTTCCCGTCTCGACCTGCGTCCACGAAATTTTTGACCTCACGCCGCGGCACGCACCGCGTTTCGTCACAAAGTTATAAATGCCGCCTTTGCCCGACTCGTCACCCGCGTACCAGTTCTGCACGGTCGAGTATTTGATCTCGGCGTCGTCCAGAGCAACAAGTTCAACGACCGCCGCGTGAAGCTGGTTCGTGTCGAACTGCGGTGCCGTACAGCCTTCATTGTAAGCAACGTATCCGCCCTCTTCCGCAACGATCAATGTCCGCTCGAACTGCCCCGATTCCTGCGTATTTATACGGAAATAGGTGGAAAGCTCCATCGGGCAGCGAACGCCTTTGGGGATAAAGACGAAAGATCCGTCCGAGAATACCGCCGAGTTCAAAGCCGCGTAATAATTATCGCCGACGGGAACGACCGAGCCGAGGTACTTCTGTATCAGCTCCGGATAGTCCGCGACCGCTTCGGTAAACGAACAAAAGATGACGCCGGCTTCCTTTAGCTTTTTCTTATAGGTGGTCGCGACCGAGACCGAATCGAATACGGCATCGACCGCTACGTTGGCGAGCATCTTTTGCTCCGAGAGCGGTATGCCGAGCTTCTCAAATGTTTTTACAAGCTCCGGATCGACCTCGTCCATCGACGCCTTCTTCGGTTTCTGCCTTGGTGCCGAATAATAGGAGATGTTCTGAAAATCGATGTCCGGATAATCGAAATTTGCCCAGCCGGACGGGGGCGACATTTTCAGCCACTGACGATACGCCTTTAGCCGAAACTCAAGCAGCCATTCGGGCTCGTTCTTTTTCGACGAGATTAGACGTACCGTGTCTTCGGACAAACCCTTTGCGATCGTGTCCGTCTCGATATCGGTGACAAATCCGTATTTGTACTCCCTGTTTGTTAATAGTTCAGTTGCTGTCGACATAAAGTTAAATTAGCCGCGAATTGCACGAATTAAGTTGCATGATCATCACAAAGACATGCTTCCTAAACCTGCTCAACCTAGCCACCGAACAAAATTCGTGTAATTAGTGTTAATTCGTGGCTAAGTTCCTGCTTCAAATCCTCTGCGGTTCGATCGTCCGGTGAATTCCCTGGATCTGATGAAACATCGCATCCACGCTCTGTTCGTTGCCGACGAGATCAGATAATGTGATCTGCGACAGTGCGTTCTCCACGATCTCGTGCAGCCCAACTATCACCGGCCTGATGCCGCAATCGCCCGTGTGGACGCATTTGTCCATCACGCCGGTATAGCTGTCGCAATGCGAGCTCAGCACGTCCTCATCCAACACCTTTATTATCTCGTTCAGGTAAATATCACCCGCCGGACGAGCGAGGAAATAGCCGCCCTTGGTTCCGCGGGTCGAATTCACAAATCCCGCTTTGTTCAAGAGCCACATAAGCTTTCCCGCGTTCGCCGTCGAAATGCCTTCGCGCTCGGCGATCTGCGGCAGCGTCAGCGATTCCCCATCGGCGAGGTTTGCCAACTGGACGAGGCAACGCAATCCATATTCTTCCTGTGCTGAGATCTTCATAAGCTAAACAACGATAAAGGGTTTAGGATCGTTCAAAATGTAATTATCACAAATCATTACTTTTTGGTCAAGATTATTCCCGCACCCTGATCTGCTATTTAACGAACATCGGTTTTGATACACTGGAGTCCGAATGTCCTCCGTGCGCGTCCTCAGCCGAAAAGCAAGGCTATACTGGCGTCTATACCGCCCGCATCGCAAAAGAACGAAGCTGCTTTTCCTAAAGGCCTTTATCCGCCTCACGCCCAGCGAATCGCAGCGGCTGTTCCTTTTGACCCTCCTCGTCGGTGCGTTTTGCGGCCTGGTCGCGGTCGCGTTCCACGTATCGATCCTCGCGGCGGAAGATCTGCTCATTGACCGCGCAGCCGCTTCGGCCGGCTGGGCGTGGCTGATGGTCCTGACGCCGACGCTGGGCGGGCTGCTCAGCGGGGTGCTGCTTTACTACGTCGTCCCAGGTGCCCGCGGCAGCGGCATTCCGCAGGTGAAGGTCGCCTACGAGATCAGGGGCGGCCGACTCTCGCTCCGCGAATCGATCGGCAAATTCCTTATCGGGGCATTGCAGATCGGCTCCGGCTCTTCGCTCGGCCGCGAGGGCCCAACCGTTCACATCTGCGCGGGCATGGCCAGCGCACTCGGTAAGACCGCCGCCCTCTCGCAAAAGAATCTGCGCCGGTTGCTGCCGGTAGGGGTCGCCGCGGGCATAGCGGCCGCATTTAACGCACCGATCGCCGCAGTCACCTTCACGATCGAGGAGGTGGTCGGCGATCTCGATCAAACGGTACTTTCAGGCGTGATCGTCGCGGCCGCCATCGCCGCTGCTATCGAGCGCGGCATCCTGGGCGAGCACCCGGTCTTCACCATCGATCAGAACTACGGGCTTCGCTTCGTTTCGTCGCTATTTCTCTATGCGGTGCTCGGGCTGGCTGCCGCCGCCGCTTCGCTGGTCTTTAGCGAGGGCCTGCTGCGGCTCAGGAAATGGTTCTCCGTCCAGAAAGCGATCCCCGTGTGGGCAATGCCGGCGGCCGGCGGGGCTGTGACGGGCGTTCTCGCGGTTGTGGCCGTTTATTTTTTCCAAACTGGCGGTATCACGGGCGGCGGTTACGACACATTATCGATCGCACTCTCCGGCTCGATCGCGTTAAAGGTGATGATCGCCCTCTGTTTGATGAAGATCGCCGCTACCCTTTTTTCGTACGCGAGCGGCGGGGCCGGCGGGATATTCGCACCCGCGCTTTTCGTGGGAGGAATGCTCGGTGGAACGATCGGTTTCCTCGATGTTGAGATGTTCGGCCACTCGGCCGACCAGATCGGATCGTTCGCCCTTGTCGGCATGGGCGCGGTTTTCGCCGGCGTTGTGCGGGCGCCGATCACCTCCGTGCTGATCATCTTCGAAATGACCGGCAGCTACGGCCTGATCCTGCCGCTGATGATCTCGAACATGACATCCTACGCCTTAGCACGGCATTTTCGGCCCCTGCCTATTTACGAAGCACTGCTCGAACAGGACGGCATCTTCCTGCCTACGCGCCGCAATGCCCCGCACAAGCTGGAGGAGCTATCGGTCGATCAGGCGATGACGCGTGAGGTGGTTTCGCTCCCCGGCAGAGTAACGCCGAGCGAAGCATTGAAAAGGATCGGTTCGCTCGATCTGTCCACCTTCCCTGTCGTTGATGAAGAACTCCGCGTGCTCGGCGTTGTCACGCCCGCGCGGCTCAAGCGGCACCTCGCCGAACAGGGGGACGGCGTCCGGATCTCAGAGATAGCGGGCCGGGCCGTCACCGTCCACCCCGATACGCCCGTGAGCCAGGCCATTCTAAAAATGAACAAGGAAAAGGTTCTAAAGCTGATCGTCGTCAAGCCAAAGACCCGCAACCGCCTTGCCGGCGTTCTGTCGATGAGCGACGTCATTCGCATTCAGGCACAGGTCTTCGCCGAAAAGGGCGACATCGAGTTGACCGCCTCGCCGGATGTGGTCGATTGAACCCGAAAAAAAGAGCGGCCCGACTCGCCGCTCTTCCCCAACGTCGAATAATCTCTGCCTACTCTCCGCCGACCGTCATTTCGCCGATAAGCAATGTCGGCGCGGCCGTTGTACCGAGTTTGAAGCTGAGGTCATTGCCGACCGCCTTCACATTGCTCAGCACCTTCAGGACGTTCCCCGCCACGGTGATCTCCTGAACGGCGTGTGTGATCTCGCCGTTCTCGATCCATTGCCCGTTGGCGCCCATCGAGAAGTCGCCGGTGGTCGAATTCAGTCCCTGGCCGCCGACACGGTCGAGATATAGGCCGCTCTTCACCGACTTGATGATGTCCGCGGGATCGGTATCACCGTTCTTGATGTAAAGATTGGTGCTGCCGACATTCGGATTTCCCTGATAGCTTCGTGCCGCATTCCCGGTCGGCTTCAGCTTTAATCGTCGAGCCGAGTAAGAATCACATACATACTGCTTCAGCACGCCTTTCTCCACAACGACGACGTTGGAAGACCTGACACCCTCGGCATCGAACGGCCGCGAAGCGACGCCGTCGATCATGATCGCGTCGTCCACGATGGTGATCATCGGCGAGGTGATCTGCTGCCCGATCTTATCGATCAGATAAGACGACCGGCGATATATGCTCCCACCCGATGCTGCACCGAAAACATCGCCTAACAACAAGCTCGATACGCGCGGATCGAGCACGACCGGCACGGCCGCGGACCTGACCTTCCGACCGCCCAGTTTCCGGACCGCACGGCGTCCCGCCTCTTCGCCCACGGCCTGCGGAGACGCGAGAGTGTTGAGATATCGCCCGAATGTGTAGAACCCGTCGGTCTGCTTCGTTCCGTCCTCGTCTTCCGCGAGCAGGCCCACCGAGAGGCTCGCCTGCGTCATCGGATACTGGCCGACAAAGCCGTCAGAATTCGCGAGCGTTACCTGCGACATCGAATCGTTCCACGACGTGCCGTTCGCGTTCTTGATACGCTTGTCAAACTTCAGTCCCGCATCCTCAGCCGCACGAGCCATCTCGATCTTTTTCTCAGGCGTGAGCTTCGCGATCGATTCGTCGAAAAGCATCAGCTTTCCTTCATAACTGCCGAGCAACTCTTTCGGTGCAAGCCCGTTATCCTTGTCCGCGTTCGAGACCTGGACGATCTGCATCGTATCGCGGGCAAGGTCTTTGACCGCGCGATCGGTGAAGTCGGTCGTAAAGGTATTTGCCATCGCGCCGTTCTTGATGACGCGAAGCCCCAGGCCTTTCGTGATCGACTGCTGCAGCCGTTCGATCTTGCCCAAGCGGACGGTAGTGTTGAACCCGACGCTCGAGACGATGTAGACGTCCGCCGCGTCGGCACCCTGCTTCTTCAGTTCCGAGACGAGCTCGGACGCTAAACTTCTATAATCTTTCATTGACATATTTAGCCCCTCCTCGCCCTAGGCCACCGGCGGCTTGACCTTCGTGCCGCCGACCGTTATCTCGGAAACCTTTACCGTCGAGATCCCCATTCCGACCGGGACCATCTGGCCGTTCTTGCCGCACGTCCAACCGCCGTCGGTGAACTTCAGATCGTTGCCGACCATTGTCACCTTGGTCATCACATCCGGCCCGTTGCCAACGAGCGTGACCCCTTTGAGCGGCACCGTTATCTTTCCGTCCTCGATCTTGTAGCACTCGGAGCACGAGAACGTGAAGTCGCCCTTTGTGATGTCGACCTGCCCGCCGGTAAACCCTTTCGCGTAAACGCCTTCCTTCACCGATCTCAGGATCTCATCTGCCGAATACTTGCCCGGTTTGAGATACGTGTTCGTCATTCGCGGCATCGGCGGATGGTTGTAAGCCTGCCGGCGACCGTTACCCGACGGCTTCACGCCGAGCTGTTTGGCCGAAATGCGATCGTTCATATAACCGCGCAGGATCCCGTTCTCGATGAGCGTGGTCGCCTGCGGAGCATTGCCCTCGTCGTCCACATTGATCGTGCCGCGCATATTCGCGAAAAGGCCTTCGTCGATGACCGTGCACTGATCGGAGGCGACCTTCTGTCCGACGCGGCCCGAGTAATTCGAGAGCTTCTTGTAATTAAAGTCGGCTTCGAGTCCGTGTCCTACGGCCTCGTGTAGCAGAACCGCGCTTTCCGACGGTCCGAGAACCACGGTCTGCACACCCGCTTCGGCCTCATGAGCACCGAGGTTTACGATCGCGATCCGCGCGGCTTCTTTTCCGATGTCGGACGCTTTCCGCTTGTTGAAATACTCCATGCCGATCCGTCCTCCGCCGCCGGTGTAACCGCTCTCACGCAGTTTTCCGTCCTCGGCGATGCAGAACGTATTGAACATGAACAGCGGCTGCGAATCTTCCCAATAAATGCCGTCAGAGTTCGCATATGCAACGTGCTTCACTTCATCGTTGAAACCGACATTTACCCTTACGATCTTCGCGTCGTATGCCTTCGCCGCCGCATTCGCCTCCTTTATAAAGCTGAGCTTCTTGGTCAGCTCGGTCGAGGTGGCGAGTTCGGTGATCGGGTAAAGATTCTTCGGCTTCAGGTCGCTCATTCCGACGATGCGGGCTTTAGCAACATTATCAGCCGCTATCGCAGCCGCGGCGTTGGCCGCGTCCAACATACTGGGCAGCGTCAGGTCTTCGGTAAACGCGAACCCGATCTGGTCACCCTTGACCGCGCGTATGCCGACGCCCTGGACGATGCCGCGTCGGGCCGATTTAACGATATCCTCCTCGAACGAGAGGTTTGTGCTGATGCGGTATTCAAAGAACACGTCAGCAAACTCGGCGCCCTTGGCCAGGGTCGACGCGATCACCTTATTGATATCTGCCTTCGTCACATGGAAATACGTGTCCAGCAGCGAGACGCCGTACGTGGACGTCTCGCCCGCCATCACCCGTCCGACCCACAGGTCGCTCGCCGCAACAGCCGCCAACGTCGCGGAGCTGTTGATCAAAAATTCACGTCGCTTCATTTGGATAACTCCTTTATTTTAAAGATGAAACTTCAGGAAGAACCCCTCTTGTTGGGTACCTTACGCTTCGAAAACGCAAAATGTTTCTGACTGATCGAAATATTTGGTCAGCGTAATTCTAATTAGACGCTTCCGTCCTTCACGCGGTTACAGCCCACGTTTTGTTCTCACTATCGCAAAGAAAAACACCGCCCGAGCGATGTTTGTGACGAGATGACGGCAGACGATTCGAGAACTTGAACTATATTCGCTTGATCGAACTGCGATCATCCGATGTATCCCCTGCATCTCGTGGAACATCCGCGACAACGCCTTCGCGACTTTCTCGTGCAGCCCGGCGATCACCGGCCGGATGTCACAGTCGCCGGTGTGCTCCCATGTGCTGAGCACACCTGAATAGTTCTCACAGTGCGAACTCAAAACGTCTTCGTCCAGCACCTTGATGATCTTGTTAGGGTATTAATTCGCGGGCCGGTCGAGCCTTGTGCCGAAATCTCCATAACCGTCTGAGATCAAGTCTTTGGATCGGAGCGTTAAGAGTCACTGCGGAGTTTCCTGGACGGAGGGCACCAGTTGAACCGGCAGAGTTTTAAGGATTTGACCGCAGCCCGAACCGGATCTTCGTACCGAAGCGAGTATGCTATAATGAGATTCTTGATAACGATGACGGAGCTAGTTTAGGGCGAGATAATTATTCGATCTTCGTTCAAGAGGCTCTGCGCATCGAAGCTAAGTAGTTTCGCCCGCCTTTCGTCATCATTTCACAGCACAACATAGCAAAACATCGGGTAAACAGGCGTAGGTTGCTCTACAAACACTACCAAGGAGGTAATAATGTTTCTTGGAATAAAGAAATTTTCGAATGTTAAGGACCCGGAAATGGTAATGAAAAAGATCGAGTCAGAACTCGTCCCCAAAATGAGGAAATATCCGGGCTTTATCGCATACTACGCAGTGAAGTTCGACGACGGCGATCAAGGCGGGGTCGGTATCTTTGAGACTAAGGCCAACGTCGACAATGCGCTGGCCCAGACCCGCGACTGGCAGAGCCAGAACTTGAAGGACCATGTAACAAGCGAACCACAGATACTTCGGGGCGAGGTTGTTTCCACTGCCGCCGACAAGACTATCGCGCGCTCCGCATAGGCTTGAACCTTACCTTTTATATTTCTCGGGTGTGTGGCGTGATCGCCGCACACTCATTTAGACCAGCACTGATCAACTCCCGTATTTCCCTCTTATCTTCACTGCCCGCTCTATCAGGTCGACATTCTCCAATATCTTCAGCCGCAGGTCGTTGTCCAGGTTCGGATTATCGGCAAGGAATTCATTGACGATCGCCAACGCCTCTTTGCTTCGCTGGCCGCCGATGAATGCGCCGAGCCAGCCGTTTACGAAAAATATCTTGCGGTTTCGTTTGTGATCGGGTAGCGCTTGCAGGGCTTTTTGCAGATACGGCAGCGTCAGATCCGAATGCCTGATCGAATTCCACGGCCCAAATGCCGCCTCGATCCAGCTCTCGCTGATCTCTTTATTATTGACGAAATCGTTCCAATACTTCGCCTTGTTCTCGACTGTTCCGATCCCTGCCTTCGCCGCGTATGCATATCGCTTCGCATCGCCGCTCGTCTCGGTTTTCTCGAGTTCAGCCAACAGCTTCGGCGCGTCCGGATCGTTCAGGATGAGAAGCCGCGTGACGATGTCGAACTTGTCCTTAGTGCGAAGAGGGAAGTCCACCAAGGCAGAAACCCGACCTGCATGGAGGGTATTCTTCAATTCCGCATTCCGCATTCCGCCTTCGGCATTTTTCACACCCTCGCTACTGCTCGGGTTTCCGCCTGTGTCTGCTCCCCGTCTCTGCGTCTCGGCGGTTAACATCTGCTTGAGAACGCCCCGTGCCTTCTCGCTCGATGCAATATTCAGAAAGGCCCGATAATACGTGATCCGCTGCCCGAGCGTCGGCGAATTCTGCATCCCGGCGATGAGCATCTCCTCGACGCGCAAGTGGAGCCCGCCCGTGTCGGTAGCCCGCACGTTAGTGAGGGCTCTGTGCTGTTCGTCGGGCGCTTGGCCGTCAGGCGCGGGCGTCGGCTTGTCTTTGCTAACCAAGGTGTCCGCTGGCCGGCTTGAGCCCTTACTTACGTGCGGGCTACGGACACCTTCGTCGATGTAGTAGTTCATCGCCGTCCCAACCCGATTCAGCAGCAACGCGGTCGTCGACTCGTCGTCGCCTACAAAGTTCGGAGTTCCACCTTTAGGTGGCCCGAGGTTGCCCCGAGACGTTTCGGCTCCAGCGGGAGGCCAGCTAAAGCTGGAACTCCTAGCCGCGGTTCCCAACGCCTTTACCACCAACTCCACATACTCCCGCGGGTCAAGCTCGCCCTCGCGGACGCTGTCCCACAACGCTCCCCACATCATCGACCGCAGGAACGGGTCCAGCTCGTTCTGGATGTTCTTCAGAACGTACTCGCGGCTCTTCTCGTCAAGAAGAAAAATGCCGTAGCCGTAGTCGCCGTAGTTCGGGAAGACGAACTGCGGCTCGCTATCGGTGTAGCCAACATACGCGCTGACTTCGTTTTGGAAATCGAAGTTTGTTGGCATGAGTGCGGTGTCATCTACGGTTCTTTTGCCCTCCTTACCGATTATCAGAGTTCGAGTATTTTCCGACCACGCAATTTGGTCTTTGAGCGAATTTCTTTGTGTGATTCTTGTCAGGTATTTCTTATCTGGCGTCTGAAACACGAGCTTTAGATCGAACAATGGCATGCCTCGATGTTTTACCCACGGTTCCGCCCACCAACTTCTCAATTCCTCTTTTCCACTAGCCGTTTCGAATTCCTTCACCAGATCTTCCCACCCCGCATTCCCAAACTCATGCTTCTTCAGAAACGCACGCACTGCGGTTTGAAATTTATCTTCACCCAGATAGAACTCCGCCTGCCGCAAAAACGCCGGGGCTTTGCTGTATACGATCGCTCCGTAGGCGGATTTCGCTGCGGAAAGGTTTGCGATCGGCTGGTAGATGGCGGTGGTGCCGCGGGTCGAATCGGTCTGGTAGGCGGCCTGTTTGACGCGTTCGTAGAAGACCTTCCACGCGTTCATCTCGGGCATGATCTTCTCCATCGCCTTGTACGCCATAAAGGTCGCAAAGCCCTCTTTCAGCCACAGGTCGTCGAACCAACGCATCGTCACCGTGTCCCCAAACCACTGATGCGCCGCCTCGTGAAAGATCAGGACGGCGCGCGAGATGTGGTCGTTCCGCGTCGGCTCCTGCGGAAAGATGATCGACGACTCCCGTAAAAACGTTGCCCCCGCATGCTCCATCCCGCCGAACGGAAACTCCGGTATCAACACCAGATCGTACTTAGGGAACGGGAACTTGTAATCGAAATACTCCTCGAAATATTTCACCGCCTCCCGATTAAGCCGAAACACCTCCGCCGCATGCGGCTTGAACTTGGCGGCCTGCGACTTGCGGACGTAAATGCTCGGAGCGGGGACACTCCTGTCCCCATCGGCGGTTCCTCCGCCGAAAACTTTCCGCGCGGGGAGCAACGACGACACTTCTCTGGTTGTAAACGGTTCCTTCGGCGAAGGTTCTTGCGGACGTCGAAGCGACGCCCGTGGGGACAAGAGTGTCCCCGCTCCGATCTTCTCGAACGGCCCCGCCGCGAACGCGAAGACGTAGGTGCTGATCGGTTTGGTTTCCTCGAAGTACTTGGTATAAACGCTGGTTTTCGGGTCGGTTGGATACTGCTTGGAACCTCTTACAACTATGCTCGTCTCAGTGCGATCGAGTACGTCACCTTTCGGTTCATTCGCATTTGAGACCACAAGCCACTCGCCCGGATATCGAACGATGAGCTTAAACCTCGCCTTGATATCCGGCTGGTCGAACACCGGAAACGCCGTGCTCGCATCCGACGGGACGAAGAGAGAGTAGAGATACTCCGACCCGTCCTCTTTATCCACATACCGCGTGATCGCCGACCCGCTCGTCAGTATCGGCGAAGTGAAATCAAGCTTGATCACGTTCTCGCCCAGCACCACGCCGTCACTGAAGATCAGGTGTTCGTTGAATTCACCAAAGCTCGGAGTTCCACCTTTAGGTGGCCCACCGCTGCCCAAGGACGCCTCAGTTTCGGCGGGAGGCCAGCTAAAGCTGGAACTCCGAACCGCGGCTTTCCCATTGATCGAAACATTCGAGATCGTCGACTTATCTTCGTGGCCCTTTATCTTTCGCCAGTCCAAAATTATCGCCCGCGTTTCGGCACCTTGTGCCGACGGGGACAAGAGTGTCCCCGCTCCGACCGTCACCCTTATCTCGATCGTCCCCTTCAAGACCGGCGACATCTTCTCGAGCGTCAGGCTCAGCTTGTAACGCACGTCCGAGTAACGCGACGCGCGCCATTTGGCGAGCTCAAGCGAAACGCCCGGCTCGATCTGCGGGGTTTGCGCGAACGTTGACGCCGAAAACAACATAAGAAGAAGGAGAATACGGGTGGTCATAGCTTTAGCGAGAATAACACGGGTGCGCCTTGCTAATTAGTCTCGGAAGATCAGCAAACGGTTGCATCAGCGCGAACTGACTTGAGCCGGTGCGAACCGCATATGCCAAATAATTCGGGCGGCTAACCTCAAAACAGGTCGCCGCCCAAGCGAAAAAACAATTTTGGATCGTCTCACTCGCCGGCGGATTGCGCTCGGCCGCGGCCTACCTGAACCTTTGCCGGGCGAAGCAGTTGCGAACCGAACTTATAGCCGCGCGAATACTCGGCCGTCACTTTTCCATCCTGTTCGCGCGTGACCGCATGCAGGATGTGCTCTATCGTTACGTAATTCTGGTCTCGCCGTTTCGATTCGACACGGACCGGTCTCAGGGCCAGGTCAAGATGACTGGCGAGGGGATTTTCTGGGCGTTGATTATCACCATTTCTTCGGACAAAAGTTCGGCGTTCCAGATCAGGAAAAAGGTACAATAACGGAAGCGGTTGTCGATTCGATCAGAGACCGCTCGGCCACCGACATCCGCGAGCGGTACAACTTTGAACAATTCTATGGATACGGCGACGGAACTGTTCCGATTCTCAGTTCGACGCGAGAGAATGGAACCCAGTCTATTAAATTCGGTGATGCGGAATTGATCCCAATCCAAGCCTCTGCTGAGGAAGAAAACGGAGCGTCCGAACACAACGGAATGATGCGGAATCCGTTCACGCTAACCCGAACTTTGGCAATCCTTCAGGGGATTGAAAAGTCTTTACCGATGCCTGAGAGATCGCTTATGAAGAGACTTGAAAAACCCAAAAAGCCGAACTTTTCTAAGCCTTGGCGACACCTTTCGAAGGAAGAAAAGGCTGCGCGGAATAAGGAAATGAAGGAATACTATGTTGCTGCACGTGCTTGGGCCGAGGAGCAAAAGGCCTTGGGGTGGCCAACCGATACTCGGGAGGATTATTTCGTAAAGGTATCCGGGGTACAGAGACTAGATATTACGGATTCGCAAGGCAGGACCAATATCAATCTTGGCGAGGCCGACCTTGCGGTTCCGGGGGTGATCTATGAGTACGGTTCGGATCCGGGGGAGAACCTCATCGTGCCGCATCAACTTGTGTTACGAACTGATGGTGTTTTCGACGTCAAGTTCGAAACGACATCGGACATCATGGAGATCGAGATCGCTCGGGGTAGGACGGAAACGCTCAGAACCATGTTCGTCAGCTACCTGGACATGCACCTGCCGGTCGGAGTAATAGCTTGGCTTCGGTTCTCCCCGGAGGGCGTGCAGGATCTGAAATATGACGCGGACGGCGATGGCGTTTTCGAATCGTCGTTGGTTCCGACATATTCCTTAACGGGCACCGCCGCGCTTGACGTGACCGCACCCGAACTCGACATAGCCGCAGATGTTACCGGAACTAACGCTTTGATCACGATGACCGCTTCGGATTCCGAAACCGGGGTTCGGGATATTCAGTATCAAGTCAAGGGCGAGGCTCCGCAGACCTACACCGCCCCCTTTTCTGTGGACCTATCGCAGTCCAAAATGATCACCGCGTTTGCTGAAGATAATGCGGGCAACCGCCGTTCGGCTCTGAAGGTTCTGGATCTTAAGGCGCCAAGTACAACCGCCGCTACGAGTCCCGATGTATCCGGCATCTTCAACTGGGCCAGTTCGGCTGTTGAAGTTACTTTGTCGGCAAAAGATGACGTTGGCGGATCGGGTGTAAAAGAGCTTGTCTATAGCGCGTCGGGTGCGACCGAAATATCTGAAACCCGCATTCCCGTAAACCGCCCTTTCTTCGAGTTCCCGCGACCGGCCACTCCGGACGATGTCGCCGAAGTTCCGTTGACTATCAGCGAGGAAGGCTTGACGACCCTGACATACTTCGCTGTTGACCGGAACGGGAATGCCGAGAGCCCGAAGACATTGCAGGTCGGAATCGATTACTCATCCCCTCGTTCCAACGCGAGCATCGACATCTTCGAGAACGTCGCTACGATCTCCCTTTCCGCCTCAGATGTAAAGCTTGTTTACAATCCAGTAACGGAAATGGACGAGCCGGATCCGAGCTTTCCGGTTTCTGGTGTTCGCTTTATCAAGTATTCGATCGATGGCGGCGAATATAAGACGTATCAATCTCCAGTAATTTACGTCGGGACGGGATCCGGGAGTTCACACTCGATCAATTTTTACAGCGTTGACATCGCCGGAAATATTGAAAACGAACGCACAGCCAATTTTTCCGTGTCCGCGTCCGTCACGCCGAAAGGGATCAAGCCGTTCGTTGAATGCGTTGAATGGAAAGGGGATTACAGGAGAGCAAGGTTTGGCTATACGAATTTCAACTCAGAATCGGTAACGATACCGGTCGGTCAAGACAATAGGTTTACTCCGGGAAATGAGAACCTGGGCCAAGCCACGACCTTTTTGCCGGGACAGAACTTTGGTGCCTTCGAGATCGTTTTTAGCGGCCCTCGAATAATCTGGGAGCTTCGTGGACCGGACGGCGTTCTGAATATAGCAATGACTACCTTAAAGCCGGGTCGCTGCGTGTAGGCCATCGAAAAAACTTGAGAACAACGATATTAATGTTCCGGCTCCTCCAGAGGTTCAAATTCCACGCGGTCATATATCTCCGAAAGGGTCAGCGTGCACTGGACACTCTCAATTTCAAACGAATCGGTCAGGCTGTTGTAGCTTCGGTAACGCCAGTCGCCATTCTCTTGACGGGTGAAACCCGCGTTCAAACTTCAGATATTCTTCCGGAGACATAACGTGAACAGTCTTTAGCTTGGCCAATCCCATACTGTTTACTCGCCGGCGGATTGCGCTCGGCCGCGGCCTACCTGAACCTTTGCCGGGCGAAGCAGTTGCGAACCGAACTTATAGCCGCGCGAATACTCGGCGGTAACCTTCCCGTCCTGGTCGGCATCGACCTCAGCCACATCGATCGCCTCGTGGAGCTCAGGGTCAAAATCGGTCCCTATGGACGGCACCGCTTCGACGCCGACGCTCAGCAATGCCTGTTCGAATGAACGTGCGGTCCCGATCACGCCGTTCCGCAGATTCTCGATCGACGGATCGGTCTCGCTCGCCGCGACCGCGAGGTTCAGATTGTCCAGCACCGGCAGTAGCGTCGTGAGAAAGTTGAATTGCGATTGCTTAGCGCGGTCCTCGAGCGTCTTCATCAGACGGGCGCGCATATCGGCCGTCTCTTTCTCAAGGTTTGCCTTTGCCTCCTCAAACTTGGCCTGCACGCCAACCAGCTTTGATTCGGCCGCCTCGCGCCTTTGGATCTCCGCCTTGAGCTTTGCCTCAAGCGCTATCTCGGCGGCCGGCTTCTCCGGCTCCTTCGCCTGCGGTGGGTCATCGGCCATCCGTTCGCCGTCCGTGTTAAAGCGCCGCTTATCTTTGATTGGTATCCTCAATTCGTCTTCACCCAAGAGTTCTTCGATCGTTCCGTCTGTTTCGTTCATGTCTGTAATTAGAAACGATTATTCTAAACCGTTTCCGCCGATTCGCGAAAATCCGCTCAGCTGACCGCCGCTTTCTGCTCTCCGTCCGAAGGCGCGAATTGCATCTCGCCGTCGGATGCGGATACCCGCACCGTCTGTCCGCTTGCGACCTCTCCATTGAGGAGTTTCACGGCGAGCGGATTCTGCACGAGCGTCTGGATCGCACGCTTGAGCGGCCGGGCGCCGTAGACCGGATCGTACCCCTCGGCAACGAGCAGGTCCTTGGCCGATCGGTCAAGTTCGATCGTGATCCCGCGGTCGTCAAGCATCTTGCGAAGCTTTTCGAGCTGTACATCGATGATCGACGCGATCTCTTCCTTTCCGAGCTGCTTAAATACGACGATGTCGTCGATGCGGTTCAGGAATTCGGGTTTGAAATGATCCCGCAATACCTGGAGAACGCCCGCCTTTACGTCGTGGTCGGCCAGCGGGTTCTCGGCCGCGGCCTGTATCTCACGCGATCCGAGATTCGAGGTCATTATCAGAACCGTGTTCTTAAAATCTACGACGCGGCCTTTGCTGTCGGTCAGGCGTCCATCGTCCAGGATCTGCAGCAATACGTTGAATACGTCGGGATGGGCTTTCTCGATCTCATCAAAAAGCACGACCGAATACGGCCGCCGCCTGACGGCCTCAGTAAGCTGTCCGCCCTCCTCATATCCGACGTATCCCGGAGGCGCGCCGATCATGCGGGCGACGGCATGCTTTTCCATATACTCCGACATATCGAGCCGGACCATCGCGCGTTCGTCATCAAATAAGAACTCCGCAAGTGCACGAGCAGTTTCGGTCTTACCCACGCCCGTCGGCCCCAGAAAGATGAACGAACCGACCGGACGATTGGGATCCTGCAAGCCCGCACGTGCGCGTCTGACGGCATTCGCAACGGCCTCGAGCGCTTCGTTCTGCCCGATGACCCGCCGGCCGAGATTGCTTTCCATCTGGATGAGCTTTTGCATCTCGCCCTCGAGCATCTTCGAGACCGGAACGCCGGTCCACTTTGCCACGACCTCGGCGACATCTTCCTCGTCAACTTCTTCTTTCAGGAAGACGCCGTCCTTCTGAAGCGATTCGAGCCTTTCCTGTTCGGTTTGCAAAAGCTTTTCGAGCTCGGGGATCTTTCCATATTGGATCTCGGCCGCCTTGGCCAGATCGCCGGCCTGCCGTGCCCGCTCGAGGTCGAGTTTTGCTCCCTCAAGCTGTTCTTTAGCGGCCCGCATCTTCTCGATCTCTTCTTTTTCCGATTGCCACTTCGCCTTCATCGCCGAAGATTTCTCGTTCAGATCGGCGATCCGACGCTCGATATCGTCGAGCCGCTCTTTCGACTTTTCATCTGTTTCACGCGATAGTGCCTGACGCTCGATCTCGAGCTGCAGTATCTCGCGCTCCAGAACGTCAATCTCCTGGGGCAGCGAATCGATCTCGATGCGGATGCGCGACGCCGCCTCATCGATAAGGTCGATCGCCTTGTCCGGCAAGAAACGATCTGTAATGTACCGGTTCGAAAGCGTTGCGGCGGCGACGATCGCCGCATCCTTGATGCGTACACCGTGGTGAACCTCGTAACGCTCCTTCAGGCCGCGAAGGATTGCGATGGTATCCTCGACCGTAGGCTCGCCGACATAAACCTGCTGAAAGCGGCGTTCGAGGGCTTTGTCCTTCTCGATATATTTCTGGTATTCGCCAAGCGTCGTCGCGCCCACCGCCCGCAATGTGCCCCGGGCAAGGGCGGGCTTGAGCATGTTCGATGCATCGATCGCACCTTCGCTCGCACCGGCGCCGACGAGCGTATGCAGCTCGTCGATGAAAAGTATTATTTGGCCCTCGGCCTTTTCGATCTCTTTAAGGACGGCTTTTAGACGATCTTCGAATTCGCCCCTGTATTTCGCACCTGCGAGCATGGAACCGAGGTCGAGCGAGACAAGCCGCTTGTTCTTTAGTGTTTCCGGCACATCGCCTGAAACGATCCGCTGCGCCAACCCCTCGACGATGGCCGTCTTGCCGACGCCGGGCTCACCGATCAGGACCGGATTATTCTTGGTGCGGCGCGACAGGATCTGTATCGTGCGGCGGATCTCGTCATCGCGGCCGATCACCGGGTCCAGCTTGCCCTTGCGGGCTCTGTCCGTGAGGTCCTGTGCGTATTTTTCAAGAGCCTGGAAATTTTCCTCCGCATTCTGATCCGTGATGCGCGAACCGCCGCGCATATCCGTGACCACTTTTTCGAGATCATCGCGGGTGACGCCATTGGACCTGAGAATGCGGCCCGCATCGCCCTGCTTCTCGTCGGCGATCGCAAGCAGGAGGTGCTCGGTCGAAACGTACTCATCCTCCATCTTTTCCGCTTCTTTCTGCGCTGCCTGAAAGATCGTGTTCGTCCGCGAGCTGAAATACTGCTGCCCGCCGGAGACCTTCGGAAACTTCTCGATCGCGGCCTGAACCTCACCGAGTATAGGCGAGGCATTGGCGCCGATCTTTCCAAGGATCGGACGGACCACGCCTTCCTTTTGCTCGAGCATCACGGCAAGAATGTGTTCCGGCTCCACCTGCTGATTCTCGCCCTTTTCAGCTAGTGTGATCGCTTCCTGTACGGCCTCCTGGCCGCGGATCGTGAATCTATCGAATCTCATTGGCCTATCCCGCTATTCTAACCCTAAAAGTCCCCTTCACTACAAAAATATCGGGTTGGCGTAAGATACAAAATTTTCTTACGCCAACCCGCGAACAAATGGGCCGCTGCCCTTAACCGGCTGACGTGCCTTTTGCATTCGCCTCGATCGTCTTTTGACCTGACGTGCCGGCCTTTATCTCGATCCGCTTCGGCTTGGCATCTTCGCGCTTGGCCAACTGCAGACGCAGAATGCCATTTTCGAAGTTTGCCTCCACATTGTCGCTCGAGACGGTCGGCGGCAGTGTGAACGAACGTGTGAAGGAGCCGTAACTCCTCTCAACGCGATGAAAGTTATCGCCCTCGTCCTTCTTCTCAAATTTTCGCTCACCGTGAATCGTGAGCACGTTGTTCTCGATGGAGATATTCACATTCTCCGGCGACATGCCGGGAAGTTCTGCTTCGAGAATGAGATTGTCCTTGTTCTCAAAAATATCCACGCTCGGGTTCCATGCGCCCCGCATCATCCCCGTCTCGTCGGAACGATTAAAGCTGCCTGAAAACACCCGGTTCACTTCGTCCTGCAATGAGCGAAGTTCGCGGAAAGGATCATATGTAATGAGATTCATGTCATTTTCCTCCAAACTTCAAATATTTTAGTCCTACTTACGACTAATCACTTAGTCCGCAATAATAATAAAACTTGAGTATCGCCTTGTCAAGTATATTTCGTATATTTTGTCATAGCAGGTCCGGCCCCTTAAATCAGCGGCGCAAGTGTGACTTTTTCTTGGTTTGTCGGGTATATTAGCTAGGCACTTTTATCCACTTTTAGAACGGTTGTCCCGAGCCCGATCCGTCTGCCGCATCGGGTTCGGACCCTGAAGCGATGAACATTTTTCGTGAGATCCTTTGGCCAGTTGTTGCTGTGATCGCGGCCTTCATCGTTGGCGGTCTGATCGTTGTGCTGATCGGCGACGACCCATTTGCGACCTATTACCATATGGTCGGGAATTCGTTCGGGTCGCTCAACGACATCGGCTATACGCTGTTCATCGCGACGCCGTTGATCTTTACAGGGCTCGCGGTCGCGGTGGCATTTCGGTGCGGTCTGCTAAATATCGGGGCGGAAGGACAGCTTTACGTGGCCGCGTTCGCGACCGCCTGGGTCGGCATAAAGTTTGGCGGGGCCGTGGTCACGATCTTCGGCAAGCAAGAAGATTGGTCGTGGGCGAGCTTGCCGTCGGTGCTTCTTATCCTTGTGTGTGTGATAACGGCCGTGGTCGCCGGCGGCATCTGGGGCGCGATCCCGGGAATATTGAAAGCAAGGTTCGGATCGCACGAGGTGATCAACACGATAATGTTGAATTTCATCGCGGTCGCCCTGGTCAGCTATTTCACGCAGTACTTCTACAAGATACCTGGCGACCCGATAATGCAGACAGCCGAGATCGGCGCGGGAGCGCACATACCGCGGATCAGCCAGTACATACCCGGAATGCCTGATTTCGTCCCCTTGAGTGTAGCGTTCCTGCTCGCTATCCTGATGTGCTTTGCCGTTTACTTCTTTTTATGGAAGACGAAATGGGGTTATGAACTCCGTGCGGTCGGCGAAAATCCATCGGCAGCCGAATACGGCGGCATATCGCCAAAGAAGCAGATCATCATTGCGATGACAATATCGGGCGGGCTTGCGGGAATGGTCGCGATCGGAGAGGTACTCGGGTATCGCTACCGATACTATGACGGCTTCTCCGATGGCTGGGGATATCTCGGGATCGCGGTCGCGCTGCTCGGACGCAATCATCCGCTTGGCATATTCATCGCAGCGATCTTTTTTGCGGTTTTGAAGCGCGGCGAGATCTTTGTAGATATCGAGACGCGGTTCGTATCGAAGGACCTTGTCGAAGTGCTTCAGGCGATCATCATCATATTCGTTGCATCGCTGCAGAGGTATACAAGGAGGTAGGATGACCGAATTATTGACCCCGACATTTCTTGCCATCCTCCTATTTTCCACTATTCGATTGGCAACCCCGCTGATCTTCGCCGCTCTCGGCGGATTGTTTTCAGAGAGAGCGGGGGTGATCAATATCGCCCTCGAGGGGTTGATGCTTGCCGGTGCATTCACGGCCGCGGTGGTTACCTATGAGACGAGCAACCCGTACGTGGGCCTTGTCGCTGGTATGGCTGCCGGGGCACTGGTCGCTCTTGTTTTTGCCGTTGCCGTTATCCAGTTCGAGGCGGATCAGGTCGTGACCGGATTTGCGATCAGCATGCTGATGCTCGGGCTGCCGGCCGTGGTAAGCAGCCGACTCTACGACGCCTCTGGGGCGACCAACCAGATAGATAAGGCGTACCTGCTGCCTGAGGTGGTCAATGGGCTGCCGCTTGCATCGCTCATTGCTTTTGCGCTGGTTCCGGCGGCGTGGTACGTACTTTTCAAGACACCGTTCGGGCTGCGGCTGCGGGCGGTGGGTGAGAATCCTGCTGCGGCAGACTCGGCCGGTGTCAACGTCTACAAACTTCGGTACACCGCCGTGATCATATCAGGTGTGCTGGCGGCGGCGGGTGGTGCGTACTTATCGATCGGGCAAGGCTCGTTCTTTACCAAAGGCATGAGCGCGGGCCGGGGCTACATTGCCCTTGCCGCTTTGATACTTGCCAAATGGAAACCGATCCCGGTCCTGATCGCCTGCCTTTTTTTCGGCTTTACTGAGTCACTCGCGATCCAGCTTCAGGGTGTGGTCAAGCTTCCGTCCGGTGATGAGATACCGGTCCAGTTCATTCAGATGATCCCGTATGTGCTGACGATCATCGTGCTTGCCGGCTTCATCGGCCTGTCGCGTGCACCGAAGGCGTTGGGAATTCCGTATAAGAAAGGCAACTAAGAAAGATGACCTACGAGAACGCCGCAGAAGCCGCTGAATTCATTCGGTCCAGATATAGTGCTCCGGTAAAGACCGTACTCGTGCTTGGGAGCGGGTTGGGTGCATTCGCCGACGAATTGGAAAATGCGGTCAGCATCCCGTATGAAGAGATACCGCACTTCGCCCGCTCGACCGTAGAGGGCCATGCCGGAAAACTCGTGCTCGGCGAAGTGAGTGGGACCAAGGTTGCGGTTCAACAAGGCCGGTTTCACTACTACGAGGGATATGAAATGGAACAGGTAATGTTCCCGATGCGGGCCTTCGGCAGGCTTGGCGTCGGGAATGTCATCCTGACCAATGCCGCCGGCAGCCTCGAATCCGAGTATCCGCCCGGCAGTCTCATGCTGATAACCGACCATTTGAACTGCATGGGGGTGAACCCGCTCCGCGGCCCGAACGATGTGCGTTTCGGTCCGCGCTTTCCGGATATGACCCACGTGTACGATCGCGGACTTCAGCATCTGGCGGACGAAGAGGCGAACGCACTTGCGCATGAGCGTTTTGAAAAGGGGCTCGATGAGACAAAACGAGACCTCTTGCACCGCGGCGTCTACTGCGCGCTTTCGGGGCCGACCTACGAAACGCCTTCGGAAGTGCGGATGTATCGTCAGCTCGGCGCTAATGCCGTCGGGATGTCCACCGTTCCCGAAGCGATCGCCGCCCGCCATCAGGGATTGAAAGTGTTGGGCATCTCGTGCATCACTAATTTTGCGGCCGGGATGACCGGCGAGAGCATCGACCACGAAGAGGTGATGGAAACGGGTGCGCGGGTTGCTGAAGTATTTAAGCAACTTTTGAGACGGATAGTTGAGCGTATTAGCCTTTAGTTTTTTGTCTTTGGTTTTTGGATTCGTTGTCAGCATGAGAACAAAATTTGTGGAGTTGCGTGTTTACCAGATGTCAGAAATCCTGGCCGACAAGGTTTGGACGATAGTCTTGGGTTGGAACAATCTTGCGACTGACACCGTGGGAAAGCAGTTGATCCGGTCAGTAGATTCGATCGGAGCCAATATATCGGAAGGCGAGGGCCGCGGCAGCCATGCGGACAATAAACGATTTGTCCGGATCGCTCGTGGCTCGTTACAAGAAACTCAGCACTGGCTTCGTCGAGCGTACAAGCGGAACCTGCTCACAGCCGAGGAAATAGAGGAACTCAAACCTTTGATCGATCAGTTGGGTCCATCTTTAAACGCATACCTTTCAAGGATCGGAACTTCGAACGTCCAAAAACCAAAAACCAAAAACGAAGAACAATGATAATTGGCATCTGCGGAGGAACAGGCTCGGGAAAGACGACCATCGCACGTTCGATCGTCGATACGGTCGGGCGTGAAAAGGTCGTACTCGTCGAGCAGGATTCGTACTATCGAAACCTGGGCGACATGCCGCTCGACGAACGTCACCAGGCGAACTTCGACCATCCGGATTCGATCGACAGCGACATGCTCGTCAATCATTTGATCCGCCTGAAACAGGGGCTGACCGTCGAAATGCCCATTTACGACATGAGGACCCACACACGGACGGACGAGATCGAACTGATCGAGCCAAAGCCCGTTGTTATCGTCGAGGGGATCCTTATCTTTTCAGAGCCCAGAGTGCTTGACCTCATCGATATCCGGATCTTTGTCGACACTCCGGATGACGTCCGATTGATGCGTCGGATGCGCCGTGACATAACAGAACGCGGCCGAACCTGGGAACGGACACTCGACCAATACGAGCGTACGATCCGCCCGATGCATTTTGAATTCGTCGAACCATCGAAACGGAACGCTCATATCATCGTTCCCGAAGGGTCGAACTCCGGGATCACCATCGAGTTCCTTTGCGGAATGATCCGCGAGAAACTGAACCAGCAGGAAGCGGCACCCGTATAATTGGAAGCCGTACAAATAATGAAACATACTGAACAAGAGCTTTTAGACGCCGCGACGGGGGTCCGTGAAAAGGCTTACGCGCCCTATTCCAATTTCAAGGTCGGCGCTGCGGTCGAAACGGAAGAGGGCGATATTTACACCGGGTGCAACGTTGAATCGGCGAGCTACGGGCTTACCGTCTGCGCCGAGCGTGTTGCCATCTGGAAGGGCATCTCGCGCGGCGTGACCAAGTTTGGCCGGATCGCGGTAGTCGCCGATACCGAGGACCTGACCCCGCCGTGCGGAGTGTGCCGGCAGATCATCTGGGAGTTCTGCGGCGACGTGCCCGTTATTCTGGCAAACCTCCATGGCAAGACCGAGACGATACAAATGAGCGAACTGCTCCCAAGGGCGTTCGACTCCAAATTCTTGAAGTAAGGCGATGAGCAGAATGACCGAGATATTAGCGAACAGGGTGAATCGATCGAAGTTTGAGGTCTTCGACAGTTTCGAAGACTCTAAGCGCTCTGAGATCGAATACTGGAAGTCTTGTACGCCCGAGGAACGGCTGACAGCCCTCGAGTTATTGCGACAGAATACGTTTGGCTATGATGAAAATGAGCGCGGACTTCGCGGATTTTTTGAGGCTGTTGACCGCGAAAAGGGTTGACTACCTTATCATCGGTGGTTATGCGGTTAATCACTATGGTTACGTAAGGAACACCGGCGATTTTGACATTTGGATTCGTCTGACGGATGAGAATGCATTGCTTACCGCAGACGCGCTTGAGGATTTCGGCTACGCTCCGAAAGAGAAGTCTTTGCCTTATCTAAAGAATCCAGGAAAGATCCTTCGAATGGGCATGCCTCCGTTCCGACTTGAAATTTCAACTTTGATCGACGGCGTTGAGTTTGATGATTGCTTCCCTCGCCGAAAAACGGTCGAGCATGAAGGGATAACGATCAATTTCATCGGTTATGATGACCTTATCGCAAATAAGAAGGCCAGCGGACGTCTGAAGGACCTTGCCGACGTTGAAGAACTTGAGAAGATAAATGAATAGTATAGCGAGCCCGTTCTCGAGGCTGGCTCCTAGGTTTTTGTAACAGCCCTTAATAACGCAAATGAACAGATTCTTTTGTTTCATCCTAGTAGTTTCACTTGTTTCGGTAAGCACGGTAGCACAGCGACGGCCGAGGGCTGAAAGTGTAGCATTGCCTACGACGGTGGACATTCTGATCACCGGAGGAACGATAGTCACGATGGACGGTCGTCAGAGCGTAATTGAGAATGGCGCCGTGGCAATTAGAGGCGAAAAGATCCTGTCGGTTGGTTCGAAGAAAACACTTACACATTTGTACCGAGGAAAGCGGACGATCGACGCTACCGGCAAGGTCGTTATTCCGGGGCTGATCAATACTCACACGCACGTGCCGATGTCGCTGTTTCGCGGGATCGCGGACGACATGGACCTGCAGGAGTGGCTGACGAAATTCATTTTCCCGGCTGAGGCGAAGAATGTGGATGAGGCGTTCGTGCGTGCCGGTACACGGCTCGGGCTTGCTGAGATGATAAAGGGCGGGACGACGACCTATTGCGACATGTATTACTTCGAGGACGCGATCGCGGACGAGACGAAGAAGGCGGGAATGCGCGGGGTACTCGGCGAGACCGTGCTCGATTTTCCCGCACCGGACAATAAGACCTGGGCTGACGGCATTTCATATACCGAGCGATTCATACGCAAATGGCAGAACGATCCGCTGATCACCCCGGCGATCGCACCTCACGCTCCGTACACCGTGTCGCAGGAACATCTTCTGCAGGCTCGCGATGTCGCGAATAAGCTGAACGCACCGCTCGTTATTCATCTCGCCGAGGCGAACACCGAGACCGAGTTCATTCAGCAAAAGCATCAGGGCCAAAGGCCGATCGAATTTGTTGAAAAGATAGGCTTTTTTACCAACAAGACCATCGCGGCTCACGTCATTCAGGCGAATGATGCCGAACTCGATCTACTGAAAAAGCACAATGTCGGGATCGCCCACAATCCTCAATCGAATATGAAACTCGCGGCCGGCACCGCGCCGGTCCCGTCGATGCTGCGTAAAATGCTGAATGTAGGACTGGGAACGGACGGCGCGGCCTCGAACAACGACCTCTCTATATGGGAAGAGATGGACACGGCCGCCAAGCTCCATAAACTCATTTCCGGTGATCCGAAAACGCTGTCGGCGGAAAGGGCCTTCGCGATGGCAACGATCGGCGGAGCCCGGGCCCTTCACCTCGGGGACACGATCGGCTCGATCGAGACCGGAAAGCTCGCTGACATCGCGATCGTCGACCTCGACAGCCTTCACCAGACCCCTATGTTCAATATCTACTCCCATCTTGTCTACGCAACAAAGGCCTCCGATGTGCGTACAGTGATCATCCATGGCCGGGTCGTCATGCTTGACCGCCGTTTGGTGACGTTGAACGAAAGTGTTATAAAAAGAGACGCAAACGCTTACCGTCGGAAAATCATCAATAGTCTGAAAAATTGACACGGGCTTTGAGTTTTTTGCCCGCTGGATGATTTATTGATTGGTAGGTATTTTGCTTTGGGTCGATACATAGTGAGAGCCTTCTGGGTAGTTCGCTAAGACCTTTACGGAAACTAAAGTCGCCTAAGGAGGACTGAAAATGCCGTCAAATGTCGGAAGGTTAAGTTCGGTATTTCTTGTTTTATCAGCATTCACGGCCGCAGCGGCGGCACAATCGCCACAATCTTCGCAGAGCCCGAGTGCACCTGCCACAGGTGTCACGCCGGCAGCAGTGTCAAAGGCCCCAACGACGGCCGAAGTGATGCGCGACCGGATATCGAAGGCGAAGGCCTTTATCGCGGTACGCAATTATAGTGCGGCGATATATGAGCTTGAGAATATTCGCCGCGAGACCGGTGACCCGTCGGTTCACGCCGTCGCAAATGTTTTGTTGATGAACAGTTATCTCGAGCAGGGCGACCACAAGCGCGCTCAGGCATTCCTGAATCAATTTTATAACGAGCAAAAAACGACAAAGCCCGGGGCTTTCACGGCTTACACGACAATTGCCGGCCAGATCGTCAAGAGCGCCCGAAGCCAGGCCGAAAGATATCGGTCGCTAGGCCTGAACATCGGCGATCGCGAGCTTCCGCTCGAGGCGCTGAATGACCTTGAGAAGATGCGGGAAACGGTCGAGATCGTCATCACCCAGTCAAAAGAACTATCTAATGATAAGACAAAGACCGCAGAGGCGCTCGGCTTGCTTGAAGAGGCAACGAATTCCCGGGTCATGATCGCGCGTGACGATTATGATGCCCGCCGCTGGAGAGATCTGGTGGCCGATTCGAGAGAGGCGATGGCGAGTTCACGAAGCGTGGTGATCAATGCCGTGGACGGGACATCGTCCGAACCGGCAGCGGCCGCGGCCGGCCCGGGTACGGTCGCGGGATCGAACTTGAACAAAGAGACCGTGGGCGATAGGGCAGTCGCAAAACTATCCATTCCCGTTGACGAATCAAAACCCGCGGTCACAGCTGCGGCGAAGCCCGTCGAACCCCTGAAGATATCTGCCGAAAAACCTCCGATACAGAAGATTAGCGAAGATGTGCCGGATACGGCAGTCGAGCGATCAAGGATAGTCGCCGGCACGACTCGGACGCCAAATGAAGACTCGAATAAGGTTAAAGCGACGCTTTCGAGCACGCCCGTGGGCCCGCTCTTCGTCGGTTCGCTTTTGCCGTACGCCTCAAAGCAGTCGCAGCCAAGATATCCGGCCGCGGCGCGCTCGATACGTGCGACCGGTGTGGTCAAGGTTGAAGTAACGGTCGACGAAGAAGGGAATGTTTCTGAGGTAAAGGATACGTCGGGCCCGGCCCTGCTCCAGAGTTCAGCAAAAGAGGCGATCTTGAAGTGGAAGTTTCGGCCGTTTGTCGTCGATGGACAGCCCGTCAAAGCGACGGGATTTGTTAATTTCAACTTTTCCCTTTAGCGTAGCTAACCGTTTGAAAATACACATTGAACCGGTTTCGGCCGCCCATGATCGGGCGGCCTTTTCTCTTCGCAAGACTGCCTGTTCGGCCGAACCGGTCCGATTTCGTCTAAGAACTTTGTCGGCGGCCTCATCGTTAAATCCTTGTATGGTATCCCGCTCGAGGTGTTACAATATACGATGGTATATTAGCCCCGCCTCAAGGCATCTAACATTTCGGGGAACCCACATGTGAAGTATGGCAGACATTGACGCATATAAAGACAAATTCAGCGACAGCGGCCGGCGCGTCCTCGAGACCGCCCTGGACGAGTCGAAGCGGCGGGATCAGAATTACGTTGCGATAGAGCACATTCTCCACGCTGTGACCCGTGAAGAGGACGACCTGTTCACCTCTACGATGCGCGATCTTGCCGTCGACCCGCGCTCGGTCAAGCTCCTTATCGAAAAGCGAATGGACACCGGGCGTCAGCATACCGGGAAGGGATTCCGCATCGCGCCTGAAACGACCGAACTTTTTAAGCGGGCAATGGACCGCGCGAGATCGCAGGGACGCCGCGTCATAGACGGCAGCGACATCTTTTACGTGCTTTCAAATGACGAAAGAAGCATCCTGAACGACGTCCTTCAAAACCTTGGCGTACCGGCCGAAGAGGTTGCCCAAAGTGCTCGTTCGCGGATCCGAAAACGCGAAAAGGAAGAAGAGCGAAGCCGTCAGAAATACGAACTGCCGAGTTTTCTTCGCCACTTCGGCGTTTCGATGAATAAATTGGCCCGGCAGGATAAGATCCCTCCGACGATAGGCCGCGAGAAAGAGATTCTGCAGATGATCGAGATCCTTTCGCATAAGGAGCGGTCAAATTCGCCGATGCTCGTCGGCGAACCCGGGGTCGGCAAGACTGCCGTTGTCGAGGGCCTGGCGCGGCTGATCGAGCTTGAGCCGGAAAAGGTCCCTTCGCGTCTACGCGATTCGCATATCGTTCAGCTTCAGATGGGCGGCCTCGTAGCCGGAACCATGCTCCGCGGAATGTTCGAAGAGCGTATCAAAGGGATCATCGATGAGGTGAAGGAAAAAGACCACATAATTCTTTTCATCGATGAGGCTCATACCATAATTGGTGCCGGATCGGCGATGGGAACGTCGAGCGATGCGGGCAATATGTTCAAATCCGCGCTTGCGCGTGGCGAACTTCGCATAATCGGCGCGACGACGATGACCGAGTATAAGGAATACATCAGCGACGACGAAGCACTAGCCCGGCGCTTCAGGCTCGTAAAGGTGGATGAACCGACCATTGACGAAACACGCCAGATCCTGATGGGGCTGAAGCCGAGGCTTGAGAAGAACTACTCCGTGACCATCTCGGAAGAGGCGATCAATACCGCACTCGAGATGTCTCCCAAATACATACGAAATCTCCATCTGCCCGACAAAGCCATCGGCTGGCTTGATACCGCGTCGGTCAAGGTCGAGATAAACGAACCGGAGAAACTCATCGTCGAGCCGGAGCACATCATCGATGTGATATCGCAAGAGTCCCGTATCCCGAAGGATATGATCTATCGCGACACCGCGGACCGGTTCTCTAAGATGGAATTGGACCTCGGCCAACGCGTGATAGGCCAGAAAGATGCCGTCCGGGCCGTTTCCGAGCGCCTCCGTTTGAACAAGGGGCCGCTTAAGGAAAACCATTACGCCCCTGATGGTGTTTTGCTCTTCCTTGGGCCGACCGGCGTCGGCAAGACCGAGCTCGCAAAGGCCGTGGCCGAATTCATGTTCGGCGACGAGAACAAGATGATCCGTATCGACATGAGCGAGTACGGCGACGGTACGGTCGGAATTGAAAAGCTTATCGGGATGCCTCGCGGCATAGTCGGCAGCGAACGCGGAGGCATCCTTACGGAACAGCTTCGTGATAACCCCTATACCGTTTTGCTTCTCGATGAGGTGGAGAAGGCATCGCCATACCTGATGAACATTTTCCTTCAGGCATTCGATGAGGGATGGATCACCGATGGCCGCGGGAAAAAGGTGTATTTGTCCGATGCGATCGTGATAATGACATCAAATCTCGGTTCGGAGAACTTCAAACGATACGAGAAACCACTTGGATTCGGTCAAAAGACGCTCGGCGACATTATGCAGATCAGGGGCGAAGCGATGAAAGCAGCGGAAATGCGCTTCACACCTGAATTCAGGAACCGTATTGATGAGATCATCGTTTTCTCACCGCTTACGATGGACGAGGTGCGGGAAATAGCCCGGTTGTATCTTGGCAAGGTCAAACGCAACATGGAGCGCCAGGGCAAATTTGTCGAGATCACCGAAGCTGCTGTCGATGCATTGACGGAAAAGGGATTCAGCCCGGCATACGGAGCAAGATTCCTGAAGCGTCATATCGATCAGAAGGTGAAACTTCCGATAACTAATCTTTGGAAGACCGCCGTGAGGTTCATGGTGGACACAAGGGATGGAGAGATCGTCGTATCGCCGAACGACTCTTTCAGCCTCAACTAAACCTATCGGCGGCTTACCGCATCAAAGGCTTCGGTGTTAAAATTCACCGAAGCCTTTAGTTATGCGTAGATCCACCATACTGCTTTCTAGATCCCTGATTTCGATACTCCTCCTCTCAGCCACACAGATCAGCCAAACTCCGAATACCGGTGCTGATGCCGTGCTTCAAAAGGCCGTCCAGCGTCTCGGCGGAGAAAAGTACCTTGGTGTCTCGTCCCAGGTCAGCCGCGGCCGCTTCAGCATGTTCAAGGACGGGGTGGTCGTTTCGTTTCAGTCGTTTATCGATGTGATCGTTTTTCCCGATAAGGAACGGACGGAGTTCAAGGGCTCGAAGACCAAATTTGTTCAGACCAATGCCGGTGAGACCGGTTGGGTCTATGACGGCGACCAGGAACTCATCAAGGATCAGACCGAAGAACAGGTGAATAATTTTAAGCGAGGCATCCGCGTCAGCCTCGACAACCTGCTTCGCGGCGGCTGGAAGAATTCGGGAGAGGTCGTGTATGTGGGACGGCGCCAGGCATCGCTCGGCAAGCGAAACGACGTTGTACGGTTGACCTACAAAGATGGTTTTGCCGTCGAGTTCGAGTTTTCGGCGGACGACGGCAGCCCCGTCAAGGCGATCTATAAGACGGTCAATTCCGATGGAGAAGAGGTCACCGAAGAGGACCGCTACGCCCAGTTCGTCGACATCGGAGGGGTAAGGACCCCGTTCATCATCGACCGATTCACTAATGGGAAACCGACCTCGCGGATCAATCTCGAGACAGTTGAATTCAACGTTCGCGTTTCGGACTCAGTATTCGCCAAGCCCGGTGATCCAAAGCAGCTCAAGAAAGATATGAAACTGTGACCGCGATCTCACGATAAGGTCCTGCAACATAAAAAGGAGTGCCGCCGTCAACACTCCTTTCTTTACTCCGGCTGAGGCCGTCCTTAAATGAACGCAAAATCGTACTGCGCCTGGTGGATGTGCGGATCGGCCGTTACATCGATGAATCCAAGATGTTCTTCGATCTCTTCGAGCACGCTGCGTTCGGATGACCGCAATGCCTTTGCGACATCAGGATGTACGCGAAGCGTGGTCTGTCGAACGTCCTCTTGATGTTTCGAAAGCCGCCGTGCCTCGGAAAGGATCTCGTAACAAACGGTCGTCGGCGACTTGACCCAGCCCGCTCCCTCACAATATTCGCACGGCGAACACATCGTACGCTCAAGCGATTGCTTTACACGCTTACGGGTCATTATGATCAACCCGAAATCGTTGAACGATAGTACTTTCGTCGGCGACTTGTCGCTCGAGAGAGCTTCCTGAAGAGCCTGGGAAACCTTGTGCCGGTTCCTACGGTCTTCCATATCGATAAGGTCGAGCACGATGATGCCGCCGAGGTCGCGAAGCCGTATCTGTCGGGCGATCTCGTCGACCGCTTCGAGATTTGTCTTAACGATGGTGTCTTCGAGCCGTGCATTTCCCTTACCTACGAATTTGCCGGTGTTCACATCGATCGCAACCAACGCCTCGGTTTGATTGATCACAAGATAGCCGCCCGATTTGAGCCAAACTCGTGGCTTAAGGGCTTTTTCGATCTCTTCCTGTACGCCGTAGTTCTCAAGGATCGGATCCTCCCGGGTATACAGCTTCACGCGATGGACGAGCTTTGGCTGAATACGGTTAATGAACTCGACGGTGCGCAGATACTCATCCTCGCTATCGACCCGTATCGCGGCAAAATCATCCGAAAGCTGATCTCGCAAAAGACGCTGAACGAGGTCGAGGTCTTGATGGACCATCGCAGGCGACTTGGCCTTTTCCGAAGATTTTTTGATATCAAGCCAGGTCCGAACTAGATAGCGCGCATCCTGTCGAAGGTCTTCTTCTGAAATGCCGATCCCGGCCGTCCTTACAATGAATCCGCCCGACGGCACGTCCTCCTCGGCGCGTATCCGCTGGATGAGTGTTCGCAGGCGGCCACGCTCGCTCGACGATTCGATCTTTCGCGAAACACCGACGTGCTCGATCGTGGGCATGTAAACGAGGAACCGCCCCGGCAACGCGATGTGTGACGTGATTCGCGCCCCCTTCTTTGCGATCGGTTCCTTAGCGATCTGCACAAGGATCTCCTGGCCCTCCCGGAGAAGGTCGGAGATGGTCGGCTGGCCCCGCCGTTCACCCCGGTCATCGCGGCCGTTACGGTCATTTCGCCCTCTGCTGCCGCTATCCCGGTCCTTTCCATCGCGTGCCTGGTTGTCACGGCCTCCGCGTCCCGGGCGGCGCGTATCGCGGCCCCGGCCTTCCCTGCCGGTCCGCTCCTGATCGCTCGACGGAGCTTCGGCGGTTTCGGCCGGGGCTGCGGTCTCGTCAGAGGCTGGCCGCTCATCACCCGCTGCTGCTTCAACTCCTGCATCGGCTGTCGCATCGGTTGAAACATCATCCCCGCCCTCTTCCGAGGTTCCGTTTTCGCTTTCCGCAGAATCATCACCGGTATCCGTCGCCGATTTCTTTCTTCCTTTGCCACCGCGCCTGCGGCCCCGGCCGCCGCGGCGAACCGACATCTGAGAGGTTTCGTCAGCCTCACGCACGCTTGCATCCGCGTCCGCCAATGGCTCGCCGGTTTCCGCCGTGTCGGCGTCGCCGGTTGCCGGCGTCTTTTTACTACGTGACGATGCCTTCTTTGGCTTTTCAGAACTCGCAGTGTCAGACTTCTTGGCCCGACCTTTCTTTGCCGCAGGCTCCTTTGCCCCGGTACCATCCGCCTTATTTGCCTTCGACCTGGTCGATCTCTTTTTCGGCTTTTCGTCGACCCCTTCATCCTCATCGGCTATGCGTTCAAACCCGTTGTCATCAGACGCTACATCGCCGAGAACCGAACCGACCACGGCAACTTCCGCTGCATCCTCCATATCGAATTCGGCGGCGCGGACGCGGTCGACTATCGCTTCCTGCACGTACGCATCCTTGAAAAGGTCGCCGGTGTCTTCATCGTCGCTGATCCTCTCAAAACCCGAATCGTCAAACTCGATCACGGGCGGTTCGGCGAAGTTGAGTTCTTCGACCTCGGGCTCGTGTTTGCTCTCCTGGTTCCGACCCGAGCTCCTCGGGATGTCAGCCGTCTCTTTCCGATCGCGGCCGCGCCGGCCTCGGCCGCGCTTGCCCGCATCTTTTTCGACCTCGACCTCTTCGGCATCGTCGGCGCCTTCGACGATCGGTTCGGCGATCTCCTGGGCCGATTCCATCTGCTTTTCACGCTCGATCCTTGCGCGGTCGATCTTGTCATTCGCCTCGCGCTTGGCTTCTTCGGGCGAGATCTTCTTACCCTTCTCCATTACGATGCGTTCGATCTCTTCCTCTTCGTCAAAGAAATCTGAAACGTAGAGAAAGGCATCGCGTTCGAGGCCGATGGAGACGAAAGCCGACTGCATTCCCGGCAGAACACGCTGTACGCGTCCCTTATAAATGTTGCCGGCGATGCCGCTGTTCTCTTCCCCGCGTTCGATATAAAACTCGCTCACCTTTCCGTTATCGAGAATGGCGATCTTCTTTTCGCGCCCATTGACGCTAATGATCATTTCCTTAGACATACAAAACGAGTGTCCTCAAAGTTTTAGATTGAGTTTGGCCGGAGCGTCTCCGGGCAGCTTTGGCGAGATGGATTCAGTACAGACCCGTGACGGAAAAACTCACCGCCACGACGGATTTTGCGTATGGATCTACTGTTCTTGTCGGTAAACGGAGGGTGACTCCGATTCTCCGAGAGTTGGTTTGAATCACGCAGGGATCTTTTCCCGCAAAAAGCCCCACCTGGGCTTTCTGCAAAGGGAGCACACATCGTAATTGAATGGGATCGTGCTCAACCTTCAAAAATCTGTTTCTCGGCCGCTGGATCGGGCTCTTGAATCCTTTTCGCTTGCTTCCCGCTCATCCAACGAACGAGACGGGGTTCCAGGCAAACTCTCGCTTAGTATAGCTAAAAAGCCGCATAGGGCAAACTCAAATATCGATTCATCCTCAAATCGATGTCGCGGCTAAACTCAGCTGCGCCGTAGAGTATGCAGGCCTGGCCGCCCATCAATAGGGCGCGAACTTTGTGCCGAGCGATCGACGAAAGGACTTTGCGTATCGGGCTCAGGATCAAGCGAGCCTCCTAATGACAAGTAAGTTTCCCATAGCTTTGAAGACTGTCGCCAGCGCTCCAACGGCGTGAGTGAGTACCACTCAGCCCACTCTTCGCCTACAAGCTCTTCGGCAGATATTCTGGCCTTTACCATCGCTACCGAATTTTAACATGAAAGTTCGCACCCATGATCTCTCACCTGTGTTGGTCAATTTGTGGTATGGCGAATTGAAACATCAATTGAGAAAGGCCTCTAATGATGCTCTTTCGCCCCATCAGGCAAATTCCCGTGATAGATCTCGCCGCCGGTTTCGACGAATTCCCTCGCCTTTTCGCTCATCCCGACCGCGAGAGCCTTTTCGGCTTCTACGCCGTGCTCTCTGGCGTAATCGCGAACGTCCTGTGTGATCTTCATCGAGCAGAAATGCGGGCCGCACATCGAGCAGAAGTGTGCGAGCTTTGCACCCTCGGCTGGTAACGTCTCGTCGTGAAACTCCTTTGCCTTTTCAGGATCGAGCCCGAGGTTGAACTGGTCTTCCCAGCGAAACTCGAAACGTGCTTTCGATAGAGCGTTGTCGCGGTATTGAGCTCCCGGATGGCCCTTCGCTAGATCGGCGGCATGTGCCGCGAGCTTGTATGTGATCACTCCTTCTTTTACGTCCTGCCTGTTCGGAAGGCCGAGGTGTTCCTTTGGCGTAACGTAGCAAAGCATCGCCGTGCCGTACCAGCCGATCATCGCCGCACCGATTCCCGATGTAATGTGGTCGTAGCCCGGTGCGATGTCGGTCGTCAGCGGCCCGAGCGTGTAGAACGGTGCCTCGCCGCAAACCTCGAGCTGCTTGTCCATGTTCTCTTTGATGAGGTGCATCGGCACGTGGCCGGGCCCTTCGATCATCGTCTGGCAATCCATTTCCCAGGCGATCTTGGTCAGCTCGCCAAGAGTGTCGAGTTCCGCGAACTGAGCCTCGTCATTCGCATCTGCGATGCTTCCCGGACGGAGGCCGTCACCCAGGCTAAAGCTTACATCGTACGTCCGCATGATCTCGCAGATCTCTCGAAAGCGTGTGTAGAGAAAGCTTTCCTCGTGGTGGGCAAGACACCATTTCGCCATGATCGAACCGCCGCGGCTGACGATGCCGGTAGTGCGTTTCGCGGTCAGCGGAATGTATGGCAGCCGCACACCCGCGTGGATGGTGAAATAATCGACTCCCTGCTCGGCCTGCTCGATCAGAGTATCGCGGTAGATCTCCCAGGTGAGTTCCTCGGCCTTGCCGCCGACCTTTTCGAGCGCCTGATAGATCGGCACGGTCCCGATCGGGACGGGCGAATTGCGGAGTATCCATTCGCGTGTCGCGTGAATGTTCTTGCCGGTCGAGAGGTCCATCACCGTGTCGGCACCCCACAGGGTGGACCAGCGCATCTTCTCGACCTCTTCCTCGATCGACGATGCTACGGCAGAGTTGCCGATGTTCGCGTTGATCTTTACAAGGAAGTTACGGCCGATGATCATCGGCTCGCTTTCGGGATGGTTGATGTTCGCGGGAATGATAGCGCGGCCCCGAGCCACCTCGTCGCGGACAAATTCCGGCGTGACGAATTCGGGGATCGCGGCTCCGAAAGATTCTCCTTTGTGCTGATGATCAAGCGAACTTCGGTCGCTGCGTTCTGAAGAGCGGACAAGAGTGTCCGCGTTCCGCTCACGGCCGAGATTCTCCCGAATCGCAACGAACTCCATCTCCGGCGTGATGATGCCGCGGCGGGCGTAGTGCATCTGCGTCACACATTGGCCCGGCTTCGCTCTAAGCGGAGCGCGTTTCAATCCCGGAAACGTTTCAAGCCTGCCCTGATCGTTTCGCCCTTGCTCACGCGCGGGCTTCTGCAATGCGATCTCCTCGGCTCCCTTGGTCAGGTAACCATTGTCCTGCGGCAGGATCTCGCGGCCCTCGTATTCTTCGACGTCGCCGCGCTCCACGATCCAATCGCGTCGAAGGGCGGGCAGGCCGTCCCGAACGTCCTGTTTCCGTGCGGGATCGGTCCACGGGCCGCTGGTGTCATACACGCGGACGGGTGCATTCTCTTCAAGGTTCCCGTCGAAGCCTTTCGACGGGCTCAAGGCGATCTCGCGAAATGGCACCCGCAACGCACGCCCGGCCCTGTTGACCGCCGTACCGTTGGTTTCGACGTAGATCTTTTGCGACGCTGGCAATTTCACCTGGCCGCTGCTCTGCTCTGTTTTGCCCTCTGAATTCTGACTTCTGGCTTCTGACTTCTTTTCCATCGTTTTTCTTCCTCCGGCGGCATTATCCGCGTCAGGTTTTTAGGGTCATGCTCACACTCGTGAACAACTCTCAGCTATCTCGCTCCCCCGAAAACTTGTATTTCAATTCTATCCAAATAACCGGACATTACCTAAGTGTTTGAACGGCCTGTCGGGCCAGCGTCCTTAGAAATTACCCAGGTCGTCATGCAGCGGAGATTCTCAACGTTCGTCGTTTTGATCGGTTCGATGAAGTGTCCCCCGATTCGCTCCGTGGCATCTTTAAGCATCTGCTCGTCCACAATAAATCGTTCCGTTCCATCCGGCATCATATAACGGCCATCGGTCGTGGGCACGAGCCGATCCTTTATGCCGATCGACGATGCAAGCCTTGCAAAGAAATTGCCGCCCGGCTTGAGTTTGCTCCACATTTCGTCCAACCACTGATCGAACTCGGCCTTGTCCCTCGCAAAATGCAGCACGGTGTTGCAGATGATCCAATCGAAACTTCTCTCAGGAAACGGGATCGCTCCAAGCGTTGCGACTTGAAAGTTGTCCGCTGCAAGGCCGGGAGCAAGCACCTTTGCCAGTTCCCGGATATTCCGGATGATGCTCTCGCCGATGTCGATCGCGAACACATCGAACCCGTTCTTCATGAACCAGTTGATATTTCGCCCGCCGCCGCAGCCGGCATCGAGGATCCGCATCCCAATAGAAAAGCGTCCCTTCTGTATCTGGTCGAAAAGATAGATGTCGATGTCGGCAAAGGTTTCGCGGATATTTTCCATCTGCATCAAATAAACGTCCTGTTTTGCTTGAGAGAAGCCTATCAGCATACAGGGCCTGAACAAAACAGATCAGTGGCTGAGCACCTGCCCGGCACTCGTAACGTTCGTTCCGCGGAAAATCATGGAGTATTTTTCGCAAACAGGTTATACTTGCCTAACAGTGTTGTGCCGGGTTTTGCAATCAAGGGAGTTTGGGGATGCGAAAGGTAGTTTTAGGAATAGCGTTGGTTCTTTGCCTCGATGTGGCGTTCATATGGATGATCTCTAACGAGTCCGAGGGGACGGAGATCGCGCGTGCTATCGCCCCTGCGGTGATGGCCCCGGTGATGCGTGAGCAGCCTCAGTCCATTCCCGAACCGATCGAAGACAGCGTCGAGCCCATCATTGAACAGTCGCCATCGGCCCCTGACCTCAGGCCGAAGCGGCGAGATACGCCGGACCAACGGGCGAGTTCGCAGACGCCCGAACCCGACATTTCCGATCGCCCCATTCCCGCCGAGATCAAGAACCTCTATCCTGACCGGATCATCTTTATCGGGAAAACGGAGGTTACGGTTGCCACTGCCGATCGCGAGCCTCTTCCGGTCCGTGATGAGATGGAGCCGAGATCCGACATGCAGGCAAGCGCGCGGCCCGAGCGCGAGATCAAGAAACGGTCATTTCCGTCCAAGGCCTTCAGCATTGTAAAAAAGCCTTACGATTGGGTGAAAGCCCTCGCCGCCAAGATCAACTAGCGCAAACTCCGATTCCCATTTTGGGCGATGCCTCTCACGCCCCAACGATGTAATTTTTCGTGCGCCGCAGATGAGTATTCGTTTATCCTGTAAGTATGACGAGATCTATTGCGTTGCTCTTCCTTCTATCGATAGCGGCTGCATTCGGCTGTGCAAATGCGGCACCGACGGGCGGTATCGATGGCGAGTTTGAAACACAAGACAAGCAGAAGTTTCGGCTCGAGACCGTTGCACGCGGGCTTGAGGTGCCGTGGGGATTCGCCTGGCTGCCGGGCGGAGATATGCTGGTCACGGAACGCCCGGGACGGGTTCGGCTCCTGGTAAAAGGTGAACTTCGGGCAGATCCTGTCTTCGTTGTACCGGATGTCGAACCGTCGAGCGAGAGCGGATTGATGGACATCTCGATCCACCCGGATTTTGCCTCCAATGGCTTTGTTTACCTCGCATATGCTTACGATCGGGACGGCAAGCGGGTAAAGGTTGTCCGTTACCGTTACAGCGGCGGAAAATTGATCGAACCGAAGATCATTATCGAAAATATTCCCGGAGCGCCAAACCACGCCGGAACACGGGCGCGATTCGGGCCGGACGGCAAACTTTACATCACAACGGGCGACTCGACCGACTGGGACCTGGCACAGGACAACAGCTCACTTGCCGGGAAGACCCTGCGCCTGAATGATGACGGAAGCGTCCCAAAGGACAATCCGTTCGTCGGCAAAGAAGGCTATCGCCCTGAAATATGGACGACCGGTCATCGCAACGCGCAAGGCCTGGCTTGGCAGCCGGGAAGCGGCCTGATGTTTCAGACCGAACACGGCCCGAGCGGGTTCGAAGGCCGCGGCGGCGGTGCAGACGAGGTCAACATCGTCGAGGCCGGAAAAAACTACGGCTGGCCAACCATCTGGGGTACGAGAACGCAGGCCGGGATGGAACCGCCGCTGCTCGAGTACACGCCGGCGTGTGCTCCGGCGAGCGGCGCCTTTTACAATGGCGACAAACTGCCGCAGTTCAAAGGCAATTTCTTTGTCGGATGTCTTCGGGGAGCGAGGATCATCCGCATCGTTCTCGACGGGCGAAAGGTCGTTAGGCAAGAGGACCTTCTTAAGGGCAACCTTGGGCGCATCCGCGAGGTCGGCGAAGGCCCCGATGGCTTTATCTACTTCTCAACCTCAAACCGAGACGGCCGCGGCTCTGCCGCTGCCGAAGACGACCGAATAATGCGCCTGGTACCACACGCGGCAGCGCCGGCTGATAGCAAAAAACCGTTGTAATAGTTTAAGCAGCAATTCGTTAGTAGATCATTCGCCCGTCTTGTTCCGCTCTTGCTGGAGTTGCCTTGTTGTGTGTTCAGTGACCGACGGGAAAAGGCTTTGGGCCGAAGGCATTTGCAATTCCGCGTCGGTTGCTAAAGGGGCATTCAGATCCCGGGGCCGGGTGACGTCGGACGATCGGTCTTGAACCGTCTTTTTTATAACGGTGAGGAGCATCCCGTTCAAAATGAACCCGAGGCCTAGAAAGAAACAAACGACACCAAGTGCGGCCAGGAAGATCACGTCCCTGTCATTCATGAATTGACTAACGATCGAGATCCCGATCGCCGCACCGGCGCCGATCGCCGACAGGAGCAACCCGACCCTCATTCGCCGCAGGCGCTTTTCTTCGGGCGACTCGAGGAATTTCTCGATCTCGGGCAGGACGTCTTCGGCGACTTTCGCAAGTTCATCCGCCGATCTGGTCTCGCGTATCTTTGCCGCAACCGCACGCCCGATCTCGTCTCGAGCAGCGGCGGCCGATGCTGTGATCTCGTCCGGCTTTGCCAAAGCATATCGGACCGGACGAAGATCCGTCCCACACGATCGGCAGAACTGATTAGCCTGTAGATCCTCAAGGCCACAATCAGGGCAAAACATATTCTGATCTACTATCCTCCGTGATCATTTTGAACGATCTCTCAGGGCCTGAAGTTTCATTTCTCGGATTCGAGGGCCTTCCGGGCTTCAATCAGATCCAACTTGTGCTCTTCGGTCACGATAGGATAATGCAGGTCCATCGATTCGAGCTTCTTCACGATGATCTCCGAAACTGCGAGTCGCGTGAACCACTTCTTATCCGCCGGGATTATGTACCAGGGAGAGGCGTCTGTTGATGTCGCCCCGAGGGCTTCTTTATACGCATTCATATACTCCTCCCAATGGACACGCTCTTTTACATCGCCCATCGAGAATTTCCAATTCTTCTCAGGCTCATCGATCCGGTCGAGAAAGCGTCTCTTTTGTTCTTTTTTCGAGACATTCAAAAAGAACTTCAAGATATGCGTACCATTCTCAGAAAGGTGCTGTTCCCAATCGCGGATGTGCCCAAAGCGCTTTTTCCAAATATTCTTGTCCTCTTTCAGCTCAGACGGCATCTGTGAGCTTTGGAGTATTTCGGGATGCACGCGTACGACCAAGACCTCTTCGTAGTGCGAGCGATTAAATATCCCGATCTTCCCGCGCTCCGGCAGAGCCTTTTGACATCGCCACAGAAAGTCGTGATCCTGCTCTTCCGACGATGGCTGCTTGAATGAGACGACATGGCAGCCTTGCGGGTTTACGCCGCTCATCACATGCTCGATCGCTCCGTCTTTGCCCGCGGCATCCATCGCCTGAAAGATCACGAGCAGCGAATAACGGTCCTGAGCGTAGAGCACATCCTGCAGTTTGCGGAGCCGTTGGACGTTTTCCTCCAGGTTTCTGACAGCGTCGGCCTTGTCTGTATAATCGCCTGTGAAATCGGTCGGATAATCAGACAGGTCCGGCTCTGAACCGGCTCTTACAAGGAATCGTTCCGTATCCATAAAAATTAGCCACAGATTAACATAGATGCTTAGCAATACTCGCTTATCGTTCCTATTCCTGTTGGTGTGCGTTTACGCGGCCGCCGCGAGCGCTCAACCCCGACTCGTTCCGCAGCGGATCGATCTAAAGAACGGCAGGTCATTCACGTTGAACGTCGCGGCCGGCTTTGAGATCATCCCCGCAGCTGAGGGGTTAAAGCGCCCGCGGTTCTTTGCCAAGTCGCCCGATGGACGCATCTTTGTCACGGATATGTACAACCTGACGGACAATAAACGCGGCGCGATCTACATTCTCGATGAATGGAATGCGGCGGCAGGCAAGTTCGGCCGGGTCACGCGCTATATGTCGGGACTGCATAATCCGAACAGCGTTCAGTTTTATCGCGACCCCGCCGGACAGGACTGGATCTACATCGCAGAAACGGGAAAGCTCACACGCCGAAAATTCGCTCGCGGTGAAACCGCGCCCACCGATGCGAAACCGCAGACGATCGCGACGTTTCCCGATTACGGCCTGAGCTACAAATACGGCGGCTGGCACCTGACGCGCACGCTTGCCTTTGGGCCGAACGGGAAACTCTATGTCTCGGTCGGTTCGAGCTGTAATTCATGCATCGAAAAGGAAGAGGTCCGAGCGACCGTCTTGGAGATGAACCCGGACGGGACCGAAAGCCGCATTTTCGCCCGCGGCCTTCGCAACGCGGTGAGTATCAAATGGTTCGGCGATCAGCTATACGCGACAAATCAAGGCTCAGACCATCTCGGCACTTCGAGGCCGGATGAGACATTTTACGCGCTGCAGGACGGCGCGGATCACGGCTGGCCGTACTGTCATTCTTCGAGCGGGAAAATATTTGCCGACCCCAAGATCAAACGCCGGGCGGGCTGTTCAAATGTCGCCATACCTTACGCATTCTTCCCCGCACGCAGCTCCGCCTTGGGCTTCGAATATTTTGACGATCCGAGCTCACCCGAAGCCATTAGGAATGCATTCCTCTTTTCGCTTCACGGTTCGACGAACAAACGGATCGGCCACGGCTACAAGGTCGTAATAATGCGAAAGGGAGACAAGCTGCGCGACTTTATCACGGGTTTTCTTCAACGCGGGACCGTCGTCGGGCGGCCATGCGACATTGCGAAACTCTCTTCCGATTCATTCCTCTTTACCGACGACAACAAGGGCATCGTCTATTACGTCCGGAGGCGAGTCGAATGAGTCAGGGGAGTCTTGTGAGTCAAGCGAGTCTGTCAGTCAAGCGAGTCGGGTGAGTCTTTTGAGTCACTAACGAACAAAAGGAATTTTATGGGCAACATTCAAGCGTTTTGAGGATATTCTTGTTTGGCAAAAGGCAAGAATTGTCACCAAGGGTGTCTACGAAGTCACGAGCGATGGTCCTTTTTCAAAAGATTTTGGATTGCGCGATCAACTGCGCCGTGCCAGCGTTTCGATCATGGCAAATATCGCCGAAGGCTGCGGCCGCCGTTCCGATAAGGAATTTGCCAATTTTCTAAATATGGCACGTGGGTCCGCGTCCGAATGTCAATCACATCTCTACGTCGCCCTCGATCTTGCGTATATGGCAAATTCAGACTTTGACGAGCTCTATCAAATGTTTGACGAATGTTCGCGAATGGTCATCGGGCTGATCCGCCATCTTCGGCGCTCCTGATCACCGGACTCGCAAGACTCACCGGACTCGCTAGACTCGCCAGACTCACTAGACTTCTACGCCCGACTCGCTAGACTTTATAGAGATGAATATAGGGATAACGGTCTATCCGACTTACGGCGGAAGCGGTATCGTAGGTTCTGAACTTGGCCGCGAACTCGCGGAACGCGGCCACACGGTTCACTTCATTTCGTCCGTTTTGCCGACCCGCGTGACCGAGCTGAACGATCGGGTGCATTTTCACGAGGTCGAGATGATGACCTATCCGCTCTTCGAACACCAGCCGTACGACCTCGCGTTAGCGACGAAAATGGCGACCGTCGCCCGCGCCGAAAAGCTCGACCTGTTTCACGTTCATTACGCAATTCCGCATTCCATCAGCGGCATTCTTGCCCGCGAATCGATAAAAGATAAACGCTACGTTCCGGTGATTACGACGCTGCACGGAACCGACATCACACTCGTCGGGGCCGACCGCTCGTATCTTCCGATCACGCGTTATGCTCTGCAGCAATCGGATGGTGTCACTGCGGTCTCAAAATTCTTAAAGAAGGCTACGATCGAGACATTCGATTTTGACGAGGTCGAGGTCATTCCGAACTTCATCTGCCCTTCGCATTATCGAAAGCTGCCAGATGCGCCGCTGCGAGCCGAACTTTCCCCGAATGGCGAAAAACTGCTTGTCCACGTTTCGAATTTTCGCCCCGTAAAACGCGCGGCCGATTGCGTGGAGATCCTTGCGAAAGTAAAAAAAGAGTTCCCAAAAGTTCGCTTGATAATGGCCGGTGACGGGCCTGAGCGAGCGGCGGTCAAACATCGGGCCAAGGTCTTGGGCGTCGAGGAAGACGCGATCTTTGTCGGCAAAAAGTCGAATATCGCCGATTATCTCGGCGTGTCGGACGTCTTTCTGCTGCCGTCCGAATTGGAGTCGTTCGGCCTCGCCGCCCTGGAAGCTCAGGCCTGCGAGCTGCCGGTGATCGCAACACGGATCGGCGGGATACCGGAGGTTGTCAACGACGGCGAGAGCGGATTCTTGAGCGATATCGGCGACGTCGAGAAGATGGCGGCGGACACTCTTCGGCTGCTGCGAGATGACGAGATGCGTCGCACATTCGGTGCCCGCGGCCGCGAGATTTCAGTTCAACGATATTCTACCGATGTGATCATTCCCCAATACATCGCTTTCTACGAAAAGGTGCTCGGTGGAACGCGGACGCCATCATCCGCGGCGAGCAAGACCCGTTAACGATGTGGCCATGAATGCCGCATCAATTATTTCCGATCCGTTTTACTTGATACAATCTATTTCGAATGGCGGGCAGCGGCGTCCGCGTTCCCTTTTATGGTCTTGCGGCGGTACATGCACAAACGCGAGCGGCACTTTGCGATGTTGAACGACAACCGCGTAGTGCAGCCGTTCGATTGGGGGGCGGAGTTCGTGGTCGAGCACGTGAACGGCGACGACCCGCGAACGCTCCTTGCCGAGCATTCGCGGCGCGTGATCGAAAACAGCGACGAGTATTTTGCCGCACCCGAGGGCTTGGAATTTAGGCTCGAGACGCGGCTTTATCCGTCATCGGCGTCATTAAATGCCAACCCGCCCAAAAAGAAGCCGGTTCAGCGTGAAGTTCAAATGCTGACGTGGCAGAGCGCCGTCGAGACGCCTTCGCCCGAGAATAATACGGCCTACGCGACCTACTTCCCGCACGAGGAGAAACGCACCGCGGTCATCGTACTGCCCCACTGGAACGCAAAAGCCGGGACGTATTTCGACCTCGCTAAATTCTTCAACAAGGTCGGCCTGTCGGCATTGCGGCTGACGCTTCCCTATCACGAAGAGCGGATGCCGCCGGAGCTTGAGCGGGCCGATCATCTTGTCGCGCCGAATGTGGGGCGCTCGCTGCAGTCGATAAGACAGGCTGTCGCTGACACCCGGGCGGCAGTCTCATGGCTTAAAGAACAGGGTTACGAAAAGATCGGCATTGTCGGAACGAGCATAGGTTCATGCGTGGCGTTCATGGCGTTCGTCCACGATCTGCGGATCGAGGCCGCCGTCTTCAACCACGTTTCGGGCTATATGGCCGACGTCGTTTGGCACGGCCTTTCGACCTATCACGTCCGCAAAAGTTTTGGCAACAACATCTCGCTCGAAGAACTTCGCGAATATTGGCTTCCCGTGTCGCCGATGGCCTATATGGAAAAATTGGCCGCCCTGCCGCCGCGCCCGCAGCGATACATCTACACAAAGTACGACCTCAGCTTCCCGATCGATCTCTCGCTCGAGACTATGGACGCTCTTCGCCGCCACAACATCGAACACAGCGAGGTCTCGCTGCCCTGCGGCCACTACACTCTCGGCGAAAAACCGTGGGTCTATTTGGACGGCTTCAAGATCATTTCGTACTTGCGGAAGTATTTGCGATAGCCTAAGCCAATTTTCGCTCAGTATTGCGACGAAGGTATTCGTTGACAACATCATCCGGTGGCATCCGAAATGTAGTTTGTGCGAGCGCAGCTAAGACCTCTTCAAAGTCGATCAAGTTTCTGATCGCAGCAAGCTCCAGAACAGAAAAGGTCGTAAGAACGGTCAGATCAGAGTTGCGGCCTTCGCGGATCGCTGCGCGATCATCCATCAGGACGGCATCCGCATTTACCTCGATCGCGAGTGCGATCGCTGCGATCTCGCCTCGGCCGAGTCCGCTTGCCTTAGGTACATATTCATATCCGGTCTCTCTGATACTGATCCAATCCGGCGGGCAAGCGATCCATTCGCGAACCGCGCCCGGAGCTCGCGGGTGCCGCATTTCAACAGCTACGGGCCCCGGAATTAGAATGTCACCAAATAGTTTCGGCAGGAGTTCCGCTTGTCCGATCAGTACCAAATAATGGACCGGGCTGGTGTCGGAGACGGTCATCATTCATTTAGAAACTTCTCGATGTCGCGGCGGTCGGTCTCAACGTCGTCCGCACTGTAATTTAGCGGAACATTATGCCGCTTGAGAAAGGCATTAGCCTCATCGATCGACAGTTCAAGCAATTCGGAAAGTTGTCCGAGACTCATTTTCAATTGACGATAATTTTCGATAGCGTAAGCTTCGAGCATTTGGCGCGAAACATCGGCATCATCTATCGACACCGGGATGAACTTATCAGGAATTGAGACCGTTACTTCCATACACGGCAATTTTACCACTATTGGCGTCGATCACTTCCGCATTTTGATCGCGTTTTGAACTATTACGGCGCCTGTAGGAATGAATATCATTTCCAGTTCATTGAAACCCAAACAAACTCTAACATTCCAGCCTACATCCAATTAGTGCTAAAATTCTCTCCATTCCCGGATGACCCAGGCCGCCGAAAAATACAGTTCTGCGATCGATGAAGCGGTTTCGCGGCTTCTCTCGCGTGCTGCCGACACACGCGGACTCGGCGCGGCCGACCTGCGTCCCCGCGTCGATTCGGCCCTAAGCAAGTATCTATTCAAGCATGACCCGAATGCCGAGCACCGCGAAGTGTGCGGCTTTGTAGATGAGCTGAAAGCGGACGACCTCTGCCTGATCATTGCGTGCGAATGCGGTGACGAGAAGGCCTGGGAAGACCTGGTCGCTAATTTCGATTCGACGGTCAGATCGGCCGCAAGAAAGATCTCGGCCAATAACGAAGATGCCGAGGACCTTGCAAGCTCGATCTGGGCCGAGCTTTACGGCCTCCGTTTGGACGCCGACGGCAATAAGAAAAGCAAGCTGGCCTACTACTCGGGTCGCGGGAGCCTGGCCGGCTGGCTTCGTGCGGTGGTCTCGCAGCTCGCGATAGATCAGTTCAGGAAGCGATCGAAACTCGTTCAGATCGAAGAGGCGCGGGAATTCGAGAACCTGGCCGAAGAATCGTCGAACCACTCCGGCAACAGTCAAGTAGTTCATCATACTGACAGCCCGGAGGACTTGCTGACCGCAAAACAGACCTCGGCTGACGTAAGCGCCGCCCTCGGAACCGCGATCGCCGCACTGGCCGATGAGGACCGCTTGATCGTAAAGCTCTACTACTTTGATGAACTTAAATTAAAGGATATCGCCGCAACGTTCGGCTATCATGAAGCGACCGCCAGTCGAAAACTTGTTCGGGTACAATCAGAGATACGCAAGGCCGTCGAAAAAGAGCTGAAAAAGAGTCACGGTTGGAATGATGGCGAGGTAAAGCGTCATTTAGCGGAAACCGCTGCAAAACTTGGTGTTAGCCTTGAAAAGATGTTCGCCGTACTGGCTGCCTTGGCTATGGTGCAAGATTTTTGGGTCTGAAGCGTTCTGATAATGGGTTGCGAAAGCCTGAACCGCATGGCCGCTGAGACGCAAAAGGAGTGACTTAGGACAGGATGTACAGGATACTCAGGATGGAGAAGCTGATCATAGTAAATACGTCTGGTTTATCCTGTCTGTCAGGCTGAAAGGACCTCGGCGTCTCCGCGTCTGTGCGGTGAAAAAGAACTGATGGAATTGGAATTCGACAAGGAAATAGATCTGTTGCTCCGCAATGGGCCGCGCGGCGAGCAAACCGGTGAGGCTGCGAATCATCATCTCGACGCAGATGAGCTGGCTGCTTTTGCTGAGAATGCGATGCCCGGGAAAACCCGTACGTTGTACGTCCGGCACCTTGCGGATTGCGATAACTGCAGAAAGAAATTGTCGGGTTTGATAATCCTCAATGGCGAAGCAGCTCCGCCCGAGGCGGATGTTGTCGCGCCGGCAGTTTTAACGTCAGCCGTGCCCTGGTATCGCCGCCTGTTCCTTTTTCCCGATCTGGCCTACATAATGGGCGGCCTTGTACTAGTATTCGGCGGCCTCATAACGCTCACGTTGCTGCAGAATGGCTCGACCGAGCAGGCGACGGTCTCACAGATCGTAGAAAATGAAACGGGCAGAGGGCCGATGGCGTCCGAGCAATTGGCCCAAACGGAGTCCTCTAATGCCAGTGCTTCGTTCGCAAATGCCGACACCGCTTCGAACAAGCCCGCGAGCAACGCCGCCGCGAATGCCGCCGCGCCGCCGTCCGGCTCTGCCCTGGGTTCGAACGTGAACGCGGGACGCAGCGAACCCGCCGCCAAGGCGTCGAAACCTGCGGCTCCGCCGGCAGACGACCTGGACATGATCCAACCGGCCGCCGGAGACCCGGCACCGCCGCCCCCCGTAGCGGAGGAGAAACTTGTCGCAAAGAGTGAGGTCAGCCCGGCAGTCAAGGAAGATGCAGAGGTGGAGGCAAAGAAAAAGGCGGCCATAGAAAAGGACCTCCGGGACGCGGGCACACTTAGCGCGAGACAAGCGCCGGCAAAAGCCCGCACACAGGCTGGCGGCGTGGCAAGATCTACACCCGGGCCGACCCGCGAGATGCAGCAAAACTTTCCGAACCGGGCCGATAGTACGAATGAGCTCAAGTCCCGCCGGATCGGAGGAAAGGATTTTCAATTCAAGAACGGCGCCTGGTACGACAATGCATACCGCGGCCAGGCCACGACCAACATCCGTCGATCGACCGATGAATACCGCAAGCTCGACGGAGGCCTCCGCACGATCGCCGATGGATTAAGCGGCGTAGTGGTCGTAGTCTGGAAGGACAAAGCCTACCGGATACAGTAGTGTCCCTTCAGATTTTTGTGAATAAATCCAATTCACAATTATTAAGATAAGCGCATGAGAACGTTGGCCAAACCGGTGAACGTCTGCGGCGGCGTGAGACCGGAAAGATCAATGAGACCGCTGTGACGCGTGTCCCGGAAACGGATCTGATACTCCTGTCACGCGATCTAGGCAGCAAGTCGCGGCTCGAAGCGGTCGACCTCATCGCGGCCGTTTTGGTGAGAGGAGCCCGCGGCGCGTCAGGCAGGGAATTCAAAGGGAAACCGATCGTTCATGTTCTGCGGCTGTGAGACGGAAGCAAGCTTTGGAAACACGAGTTCGACGTCTTGGGCCGCTGGTCATTTGAACAGCGCTGCGGCGTCGAGTTTATGATCAGAGTTTGCCCATGCAGCTTCAAATTCCTTTCGGACGAGAGCGGCGGATGAATCTTTCCCCTGGCGTGCGAGAGCCTCGGCAAGGCCGAACAGAGCACGTCCGCTGCGCGGATTGCGCCCGATCTCTTCGCGAAACGACTTTTCTGCCTCGGCAAACTGGCCATCCATCATCAACGCCCTACCGAGCCATTCGCGGATCGGCAGATCCCAATCCGGCGGTTCTGCATAATTGACCTTTGACTCGGACACCGCAGCCATTCGCAGAGCGGAGATCGCAGCTTTTCGGTCGCCGCGTGAAAGTGCTATCTCACCGACAAGAAGATCATCGGCAACCTTTAACGCAACACTCACCGGAGTCGTGAAAAGAACAGCCTCGGCCGGTATCTTTTTTGCAGTCTCTCTCAACGCAGCAAGTTCCTTTTCTGCGTCGTCGGGCTTACCGGTTTCTGCCAGCGCAATGCCGCGTGCCATGTGCCAATGAGCCGCCGTGATAAGCATCTCAGGCGCGGGTTTGGGATACTTCATTATCTCGTCCCATTTGTGAAATCGGGTCAATGCGATGACCGGATACGGCATGAACATCTCGAGCATCGGCATCGCTTTCACATTTGGGCCGACGTTCGCCGCAAGTTCATTGGCCGCCTTGATGGCGCCCGAATAGTTCCCCGCTTCGGACTGAGCTGACGCCAGCATGTGAACATTGTGGTTGTAGTACATCAACGGGTAAATACCGCTTGCACCGCTTCGCTCGATGTAGTTCTTGTCCGCGATGATAGCTAGCTGATTGCTCTTTACCGCACTCGCATGTTCGCCGGTAAGCAGATAGATATGTGACGGCATGTGCACAAGATGGCCGGCACTCGGTGCAAGTCCCATCAATCTGTCAGCCGCAGCAGTCGCGCGTTCGGGGCTCGGCGAGGCTTCGACCGCATGGATGTAATAGTGGTTGGCTCCGGTGTGGTTCGGATTTCGCTTCAATACGCCTTCGAGTACGGCAACTATCTCGAGGGTTCCCTCTGCCGGTTTTCCATCCAGCGACCAAAGCTGCCAGGGCCGCAGGTTCATCATGCTCTCGGCGTAGAGCGTCGCAGCATCGAGGTCGTCAGGATAGTTTTTGACGAGCTCAGCCATTGCCGCCTTGTAGGCGTTGGCTAAGGTTTTCGGATCGGCTTTGGCGTCGGACGAATATCTCTTTGAAAGCGCCGCTATGTAAGCCTGTTCGGCCGTTGAGACTTTTGGCGCCAGCCCGATCGCCTTTTGGAGTTCGACATATGCCCGGGCAAATCGATCTGTATTGCCCGGGTCATTGTAGTTCGCACCGAGTCCGAGCGACATTCCCCAATAAGCCATCGCCATATCCGGGTCGAGTTCCGCCGCTTGCCTGAAAGAAGCGACACCCGCATCGTGATTGAATGCAAACAGATAAGCTAAGCCCTGGTTGAAATATTTCTGCGCCTCACCGCTCCTTGTAGTAACAGGATGATCGACGTTTCCCAAGCCTTCATCCAGCCACATAAGCCGTTTGGACGGATCGGTCTGGACGCCGTGGCCGTGCTGTGCGTAGGCATAAGAACCTAGTGCTACAATAAACACGATGATTATTGCTTTCATATTTTCCTCCGTATAGCCCGGGATCTGAGCAGACTATACCATTTTGAGACTAAGAGGTTTCATTCAAAATATCTTTTAGGAGACTCTGAGATCTTAATGAAAAACTTCCGAGTGTTTGCATAAGAGTGTCCCAGGATCAATAAACGGATTTCGAATTGGAATTCATCTATTTTGAGCGCGAATTCTATCACCAAATCTTGGAATATCAACCAAAAGTTCGTTTATATTGCGAATCTGTCGATTTCGAATTACAGTTGTTAAGATCCCGGTTTTCTCAAACAAGAACCTATGATGAGACTCTTAGTAACGATACTTCTCGTGTTTCTCAGCAGTTCGGCCGCAGCCTCACAAACCAAAACTCAGGGGCGCAGTGTCGATCCCGAGACCCAGAAGATGATCAGGGAAGTTTCGGCAAAGAACATTGAAACGAGCATTCGCAAACTCGTCTCGTTCGGCACGCGAAACACACTTTCAGAGCAAGATAACCCGACTCGCGGGATCGGTGCGGCGCGCGACTGGATATTCTCGGAATTTCAAAAGTTCAATGTCGCGTGCGGCGGTTGTATGACGGTCGAAAAGCAGAGCTTTACGCAGCCAAAGGCCAATCGAATTCCCGAACCGACCGTGCTTACCAACGTGATCGCGACACTGAAGGGAACGACCGATCCCGGCCGGGTTTATGTCGTCTCGGGCCATTACGACTCGATGTGCTCGTCCCCGATCGATGCAAAATGCGACGCACCCGGCGCTAACGACGATGCTTCGGGCACGGCGGCCGTGATCGAACTTGCGCGTGTGATGTCAAAGCGAAAATTTGACGCCACCATCATCTTTATGACCGTACCCGGCGAAGAGCAGGGATTGCTCGGAGCGGCCTACTTTGCCGAACAGGCAAAGCGGACGGGGATGAACATCGAAGCGATGTTCACCAATGATATCGTCGGCGGCGTGACCACCAAACGAAATTCGGCATATCGCGATCGGGTCCGCGTATTCTCTGAAGGCGTGCCTTCGAATGAGACGGATCGCGAGGCGAACATTCGCCGCAGCGTCGGCGGCGAGAACGATTCGGCCTCGCGTCAGCTTGCCCGTTATGTGAAGGAACAAGCCGACAGATACTTGCGAACGTTCAAGGTCTGGATGATCTATCGCCGCGACCGTTACGGACGCGGGGGCGACCATATTCCGTTTCTCGAACGCGGATTTCCGGCCGTCAGGATCACCGAAGTCGATGAAGATTACACGCACCAACATCAGAATGTGCGCACTGAGAACGGCGTTTTCTACGGCGACACTCCGGAGTTCGTCGACTTTGCATACACAGCGAACGTGACCCGCGTGAACCTCATCGCGCTGTCTTCGCTGGCAAAGGCGCCGGCCAAGCCAAAGAATGTATCCATCGTGACCGAACGGCTGACCAACGACACGGAGCTAAAGTGGGACGCAAATACGGATGCCGATCTTCTGGGATATGAGGTCGTGTGGAGAGACACCTCGGCGGCCGAATGGACCCATTCGAAGAGCGTCGGGAACGTGACATCCTATACCGCAAAGGATATGTCGAAGGACAATTTCTTCTTTGGTGTGCGCGCCGTCGACAAATCTGGAAATAAGAGTCCCGTGGTTTACCCACGACCGCCCGTGCGTCAGTGATATACAGCCGCACGGCCCTTTTAGGAGTCTGATATGAAGTTAGCGACCACCATTCGTACCGCTGCGTCCGCGGCATTCCTGTTATCCGCGGTCGCGATCCTGCCGGCCGACATTTTCGGGCAGACCGAAGCCGGCGGACGCCCCGACAGCGCGCCCGCCACCGTCGATTCTACCGTAAAACGGAAGGTCAGGACCGTTTCAAAACATCGCGCCGGCAAGAAGACCGTCCCGCCGAAAAAGACCGCTGCCGATTACGAGAAGGCCGGGGACGAGCTTTTCGATAAGAAAGACTACGACGACGCCCTCGTCGCCTACCAAAGCGCGGTCCGATTGAATCCGAGGCAGCTGAAGTCCCTTTATCGGATCGGCTGGCTTCACAACGAGTTCGGCGAATATGCCCTGGCGCTCACGGCGCTTGCAAAGGCAAATGCGGTCGATCCGAATCAGGCCGTGGTGCACCTTGAGACCGGATATGCTAACAGCCGCCTCAAGAAGAACACCGAAGCGATCGCGGCCTTTAACCGTGCGATCGCGATCAATCCGAAAATGGCGACCGCATATTACGAATTGGGTTCGCTCTACAATGATCTGAAACGCTATTCCGAGGCCGAGGCCGCACTTCGCAATGCGATCGCCAATCGGCCCGATTATGCCGATGCATATGAAGAGCTTGGGCTCTCCCTGAGACGCCTTGGCCGCAATTCCGAGGCGATAACGGCGTTCAATAGGTCGATCTCGCTTGACCCGACATCGGCGGCCTCACATATGGGGCTTGGCGACGTCTACTTCTACGGCAACAAGGATTACAAACTGGCGGTCGCCGCGTATCTCAACGGGCTTCGCTATGAGCCGGACAACATCGTGGCCGCATACAATGTCGGCTGGGGATATAACACGCTCGGCAACTACACCGAAGCTCTCCGTTGGCTGGGAAATGTGACCAAGCTCAAGCCCGATCACGTGTCTGCCCTTCTCGAAACGGGCTACGCGAACTACAAGCTCAAGCAGACACCTGCCTCGATCGCCGCCTATCAAAGCGCGCTCCGGTACCAGCCCAGCAACGTGACCGCCCATACGGGCCTCGGCGATGTCTATTACGACAATCTGAAGGATTACTCTCTGGCATCCGGCTATTACAAGAAAGCGGTCGATATCAAGGCCGATAACCTCACGACCATGTACCGCCTGGGCTATTGTTATAACGATCTCAAACGGTATCCGGAGGCGATCACCATTCTGGAGCGCGCCCGTCAGCTTAAGAGCGATTCGCAGCCCGTATTGGTCGAACTCGCCTACGCATACAAAATGTCGGGCCGCCCTGATCCTGCCCGTCAACTTCTGCAGACGGTCATCCAGACCAACCCCGACAACGAGGTCGCCCACTACTATCTCGGCCAGATATTCATCGCTGCCGGGAACCGAAGCGGGGCGATGGCCGAGTACCGCGAACTGCAGCGGCTAAAGTCACAATACTCACAGCGTTTGCTGGATATGATCAACCGATAGACGAGCGTCGAGCAATAAAATAGTTACACCCGGTGTCGTAAGGTGTTAAAATACGCTGACCTGAGCGTTATGAATACCGACGATTACCTTGGGCGCTATCGGATCGTCCGCAAGATCGGCGAGGGCGGAATGGGTGAGGTCTTTCTTGCAGAGGACCAAAAGCTCAACCGGCAGATCGCTGTCAAAGTGCTTTCTGCGGATTTTGCATCCGATTCCGACCGGATGATGCGCTTCGTGCACGAGGCGATCTCTGCTTCTGCCCTCAATCACCCCAACATCATCACCATCTACGAGATCAATGACGAGAACGAACCGCCGTTCATCGCGATGGAGTTCGTCGAGGGCGAGACGCTGGGCAGGCGGATGAAGACAAGCCCGCTCGAGATCCATGAGACGCTTGATATCGCGGTCCAGATCGCGACCGCCCTCGCGGCCGCACACGAGGCCAGCGTCGTCCACCGCGACGTAAAGCCGGACAACGTGATCCTCCGCCCCGATGGCCTGGTCAAGGTGCTGGATTTTGGCCTTGCAAAACAGGTAAGCCGCCAGTCGGTCACATCTTCCGGCGAGGCTTATACCATCCCCAATCCTCAAACGCATCCGGGCCTCGTAATGGGAACGGTGGCGTATATGTCGCCCGAGCAGGCCCGCGGAAAGATGGTCGACGCCCGCTCCGATATATTCAGTTTTGGAGCGATGCTCTATCAGATGGCGTCCGGGCGCCTGCCCTTCATAGGGGAGAACGATATCGATGTGGTCGGGTCGATACTTCATAAAGAGCCGAGGCCGCTTAGCCGATCGGCCCGCCCGATCCCACACGATGTCGAGCTGCTTATCAGGAAGTCTTTGCGAAAGAATCGCGAAGAGCGCTATCAAACGATGCGCGAACTGCTCGCCGACCTGAAGGAGATCCGCGAGGAGCTCCGGCTGAACAGCAACGGGAACGGATACCGGTCGAGCGGCGGAAGCAATGGGAACTCAGCGGGAGAACTCAGCGAGGTCGAACGCGGGATGCCTACCGAAAAGATGCAGACCGCTGCTGCCCACTCGACGCAGGAGCTAAGCATGGCCCCGAGCACGCTGAGCGGCATCCTGATGAGTGAGATCAAGGCACATCCGGTCAAGTCGTTGGGCGTGTCCATGCTCGTCACCTTGCTGGTCGGAGGCCTGTTTTACGGGGTTTACAAAATGGCGGAAAACTGGCGCCACCCCGAGGCCTTTCAGACGATGAAGCTCGAAAAACTGACCTTCAGCGGAAACGTGGCTCAGGACCAGGCTGCCGTTTCGCCGGATGGCAAGTACGTGGCGTTCGTACAGGAAGAGGCACAGGAACAAAGCCTCTGGATCAAGCAGTCGGTATCCGACAGCGCGGTCAGGATCATCGACCCGTCAGGTAAAAGATACAGCGGACTGAGCTTTTCGCCGGATGGGAATCGGGTCTATTTCACGGTTGTCGAACGCGAGCGGATGTCGTCGCTCTACCAGGTTCCCACTCTCGGCGGGCCCGCACGCAAGATCGTCGATGACGCCAAAGGCCCGGTGTCATTTTCGCCCGACGGCAAGTCGATACTTTTTGTGCGGGGCGAAACGTCACTGATGGCGGCAAATTCTGACGGGACCGGCATCCGCGAGATCGCCAGGTCGGGGGCGAATGAACGGTGGCTTCGCGGAGCCTGGTCACCCCGCGGAGAGCGCATCGCGGCTACTTACTTTTCCGCCGACGAGTCCGCCGACAATATCGCACTGATCGATCCGGACACCGGCACCCGGCATCCGGTGGGAACACTTACATGGTACCGGATACGCGGTATTTCGTGGACGCCCGATGATCAGATATTGGTCAGCGCGCGTGACCGCGAGATGCAGTACGCGCAGATATGGATGGTCGACCCGATCGCGGGCACGCGCAAACGGGTGACCAACGATCTGAGCGCGTATCAGGGCATAAGCCTGACCTCTGACAGCCGCTCGATCGTCAGCACCCAACAGAACACGCTCTCGAATATATGGGTAAATAAAGGCAGCGGCGACCCCGTCCGCGTCACCGCAGAGATCGGAAAATCAGATGGAATGTCAGGTGTTGCATTCGTGCCCGACGGACGCATCCTCTACACCACCCGGATCAAGGGGAATATCGATATCTGGATAATAAATGCCGACGGGACCGGAAAAAAGCAATTGACATTTAACTCAGGTGAGAATTTTTCGCCGGTAGCTACCCCGGACGGACGCTCGGTCGTTTTTGTTTCGACCCGCGGCGGCGACCCGAGCCTTTGGAAGATGCACATCGATGGTAACGATCAGACTGCCTTGACAAGCGATCCGGGGATCGAGGCCGAACCCTCTATAACGCCCGACGGACAGACCGTGATCTATCACTACACTGATAAGAACAATGGCTCGAGTATTCGAAAGGTGTCTCTCAACGGCGGTGAGAGCGCCGAGCTGCTGGCCGAAGATGCAGGCTACCCCGCACTTTCTGCGGCCGGGGACCTCATCGTCTGCGAGTACGGGTCGGCCGGTAAAGGAGGCATCAAGGTAGCGATATTCCGTGCCGATGGCGGCCCTCCGGTCAAGATCTTCGAATCGCCGGCAATGGTCCGCTCGAGATTAGTACGGTTTTCGGCCGACGGCCGGTCTTTGATCTATATCGATGGCGATGGCCGGAGCGAGAACCTCTGGAGTCAGCCGATCGATGGCGGCGACCCCAAGCGCATTACCGATTTTGCCGGCGAACGCATCTTTAGGTTCGATATTTCCGGCACCGGCCAAATGGTCTTTGCCAGAGGAAGCGATACTTCCGATGTCGTGATGATCTCCGATTTTCGCTAATTGCGGGCCGCTGGTTTATTATCATCCCAATACTCCCTGGTCAGAGTTGTTGGATCCATTGGATCCAAGGAGGAATTAATATGGGCCTGGAAGCTCTCGGAGATTGCTCCGGCAGGATGTGTGGTTACAGTGCGTTCAATGGCGACCTTGGCTGTGAGACGGGCAGCGGAAGCTGTTGGGTCGCCTTCATGGTCGAGGCGGATACATCTGTGTTTCATGACGAAACGCTGCAAAACGCCACGCGAGAGATCAAGGCGGTTCTTGAGGCGATACCGGCCGATCCTGAGGGCCGCAAGCTGTCATTCGTCCATACCGAACACGGAACGATGCTCGCGTGGGTCAGGCACGGCGTCACCGTTCCCGATGGGAAGGTGACCTTTGACAGCGACCCGGAAAAAGTAAAGCAGGCTCTCGGTATCCGAACCGACTCGCCCGCCCAGGCATCTTAGATCGCTTGTCCATTTCGGATTGGCTCGTTCGTTATATAAATGAAATAGCGACTGATGCTTTTCAATATGAACGAATAAGGAGAAATGGATATGGCTAACTTTATACTTCTTTTGCATGAGAAACCTTCGGACCTTTCCGGCCTGTCGCCCGACGAGATCCAATCGGTGATCTCGGAATATGTTGAATGGTCGCAGGGCCTCGCAGCCGACGGAAAACTGGCCGGAGGTCAGAAGCTAAAGGATGACGGGGGGAAGCATCTTGCCGGGACCGACGGAGACTTTCGGGTCACGGACGGACCCTATGCGGAAGCCAAGGAAGTGATCGGCGGGTTCTTTTCTATCAATGCGTCTGACTACAATGAGGCGGTCCGGATCTCGAAAGGCTGCCCGCATTTAAAGTACGGCGGGCGCATCGAACTCCGCGAGGTCGAGCCTACATCCTGACCGATGAAGCCCGTTGAGCAGGTCGGCGACGCCATCGATCGTCTGTTCAGACTTAGGTCGGGACAGATGATCGCTGTTTTGACGCATAGGTTCGGGGTCGCCAACATAGAGTTGATCGAAGATGCGGTACAGGATTCAATGGTCGCCGCCTTGAGGACCTGGCCGTATAACGGCGTTCCCGAAAATCAGCTGGGGTGGCTCATCCTTACAGCAAGGAACAAGTACATCGACCATCTTCGTCGGGCGTCGAGGAATGTGGACTGTGACGGCCTTGCTCTTCCAGCTCCCGATCTCGAGGAACCTCGCTTTGCCGGAGAGCTAAATGAGGACCAGCTTCGGCTCATATTTGCGTGTTGCCATCCATCGATCCCAGCCGATTCCCGTGTTGCCCTTACGCTTAAGATCGTAGGCGGATTCTCGGTCTCAGAGATCGCCCGAGCATATTTGGCCAAGGCCGATGCGGTGGCAAAAATGCTCACGAGAGCAAGAGCCCGGCTTCGGGTTGTCCGGCTCGAGGTTCCCGCCGGAACTGAATTAGGCGAGCGGCTGGGAGCGGTTCTCCGTGTTCTCTACCTGATGTTTAACGAAGGATACTCGGCCGCAGAAGGCGACGAGCTGATAAGGCGCGACCTTTGTTTCGAATCGATCCGCCTTGCAGACCTCCTCATCGGTCATCCCGTGACATCACTCCCGAAGGTGTTCGCACTCGCCGCTCTATTCCGTTTTCAGGCTGGCCGTCTTGGCGCTCGAGCAGATGACCATGGGGATCTCCTTCTCCTGGCGGATCAGGACCGGTCTTTGTGGGATAAGAAGATGATCGCGGAAGGGCTCCGAAATTTTCGCCGCTCGGCTGTGGGCGACGAGCTATCCCAGTATCACGTCCAGGCCGAGATCGCATCGCTTCATTCGCTGGCACCGGACTATGCCTCTACGGATTGGAGCCGGATGCTCGCGGCCTATGATTCGCTTTTAGGTTTTGGTTTTTCGCCGGTGGTCGCATTGAACCGGGCCGTCGCGATCGGCCAGGTAAGGGGACCGGATGCCGCATTGGAGGAGATCGCGTCGCTCGGCTCGCTCTATATGATGACGTCATTTAACCACTATCACGCTGTGCTCGGCCATTTCCTGGCCGAAAAGGGCGAACATTCGTTGGCCGCCGACGCATTCCGCCGTGCGATCGAATTGACGCGAAACGAGCCCATCCGCAGATATCTTCATCGCCGGATCGCAGGGACTGCAGCCCGGCTGAATGGTACTATTCATCAATGAGTCCAGGTATCAGTGAGAATCTCGCGGCCGTCCAAAAGCGGATCGATGCGGCCGCGGAGAGGAGTTCGCGGAGTTCGGACGAGATCCGGCTTGTTGCCGTAAGCAAGACCCATCCCGTGCCGGTCCTTCGCGCGGCGATCGAGGCCGGCATCATCGTTTTCGGCGAGAATAAGGTGCAGGAGGCCGAAGGCAAGGTCACGGAGATAGGTAGGGATACGGTGCAATGGCACCTGATCGGCCACCTCCAGTCGAACAAAGCACGCAAGGCCGTCAGGCTCTTCGATGTCATCCAATCGGTCGATTCCACGGACCTCGCCCGGCGGCTCGAAAGAACCTGCGAAGAAGAAGGACGCGGATCCCTATCGGTTTTGGTCCAGTTGGACCTGGCCGGTGAAGGATCTAAGTCCGGTATCCCTGAAACAGATCTGCCGGAGCTGGTCGAATACCTGGGCAGATGTAAGCGGCTTGTGTTTGACGGCTTTATGATCGTGCCGCCATTTTTCGACGACCCCGAGGCCGCTCGGCCATTCTTTACTCGGCTCCGGGAGTTGCGGGACCGCTATCGTCCCGGCGGGGAACTCTCAATGGGAATGAGCCACGACTTCGAGGTCGCGATCGAAGAGGGAGCGACGATCGTTCGGATTGGCACCGCTATCTTTGGGCAGCGAGAGTACGGCGTTGGCCGGTGATAGAATATAGCCATGCAGAATGCTACGCTCACAGCAACCGTTTACCCGATAGTCTGGATGGTTCTGTGGGGAATTTTCCTCGTTTTTTTCACGTTCATGATCCTACGGTTGATATTCAACTACGCCGATCCGAACCCGTTCGGAAAAGTCGGCCGGTTCGGTTTTAGGATTCGGAAGCTGACCGAAAAATGGGTCTACCCGGCCGCTCGATTTCTCGCAAATTTCAGGGTCGATACGCGCCTTGCCCCGCTGGTCACGCTCTTCATCGGCCTCGTGTTCACCTATTTCGCCAGCCAGATCATCGGCAATGCCTTTTTCGTCATCGATGGCCTCTCGGCCGGCATAGCGTCCGGCAATCCTAAGATGTTCATCGGGTTCGTGCTCTACGGCCTTTTGAGCCTTTTGATCCTCTTCATATTCATACGGTTTCTCTCGCAGTGGTTCGTGTTTGCCCGCGGGACGTTTCTGAGCTTCGTGATGAAGGTAACGAACCCGATAATGCTGCCGGTGCAAAAATTGATCCCGCCGATCGGCATGTTCGACATCTCGGCGATGATCGTTCTCATCCTCATCGGCCTTCTTCAGTCGGTCGTCTTGAATATTTTCGTACGAGGCTGATCTGCAAAGGCACGTCCGGTAGGAGGTGTCCCGGGATGATCGAGTATAAGAATTCAGGCAGCTCACTTATTTTTAGCGTCCGTGTCATCCCGCGCTCATCTAAAACCGAGATCGTCGGTGAGCACGACGGCGCATTGAAGGTAAAACTCCGATCCCCGCCGGTCGAAGGCGCCGCGAACGCCGAGATCGTCAAGATGATGGCAAAGTCGTTTGGCGTCGCCAGGTCGGCAGTCTCGATAATTTCGGGCGAAACATCAAGGAATAAGCGCGTTCGCGTCGAGGGCGGTACGGTTAAGCGGCTACAGGAACTGGCCGCCGGCTGAGGCGCTTTTTCTGCCGCACAAACCTCTTTCGCAAGATCGTTAGGACCGATGCGGCCAGAAGTCCGGCGGAGATACCCTCGATCGAAAAGAGCATTGCCGCGGTGGCTCCGTTGATCGACCCGCGAGCTTCGATCGTTTGCTTTACGCAGAGCGCGACGGCCACCAGCATCAAGGCTAATACCACTGTAACGGAAAAGGTACGGTTCATAGATCCTCCTTTGTTCATTTAAGGCCGTCAGGATCAACTCCCGCTGAAGTAACGGTTAATTTTGTGTAAATGCTGGCGATTTTGTCGGTAAATTACCGCGTGGTATATTTTGAGATTCGATAGAACAGGCGGAGATTCGGCCGAAGGGTCGGATATCCATGCCTGCAAGCCCAACTTCTGAACAAAACGAGGGATCTGCCAAAAGCTAATGTCAGGACACTCCAAGTGGCACACGATTAAACACAAGAAAGGCGCGCTCGACGCCAAGCGCGGCAAGATCTTTACCAAGCTGATCAAGGAGATCACCGTCGCGGCACGCACCGGCGGCAGCGGAGATGTCGATGCAAATGCCCGTTTGAGAAAGGCGGTCAGCGATGCCAAGGCACAGAACATGCCGAACGACACCATCGACCGGGCCATCAAACGAGGTACCGGCGAACTCGAGGGCGTGGCGTACGACGAGATCACGTATGAAGGCTATGGCATCGGCGGCGTCGCCGTTCTTGTGGAGACGATGACCGACAACCGCAACCGAACGGTCGCCGAGATCCGGCACATTTTCTCGAAGAACGGCGGCAACCTGGGCGAGGCCGGTTCCGTGGCGTGGATGTTCGATAAGAAAGGCTACATTGTGGTCGATAAAGCGGCAAAAAGCGAGGACGAACTTTTTGAGATCGCGATCGAGGCCGGGGCCGATGATATGCAGGACGACGGCGATGTATTCGAGATCTTCACCGCGCCCGATGCGTTCGAGACTGTGGCCGAAGCCATCAAGAAAGCCGGCATCGAACCGCAGGCCGCCGAGGTCTCGATGATCCCGCAAAATTACATCAAGCTCGAAGGCGCCGACGCAAAACAGATGATGAAACTCTACGACGCCCTCGACGACAACGACGACGTCCAAAAGGTCTATGCGAATTTTGATATAGACGAGAGCGAGATGGAGTAGAGGTGGTTTGTTCTGCGAGGCCACCTTCCCAGAAGATCAACTTCGAGCGACCACCTCGTTGGATAACTCGATTGGCATTTAGAGTTTAGGCACTTCCAGATCCGGACAGATCTTCTTGACCAAAAACTCGTTTATTTCCAGATGTCTGGGGACAGCCGTTACTTTCTGCTTGGCACGATTGACGTAAACCGTATGTTTACCACCTTCGCGCAACTTTTCACAGCCGTGCCGCTCCAGGTGGCGGATCAGATCGCGGAGTTTCATGCAGCACTAAGCAGGAACGGCTCGCGAATTACCTCACTTCCGTTGATCGATTCTTCTGCTAACTGACGATTGGCCTCAAGCACGAGTTCGACAGCTTCCTTCAGGTTCTCACGGGCTTCTTCGAGTGTTTCACCCTGAGTATTGGCCCCGGGCAGTTCCTCAACATAACCTATATAACCTTCGGGAACCTTTTGAAAGACCGCTGTAAGAGTGATTTCCATCTCAGGTATTCTCCGATCTCAGATTTTATCACGCTCTTCGATAAACGTACTGCGCGAACCGATTCCGTGTTTGCCGCCAAAGTGCCGGTCCGCCTCAAGGGTGATCCATTTTTCGTCGAGTGCGTTCGGCCTGCCTAACCCATTAATTGCCCAAATGCGATCCTGTGCCCGTCCGGCGTTTTGACCGCAAATTCACGGATGCCCCACGGTTGGTCCTTGATCGGCGAAATTATCTCGGCACCGCGTTCGCCAAATTCCTGATAGACCTCATCGACGTTTTCCACCAGCGCGTGCGCAAACCACGAGTGGTCGCCGGTCTCGTGTGCCCACAGGGCATCGCTGCACTCGCCGAGCATCACCTTGAAGCTGCCGAACGACAGAAACTCCCAGCCCGGTGCCGTGAAGTCGAGATCAAAACCTAGCTTCTCCTTAAAATACGCCGCCGATACCGCCAGGTCTTTGACCGCCAGCACATGTCGGGTGTGAACCACTTTTCTTTCCAAATTTACCCCCTGACCGCCTCGTCATCGGCCGCGTCCTTATCGATCAAAAGTGTCGGGTCGTTCCAAAAACCATTTACGGCCCCGGCCAGCGTCAACAGGCCGGCAAACATCCATATGGCGGTCCACTGCGCCGTTACAGATATGCGGATCAAAATATCGTGGATCACCTCGAGATAGAGGGAAAAGAATACCGCAGCCAGGCCCAGACAAAAAAGGGCGATCGCCGCATTGATCAATGCGTCCCAGACCCGTGACAAACGGCAATAAGCGACGACCCTTGCGACCATTCCGAATGCCAGGTACGCGAACATATAGATCAGGGCCATCCAAAATAGCGAGACGATCACCACCCCGAACGGTAATGCCCCCTGCTCGAAAGCCGGCACGAACAAGTGTGGGGCCGCATAGATAAGCGAGCCGCACCCCAAGGTCACCGCGCCCAACGCCGCGACCGTGAGCACCCAAAATCCCGCCCGTTGGGCAAGGAACCAACCCAGATCGAACCCCTCACGCCGATAAAAATAGAGCGTGTAACCGGCGGCCGATATTATCAATAACCCGCCGATACAGACCAGGTTAACCCCATCGGAAAACGGCATCAGACCCCAGGGCAGAAGAAAAAACAAAAAGAATCCCGCCACCACCAAGCAGCTTGCTGTGTATATCTTGATCAGGGCCTTCATCTTTTCGCGTCAGATCAGCGGGAAGAATGCGACATCGGAAATGTGACACGTGTTTCACACGCTCGGGTTTGATTTGTCGCCTAGTCTACACGTTCCGCCTATCGGCTGCACGTATAGCTACTGTAATGGCCGTGTGCTCCGCACACTTAGATTCAAACCTGTCGCCGACGGCGACAGACCTATAAAGCTTGGGAAACAGGGAGGCCGCCGTGTCAGTAGCCCGACCGTGAGGGAGGGCCCATCTCGCCCATTCCCGTCGCCGACGGCGACAAACTTATAAAGCCTAGGGAGCAGCGAGTCTTTGCGAGCGGATCCCTAGGTAAGGTGCAAACAACCACACGCTCCCTGAAGGGGAGCAACACACGTTCTGCAACGGCGACGCGATTCACGGCGGCACGCCAACGCCGCGACGTCGGCCTGTTCGTTCAGTGAAGGGATACACGCTAAACCGCTGCCGGATCGATGATCGTTATATTCGGGAATCTTTTGAAGTCATCGCCATTGAATGTCAGGAGGTCGGTGATCCGATTTACATTCATTGCCGCGACTAGCCGGGCGTCGTGAACTTGCTTGCCCAGGACCGAATGTGCCACCACCAACCGACGCCATTCCGGATAGATCGCGGGGCCGTCAGGCAGAATGGTGAAACTGGATTCTATCGCCTGAACGTCCCTTTCGGTCTGTTCGATCGTCCGGCCCAAGCCGTTCTTGTCAGCGGGACGGGCGCGACGTTCCAAAATTCGATCAGGTTTTGAGGGATCAGACAAAGGTTGTGTCCGTCGGAAAGAAGCTTGGTAACGGCGGTCAGGGCAACTGCGTGGGTCGGATGGGCGGGCTGGGCAAGACGTAGCAGTATGTTTGTGTCCGCAAGACGATCCATCTAATTGCCCTGTCAATCTTCATAAATGATCTCGCGCCGGTCGTCGAAGATCACCGGTGCTTCGAGGCAATGGCTTTTGGCCCAAACTTCAATTGAATCGGCCCGTTCCTGCTGCGTTCGTTGATTCGATCCGTTTTCGTCCTTTCCTCTCTTTTGCAGCAGAAAGTCCACAAAATCGATCACCTCCGCTACTTCGCCCGGCGGCAAGCTGTTGATCTTAGAAATGAGTTCTTGTTCCGCGATCATGCCTGTAACCTACCAACTTATAACTCAAATATCAATATGTTGTCCTGAACATCAACGCTTTCGGCCGTGGTAGCGGCAAACCGGACCGGCACGATCGTTCACACTCGCGTTTCTGCCCTGGGGCTTCCGCCCCACTACTCGACTGGACCGCACGCGTCCCGTGTGCAAACGCCGCCTGCGTGGCCGGTTGCCTCCTTGGTGCCGCCGCTACGCGGCTCAAGAACGGTTCAGACGATCCTGTCGCCGACGGTTCCCCATCCATCGTAGAGCGAGTTGAAATCATTTGCCAATTCAACAAGGTACTCTGTATTCCTTTCACTAATCACGTCTTTTATCGCCTCCCTTTTCCTTGCTTCAAGATTCCAAGTGATACCATTCTTTTCATCAGGAACCGGGGCGAGGACAAGGATGAGATATCCTTCATCATATAGACGTTTCGCGAAGGCGACAGCATCACTCTGCTCATCGGCCCAGAAGTGATATTCCGCGTCTATTCGAGATTCTTCGCTAAGTCCACTTGATTCAAGAACGGTTAGGAGCTCCCTGTTACGATGATTATGGCCTACGATGTATTGTTTCAAATCTGACTTCGTCATTTCTTGTCATTTCATCCCTAATTTCCTTTTTAGAGAATTAGTAGAGAATCAGGGTCACATAGAGAATCACAAGAGAATCAGGGTTCAGGCCTTCGTTATTACGATTCTTTGACTCCGTGGCAGTGTTCGCTTCCTCCTCGCCGTAGGCTCTCTCCAGATCTGCCGGAGAACAATGCGTGAGTTCATCCTCATTTTCGTCATCCACCAAGATCACGCTGGCCGCGAGCTTCGCATTCGGCTCAAGCTCAAATGGCTCGTTCAGCAAGATATGCTTGCCGTCAAAATGTGCCGGTAGATTCACGATTTCCATCGCTCTTTGGCTCCGATCGCTATGTTACAAGCACTTTCGCCCAAGACAAAGCATTTTCAGTTCGGCGGGTAACAGCATTTCCGATGGCCTCTTTCGACGGCACCACGCGCGGGCATATGCATGACTTGCACGGTGCGGGTTGCCGACCTGAGTGTGCGGAGCACACGGCGATATCGGTAGCTACTTGTGGAGTGAAACGGAACATGTAGATCGCATCGGCCCGTAAACCCCCGAGCGTGTGAAACACGCGTCACGCATTTTGTTTGATCGGCCTAAGCTCGAAGAGATCGCCGGCGAGGGGTTCGTGTGAGTTCGTGTGTTTTCGTGGTTGAGGTTTTAGCTCTTTAACCACGAAACTACACGAAAATGCACGAAACGAAGACATAAAGATAACGATCACGAGTATTGATGGGAGGCCTTGGTTCAACGACCCCGTAGGCGCAGGAGTGGCACGGAAATCGACTCACCTTTTGCGCAAGCCCGCGCGTCAGCAAGGGCGATACATCCAACTCACCTCCCGATATCGCCCTTTCATACCCACCCCGCGTCGGGATGTGCTCTTCCTGCGCAAGCCCGCGCGTTAGCAAGGGCGATACATCCGACTCACCTCCCGATATCGCCCTTGCATAGCCACCCCGCGTCGGGATGCCCATGCGGGGCCCCCGGGACGCGCGGGCTTGGGAACCGCTATCGCAACGTCGGCAGAGTCCTGATATCGCCCTTGCTCACGCGCGGGCCTGTGCATTTTTCCGTCCCACTACTCGACTGGACCGCACGCGTCCCGCGTGCAAACGCCGCCTGCCCGCCTCCGGCTCGCAAAACGGGCAATTCACAGTTGCGATGATGTGCTATACTCGCAACGACATACTCTCGGCGGTTCGCACCGTCGGAGAGAAACGGTTCTTTGAAAATCAAAACAACGACCGAACTGGAAAATAAGGTGCCATCGGGAAAACCGTGTACGATCGGCCAAGGTTGGAAACCGAAATTATCTTTTGCGTAAAACTGAGGTTTCCACGCCTCCCCAATCACCATAACCGCAATTCCCACAATGATTTGCTGCGGCAGCCCGACTAGTTTCCAAGTTGGTTTCCAAGCTGGTTTCCAAACCGGTTTCCAACGGGTTTCCAGGCGGCCGGAAAATTCGGTGCTCGGATCGGCAATCTGGTCGGTCGGGTATGGGTTTGATCAGTTCTTTGCAAAGCGGAGGGCCGACCTCGCTTTGGCACGCTCGGCCTCGACCTCTCTGTCTTTGGGCTCGGCGGTCGTGACCAACGAATTGAGAAGCTCCTGCGACGCACCCGCGATACGCTCGACGGCCAGCTTGAAAGCTTCCTCATTCGCCCTCGACGGCTTGTTGAACCCCGAGAGTTTTCGAACGAACTGAAGCGACGCGGCCTCGATCTCGTCTGAGGTCGCAGGCGGTTGGAAATTGAATAGTGTCTTAATGTTTCGGCACATGTTCTTTGCAGCAGTTTTCGATCCCGGCCGATCACCTGGCCGCCGCTTCCTCGGCGGCTACACTCTCGATCAGGGGCAGCATAACGGTAAAGGTGCTCCCTTTCCCCTCGCCATCACTCTCAGCCGAGATCATACCATCGTGAAGATCGACAAGATGCTTGACGATCGCAAGTCCGAGGCCGAGGCCGCCTTTGCGATTAGTCGTGGAGTTGTTTGCCTGCTTGTATCTCTCGAACACCTTCGGGAGAAACTCCGGGTTTATACCCTGACCGGTGTCCGTAACCTTGATCTCGGCAAATTTTGCGTGCTTCTTAAGGGAAACCGAGATCGAGCCGCCTTCGGGCGTGAACTTTACCGCGTTGGACAGCAGGTTATTGACGACCTGTTGGGTGCGTTCGCTATCACCGTAGATCGTAAATTCCTCGTAGGGCGGAGCGTAATCGAGGCTGAGCGACTTTGCTTCGGCGTTGGGCCGGATGGCGTCGACGGCCTGCTGGGTGAGTTGATTGAGGGAAAACGGCCTCTTTGAAAGGCTGATCTTGCCATTCACGATCCGAGTGATGTCGAGCAGATCCTCGACGAATTTGGTTTGCGTGACGGCGCTTCGCTCGATCGCATCGACCGCCTTTTCAAATATCTCATCGCTCTCGCGGTTCGACTTTAGCAGCCGGACCCAGCCGAGCATTGCGTTAAGCGGCGTGCGGAGTTCGTGTGAGAGCACAGCAAGAAAATCGTCTTTGGCCCGATTTGACGCCTCCGCCTCCTCGCGAGCGGCCTGTTCGCGAACGGCCCGCACGGTCTCTTCGGCAAGCTGTTTCTGCTGTATCGAATATCGGATCGCACGTTCAAGATTCTGAGCGTACATCTGGCCTTTGATCAGGTAATCGGCCGCTCCGGCATTCATAGCCTTACGGTCAACCTCGTCATCACTCTGGCCGGTCAGAAGGATCATCGGACATTGATAGCCAAGCCTCTTCAGGTCTGCCATCAATTCGAGCCCATCGTGGGAGCCGAGCTGGTAGTCGAGCAAACAGACGTCAAAACTCGCCGGGGCGTGCATTGCAACGGCCTCTTCATAGGAGGCGACGCGTTTGAGCACATAGCGATCGTTCCCGATCTCTCCGAAAAGGCTCTTAACGAGGACAAAATCATCGTCATCGTCCTCGACCAGCAGGACATTTATGGGGCTTGTATTTCCTTCTGAATACATATTTTGCGGGATGGGCTGATCCGGCATTCCGACGAATGAGACCCAGCACTCACCCAATGCCGGAGCCCCGGATCGGATTGATCTCTTTCCCATTTCGGAATGTTCAGATCCAGCAGACAGTCCGGGCCGGGGCGATTCACTCAGAACTGACGCGCTTGCGACAATATGCAGAAAGCAATGTTCCTCCGACTCTAGCAAACATTTCTAATCTTCTGCCAACACCCAACCCGATACCTATGGCAGGTATTGTGATCCGAAATCAGGGGGGAAGCGTATTAATAACAATGACGTTTTTTCCAGCCAAGGTCAATCGCAAAATAAGTTCTCACGTGGCCCAATCCCGCACCACACGAGCCATCTCGGAAAAAACGTCCTCAGCGGATTTTCTGGTTTTCTTGAGGACCTTGTAGCTGTGGTTTGCGGTGTCGATAAGGTGAAGAGTCGCGCGCTTTCCGAGTTCCCTGATGGCCGGTTCGAGCAGATCGAGCGCTGCAAGCTCATCGCGCGTCCCGGAGAGGAACAACATCGGAATATCGATACCAGCGAGATGCTCGGCCCGTTTAGTATCGGGCCGACCGGGAAGATGAAGAGGGAAAGAGAAAAGCACCAGGCCCGCCACATTATCGAGCGGCAATTCGCTCTGTGCGGTTGTTGTCATCCGCCCGCCGAAGGAATGCCCGCCGGCAAGAAGCTTCAGATCAGGTGCCGCCTCATGGGCCGCTTTGCAAGCATTCCTGATAGTCTCGACGCACACACCCGTCGAATTCCTCGCTGTTCCATTCTCTGAGTAAGGAAAGTTGTATCGAAACGTCGCGATCTTCTGCGCGGCCAGAGCCTCCGCGATCGCCTGCAGCGTCGCGTGCCGCATGTTCGTACTTGCCCCATGCCCAAGCACCAGCAGATGCGCCGCACTTTCGGGCCGCATCAGAAGGGCTGAGACTTCGCCTTTTTCGGCGGTGGCTCCGAACTTAAATTCTTTCGTCGACATGTTTAAGTTCTGAAATTCTTCTTCAACCCCTGCCATACGTCGTTGTAGTTATGCTGCAACTGGGCACACTCCATCGCAAACCTTGTCGGGCGAATGATGTAGCGTGATTCGAACATGAACGCCATTGTGCCGACGAGTTTTTGCGGTTTGAGATCGGCGTTCGAAGCCTTTTCAAACGCATCGAGGTCCGGGCCGTGAGCGGACATCTGGTTGTGGAGCGAGCCGCCGCCGGGGACGAAACCTTCTTCCTTAGCGTCGTACGCGCCGTAGATGAGTCCCATGTATTCGCTCATAGTGTTGCGGTGATACCAGGGCGGGCGGAATGTGTCTTCGCCGACCAGCCACCGGTCGGGGAAGATCACGAAGTCGCAGTTTGCGACGCCCGGTTCACCTGATGGCGAGGTGAGTACCGTAAAGATCGATGGGTCGGGATGATCGAACGAGATCGAGCCGATGGTGTTGAAGCGACGGAGGTCGTACTTGTAGGGCGCGTAGTTGCCGTGCCAGGCAACTACGTCGAGCGGCGAATGATCGACCTTGCACGACCAAAGATTTCCGGCAAATTTCGCTACCTGTTCAAATTCGCCATCAACGTCCTCGTACCACGCTACCGGCGTTTCAAAATCTCTCGGATTCGCCAGGCCGTTGGCTCCGATCGGGCCCAGATCGGGAAGACGAAACTGCGCGCCGTAGTTCTCACAGATGTAGCCGCGCGAATCTCCCGTCACCGACACTCGAAACTTCAACCCCCTTGGCAGACAGCACACCTCACCCGGCCCGACTTCGACCACACCTAACTCGGTGTAAATGGTCAGCGATCCCATTTCAGGAACGACCAGCATCTCGCCGTCGGCGTTGTAGAAATACCGGCCGTCCATATCCTCGTTGCACGTATAGATATGAATGCCGATGCCGGCCTGCGAAAATAGGTCACCGTTGAGGGCGATCGTCGTGATGCCTTCGATAAAATCTGTCGGCTCACCGGGTATCGGCAGCGGGTCCCAGCGAAGCTGATTCGGCGTCACGTCAATATCATCCGGCTTGCTCTGCCAGAGTCGATTGTCGATCCGCTCGAACGGTTTGTGCATCACACTCGGCCTGATCCGATATGTCCATGTCCGCTTATTGAAAACACGCGGAACGGTGAAGGCGGTGCCCGAAAGCTGTTCTGCATAAAGCCCTAGCGGCGCCTTCTGCGGCGAATTTCGCCCGACCGGAAGCGCTCCTTCGACCGCCTCGGCCGCAAACTCGTTTCCAAAACCCGAAAGATACTCAAGGCCCATAAGTTGAATTTAGCCACGAATTCATGGGAATTGCACGAATGCGGGCTTGAAGATTCCAGTATAATTTGTGTGAACTCCGGCTAATTTTCTTTCCGCATCATGCATTCGTCTATACCGGGCCCAAAGCCATCAGGGACGCGTTCAACCGTTTGAAAGCCGAACTTCTTATAGAAGCCCTCCGTGTGCTGAGATGTCCCGATCGTAAGCGGCACGCCCGGGTACTTTTCGTTTGCCAGAGCAATGCGAAACTCGGTCATAGCCTTTCCTAGACCGGTCCCGAGACGGTCATCCCTGATCATCCCCCAGCAAAGCGAGACGGTCGGAGGATCGAGATCACCATTCAATCCGATCCCACCCGAACCCACGACCTCGCCGCCCACTTCCATGACGTAATAATCCTGAGCCCGGGTGTCGCGCAAGAAATCGTACAGCCCCTGTTCTTCACCCGGATCAAAATACTTCGGAATATTCGAGCGAAAGATGGCAACGACTGCATCAAGGTCGGTCGGAGCAAAGGATCGAATTCGTGCCATTCGTGGCTATTATTCCTAGAGATTGCCGCGCCGCCTTTGTTCCTCTTCGATCGAAACGAACAGAGCTTTGAAGTTGCCCTTTCCGAAACCCTTGCACCCCTTGCGCTGAAGTATTTCGTAGAACACCGTCGGGCGATCTTCGACCGGCTTTGTGAAGATCTGGAGCAGGTAGCCTTCGTCGTCGCGGTCGACGAGGATACCTAGTCGTTTCAGATCGTCGATACTCTCGTCAATCTCGCCGACACGGTCTGGCAGTTCCTCGTAATACGTGTCCGGTACCCGAAGGAATTCGACGCCGTTCTCCTGCAGTTGCGCGACCGTCGAGAGGACGTCGCGGCATAGCAGGGCGACGTGCTGAGCCCCGGCCGAGCGGTAAAAATCGATGTATTCCTGGATCTGCGATTTGCCGCCTTTTCCTTCAGCCGGTTCGTTAATCGGGAACTTGATATTATGCTGGCCATCCGACATCACGATCGACATCAGCGCCGAATATTCGGTGGAGATGTCCTTATCGTCAAACGTGATGTAGCGGAAAAAGCCTAGGACATCGCGGTAAAAATCGCACCACTCATTCATCTTGCCGAGCTCGACATTGCCGACAATGTGATCGACGATCATTAACCCGACACCCTTGCCCTCAACCTCCTGCGAGATAAACCCCGGAAGGAACGGGCCCGAGTAATTATGGCCGTTATTATTGTTGTACGAGATGAACGAGTGGATAGTGTCTCCGTACGTCGCGATCGCGGCGTGACGGACCGAGCCGTTGTCGTCGTGCCAATCGTGCGGCTGTGTGACGGCGGCCGCACCGCGTTTTACCGCTTCGTTGAATGCGTGATCGGCGTCCTCAACGAGAAACGCGATATCGCGAACTCCGTCGCCATGCTTTTTGATGTGCTCCGCGGCCGGATGCTCCGGGCCCATCGGCGCCGACAGCACAAAATTCACATTTCCCTGCCGCATCACATAGCTCGTCAGATCGCGATCGCCCGTCTCCAGGCCGCGATAAGCATGCCGCGAAAACCCAAACGCCTTGCGATAGTAAAACTCAGCCTGCTTTGCATTGCCGACATAAAACTCAACGTGATGTATCTTCTTCAGTCCTAATGGATTCTTGTCAGTCATAATCAGTCACAATCCTTCAATAGCTAGCATTACTGCTCGCGAATTCTATTATAAAGTTTCTCAAAGAGGCGCATGCCGTTCCTTATGCTGTTGCTAGTGTTGATCGTCTTCGTCCCGTAGTAGCTTTCGGCAAGAGCCTCCTTAAAGTCAGCTGTAAACGTCTCTTTCCCGGGCTTCGTTGTAGGCCATACTAGTTCAAAATATTGCCAAGCCAGGTCTTCGTTCCCCGAATAGATTAAATCAAGCATTTCACTCCAAAATGCCTCCTCAAAATCCATTCCTACCTCTGTGTAAGGAGCGTTTGAAATCTTGAGAGATGCCGCTCTCGCTTTGGCCTTAAGCCTTGCCAATGGCGGGGCAGGCTTTTTCATCAATTCAAAATTCGGACGCAGTTCGCCGTTTTGGAACTCAACGATCACGTCGGGCATGGGCGATCCTGCATAATGTATATTCCAATAAGCGAAGGCGTTCTCGTTGGTCGCAAATCTCAGCCCGCCTTTAGGATTAGGTCCAATTACGCTCAGGCCCGCGTTGTCTGTGTTGAGTACCTCGATGAGGTCTATCGCATCCCCCAAATTGACAAAGTATGTACTAAAGCAACAATGGGCGCCCCCGGAAAAGTAATTGATCATTACGTCGGGAATGCGGTCACCTGTTTTGTCTAAGGTACTTCGAATCAAATTGACCTGCTTTCTTGCGGAAACTGTCTTTGCCTCAGCGGGATTGTCAGGAAAGCTAAATCCCACGTAAGTAGCGTTTCCACCTTGTCGTAGAATTCCTTTCAGGATTCCTTTCTTCTCGAAAAGAACGACGTTGTCACCGTAATCCTCACCGGCTTCGGGAGCGTACATGATTCGGATATCAAATCCATTTATTCGTCTGACGTCTTTTTGTCTACTTCCTTTTGGAAGACTGAATTTGTTTGAATACTCAATCGATATCCTTTGCGGCCCCGTGAGCTCCTTCGATTCGTCATACTTTAGCAAAAAGCTATACCTATCCGCTTTCGGCGCAATGAAAACGGCAGAATCGTTAGAAATAGAATCTCCGACGGAAACTGCCTTTCCTGTTGAGTCCAAGAATGCGAATGACAGTACTAGGTTGTCATTCGCAAGCCACGTAATCTCGGCATAGTCGTCAGCTTTCATTTCGAGGACAAATAGGCGAGTTTCTTCAGGCGCGAAACTGAACGTGAAGGGCTTTCCAGGAAGGAAGGTCTGGGGACTCTGCGCAATGGATATGGATGCAAACACCAAAACCGGAATCGTAAGTTTTATTAGATGTAAGATTCGCTGCATTTGAGTTCTCTAGGAAATTTCAGGTTCCCTATATAATTCGATTCGAGACTCTAACCGATAAAAATACTCGAAGTTGTCCGAAAAGAACCAGATTAATCGGACGGCCCTTGATCCGAAAGCACTTCCAAAAGAGTCAGTTTTCAAATAAGATTACTGCAAAACTATGCATGACGCTCCCTCACAGCCCTTACCCCCAGTTAACCGGCTAATGTCGATCTTGCCGCCGGATGAGCGGAGTTTTATCGAGCCGCATCTCGATCTCGTTTCGTTTCCCGTCGGCCATTTCGTTGCCCTTTCCGGCGATGCCCTCAAGCGGTTCTATTTCCCAAATAAAGGGATGATCTCGCTGCTTGCAGAAACGCAGGATGGCGGCGCCGTCGAGGTCGGGTTTACCGGTTTTGAAGGCATGATCGGCACGCCGGTCCTGCTCGGCAAAAACTCGATGCCCTACCAGGCACTCGTACAAGCACCCACCGAAGGCTACGTTGTGGATTCAAGCCGGGTGCGCAGCCTCTTCGCGCTTCGCGGTGTGTTTCACGACGCCGTTCTCAGGTATAGCTACGTCGAGATCCGCCAACTCGCCCAGACCGCGGTCTGCAACCATTTCCACTCCATTCGATCGCGAATGTGCCGGTGGCTGGCGGTCATGTGCGATCGCTCGGGTAACCGGCACGTTAAACTCACCCAGGAGTTCCTTGCCCACTTTCTCGGCGTTCAGCGAACCAGCATCGGTTGCATAGCGAACGGACTGCAAAAAGAAGGCATTATCGATTACAGCCGCGGCAAGATCGAGATAATTGACCTCGAACGTCTCAAGCGAAACGCGTGCGAATGCTACGACCTTATCGAACACGAGTTTTCAGAATTCGTCAACGCGGAAAAACATTCGCCTATGTCGGCAACCCGACAGACAACGGCCGTCTGATTCCCTTAAACTGCACTCAACTCTTCCCATTATTCGAACCGGGGAAGGTCGCCCTCGCGGCCTTTTGGCCAATTCCCAAAATGGAACGAAAGCGATTTCTAATAGTCGAGGACGATATCGAGTCCTGCAAGATTCTCAATATTGTTCTAGCGGACTACGAGATGACGGTGGCGCACACCCTCGCGAGTGCAAAACCGCATTACCAGACCCAGCATTTCGACATTTTCATGCTGGACAACTGGCTGCCGGATGGCTCGGGAGTAGAGTTTTGTCGAGAAATTCGCTCCCGATATCCGGATACTCCCATTATATTTACTTCGGCGGCTGCCATGATGGACAACCTTAACGAAGCGGAAAACGCTGGTGCGACCCGCTATGTGACCAAACCTTTTGACCCTTTTGAACTCAAAGAGATTGTCAAAGAACTCTTAACTAAAAACTAAGAAAGACTTTCGATATATCGCCGCGTCACATCCTTAAGCTCTGAGTATGACGGAATTACGTAGAGCATCGGCTGCATATCGCTATATTCGTACGGGGTCTCGATCACACGTTCAAGGTCGAAAGGACGCAGTTCCACGTTCGATGAAAAGGCGTGTTCGAGTTCGCCAAAACTGGAAAGAAGACCTGCACCGTACGCTTTGATCCCGCCTCCGTGTTCGACGAGGCCGAATTCGACGGTAAACCAATAGAGCCGCCCGAGTCCCTCAAGCTGTTTTTCGTTGGCTATTCGCGCGCCGTGGCCTATGAACTGTGAAAAGTCGGCAAAAGCCGGATTTGTGAACATCGGGATGTGGCCGATCGCTTCGTGAACGATGTCCGGCTCGGGGGTGTAAGCCGGCTGCGAGTGGTGGCGGATGTATTGCGTGCAGAGCATCACCCGATATGAAAGCCACGAGAGAAAGCCGCGTGTTTCAACCAACCCTTCGATCGGTGCAAGCCGAAAGCCCGTTAGCTCCTTCAGCCTGCGATTCATTTCCGTTAGCTGCGGAATTCGGTCAGTACGGATGCCGAGGTCCTTTTTCGCCTGTAAATAAAAAGGGGACGCATATTTCTCCTGCAGCTCCTCAAGTTCCTCCGCGACATAACGCCAGACCCGTTGCTCGCGTGCGTTGTACTCGACATCGGTGATCTCACCTGTCATTCGAAAATTCTTTGCCAAGGCCGCGATATGGTCGCGCCTCGCGCGATATTCCGCATCGTTTGCCCCCGGGTGATCAAGATGAAGTTCATTTATGTTTTCGAACTTCAGATCCTTAAACCGCGGCAAGTCCTCGTCAGAGATTCGAAAATTCTCGATCGCAAAATCGGATTCTGCGGCGGTTGTAACGGTTTCGGTAAGCATTGCAGCGGCTCCTTCCATAACTTCGATGCAGGCGTAAAAGACCAAGTTATCCCTGAATAATCTATTCTAATGGAAACGATAATGCTTTTGAATACGGAACCTTAGTAAATATCGTATGCTTGCTTAATATTATTAGTTTATTTGAAGCAAAGGCCTTATATTATGAAGCAAAATGAAATGTGACGTGTCGCGGTCACCGAGCCAATGGCCGATGCAAGAGGAAGAGCAGCGAAATGATCGATGAGATAGACCGTAAGATACTAGTCGAGTTGCAGATGGATGCCCGCACCAGCTATGCAGAACTCGGGCGTCGGGTCGGTCTTACAACGCCCGCCGTCATCGAGCGCGTTCGAAAGCTGGAAGACGCGAAAATAATTACGGACTATCGTGCCGAGATCGATACCGCTAAAGTCGGCCTTCCGATAACGGCGTTCGTGAGAATGAGCATTTCTGGGGTGGATTACAGCCACATCATCGAGGTAGCGAAGAAGTCGAATGAGGTGCTGGAATGCCACCGCGGTACCGGTGGCGATTCGTTCATAATGAAGGTCGCGGTTGCTTCGGTAGAGCATCTGCAGGAAATGATCGACCGCCTGACTCCTTATGGGATCACGACAACCACGATCGTCCTGTCATCGCCGGTGAAGCGGCGAGTGATCGAGGTATGAACTAGATCTTGCCAATCTGCTTTCTTGAACGCTTTTCAGTCATCTTGCCGTCGAATGCTTGGTCGTTCGCTTCGGCTTCTTCCTTTGTCGCCCGGGCAATCCCATCTTTGTGATGCGGAGGTGAGTAAATAGTGTAGAGCTTGAGTTCCTCAGCAGCCGAAGTATTGATGACATTGTGCCGAGCGCCGGCCGGTATAACGACCGCGTCGCCGTCCTTTACGGTGTACTTGCTGTCGTCTATCACCACCCGCCCAGTACCGCTTTCGAATCGCAGAAACTGATCATTCTCCTCGTGCACCTCTGAGCCAATCTCTTCCTTCGGCTTCAGGCTCATCAAAACCAGTTGGCTGTATGCCGACGTGTAAAGGACCTTTCGAAAATCCTTGTTCTTGAGAGTGTCTTTTTCAATGTTTGATTTAAATCCCTTCATTTTGTTCCTTTTTAATTCCAGGCAACTTGGCTTCTAAGCCGCATTACCGCCTTCTCTATTCCTATCGTCTCAAAAACCGCCAGCATCGAAGGGCCGACGGCGACGCCAGTCAGCAGGGTGCGGGCGCCGTTCATTATTACGCCGAGCTTGGTTCCCTTTTCTTCGGTGAAGGCCTTTACGACCGTTTCGATGTTCTCCTCGGTGTACGGTTGGCTTTCGAACTGAGATTCGAAACGATCAGCCAGTTCCGGCAGCCAATCGCGGAGCTCTGGAAACTTTGTGAGATTTTTCGCGACTGCCGCCGGGTCGAAATCGTAATCCTCGCTAAAGTATGCCCGGCCCTGCGATGAGAAATCCTTGAGTGTAAAGAACCGCGCTCGAATCAGGTCAATGGTCCGTTCAAACCAGACCTTATCCATAGGCTCACGCCCGTGTTTTGCCCGAGCTGACCCGCGGGCTAGCGCATCCTCTTCATCGTATTCCTCGCGCCATAGCTTAGCGGACCTTAGCTCGGCTTTTACATACGGCAGCAGATCGGTGAGCGGCATTGTACGGATGTATTCGGCATTCATCCAGATCGCTTTATCGTCGGTCCAGTGTCGCGGGTCGTTTTCCTTAAAATTGAAAACGGCGTTCGAGCGATGGATCCCATCGAGCGAGAATCTTTCGATCAGTTCGTCAAGCGAGTATATCTCCCGTTCCTCACCTGCCGACCAACCCAGTAACGCGAGAAAATTCCGGAACGCCTCCGCGAGAAAGCCTGCATCACGATAGGTCGTCATCGAAACGACCTCGCCGTGCTTTCGCTTAGAGAGTTTGCCCTTGTTCGGTGCCATGATAAGGGGTAAATGAGCGAACTTGGGCGGCTCGATGCCTAGGGCACGGTAGATAAGGACCTGCTTGTGTGTATTCGTCAGGTGGTCCTGCCCGCGGATAACGTGAGTGATGCCCATTTCGATGTCGTCGCAAACGACCGCGAGGTTGTAGAGCGGGTGCCCGTCAGACCGAAGCAGCACCAGGTCTTCCGTCTCAGCATAGTCTCGTTCCTGCAGGCCGTAAACCTCATCTTCAAAAGAGGTCTTCCCCGTTTCCGCTACCTTCAGTCTTATCGCAAACGGCTCGCCATTGGCGATGCGTGTTTCCGCTTCAACCTCGGAAATATCGCGGAACGGATTATCCCGCATGCTCTTTTGTCCCTGCCCGGCACGGGCGCGTTCCTTGATGGCGTCTTTCACGCTGCCTTCCGCTTTGCCTTCCTTCGGTGCGAAGTCGCGGTAGGCTTTGCCATCTTCAAGCAATTTCAACGCGATCGCACGGTGCCTGTCAGCATTGTTTGATTGAAATACGATCTCTTCGTCGGGGGCAAAGCCAAGCCACTCTAACCCCTCCAGGATGGAGCGCGTCGATTCCTCGGTCGAACGTGCGAGGTCGGTGTCTTCGATGCGAAGCAAGAACTTGCCTCCGGTGTGTTTGGCGAATAAATAATTGAAGAGGGCGGTCCGAGCAGAACCGATGTGTAAATATCCCGTAGGGCTAGGAGCAAAGCGAACGCGTGTCGTCATAAATGACGATTATAGGCGTAAACACGGGCTGTAGGCGAATCAGCGTCGTTTCGCCCAAAGTCGTCGATCTACCAGGGCAATTTCGTCGCAAAGCTGGACCGCCCCCAACTAGGAAACAAGAATTGAAAAGCCGTCAGAATACATCCCTGACGGCCAACAACGATCTTGCAACATAAATCCAAAATGGCGGAGACGACAGGATTCGAACCTGTGGTACCCTTTTGGAGTACAACGGTTTAGCAAACCGCCGCTTTCAGCCACTCAGCCACGTCTCCGATAAATCTTGCCCACAGCGATCGCGGGCAAGAACTAATTCTAACCGCGGGGCAAACTTTGTCAAGGTGGTTGCATCTGAGTGCCTAAGCAGAGGTGCCTTTTTACAGCTTGACACCGTTGGTTTTTGCCCCGAAAATACGTGAGTTGTCAGGAGTTAGGTCTGGGCCGTTCGAGTAATGAAGTTCTGACGGATCCTTGTTGAAAAGGTTCGCTCCCATGTGGGTTTGTATCTGATGATCAAAACTCGAAAGCACCCATCGATATTGTCGATTGCGTTGGCAGTATTGCCTATGGCGTCGCTACTATTTGCCGGTGTGATGCCGGCCTCAGCACAGCCCTCGGGTTTGGCCGTGATCAAGGGTGTCGTCCTTTCCGAAGGTGGAAAACCGATTGGAGACGCTACTGTCGCGGTTTTCCGTTCGGGCACTGCGATCCTTTTAAAGCAAGTCCAATCGGGTGCGGACGGGAGTTTTTTAGCACGAATCAATCCTGGGAGATACACCGTTTTGGCAGTGGCCCAGGGGTTTAATCCTGCTACGGTCGCGGATGTCGAAGTACTGCGGTCGGCGCAACTCACGTATGGGTTCAAGCTCGAAAGATCGGGGAGCGGGAACACTCTGCCGGAGAAACGGGTTGACAGGAACAACCCCAAATGGGCTCGACGGGCGGCATCGATCAGCAGGTCGATATATCAAAATTCTGAAGGCGACGTTCCGGTTGAGATAGGCGAAGGGGAATCCGCTCCCGCAGAAGACGCCGCGAAACGCGAAAGCCGAACTGTTGCCGAAAGTTATTTTTCCTCTACGGAAGAAGGTAATTTCGTAGGTCTGAATTTGGCAACCTTGCTCCCGGTCACAGACAGCACCGAACTCGTTCTGGCCGCTCAAACCGGAAGCGGAACCTCGGCCCCTCAGCGTTTTGAGGCCCAAGCTAAGATCCGGCCAAATGACGATCATCAATTACGCCTCGCCGCCTCGATAGGTAAACTCGGAAAACTCGCAGCCGATCCCGATCTCGATGCCGATATACTGAATCAGTTTTCCCTTCAGGCAACTGATGAATGGAAGATACGAGAAGGGATCGTCCTCGTTTATGGCTTCGATTACGCCAGATTCTTTGGAGCCGGGAGTGACTTCTCGATCAGCCCACGCCTAGGCTTTCAGTACGATATAAATCCCAGAACGAGACTTCGCACGGCGTTCACGACGCAGACCGAGGACAAGAATTGGTCACGTGCGATCGCCTTGGAGGATGCTCAGGTCATATTTAGAGAACCGGTCTCTATGGAAGAAGTGTTGATAGAGAACGGCAAACCGGTAATGAACAGGAGCAGTCGGTTCGAGTTGGGTTTCCAGCGAGTACTTGATAACAAGTCGAGCATTGATGCCAATCTCTTTATTGATGCGACGTTCTCGCGGGGCGTCGGTGTCGCGTCTTCGCCGCTTGGAAACGCCACCTATGGTTTTGAGGAATTTACGGGAAATCAGAAGGGCGAGACACAAGGCATCAGCCTGGTGTATAACCGCAGGCTAACTGGCCGAATAAGTACCTCTGCGGGATATAGTTTTGGGCGAGGCCAACGGCTGTCCCTCAACGGTCTGAATCGGGCAAGCGAGTTGTTCGAGACTGGCGCGTTCCAAACTTTTTTCGGCCAAGTAGACGCTGATTTCAAAACAGGCACTAACATAAAGACCGTTTTCCGGCTTTCCCCTGACGCGACGATTTTTGCCATCGACCCGTTCCAGGGAAGGCTGGCGATCTACGATCCAAGTATGAGTATACTTGTGACACAGACCCTTCCAACGCTGGGCCTTCCGATCCGCGCCGAAGCCATTGTCGACGCACGCAATATTTTTGATTTTCATACCGGGATCGCAAGTGAGGAAGGAAGTTTAAGATTGATCGGTCAGGGTCCTACTCTGCGCGGCGGCATACTAGTCAGGTTCTGATCCCTATAAGATCTACTAAGGTGCTCGCAAGTAAGGCTTTACCTGTTGCGGGCCCTTTTCCTTTACCGGATTCTACAAATTATTGGATTACTGACTAGAAATCTGGATTTTCCCGCCCCCTGGGCGGCCTACTACTTTACTGTAGATCTCCTAAATGGTTCAGATGTATTGACTTAACGGTGGTGTTGATATGAGGGTTGTTGGAACAAACCTTGCGTTCTAAAACTGTTGCATTAGTTTGCCCACACCCATGAAGGGAAAGGTCCTTACAAGTTGGAGTTTAATTTGGCTGGTATTCGCGGTCCTATTTGCTGCGGGTGGAGCCCTTAATCTTGCTCAGAGAGCGTCTCGCGAACTCCCTCCGACTGATGGCGTAGTGTGGCTGCAGAGGGCCGACGGGATTTATGCGGAGAAGGTTTTGCCTGGTCTCGCCGGTTCGCGTGCGGGCATATCGCCGGGCGACAAACTCCTTACGATCAGCCTCGACGGCAAAACCTTTGATGAAGTTGCGTCGCCTGCTGATGTGCCGATGTATCTGGATGCAGCAGGCGTCGGTGGAAGTCTTACTTATTTTTATCAGAAAACTTCGTACACATTCTCGAATAACTTCTATTACGCCGATCTAAGAAATATCGACACGCTTCCGCGTTGGACTCCTGCACTGATTTTTCTTTCGTTCGTGGGGCTGGTTTGGCTTGGCATCGGAGTCTTTGTATTGTTCAAGCAAGGCAGCCGTTCGCCCTTCGTCCTCCATTTTGCGACGATCTGCCTGGCGGCCTTTGTATTTCATGTCTATAAACCGCTCGGGGCCGAGCAGGACTTTGACATGGCGGTCAGCCTTCTCGACGATCTTGCTTTTGCGTTCTTCGTCCCGCTGTTCATGCATTTCTGCTTCCGGTACCCGGTTCGAAGTGAAATATTCGATCGGGAAAAGTGGAAAACGTTGGTCCTTTATATCCCGGCCGCCGTGCTTACGTCGACAGCGCTCGTTTTGACACTGGGCTCGCTTTTGCCGTTCGAGGCGCTTACAACTCCGCTCAGGAGTTTCATCGCAGCGAATCATGTCTACAACCGACTCAATCAGATGCTGCTGATCCACTTCGTCGCAGGGATCTCGATCGGCTCGACGATCCTGATCTGGCGATTCTTCAGCAGTAAACAGGTTCTCGTTCGCCAGCGGTTGAAATGGGCAATGTGGGGCACTTTCGTTTCGGTCATACCGATCGTTGGCGTTCAGGTCGCGAGGCGTTTTGTTTACCTGCCGGATGATACTCTTACGACAGCTATCACAACACTTCCACTCGCCCTTATTCCGCTGAGCTTTGGTCACTCGGTAGTACGCTACCGACTCATGGACGTTGACGTCGTCGTGCGGCGTGCATTGGTCTATGCGATCACAACGATCGCGATCGCGATGATGATCGGCGCCGTGGCCCTTGGTCTGGTCTTCCTGGCTGTCGGCAGCAACCTTTCATCTACCGAAATAACGCTGCGTGCCCTGATCGCGATCGTCGCGATGGCGGCGATAGTTATGTTGAGCGAACCGCTGAAGAATTTTCTCCAAGAGCGTGCGGAGCGGTTTTTCTACGGTCCAAGATATGATCTGAGAAGCGGGCTTCTTGACTTTGGCCGAACTCTTTCAGCAACGACCGCGATGGGCCCGCTTCTGGACGGTCTTACCGAAAGGCTGCAGCAGGTGCTCGATGTCGAAAAGCTTGCGGTATTCATAGAAAGCGACGAAACGCCGGGCAGTTATGAAATAGCCAAATCCATAGGTCTTAGCGATAGCTACCGTCTCCCAAGCGATTTCAAGCAGATGATCCGTCAGAAATCTGCAGAAAAGGGCATTGTCCGAGCGGACGAATTCGACGTCGCAGACGATCTTGTTTCATCTGTTCCAATGTTCGGAAACGAGAACGGAAATTTTCCGATCCGCCAGGAACTGCACTATTACGTTCCTTGCGTCGTGAGAAGCAAAATGGTGGCCGTCATCGGGTTGGGGCGAGCGCGGGACGGTTCGCTTCTGTCTTCGGAAGACCTTGAGATCCTGAAAACGGTATCTGGCTATATTGCGGTCGCTATCGAGAACAGCAGCCTCTATCAGCAGCAGAAAGAACAGACGGAAGAACTGTCGTTGCTCAAGGAGTTTAACGAATCCATCGTCGAGTCGGTGAATGTCGGCCTTATCGCCGTTGATGAGAACGGCCGCATCACCCGTTGCAACACGACATTCGAAGAGATGATGGGACTGCCGCGAGACGAGGTTTCGGGCAAGCTTTTCGAAGAAGTATTCGATGAGACCTTCGCCTATAATCTCAGCAACATTCTAGGGAAATCGAGGTGGCATCTAACGGAGATCCGCAATGCGTACAAGATGCACGCATATGACGCGAAAGGCAGGTCTCTTATGCTGAACGTCGCTGTCGCTCCGCTGCGGTCCGTATCGAGCTCGCAATCCGGCGCCATCGTCGTGCTTGAGAACGTTTCCTCTAGGATCAAGCTCGAGGAGACTCTGCAGCAAAGCGAAAAGCTTTCTAGCATTGGCCTGCTCGCGGCCGGTGTCGCCCACGAAGTGAATACGCCGCTGACGGGAGTCTCAAGCTACACCCAGATGCTTCTGGGAATGATCCCTGAGACAGATCCAAAACATGCCTTGCTGCAGAAAATGCAGCGGCAGACCGACCGGGCGAGCAACATCGTAAGCAACCTCCTGAATTTCTCACGTATCGGGAGTGTTACCGATTCGACCGACATGGATATCAACCAACTGATGGATGATTCCTTGCAGCTTTTGGAGCCGCAGATACGTAAATCAAATATCGAGATCGTTAAGGATTATTCGCCCGAGATGCTTCCTATATTTGGCAACGGTGGAAAGCTACAGCAGGTTTTCACCAACCTGATCCTCAACGCTCGCGACGCTATGATCAATGGCGGAAAGATCACGCTTCGCACCCGGGTTATCGCGGAAGACGAGATCAAGATCGAGGTCGCCGACACGGGTGAAGGTATCCCGCCGGAAAATCTCGGCAAGATCTTTGACCCATTCTTTACGACGAAGGGAGTAGGCAACGGCACCGGGCTCGGGCTTGCGGTTACTTACGGCATCGTTCAGGAGCACGGCGGCACCATCGAAGCATTCAGCGAACAGGGCAAAGGGACGACGTTCATCCTTTCATTTCCAGTCGCCTCAAAACTACGCCAGCGGGCAGTTAGTTAGATCGCGGCGGCATCTTGGTGGTCACGGACTATACGTATCGCGTAGATCGCTGCACCCATCGCGATCAGCATTATTACCGACGCCGTCCAAAAGGTTCTTGTGACGGTAACGTCATCCACCTTGTTGAACGCATTGTTCAGCAGCACCCCTCCGACTGTAGGCCCGATCGCCCTAGCCAGACTTGCCCCCGACTGCATTATCCCAAGGGACGCGCCTTGCCGGTCCTCAGACGAGATCTTTGAGGCCAGACTCGTCAATGACGGCGACGCAAACGCATTTCCGATAGACAGTACCGAGCATGTGGCCAACAAGCCGCCTAGTCCGCCGAACTCGGGGCCAAGTAAAGGAAATGCCGTAAGGCTCAGCGCCATTAGGGAGCAGCCTATGACAGTAAGCTTCGTTTCGCCAATTAGGCTAACAAGTCTATGGAAGAGAAATCCTTGTCCGATGATCGCGATCAGGCCGACAAAGGCGAACAGATAGCCGTTCTGCTCCGCGTTGTACCCGAACCGATAGGCCGTAAACAACACAAAAGCATAAGTCATTATCGAAAAGGCGGTCACGAGTAGGAAATAGACCAGGTTAATCGTCCCAAAGGCCTTCTCCTTTAATGATTCCATCAGCTCGATGAAGCGATTCTTGCGTTTCGCGACGACAGCACCCGGCGTTATTGTTTCGGGTAGAAAAAAGTAAAGAGCCACCGAATTTGCCAGCGAGAGGCCGGCAGCGCAAAAGAATGGCACATGAATGCCGTACTTGCTTAAGATCCCGGCCAGTGCAGGTCCGAGAATGAACCCGAGCCCAAACATCGCGCCGAAAAGTCCCATGCCCTTTGCCCGATTCTCTCGCGAAGTAACGTCGGCGATATAAGCCTGCGCGGTCGAGATGTTTCCGCCGGTGATGCCGCCCATTATTCGCCCGGCAAAAACCAGCGTCAATGTGCCCGCAATGCCGATCAGAAAATAACCGACAGCCGATCCGATCAAGCTTATGAGCAGTATAGGCCTGCGGCCGTAGCGGTCAGAAAGCCGGCCAAGAACAGGGGCAAAAAAGAACTGCATCCATGAGTAGATGGAAAATAGCATTCCTATCTCAAACGGTGTCGCGTTGTATGGTGCGGTCTCGGCGTAAAAAGGCAGGATCGGTATGACCATTCCGAAGCCGATCAGATCAATAAAAACTGTAATTAGAATTATGACCAAAGGGGCGGTGAATAAAGTTTTGCCCTTCGATTCTTTCGGTTCAGCCATCTCCCTTCGAGTTTTACACGGAGGCCGCATTTCTAGCAATTCCGGCGGCTGCCACTACCTGCAGCATTTCGGTCATCAAATTGTTTCGTAGTAGAATGCTCTGTAAACGAATACCATTATGAAACGAATCGCACTCGACCGCGCTCAACGCCTCATTTGCCTGACCGTTTCCATCGCTGTGCTCTTTACCGTTATGGCGAAAGAATTTCCTGCTCAACAAAGTGCAGTCCGGAACCGGCCGTCACAGCCTGTGGCTCGACAGACTCAACCCGAGATCGCCTACACGGTCTCGATGTCGAAACCGGCGACCCACCTTCTCGAGGTAGAAATGCGCTTGAAATGGACCCAGATGCCCGATAAGGCCGAGCTGAAAATGCCGGTTTGGACACCCGGAAGTTATCTGGTTCGCGAATATGCCCGGCATGTGCAGGATTTTGCCGTTAGGGACGGGAGCGGGCAGCCGCTCGCATGGAGGAAGATAAACAAAAATACCTGGCAGATCGATTCCAAAGGTACTGTTGAACTCGTCGCGACTTACCGCGTTTACTCGAACGAGCTGACCGTGCGCACCAACGAACTCAACGACGAGCACGCGTTTTGGAACAACGCCGCGCTTCTCATGTTCCCCAAAGGCCAACTTACTGCTCCATCTACTCTGAAGGTTATGCCGTTTGGCGATTGGAAGATCGCAACTGGCTTACCGAGTATTGCCGGGCAGCCAAATACATTCCGTGCCCCAAATTTCGACATCCTTTATGACTCGCCGTTCGAGGTGAGCAATTTTAACGAGATCACATTCACTGTACAGGGAAAGCCGCACCGAGTCGTGATGTCTGGAGAAGGCAATTACGACTTGAACGCCATCGCTCGCGACTCTGCCAAGATCTTTGAAGAGGGCTATAAGATCTTTGGCGAACTTCCTTACGATGACTACACAATCATTGTTAACCTCCGCGGTGGAGGCGGACTGGAGCATCTGAATTCGACCGCACTCCAATGGAACCGTTTCGGATTCAAACCGGCGGCCCGTTATCGAGCATTTCTAGGTCTTGTCGCCCATGAAGTATTTCACCTATGGAACGTGAAACGGATCAGGCCCGATGCCTTAGGCCCTTTCGATTATGAGAATGAGAATTACACCAAATTGCTGTGGGTAGCTGAAGGTGCCACGGCTTACTATGAGGGTCTGATATTGCGGCGAGCCGGGCTGATCTCAGACACGGAGTTGCTTAACAACAAGGCAGGAATGATCTCCGATCTGCAGGCTCGCCCCGGTCGCCTCGAAACGAGTCTTGAAGAGGCCAGTTTTGACGCCTGGATCAAATACTACCGGCAGGACGAAAACTCCATCAACAATCAGATCTCTTACTACGACAAGGGCGAGGTCGTGAATATGATGTTGGACATCACCATTAGGACCGCCTCGGGCGGCTCGAAGTCGCTGGATGATGTACTGCGCTATTTGTACGATGAATTTTATAAGAAAGGGAAAAATTATACTCCCGAAGATTACCAAAGGGTGTCCGAAATGATGGCCGGGCGGAGCCTGGACGACTTTTTCTCAAAGTATGTCCGAGGTGAGGGCGACATAGATTACGGAGGAATTTTTGCAGGTATCGGCCTCAAGGTCGAGGTTAAACAACCGAACCGAAACCGTGCCTATATCGGAGCCGATACTGCGGAGGACGCCGGCCGGTTGACCATTCGAGCCGTACCGGCCGGAACCCCAGCCTATGATCAGGGCCTTAACACGGGCGATCAAATAGTGGCAATAGACGGATATCGGGCGTCCAGTCAGTTCCTTCAATCTTACCTTGGCGAAAAGAAACCGGGCGATACTGTAAAGCTCACCGTCTTCCGATTTGACCGCCTAAGGGAAATGTCATTTGTGCTCGGTGCAAATCTTAGGTCGGAGTATTCGATCGTGCCTGTCGAGAATCCAACTCCCACACAGCGCCGCCTGTATCAGGAATATCTCAAAAGTGAACTCTAGATCTTTTTGCATAGCCCTTGTTGCGATCGGACTTGCCGCTTGCTCGAACGAACGAATGCCCGATGGCAGTCGTCCGTCCGCTCTCAAGGACGTGCCCTCGGTGCGTCTAAATTACCGTTACGAGGCCGATGTGCCGCCGCCTGAGCCGAGCCAACCGCCCAGATCTGAACAGAAGAATGAGGCAGTACAGGCTGATTTCGATCAAAACAGAACCACGGAGCTTTTGGACCTCACCATAGCTTCGCCAGACGGCAAGCGGATAGCTGCCGTGTACCACAGGACCGGTGACCTTCAGGCCGAATTCCGGCTTGATATGTACACGGGCGATGGCAGGCTGCTCAAGAAGGTAACGTCAGATCTGATGGCCGTACATTTCCCCGACACCATCCGATGGTCGCCAGATTCGTCCTCGCTCGCGTTCGTTGCGATGCTGCGCGGATATTCCCCCGAGCCCGAGAATCCGGCCGATGCTGACCCGAACGCGGCTCCGACGCCTCCAGCCGCGATAGCCGAAACCAACGTGGCAGGGAACGCGGAAGAATCGGCTACTCCCGAAGAGGACAATAGCGGTGCGGTGCCCACGGCGGAAGCCCCAGCGGCCGTGACGCCGGAGCCGCCGGTCGGCATACTTACCTTTCGCACCGAGCAACTCTATTTGTGCAATGCAGACGGAACCGACACGAAACCTGTGACCCAAAACGAAGGGTTTATTTATTTTTATTATGTTTGGGCACCGGATAGCTCGATGCTGGCCGCGATGGCGGTGCATTCTCGCGAGTGGCGTGAGCTTGAAAGGCGGGCTGATGCGGACGGCTCGGTCTTCGTCCCAATGGGCCGGCTCCGCGTTGTTGAACGAAGTGGGCGCGAGCGCCGTTTGGATGATGCCCTTACAAAAGTGCAGCCCGTTTGGTCTCCCGATTCCGCAAAAGTCGCCGCAGGATTCGACACACAGATCCGGATCTACGACGCCCTGGGCAATAACCCGACGCAGGCTGCGATCCCGCTAAGAAATCAATTACTTCTGTCGGCCCAGGCTTATGATAGGTCGCAGGCAGAAAAGCTTAATGCCGAGTCAGGCCAAGAGTCCGCAAATGCAGCAGCACCTGCTCAGAGCACCCTTCCAGATCCGAGTACTCTGGTCTCGTTCAACCCGATCGTGATGCTGAGTTGGACTTCGCCCGACCTTCTTTATTTTGAGACCGCATATATCCGCCGGATGAAGAACGAAGCGGATAGCGCAACCAGTTTTGTCAGATGGCACCGCCTCGTGCTGACACCGCAGGCCTCTACTAATTAACATGAATTACAGTACCATTGCAGAGATCTACGCCGCGAACAGCAAGATCCGCGAGCGCTTTAAGGAAACGGTGAACGGGCTGACAGATCAGCAGATCGAGTCTGTTGCGGAAACCGGCAAGTGGAACGTCCGGCAGATTGTCGAGCACGTTGCGATCGTCAACGAAGGAATGGCAAAGATCTGCTCCAAACTTCTTTCCAAGGCTGCCGCTCACAGCAATCCATCCGACGGCTCGGCGAAGATATCTGAAGGGTTTGGTTCTGCGCTCGAGGCGGTGCGGGATGAAAGGCTGCAGGCCCCGGAGATGGTTCATCCGGTCCACAATTTCTCGATCGCATTTTCAATGGAAACGCTCGATCGTTGTGAAGCGATCTTCGCAGAACTCAGACCCAGGTTCGAAACGATAGACGCAGGCGAACCAAGGTTTCCACACCCGCTTTTTGGCGACTTGTCGGCACACGAGTGGCTTATCCTGAGCGGCGCACATGAGATGAGGCACCTGAGGCAGATCCGGAATTTGACATCATAGTCGGCAGGACTTTCGGACCACACTGTGATAAGATTTCCTATTGGTACCTATAAATAACGCTTACGACGCGATCGTGGCGTTTTTCGTTTCTTATGGATAAGTTCCTAATTCGCGGCGGCCGGCCGCTCCAGGGCAAGATAGAGATCAGCGGGGCTAAGAATTCGGCGTTGCCATGTCTTGCCGCAGCTCTTCTATCTGCCGAGACCGTCACGCTTCACAACGTACCGTATGTTCGCGACCTGATCACTCAGCGACGGCTTTTGGAAGATCTCGGGGCGACTGTGCTCACGCCAGAACTCCGTACCCATAAGGTAAACGCCGCGAATATTCAAGTTTTTGAGGCTCCGTACGAGCTGGTTAAGACGATGCGAGCAAGCGTTCTTGCCTTGGGCCCACTCTTGGCGCGATTCGGACAGGCAAAGGTCAGCCTGCCGGGCGGATGTGCGATCGGTACGCGGCCAATAGACCTTCATTTGAAGGCATTTGAAAATCTGGGGGCGACGGTTTCTTTGGAGTCAGGCGACGTTGTAGCCCGTGCCCCAAAGGGACGCTTGATCGGAACAGACCTCGAATTTGAAAAGGTCACAGTTACCGGCACCGAGAACGTAATGATGGCCGCGGCTCTCGCAAAGGGAACTACAGTGATACGAAATGCCGCTCAGGAACCTGAGATCGGGGACCTCGCGGACCTGCTCAATAAGATGGGTGCTCGTATACGCGGTGCTGGGACACCGACCATCACGATCGATGGCGTAGAGGCGCTCGGCGGTGCGGAGCATACGATAATTCCCGACCGGATCGAGACGGGCACATTCATCGTCGCCGCGGCGATCACCCGAGGTGAACTTGAGATCAAGAATTGTGTCCCCGGGCATCTGAAAACTGTGATCGAGAAGTTAGGTGAGGCCGGCGTCGAGATCAACGAGCTCAATCCGAGCACGCTCTCGGTAAGGTGCGATCCAAAAGGCCTCGTTGGGCGCGATGTAACGACTGAGCCCTACCCGCGGTTTCCGACCGATATGCAGGCGCAGTATCTCGCACTGATGACCCAGGCAGAAGGCACCTCTGTTATCACCGAAACAATATTTGAGAATAGATTCATGCACGTCGGCGAGATCACCCGGATGGGAGCCGACATCCATGTTGCAGGAAATTCGGCTACGGTCCGCGGTAAAACAAAGCTCACCGGCGCACCCGTAATTGCCTCAGACCTTCGGGCGTCGGCTTCGCTCGTGCTTGCCGGCCTATGTGCTGAGGGCGAAACGAGCATCGAGCGCGTTTATCATATCGACCGCGGATACGAGACGATCGTTCGAAAGCTCCGGTCGGTCGGAGCGGATATCGAGCGTATCTCTGAGCCCGCTCCCGAGGATCTGCCGGTTCCAGCCTAGTCTCAACCGATCGACCCCAGTTTAAAGTTGACCGATCGCTGTGATTTAATTTAGTGTCCATTTATGAAGACCGAAGATTGCATTTTCTGCAAGATCGTCGAGGGGACCATCGGGTCTTCCAAGGTCTATGAGGATGAGATCTGCCTCGCCTTTGACGACTTGAACCCCCAGGCTCCGGTGCACATTCTTGTGATCCCGAAGGAACACATCGAATCGTTAGACAGATCGGAGGCAGCCCATAAGGCAACACTCGGACATCTTCTCACTTCCGCTTCACAGATCGCCCGTGATAAAGGTGTAGCCGAGGCAGGTTATCGGATCGTGATAAATACCAATGGGGACGGCGGCCAGACCGTCTTTCATCTTCACCTACATCTATTGGGAGGCCGACAGTTCGTTTTTCCGCCGGGTTGATGCTTTCGAATGAACCGAGTAGTTTTTGCGACAATTTTGTTTAGCGCCTTCCTTGCGGCTTGTTCGCAAGCACCGGCCGACGGCAATTCGAATATGGGACAGCAAACTCCCAGGCTTGCTCCTGCTGACTTTACCGATCCGGGAGCGGCCCTGGCCGAGGGTATAAAGCTACTTGACACCGGCGAAACCGAGGCGGCTATCGAGATCCTTAACCGGGCCGTGGAGCTCGACCCGGACCTCGCCGATGCATATTTTCACTTGGGCATCGCCTACGCACTCATAGAGACCCGCGACGCCGCATTAGTACAGGAGACGATCACCCCTACGCCGGAGCCGGGAGAAAAAAAGCCAAAAGAAAAGAATTCGGAGAAGGCCTTCGAAAAGGCGGTAGCGGCTTATAAAAAGCGAATCGACGCAAATGAGAACGATCATTTGGCATATTTCAATTTAGGCCGAGCATACAATAAGTTGAACGAGGATGAGGACGCGGCCAAGGCCCTCAGACAAGCCGCAAAGCTGAATCCGGAAGACACTGAGTATCAAACGGAACTCGGCAGCATTCTTATCAAATTAGCTCAGTATCGCGAAGCAATTCCGCCGCTGAAGAAGGCGGTGGACCTCGACCCGGAGAACTCCAGGGCGATCAATCTTCTTGAAGATGCGGAGGCAGGCCGGAAACGCGTGGATTTTGTGACCGACAAGAAGGACGAAAAGCCCTCCGCGAATGCAAATTCCAATGTGAACTCTAATTCCGCCGAGGCGCCGCCACCGTCTTCAAATTCGTCCAAACCAACGAATAAGCCTCTACCTCAGCCGCCGCGGCCGACACCTCAAAAGACATCCAACCGCTCGAATTGAACAAAATTGGTGTTTCTAAATTACACACCTCCTTCTAAAGGTGTATCAACTTGACATAGCCGCGGCAAAGGTATCAAATTAGCAAGCTGAGCCCATAGAGCCTCAAAATGAGTACACACCAGAATGAAGCCCAGGTCCTCTCTCTCGACCAAAAGATCCAAATGCATGAGGCCCGCGAGGCGATCATCGATCGGCTCGCACGCGATCTGCCAAAAAGCATCGATCTGGAAAGATTCCTGAACGTCGTTGTTTCAGAACTCGGCCGGATGCTCAACGCGGACCGGTGCGATGTGCTTCAACTTGTTGAGGGCAAAGAGCTTAAAATAAGCCATGAGTGGCGCCGCGATAAGAAGATCCCTTCGAGCCTGGGCACGACCATACCGATCGATGCCAAAAAGCTTGGTGAGCGCTTCGATATCACTAAACCGATCCAGATCAGCGATACAAAGGCTGCCAAGGATGCGACGCTGAAATTCTTCGCGAAGGCTCTGGAGACGCGGTCGTTGCTTATCATCCCGATCATGATCAGCGGCGAGGTCTTGGGGCTGATCGGGCTCCATGACACGCGCGAGCCGCGAAAATGGCTGGAGGAGGAAGTCACGTTCCTAGAGTCGATCGGCCGTCAGCTTGCCATCGGTTATCAGTACACGAGTATGTTCACGGCTCAGGAGCAGGAGAGTCGCCGGACGAATGCGCTCCTCCAAATAGCCAACACACTTAACTCGCATTCCGATTTTAACGAGGTTTCCGAAACAGCGCTTGAACGGGCTATCTCGCTGGTCGGGGCCGACTACGGGGCGCTCGGAGTTCTGGACAAGACCGGTAAGAAGATCACCCTTGTCTCGTTCAAAGCGGCCGAAGGCAAGCAGCCCGGACGCCTTCTCAAAATGGTTGACTCCCACGGCAGATCCCTGAATGTAGATACATTTCAAGCCGTAAGCGACCTGATCCGGGATGGTAAAACGATCTCGTTGACCGATTCGCAGTTGCCGATACCGATCCGGCTTATATTTAACACGACGTTGGGCGGAAAAGCGGCTCTGGTGGCACCAGTTCGGATCGGTGGCCAACCCTTCGGGTTGCTGGGGTTCGTTTGGAGCAAGCCGACCAATTTTGATGCTCACGATGTGGCGCTTGTAGAGGGTATAGCGGACCAGATCGGTACAGCCCTAGAGCGCGACCAACTCTCGGCCGAAGTCATGCGCCTAAAGAGTGAGCTGGTTCAGAGGCACAGTGAGATAGTGGGCCAGGCAGAGCCGATCAGGCGATCGATCGAACTAGCCCTGCACGTTGCGAATACGAACACTACCGTCTTGATCCAGGGTGAATCGGGAACTGGTAAAGAGCTGCTCGCTAACCTGATCCATTACAATTCGGGCCGCGAAGATCGGCCCTACGTCAAGATAAACTGCGGGGCTATACCTGAGACACTTCTGGAATCGGAATTATTCGGGCACGAGAAAGGCGCGTTTACCGATGCACGCGGCCAGAGGATTGGCCGTTTTGAAGAGGCAGATGGAGGAACTCTGTTCCTGGACGAGATCGGTGAGATGTCAATGCAGGCTCAGGTTCGCCTTTTGCGGGTATTGCAGGACGGAGAACTAACGCGTGTCGGCGGCAATGATGTGATCCGCACGGATGTGCGTGTGATCGCGGCAAGCAACGTTGATCTTGAAACAGCGGTCGCAGAAGGAAAATTTCGCAAGGATCTGTTCTTTCGACTTTCGGTCTTCCCAATCATGCTTGCTCCGCTCCGCGAGCGTGTCGAAGACATTCACCTGCTTGTGTTTCATTTCCTTGAGCGATTCAAGGAAAAGTCCGGCCGTTTCGTTTCGGGCATCTCAAAGGATGCACTCCGTGCGCTCACGGAGTACGCCTGGCCGGGGAACGTCCGCGAGCTAGAGAACGCCATCGAGCGGGCGGTCATCATTGCTTCTGGACGTCAGATCGAATTAAATGACCTGCCAGAAGCCATAAGCAAGAATGCATTCGAGGCAAAGATCAGCTCCCGACAGGAGCGTGCCCGTGCCGCCGTGCAAGGAAAGGCGATCGGTATCGATATTGAGTTGCCGTCTTCCCTTGAAGAGATCGAGTCTCAAGTGATATCGGCGACGCTGGACTATACCCAAGGAGACAAGAGCCATGCGGCTCGTTTGCTGAATATCAGCCGTAAAACGCTATATCGAAAACTCGAGAAAAATAGTTAGACCTTAGCCGCTGTGGACCATTAGTGCTCCCCGGATCGTGGCACACAGCCAACCTCCTTGTTTGCAATATAATGCGGTCGTCCTGTATCTTTTCTAAAGCGATCTATGAGCCTGAGTTCTATCGACATTCAACCCCTTGCCGTGGATGTTTCTTGCAATAATGAAGCGCTCCGGGTTGTCTTGGCGGACGGCCGTGTGATATCCGTGCCGCTGATGTGGTATCCGCGGCTTATGGATGCTACTCCCAAGGACCGTAACAACTGGCAGTTGATCGGGGGCGGCCTCGGAATCCATTGGGAAGACCTCGACGAAGACGTGACGGTCGAGAGCCTTCTAAGGCTGCGTTAAAGCAGTCCTAATCGCCTTTCCTATAACCTATTCATAATACTTATGGCTGGTCAGATCAAAAGGTGGGTCAATTTGGACCTGCTTTTTTGGTTTGATCGCCCGTCGTCCGGAACCGGGCTCGGGATCGGCGCGCTGGCGGTGATGGTATTTCAATGGACCTTGTAATAGGCACTGCCGGCCATATCGATCACGGAAAGACGGCGCTTGTTAAGGCCTTGACGGGCGTCGATGCCGACCGCCTACCTGAGGAGAAGAAGCGCGGGATCACCATCGACCTCGGCTTTGCGGACTTCGATCTGGGCGATGTTCGGATCTCGTTCGTCGATGTGCCGGGACACGAACGCTTCGTAAAGAATATGCTTGCGGGAGCAAGCGGTATCGATCTCGTTCTGTTCATCATCGCCGCGGACGAAGGAGTAATGCCGCAAACTCGCGAGCATTTTGATATATGTCGGTTGCTTGGCGTGAGGTCCGGTATCATAGTTTTGACAAAATCCGACCTTGTCGATCCGGAAACGCTGGAGCTGGCCGTGCTCGACGCCAAAGAACTTGTCAGCGAATCTTTTCTTGAGAATGCGCCGATGATCGCGGCAAGCAGTGTCAATGGTAAAGGCCTCGGAGATCTCAAAGACGCCATTCGACAAACTGCGAAGACTTTCGCCAAAACGGCAGATCTCCACACTCTCCTCTTCCCTATTGACAGGAGCTTTGCGGTCAAAGGATTTGGAACGGTTGTGACGGGGACCCTTGTATCAGGCGAACTGAAGGCGGGTGACAAACTGGAGCTTCTGCCGCAAGGGAAAGAGGTACGCGTCCGGGGCCTCCAGTCGCACAATGCGGTCGTCACATCCGCAGGACGCGGCCGACGGGTGGCGGTAAACCTGGGTGGAGTTGACCATAAAGCCGTCGAGCGGGGAATGACCCTCTCCCAACCGGGTGTCTTGAGGACGACGCAGTCGGCCGATGTCAGTTTGGAGATCGTCCCGGGCGCGACGCGGCCGCTGCGTTCACGTCAAAGAGTTCGCGCACACATCGGAACGGCGGAGGTGATCGCTCGTATCCAGGTTCTCGGTAATGCTGAGATCGCACCGGGTGCGTTTAGCTTTGCACAGATAAGGTTCGAATCGCCTGTAGTGACACGGCTGGGACAGCGGTTCGTTATCAGAAGTTACTCGCCGCAGATCACGATCGGAGGCGGCCGGATCCTCGATCCTTTCGCCGAAAGACACAGAAAAAAGGACCACGCCGCGATCCAGGCCATACTCAGGAGACTTGATCGACCCGACGCGACGGAAATGCATATCGTTAACGCATTCACAGAACTAGCGGGGCGACGTGGAACCACAATGTCCGACCTGCAGGCAAGATCTGGCTGGAGGGACGATGTGCTCAAGAGGGCGGTCGAAGCAGCGCTCGCAGACGGCGGATCGATAAGAGCGGGCGAGACACTTTTTCCCGCAGCGGACCTTGCGGAGATCGAAGCGAGCTTAATAAAAAGGCTTGAAAAGCACCATTCAGCGGACTCGATGTCGAAGGGAATGCCGCGCGAGACACTCCGCGGGCCGAACCTTTCGACCGATGTTTTCGAAGCCCTGCTGGCCAGATTGACAGCCGCATCCAGGATCGAGGTAGCGGGGGATACTGTTTCGTTGCCGGCGAGATCCTCTGTATTCTCACCGGAAGAGCAGCTTGTGCGCGAGCGTATAATGACCCTGCTCACCGAAGCTGGACTTCAAGTACCCAAGTCGGTTGAGGTCCTTCGCGAAGCCGCAACCGGCACCAAGGTCGACATCGGTCGGACCTCAAAGATCGCAGAGCTATTGATCGATTCGGGCGATGCCGTACGGGTCTCGGACGACTTCTTATTTGCAAGGTCGGCGATCGATGAACTGATCGACAGAATGAGGGATCTCGCAACGCGAAGCAGCGACCATACGATCGACGTGGCCAGATTCAAAGAACTTGCGGGTGTTTCGAGAAAATATGCTATACCTTTACTCGAATACTTTGACCGCGAGAAGATCACGTTACGGGTCGGTGACTCGAGAGTTATAAGGTAAATGCGAAAATTTCTTACAGCCCGCTGGCAGGACCTTATCATGGCCAATTACGAGGTTTCTCCCGAGATACTAAAGAGCCGTCTTCCAGTGGGCACCGAGATAGATCTCCACGAAGGCAGGTGCTTCGTCAGTCTGGTCGGGTTCATGTTTCTCGACACTCGCGTGATGGATTTTCTGGTTCCCTTTCATGTCAACTTCGAGGAAGTGAACCTGCGCTTCTACGTCCGCCGCGAAACTGAAACGGAGGTTAGGCGCGGAGTCGTTTTTGTCAAAGAGATCGTCCCGCGGGTGGCCATCGCCGCCGTTGCTCGCTCCCTCTACGGCGAACCTTACGAGTGCTGGAAGATGTCCAATTTCCGTGACGACGGGCACGTGCGGTATTCCTGGGAAAGACGTGGCTGCGAGAATTCGCTCAGCGTAATACGTGGCGAGGGGCTTGGCGTGCCGGCGGAGAATTCCCACGGCGAGTTCATCATCGAGCACTACTGGGGCTATACAAAACGAAAGGGCGGCCGCACGGACGAATACAAGGTCGAGCATCCGAAATGGGAACTTTTCGCGGCGGAAGAGCCGCACATCGATGTCGATTTCGGGACGACCTACGGCCCGGACTTTGAGTTCCTAGCTAACGAGGCACCTCATTCCGTTCTCCTTGCAAAAGGCTCGGAAATTGCCGTTTATAAGGGCGAAAAGATCGTATGATAATCGGCATCGTTGCCATTGCAAAAGACCTCGCCATCGGAAAAGAGGGCAAATTGCCGTGGCATTATCCCGCCGACCTAAAACATTTTAAACAAACGACCACGGGAAACGCGGTCGTTATGGGCTCAAACACATGGCGGTCTATCGGAAGGCCGCTGCCGGATCGGCTGAACATCGTTCTCAGCCGACGAGCGCAGCTCGATTCGGCCGATGACCTTTTGTTTCTTCGAAACGAGGGCGAAGCCGTCGACCTTGCCAGATTTCTAAATTGCGATCTGTACGTCATCGGCGGTGCGAAGATCTACTCCGCATTCTCGCCTCATATTGATTCATGGATCGTTACCGACATACCGGAAACGATCGAGAATGCAGACGTTTTTATGCCTCGGGACTTTCTCGACGGCTTCGAACTGACGAGCACGCAAGAGATCGGTGACGGTCTGATCGTAAGGACGCTTCACCGCAAAGTAGATTTGATATAGAATCTAGGCGACTTCAAAGAAGAAGGAGGCCGAAAAGTATGATGGGCGGACGATCTTGGGACGATTGGATCGAGGAATATTCGCATAGTCACGAGCATCCGATGAACCGATTGACTCACAGTCTCGGCATCCCGATGATCGCGCTCTCGATCCTGATGATCCCCTTTTGCTTCTTCATATCAGGCCTGTGGATGGCCGCACTCGGCCTGTTCATGGTCGGTTGGATCCTTCAGTTCATCGGCCACTATTTTGAAGGAAAACCTCCGGAATTTTTTAAGGATTACCGCTTCCTCTTTGTCGGCCTGCGTTGGTGGTTCAAGAAGATCCTCGGCGTAAAGTAGAGATCCATGATCGGCTGATCCTGCGAACCTTCGCTCATTCCTTAGCATCGTAGTTTTGACCGCAGGTTAAACGATGAGGGGGTAATGTCAGATGGTCAGAGCTTATCTTCGTTCGTTTCCGGTGAGAGTTTTCTTTATCCTGATACTGTTTTCTTCAGCTGCATACGCTTGTTCATGCGCAGGGCCGCGGAGTTTCGGTGGAAAGAACTTTCAACCGTGCGGAGTATTCTGGGGTGTTGACGCGGTATTTATTGGCAAAGTTGAAAAGGTCTCGACAGAGAGCAATAGGTTGATAGCTCACTTTTCAGTTGAAAAGGCGATACGGGGCATATCGGAAAGGACGATTGACGTAGAAACGAGTCCCAGTACAGCGAGCTGCGGTTATCCGTTTAAGGAGGGTGAAACCTATTTTGCATACCTTCGGCGCGGTAAAAACGGCAAGTATTCGGAGATGCTCTGCGGAGCTACAGTACCATTAGCGAAGGCAGAACACGATCTTGAATATCTCAAGGCGGTTGAATCGGGGGAAAAAGGCGGTCGAGTTTTCGGATATGTTTCGAGAATAATTCAGGCGTCGCCTAAAGACAGAATATCCAACGTAGGTTTAGAAAGTGTTCGAATAAAGCTGGAAAGCGTAAAAGTTGGCGGAGATGTTCCGAGAAAAGCTCCAAAGTACGTGAAGAGAAAGTACGAGACGCTGACCGACAAGGATGGATACTATATATTTTACGGCATACCGGACGGAAGTTATCATGTAACCGCCGATACGCCTACTCCGCTTAGGCGGATCGTAAATTCAGATCTCTATCCTGCATTTATCGAACTCGCTGAAAATGGCCGCCGCTGTGGGGGCGCAGGTTTCGTAACAACCAGCCTTTCGTCCCTGGAAGGAAAGGCGCTGAATTTTGACGGCTCGCTGCCGCCTCAACAATACATCCATCTTTTGCCAATAGCAGACGACGGAACGGTCAACTCGGACTCGACCTACGCGTCTTCATGGATCAATGGGCAAACGGGCGGATATTACTTCGACCACGTCGCTCCTGGTCGTTATCTGGTTGCAATCAATCCGAGAAATTGCCCAGGACCGTATGCCCCGCAGTATGGACCATCTTATTTCCCTGGAACTTCGGATAAATCCGCTGCCAAGGTGATAAGCGTAAAAGAAGCCGAACGCTTGAAGTTGGATGAATACAAGCTACCGCCGGTTTTGAAGGAACGTACGTTTTCAGGTATTGTTCGATCAGCGGACGGCACGCTGGCGAGCGGAGCGAAGGTCTTTTTGTCGGATGCGAATGTTAGTCGCTGCATGAATTTGGGGAACCAGCGGCAGGTCGTGGCCGGTCAGGACGGCAGATTCAGCATCAGCGGTTTCGATGGCTACGAATATAGGTTAAGAGCGTATAAAGATAACCAGCCAACAGCGTCAAAGCGCATATTTTCAAAGACCGTAGAGATACCAGCATCGCAAAACATAGCAAACCTAGAACTAATTCTAAACAATCCGTACTAGCGAGTTCGGACATTGTAAGACGGTTGGTCTTGAGCTTCGACATCGGCTCCTCAAGCATCCGCGCCGCCTGCTTCGACCACATCGGAAACCTTCTTCCGAAGACGCTCGTCAAGATCGAGCGAAGGCTGAAAACGACGGCCGTGGGCGGATCCGAGATCGACGCGGATATAGCTTTCCGGCAGGTCGTGACGGCCATCGACGAGGTTCTCGCAAAAGCTCCGCTGAAGGGCAACATCACTCACGTTGCGTCCTGTACCTTCTGGCACAGTTTGATGGGCATTGATACGAACGGTAAATCGACGACATCCGTTTACGGCTGGGCCGACAATCAAAGTCGCGAGCACGTCGCGACGCTCCGCAAGAGGCTCGACGAACGCGAAACTCACAACCGAACCGGCGCGCGGTTCCATTCCAGCTTCTGGCCCGCCAAACTCCTTTGGCTCAAAGGGGGAAACACGAGCAGCAGCGAAGATGCCCGTTTCACCCAAACGTCTCACTGGACCTCAATAGGCGACTACATCTCACTCAAAGTTTCAGGACAACTCGCGACCAGCATCTCTATCGCCTCCGGGACAGGCATCTTCAACCTTCGCGAGAGTTCGTGGGATGAGAAGATGCTTCGATTTCTTAGGATCAAACGGTCGCAGCTTCCAAGAATCGAGAGCGATTCATATACTTTCCGACTCAACGCAAAGTTCGCCAAACGATGGCCGCGGCTCGCTGGCGCCAAATGGTTCCTGCCAGTTGCGGATGGCGCGGCAAACAACATCGGCTCAGGCTGCATGACATCCGACACGGCGGCGTTAATGGTCGGTACATCGGGAGCGATGAGGGTAGTCCTTGAAACGCCGCCGAAACACATCCCCGATGGTCTGTGGTGCTATCGCGTCGATCATCGCCGGGCTGTTCTCGGTGGAGCTTTGAGCGACGGCGGCGGCTTGCTCGATTGGCTGCGGGCGAACCTCAATTTGCCCAAGAACGCCGAATCGATCATCGCAAAACGCCTACCGGAAAAAAGCTCTGTCACGGTCGAGCCCTTCTTCGCCGGCGAACGCAGCACCGGCTACGATGAAAACGCTCGCGGTGCCATCCTCGGCCTTACAATGGCGAATAACGCCGTGGACATCTACCAGGCCGCGATGGCAGCCATCGCCGGCCGCTTCGCCGAGATCTTCCGACAGATCGAAACCGCAACCCCCGTCCACAAGATCGTCGCCTCCGGCGGAGCGCTTCACAATTCACCCGTCTTTACACACATCATCGCCGACGCACTCAACCGCGAGATCACCGTTTCAAGCACTCCTGAAGCCTCAATGCGAGGCGCTGTTTTGCTTGCTCTCGAAACAATTGGCAAAATACAGATTACCGATCCAATGTCGAATGGCTGAAAACTCTTGCCGGCCGTTGCCGGAACAAAATCGCCCGATCATCGCCTTCTTTAAATTGGTCTCGGTAAGATATTAGAAACTCAACAAAGGACTTCATGGCAGCCGCAACAAGACACGTAAAGAGAACCGACATCGACACCCTCTGTATCAATACCATCCGCACACTCTCGCTAGATGCCGTGCAAAAGGCAAATTCCGGGCATCCTGGACTGCCTCTCGGCATGGCGCCAGCGGCGTACGTACTTTGGACCAAGTTCCTGCGGCATAACCCGAAAAATCCGAAATGGTTCGGCCGCGACCGTTTCATTCTTTCAGCCGGTCACGGTTCGATGCTTTTGTATTCCCTTTTGCATTTGACCGGTTACGGACTTACGCTTGACGACCTGAAAACTTTTCGCCAGCTTCATTCTAAAACGCCCGGCCACCCGGAAAACATACTTACGCCCGGTGTCGAGGTAACTACGGGTCCGCTCGGCCAGGGCTTTGCGAACGGCGTCGGGATGGCGATCGCGGAGGCACACCTCGCAGCCACGTTTAACAAACCTGGACACAGGATCATCGACAATTACATCTATGCGATCGTTTCTGACGGTGACCTGATGGAAGGCGTCAGCTACGAGGCAGCGTCGCTCGCCGGCCATCTGAAGCTTTCAAAATTGATCTACCTTTACGACGATAACGAGATAACTATCGACGGTTCGACCGATCTCGCATTTACCGAGGACCGCACGAAACGATTTGAAGCGGCGGGCTGGCATGTTTCCGAGGTAGCCGATGGCAACGACCTAACGGCCATTGAGGTGGCTATCAGAGACGCTCAGAAGATCAAAGACAAGCCTAAGTTGATCAGGGTCAGAACAGTTATCGGATTCGGAATGCCAAAGCAAGGTACATCGAAGGCACACTCAGATGCACCGGGAATTGACGCGGTTAAAGAAACAAAGCGAAATCTGGGCTGGCCCGAAAACAAGAGTTTCTACGTACCGAAAGAGGTCTATGCTAAGTTTCGACAGGCTACGAAATCAGGCCCGCAGGCCGAACGCGACTGGAACAAGCTGGTTGCAAAATACGAGAAGGCCCATCCGAACCTAGGAGCCGCTTTCGCGCAGATCCGAAGCGGCTATCTGCCCTCCGGTTGGGAAAACTCACTGCCCAAATTCGACGGTGTCGAGACCAAAGCGACCCGGGCTTATTCGGGCGACGTCATCAACGCTATCGCAGATTCCATACCGCAACTGCTTGGCGGCTCTGCTGATCTCACGCCGTCGAATAACACCTATATCAAATCGTCGGCCGATTTCCAGTTCGGCCGATATGCAAACCGCAACATCCATTTCGGTATTCGAGAACACGCGATGGGCTCTGCAATGAACGGCATGGCCCTTTTTGGAAGCGTGATCCCGTTCGGCGGGACGTTTCAGACGTTTTCCGATTACATGCGGCCGGCGATCCGACTCGCCGCTCTTTCGCACATTCAAACCATCTTCGTTTTCACACACGATTCGATCGGCCTTGGCGAAGACGGCCCAACGCACCAATCAGTCGAGCATCTAGCGGCATTGCGCGCGATACCGAATCTGGCGTTGATCCGTCCGTGTGACGCTCACGAGGTCCGCGAGGCGTGGCGTGCCGCACTGAAACGCTCGAATGCTCCGACGGCGTTCGCCCTTTCCCGTCAAAAGGTCGCACTGATCGATCGCAAAAAGTTCGCCAAGGCGGACGGCCTTCACAAAGGCGCGTATGTTTTAGCGGAAGCTGAGGACAGTCTGGGCAAAAGGATCGAACCAAAACTGATCCTGATCGCGACAGGCTCTGAGGTAGGCCTCGCGATGGAAGCCCGCGGGAAACTGAACGCCGCGGGAATTCCGACTCGCGTTGTCTCGATGCCGTGTTGGGAATTCTTTGAGGCTCAATCCGCAAAATATAAAGAATCCGTCCTCCCGAAAAACATTACGGCCCGTCTCGCCATCGAGGCCGGAGTTTCTCTCGGCTGGGCGAAATACATCGGCGACGCCGGCGACACTCTCACCGTCGACAAATTCGGAGCCTCAGCCCCGGCCGAGGATGTCTTTAGGGATTACGGGTTTACTGTGGAGAACGTCGTAAGGATGGCAAGATCACTTCTCAATCGTTAATTGAGACGAATCAACGTCCGTCCTGTCGAACAACCTGCAAAAATCATTGACTTACACATTGGTTTGTGTAACTCTTCACACATGGCAACCAATCTTGCGATCGATGACCAGATCTTGAATGAGGCCTTGAAAGTTGGCGGACACAAGACTAAGAAAGCGACGGTCACTGAAGCGTTAAAGGAATATATCCAGAAGCGCCGACAATCCGAGATCCTCGACTTATTTGGCAAGATCGATATCGACCCCAAATATGATTATAAAAAACAGCGCCTACGAAGATGAATGTTCTAGTGGATACTTCTGTCTGGTCGCTGGCGTTGCGTAGAGATGTGTCGCTTTATCCGGTGAGTGCAAGGCTCAAAGATCTGATAGTAGAAGGCCGGGCAGCGATCATAGGACCGGTTCGTCAGGAACTACTTTCAGGCATCAAGGTCGATGCCCAGTTTGAGATGCTCAAGGGTAAGCTACGTGCTTTCCCGGATATCGAATTGAAGACGGAAGATCACGAGGAAGCCGCACGATTCTTCAATGTTTGCCGCACAAATGGTATTCAGGGCTCGAACACTGATTTTCTTATTTGCGCTGTCGCCGCTCGACGTGAGTTGCCGATCTTCACCACCGACCATGATTTCGATCGATTTACCCGACACATTCCCATTTCACTTTACACCTGACCAATACATCGACCACCGCATTACTTCGGCCCAGGCGGCGGATCCGATCGTCGAGGATCTGGTCAAGACAGCTCATAAACTTGTATAGACCTCGATTCCGACATCCGATCTCCAATTGATATTCTATCCTGAATGGAAACCTTGAGAACACCGTGTTTGTTGCTTGATGGGCATCGAATTCAACAAAATGCCGCGCGGATGAGCGATAAGGCGAGCCTACTCCGCGTGCGTCTTCGTCCGCATATCAAGACGCACAAATGCGTTGAGGTCGCACGGATACAGACGGCCGGACACGATGGTGCGATCACGGTCTCGACTCTGGCCGAGGCCCGGGCGTTTGCAGAGCACGGCTTTTCGGATATCACCTACGCAGTGCCGATCGAAGCGGGAAAGTTCGCTGAGGCGATCGACATACTGAAAAACCGAGTGAAGCTAAACCTGCTGACCGATGACGCGGAAACGGTCACAGCTCTTAATGAGGCCGCAGGCAAGGCGGGCATCAAGTTCGACGTGTTTGTAAAGATCGACTGCGGCACGCATCGGGTCGGTGTGGAGCCGCATACGGCTGAGGCGATCGAGATCCCGAGAACGATCTCTGATGCGAAGAATCTCAATTTCGCCGGCATCCTCACTCACGCCGGACATTCGTACGACGCCAAAACGAAGGAACAGATCGTCGAGGTCGCACGGCGAGAACGCGACGTGATGGTCGAGCTTGCGGAGCGATTGCGCTCACTGAGCATTGAGGTCCCAACGGTCAGCATCGGCTCAACACCCACTATGTCGACTGTCGATCATCTCGATGGCATCGACGAGATCCGCCCGGGAAACTACATTTTTTTCGACAACTTTCAGGCGACACTCGGCACCTGTTCGTTCGCTGACACTGCGCTTACGGTTCTCGCGGCGGTGATTCACAAAGGCAAGAGCAAACTCGTTATCGATGCCGGTGCGATCGCACTTTCAAAAGACCGTGGGCCCGTCGGCCTCGACCCGCACTGCGGCTACGGCCGTGTGCTCGATCTCGACGGCAGCGAAACTGGCCTTCGCGTCACCGGAATGTCGCAGGAACACGGCGAGATCGAGGCCGGCGACACGCCCACATTCGATTCCATAAAGGTAGGCGAACGTTTACGCATCCTTGCAAATCATTCTTGCCTGACGTCCGCCCAGCATTCACACTACAATATTATTGAAAACGGCGTGATCGTCGATCGCTGGGAGATCCATCGAGGCTGGTAGCTATGATAAAGAACATTCTTTTGGGGCAATTCGACCGCTGTTACAACGAAGACGGATGGTTCGTAGCCGTGCGAAACGCGATAGAGGGACTGTCCGTCGAACAAGCCGCGTGGAAACCTTTGGACTCAGTCAATTGCATCTGGGAAACCCTTTCGCATGTGACCTATTACAACAACGCTTATCTGCAGCGGTTCAAGGGGATCGATTTCGAATATGACGTATCGACCAACGACGAGACTTTCAGTGTCGGCGAGTACGATGAGGCCCATTGGCAGGCGGATGTGACCAAGTTCGATGCAGTTATGACCGAATGGCGCGACTTGCTCTCCGCCGTCGACGGATCGAAATTCTCGGAGCTCGTTCCTAACAAGGGTGAAACTACTTGGGCGGAGATCGTCGCCGATATCAATGCTCACAACGCATATCACGGCGGACAGATATTGCTATTAAGGAAGCTTCAGGGAAGCTGGGATCCGAAGAGGGGCGTCAGCTAAGATCCTGCACCGGTCGGTGCGAGGGACCTGCGCGGCGTTATGCAGTTATCGTTCAGTACAGATCTCTGATCGATCGTCGAAGCCTGCTGTAAATATTCTTTTCGGCGAGCGTATTGTCTGGATAGATCACGTTAGTGTTAAAGACGATAAGTGAAGCCTCGTGCTTATCCGGATCAAAATCGAGATAGCTGATAAAGCCGTTCTGATCGCCGCCGTGGCCCAAATGCCTCGGCCCCATCGTTGTGTCGATAAAAAAGATCAGGCCGATGTCCGTCGTAAATCCTGAGTTGCCATTCGCATCGACCGATGTCGGTAATTGAGGTCTCCACATCTCCTCAAGAGTCGAACGCTTCAACACGGTATCGTACTCGGATTGCAGTTTCGGATCTCCGATCAGAAAGTTCAGATACTTCACCATGTCCGGCATCGGGGAATTTAGCCCGCCATTCGAAACGGTGATGCCCGTGTCCGCATCAAATCTTCCTTCGGTGCGTTTGCCGTTCTCGATGTAGTAGCTGTGCGATCGGTTCTTGAGAATATGGGGCGGTGTCCTGTCGAAGTAGCTTTCGTGCATTCCCAGCGGGCGGAGAATATTTTTGTCGATGTAAACCTCGTAATCCTCGCCAGAAAGCTTTTCGATAATGCGGCCAAGGTAAATGATCCCCGGGTTGGAGTAGCTGAATTTGCTTCCCGGTTTGAATAAAACCTCTGTAAAGGGAAACATCGCGACAAGCTGCGACCATTCCTTCGGTTCGAACGGCTCCCAGTCCCTATTGTTTCTCCACGGCCAGGTGCCGTTGCGAAACCCGCCTGAATGTGTCAGCAGATGACGGATCGTGATGTCGTCCATCGAGCCGAACTTGTTGTGTATCGCGCGCAGTTCAGGCAGATATTTCGTAACCGGATCTTCGAGCTTCAAAAGCCCACGATCTCGAAGCTGCATTATCGCGATTCCTGTAAAAGGTTTGGTGTTCGAGGCCCAATGAAAGATCGTGTTCGAGTCAACCGGTTGATTCTTTTCGATATTTGCCAGGCCATAATATTCTTCGGCGATCTTTCTGTTGCCTTTCAGAAATACAAAGCTGCTTCCGACGATCCCGGCCTCTTTCAGTTCCTTGGGATATGTTTCACGAAAAGCAGCGAATCTGTCAGATTGAGCGTTCATGATGGCTGAAAGCACGAGCCCGGCGAATGCGGTTAGAATAATGTTTTTCACTTGTGTTTGATATCTATGGCCACTCGTGTCGGATCTTTTAGCTCAATGATACGGTAATGATTCGGAGAGGAAACGCCCATGACCCATTCGACCTCTCCTTCAAAATCGCACGTCAACTTGAGGTCTTTGACGACGGGAAAATTCGGCGAACGAGCACGGTCCTTTACCGGGATCGTCGCATCGCCATCGGGAGAGTGGGCCTGCGACGGAGAAAACCTCACCTGCAGCCAAGCTTCACCGGAAAACGGCACGACATCGCCGGATCCGCAAGCCCGCACCGGCTTATCGACATATTCGACATGATAATTGGGCAATTCGCCACCTAAAAACTCAAAAACGACTCGATCATAGCCGTTGTGTGTTGCTGTTCGCACATAACTCATCACTGCCGATCCTTTGATCTTAGGATTCTCTTTATCAGTGATGCCGGCCGTCCCCTCAAAACCTTCGGTACCAGCCGCCGTTTCGTCCGCCTTCGGCCCTGGGGTCGGCGTGGCAGCGTTGGCGACATCCTGCCTCGGTGTTGACGCGCCTGTTGCCGAACCTACCCCGGTCTGCGCATTCCCATTCTTTGCTGGCGGAGTTTCGCAGCCAAAGGCTAGGAGCCCGAATATCAACGCGAGGATCGGTACTAAGGCAAGTCTCATGCGACAAATTGTAACCGAAATCCATCTATTTCTTGATCCAGGGACGATGGGGGCAATTTACGTCGCGCGCTGACGGGGAGATAGGCCGCGTTGTACAATGATGGAAATGAACGTCTACGAGGGATTGTCCGAATCAAAACAGTTCGCCTGCCGCGTCATCGCCGATCACGCCCGTGCGACCGCATTTGCCATCGCCGACGGCATCTTGCCCGGCAACGAGGGCCGCAACTATGTCCTGCGCAAGATTATGCGGCGCGCGATCTATCACGGCCGTGAGCATCTTGGCCTGACCGAGCCGTTCTTCTACAAGGTCTGCGATCTCGTCGTGGAGCAGATGGGAGACGCATACCCCGAACTGCTCGCTCAGCGTGACTTTATGGGAAAGATGGTCCGGCTTGAGGAAGAAAGGTTTGGTAATACCGTGACCGTCGGTCTCGAAAAACTATCGGAACTTGAGATCGACAAAAATACCCCTACCGATGAACTTTTTGCGCGAGTCGCAAAGCTATACGACACTTTCGGTACTCCGAAGGATCTTATCCGCGTATTCCTTGAGGAAAAAGGACTCCAGTTTGAAGAAGACGACTATGACGAACGCTTTGAAAACGCCCTTCAAGACCTGCAGAAAGGATCCGGCATCGGAAAAACAGAGCGGAAATCGGAAATAAACCCGATGTATGCTGCGATCGCCGAATCGGTTGGAGCGAATAGGTTTCACGGATACGATACGACCAGGCTTGATGGTGCAAAGGTGGTATCACTGGTCAAAGGCGAAGGACGAGTCGGCGAGCTGAGTGAAGGTGACGAGGGCCTTATCATTCTGAGCGAGACGCCATTCTATGCTGAATCAGGCGGGCAGGTAGGCGACACGGGCACCCTTTTCAATACCGATGCTCAAGTAAGGGTGCTCGATACTTTTGCACCGATCCCGGGAGTGATACTTCATAAATCCCGCGTCGAACGAGGGTCGATAAAAGACGGCGACGTGCTAACGGCCGTTGTCGATGAGGCGAAGCGTGATGCCACTCGTCGCAACCACACCGCCACGCACTTGCTCCACGCTGCACTAAAGGAAGTATTGGGAACCCACGTGAAGCAGGCCGGTTCGGTCGTCGCGCCGAATTATCTGAGATTCGATTTTTCGCATTATCAGCCAATGAGTGAGGCAGAGATCCAGGAGGTCGAGGATCTTGTGAACCGCTACATCCTTCAGAATGAGCCGGTTACGACGAACATCATGGCATTGGAAGAGGCGATGCGTTCGGGCGCTGTCGCGATGTTTGGCGAGAAGTACGGCTCTGAGGTTCGGGTCTTGAGCGTCGGCGACGGCAAATTTTCGAGGGAGCTGTGCGGCGGCACCCACGTGCGGGCGACCGGCGACATCGGCAGCTTTAAGATCACATCTGACGAGGCAATCGCATCGGGAGTTCGACGCATCAGAGCAATTACCGGTTTTGACGCCTTTGCGCGTTTCCGCGAGGACGAGGTGCTTATCGACCGAAGCCTGGACGTATTGAAAACCCAGCGAGATCAGCTTCCCAACGCGATCGAAAAACTGCAGGAAGAGCTGAAACGCACACGCCGCGAGATGGACGAACTCAAGTTGAAAATAGCAACCGGAGCCATCGGCGGAGCGTCTTCCAATGGAGACGAAGCGCGCGATATCGCCGGCGTAAAGGTGATCGGCAAGATCGTCGAGGGCCTAGACGGAAACGGAATGCGGCAGCTTTCGGACACGATGCTCGCGAGGTTGAAATCGGGCGTGGTCGTGATCGGCCGCAAAGAGGAAGGCAAAGCCGGCATTATCGTCCGCGTATCCGACGACCTTACAGCAAGGATCAAGGCAGGCTCAATCATAAAGGAGATCGTGCCGATCGTGGGCGGCAAGGGCGGCGGCCGGCCGGACATGGCAGAAGGCGGAGGAAGCGAGCCCGAGAAGCTGGTCGAGGCGATCGAGGCGAGCTACAAAGTAATTGAAACATTTCTCTCTACCTGACTCGTTTATATAAGCGGTCAGAGCTATTTGACACCATCCTCACGCAACTAAGTTGTCATAAAGGCGTGAGAGATGGTGTTTAGTTTATATGGGAAACGTGTAAGGCACGGGAGAGATCCGGCCTCCGCGGATCCGGGCTCTAGAATAAAATGTTAGCGGGTGAACAATTTGGCAGATATGAGATTCGCGGCAAGATCGGCGAGGGCGGCATGGGCGAAGTGTATTCCGCGCTCGACCTCGAACTCGACCGCAATGTCGCCATAAAACTTCTGCCAAATGAGTTTACCGCCGATGAAGAGAGACGCTCACGCTTTCGTCAGGAGGCAAAGGTCGTCTCCGCATTGAACCATCCGAACGTCATCACTATTTATGAGATAGGCGAGAACGATTTCGGCCACTTCCTTGCGACCGAGTTCGTCGAGGGGCGTACCCTGAGAGAGATCATCAAGCGTGAATCGCTTACGCTTTCACGCATCCTGCGGATTATCGAGCAGGCAGCCAATGCGCTGGTGGCCGCCCACCAGGAACATATCGTCCATCGCGATGTAAAGCCGGAGAATATAATGGTCCGCCGTGACGGGATCGTTAAGGTGCTCGATTTCGGACTCGCCAAGCCAGTCACGGGATTTAAGTACAGCGGTGAGGGTGCGGACAACAAGACCGTTCCCGGAACGGTGATGGGAAGCGCCCGGTATATGTCGCCTGAACAGGCCCGTGGACTCGAGGTCGACGAGCGCACCGACATCTGGAGTCTCGGCGTTGTCTTGTACGAATTGCTGGTCGGCAAGGCTCCGTTTGACGGTGAGACGACGGCAGATACTTTGGCGGCCGTGATCTATCACGAACCCGAACCTGTTTCCAATCTGCTGCCAAATGCTCCGGTCGAACTGCAGCGGATACTTCGTAAGGCACTTCAAAAGGATCGCGAGGAGCGTTACCAGAACGTCAAGGACCTCGCCCTGGATATCAAGGACCTGCTTCACGACATCGAGCATTCAAACAGCGGGAACCGCACGGGCCATGTGATCTCGAATCCCGAGTTCAGCGAGAACCCGACGATAATTCACCGGACCATCAGCGGCAATCACCCGACCGATCCGACTTACGCAAATTCGTCCGCCTCCGCGGCGAAGCATTCGACGGGACGCTCAAAATGGCTGGTGGCGGCCGCTGCCATACTGGGGTTTATGGTGCTGGCGTTTGGCGCCTACGGGTTTTACAGTTTTGCGACGGCCGAGGTGCCGATGGCGGCGAATGCATTCGTCCGTCCTCAGATCTCTCGCATAAATACAGATGGCAGGGTGCTGCTCCCGTCGATCTCGCCCGATGGCAAGTACGTCGCATATGTCGCGGGCGAGGCCGGCAGCAGGAGCCTGGTCGTACGGCAGATCGCGACCGACAGCATCGTTACGGTCGTTCCTCCGACCAATCAAAATTTGCAGTCGGTAACATTTTCTCCAACAGGCGATCACATCTACTACTGCCTGACGAGCACGGATTTTTCCATCAATACGCTCTACCAGGTCCCTACGCTCGGCGGCACTCCCAAAAAGCTGATCGAGGACGTCGACAGCAACGTCACCTTTTCGCCGGACGGAAAGCAGTTCGCATTTGTTCGCCACCGGTCGGAACCCAATGAAGATGCTATCTTCTTGGTCAATGCCGATAACCTCGAATTGTCGGAATTGCTCTCGAACCGCAGCACGGAATACGATTTCTTTGCGTTCAGGCTGGCCTGGTCGCCGGACGGCCGGACGCTCTTGACCGGGGCCGGAAAACGCCAGAGCGGTTTCGTCGCCAAAACCGATATAGTCGAGATCACACTTTCCGATAAGAGGGTTAAACCGGTAAACCGCAGGGAACTTTTCACCGTGAATAACGTCGTGTGGTTTGCTGACGGTTCCGGGTTCCTGTTTTCGGGCCGCGAGAATCAGAATTCGCCCAACCAGATCTGGCGTGCATCTTATCCGGACGGCGAGATCGAGCAGATAACGAACGATTTCAACGATTATCTCGACGTGAGCGTTTCGGCCGATGGGCGCAATCTTGCGACCTTAAAGGGAGATACCGTTTCGTCGGTCTGGAAATATTCGCCGGAAACGCGCAAAACCACCCAACTAATGGGTGAGTCGCGAAACCTGGACGGTGCCTTTGGCCTCACGGTCCGCGGCGACAGGACACTTGTTTACACAAAGACCGATGGCAAAGAGACAGATATCTGGGTCTCGGATACTGACGGTAAGAACCCGCGTGCCCTCCATACAGAAGCCGGCTTTTCGGTGATGCCCGGATCTACGCCCGACGGCCAATACCTGGTGTTCAATATCCAAAGGGACAAGACCTCGAAGATCTGGCGTTCAGACGCGGATGGAAAGAACCTGGTTCAGCTCTCCGAGGCCGCACCTGAGGCGGTGGACTTCAATCCGCAGGTCATGCCCGACGGGAAGTCCATAATATTTCAGAGAAAATCCCCCGTCGGCGATCGCTTCGTTTTGATGAAGATGCCGATCGAGGGCGGAAAACCGGAGGCATTTCTCGAAGAGACTGGATGGAGCGTTTTCACACCGAAGATCTCACCCGATGGACGCCGGATCGCGTATACCACATACGACGTCCGCACTTTCCAGAAGAAGCTTTTGATCGCGGCGATCGAGGACGGCAAACTTGGCAAGGTCGAACAAGAGATCGAATACAATTTGATAAACCAATACACCTGGTCGCCCGATAGCAGATCGCTGACCGTTCTGACCAACAGAAGCGGCGCCCAGAATATATGGCGGCAGCCGCTGGATGGGTCGGCACCGACGCAGCTCACCGACCTCAAATCAGGCAAGATACTGAATTTTGTTTGGGCCGCAGATGGGAAGGATCTGATCTTGGTCCGCGGAAATACGAACAATGACCTGATCCTGATCAAGGATGCCGACAGGTCGCAGCCGAACCAGACCATCGCGCGCGGCACCAACAACTACGGGCGGCCAAGTTTCAATCTTTACAACTTTCTTTTCAGCAGTGTTCGCTGACGAATTCGCGGATACCCTCGGTTAATCTCTCCACCTCTTCCATCGTGGAATAGACCGAACATCCTATCCTGACCAATCCCTGCCGTGCGACCCCGAGCCGTTCGACCACGGTTGTCGCATAGAAATCTCCGTGCGAGGCGAATAGGCCGCGCTGGGCAAGATATCTGCTCACCTCACGCGAGGGAATATCAGCTACTGTGAACGAGACCAAAGATGTGCGCGGCGAAGATGGGGGCGGGCCATAGAGGCTGACACCGTCGATCTCAGCCAGGCCGTTCCAAAGGGCTGAGACCAACTCCGCGTCACGCTCATGCAGTGCCGCAAAAGAACTCTCAAGCTTCGCCCGGCGGGTATCTCCCCGTCCGAGCGATGCAATGAAATCGACGGCCGCCGCCGCACCGACGATCGATTCATGACTCTGAGTTCCCGTCTCGGCACGGTCCGGCGAATGGTCGGGAGCGGGACGCAGCTTTGGAAGGTCGATCGTTTCCAAGTGCTTCTTTTTCCCGTAGAGTATCCCGATGTGCGGACCGTAAAATTTGTAAGCAGAGCATGCAAGAAAATCGCATCCGATCTCCTTTACATCGATCAGAGCGTGCGGGGCGAAGTGTACGGCATCGACAAAACTAAGTGCTCCTGCTTCCCCGGCGGCTCTGCAGATGGCTGCAAAATCATTGACTGTACCGATCGCGTTCGAGGCAGCCCCGATCGCGACCAAACGGGTCCTTTCGTTGATGAATTCGGGCAGATCGCCGATCTTAAGCCTGCCGCTCTCGGGATCCATCGGCAAAACACGGATCCTGATACCTCGATCCGTTTCGAGCGAACGCCATGTATCCACATTGGCGTGGTGGTCTAGTTCGGTAACGACGATCTCATCTCCCTCACTCATTCCCCTTCCCAGTGCCCTCGCAAGGTGAAACGTCAGCGTGGTCATATTCTGCCCGAAGACCACCTCATCGGGCGAGGCGTTGAAAAGATCTGCGAAGGCCTGTCGCGATCCCGCGATCAATGCGTCCGTCTCATCGCTGGTTGGATATCCCCAATGGGTGTTCGCATTGTGGTTGAAAAGGTAATCGCTCATTGCCTCGACGACGCTGCGCGGCACCTGAGTTCCGCCCGGGCCGTCAAAATAGGCTACGGGAAAACCGTTAATGGAACGCTGCAATGCCGGAAACTGCGAGCGGATGTCCTTCAACAATAACGTTCGATCTAGTTGAGGGTGCATAAGAAAGTGAGTCGGGTAAAGCGAGTTTTAAAGACAAACAACACTTTACCCGATGATGGCAGGCCGTGAAAAGCCAACGGCCCGTATGAAGACAGTTTGAATCAGGCCGCTTGGCACGCGGGAGCCTGCGATCCGTGAATTTCAAAACGTTTGTCGTCCATCTTCCGCGGCCTGTCGCGCTTGTTTGCCGTAATAAGCACTACCGAAGCAACTACAACGAACGCTCCGATCAGCATTTGGGCGGTCATAGATTCTCCCGCAATGCTCCAACCGAGGATGACAGCGATGACCGGATTCACGTACGCGTAGGTCGATACCATCGCCGGCTGAGCGTTCTTGAGGAGCCAACTGTAGGCGGTGAAGCCGATGAGCGACCCGAAAACGATCAGATATACGAGGGCAAAGATCGAGCTGCTTGATACCGCCGAAGGATCGAAAGATGCATACTCTCCGCGGAGCAAACCGACGGCAAAGAGCGACACACTTCCCGCAAGCATCTGCATTCCCGCGGTCAACAGCGACGATCTAGGCGTCGGGGATCTGAGCCCGTAGATCGAACCCGTCGCCCACGAAAGCGCCCCGACCATCACCGCCACTATACCGATCCAACGACCATAGCCGCCGCCATCGACACCCGCCGGTTTCCCTGCGATCAGTAGGTAGACACCGACAAAACCGATAAGGAGCCCGAGGCCTACCCTCCAGTTCGGCCGGCCCGTGCGAAGCCAGAGCCAACTCAAGAGCACGATCCACAGCGGTTCCGTCGCGACAAGGAGCGCCGTTAGGCTGGAAGGTATATACTGCGACGCGAGTACAACGGCTCCATTGCCTCCCAGCAGCAGGAATGTGCCGACGATCGCCGCGGTCTTCCAATGAACGAGCCTTGGCGTCTCGTAATCTTTCGTGAAACGCGCCCAAACGAGCAGGATGGCTCCAGCGAAGGCAAAACGTGAACCGGCCATCAGGAATGGTGGCAGCGTCTCGATAGTGTATTTAATAGCCAGATACGTCGAGCCCCAGAAAATGTAGACCGCGGCAAATGCGGCGATCATGACGATCAGGCTCTGTCTATTATTCGAAAACCTCTTCAGCATTACCCAACTCCTTATCTATTACCCTTTTTCGATACCTTTTCACTCACGGCGCACCTGTTGAGCGGCAATGCAGTAGTTTCCTTGATCGTCTGAAGCACGACGGTGGTGCGTGTGGTCACGACTGTCGGGATCGCTTTCAGCTTTTCGCGAAGCAGTACCGCCAGATCTTCCGGATCGGTGGCTCTAACCTTTAGGAGGTATGAATCTTCTCCGGCGACATCATGCACCTCGAGAACTTCCGGGATCTGTGCGAGCAGTTCGTCAGTTCCGTCACCGCATTCGTTAGTTCGTACTAATACGAAAGCCGTAAGGCCAAAACCTAATTGCTTCGGATCGAGCGAGGCGGAATAACCGCGAATAACACCCGTTTCCTCAAGCTTCTTTGTACGCTCGAGTATCGCTGACGGTGCCAAGCCCACCTGGCGAGCGACCTCGGCATTAGAGATCCGGCCATCGCTCTGCATTATTTCCAGTATTTGTCTATCTGTCGTATCAATCATACACTTCAACCCACTCTTGAGAGAATAATCAACGGCAATATACTTGTCAAGGGAAAGTTTATTCTGACAACACACCTAAATGCCGGAGGATGTTTTGGACTGCAAGCCTTGGCGTGAGTGAAGATGTTGAACGAGGCCCCGAATAGGCATATCATCCCAGAAATGAGCGCAGTCTTAGCAAAACCTCGCAAGGGTGAACGGATCGTTTCGGTCGATCCTGCGACCGGAAACGAACTTGGGTCGATTGATGTATCCTCACCTGACGTGGTGAGAGAGGCGGTTTCCAGATCGCGTCAAGTATTCCACGAGTGGAAAACAACGAGTTTCAAAACGCGTCGGCGTTTGGTTATGAACGCTCGCGAAGTGATCCTCGATGAGATGGACGACATCGCCCATCTGATCTCGGCCGAATCGGGAAAGCCGTTCAGTGAGGCGATCGCGATGGAGATCGCGCCCGTGCTTGACCTTATGCAATGGGTCGCACGCGGTGCGGAAAAGATGCTTAGGCCGCGGCGTATCGGCATAGGCCTTTACGGGCTTCTCGGGCGTTCGTCACAGATCGTCTATCGGCCGCTCGGAGTGGTCGGAATTATCCCGGCGTGGAATTATCCATTTTCGATACCGCTCGGCGAGGCCGCAATGGCCCTGATGGCGGGGAATACTGTCGTATTAAAGCCATCGGAACTGACGCCGCTCGTGGGCCTCAGGATCGGAGATATCTTTGAGAAAGCTGGCTTTCCGAAAGCCGCGGTTCAGATCGTATCGGGGGGCGGCGAAACCGGGGCGTCACTCGTCGACGCCGCGCCGGACAAGATAATGTTCACCGGGTCGGTAGCGACGGGAAAGAAGATCGCCGCGGCGGCAGCGAAAGATCTGACATCGGTCGTGCTTGAACTCGGCGGGAAAGATCCGATGATCGTCTTTGAAGATGCGAACCTCGAGCTCGCAGCGGGAGCGGCAGTATGGGGGGCATTCTGCAACGCGGGGCAATCTTGTTCGTCGATCGAGCGGTTGTATGTACATGAAAGTGTAGCCGAGGCGCTTACGCGAAAGATCGTGGAGAAAACCCGCGGGTTGAGGCAAGGCACGGGCGACCGCGAGGACGTTTCGGTCGGGCCCATGTCATCGGAGCGGCAGTTAAAAATCGTCGAGCAACACGTTGCTGCGTTTCGCGAGGCCGGAGCGAAGATCGAGATCGGCGGGAAGAGAGCGGAGACGACTGTCCGCACAGACGCGGAGCGCTCCGCCCTGGATAAGTTTGACCCCACTATATCACTCTTCTACGAACCAACGGTCATAACAGGCGCGACGAACGAGATGCGGCCTATGCAGGAAGAGACATTTGGTCCGACGCTGCCCATCGCGACGTTCAAGACTGAGGAAGAGGCGATCCGACTTGCGAACGATTCAGAATTTGGCCTGACCGCAAGCGTCTGGACTCGCGACCACGCGAAGGGGGAACGGGTTGCTGAACAGATAGATGCCGGATCGGTTTGCATCAATGAGGTTCTCTATACCCACGGCATCGGGCAAACGCCGTGGGGCGGCTTCAAGAACTCGGGCCGCGGACGCACTCACGGTCTCGAGGGCCTTATGGAACTTGTCCAACCACAGCACATTCACACAAACCGAATCGCCATTTTGCCCGATGCGTGGTGGATGCCCTACACGCCTACTGCCGTCGAGACGTTTCGCGGATTTGCGACCAAGTTTGCGAGCGGATCAGTGTTGAAAACGGCGGCCCTGTTGCCGCAACTCCTTAGGCGTATTAGAGAACTGATGAGAATTCACAAAGGCTGACCGTCACGAATTCGGGCGACGATATGGGTGAACTGATGCGAATGCCAGCGATCTTCTTTGGCCACGGCAACCCGCTTAACGCTCTGGCAGACAATGACTGGACCCGAGCCTGGAGGTTGCTCGGTGAGACGATACCGGCCCCAAAGGCAATACTCTGTATTTCGGCCCACTGGTACATTCCACACCTTGCGGTAACGGCAATGCCGCTGCCGCGAACGATCCACGATTTCGGCGGGTTTCCGCCGGAGCTATTCGAGTTTCAATATCCCGCGCCAGGCTCGCCTGAATTTGCACAACGAGTATCCGAACTGCTTGGTGGCGATGTCGAAATGGACACCAATAATTGGGGGCTAGACCATGGCACGTGGTCGGTGCTATGCCATTTGTACCCGGATCACGATGTCCCGGTCGTCCAACTTTCGATCAATGAAACGGAAGCAGCTCCGTTTCATTACGAGGCCGCACGCCTGCTTGGCCCATTGCGAGACGACGGGGTGCTCGTGATCGGAAGCGGGAATCTGGTGCACAACCTTCATGCATATGCCTGGGGAAACCGGAACGTTGGGCCGTTCGACTGGGCCACACAATTCGATCAAACGGTACGGGAACTGATCACGTCCGGCGAACATGAGCCGCTGATCTATTATGAGCGACTGGGCCGTGAGGGCCTTCTCGCGGTGCCGACGCCGGAGCATTATCTGCCTTTGCTTTACGTGCTGGCCCTCCAACACGAAGGCGAGAGAGCGACATTTCCCGTCGAAGGCTTCGATGGCGGCTCGATCTCGATGACTGCGGTTATGGTTGGTTAGCCACTAAACTGTGCAATAATCGTGTAAACCAAACAAGGAGAATCGCTGAACATGGGGATTAAAATATTGGGAATATCGGGGAGCTTGAGAAAAGATTCGTATAACACGGCAGCATTGAAGGCGGCGGCTAAGCTTGTTCCCGAGGATGTTGGCATCGAGTTATATGATATCAGCGGCTTTCCGGAGTTTGTTCAGGACCAGGAAAAGGATCCGCCCGCGAAAGTAGTCGAATTCAAGTCCAAGATCAGATCGGCCGACGCGATACTGTTCTCTTCTCCGGAATATAATTATTCGGTGCCCGGCGTGCTAAAGAACGCGATCGACTGGGCTTCCCGCCCGTACGGCGATAGTGCGTGGGATGGAAAACCTGCGGCGATAATGGGCGCCTCGCCGGGTGCGGTAGGTACGGCCAGGATGCAATATCATCTTCGTCAGATCATGGTCTTCTTAAATATGTTCCCGCTGAACCGGCCTGAAGTGATGATCAATAACTGCACCACCAAGTTCGACGAGAACGGAGAACTGACGGATGAAACGACGAAGAAATTCATCGGCGACATGCTTGCTGCTCTCGTGGATTGGACAAATAAGTTGAAGTAGCCAAGATCAGGCCTGACGCCGACCAAGCAGCCAGCCGATCATTTCCGCATTGCCGTTTGCCGGATCCCTAGCGTATTGATCAGCATTTGCGGGCTCGGTGTACTGGACATGTGCACCGAGCTTTTTCAGCCTTTCAAGCGTTTTGCATGCGTTGGGCCTTGGTTTGCCCCGAGGCCGCCAGCCGTGGATGGACCCGATCAAGGGTCCGGCCTCAGCCCTTTGCCCATTGCAGATGCCGCTGCGGAATAGGCTCTGGGCCGCAGCTAAATTTGAACCCAACGAAATATTTTTCGCTCTTATCGAGATAAATATGGACGTGGCCAAACCAAAGTTCAAACGACTCGACTTTCATAAGGTACCCTTATCACAGCAAGTTGATCGAGGCGATCGGTTCTTTGAACGGATGAATTCGCGGCGTACCGTGCGCGAATATTCGGACCAAGATGTGCCTATCGATCTGATCGAGAAAGCGATCGCGACCGCAGGGACCGCTCCTTCGGGAGCAAACATGCAGCCATGGCGGTTTGTCGTAGTTAAAGATTCTGAGGTAAAGCGGAAGATACGTGAGGCTGCCGAGAAGGAAGAATATGAGAGCTATCACGGCCGGATGAGCGAGAAATGGCTTCGCCGGCTGGCAATTTTGGGAACTGACGAACACAAGCCGTTCCTCGAGGTGGCGCCGTATCTGATAGTTGTGTTTCGTATAACCTCGGTCGAGGAGAACGGCGAGACCGAGCCTACTTACTACTCACAGGAGTCGGTCGGTATAGCGGTCGGTTTGCTGCTCGCGGCACTACACAACATGGGCCTGGCGACGCTGACGCATACACCAAGCCCAATGAGATTTCTCAAGGAGATCCTGGGCCGGCCGAAGAACGAGGTCCCATTCGTATTGATACCCGTAGGATACCCGGCCGAGGGGACGATGGTGCCGGACATTAAGCGAAAGGCCCTGAGCGAGATAGTGACGATGATCTAGCGGCTTTCTTTGACGGTCGGGTATTTCAACGTATGGCCGAGGGCCATTATTAACGATCGGTTCATGCAATTCTATAACGACAATAAGAAATGCGCGGGTGCTTTCCTAAAGCGGACCCGCGCAAAAAGGATCAGTTTTATTGGATCCTATGGCTCGATCTTATAATCGGGCCAGCAGGAGATCGGGTTCAGGTACAATTCGAGCATCTCCATTGCAAACGCATTAGCGCGCTGGTTCGGGCCGGGAGCCTTGTCGGGGTCGAGTATTTTAGCGATCTGATCCCTGACGGCCTCGAGGTGAACCTTTGTGGCCCGGTCCGTCGTTTTGGCGATCGCCGTAGCCGCGGCAGTATCGATCTCTTTCAATTCCGCACGATAGAAGCCCCGCTCGTCGCCGCTGGTCACAAACATCGCCGCAAAACTCGCTGGCAGACCCTGCGGGAGTGTCGGCGGCGGGGCGTTCAGCTTGTTATTCGCAATGTCGAGATATGACCGCTGAAGGTTTCGGCGGTAAGCATCGATCACCGGTGCCGGGGCATTCAACTCCGTCCAGACGCCCGAGCGGACGTCGGATAGAAATTCGCCAGGGTCGTAAGCCGCCGCCCCGTCCAGAGCCTGTTGTTCGATAAGGCGGGCGAAACGCGAGCTCGAAAGCAGATTATTCAGCACGCTGTTCTGAGCGTTTCGGATGCGGTTGAGCACGCCGATAGGTTCGATTCGGCGAAGGATATCCTTGTCGATAGCCCAGGTGGGAGTGACGAACGCATTTTCGTTGAGAAAGCGGACGGCATCTGCCTGTCTGGTCCTTGGGATCAGGTCAAACCTTACACCCGGTTGGCCGATGTGTTTCTGCTGCGAGTTGTATCCGCCGACGATCGCTGCGACGTGATTCAATTCCAGGGTCCATTGTCCAAGCATCCGTCCGTAGAGTTCGTTCAGGTCGTCATAGGGTTGGCCCGCCTGAGTCGTCGTCGCAGGGACGAGAAGCTTGGAAACGCGCTTAAGGTTAGCGATCCCAAGGGCCGTCGACCGAACTGCGTCAGAATCGCCGACCGCTTCGGTAAGCTCGCCCGGGTCGCTCCCAGCCGAGGCTGCCGTAGAGAAACGCAGCCACGGTGTCTTGTCCTGTTCACGGGCCCAGCCATCGAGGATTGGCAATTCCTGATCAGACGTCCCGGCCGTTGGGATCGGCTTATAACCCCACATGGTCGCCCAGACATCATAGGGGCCGATACCCGGAATGAGATCGGCGACATCGATCTTGTCCTCGGGTTGCGCGACGTAATTGAATCGTGAGTAGTCCATCAAGGTCGGCGTGTGGCCCATCTTCTTGACCCACTCACGATCCCGGACCTTCTCCTGCGGATACATCGAGCTTGCCTTCATATTATGCTGAAAGCCAAGCGTATGTCCGACCTCGTGAGCGACCACGTACTCGACAAGCGTTCCCATAATATCCTGAGGAATGGGAAGCTTATGCACTCGCGGATCGAGCGGGCCTGCCTGAAGGAAATACCACGAGCGCTGGAGATTCATGATGTTGTGATACATCTGAATATCGGACTCTAGTATCTCGCCCGTTCGGGGGTCGTTGACGTGCGGGCCCGACGCATTCTCGATTGTCGAGGGGAGCCAGCGTATCACAGAATATCGAGCGTCTTCAGGATCGAACTCCGGATCTTCGCTCGCCGATGGCTGCATCTTTGCCAGGATCGCATTCTTAAATCCGGCGGCCTCGAACGCCTTCTGCCACTTCTCAACGCCCTTCTTGACAAAGGGAACGAGCCAAGGAGGCGTCGCCCGATCAATGTAATAGACGATGGGCTTTACCGGCTCCGATACAGCCGCATTAGGATCTTTCTTCTCAAGCCGCCAGCGGGTAATGAAGCGGCGCTCGGTCGCCTTCTGCTCAGGACGGCTGTAATCCATTTGCCCGACCGAAAAATATCCGACGCGTTCATCAAAGAGCCTCGGCATCATCGGATTCTCCGGCAGCTTTACCATACTGTGGTGAAGCACGACCGTGGCACTGCCTGGACTCATCCCACCAGCACCAAAGGGCGAAGGCTGGCCGCCGCCTGGAGCTCCAGGAGGCGGGGCAGTTCGCGAATAGGTGTGGGTCGCCTTTGCCTCGATGTTTGTCGGAAATGCAGATATCCGGTCGATGTAGGAGCGGGAGGCGTCCATCATTGTTGCCCCGAGGCGTTGCCGCGCGCTGAATTCGAATATATCCGTCGTGAACAATCGCGTCACGTCGATAACGGCCGCTTCGTTCGGCCCCCATGCCGCGACCGGAAACGCCATCAGGATGGTCTCGTTGTTCGCGTTTCTTACGGCCTCCGCGATCGGGTTCTTTGGATCTGCCACGACGTTGTAGTTTACGTTCCGTAGGTTGATCTTATTTTCGATACGTTCCCACCTGACGACCCGACGGCTCAGTGCCTGGCCTCCGTAACCGACTCCAAGGGTCGTCCGGGCGATCTGCGTAACCCAGAGAAATTCTTTTCCGATCTCTCCGCTCGGGATCTCATAAAAATACTTGTCCTTGACCTTATGGACCTTGAAAATTCCTTCCTTGGTCACGGCGTCTTTTGTGATCACCTTTTCGTATGGTTGCGGGTCGCTGGACGGCGGGGTCATTCCCGGCCGCGGGCCTACCGGCCCGGCAGGCGTCTCTGTAGGGGTCGGGGGCGTGTCTTGTGCGATATTAATGAAAGCAAACGACACAACCATCACCGCGATCGCAAGGGACCTGTAAACTAGCTCTTTCATTTGAGTTAATCTCCTAATAAGGCACACGGATCGCCAGAGCGAGGCGGTGCGGTCAATGAACCTTTGGAACAAACGCCGCACCGACTGATCGACCGGGGGCAAGAACATCACGAGCCTTAAAACAAATTCAATTAATTGAACCGATTTGAATTGGGTATTTATAGCACCGAAGGGCCGACTCTCGCAATGGGCTAGATCAAGAATTCGGCGACGACCGGCGCGTGGTCTGAGGGGCGGTCCCAGCCGCGGGGAACCTTGTCGATCCAACTGCCGGTGCATGCTTCGGCGATCTGCTGCGAAGCCCATATGAGATCGATCCGCAGTCCGCGGTCTTTCTCAAAATCGTTATGGAAATTGCTCCACCAGGAGAACTGTTTAACGTCATCGTTCATCTGCCGAAATACGTCCACGAAACCCCATCGTTTTACATGAAGCAATGCTTCGCGTTCCTCTTTTGTAAAATGCAGCTTTTCACGCCAAACAGACGGCTTCCAGACGTCGAGTTCGTGCGGGGCGACATTAAGATCACCACAGAGCAGTACTTCTTCATCGGGCGAAGATACGGAATCGAGATAGCTTCGGAGCCGCCTCAGCCAATCGATCTTATAACGGAACTTTTCGGAGCCGAGTTTGGTCCCGTGCGGTGCATAGACATTTACAATCCGCACTCCACGTATTGTCGCCGAGAGTAAGCGACGCGGCGATTCGGGCAAGTCGTCCGGAAGATTTCGTTGCGTTCCCTCGAGGGGATGCTGGGAAAGGATCGCGACGCCGTTATAAGCCTTTTCGCCGAGGAACTCGATATGCGGAAATCCCGCCGACCGGAGTCGCTGCAGCGGAAATCGCGAGTCGGAGCATTTCAACTCCTGAAGGCAAAGTAAATCGGGATCATTGCGGGCGCTCCAATCCAATATATGGCGTAGTCGGGAGTTGATCCCGTTTATATTCCAGGTCGCGACCTTCAAGCTGCTCACTCCGTTCGACGCCGGACGTCACATATCAAATTCCGCAATGACGGGCGCATGATCGCTCGGTTTTTCCTGCGAACGCGGTGACTTATCGATCACACAAGACGTGCATTTTTCAGCAAGCGAGGGGGATGTCCAAATATAATCGATGCGGAGGCCGCGGTTGCGCTGCCAAGCTCCTTCGCGGTAATTCCACCACGAAAATTCTTGTGCAGAGCCGTTCAACTTTCGGAAAAGATCAACGAAACCCCATTGTTTGACGTTATACATCGCCGCCCGTTCCGGGATCGTAAAATGCAGTTTACCCTCCCACTGAGGCACGCTCCAAACGTCAAGATCCTCCATCGCGACATTGAAATCGCCGCAAAGCAACACGTCGTTTTCTAGCGGGCAGTCGGTGTCGAAATAGCGGCGAAGGCGGAGCAGCCAATCGAGCTTGAAAGTGAACTTTTCCGTGCCGAGTTCTGTTCCATTTGGAATGTACGTATTGACGATACGAACGCCGTTGACGGTGCCCGCGATCATGCGTTTCGGAGAATCGTCGTCGTCATCGAGAAAATTCCTTTGAACGTCCGTGATCGGAAATTTCGAAATGATGGCAACTCCGTTATAGGACTTTTGGCCCATAAATGCAGATTCGTAGCCAGCAGCTTTCAACGCATCGGCGGGAAAATTCTCGTCAACGCATTTCGTCTCTTGAAAACAGACCACGTCAGGCTGAGCCGTCTCAAGCCACGCGGTCAATTGCGGCATCCGGATGTTGATGGAATTTACGTTCCAGGTCGCTATCTTCATTTAATTTGATCATCCAAGACTATCACATGGCCGGCAATGAGAAAGGGCGTCGCGGTCAATGGCATCACTTCGAGTTTCTCTCCCAAAATACACCATCGGAGAATCCCTGGATCGACCGATCGCGGCCGGCCATGTCCAGACGCTTAGCGGCGATCAAACAGTGGTTCCCATCGGCCTCGATGGCGACAAATGAGCGGTCGAGTTTTTTTGCCGTGACCGCGGCGGTTCCGCTTCCCGCAAAAGGATCGAGGATCAGGTCGCCCGCCTTAGTGCTCGCCAGAATTATCTTGGCCAAGAGCTTTTCCGGCTTCTGAGTCGGATGAGATGTATTCTCCCTCATTGACCAGAATGGGACCGTGATATCGGTCCATAAATTCGAGGGATGCGTATCTCGAAACTTGCCTTCGCCCGTCTCGCTCCAATCTTTGGGTATGCCGTTCACGCGATATGGTGCGACCACTCGGCGGCGGTTCTTGACCGCATCAAGATCAAAGGTGTATTCATCCGAAACGGTAAAAAACCAGATATCCTCAGCTGTATTCTTCCAATTTGACTTCGCTCCACGACCCTTTTCGCGCTCCCAGGTAATTCGGTTCCTAAGAATAAAATACTCTGAGCCAACCCTTTGGATCGCCGACGAAGACTGCCAGTCCCCGCAAATATAAACGCTTGCTGAGTTCTTCAAGAGAGGAGAGCAGAGATCGAGCCATGAACGGAGCCAGTCCTCATAGTCGCCGTTGTGCCTTTTCTTGAAGCTCTGCTCGCCGAACTTCTTTGTTAGGTTATATGGTGGGTCGGCGAACAGCAGATCGAAAGAGGATCTCTGAAGGGCTGGAAGGATCGCGAACGCGTCGCCGTGAATGAGTCGCGACTCCCCGGCACACAGGTCGGAAGAATTGTCCGGCGTTGCGATATACCGTCTATAGTGTTCGGCCTCGCTGATGTCCACATATATTGTGCGATTACGCGGTGCCTTTTTTTTCGCCGGTCCGGTGGTCATACCTGACTCAATCTAGCACAACGCCCTGTCTTCAAGAACCCTTTCGGCAATGGATTTTTGCGGCAAGTGGGACGCCTTGACCGTCAAAATAGCGCGTGATAGTCTCTAATGTTTTGAGCATTGGACGCTGGTTCGTCCCTTTATTTAGTTTAGTATTTGATCTCTTTATTTAGGAGGGTCCGCTGCGGTCATTCGGGCTCGCGAGTTGACATAATATGTTTTTGCTGGCATTTGCCGAACAATCGATCCAGCTCTTTCCGGACGGCACCCTTTTCATCCACATAATCCTTATCCTGATCATGATCGGGGTGTTGAACCGTACGTTCTTCAAACCGATCAATCGGGTCCTCGCTTCCCGCGACAAGAGAAAATTCGGTCCGGGTGGTGAGGCCGAGAAGATCCTCAACGATGCGCTTGAAAAGGAAGCCAGGCTTAACAAGGAAATGCTCTCCGCAAGAAGCGAAGGGTACGACCTGATAGAAAAAGAAAGAGCGATCGCGATGGATCGCCGTCTATCGTTGATAGCCGAGGCGAAGGCCGAGACCGCAAAGGCCCTTGCGGAAGAGAAGCGGGCTCTCGCGGAACAGGCCGAAGCGGCACGAGCCGCAATAGCCGCAGAAGCGGACGGCATGGCAGACAAGATCGCGGCTACCGTATTAAAGGGGTAGGATCGGATCGACAGCTTAGAAACTAGTTATGTTTGGGTTTATCAGTGGACTAATACTTCTGTTCGCTAGCAGCAGCGATGGCTCCGGCGGGTACATGGATTTCTATAATAAGTACCTGAATTATCCGGGCTTCGAAGTCTGGAAATTCATAAACCTCGGGATATTTCTGGCGTTGACGCTCTACTTTGTCAAAAAGCCCCTGACCGATGCCTTTCGGGCAAAGAGAGACGCTATCAGGGCCGATCTGATCAAAGCCGAAGAAGAGAAAAAGGCGGCACTTTCCCGCTTTACGACCGCTGAAGCGAAACTCGCGTCGCTCGATAATGAACGTCAACTTATCCTCAACAAGGCAAAAGCGGAGGCCGATGCGGAGGCCGCTCGCATCTTGGAACAGGCAGAGCTAGAGGCGAAAAAGCTGCGCGAGCAGACCTCCGGAGAGATATCTAGGATCGCCCAGCAAACCCGTGCAGAGCTAAAACGCTTCTCGGCCGAAGAGAGCATTCGTCTTGCGGAGGAAAAGCTTCGCTCGAGGATCGACCCGAGCATCGATGCCGGCCTCGTCAAGTCCGGGATCCAGGCGATCGGAGGTTTGAACTGATATGAGTGTTGAGACCGTCGCTCGCCGATATGGTACCGCCCTCGCAGACGTGGTGCTCAAGAACGGTGAGACCGATAATGTAAAGGCCGAACTGAAAATGTGGGAAGAGATGATCGCCTCGAACGCCGACCTGCAGAGTGCGTTCAAGAATCCCTCGATAGCACATCTCGACAAGGAAAAAGTGTTGGAGTCGCTGATCGCGAAGGCCCGGCCTTCAAGAACAACGGCCAATTTCCTTCGGATACTCCTACGCAACGGCCGCATCACCGATATTCTCGAAATCAACGCCAAGTTTGCTTCTGTTATTGAAGAAAGAAGTGGGCGAGTCGCGGCAGACGTGGTAACGGCGCGTGAACTTTCAGAATCGCAAAAGCAGGAACTCCGCGTAAACCTCGAAAAGCTCACCGGCAAGCAGGTTCAAATGGTGTTTGAGATCGATCAGAATATTATCGGGGGAGTGGTCACCCGCGTCGGTTCGACCATCTATGATGGTTCCGTAAGGACCCAGTTAGAGAATTTAAAAGAACAAATGATCGAAAGTTAGTCCGTGGGCGACAGCCCAGGGAGGCGGAACGCGGACAACGAACAAATTATATGGAAGCAATCAAAGCCAACGAAATTAATGAGATCATCCGGGCCCAGATCGAGAACTTCGACTCGAGCATGACCGTCGATGAGGTCGGAACTGTGATAAAGGTGGGCGACGGTATCGCTGAGATCCACGGTCTTGAAAAAGTGATGGCCGGCGAACTGCTTGAATTTCCGCACGGTGTTCGTGGGCTCGCACTCAACCTGGAAGAAGACAAGGTCGGTACGGTCCTCTTCGGTGACTTTCAGAAGATCAAGGAAGGTGACGAGGTCAAGCGTACAAAGCGGATCATGAGCGTTCCCGTAGGCGATGCCATGATCGGCCGGGTCGTTGACGCCCTTGGAAATCCGATCGACGGAAAGGGCGAGATCATAACCGATGCATTCAATCCGGTCGAGCGTATCGCGCCGGGCATCATCGACCGCCAACCGGTTAAAGAACCCCTACAGACAGGGCTCAAGGCGATCGACTCAATGGTCCCGATCGGCCGCGGCCAGCGAGAACTTATCATCGGGGACCGGCAGACCGGTAAGACCGCGGTCGCGATCGATACGATCATAAACCAGAAAGGAAAGGACGTGATCTGCGTTTATGTGGCGATCGGCCAGAAAGCGTCGACGGTCGCCCAGGTAGTGAAGAAACTCGAGGATTTCGGTGCGATGGATTACACGATCGTCGTGTCGGCGACCGCATCGGATCCCGCGGCAATGCAGTTCCTCGCTCCGTACTCGGGATGCGCGATCGCCGAGTACTTTAGGGACAATGGCCGCCATGCCTTAACGATCTATGACGATCTTTCGAAGCAGGCGGCCGCTTACCGCGAGATCTCTCTGCTGCTTCGCCGCCCACCGGGCCGCGAGGCATATCCCGGAGACGTTTTCTATCTTCACTCGCGCCTGCTCGAACGTGCGGCCAAGATGTCGGATGCCCGCGGCGGCGGTTCGCTGACCAGCCTGCCGATCATTGAGACACAAGCCGGCGATATCTCGGCGTATATCCCGACAAACGTTATCTCGATCACCGACGGGCAGATATTCCTGGAATCTGATCTGTTCAACTCCGGCGTCCGTCCCGCGATCAATGTGGGCAACTCAGTCTCGCGCGTGGGCGGCTCGGCGCAGATCAAGGCAATGAAGCAGGTCGCGGGTACGCTCCGTATCGATCTTGCACAGTTTCGCGAACTCGCTGCGTTCGCTCAGTTTGGCTCGGATCTCGATAAGTCCACACAATCTCAGCTTGAGCGCGGCCGCCGGCTCACGGAGATTTTGAAGCAAGGCCAATATAAGCCGATGCCGGTCGAAAACCAGGTAATGATCATCTGGACCGTTACAAACGGCATGGCTGATGACATCGCTGTCGAGGATCTGAAGGACTTCGAATCCCAGCTTTCCGATTTTATCGAGAAGTCGCAACCTGCGGTCTTCAACACGCTTCGCGAAAAGAAGAGCATCGATGATGATCTCAAGGCCCTGATGAAGGAAGCGATCGAAGATTTCAAGGCAACTCGCTGGGGCAAAGGCGAGACTACGGCTGCGGCAGCGTAAATCGGTTCAGGGTTCAAAGTTCAAGGTTCAAGGGAGAAAGACCTTGAACTTTGAATCGGAACATCAAACTCGGTTCAGGGCTCAAAGTTCATTGTTCAAAAGAAAGACCTTGAACTTTGAACTTTGAACCTTGAACTTTGAACCTTGAACTTTGAACCTTGAACTTTGAACCTTGAACTTTGAACCTTGAACTCGGAACATTAAACCCTTTCTATGGCAAGTTTGCTAGACATGCGCCGACGTATCAAGTCGGTAAAAAACACTCAGCAGATCACCAAGGCGATGAAAATGGTCGCCGCGGCCAAGCTGAAACGAGCTCAGGACCGTGTAACGGCGGCCCGCCCTTACGCTCGAAAGATGACCGCTGTGCTCGGAAGCCTGAGTGCGAAGGTGTCCGACGATTTCTCGCATCCCCTTCTTGATGCCCGTGGGGATACTAATTACCTGGTCGTACTGGTGACTGCCGACAAGGGACTTGCGGGTGGATTCAATGCCAACGTGATCAAGGCGACTCAGGGTTTCATCAAGGAGAATGGAGATAGATCGATAGATCTGGTTGCCGTTGGAAGAAAAGGCCGGGATTTCTTTAAGCGCCGCAGTGCGACCATCTCGGAAGAGTACATCGGCCTGACCGGCCGCGGAACCGCAAACTACTCCGATGCCGTCGATATCTCCAAAGAGATCATCAAGAGATTTACGGAAGACGAGTCGATCGATAGGGTCTTTCTTGTTTTTACCGAATTCAAGACGGTCCTATCGCAGAAGCCTGTGATCGAGCAAATCCTTCCGATTCCGCGTGAAGAGGCTATTGCCGCGGCCGAGGCGCCAGCCGAATCTGCCGAGTATATATACGAACAGCCGGCGGCCGAGATATTTGGAAAACTGCTGCCAAAACAGGTCGAGACACAGATATACCGGGCCCTGCTCGAATCGGTCGCTTCAGAACAAGGGTCGCGCATGACCGCCATGGATTCGGCGTCGAAGAATGCGGGTGAGTTGATCGATTCGCTTACCCTGAATATGAACCGTATCCGCCAGGCGGCGATCACGAAAGAGATCATCGAGGTCGTAAGCGGCGCAGCCGCCCTGTGATAAGCGGCCCGCGACGTATTTCAGCAGGCAGACCTGTATTTGAAATCGAAACGGATTTCGGATATTCTTTGCCTGCTCTTCGTTTTCAGACCAAAATCTCAGGAGGAAATCATGATACTTGGTATCGGGGCACTGTTGATGCTGATCTGTGCTGTTTGGTTCATCATCTTGAGTTTTCAACTCGGCAACAGCACCGGTGAAAAGGTGATCTGGGCTATTGTCAACTTCCTGTTTCAGCCGCTGGCCGGAATAATCTTCTTTTTTGTAAAGAAGGCGGGACTTGTCCCGATGATCTTAGGCATCATTGGTGTTGTACTTTACGGTTATGGGTTTACCACCTCGATGGGAGACGTTATGAGGACGATGCCGTAAATATTCGTGAACGAACTCTCTGTCAGAAAATGGCGCAAATGGCTCACGGCCTATGCGCCTTTATTTGTTTGGACCGTCCTTGTCCTCGGCCTCGGCACGGGAATGGCTTCGATGAGCGAAACTTCCCGGATCGTTCGGCCACTTCTTGAGTTCTTATTTCCCTCGGCAGATCTCGAGACAATTAAGCTTTACCACACCATCGTTCGAAAACTGGCCCATGTATTCGAATACGGACTGCTCGGCGTGCTTGCAATGCGAGCATTTTCGGCCGAACGGCACCGGCCGCTCCGCTCGGTCGTTCTTGTGATACTGATCGCCATCCTCGATGAGTTCAATCAGAGCTACAACCCGGCCCGCACGTCTACGGGCTGGGACGTTATAATTGACGGTGTCAGCGGATCGCTCGGCGTGTTCGCCTATGGCCTCGTCCGGCAAAAGATAAATAGGCCGCCAGCTCGCCCGGATGATGAAATTGAAAGTCGAGGTGCCAAGATCGAGGACGGTACTTGAACCCAATCCTTTCAATAATCAGAACTTTGTGGCATATTTTTCGTTAATAGTTTCACGGAAGGAGATTCAAAAATGAGCTTAATGGACAAGGTCAAAGAAGCGGCGATGAACCAGTTTATCGAGGTCATCGAATGGCTCGATAACACTCAGGATACCCTTCTTTACAGGTTTCCGGTTTACCAGCAGGAGATCAAGAATGGTGCCCAGTTGATCGTACGCGAGTCGCAGGTGGCCGTTTTCGTTTTCGAAGGACAGGTCGCGGACGTATTCGCACCGGGCCGGTACACGGTCGAAGGCGGAAATACTCCGATCTTGTCCAAGCTTGGCGCCTGGAAATACGGTTTCAATTCTCCGATCAAGGCAGAGGTATATTTTGTCAATACAAAGCAGTTCACGGATATGAAATGGGGCACTTCAAACCCGATCATGCTCCGCGATACCGACTTTGGCATCGTACGCCTTAGGGCGTTCGGCGCGTACAGCTTGCGAGTGGCTGATCCCGCAGCGTTCATCAAAGAGGTCGCCGGAACGAACGCACACTTCCAGACCGAGGACATCGACGGCCAGCTTAAGCGGGCGATCGTCTCGGAGTTCTCAGATGCCATAGGCGAAATGAAGATCCCGGCCCTAGATCTCGCCGCCCAATATAAGGAATTGGGCGAAGCTATCCGCGGCACTATCAACCAGGATTTCAGCGGATACGGACTCGAGGTCACGAAGTTTTACGTTGAGAACATCTCACTTCCGCCGGAAGTCGAGGCGGCCATGGACAAGCGGGCCTCGATGGGTGCGCTTGGCGATGCTCAGAAGTATATGCAGTTTCAAGCGGCGGATGCACTTCGCGATGCCGCTCAGAACGAAGGCGGCGGAGCGGGCCTCGGCGCGGGCCTCGGTGCCGGGTTCGCGGTCGGCGGACAGATGGCAAATGCGTTCGGGGCGGGCCAACCGGGAGGCCAGCAGGCGGGCGGCGGTGTGGCCCCGGCGACGGTAGCGTGTCCGGCATGCGGCAAGCAAAACAACCCGACGGCAAAATTCTGTGCCGATTGCGGCGGCAAGATGGAAGTAGCCCAGGTGCCCTGCGTCAAGTGCGGAGCGAAACTCCGGGAAGGCGCTAAATTCTGTTCAGAATGCGGATCGTCTCAAGAGAAGCAGAAATGTTCGAACACCGAGTGCGGTGCGGAATTGGCGGCAGGGGCGAAATTCTGTGCAGAATGCGGAACGAAAGTTCCCGATGCGGCCTGAGACTCAGCCGCTCGCCAGAAATCGCAAAAGGGGACGATCAACACTCGTTCCCTTTTTTGTTTACCGCAGGGCTTTGGTTTACATTCAAGGAAGAGGAATTTTATGGCAGTACCACCAGAGCTGATCGAGATACTTCGATGTCCGAAATGCAAATCGAAGGTAGAGATAAAGCCGGACAATTCGGCATTGAAGTGCGTGAACGTCGAGTGCTCACTGGTCTATCCGATCAAGGATGACATTCCAGTGATGCTGATCGAGGAAGCATCGGTAGAGAAGTGATCGATTGGACCCGAGTCGAACGCGTTCTCGTCATCCGTCTCCGGTCCATTGGCGATACGGTCCTTTCGACTCCGTCGCTTTTCGCGCTTCGCCGCTTCCTACCAAACGCCCGCATCGACATCTTGCTTGAGGATCTGGTCGCTCCAGTTCTCGCAGGATCGGGACTTGTGGACAACGTGATCACGGCCCGCCACGGAACCCTGACAAGACTGGGGACCGCCCTCAGCCTGCGGGAGGCCAGGTACGACGTTGTGTTCAACCTGCATGGCGGAACCACGTCTACGTTCCTCACTCGCATTACCGGTGCACGTCATCGTATCGGATACAAGTACTACCAGTATTCATCGCTCTATACCGATCTGCTCTCATCATCCTCTGATTTTTGGGGTGAAGATAAAACGCATTCAGCCGAACAGCAGTTGGCATTGCTCGGATTCGCAGGGGTTCCCGTGTCCGACCGGCCGCGAAGTTCGCTCACCGTCTTGCCCGCGGCCATGGATGAGATCGAGGCGCGACTTCATACATATGGAATTGGCCTAGAGAAATTCGCATTGATCCATCCTTCGACGGCGTTTGTTACGAAGCAATGGCCGGTCGAAAATTTCGCCCGTATTTCGGAGTATCTTGCGGCCCGAGGCATAAAGCGGGTCGCTATCGCGAGCCGATCCGAAAACACGGTCCTCGAAAATTTGGCAAACCTCTCCCGCGTGCCGATCATTACCTTTGACGATCTTTCGCTTCCGGCGATCGTTGCGATCGCCTCGCGAGCCAAGATCTTCATCGGAAACGACTCCGGCATCGCTCATATCGCCGCCGCGGTCGGCACACCGGCCGTCGTCATATTCGGTTCGTCGAACCGCGATCATTGGCGGCCGTGGACGGACGCGCCGAGCGAGATCGTCTTCGAACCGTTCACTTGTCAGCCGTGTCCGGGTTACCGATGCGAGGCGTTCGGCGAGCCGAAGTGCATTCAGAGTGTTCCGGTCGAAAGCGTGATCGCTGCTATCGACCGGGTCATTTAAGAACGCGAGGCCTCAATCTTCAAGAGGATATGAGGCTTCTGGCCGGCATCGAAGTGCGCGTTCTTAAGCCGCTATTTGGACTTATTGCCATTGACTAATTGATTTGTCATCGAATCATTCGGCTTAACAGTCAGCTGGTTTGTGACACCTTTCTGGCCCTCGACCTCTTTAGCGACCGACTCGGCCATGGCCTTCTGTGCCGCCGAAGCTACGGTACCGCGAAGAGTTACTTTGTCATTGACAACGTCTACGTTGATGGTCGAATCACGAAGGTCGTCGGCAGCGGCAAGAGCCGTCTTTGTCTTGAACCAGATCCAGCTGTCATTTACGCCCTGGCCAATTGTGCTGCCGCCTTTGTCTTTTTCGTACTCTGCACGATTTTTGTCGTAGTCTTCCCGCGAAATATTTGAATTCGACGGCCGCGGGGTAGCGTTTGCATTGACTACGATCGCTGAATTGGCGTTCGCGTTTCGTGCATTCGAATTCGTGTTTACCGTCGTGGTCGTGTCGCACGCACCTATTATGGCCGCGGATGAAAATACCGATGCTGCATAAAGAAAAAGTCCCTTGATCGTCATAGCTTCCTCCGTCTTCAAAAAATCAGTGTAGGAATTCCCTACATACGTCAGGCTTCCCGGCCGAGAGGTGCAAGACCTATACCATTCGGCTAATCCCGCATTTAATTTGACACGTCAGCCCGTAAACACTAGTATTTATAGTTTCGACTCTTGTAGCCGAAGTGTGCCCTTATGTTCGAATCGCTATCCGAAAAGCTGAAGAAAACGCTCAAGAATTTGCGCGGGCAGGGCAAGTTGACGCCCGAACACGTGGATGCGGCCCTTCGCGAGATCCGGATGGCGTTGCTCGAGGCGGACGTGAACTACAAGGTCGCAAAGGATTTTGTCGATTCGGTCCGCCTCAAGGCCGAGGGGCAAGAGGTTTGGCAGGGGTTGAATCCGCACGAGCAGGTCGTAAAGATCGTTTACGACGAACTGGTCGACCTGATGGGCGGCACATCGTCGCGGCTGGTATTCACTAAGCAAATTCCGAACGTCGTTATGATCGTCGGACTGCAGGGCTCGGGCAAAACGACATCGACGGGAAAGATCTCGCGGTGGCTCCGCGATAACCAGGAGCGTAGGCCGCTCCTCGTTTCGGTAGACGTGTATCGCCCGGCGGCTCGTGAACAGCTTCGCGTGGTGGGCGGAGCGGTCGGAATCCCGGTGTTCGAGAACAAGCAGACGTCGGACCCGTTGACGCTTGTTCGTGGTGCGATGAAGCACGCACAGGAGCTTGGGTTTGACACTCTGTTGGTCGATACGGCTGGCCGCCTTCACATTGACGACGATCTGATGGCCGAACTTGAGCAGATCAAGGCCGAGACAAAGCCCATAGAAGTACTTTTTGTCGCGGACGCAATGACCGGACAGGACGCCGTCCGTTCCGCAGAGGTCTTTCATAACCGCGTAGGCATTACGGGTGTCGTGCTTACAAAGATGGACGGCGACGCGCGCGGCGGTGCGGCGTTGTCGATCCGCCAGGTTATCGGCCAGCCGGTTAAATTCGTAGGCGTTGGTGAAAAGTACGATGCGATCGAGCCGTTCTATCCGGACCGCATCTCTCAGCGGATACTCGGGATGGGTGACGTTCTGACCTTGATCGAAGAGGTCCAGGGCAAGATCAGCGAGGAAGAGGCTCAGGCACAGCTGGCCAAAATGACGCGTAATCAGTTTACGCTTGAAGATTTCAGGGCTCAGCTCGGCCAATTCAAACAGCTTGGTTCGATGTCTAAGATAATGAAGATGCTCCCGGAGCAGATGACCGGAGGCCTTCAGATCTCGGATGAACAGTCGGCCGAGGTCGACCATCAGATGAAACGGACCGAAGCCATCATTGATTCGATGACCAAGGCTGAAAGGAACGACCATAAGATAATCGACGCAAGCCGTAAAACACGTATCGCCGGCGGTTCAGGGACCTCGATCGCCGAGGTAAACCAGCTTTTGCGTCAATACGAACAAATGCGCAAGATGATGGCCCAGATGAATAAGGGCGGAATCCTTGCCGGGCTTGGTAAACGGATGATGGGCGGTTTAGCGGGCGGCCTCGGCGGAATGTTGGGCGGCGGTGGTATGCCCGGTATGGGCGGCATGGCCGGGATGTTAGGTAACGGCGGCCAGGACGAGCCGGGCCAGAGAACGGTCAAGAAAAAGAAACGACATAAAAAACGGAAATAAAACAGTATGTTAGCTATCAGCTTAATGAGAATAGGCGCGAAAGGTAAGCCATTTTATCGCGTCGTGGTGAAAGAAAAACGATCAAAGCGTGACGGTGCGTATATCGAGAATCTCGGTACCTACAATCCGATGCTGAACCCGGCCGAAGTGAATTTGAAGCACGACCGGATCCAATATTGGGTCGGCGTCGGCGCACAGCCGACCGAAACGGTGAAGAGCCTGATCAAGCACAACCCGGCAGCGGTTGAATAGTTTAGGGTTTGGTGAGTTGACGGTTTGCCGACTTCGGCCTGCAGAACTCGCTCAACCCGGTCGACTCGTAGAACCAATGAAAGAAGCAATCGAAAGGATCGTGAAAGGCATCGTCGGCTCGCCCGACCTGGCCGAGGTGTACGAGATCGGGGACGGAAAGAATGTCAAGTTTGAAGTTCGCGTTGCACCGGACGATTACGGCCGCCTTATCGGCCGCGAGGGTCGAACTATCAAGGCGATACGAAGCCTGTTGTTTTTGGCGGGCCAAAAACACGGCAAGCGGTATCATCTCGATCTGATCGAAGACTAGCTTTGGACGACCTCGTAGCGATCGCAAGGATAGTGAGGCCCCGCGGCATTCGTGGTGAACTGGTTGCAGAGATCCTGACTGATTTTCCCGAGCGGTTCGACGGCCTGAAAGAGTCAACGGCGGTCTTGCCAAATGGCGGAATTCGCGAATTGAAAATTGAGAACGCCTGGTTTCAAAATGAGCGGATCGTATTGAAATTCGAAGGTGTCGATTCGATCGAATCGGCAGATCCGCTGAGAGGCGCTGACATCTGCATTCCGGAAGCGGAGGCGGCTGACCTGGACGAGGGCGAGTTCTTCGATTGGCAGCTTGAGGGTTGCTCGGCGATTACCGTCGAAGGCGACACACTTGGTACGGTCAGAGAATTGATGCGAACGGGCGGTCCCGAGATCTTGGTTATCGATGGAAAAGAAAAGGAGTATTTGGTGCCTTTCACCGAATCGATCTGTACGGTGGTCGATGTCGAAAACAAGAAGATCGTTATCGATCCGCCTGAAGGGTTACTGGAGTTTTAGTTGAAGATCGATGTACTGACAATTTTCCCCGAGTTTTTTGATGAGGTCTTTGATTTTGGAATAATACGCCGGGCAAGGCAGACCGGGATCGTGGACATCAAAGTACACGATCTACGCGAGTATGCCACTGACAAGCACAGAATGACCGATGACCGGCCATTCGGCGGCGGCGACGGTATGGTGATGAAAGCCGAACCGATCTTCCTTGCCGTTGAGCGATTGCTTGGAACGTCGGATCGCAGTGAATATCCTGAAGGTTCGCGTGTCGTGATGCTCTCGCCGCAAGGGCGACCGTTGAGGCAGACGATCGTAAGAAGGTTCGCCGAGGAAGCAAAGCATATTGTGATGATCTGTGGACGTTATGAAGGTATCGACGAGCGGGTGAATGAGACACTCGTAACTGATGAGATCTCGATCGGCGATTATGTGCTTTCGGGTGGTGAGCCGGCAGCGATCGTCGTGACGGATGCGATAGTGAGGCTTCTGCCCCAAGCGCTGGGAAGCGAGACGTCGGCGGAGAACGATTCTTTTTCGAACGGGCTGCTCGATTGCCCGCATTACACACGGCCGGCAGAGTTTCGAGGTATGAAGGTCCCCGATGTGCTTTTGAACGGCAACCATGCCCAGATCGAAAAATGGCGCTCGAAAAAGGCGCTCGAAAAGACAAGAAGGAATAGACCAGACCTATTGACAGGAGACGATGGTGAAATGTGAGCGGCGAGCCCGCTGACCTCTGGCCAGCAAAATATATGAACAGGTTAGACGTAGTCGAAAAGACACAACTGAAAGAGAACATACCGGCATTTCAGCCCGGCGATACCGTAAAGGTCCATGTACGCATCAAGGAAGGCAACAAAGAACGCCTCCAGATCTTTGAAGGTGTCTGCATCGCGCGCAAACACGGCGGTGCACGCGAAACCATAACCGTGCGAAAAGTGAGTTTTGGCGTGGGTGTCGAGCGTATCTTCCCGCTTCACGCGACGATCGTCGACCACATCGACGTCGTCCGCCGCGGTAAGGTCCGCCGTGCAAAGCTCTATTACCTGCGTGATCTCCGCGGTAAGGCTGCACGTATCAAAGAGCGCGATACACGTAACAAAGCTGCTCAGGCAGCTAAATAATATCGGCGGACAGAGATGTCTGCGATCCATATGAGAATAGGGCGTCGCGAATTCGTCGCAACTACGGTTGGTACGAGCGCGTACGCCCTTTTTGCGTTTGCGGAAACAGTGACTGGAGGTTCGAAGATGTACGGTTTGATCGGGAGCATGACCGCCGCTGCGGGAAAACGCGATGAACTTATCAAGATCCTGCTCGAAGGTGTGGACAACATGCCCGGCTGCCTCAGCTACGTTGTCGCCAAGGACCCGAAGGACGCCGACGGCATCTGGATCACTGAGGTTTGGGACAACAAGGACAGTCACGCCGCATCGCTCAAGCTCCCAACCGTTCAGGCTGCGATCGCGAAAGGCAGACCGCTGATCGCCAAGTTTGGCTCATACAACGAGACCGAGCCCGTTGGCGGGCACGGATTGCAGAAGTCCGCACGTTAGTACGTGCGTAAGTTCAACTTAGTTAACCTTTCGCGTTTCCACTCTAATACTCCTATAATCTCTCCGAGTGACCGCATTCCAACTTCAGGCTGAACCATTTGAGTTTAAGATCGGCTTCGATTTCGAGCATCAGGCGATCGCGGATGGGTTCGCCCGGATCGCCGGCGTCGATGAGGTCGGCCGCGGATGTCTCGCCGGGCCGGTCGTTGCCGCCGCATGCATTCTCGATACGACGAAGCCAGTCCCGAAAGGCCTGAACGATTCCAAAAAGCTAACTGAACGACAGCGCAACGAGATCGCCGCCGAACTTCGGGAAACAGCCGTCGCATACGGCGTCGGCATGGTGGAGGCAGACGAGATCGACCGCATCAATATTCTCGAGGCGACAAAGCTCGCGATGATGAAAGCCATCGAGACACTCGACCCCGCGGCCGATCATATTCTCATCGACGCCCTCCAGCTAAAAAATCTACGCATCCCGCAAAAGGCCATCATCAAGGGCGACTCGATCTCTTATTCGATCGCCGCCGCATCGGTAATTGCAAAGACCTATCGCGACAATCTTATGGTCGAGTACGACGCGGTCTATCCGCAGTACGGATTCGCAGGCCACAAGGGCTACGGCGCCGCCGTACACCTTGCCGCCCTGCGCGAACACGGTCCCTGCCGTCTGCATAGAATGACCTTTCACGGCGTTGCCGATGGACCGACCACCTCGCGAAAAATTGACAACGCTCTGGAATACAAAGTATAAGGATTCACCCACACCTTATTCTCTTGAAATTCTTTAATGACCAAAGGATGATTGTTATGTCCACTGTCCGAGTTCCGCGTTTACTTTTCCTGTTCGCTTCCGTTCTGTTCCTCTACTCGGTGAATCATGCACAGGCTACTCGCACCTGGATCTCCGGCGTCGGGGACGACGTCAACCCCTGCAGCCGGACGGCTCCGTGCAAGACGCTCGCCGGGGCAATATCAAGAACCGCAACGGGCGGCGAGATAAATTGTCTCGATCCGGGCGGGTTCGGTGCATTGACGATCGTCAAATCGATCACGCTTGATTGCACAGGAACGCAGGGCTCTATCTTGGCGAGCAGCACGTCGGGAATAATTATTAATGCGCCGAACGCAACGGTTAACATAAGATCGCTCAGCATCAATGGAGCCGGCACCACGCCCGGAAATACGGGAATTAGGATCATCAGTGCCGGGAAAGTTTTTGTCGAGACGGTACTTATTGAGGGTTTTTCGACCAGCGGCGTTGGAATCCTGTGTGCTGCTTGTCAGGTCTCGATAAAAGATTCCACCATCCGAAACATCAACGGAGAGGCGATATCCGCAAGCCCCGCGACAGGAACGGCCAGCGTTTTCGTTGCCGACTCCCTGATCGCTGGAAACCGCACCGGGATCGGGGCGGTGAATTCAACCGTTCGGATAAGTGGTAACAGCATCGTTCACAACACGACAGGACTCCTCACCGGAGCCAATGGTTCGATAGTCTCTTACCGCAACAACGTTATCGACGGCAATGGAACGAACGGTAGTCCGACATCGGTGGTAAGTTTGCAATAAAAGCATTCAGTTCGCGGCGTTATTTAACAAGTCCTTTACAATCAGGCGAAACAAACTGCTGACCGGATGCGTAGTTCGGTCAGCAGTCATTTTTTCCGGCGTGATCTATCAATGAAACTTGTCTACGCGCTCGTCCTTGTTCTCGTTGTCACACTTGCAATCTTCGCCCAACCAAGTGCGTCACAGGCCGCTGCGGAAAAATATGCTCGTGACCTCATCGGCTTCGTGACATCCGGCGACCGTGCCGGGTACCAGAAGTTCGTCGAAGCGAATTTTGGCAAAGCTATGCTTGATCGGCCGATGCAGCAGCACCTTGGTTTTATGTCGTCGTTGCACGATCAGACTCGCGGTTGGGAGTATGTAAAGGTCCAAGAGTGGAACCCGAACGAGGTCATCGTAGTGGTCAAAAGCAAACTGACCGGTTCTATGGACGCGCTGCTGGTTCGTGTCGCGCCCGAAGGCCCCTATAAGATCATCGGGATCGGCCTGCGTCCGCCAATTGCCGATCCAACCATAACACCAAAGAAATTGAACGCGGATCAGGCCGTCAAAGACCTCGAAGCCTTCCTAAAGAAGCTCGCCGAAGCCGATGTCTTCTCGGGTTCGGTCTTGATGGCAAAGGACGGCAAGGTTGTCTACAAGGGTGCGTTCGGGATGGCGAACAGGGATTTCAACGCTCCGAACAAGATCGACACAAAATTCAACCTCGGTTCGATGAACAAGATGTTCACGGGCGTCGCGATCGCGCAGCTAGTGGAGAAGGGCAAGGTCTCTTATGACGATCCGCTCGCAAAATACATCCCCGATTTTCCGAACCCCGAGGCCGCACAGAAGATCAAGATCAAGCACTTGTTAACGCATACTGCTGGCCTTGGCGGATACTTCTCCGAGCGATTTCAGAAACTGGCACGCGACCAGATCCGCAGTGTGGACGACATGTTGAATCTCGCACGCGAGGATGAAAAAGACATCGCGTTCGAACCGGGCAGCCGGTGGCGGTATAGCAATACAGGAATGATGGTGCTTGGCAAGGTGATCGAGATCGCCTCCGGTCAGACCTACTACGATTATGTTCGCGAGAACATTTATAGGCCGGCTGGAATGACGAATACCGATTGCTACGAGCTCGACAAGGTGAATACAAACCTTGCCGTCGGCTATGACAAACAGTTTACCGACAGTGGCATCACATGGCGCAACAATATCTTTGCCCACGTAATGCGCGGTGGCCCGCATGGGGGCGGATATTCGACGGTCGAGGATCTCTTGAAGTTCGACCAGGCGCTGCGGTCGGGAAAACTGGTCAGCGCCGAAACGTTCAAGCTGCTTACGTCGCCCAAGCCTGAGCTGAACTCACCGAACTATGGTTACGGCTTCGGTGTGGAACCTGAACGCAACGTGGCTGGCCACAGCGGCGGGTTCCCTGGCATTAGCTCAAATCTCGACATGTATCTAGGCAGCGGATGGACGGCGATCGTAATGTCCAATTACAGCCGCGGATCGGGTCCGGTCTCAACCAAGATGGCGGAGCTTATTCAGATCGTCGGGAACTAGATCCTAATCCACTCGGTAGGCTCAGAGGCCTTTGTTTCGGCGGCGAACAGCGGCGGGCGTAGCTATCCACCGCGACGCCATCAAATAACACGACCCGTGTCCGCTCCATCGGATGACCTTCCGCGGTCTGGTCTGACTGGGCCATTTTACATAGTTGCCTGCCCTGGTGCCATTGGTTCCGTCCATGCGACCGGTGGGGCCGGTTTCGATCTTGCCGACAGGTCGCGGCGTTCCATTCGTACCGCTAAAAAGTCGTCGTTCTCGATCCTGGAAAGCGCGCGACTGGGCACTCCAAAGCGGGTCTCAAACGCAATCAACTGACGCAACTGCCGTTGGGCCGGTGGCTTTCGATCGGGGAAAAACGTTTCTTTAAAACCTGAACCACTCAGTAGGTTCAGCTGCTTTTGATAGGGTGATCTTTGTTTCGGCGGCGAACAGGGGCGGGCGCATCCGTAGGGCGGTTTCGGCTGTGATCATGGCGAGGGCGGGGTCGTTAGCGCGCTGCGACAGGTGGGCCAGGACGATGTGGCGGGCTGTGCCGTCAAAGTCGCAGGTCAGCCAATCAGAAAGGTCCTCATTCGAAAGATGGCCGTTTCTGGAGAAGATCCGCTGCTTCAGTTCCCAGGTGTAGACCGAGCAGGCCCTGAGCATATCGCGGCTGTGGTTGGATTCGATCACGATAGCGTCGCACCCATTCAGTTTCTGGCGAATGAGTGGCGTGATGTGCCCGAAATCCATCAGTGTCGCGACCCTCACACCATCACGGCGAGCAACGAAACCAAAATTGTCGGCGGCGTCGTGCGGTACGGAGAACGGTTCGAAGTCGATATCACCGATACGAAAATCTCGGCTTGATTCTATCTCTATACATCTACCGTTCAATGCCGTGCGGCGTCTGGCAGATTCGCTGTCCCCGTTCTGGATGCCCCGGCGGGTCGAGTAGAATGCATCCTCGGTCTCTTTTGAGATGTACACCGGGCAAGTAAGCGAACCGATAAGTACGCGGAGCCCTCCGGCGTGGTCGCTGTGCTCGTGTGTGATCAGGACCGCGTCGACATCCGCCGGGTCTATGCCTACCGCTGCGAGACGTTTCAGTATCTCGCGAGCGCTTAGGCCGGCATCGACAAGGACGTTCGTTCTTTCGCTTGAGATCAGGACAGCATTTCCCGTTGAACCGCTGCCGAGAACCGTAAATTTGATCATTTATTTCTGATACCGGCTTCGCAGTCCTCTTGCCACTGCCTTTGTGATCAAGCTATTAGGAATAACAGAGGCGGTCGTGGCGACAAGCCAATTGGTCCAGCCCGACACGACCTTTGACCTGCCGCTTCGAACGGCCTTTAGCGCTGTATCGACGACCTGAGCCGGCGTCTCCTGTCCCTTTGCCGTAAATGCCCTTTCGATATTCGCCGCCTCGAAGAATCCTGTTTTCGTCGATCCGGGACAAAGCGCGAGCACCTTTATGCCGAACGGTCGATTCTCTTCGGCGATCGCCTCGGAAAACGATGTCACGAAAGCTTTCGTAGCCGCATAGGTCGCCATGAACGGCACAGGTTGAAATCCTGCCGACGAAGAGACATTTATTATCTGGCCCGATCCACGGGCGCGCATGCCGGCAAGATACCGGTGAGTAAGCGAAACGAGAGCGAGCACGTTCAGCCGTATCATCTCGATCTCCCTTTCAAGGTCGAGCCTGCTGAAATCGCCCATAGATCCGATACCCGCATTATTTATAAGCCAATCGACGGTGATCCCGCGTTGCTCAGTCTCGGCTAACAGACGCTCGTCCGCGCCCGCTTCGGCAAGATCGGCAGCGAAATACTCGGCGGAGATGGAGTGTGACGCTACAAGCTCTTCACACAGGCAGCTAAGTTTATCCTCGGAACGGGCTACGAGAAAGAGGTCGTGCTTTTCCGCCGCCAATCGTCGGGCGAATGCCTCTCCAATGCCGCCTGAGGCACCCGTTATCAGCGTCACGTTCATATCTCGTCGACTTCCTCGACCTGCGGAGCAAATGAAAAATAGATCGACGCGGCCGCCGCTGCCACGATCGTGATCGTTCCCAAAAGCCGGATGAGACCGGCCACCGTTTTTGTGTGACCAAGCATATCGAACGCCGAAAGCATATAGTTCCAATCGTGAAAACTGCCCTCGCTTCCGGTTAGGCCGCTAGTAAGTACAAGCTGCATGACGACCGCATCGGCCGCATAAACAGAGACATTCAGCAGGCTCTGTCCGACCCAGAACAGGACTATGGCGGCAGAATAATACTTGCCTTGCAAATAAAAGTAGCCGACAAATACGGCGGGAAATATCACCTGCAAAAGCGAACCGCCCGCGATCCCCATGAACTCACCGAGGAGGCGAAACAGAAGGTGGCCCGTTTCGTGGATCGGCAGATCGACGAGATCGAGAAAACTTCCCTGCATCGGGTCATAAGCGACCCATAAGAAATATGCGGTCAACAGAACTGCGAAGACCAGTTTGAGATAGTTTGTGGTGGTCATCGGTTCAAGGCGTCAAACTCTTCTTTCGAGATTGCGTAAAAGGAGCAATCCTCACCATAATGTTCCTCGACCTTTTCAAATTTCATCCCGAGTTTCTTCATTATGTTCTGCGAGGCGATATTCTCTACGACTGCGACCGCGACCATGCGTTCGAGGCCTGCAACGTCGAAGCCGTACTTCAGCCAGCCACGGGCGGCCTCGGTGCCGATGCCTCGTCCCCAATAGCTCTTGATGATGCTATAACCGACCTCGATATCGCCCGTGTCTTCGAGCGGTTGAATCCCTGCCGTACCGATGATCTCGCCGCTCGCCTTCCATATCATCGGGCACATACCGAACCCGAACTTTTCGTAGCAGTCCATATAGAACCGCATCCGCGTCGATAGCGCTTCCGCATTCTGGCGCTCCGGCCCGCCAAGGTATCGGTTAACTTCCGGATCGGACCGCTGCTCGATAAGCAGCGGAAGATCGCCGTCGACAAATCGCCTGAAGATCAATCGTTCTGTTTCGATCATTATTTGAAACCCGGCCCGCGGGCCATTCGTCTAATTATCAAACAATCGGCGGAGGTGGACAAACCGATGAGTAGATATAGCGAAGACCGGCGTGATTTTTTGAAGCGGGCCCTTATCACTGCCTCGGCGATGCCGCTGCTTTTGAACTGCGGCGGTGACGCGGTCGGCCAGAAAGCTGACGGGACGATCCTGGATTCGATAAAGCAGAATGCGATACAGGATCCGAATGGAACGTGGAATGGGGCCATAAATGCACCCTCGAATGTGACCTCACGCATAGTACTCTCCAGCGAAAGCGATAAGGGAGACCCGATCGAGATAACCGGCACGGTGTATCGGCCCGATGGGAAAACGCCCGCTCCGAACACCCTTATCTATCTCTACCACACCGATTTTGAGGGATACTACGGCCGAGGGAATGGCGTGCATCGGCACGGCAAATACCGCGGCTGGATGCTGACCGGACATGATGGGAAGTACGCATTCCGCACGATCAAGCCCGCACCTTACCCCGAGAATCGGTTCGCGGCACATATTCACATGACCCTGACAACGTCCACGATGAAGGAGGATTGGGTCGATTCGATCCTTTTCGAGGGCGATAGGCTGATCTCGGCCCGGGAGCGCTCGGAAGCCGGCAGGAAAGGCGGGTTTAACCCGATCCTGAGTTTCGAGAAGCGAAGCGACGGCCTCATGTACGCCGTTCGCGATCTCAAGCTGATGGCCTGAAGCTACGGTGAGAGGCGTGAGATCACCCATACGGATCCCGTTTTTGCGTAACAGATGCGGTCATGGAGTCTGCTCGGCCGCCCTTGCCAGAACTCGAACTCGGACGGCGTGACCCGAAAACCCCCCCAGAATTCCGGCCGTGGGACCGCGCCTTCGCTATACCTTGCACTTAGATCCTCGAACCGTTTCTCCAACACTTCCCTCGAAGCAATGACCGAGCTCTGCTCGGAAGCCCAGGCACCGATCTGACTCGCATATGGACGAAGACCAAAGTAAGAATCTGATTCCTCGTCTGAAGTTTTTGCGGCGGTACCGCGGATAAAGACCTGCCTCTCGAGCTCTCCCCAGAAAAAGTGCAGATAACACCTGGGATTTTGGATAAGCTCGCCGGCCTTGCGGCTTCTGTAATTCGTAAAGAAGGTAAATCCTCCCTCATCAAAGCCTTTTAGCAAGACGACTCGCCCGGAGGGTGTTCCATCGGCGGTCGATGTCCCGAGGTGCATCGCGTTGGGTTCGACGATCCCGGCCGACGATGCTTCTTCGAACCACTTAGTGAATTGCTCGAATGGATCGAGAGCGACGCTCGCCTTGGATAGCTGGTGGCGCGTATATTCTTGCCGCAGCGATGTGATGTCGTCGATCATAGATCAGATCAGGTGCACGAAGAGCCCGTCTTTTAGTTTCGGTTCGAACCAGGTGGACTTAGGCGGCATTATCTCGCCCATATCCGACACCGCGAAGAGGTCGTCCATCGATGTCGGGAACATCGAGAATGCGACGCGATACTCGCCGGAATCGACGAGCCGCTCGAGTTCGTCGGTGCCGCGAATGCCGCCGACAAAGGCGATCCGGTCGTTGGTCCGCGGATCGTCAATACCCAGGATCGGCGTAAGGATATTGTGCTGCAAGATGCTCACGTCGAGCCGCTCGATCGGGTCGGCCTCATCAAGCTTTTCGACACGGTATGCGAGAGTGTACCAGTTACCGTTCAGGTACATCGCAACACTGTGGGGTTCGCGAGGGACCTTTACATCCGATCTCTTGACATCAAACGCCGCACTTATCCGATCCAGGAATTCATTTTCCGCAAGTCCGTTCAGGTCCCGTACGACGCGATTATATGGGAGTATCTTCAGGTCCTCCGCCGGAAAGATCCCGGCCATCACAAAGTTGTAAGGCTCGTCGCCGGTGTGATCCGGATCATTCTCCCGCAGCGTCCTGCGAGCAAGCGACGCGCTCTCGGCCCGGTGATGGCCATCGGCGACGTACAGCGCAGGCAGTTCGGCAAATGCCGCGGCAAGTCCGGCAACATCTCTGATCTTCCAAACCGTCTGCGTGACGCCGCCCTCGTCGCATGGGCATTCGAGCAAGGGCTCGCGCGATGTTTCGGCGGCGATCAGCTCACGGGTCTTGTCGGTGCCGCGGAAAGCCAGAAATATAAGCCCCGTCTGGGCACGCAGGCCGATCATGTGATCGGTCCTGTCCTTTACCTTATCGGGCCGGGTCTTTTCGTGCTTTTTGATCAGGCCGGCGTCGTACTCGTCGATCGAGCATGTGGCGACTATTCCGGTCTGCACGTGCGGGCCGACGCTCAAGCGGTAGGCGTACATCGATGGTTCTTCGTCCTGTACCAGCCAGCCTTCTCTGATAAAGGCCTCAAGATTCTCTACCGACCGGGCGAGTATTTCATCGTCAGACGGTTGCGAACCCTTAGGAAAATCCGCCTCGGGCCGGGTTACACGCAGAAAGCTGTGAGGATTGTCTGCTATGTACTCGCGGACCTCGGAATCGTACGGAACATCATATGGCACGCAGGCGATCTTTTCGGCGACCTCCGGACGCGGCTTGAGTGCGCGAAATGGTTTTATAACTGACACTAAATACTCTCCCTAGGGCACCTGCGGCGTGGCCGCGGCGTCCGGCGACGGGAACTGGTTCCGCCTTATCACATCATCGATCGCCGCATCATTCTGCTGCTGGATGTCCTCCATCAACCGATCGGCGTATCCTTTTTTATCGATCTTCCATTGGCTATCTTCCATTACGAAGGGCCACGTTTCCCACTGCCCGAACGAGTTCTTTACCTCGACGGTCGCCCTTTCACCCTCGATCTTCTCGTTGCGGAATTCAAAGACCTTTTGCGATTCTGGGAAGAGCGTTTCGCGTTTGACGATCTCATCGAGCACCACGCCTTGCGACTTTGCCTCTTGTTCCAGCATTTTGATGGTACCTGACGACAGCAGCAGCTTCATTGTCGTGGTGTCTTTCTGCCTAACTGCCTTTGTGTAGGTCTTCATTGTCTCGACCGGCGAGGCAGGCCCATCGGTGCCGCCGCACGAGGCTGCAATGAATAAGGAAAAGAAAATGGCGATGCTAACTGTCGGACGCATTTCGTTTATCAGAGACAAGTTCCGTATAATGTGCAAAAGCGAGATTATAACCCATACAAAGATCGATAAGCGAAGACGATATGGAAAGGCGAAAACTTTCAGAAGAAGAGGTCGAGATTGCCCTCGAACGATTGGACAGTTGGAAGTTTGACGACGACAAGATCGAGAAGAAGTTCAAGTTCGCCAACTTTGCCGAGGCTCTCGCTTTCGTCAACAAGGTCGGCGAGGTCGCCGAAGCCGCCGACCACCACCCCGACATCAAATTCGGGTGGGGCTTTGCAAAGGTAGAAACGACCACCCACGACCGCGATGGCGTAACCGACCATGACATTGACCTTGCACACAAGATCGACTCCATCGCATAACTCCCTTCACCGGCCCGCCGTTGCCTGAGCAGACCCTTTGGATTAGAATTCTAGGTTCGATCCATACGAAGTATCGTCACTGAGGTTTAACACTAAAACTATGTCTAATGTACCTATTACGGTCGCACATGGCGACGGCATCGGGCCGGAGATCATGGATGCGACACTGCATATCCTAAAAGAGGCCGGCGCCCGGATCGACATCGAAACGATCGAGATCGGCGAAAAGGTCTATCTGGCCGGCAACGCCGCCGGCATCGCCCCCGAATCGTGGGATTCGCTTCGCCGGACAAAGGTCTTTCTGAAGGCCCCGATCACGACCCCGCAGGGCGGCGGCTTCTCTTCGCTCAACGTCGCCGTCCGCAAGACGCTCGGCCTCTATGCCAACGTACGGCCGTGCGTTTCGTATCATCCGTTCGTCGACACAAAGCACCCGGTGATGGACGTCGTCATCGTCCGCGAGAACGAGGAAGACACCTACGCGGGCATCGAGTATCGCCAGACCGACCAGGTCGAGGAATGCCTGAAGCTGATCTCGCGACCCGGCTCCGAAAAGATCGTCCGCTACGCCTTTGAATACGCGAAAAAGTTCAACCGCAAGAAGGTCACGTGCTTCATCAAGGACAACATAATGAAGCGGACCGACGGCCTCTTTCACCGCGTTTTTGAAGAGATCGCGCCCGAGTATCCGGGCATCGAGGCCGACCACTGGATCGTCGACATCGGTTCGGCGAAACTCGCGGACACGCCGGAGAACTTTGACGTCATCGTCATGCCCAACCTCTACGGCGATGTGCTTTCCGACGTCGCGGCTCAGATCGCCGGTTCCGTCGGGCTTGCCGGTTCGTCGAACATCGGCGAGCAGGTCGCGATGTTCGAGGCCATACACGGCTCGGCGCCGCGTCGGGCGGGTCAGAACCTTGCTAATCCGTCGGGCCTTTTCCTCGGCTCGATCCTGATGCTCGTCCATATCAATCAGCCCGACATCGCCGAGGCTGCCCACAATGCCTGGCTCCGAACGATCGAGGACGGCATTCACACGTACGATATGTACAAGGAAGGTGTCTCGAGCGAAAAGGTGGGAACCCGCGAATTTGCCGAGGCCGTGGTCAAGCGGCTCGGCCAGAAGCCGGAGACGCTCAAGCCGGTCACCTACACCGAGAATGTAGTGGAGGCCGACCCAAAGCCGATCTACACAATGCCGGAGCCCCAAAAGAAAGAGCTCGTCGGCGTCGATGTCTTTCTTGACTGGTGGAAGGGCTCTTTCTACGGTGTCGCGAACGAGCTCGGAGCATTGGTCGAGGCCCTGAACGGCGACGGACTAAAGCTGCAGGCGATCGCAAATCGCGGCGTCAAGGTGTATCCCGGCGGCCTGCCCGATACCTTTACGGTCGATCACTGGCGCTGCCGTTTCGTCTCGGACTCGGGCGAGGGCACTGCCACGACCCACGGCAAGGTCATCTCGCTGCTTCAGAGGTTCGAGTCCGCAGGGCTCGACGTCATCAAAACCGAAAATCTTTACTACTTTGACGGCGTCAAGGGTTATTCGGCCTAGTTCGCAAGTATCAAGCCCGTCCGCAAGATAAAGCGGGCGGGTTTCCGTTTTCCGAGGCGGCCGGTTTACACGGCTCAATTGCAGATAACCTGTAAACACTCAAAATACAGCCTTTACCCTTGCCTGCTCCAAAGTCTGGAAACCAGTTGGAAACCAGTTTGGAAACCACGTTGGAAACCGGCTTGGAAACCACGTTGGAAACCTCCGACATCGCCGTGTAACCTATTGATTTATAATGGTTTACAGGCGAAGGGGGCTGCCCTCCGCTGCACGAGTTTCACGACAAAATTCGGAGCTTCCGACCAACACATTTTCAAAGATCTCGGGGCGCAAGGCGCTCAAGCGACACTGTTGCACGCATCGCATATTGAGTCAATGTTGATTTTCGGAGGTTGCCGGGCCCTTTCGGCCCTATTGGGCCGCCGGCGGGTAGAGGCGCTCGAATTCGGGGTCGCCGTGGAGTATCGCGAGGTCAGGGTCCTGACGCGTCCACACGGGATTGCGATAGCCGGCCTCCCAGGCCTTTTTGAGAGCGATCATCGCATCCTTTGAATTCCCCATCTCGCACTGCGTACAGGCGATGTTGTAGAGGATCATCGTGTCGTCCGGCCGGAGCGCCATCGCCAGGTCGACCTCGCGTTTTGCGTCGTCAAAGCGTCCCTGCGACGCGTAGTTTCCCGCGAGCAGCACGCGGACCCGCGCATCCTCGGGGGTTTTCTTTAGCTGGGCCTCGAGGATCGAGATCTCGCGATAGGTGTAATTTCGAAGCGCCTCGGTCTTGCCCATCGCCCCGAGAGCGTTGTGGATCGGTATCGTGGTGTTGTAATTCTCGCCGGCGTGGGCGAGCGCATCTTCCATGATATCGACGACCTCCTGATAGCGGCCCGATTCAAAGAGTGCGCGGCCGAGCAGGTGATAGCCGCCGTCGATATCGGGGTCGCGGGCAAGGGCCGACCTTACTTTTTCGACGGCTGAATCGTACCTGCCCTCTGCAAAATCGAGCCATGCCTCGGCACAGCGTATCTCGGGCTCGTCGCGCCCGGTCGCGATGGCCTTCTGCGTGGCTGCGTGGACGCGGTCGATCCACTCCTGATTCCGCTCAAAATAGTAATAATACTGGGCGCAGACATTCGCGACCGCGGCATGTGCGACCGCAAAGCCGGGGTCGAGCGACACGGCATTCTCATACATCTGCAGCGCGAACTGCATATCCTGCCGCCCGACACGGCGGGCAAAATTACGCCCGCGGAGGTAGAGGTCGTAGGCGTGCAGATTCTCGGTCGGCTTGGCCGCGAGAGCCTCTTGCTCCTGCGGCGAGAGCGTGATGCGAAGCGCGGCGGCGATCTTTGACGCGATCTCGTCCTGCACGGCAAAGACGTCTTCCATCTCGCGGTCGTACCGCTCGGACCAGACCGGGAAATCGGTGGCGGCATCGACAAGCTGGGCATTGATGCGGATACGGGCGCCGGCCCGCCGCAGGCTTCCCGAAAGGACATAGGCGGCCCCGAGGTCCTGGCCGACCTGGCCCGCGGTCACCGTCTTGTCCCTGTACGGCAGAACGACGGCCCGGGAAAAGGTCCGCAGCCGCTGGATCTTTGAAAGCTCGGTCGTAATGTCTTCGGTGATGCCGTCACGCAGGTACTCGTCCTCTTTCATACCGCTGAGGTTCTCAAAGTAAAGCACAGCGATCGAATGTTCATGCGTTGGTGCTGACGGCATCCGGCTGGTATGTATGGCGGAGGTCGATTCGCCCGAGTGCCGGCCGGAATTGACGTCCCGCTTTAGCCGCTTCAAAGCAGTTTTAAGATCGGTCCCGGTCTGGAACCTCAGGTCGCGGTCCTTCTCGAGCGCCTGGGCGATTATGCGGTCAAACTCGGGCGGCAGTTGGGCATTGAGCTGATTTACGGGAGCCGGTGGGCGGTTTAGGATCGCGTCGAACACAACGGCCGATGTGTCGCCCTGAAACGGGAGCGAGCCGGTCGCCATCTGATAGAGGATCGTCCCGAACGAGAAAAGGTCGGTCCGGGCGTCGGTCACGGCCCCGCGTGCCTGTTCGGGCGACATATAGGCAACGGTACCCATCGCGGTGCCCGGCGTTGTAAGCCCGTCATGGACCGCGGTCGGCAGGTTTGACGCCGCGTCCGGCTTTTGCTGATCGATCTTAGCGAGCCCGAAATCGAGGATCTTTGCCTCGCCCCGCGATGTGACGAAAATATTCGCTGGCTTAAGGTCGCGGTGGACGATGCCCTTGGAGTGGGCCGATTCGAGTGCGTCGAGGATCTGGATGCCGAGGTTGAGCACGGTCTGCAGGTCGAGCGGCCCGCGGCGTATGCGGTCTGAGAGGGCCTCGCCATCGAGCAGCTCCATAACGATGAAGTGCTCGGATTCGTGCTGTTCGATACCGTGGATGGTGCAGATATTAGGATGATTGAGCGCCGATGCCGCACGGGCCTCGCGCTGAAAGCGCTGAAGCAGGTTGTCATCGCCGGCCATCGCCGGGGTCAGGAACTTCAGGGCGACGTGCCGCCCGAGGTTGATGTCCTCAGCCTCGTAGACAATACCCATCCCGCCCTCGCCGAGCTGAGACGTTATGCGATAGTGCGAAATGGTCCTGCCAATCACAAATTTACGGTTCTCCAATTCGAAAACTTGAATTTATGGGTGAGCGAGAATAGTAGTACACGCAAAGGTGGCGGTCAAGCACTTATCTCAGGCCGGCGAAGGGGCTTTGAATAAGCCTGTATAAAGGGGGAAATTTGCTTTCATTGCACATCTTTTCTATGTTTAACCAGATGGGAAGAACATTAAGATCGATGGGCTTGGCGGCGGCGGTCATCATTCTGGCCGCGGCGGCAGTCTTCCCACAGGCAAAGGTACCGGCCGGTAAGACCATCTTTCGCGACTCGGACGGAAACCTCGTTTCGAACAATGAGTTCGTCGATATCCGGATGGCGAATTTTCATTACCCGGACGCGACGGTAATGAGAACGCTGGAGGACGGAACGGTGGAGTTTCGCCTTCAAAAGGTGCCGCAAGAGGGCGTGCAGGCTCAGGATTTCTCGGTACGGACCCTTGACGGCGCGGCCGTCTCGCTCGGCGAGCTGCGGGGCAAGGTGGTCGTACTGAATTTCTGGTTCATCGGGTGCCCGGTATGCCGGGCACTAAAACCAAAGTTGAATGAGTTCAAGACGCGATTCGAGAAGGACGGCGACGTGGTATTTCTTGCGTTGACCGCCGACCCGGAAGACGCGGTCGAGAAATTCCTGAAAAAAGAGCCGTTCGATTATGTTCAGGCGGCTGACGCAGGGCCGGCGATCAAGCGATACTCGATCGGCGGCTACCCCAAGAATATCGTCATAGGCCGGACCGGCGAGATAGTTTACTGGCGCTCGACCATCAAGGCGTGGGACAAATTCGAATCGGTCATCCGCACCGAACTCGCAAAGTGATCGGGGCTGCCTTACCCTATGCCTGAACCGCAAGCTTGTCCGATATGTTCCGCACCGGTCGAGCCGAATGTACGGTACAAGAATTATATCTGCTTCGATTGCTGCGCAAAGGCAGTCGATGAGACGGGCCGCAAGCTCGGATTGGGCAATGAATCATTCTCAGGCGGGTTTGTCGCGTGGTATGAGGATACGAACGAGACGCGCGAAAGCAATATCTGCTACATCGACGGCATCAAATGCTGGGCCGACGAAGCTCACATGGGCGGGGTCGTGATCAGGATATGTGAAGGTTGACCAGGATCGGATGGTGATCATATGAAGACGATCGTTTTTTGGCTAAAGATCGCGGCGCTCTCGGCTTCTGTATTGCTCTTTTTTTCGGCGTGTACGGGCAACGGCGGGAATACGAACGGTGCTCAAAGTCCCGCGCCCGCAAATTCGGCGGCTCCGGCGAACAGCAACTCGCGGGCCTCCGCCACGGTGCAGGCCTATCCGCAGAGCGCGGTCGACGCTTTTCTGAATTCCTGTGAAAAGGCGGGCAGCGACCGAGCCTTTTGCACATGCGTTTTTGAAAAGGTGCAGGCTAAATACTCCTTTGAAGAATTCTCGGTGATCGAATCGAAGATCATCGCGGGCACAACGCCGGACGACTTTATCGAGTTCACGGGCAAGGCCCGCGCGGCGTGTACGAAATAGGGACGATTCCGATGGTAGCAAGCAAGAAACGAGATCCGGTCGTGGCGATCATAATGGGCAGCAAGTCTGATTGGCCCACGATGGAGCATGCTTCGCTAATGCTCGATGAGTTTGGCGTCGCGCACGAATCGAAGATCGTCTCGGCCCATCGCACGCCGGACCTGCTCTTCGATTTCGCCAAGTCGGCGGAAGGCCGCGGCATCGAGGTGATCATTGCAGGTGCGGGCGGGGCGGCACATCTGCCGGGAATGTGCGCGTCGCAGACCGTGCTGCCGGTGCTCGGCGTGCCGGTCGAGAGCAAAGCCCTCAAGGGGCTCGATTCCCTTCTCTCCATAGCCCAAATGCCCGCCGGCGTGCCGGTCGGAACGCTCGCCATCGGCCAGGCCGGTGCAAAGAATGCAGCCCTTTTGGCGATATCGATCCTCGCGAATTCACGCCCCGAACTCCGCAAGAAACTCCACGCGTATCGGTCGAAGCAGACGAAAACCGTGTTAAAATCCAAACTGGAGAAATAGTTATGGAGGCAGTTCGTGTTGAGACTATCGTCCAGCAAAATGGTCGAGTGATCGTCGAGAATCTCCCATTTGATGAAGGCGACCACGTAGAAGTGATCGTATTCGAGCAGCGTGACCCGAGAAAGGATAGGGTGAATGACCCATATCCACTTCGCGGAACACCCTATCATTATGACGATCCTTTTTCGCCCCTTATTTCGTTAGACGATTCCGAACCTTTCAAATGATCGTCCTTGATACGCACATTTGGATATGGAATGTTCAGGGCGATACCAGGCTGTCGGACGAGCATAGAATAATAATTCAGAAGTATGAAGCAAGACGTATCGGGGTTTCTGCCATTTCACTTTGGGAAGTTGCCAAAGCGGTAGAACTCGGCCGCTTGATACTCCCCAATACCCTAAACGATTGGTTTCACCTGGCAATCGCGGCGCCGGGAGTTGAGATCCTTCCCCTGTCGCCTGAGATCGCGACCGAATCAACCCAACTTCCGGGCCACTTTCACAAGGACCCGTTCGATCAGATGATAGTCGCAACGGCGAGAGTCTATGACGTGCCGTTGATAACTGCTGATTCGGCTATCGCCAAATATCCACATGTCAAATTAGCGGCATGAATGACTTCTTTTGTGGGAGCCTGGTCTGTACCATATCTGCCTGCTGCGGGACTGAATCGATACAGAAAATACCGGAGACTCGGCGCGAAAAAGTTACTGACACTTGCCCTCCATTAGCCGTTTACTTCTATAAGGAACTTCCCGCACAGGAGGCCTGACTTATGAGATCGGCAAAATGTCCGCACTGCGGACTTGCAAACTATTCCACCGATGTCGAATGCCGCCGCTGCGGCAAACTGCTCTACCGACCGACCGACCGCGTCGTGACCGACAGGCCGCCGCGGCGGAACGCGCTCATTTCGCTGCTGATATTTGCCGCGCTCGCGGTCGGCGGCTATTACATCTACACGGGAATGCGGAGCGCGATCACGCACGTCGGCGAGAATGAGACGAAACGCGTCGCGGCTCAGCCAAAGACGCCTGCCCAGCAAAACGGCCTTTCGAGGGCCGACGACGACCGCCAGCGGGCACAGCGTGTCGCCAATGCCGTGAACATCAGCCCTGCACTTGCCGAGCACCAGAAACGGGTGCAGGAAACTGAGAGGATGGTGAATCAGACCTCGAATCCATCGCAACAATAGCCCTCAGATTCGCCAAAACATACCGGTTCGGGTTAACCTATCGATTCTGTTCCACGAATAAGAACTTTCGATCGGTGACGCGAACTATTCTTCCCAATTCGACTATCGGTGTTTTCGGCAGCGGCCAGCTCGGCCGTATGTTCGCCATCGAGGCACGAAAGATGGGCTATCGCGTCCATACATTCTCGCCCGACAGCAACACTCCGACCGGCCATATCTCCGATATCGAGACCGCCGCCGCATACGACGATCTGGACCGCGTGAGGGAATTTGCACGCAGCGTGGACGTCGTCACTTTTGAATTCGAGAACGTCCCGTCAAAGACGGTCGAGGCGGCGGCGGAGTTCGTCGCCGTGCATCCCAAAGGCGAGATATTGCACACCACGCAAAACAGGCTTCGGGAAAAGACCTTTCTTTCTGCCAACGGCTTTCCGCTTGCGCCATTCACGCACATCAAGACGCTCGACGACCTCTATCGAGGGGCAGAGGCGACCGGCTATCCTTCGGTATTAAAGACCGCTGGCTTTGGCTACGACGGAAAAGGCCAGACTAAAGTTCGGCAGCATCCTGACATCGAGGCCGCCTTTTACGCGATTGATGGCCGAGAGGCGGTGCTCGAGGGTTTTATCGATTTTGAGAAAGAGGTCTCGGTGGTGTGCGCGAGGGACGAGGCCGGCAATTTTGTTCATTATGGCGTGTTCGAGAATGAACATTCGGATCACATTTTGGACGTATCGTTCGCTCCGGCGATCGTGAGCGAGACGGTGTATAGCGAGGCCGTCGAGATCGCCCGCAGCGTCGCCGATGCCTTCGGCTATGTCGGTACGATGTGCGTCGAGTTCTTTGTAACAAAGGACGAGAGGCTTTTGGTGAACGAGATCGCTCCGCGGCCGCATAATTCCGGTCATCTGACGTTCGGCCCGTGTGTCACATCACAGTTCGAGCAGCAGGTTCGCGCTGTCTGCGGCCTCCCGCTCGGTTCGACCGAATTTTACCGACCCGCAGCCATGGCAAACCTTCTGGGAGATCTTTGGAAGAACGGAGAGCCCGACTGGGCCGCCGCCATTGCCGAACCGAGCGTGAAATTGCATCTTTACGGCAAAGCCCGACCAAAACCCGGAAGGAAGATGGGGCACCTGACGGCTACCGCAGCTATGGCCACGCAAGCGGCCGATGCCGTTCGCCGGGCCAGAGAGCGGCTTAGAAAAAGTTGACTGTTCACCACGCTTCGTGCAAAAATCGCTCGAATATTACGGGAAATGGGGTCTTCCCGAACCAAACCGCTTCTTGCAGCTGATGACTCCTGTTCGATCCGGATCAATATGGACAACAGGGCCATTCTACTTGTCGGCGTCGGCGGTTTGGTCGGCAGTATTTTGCGGTACCTGGCCGCCGTCGTCTTTTCAGGCCATACATCCACGGGATTTCCGTTTGCCACATTTACAGTAAACCTGCTTGGCTGTTTCCTGATCGGGGTCATCTTCGCATTGTCGGAACGCGGAGACATTCTCTCGCCCGAATGGCGCATATTTCTCGCCACGGGGTTTTGCGGCGGATTCACGACCTTCGCTTCCTTTTCATATGAGAGCATACGGCTTATGCAAGACGGCCAGTTCCTTTATTTGGGCCTGAATGTCTTATTGAGCGTCGTGCTTGGATTTGCTGCGACCTATTTGGGGATAATTCTGGTGAAAGCGTTATGACTCTTGAACTCGATCGCGACTCCAAGCTGCTGCGGATCTTCATCGGCGAGGCTGATAAGTTCGGACACCGGCCATTGTACGAAGCGATCGTATACACCGCGAAGGAGCAAGGCATTGCCGGCGCGACCGTTCTCAGGGGCATCTTGTCCTATGGTGCAAGCAGCCGGATCCACACCGCTAAATTGCTTGACCTCTCGTTCGACCTTCCGATCGTCGTCGAGATCGTCGACCATGCGGATAAGATCGAACGCCTGCTCGGGACCATCGGCCAAATGATAGAAGAGGCCGGCTGCGGGGCTCTCGTCACGATAGAAAAGGCTGAGGTCATCAGCTACAAGTCAAAGAGGAATTGAATGATCGCCGGTAGGGGGGTTGCTGTGTCGCTGCGGTCACATTTACACTCATCTTTATGGCTGAGAGCATCGCGTTTTCTAAAGCTGCGGACCGGGCGACGATCTATTCAGAGATCACGCCGCAGATCGCCTCACTGATCGAGGGCGAGACCGACCTCGTAGCAAATCTCGCAAATGTCGCCGCCGTCCTGAAGGAAGCGCTCGGCTTTTTCTGGGTCGGATTCTATCTGGAAAAGAATGGCCAGCTCGTACTTGGGCCGTTTCAGGGGCCGCTCGCGTGTACGCGGATCGACCTTGACAGCGGCGTCTGCGGGCATGCCTTTAGCACCCGCGAAACGGTGATCGTCCCGAATGTCGATGAATTCCCCGGCCACATCGCGTGCAGTTCGGCGGCCCGGTCCGAGGTCGTGGTACCGCTAAGGAACGCCCGCGGCGACGTAGTGGGCGTGCTGGATGTGGATAGTGACAGGCTCGACGATCTTTCGGCCGTCGATGCGGCCGGACTCGAGGCGATCGCCGGCGTGCTGGCACCTGCGATCCGATAGCATTTTTGCCCTCCCCGAACGAGGCGGCCGCCCCGATAGTGTCACGCCTTCTAATTAGATACACTATATGTTTTCGGCGCGGCCAAGCCGGCCCTGACTATATATGATTGAGTATCCGATCTGGGTATGGATCCTGTTCTTTTCCATAGTGCTGGTGGCGCTCTTTGTCGACATCGGCATAGTCAACCGCCATTCACACGCCCCAACGCGGAGAGAGACGCTCGCATGGAGCATAGTATGGGTCTCGTTGGCGGTCGGCTTTAATGTTTTCGTCCTATACCAGTTCGGACTCAATCACGCGAAATTATTCCTTACCGGCTACCTGATCGAACTCTCGCTCTCGGTCGACAATCTGTTCGTATTCCTGCTCATATTCACATTCTTTAAGGTACCGAAGGAGTTTCAGCACCGCGTACTCTTTTGGGGAATAATGGGCGCGCTTGTGATGCGCATGGTGATGATCTTTGCCGGTGCCGAACTGGTCGAACGCTTTCATTGGATCATCTACGTCTTTGGGGCGTTCCTGATCTACACCGGGCTGAAGATGTTTCAGGATTCGGACGACAACTTCGAACCGCACGAGAGCGTGATCGTAAAGCTTGCGACCAAGTATATAAGGATCTCGAAACACTACGACGGCGACCGGTTCTTCGTGGTCAAGGACGGCGTAAGGACCGGCACGCTGCTTTTGCTGGTGCTGATAACGGTGGAATTCACCGACCTGATCTTTGCGGTCGATTCCATCCCCGCCATTTTTGGGATCACGACCGACCGCTTTATCGTCTATACCTCGAACATCTTTGCGATCCTGGGTCTGCGTACATTTTTCTTCTTGCTGGCGGACCTTGCCGACCGCTTCCACTATCTAAAATACGGCCTCGCCTTCATACTTACCTTCATCGGCATAAAGATGCTTTTGCCGCTGATGGTCACAGGTTTGTTATTATTGATGGGTGAGGGCAGTACTGGAGCATTTGCAGACGTACTGCGCAAATTGCAGGAGCATGACCCGGATACGGAGCAGATCGTCATAAACATCTCGCTCGCCGTCGTTGTACTCGCGATAGCATCTTCGATCGTGATCTCAATGATCTTCCCTAGCGCAAAGAGCGCACCGGCCGAGGACGAACTCGGATCGGACGATGAGCCCGGCATCATTTAGTTTTTTGATGGAGCCCCATTACAAGAAAATCTACGTCGAATGGTGGCGGATACGACGAAGCACGATCTACGGCATCGTCGCCTTTCTCGTCGTCTCGCTGCTGATCGGGTTGGGTTCATGGTGGGCCATCCGCAATAATTGGTTCGCTCCGGAAAGTGTCTCGACCCTTCCGAAAGATGCGGCCCGGATACTCTCATTTGAAGGGGACGTGCGGATCACACGGGCCGCGACGCGGGAGACCGTGGTCGTGACAAAGGAAACATTCATAGCAGCGGGAGACACGATCCAGACCCAGGCTGACGGCAAAGCCATCGTGCAGATGGTGGACGGCTCGGTACTGACCGTGCGGCCGAACAGTACGCTCATCATCAAGGACAATTCGTCGATCTTTGGCGGGGCGAACGTACGCGTTTCGCTCGACGACGGGCAGCTCAACGTCCGCACCGACCAGCAGCCGGCGGATGCGGAGAACGTGGTCGAGATGCTCGATTCGCAGACGGAAGTAAAGCCGCAGACCGACGCGAGCTTTAACGCCGACGCGCAGACCAAAGGCGGCGAGATCCGCATCACCCGCGGCAGCGTGGACACGACCGTCGGCGGGACCAAGACGACGCTTAACGAGAACGAATTCGCAAGCGTCAATAACGGCAGGATAACATCGAAGGAAAAGCTTCTGCTCGCACCGAGACCGGTCCAGCCCGGCGACGGTGCGCAGCTCGTGGACAATACCGGTTCGGGCGTAAGCGTTTCATTTTCCTGGCAGGACGACAGCACGCTTCCGGTCGCCTCTTATTACATCCAGGTCTCACGGTCACCGATCTTTGCGGCGGATGCCATCCTTGTCGATCGCGGTTCGCTGACGACACGAGAGTTTCGCCTTGCGGGCCTAGGGCCGGGCACTTATTACTGGCGGGTGAAATCAACGTCACGTTCCGGACAGACGAGCGACTGGAACCCGCATTTCAAATTCTCGGTCGTGCGGCGCGGATCGAGCCCGGCGATCGCGGTTGACGCGTGGGGAGTCGAACGAGTCGGCGGGAACGTGTACCTGATCAGCGGGCGGACACAGCCCGGCCTGCTCGTACGATCGCAGGTGAACCAGATCTTTGCGGGGCCTGACGGTGCCTTCCGCCTCCAGATATCGACGCCGCTGTCGGAAGTGGCGGTCGAATTCAGCGACGACAGCGGCAACCGGGCGGGATTTGTGCTGTCGCTGAGAAACTCGCGCGTCCTGAGGCGTTTCTAAGGAGAAGAGAAAACGGGCAGCTCACATTCTGAAAACCAACAGGCCCGCACATCGGGAAAGGCCGCACGGCTGAAGATCGCGCTCGCGATCAGCTTTGTCTATATGATCGCCGAGGCGATCGGCGGATGGCTTACGAACTCGCTCGCACTGGTCGCCGACGCGGGCCATATGCTGACAGATGTCGCGGCCCTCAGCCTGACGCTGGGCGCCATCTGGTTCGGCTCGCGCGCCGCGACGTCGCGAAAGACGTACGGATATTACAGGCTGGAGATACTCGCCGCATTCGTGAACGGCATCGCCCTCGTCCTGCTCTCGGCATGGATCGTGTTTGAAGCCGTCGCCCGATGGCAGGCCCCGCAGGAGGTCGCGGGCCTCGAGATGTCGCTCATCGCGGCCGGCGGATTGGCCGTCAACATCATCGCCGCCTACCTCCTTCACGCCGGCCACAAGCACGACCTGAACATGCGGGGTGCCTTTCTGCATGTGATGGGCGACCTTCTCGGTTCGGTCATGGCGATCACGGCCGGCGTACTGATACTCGCTTTCGGGTGGCTCTGGGCCGACGCGGCCGGTTCGGTACTGATAAGCATCATCATCGTCGTCGGTGCGTGGCGGCTCATCCTGGAATCGGTCAACGTCCTGCTCGAGGGTACGCCGTCGCATATCGACATCCGCGCGGTCGAAGCGGTGATACTCGAAACCGAAGGCGTCGCGGGCGTTCACGACCTGCACGTGTGGACGATCTCGTCCGGCATCGAAGCCCTCTCCGCTCACATCAGCCACGATGTCGAGATCGCCGCGTCGGAATTACTCTATCGGGTCAAGAACCGGCTCCACGACAGCTTCGGCATCGACCACCTTACGATACAGATGGAGACATTGTCGCAAGAGACTGAGGCGATCTTTATCTGCGACACGGGCACCCGCTGCTTCGAGCCCGCGAGATCCAGCCGAGCGTCGGATGCCGCTGTCAAAGCGGGCCGCTGACCACCTTTTATATGCCTCACATCGATCTCCGATACGGCTCCGGCACCATCCCGCTCGAATACGACGGATCGCAGATGCAGGTCCTTGGCCACGCGGCCGGCCGCGTACCGCTCTCGGATATCGAGATCGGCGAGCGGCTCGACGACCCGATCGGTACCCGGCGGCTGGAGGAGGTCGTCGGCTCGGAAGACACGATCCTAATCGTCGTACCGGACGCAACGCGCGAGGCGGGAACTGGCCAGATCGTCAATCTGGTCGTCCGCAGACTGATCGCGGCCGGCGTCAATGCATTCAACATTCGCATCATCTTTGCCACCGGCATACATCGCCGCGTCACCGAGACCGAGAAGGAAAGCATACTTACGCCGTTCATAAAGCAACGGATAAGATCGCTCGACCACGACGCCCGCGACCTGATGCAGATCGTAAGGGTGGGCGAGACGTCGGACGGTATTCCGGTCGAGCTGAACCGTGCACTGATCGACCACCGCCACGTGATCCTGATCGGCGGCATCTCATTCCATTACTTTGCGGGGTTTACCGGCGGGCGAAAGCTCGTATGCCCGGGACTTGCATCGGCCAGGACCATTGCAGCGACCCACAAACTCGCGTTCGATTGCGAAACCCACCGCAGGCGGGACGGTGTCGGGACGGCAATGCTGGATGGGAACGCTGTCCACGAGGCATTTATGGAAGCGGCGTCGAGGGTACAGGTCGCATTCTGCATATCGGCGACGGTCGATGACGAAGGATCGGTCACGGGCCTCCATTGCGGAGACCTCGCCGGATCGCACAGGGCAGCGTGCGAGGCGTACCTGGCCGAGAATACGGCCGTGATCGACGAGAAACGCGGCCTCGTGATCGTAAGCTGCGGCGGGAGTCCGCACGACGTGAACATGATCCAGGCCCATAAGGCGCTCGATGCCGCGGCAGGGGCTTGCACCGACGGCGGGACGATCATCCTGCTTGCGGAATGTGCGGAAGGCACGGGCCGAAGCGACTTTCTTAATTGGTTCGATACGGCCGACAGCGCTGAACTCGGCAGGCGACTGTGCGAGAGCTATCAAGTCAACGGGCAGACGGCATGGAGTCTGCTCGAAAAAGCGGAACGTTTCGACATTCGGATCGTCACATCGCTCCCGGCCGAGGCGACCGAAAAGATGAGGCTAACATCGATGCAGTCACTTGCCAGAGCGGTCAGCAAAGCGGGAAAAGAAAAGGCAGGTTACATCCTGCCGAATGGTGCCCGCACTCTGGTTCGGGTCGCTTAGTTTATTTTAATTGAAACGTCCGGGCCATGACGTCCGTCTGGGTCCGGAGCGAGCGAAGCTTGTCGGCGTAAGCCGTAAAGCGAAGAACGTAAACCGTGTCGCCCGAGCGAAGATAATAGAATCGGCCGGCCATATTGCGGCCCGAGCGGACGAATTCATAGTTGTAGACCGCGCCGCGAAGAGCTCCCGAAAAATTCTCATCCTTTCCGGCAACGAATCCACGCAGGAACTGCAGTTTTTCCTCTTCGCTCTTTATGACCTCGCCCAATGGCTTTGTGGCAAGCGCGGTGATCTTTCTTATCTCAAGGTCACCTTCGTTAGCGACACCGAAGACCACACTGACAGGCGACTTGGAAACGACCTTCCATCGTTCGTCCGGGATCTCGAACGTGAACTCGATGTTCGGGTCCGAGAAGGTGCGCGACTGAGCCTGGGCCGATACTGCAAACGCAGCGGCCGTGAAGATGGTAAAGAGAAGCAGATCTGTCAGGCGTTTCATTTTGAGTATTTACCGATAGTTTAACGGAAAACGGGCTTAAACTTGAAATTTGGATGATGATGGCCGGGTAATTGTTGTACATCAAAGGGCGGGCAAGGCTAAAAGAATGTTCGCCATTTGCCGCCTCCCGTGCGTCTAAGCTATAACCGCCGCCGCGACCGACACAGCGGTAAAGCTATTATTCAGAGGTAATTAGGGATGAAAAAGGAATTTTCTGTGGCCACTCGTATCGCTGCACTGTCGATCATCGTATTTCTCGCCGCACCGATCTTCGCGGTGCCGGCGGCCAGGGCGACCGCTCCGAAAGCACTGACCGAGGAGCAGAAGATCATCCACGTTCTTAACCGCCTCGGCTTTGGCGCGAGGCCCGGCGACGTGGAAAAGGTAAAGGCGATCGGGCTGCAAAAGTACATCGATCAACAGCTATCGCCGGCGAGCATCCCCGATTCCGTAGCCGAGAACAAGGTAAAGAACCTTGAGGTCTTCGGGATGACGACGGCCGAGGTCTTTGCCAAATATCCGAACCCGGGCGCCCTTTTGCGTCAGCTCGAGGGCGGACGGCAAGCACAAGCGAACGCAAGGAACCAGACTCCGGCGACTCCCGCGGACGACCAGCAGATGACCGAACGGGACCGGCGGGAACGCCAGCAAAAGCTGCGGGAGCTGTATCAGAAATACGATCTTCGCCCGGCGAATCAGATGCTTCCACAGATAGTTTCTAACCGCGTCCTGCGCGCGGTCTATTCGGAAAGGCAGCTTCAGGAGGTAATGGTCGATTTCTGGCAAAACCACTTCAACGTGTTCGCGGGTAAGGCCGCCGTGCGGTGGTACATACCAAGCTATGAGCGCGATGTGATCCGAAAGAACGCCCTGGGCAATTTCAGGGACCTCGTCTTAGGAACGGCACAGCATCCGGCGATGCTCTTCTTCCTGGACAACTTTGAGTCGGTCTCACCGAATGCCCAGCAGCCGGGCGGCAATGGCCGCCTCCAGCAAGCTCTGCGAAGCGGGAACCTTACGCCGCAAATGCGCGAGCGGATCAAGGCAAATCAGGGGCTCACGGATGCGCAGCTCGACGAGCGCCTAGGGCGGTTTCGCCAGGCGCAGAACCGGCCGCGACGCGGACTTAATGAGAACTATGCCCGCGAGTTGATGGAACTGCACACCCTCGGCGTCGACGGCGGCTACACGCAGAAAGACATCGGCGAGGTTGCCCGCGCATTTACGGGCTGGACTATCGCCGATCCGCGCGGGTACAGACGAGCCGCCGCCGGGATGATAACAGGCGACGAAGACCGACGCCTTGCGCGCCTTCAGCGGCAGGCCGGAATTCCGACTGACATCGACAGCGGCGAATTCTATTTCAACGAGCGTTGGCACGACAAGGGAGCAAAGACCGTGCTCGGCCAAAAGATCGACGAAGGCGGGATCAAGGACGGTCTGAAGGTGATCGACCTGTTGGTAAAGCATCCCTCGACCGCCAAATTCATCGCCCGGAAGCTGGCGGTAAAGTTCGTCCGCGACGATCCGAGCGACGCGCTTGTTGGTCGGGTGGCCGAGGCATTTACCAGATCGAACGGCGATATCCGGACAACCCTTAAGGTGCTCTTTTCAGACAAAGAATTCTTTGCACCCGAGAACTACAGGGCAAAGATCAAGACCCCGTTCGAGTTGGCTGTGAGTTCCATCCGCGCTCTTGGCGGAAACACGAATTCGGGCCCGGCAATGCTCGCTATGCTGAACAAGCTCGGCGAGGTACCCTACGGCTACCAGGCCCCGACGGGTTATCCCGACACGGCAGAGGATTGGGTGAACACGGGAGCACTGCTCGAGCGTCTGAATTTTGCGGTCGCCGTTGCGAGCAATCGCATACCGGGTACGCGCGTCGATCTCTCAGCCTACGACGCGACAAATAAGAGCAAGATCCTGGAGCGTGCGCTTGCGGAATTGCTGGACGGCGACGTCTCGCCGTCGACCAGGGCATCGCTCGCCAAACAGATCGAACAACCGCTGCCCGAGGTGAAACCGGGCACCGAACCCGACGACGAAGCGGACGAAGTGCCGAATATGCGCGGAGCCGGGCAGCAGGGCGGCAGGATGAACCGGCAGGCACGGCTTTTGGAACCGAGCGGCAACGCGGAAGTATTCAAGGTCGTAAGCCTCGTTCTGGGTACGCCCGAATTTCAGCGTCAATAAAGGCGAGGCAGCCCTATCGGCCGGCGGCTGAGCGATCGGCTGGCGGCCGTTTTTCTGGAGAATGATATGAGGCTTTTGACGATAGCGCTATTTTCATTGATCGGCTGTCTCGGCGGCTGCTACGTTCACGCACAGAAGGACACGGTCCGTGAGAACATCGCTTACAGGTTAGCGGCTGATCATTCGGAAGCTGCCCGCGGCCTTTCGCTGATCGTGCTCAAAGGGGACGAGATAGTTTTTGAGGAGTACCACAACGGGCATACGCGAGATACGGCCCATCTGCTCGCAAGCGGGACGAAATCATTCTCGGGTGTGATGCTGGCCGCGGCGATCGAGGACGGGCTGATCCGCGGGTTCGACGAAAGGGTCTCCGAGACGATTGCGGAATGGCGCGGCATTCAGAGGCTCGAGAAGATCACGCTGCGGCAGCTTCTATCGCTGACGAGCGGCATCGACGTCGGAAATAACGGCAGGCCGCCAGCCTACTCGGCGGCGGTGAAGCAAACCCCGCAGTTCGATCCGGGCGATCGTTTTCAATACGGCCCGGCACCGTTCCAGGTATTTGGCGGGGTGATGCGACGCAAGCTCGCACCAAAGCGTGAGTCCGTGATGGAGTATCTCACGCGGCGCATTCTAGATCCGATCGGGCTATCGGCAGCGCGTTGGACGATGCAGGAGGGCCAGCCGAACCTTCCGTCAGGTGCATATCTGACAGCCCGCGAATGGCTGAAGTTCGGCCGTTTTCTAAAGGACGGCGGCCGGTGGAATGGCAAGCAGATAGTGAAGCGTTCGCTTCTGAACGAACTGACCAGAGGATCCGATGCAAATCCGAACTATGGCATCACGTTCTGGCTGAACAGATCGCACACCGGAAAGGCACGCATCGTGGATACGACCAGCCGCATCCGCCGCTTGATCAGCGACGAGGACACCGGAACGACCGCGATCAGCAAGTTCGGGATCGGGAAGGACATCCCGGCCGACCTATACATGGCGGCGGGTGCCGCAAATCAGCGGCTCTACATCATTCCGTCGCTTGATATGGTGATCGTGCGGCAGGGCAGGCTCGCCCGGTTTGATGATAGAAAGTTCCTGAGTCTGCTTCTGAATGCCAGAAACGGAGATCAGCGGTAAATCGCCGGTCATTGAGCCATCACCCGCTGGTAGATCTCCAGATATTCTTCCGCCATCCGTGCGGGCGAAAGGCTTTCGCCAAACCGGACATTCTCCTGGCTCATCACCGTTCGGAGCTCTTTGCTGCCGATCAGTTCCGCCAACCGGTCGGCGATATTCTCAGGTTGGGCCGTGCAGAACAAACAGTTCGCCGGTTCGGCAAGATGGTCGTTCGCGGCACGCGTTCGCGTGGTAACGATCGGCATTCCCGCCGCGACGGCGTTGAAAAGAACGATCGGAAAACCCTCGGCGTGAGAGGTAGGAAAGACAAGAATATCGGTCTCGAAGAAGAGCCGGTCAAGGTCGCCGGCCGGAATATAGCCCGTGAGATCGATCGATCCTCCAAGCTCCAACTCCGAGACAAGCGCCTCGGCCCTCTCCTTTAACAAGCCGTCGCCGACGCATTTCAACGTGAATCGGACACCACGCTGCTTTAATATCGAGCACGCCTCGATGGTCTCTAGAACGCCCTTTGTATCAATGAATCGGGATGCAAACAGGAAGCGAAATATTTCGTCCGGCTCCTTTTGGGTTCGAACAAACCCATCCGGCTTCGCATTGTTCACGACGATCGCGTTCCTCATAACGTGAAAGCGGCTGCGGTCAAGCCCGATGCTTTCAAGGCCCTCTATCTCTTCGACCGTGTGCACGCCGAAGCCGCTGACCCGCGACCCCAAAAATCGGATCAGGGGATCGAAAAGCATTGACCTCTTTGCGAATTGCTCGGGTGAGGCACCGTGGATCTTCAGAAAATACCTCGCCCGCGTTCTGCCGATCAGGAATATCGAAGCCGCATCGCGAAGCACCGAACGGCGGTCGAACGCGGTATTGAGATGCACGATGTCGAAATCGCCACTCCTTATCAACTTCCGGAACCGAAAGGCCGTTTTGAGAACCCGCTTGACACGCATGATCGTCGGGGTCGCTCGTTTTTTGTCGCCGTAGACATAAACCTCGGCCCGAAGCTCGTCGATCATCGGCCGGAGGGCGTCGACGACCGGCGGCTCACATGCGATAGGGCCGCCCCACGAGTCGGGCGAGGGCATTCCCATTAAGATCTTCATATCAATTTTGGCCGGCCGGCGAATTGTTTGGCGCTCACGACAATGGTGTAATTGTATGCAATCATTAAGCGCAGGCGAAACGGCCCTGTTTCCTTTGGCCGCCGATATCAATGAAAAAGATCTGTGTAATCGGAGCCACGTCGCCGCTCGGGTCGCTGCTGGCGGGGCGGTTGGCTGAGGCCGGTCATGCCGTCAAGGCCACGTATCGCGATCACGCCGCGATACCAGAAGAGTGGAGCGCGTACGGGGCGATCGAACCGATCGAACTGGAATTGACCAAGGCGGTCGGCGTCGATCTTTCGGCGGAAATTATCGTTTGGCTGGCGCACATCGACGCGGGCAGATCGAACAGCCGGGAGCCTGCCGTGAACGTCGCGGCACTCGGCCGCGTGCTTGAAAGCTTGCCGCGTTCGTCCGCGAAAAAGGTGGTGCTCGTCTCATCAGGGGGCTCGGTCTATGGGCCGGCATCCAACCTCCCGATCTCCGAAGACCATGAGCGTATGCCGCTCTCGAGCTACGGGCTGGCGAAACGCGAGATGGAAGACACCGTGACCGCTTTCGGCCGTGAGAACGGTGTCGCTACCGCGATCCTCCGCCCCGGCAATATCTACGGGTTCGAGCGGCCCGGACGGCGAACGAAGGGAGTGGTCGGCGCTTTTCTGAATGCTCTTGCCGGGGGCGGGCAGTTCACACTGGTCCACGGCGGCCGGACCGTTCGCGATATGATCCACGCCGATGACGTTTGCGAAACCATCGAGCTTGCCATCGAAAGAGGAGAGGAAGAGATCGTGTGGAACGTCGGCACGTCGGTGGGTACCCGCATCCGCGAAGTGCTCGAGCTTGTGGCCGGAACAGCGAGTCTCCGGATGCCGGAGATGGCGGAGATCGATAACTACGATACTGACGTGCTGGAAAATGTCCTGTCCACGGAAAGGATCCGTACCGCCACGGGTTGGACGGCGAAGATCGGCCTCGAAGCCGGGATCAAAAGGACGCTTCTGCATTGGCCGCTGCTTTCGGCCGTGCAAAGAGGTTAGGCCCCGCTGTTTCTGAGCCTTGCGACCAGCCATTCGCGTGCATATGACGAAGACATGACGGCGGCCGCGAGAATGATCAGATAGGCCGCCGCAAGCTCGAGACTCAGGATCAGGTAAGACGGACTATCGATGAAAGCGACGCGGCAAAGGGCCCCCGCCGCAGCCACCGCCAGCAACGGTTTCAGGACATCATTCAAGTACCAGTCCCATTTCTCGGCTTTGAGCAGACGACGATGCATGACGGGAACCGTGACGGCAAGGAAGAGGAGATTATAGAGTATCCAGACGATCGCGGTGCCGACGCCGCCGAATCGGGCGGCGAGCAATATCGCAAGCGGTATAAAAAGCAAAGCTGATGCTATCAGCGAAGCGACCTGAAGTTTGGTCCACCCGTTGGCGAGCTGTAAACCATAAGGGAGAAAGAGGATGCCGTAGAGAGCGCTTCCCGCCATCAGCAGGGTCACAAGATGATAGGTATTCTGGGCCGTCGCCGCATCTCGCTGCCAGAGGAGCATTATCTCCCATGAGAAGAAGGCAAAGGCCGAGCAGACCGGCAGCACGATGACGGCCATCACCTGTGAGCCTTGGTGGTAGACGCGCGCCAATTGGGCCTCGTCGGAATTTTCGGCGAGCTGCGAAAGCTTTGGAAAGTAAGCCTGATAGACCGGCTGGATCAGCCTCTGTACGCTCGCCGAGAGAAAGGCTGCGATCGAGTAGAACCCAAAATTTTCGAGAGAGAGGATGCGGATCAGAATGATCTTATCCGCCTGTGTGACGATGGTGGAGAGCACGAGGATCGTCCCGATACCAGCGCTAAAGCGCCACAGGCCGCGGACGATATCTGCACGAAATCGCCCGGCGTCGCCCGGCGGCAGAGCAAGCCTCAATGCACCGGCGAGGGTGGCCGCGTGAAGCCCCGCACAAACGGCCTGCCAGACAAAGAAAGCCTGCGGGGTCGCGGATACGAACGCAAGAATGGCGACAGCACCCAGGCTCCGAAGCAAAAGAAATACGACGAATACGGCGCTGACCAGAGCCTGCCGCTGCAGCCCGAAAAGCCCGCCCGAATACAGGGCTATCGGGAACTGAAGCGCAAGGGCGATACTCATGATGACGAAGCAATCCCTGATAGTTGCTGCGGAAAGCTCGGCCGGATTTGCCATTCCGGTGAGGAACGGAGCACTCGCGGCCCCGGAAACTGCTATGAGCAGCCCGATCCCCCAATAGATGATCTCCGTGGTCCGAACGAGATCTCGCATCTCACCCGCCCGGTCGGGCGAGTTTGACCGCACGGCCAGCTCGCGGTTCAGCGTAACGCTAAGGCCGAGGTCGAGCACGGTGAGGATCGTCTGAAGCGCAGCAAAGAGCCCCACAAGGCCGTAGGCCTCGACGCCGATATACGGCAGATAGAGCGGAATGGCGACGATGTAGGCGACCGCGACAATGGCATTAGCCGCGATGTTGACGAAGATGTTGGTCCGTGTGGTGAACTCTCTGGAAAGTAGTTTCAAAAGGCGATGATCGGCCATTTATTGATCCGGCTGAGCAGCCAGCAACTATACCTTGCGGCCAAGGGAAAAAACCTTTATGAGCGCGACACCGGCAATGAAGCCGCCTATGTGTGCTGCGTAGGCGACGCCGCCCTGGCCCGCAGGCGTGAGGAAACCGAGCACGATCTGGTACCCGATCCACAACCCGAGTGCGACGAATGCCGGGACCGTCGTCAGAAAATTGAAGATGATCGCCCGCACCCGACGCTGCGGGAACAGGATGAGATAGCCGCCGAGTACTCCGGAGATGGCGCCGGAGGCGCCGAGCATCGGGACCGCAGAATTCGGCTCCATCACGACTTGGGCCAGCGCGGCGGCGATACCGCAAACGAGATAGAAGGCCGCAAATCGAATGTGGCCGAGCAAATTCTCGAGATTATCGCCGAAGATCCAAAGGAAGAGCATATTGCCGAAAATATGCATTACGTCGCCGTGCATGAACATCGACGAGATGAAGTTGAAATATACGGGCAGCGGCGTTTCAAAGTGACGGATCTCTCCGAGCATACGCCCGGCATCATTGGTGATCGGTATGATGCCCTGCAGATCGGTGCCGGTGGTCACCTCGCGTGGGACGAGAGAGAAGGCGTAGGAGAAGGCATCGTTGCCGCCGATCTGCTGAAGGAAGACGAAGACGAGAACATTGATGCCAATGAACGCGTAGTTCACGATCGGTGTGATCGTTATCTCAGAATTGTCGTCGCCGATCGGAAACATATCCGCCTCCCGCGCAGGTAAAATGATGTCTATCCGATAGCAGATTCCCTGGGCACCTTTAACAACTCATACCCTTCGCTGCGAGCGACATAGGTGGCGGCGGTAATGTCGCCGACCACGTTGAGAGTCGTGCGGCACATATCGAGGATGCGGTCGACGCCGAGGATGATCGCGATCAGCGCCGGATCGATGCCGATCATGAACAGAATTCCGATAATGAACGGGATAGATCCCGACGGGACGCCTGCCGTTCCGATGCCGCCAAGGATCGCAAGATAGACGACCGATAACTGGAGAGCAAGAGAAAGTTCGGCACCCGCAAGCTGGGCCAGGAAGAGCACGGTCACGCCCTCATAGAGCGCAGTGCCATTCTGGTTGGCGGTCGCGCCGACCGTAAGAACGAAACTGTTTATCTCCTTTGGAACGCCCAGATTCTCGTGCGATACACGGAGAGCCGTGGGCAAGGTGGCGTTTGACGAGCTCGTCGAGAACGCGGTAATGATCACCGTCTGCACACGCCTGAAAAATTCGAACGGGCTGATCTTTGACAAGAGCCAGACCGAAAGCGAATAGACGCCAAAGAAATGTATCGAGAGACCGAGCAGAACTGTGACGACAAACCACCCGAGCGATTGTAAAAGCTCGAGGCCGAACTGCGCGATGTTATTAAAGAGGAGGCAGGCGACGGCGTACGGCGCAAATTTCATCACGATGTCGATGATCTTTGCGGTTATCGCAAAGAGAGCCTCGTTAAAGCTGACAAAAGGCGCCGACACGGTCGCGGGCAGCAGCGTGATCGAGACGCCGATGATAAGCGCGAAGAACATTATGTGCAGCATGTTCGGGCTGGCGCCCGAGACCGAGTTGAACACATTGCTCGGAACGATGGTCTTGACAGCCTGCATCAGCGCGGTGTCTGACTTCGCCGATTCGGCGGCTTTGATTTGTGCCTCGGTCGCGGCCGATGCACCGCCGCTGAATTCTTCCTTAAGCTCGGCGGCCGTCTCGGGGCTAATGCGCTCGCCCGGACGGATGGTGTTGGCGAGGGTTAGCCCGATCACCACCGATATGGCCGAAATAATAAGCGTGTAGGCGAATGACTTTAGGCCGATGCGCCCGAGCTTTCGAATGTCGCCGATGCCCGCGACGCCCACCACCAGCGAAGAAAAAACGAGCGGCACGACGATCATCAACAAGAGGTTCAGGAAAAGCTGGCCGATCGGGCGTGTAAAGTTCTCGACCGTCCAGACGAGCCACTCGTCCTTGCCGCCAAGCGTCCAATTTGCGACGAGCCCGCCGATCACACCGACCGCAAGGCCGATAAAGATCTTGTTGTGCAGCGCCATCCCCTTAGGTTTGTCGGGCGTGTCGTCATCAAGGTCGGTCATCAACTCGCGTTCGTAGTCGTCGGGCGGGATCAGGTCCTTATCGTTCTCGGGCATAATTTGATCGGTTCCTTAAATTTGGCGTGGACTGTGAGTAAATCTCGATTTTCGGAGAGTTTAGCAGAAGAATTGTGATTTTTGTATTTATGGCCGAAAATTAAGGTACGGAAATGTTTGAGTCGATCCATTTTGAATCAAAAGGACGGCGGACGACGACCGCGTCGAACCCGGATGTTCTGGCCGCACTGCGAGAGATCGTCGGTGACGAGAACTTGGTCGTCGACCCGACGCGTGTCGAGCCGTACGGAGCGGATGCCGTCAAGGAAAAATTTCCGCCCGAAGCCGTGGTCTTCCCTTCGACCACGGCCGAGATGGTCGCAATACTCAAGCTCGCGAATGTGCATCTTTTCCCGGTGACGGCCCGCGGCGGCGGTGTCGGCTACACCGGCGGAGCGGTTCCCGTCGATGGCGGCATCGTTATCGGCACCGACCGGATGAACAAGATCATTGAGATAAACGTCGATGATCTGTATATCGTCTGCCAGCCCGGGCTGACCACATTCGACGTACAAACGGCGGTCGCGGAAAAGGGACTGATGTTTGCCCCGGACCCGGCGAGTTATAAAGATTCCTTCATCGGCGGCAATATCGCCGAGAACGCCGGCGGGATGCGCACGCCAAAGTACGGCGTGACGAAACATCACGTCCTCGGGCTGGAGGTCGTGACCGCAACGGGCGATGTGATCCGCACCGGCGGCAAAACAGTAAAGAACGTTGTCGGATTTGACCTGACCGGGTTGATGTGCGGCAGCGAGGGCATGCTCGGCATCATCACCGAGGCGACGCTCAAACTCCTCCCGATGCCCGAAGCCACCTCGACCGTCCGCGCCAATTTTCATTCGATGGAGGCTGCATGCAAGGTGCTTACCAAATTCACGCCTGAAGGCCTGCTCCCGATGGCGATGGAGGTGATCGACAAATACTGCGTCGCCGCGATCGAGGAGAATTTTGCCTTCGGGCTGTCGAAAGAAGCGGGTGCCATCCTGCTCGTTGCCGTTGACGGCTCAAAAGAGGAGGTCGAGCGAAACGCCGTGACCATCGAACGCATCATCAACGAGAACGGCGGCTTTGACGTGATCCGGGCGAGATCGAAGGAAGAGGAAGACAAGCTCTGGGACGTGCGCCGTGCGATCTCGCCCAGCCTGATGAAATACGGCACGCTGAAGATCAACGAAGACGTCGTCGTGCCGCGATCCAAAGTACCCGAACTCGTCGCCCGCATCGAAGAGATCGGCAAACGCCACGACACCTTCGTCGCTAACTTCGGCCATGCCGGCGACGGCAACATCCACGTCAACTTCGTCGTGGACCGCGACGATCCCGCGGCGATTCGACGTGCCCGCGAATGCGTCGCGGAAACCTTCCAACTCTCCGTGAACTTAGGCGGCACCATCTCCGGCGAACACGGCATCGGCTACGTCAAATCTCAATATATGCACTACGCCATCGACCGCCCCACGCTCGACATCATGAAAGGCATCAAGCGCGTCTTCGACCCGAACGGCATCCTCAATCCGGGTAAGATGTTTGTGTAACCTTGCGACATCAGCTATAAAGGACCCAACTCAACGACGTCTAGGAATTTACAATGCGTGCCCTTTTTAAGTTTTGTTCGTTTTTATTCCTGGTGAGTACGGGTCTAATTTTTGTTTCTGCTCAAGAAGCAATGGGACAGGTGTCGCTTGAAATCTCGCCGAACTACTCAGCTATCGCTTATCATAATAATGTGGTTGTTCCGGCAAACGAAGAGGAAGTCTTCGAGCTTTCACATCCGCCATTAAATGATGGGTATACGATTCATTATAAAGCTCCGAGGAATGTTTTCACCCTTGTAATAATTGACGGCAGGGATGTCCAAACACGAAATCCAAAGCCAGTTTTTCTAAGAAACCAGCGTCTTACCGACGGCTCGGCTTTTCCATTACCAAACAGTCCGCACAAGGCCGGAATTGTTGTTGCTTTTTCGAACGACACTCGGGCAAAGGCGAATCTCAGCTATGTAGTTTTTAGAACTGGGTTGAGATCTCAGGAAGTTGTCGGACAAATGCGCCGAGTGCTTGAGATTCCGATAGTAGCCTTGGACAAATTTTATCGATTGCCGAAATTCAAGGTCGCCGTTGTTCCTTGCGGCGCAGTGAATGCATATTCAGACCCGGACATTTCCATATGCAGCGAGCTGATTGCGGATTTGTACGAGAAGAACCTAGATCGCGCGCTTTACCCGATCCTTTTCCACGAAATGGCTCACTCGCTGTTGAATCTGTGGAATCTTCCCGGTTACGACAATGAAGATGTTGCGGATGAGTTTGCGGCGGTAATGCTCGCACAAGTATCACCACAATACATCGACGCTTTCATTAAGTACCTTGAACAGGCGGATTCGACGACTGAGGCGATTGTACAACTGACGAAGGGGTCTAGACACACGGTTTCTATCCAACGTGCAAGAAACATGAAGTCAGCTATGGGTCGAATGTCCGAGCTAGAAAGGCGTTGGAATAATCTTCTCAAGCCATACCAAAAATGAAGCACGAAAACAGTGTTAATGCGATCTGAGCCTCCGTATTGCCATGACTGCAACGGTTAGCTCGGCACAACCGACAACCCAGCGCCATTTCAACCTGGGGAAAATGTTTGTCAAACAATGAGGGTCTTAGGTTTCATCTTCGCAATCACGATCGCCTCGTTTACTCAATCAACCACGTGGAAACTCGATAACGTCAAAAAGATCGGCGGGCACAAGATCGAGATCGTAGGCCAACCGAAGATCATCAAAACCGACAACGGGAAGGCGATCGAGTTCGACGGGATCGACGATGGCATTTTCATCGAGACGAACCCGCTTGCCGGTGCGAAAGCGTTTACGATCGAGGCTTGGTTTCGGCCGGACGCAGACGGGCCGGCGGAGCAGCGGTGGCTGCATGTTGAGGATCTTGAGAACGTTGAGAGCCGGGCGATGCTCGAGACGCGGGTGAGCAAAGATCTGTGGTTTCTCGACACGTTCCTCAAATCCGGTGAGAATCTCCTGCCGCTCTACGCCGAGAACTTCAAACATCCCACCGGCCGCTGGTATCACGCCGCGCTCGTTTATGATGGTGCGGAAATGCGGCACTACATCGACGGTAAGCTCGAACTCTCCGGCAAGATCGCGATGAAACCATTCGGCCGCGGCCGCGTATCGATAGGGGCTCGGCATAACAAGGTTTATTGGTTTAAAGGTGCGGTTCGAAAGGTCCGGTTCTCACACAAAGCGCTCGAGCCCAAACAGTTTCTCAGGAAATGACGCCTCCGACAGTTTCGCGTTATCATCAAGCGCCATGAAATCATTCACGCTAATAGTCTTAGCATTTGCCGTTTTTTGCGGAGTGCAATCGATCGCTGCACAAAACAAGACCATCGTTCTCGTCCGTCACGCCGAGAAGGTGGATGCGACGAGCCAGGATCCGGAGCTTTCCGAGGCTGGGAAGCAGCGGGCCGAGCGGCTGGTTAAAGTCGGCGGAAAGTATAGGCCCGGAGCATTCTATTCGACGAATTTCAAGCGGACGCGCGACACGCTCGCGCCGCTTGCGGCAAAGCGGAGAAAGACGGTCGAGATCTACGACGCAAGAAAACCGGCCGACCTGCTCGACACGATAATGAAAAGCAAGATCAAGCGGCACATCGTCTCCGGCCACAGCAATACGGTGCCCGGACTTGCGAATCTGATAACCTCCAAAGACATCTTCAAGAATCTCGATGAGACCGAATACGGCGTGATGTGGGTCATCCGCATTAAGGACGGAAAGGTCGTCAAGGTCGAGGTATTCCCCTTCTAGCGACAGCGCAAAAGGGCATTAGGAACGCCGCACACTCGCTCAAATGATGTTTGCCACTAATCTTTCTTCGCCTGGCGTGCGAAATAACCCTGCCTGTGGGTCAGCTTTACCTTTTGACGCGAAAGCTCCGGGTTAGAAAGCTGGATCTCGATCTTGCGGTACGACCCGTCGAGGGCCTGGTTGTTCGGCTCGTAGGCCACCAGGTACTGCGACCGCATCTCTTCCTCGATCTGTTTGAAAGCCTCGCGGAGTTGGCGTTCGTCACGCGGAAAAAATGCACGGCCGCCGGTGCGTTCCGAGATCTTTCTCAGCGCCCCTTCATCGATGCCGGAATAGAAATTGTCGCCAATTCCGACCGAGTAGATCACCGCCTCCGACCTCTGCGCCGCCAGGACGGCCTCGTCCAGCTTTTTCCGGCCTGAGGTATTGTAGCCGTCAGACAAGAGAATGATCGCCCGGCGCGTCTTTTCAGGGGCCGGCCCGAGGACCTCCTCTGCCGTGACCCAGATCGAATCCCAGATGGCGGTAGAACCGGCGATATTCGTTCCGGTGCCGGAGATCGGCGGTGTGGGCGCCATCACGCCGCCGCCGAGGTAACCCGCCGGAGGCACGAATTTTACCCGGTCGATCGCCCGGCGAAGCCGCTGAAGATTGTTGGTCATTCCCTGTTCGAGCGTCGATTCGCCGGTAAAGGAGATCACGGCCACCTCATCTTTTGCGGGACGTATGAAAGACTCGAGAAACGAGATAGCCGCCTGTTTTTCTTCCGGCAGCGTTCGCTCCTGCGAAATGCTGGTGTCGATGAGGATCGCAAGGCTCAAGGGCAGATCGACCTGGCGCGTGAACGCGATCACCTGCTGCTCCTTGCCGTCCTCAAGAACGCGGATGTCCTCCTGCTTCAACCCGAGCAATAAACGGCGGTCTTTGTCCTGGGCCGTGAAGAGTATGTTCACGACCTCGGTATCGATCCTGATCTCCTCATCCTCAGGGTCCACCGGCGGCGTGGGTGTCGGCGTCGGCCGGGCGCCACTCGACTGAGCTGACGAGACCGCAGTGTTCCAGCTCGCCCCTGCGAACGCCGCTAAAAGGGCAAGCCCCAAGATCAATTTTCTAACGTGATTCGTCATTGCTCGATCGGATGCCCGCGAGGCCCACTGGCGTTCGCCGGTATCGTTCTATCTCAGACTGTCGCGGATGGCGCGATAGCTAGATTTGGTCCTTATCTTGTACTTGTCCGCCTTGTCCTTATCGGTAAAACGGACCTCGATCTTTCTGCTCCGACCGTCGTAGTTCTGATTTGCCGGCCGATAGGTGATGATGTACTGACCCTGGAGTTCTTTGGAGATCCGCGTGAACGACCTTTCCAATTCGATCATATCGCCGGTAAAGAACGCCTGGCCCCCGGTCTCTTCGGCAAGCCGCGTGAGATCCTTGTCGCCTCTATCCTTGACCGTCCCGGCCTCGACGCCCGGTACCGAACCGAGAAAACCGGCTTTGGTAGAGATCGCGAATATCGTGGTCTCGGTCCGCTGGGCGATATCGATCGCGTCCTGAAGTTCGGCTCGGCTGAAGGTATCGTCGCCGTCCGTGATCACCACGATCACCCTGCGTCCGGGCACACTTCGAAGCTTTTCATCGGCAAACTGCCAGATCGCATCATAGAGGGCGGTCTGCGAGCCCACCTTTTTCACCCGGTCCACGGCGCGGTCGAGAAGGTCGAGTTTGTCTGTAAAGTCCTGCTGAAGCGTGACCTGATGGTCGAAGGTCATGAAGGCCGCTTTGTCCTTTCTGAGCCTTGTGACGGTAAAGATGAAATTCTTGGCCGCTTCTCTCGAAAACTGCAGTTTGCCGGCGGTCGAGGGAGATGTATCCATCAAAACGCCGACATAGACCGGTGGATTCGACGCCTCCGACGTAAAGAACGTCACTTCCTGCGGCACGCCATCCTCAAAGACCGCGAAATCGCCCCTGGTCAGGCCGGTGACAAGTTCCTTCTTATTCATCACGGTAACCGGAAGCCTGACCTCGAAAGTCTTTATCGCGCCTTCGTCGGGTGTCGGCGTCGGCGTCTGGGCGTTCACGGCCGAAACGGACAGCGCGAACGCGGCCGCGGTGATGACAAATATCCAAAATGCTCTCATACCTGTAATAGAACGGCGTGACCCAACAAATTTCGATGCGCGGGAGCGGGCAATTGTTGCCCTTGTGAGCCGAACGTACGAGTATAACAAATCATCCCGGCGGCACCATCGCGACGAGAGGTTGATTTCCCCGAACCGCTAGGCAACAATACGGATACCCCGATAAATGGACACAAATATATTCAGGGAATACGACATCCGCGGCATCGTGGGCGAACAGCTCTCCGACGAGACGGTCGGGGTGCTCGGCCGGGCCCTCGGGACCTTCTTTGCTCAGAATGGAGCTAAGCGGATAGCCCTCGGCTACGACGCTCGAGAGAGTTCCACCCGATTCTGCGACATTCTGACGGCGGGCTTGACGTCGAGCGGCCGTGACGTGGTCCTGATCGGCATGGTGCCGACGCCGGTGCTCTATCAAACCGTATATACACGCGATGTGGACGGCGGGGTGATGATCACGGGCTCGCACAATCCGCCGGATCACAACGGATTCAAGATCTGCCTGGGCCGAGCCACGCTCTTTGGCCCACAGATACAGGAAATACGGGAGATCGCCGAGCGGACCGAGACGGAGATGGTTGACGAAGCGGCTATCGGCAAGGTGGCCAGGATAGATGTCATCGACGGTTATGTCGATGACATTGTATCCAGGATCGATCTCGGCCCGCGGAAATTGAAAGCCGTGATCGACGGCGGGAACGGGATGGGCGGCGTCACGGCGGGCCCGGTCTATGAGAAGCTGGGCGTCGAACTGGTCAAGCTATTTACAGATCCCGATCCAAACTTTCCCAATCATCATCCAGACCCCACGGTCACTGAGAATCTTCAGGACGTCATCGCGGCGGTCAGCGCCGAGAGGGCCGACCTTGGCATCGCTTTTGACGGCGACGGCGACCGGATCGGCGTGGTCGATGAGTCCGGGCGGATCATCTGGGGCGACGAACTTATGATCCTGCTGTCGCGGACGATACTCGAAGCAAACCCGGGCGCGGCCATCATTGCAGAGGTGAAGTGCTCGCAAAATCTGTTCGATGATATCGAAAAGAATGGCGGAACGGCGATAATGGAAAGGGCCGGGCACTCGATAATAAAGTCACGGATGAAGGCGAGCGGTGCCCTTTTGGCCGGGGAGATGAGCGGGCATATCTTCTTCGCCGACCGGTTTTACGGTTTTGACGATGCGACTTACGCAGGAGCCCGTCTGCTCGAGATAATGTCGAGGACAGATAAGAAACTATCTCAATTGTTCGACGGCATCCCGGTCACTTTCTCGACGCCCGAAATTCGCACGGAATGTCCGGACGATGTGAAGTTCGATGTGGTGCGCCGCGTGGCCGAGCATTTCGAACGCGACCATCGGGTGATCACGATCGACGGTGCCCGCATCATCTTTGAACACGGCTGGGGGCTCGTCCGCGCGTCGAATACCCAGGCGATACTCGTACTGCGGTTCGAAGCCGAAACAAATGCAGACCTTGAAGCGATGCAGACCGAGGTCGAGGGCTTTGTCCGATCGGCGATCAGGGAAAGATCCCAAGTTCCATATAGCTGACGCCGACCTTTTCGATCGCGCTCACAAAGGCCGCTGTGCGGAGATTTTCGACACCGTCCCGATTTCTGACCTCTCTGATCTGATGATAGGCAATGATCATCGTCTCTTCGAGGCCAGAGTGAACCAGATCAAGCTCATCGGCGCCTCGCGCCACCGTGTTTCTCTCAGCGGTCGAGAGTTTCCGCCCTGTCTCATTTTCGACAAGATCAAGCATTCGAGTAAAGGCCGCCTGCTCAAATCGTTTTTCGAGGCGGCCCAATCTCACCCTCGAGAGATTCTTTAGCCATTCGAAATACGAGACCGTAACTCCACCGGCATTGATGTAAATATCCGGCACGATGAGAACGCCCATCTGCTGTAGTATCGCTTCCGCAGCGGCGGTGACCGGCCCGTTCGCCGCTTCGACGATGATCTTGGCCTTTATCCGGCTCGCGTTCTCGCTCGTGATCTGATTCTCGAGCGCCGCCGGGACAAGGATGTCGCAGTCGAGCTCGAGGCCATCTTCGCGACCCGGCAGATCTATTGCTCCGGGAAAACCGAGTATCGAACCGGTCTCCTTTCGAAACGCCATCAGGGCCGAAAGGTCGATCCCATCCGGCTTGCTGATCGCGCCCTCGTATTCCGAAACGCCGACGAGCCTCGCACCGCCCTCGATAAAGAACATTGCCGTATGGTAGCCGACGTTCCCGAGGCCCTGTACGACGAACGATTTGCCGTCGAGCCCGGGCGAGAGGCCAAGGGCCTTCATATCGTCCACATTCTGACAGACCTCGCGGGTGCCGAAAAAGACACCGAGCCCGGTCGCCTCTGTACGGCCGCGGATGCCGCCCTGGCCGACGGATTTACCGGTAACACAGCCAAGCGCGTCGATCTGTTCCGGATGGAATGCGAGGTATGTATCGGCGATCCATGCCATCTCGCGGGCGCCAGTGCCGAAGTCGGGAGCGGGCACATCAAGTGCGGGGCCGATGCAGTTCTTCTTGATCAATTCGGCCGTATAGCGTCTGGTGATCCGCTGAAGCATATCTTCATCGCATTCCTTAGCATTGATCTTGACAGCGCCTTTTGCCCCTCCGAAAGGCACGTCAACCACGGCGCATTTGTAGGTCATAAGTGTAGCGAGCGCGACGACCTCCTCCTCGTTCGCGTCTTCGGAGAATCGGATCCCGCCCTTGACCGGCAGTTTGTGATGGCTGTGCTGCGCCCTCCAGGCCTGGATGACGCGGTAGCCATCCCGGAATTTTACGGGAAAATGAAATGTGTAAACGCTGTTGCAGATCTTTATCTGATCGAGCAGCCCGTCAGGGAAAGAGGTAAGGGCCGAAGCCTTATCGAAATAGTGATTCACACTTTCAAGAAATGTATGCCCAACCTCGGTCGAACTCATGCGCGGTCCTCCAAATAGTTCTGAGATAGCTACTTATTAAACCATATAGGGCAAGTCTCTGCTTGCCCGAGCGCAAGGGAATGATATGAATCGGGGAAACATATCGCGTTCTCGAGTAGGGGACGGCCGCAGCCCGTCCGATCAGATCGTTCATTCAAAAGGAGTACTATGTTCAAAAAGGCATCATTTAGACTATTTCGGGCCTCGATATTCGCGGCTGTTATCGCGGCTTCGCTCCATCAGGCAATCGCGCAGACGGGAGAGATCGTCGGTTCATGGAAGAACGGCAGCGTCGGGATGATCCAATACGAGAATCGCGTAACGGGAGCTACAAAGCCGGGACGCGGCAGCATTTTCACATACAAATTCCTGCCCAACGGCAATTACGAATTCGTTGGATATATGGAAACGACGATGTACAATTGCACGACCACGCTCTTTAACCAGATAAACGGAAAATACACGGTCGATGGCTCGACGGTATATTTGAACCCGGCCAAAGACCATTGGAGATCGACCAACTCGTGCGCCGCAAGCGGCAACAAGCAGCAGAACAAAGTGCCGACAAAAAAGACGCTGGAATTCGACATCCGCAATGACGACTACGGCAAACAATTGCTCTGCCTAAATGACGGGAACGGCGAGACGTGCTACCGAAAAGAGGAACAATAGACTGTCAATTTCGTAACGATGATCTGTATGGGAAACAAAATGTATGCGCTCCTGGCGATGGCCTTATTTGCCGTATCTGCGGCGGCTCAATCAACAGCAACCGCGCCGGACATTGCGGAAAAGGCGGACCAATATATGAAGGCCCGCCTTGATGCAAAGAATGTCGGCGGGACGATCTTGATGATCAAAGACGGCAAACCGCTGATCGCCAAAGGCTACGGTACAGCCGACGCCGCGGCGGGAACAACGAACTCGGCCGATACGATCTTTCGGATCGGTTCGATCACCAAACAGTTCACCGCCGCTGCGGTACTCCTGCTGCACGAAGACGGAAAGCTCAATGTGCAGGACCCGTTTTGCAGCTATATGGAGTCTTGCCCTGAGGCTTGGAAACCGGTGACGATCCGGCAGCTTGCGACGATGTCATCGGGCATTCCCAGCTTTACGGGACTGCCGGAATTTGGCGAACTGCGGAAAAAGGATATGAGGCCCGCAGAATCGATCGCACTCGTTAGCGGCCTGCCGCTAAAGGCAAGACCCGGCGAGGTTTTCGAATACAGCAACACGAACTACATCATTCTGGGAATGATCATCGAGAAAGTCTCGGGAAGGTCCTACGAGCAGTTTCTGCAGGAGAGGCTCATCGGGCCATTGAAGCTCGAGAACACCGGATATGACCACGGAAAAGAACGAATCAAGGGCTCGGCACTCGGCTATTCGCTCAAGGACGACGAGGTTGTGCCGGCCGCAAAGGCGAGCATGATGGTGCCCTTTTCCGCAGGCGGGCTCTACTCCACGGTCGGCGATCTATACAAATGGCAAACGGCTCTGCTCGACGGGAAGGTCTTTAAGAAGGCCGAAACGCTGACGATGATGCTGACGCCGAACAAGAACGATTACGCCTTTGGGCTGATCGTAGCGACCGATGCGCGGGGCCGAAAGCGCGTGACGCACGGCGGATCGATCGAGGGATTTCTCTCCGACGCAGCCTATTTTCCGGACGAGAAACTCTTTATCGCCGTGCTGGTCAATAACGACCGGGCACCGGCCTCGGACGTGCTCCGCAGCCTGACGGCGATCTATTACGGCGAGCCGTATTCGATCCCGAAAAAGCGGGTCGCGGTCAAAGTAGATCCGGCGAAGCTCGATGCCCTGGTCGGCGAGTACGAGCTTGCACCGACGTTGAAGTTCAAGTTTACGCGTGAGGGCGACGTGCTTATGCTCGAGCCACCTGGACAAAGCAAGGTGCCGGTATTCGCCGAGTCGGAGACCGATTTCTTTCTAAAGGTAGTGGACGCCACTGTGAAGTTCCTAAAGGATGAGAGCGGCAAGGTCACCGGGCTTGAATTCACACAGGCAGGCCGCACAACACGGGCGGCACGGAAAGAATGATCGTCGTCACGATCAGCGGTTCAGTAGAATATCTCAGTTTGCGAAACAGCGTTGAAGATCTTTCACGCTGTTTTGCCATTAAGACAGAAAACAGATGAAAAGAAACCTATTTCTCCTCTCGATCGCCGCACTCACATTCGCGGTTTCCGCAAGTGCCGTATCCGCCGCCCCGGTCCGATTAAGGATAAACGTCGCCGAAAAGATCGATGGCATTGCCGGGCCGCTCTCGGGCCGCCTGTTGATCTTCATGAGAAAGGATGACGGTAAGCCGACCGATGGCTTTGGTCCCAACGATAGCGACCCTAACGCTGTATGGATCTCCGGTTCGGAGGTTGCGAATCTGGGACCCGGCATACCGTTCGATATCGATCCGGACATCTTGTCTTACCCATCGGCCTTTGCGTCTGCACCAGCCGGAAACTATCAGATCTTTGCGCTACTCGACCGCGACCACTCCTACACATACAATGGACCCGGCTCGGGCGATGTTTACAGCGTGGTAGTGAAAACGACGGCCCCGTTCTCGTCCGTCGAACTCACGCTTTACAAGGCTATACCGCAGCGGAAGATCGATGTGCCCGCAAACGCGCGTCTCATCGAGTTTGAGAGCCCGATGCTCTCGGCATTTTGGGGCCGGCCCATCAAGATGAAGGCGTCCATCATTCTGCCGCCTGGCTACGACAAGTCAACACAAAGATTCCCCGTCATTTATAGCGTGAGCGGTTACGGCGGCACGCATCTCAACCCGCTTCGCGGTGCACCGCAGCGTGAGAAAGAAATGCTCGAAGGAAAACGCCCCGAGATGATCAGCGTCTTTCTCGAAGCTCAGGTTCCGCTTGGGCACAACGTCTTTGCAGACTCGGCGAATAACGGCCCGTGGGAAACCGCTCTCGTCAAGGAGTTCATCCCGTATCTCGAAAAGCAATTCCGGATGGACGCAAGACCGAGCGGGCGTTTTCTTACTGGACATTCATCCGGCGGCTGGACGACGCTTTGGGTGATGGTGAATCACCCTGAATTCTTCGGCGGCACGTGGTCGACATCGCCCGATCCCGTCGATTTTCGCAGCTTCACTGGCCCCGACCTTTACGCAAACAAGAATGTCTATATGGACGCGGACGGCAAGGAGTACGGCTTGGTCCGCGACAAGGGCAAGGACCTCGCGACACTTCGCCAATACGCTCAGCAGGAACGCGTCCTCGGGTACTACGGAGGGCAGATGGGCTCGTTCAACGCGGTATTCTCGCCAAAAGGCGACGACGGCCAACCGATGAAGCTATTCGATTTTGACACTGGCACCATTGATCCAGTCGTCGCCAAGGCATGGGAAAAATACGATATCTCAAAAGTGCTTCGTGAAAACTGGAAAACCCTTGGGCCGAAGCTGAAAGGCAAAATTCACATTTGGGCAGGAACCGCGGACACGTTTCATCTCGATGAACCTACGCGATTGCTCGATGCCGAACTCAAGAAGTTGGGAAGTGATGCACGCATCGTCTATCTCGACGGCAAAACGCATTTCGATATGTACAATGACGGCCTGATGGAGAAGATCCAATGGGAAATGTATAAGGTCGCGCGGCCCAGATCTTCCGCCGCCGCGAAATAGCGGAGGATCCATAACAAGACCTCGCCGCCGTTCGACACCGAGCGGCGGCACTTGTTTGTAAGGAATGTTCAATGCAGTTATCCTATCCGACATGTTCCCAAACAAACGCAGCCTAAGCATCGTCACTCACCTTCTATTTCTTTTTGTCTCGTTCGGAGTTCTAGCCGATAGTGCCCGGTCTGCCGTTGACCCGGCTCAACTAGCCCGTTGGCAGCAACAGGCAGCGAATGTGACGATCACCCGCGATACCTGGGGGATCGCCCACGTGAAAGGCAAAACGGACGCCGACGCGGTCTTCGGCGCGATCTATGCTCAGGCTGAGGACGATTTCAACCGCGTCGAGATCAATTACTTGAATTCCCTTGGCCGCCTCGCGGAAGCGGAAGGCGAGAGAGCGATTTGGAGCGATCTTCGTCAGAAGCTTTTCATCGATCCGGCCGAACTAAAGCAGCAATACGAATCGAGTCCCGAATGGCTCAAGAAACTCATGGCCGCCTGGGCGGATGGGCTCAACTTCTATCTCGCCACGCATCCGAACGTAAAGCCGCGGGTCATCACCAAATTCGAACCATGGATGCCACTCTCGTTTAGCGAAGGCAGCATCGGCGGCGATATCGAATCGATCGACCTTGGCCAGCTCCGCGCTTTCTACGATAGGGGTGCAATGGCAACGGTTGCCGCCGCCGAGCCCGATCCATTTCCCGAACCTCTTGGCTCGAACGGTATCGCGATCGCGCCGAAGAACACAAAAGAAGGTAAAGCACTGCTCCTCATTAATCCGCATACCTCCTTTTATTTTCGTTCCGAACTTCAAATGACGAGCGACGAAGGCCTGAACGCGTACGGTGCGTCGACGTGGGGACAGTTCTTCATCTACCAAGGCTTCAACGAACGCCTCGGCTGGATGCACACCTCAAGCGCCGTAGACGCGATCGACGAATGGCTCGAGACCGTCGTGAAGAAGGACGACAAGTATGCCTACAAGCACGGCGCGGCAGAGCGACCGATGAACGCGAAGACGATCACCGTTCAATACAAGTCGGGCAGCGGTCTCTCACAGAAAGCCTTCGTCACCTATCGAACACACCACGGCCCGATCGTCCGAGCCGACGGTGACAAGTGGGTGAGCGTCGGGTTGATGCATGAACCTGTAAAGGCGCTAATGCAGTCGTACGGCCGAACGAAGGCGAAGAACCTGGCCGAGTTTAAAAAGATAATGGACCTTCACGCGAACTCATCCAACGCGACCCTGTATGCCGACGCCGACGGCAACATCGCGTATTTCCACCCGAACTTCATTCCCCGCCGTGATGATAGATTTGATTGGACGAAGCCCGTCGATGGCAGCGATCCGGCAACCGATTGGGGCAAGCTTCTGACGATGGAAGAATCGCCTACGCTTATCAATCCCGCGAGCGGTTGGGTTTATAACAGCAACAACTGGCCATGGTCCGCCGCCGGTGCGAGTAGCCTCAAACAGTCCGATTATCCGAAGTATGTCGATAACGGCGTCGAATCGGCCCGAGGCATCCACGCTATCCGCCTGCTGGAAAATAAGAAAGATTTCACACTCGAATCGCTGAACGCCGCCGCATACGACTCTCAGGTGCCCTGGTTCGAAAAACCGATCCCGGCGCTCATCAAAGCGTGGGACGCTCTTCCCGCAACCGATCCGCTGAAAGCGAAACTGTCGGACCAGATCAAAATGCTGCGGGGGTGGGATATGCGTTGGTCGACGGCGTCGGTCGAAACCTCTCTTGCCGTCTTCTGGGCAGAGAACATCGCTCCGACCGTCGCAGCAAACGCGCGTCGTGACGGCATCTCGATCGAAGAATACCTAGCGACGAAAACTCCCGCCGGTCAGCTTCTGCGTTCGCTCGATAAGGCGTCTGATAAACTCACCGCCGACTTCGGCAAATGGCAGACGCCGTGGGGTGACATCAATCGGTTCCAGCGGATCTCCAACGAGATCAATCATCCGTTCGACGATTCAAAACCAAGCATTCCGGTCGGTTTCACGTCCGGCAACTTCGGCTCCCTCGCATCCTTTGGGGCCCGGCGCTACAAAGGCTCGAAAAAGATCTACGGCAGCTACGGCAACAGCTTCGTTGCGGTCGTTGAATTTGGAAAAACCGTCCGGGCGAAAGCAATAACAGCCGGCGGCGAAAGTGGAGACGCGTTGTCAAAACACTTCAATGACCAAGCGGAGCGTTACTCAACCGGCAGCCTGCGCGAAGTATATTTTTACCCGGAACAGCTAAAAGGAAATACCGAACGCAAATATCAGCCAGGCAAGTGATCCCAGCTTAGTTCGTGTGCCTATATTCGCCTTTTTGGTCATGAAGAAGATAACATTCATATCGTTGCTTTTCGCCCTCGCCGCATCGGCAGCGTTCGCTCAATCAAAGTCGACATTCAGCTACACCGCGCAAAAAAAGATCATCCCGGCTGACCTCGGTCAGGTCTATCTGGGAATGCCGCTGAAAGATTTCGCCGCTCGCATCGACCTATCAAAAGCCCAGGTGGACGATCGCTTCGCCTGGCTTGAGCTTGAGATCCCTTTCGCGAAGGGAAATATAACGAGCTTGGCCGTCCGTGTCCACGGACTTTCGATGGAAGAGACGGCCTCCATCCTGCATAAGGTGAAAGCAAAAAAGAAGGGCGACAACGGCGACGAGTATGAAGCCGAAGTAAAACAGCTCAAGCCTGAGGCTGCCCTTACAAAAGGCTTCGTCTACTCTATGTATGTGGGGTTTAAGAAAGAATTCGATCTGAAGAAATATCTCGACGGCCTTTACGGCAAAGGCACCGAACGCGAGGCGAACGACCAGTATCATTTCTACGACACGCAGTGGGTCAAGAATACCCCGGACGGCCTCGTCACAATCATCAGAGCATTTCACAAAGACGGCCGCAGTAGCCTCCAACTCCTCGGCCGCATCGACGGAACGGAATGGGATCCGACTTCTTAGTCTTCTTGGTCCTTCTCGCGTCGGCTCCGAGCCGTTGAGATGATCGCTGTTATCGCGTTTGCGATATCGCTTTCTCTGTCGAACGAATTAAAGATGGGAACCGCTTCGCGAAGCGTCTGTTCGTTCACGCCTGTTAGGAACATCCCCTCTTGCTTCAGCACGACAAAATAGGATTCGCTCTCGTCGTTCGTCTGCGTCTCGACGTACGCTCCGGTGAACTGGCTCAGCGCTCCTTCGACGATCTCCTTACGGTGGATGAACTGCCGAACGAAGGCGTAGGTGTCCGTCGTCTTGTCAAAGAAATATACTTCGCGGATCGTTCCCCGAAACGATAGGCCAAGACAGATCAAAGCAAAGATCCCGATCGCCCAGAAACCGAATGAATCCAAACCAGCCGAGCCTATCTTGAAGAACAAAAATATGAACAAGACGCCAAAACCCAGAAAGCCCGCGGCCGTCAGGAACATCATTCCCGTTGGGCGGTAATCAATGATAGTCAGCGTCTCGGGCCGGCGAATGACGCGAAGCGGGATAATGAACCCGAACTTGTCCCGGATCATCTGCCAGATCCGTTCGAATGGGGAATAGTGGTCAGGGTCTCCCAACATACTTGGTTATTCAGCTTTTCCTTACCTTTGGTTCTTGTGAGCGGCGCTCAGACCTCTTGAGCTTCGGAACATGACGATCGCAGTTTATCCGAGTTCGGATCATCTGGGAAGGCACAATATTGGCGGAGTTACCCGCGTCTGTCGGTCCTGGTCGACTTGGAATAGCTTAACTTCGTCTCCGGAGCGGTAAGGGCGAAACCTGCTATCACGCAACAAGCGGCAAATTATGGATCGACCATCTATCGCCTGCGACCCAAAAAGAGCTCGACACCTGGGGAATGCGAGCTCTTTTCTCGTGTCTTTGAATTGAAACGAGGCTCGGTCTTCATCCGAAAAAGGTTTCTCAGCCCCGAAAACGCACTGTGCGACGTCCGACCCCGACCTCGGCGGCCCTGAGAATCCTGCCGACGTCATCCGTAGTGAGGGTGTCGTCAGGCTAATGCCGTAAATCCCCGACGACCACTACTTTTCCTATGCACGACGGAGCCGAATTGCCTGTTCACGGTTCCATACTAAACCGCGTCCCGACGGAATTCATACAAGACGACGTTGTGGGAATCCCGTCCAGGTTGTAAACGATCATATATTCATCCGACGTATATTCGTCACCGCTTTCGCTCAGCGTCAAAGTACCGCCCGATCTCCTGTTTTCCGGAAAACACTCCTGTTGGGGTGCGAAGGATCCGAACCAGTTTGAACGAATAATCGCTCCAACCGTGTTCGCGCCGCCATAGCCCATGCCCCGTCGAAGGCGTACCGCTTGAATACCAACTGATCAACGTTCCGTCCTGATGAAGCGTGTAATTGGCTATAAAGGCGGCCGCGGGGACCGGGTCGCCGGTTGTACAGTTTCGCGGCGTGGTCTTTACTTCCCACACTCCCGCCAGGCTGCGTTTGTGGCCGTTGATGTCCTGAGCGTTGACGGTGATGTGCAGCAGCGCAAATGTAAGAAGCACAGCGCTGATTCCATTGCGTGTTGCTTTGGGTGTCATTCTTTTCATTATTTTTTCTCCGTTATTTCCGACTAGAACCTTGAGATCGTCCGCTTCACTGGCCCTACCGGAGGATACGTTCTTGAATAAGTGGGCCACTAACGGCGGCAATCGGCGAATCGTTCTCGGAGCGCGCCTCGTGTACTAGCATCTACAAGATCACCGGTTCAGAAAGTCAACTTTCATTCACCTTCAGCACCGCGAGGAAGGCTTCCTGTGGGATCTCAACGCGGCCGACTTTCTTCATCCGCTTTTTGCCTTCTTTTTGTTTTTCGAGCAGCTTTCGTTTGCGCGAGATATCACCGCCGTAGCATTTGGCAATGACGTTCTTGCCCAAGGCTTTTACAGTCTCACGGGCTATGACCTTATTGCCGATCGCGGCCTGAATGGCGACCTCGAACATCTGCCGCGGGATAAGTTCCTTCATCTTGGCGGTCAGCAGACGCCCTTTCGACGCAGCGGTATCGTTGTGCAGGATCAGCGAAAGCGCATCGACCGGTTCACCCGAGACGAGGATGTCGAGTTTGACGAGCTTCGATTCCTGATAGCCGGACAAATGATAATCAAGCGAAGCATAGCCCTTCGATACCGATTTCAGCCGGTCGTAAAAATCAAGAACGATCTCGTTGAGCGGCAGTTCGTAGACGAGCATCACGCGGTTCGTCGTAACGTATTCGAACTTCTTCTGTACGCCGCGCTTCTCGTCGAGAAGGGGCAGGATGCCGCCGAGAAACTCGTCGTTTGTCAGGATGGTCGCCTCGATGAACGGCTCTTCGATCTTTGAGATGCGGCCCGTGTCCGGCATCTTCGAGGGCGAATCGATCTCGGCGACCGCTCCGTCGGTGGTGGTCACCCTATAACGCACGCCGGGTGCGGTCGTGATAAGGTCAAGGTTAAACTCGCGTTCGAGCCGCTCCTGTATGATCTCCATATGGAGCAGCCCAAGAAAGCCGCAGCGGAATCCGAATCCGAGTGCGGTCGACGATTCGGGCTCGAAAAAGAACGATGCGTCGTTCAGCCGCAGCTTTTCCATCGCGTCGCGAAGGTCCTCGTACTGCGCCGAATCGGTCGGGTAAAGCCCGGCGAAGACCATCGGTTTTACTTCCTGAAAACCCGGAAGCGGTTCGGTCACGGGGCGTGCGGCGTCAGTGATCGTGTCGCCGATCTGTACGTCGGCTACGGTCTTGATCGACGCGGTCAGGAAGCCCACTTCGCCCGGTCCAAGCTCTCCGATCGGGGTTGGCCGCGGTTTGTTCACGCCGATCATCTCGACCAGATACTCTCGGCCCGTGTTGAAGAATTTTATCTTCGTGCCTTTCTTTACCGTCCCGTCGATCACGCGAAAAAGCACTATCACGCCGCGGTAGCTGTCGTACCAGCTATCGAATATCAGGGCCTTCAGCGGAGCTTTTTCATCGCCTGACGGCGGCGGTACGTCCTTGACGATCTCCTCGAGAATATCCTGGATACCCACGCCCGTCTTTGCCGAGGCAAGCACCGTATTCGTCGTGTCGAGCCCGATGATGGTCTCGATCTGTTCCTTTATCCTGTCGGGCTCGGCAGAGGGCAGATCGATCTTGTTCAGCACTGGTATCAGTTCGAGGTCGTTCTCGATCGCGAGATAAGTGTTCGCCAGTGTCTGTGCCTCGACGCCCTGCGAGGCATCGACTACGAGCAACGCGCCCTCGCATGCCGAGAGTGACCTTGAGACCTCGTATGAAAAATCGACGTGGCCCGGTGTATCGATCAGATTCAAAACGTACTGCTTGCCGTTCTTCGCCTTGTAATCAAGCCGGACGGCGTGGGCCTTGATGGTGATGCCCCGTTCGCGCTCGAGGTCCATGTCGTCGAGCAGCTGGTCTTCCATGTCGCGGTCGGCGACGGCGCCCGTAAGCTGCAGTATCCGGTCGGCCAGGGTCGATTTACCATGGTCAATATGAGCGATGATCGAAAAGTTTCTGATAAGGTCGCGATCCATATACAAAAGGCAATCTCATACATTAGCAGAACACCAAAAATACTGCACGAAACCTGCCGCAAAACCGATTTTTATTGTCTAAACTGTTGTTTCTTGGTATAGTTATTGCTCCTGAGCAAATCTGAATCGAATTTTGCATTAATTGCGTACAGGAGAACTATATGAGAAATGAATACGAGAGAGACGATGCCCACGTGGGTACGAAGTTAACTTATCTATTGATCGGCGGCGGTATCGGCGCGGTGATCGCGTTGCTTTTTGCACCTAAATCAGGGACCGAACTGCGTGGCGACATTGCGGACGCAACGCGAAAGGGCATTGAGAAGAGCAAGGAAACTGCGGCCCAGCTTCAGGAGCGGGCAGGTGAATATTACGAAGTAGGCCGCGAAAAGGCGTCGGAGTATCTTCATACAGCGCAGGAAAAGGCCGGTGAACTGGCTGAAAAAGCTCGCACCGCGGCGGCCAGCACCGCGAATCCTTTCACGGCTGCGGTCGAAGCAGGGAAAGATGCGTACGTCGCCGAAAAGCGAAAGTCCGAATCTAAATCGATCACCGAAGGGCGCCCGAGCTATCCGGTAAAGGAAGAGAACAACTAGTTTATGAACTTCTCCGATCCGCAGACCTGGATGATGATCGCCTCGATCATCATTGCTATCTGTTTTATCGTGATGGCTATCGCGTTGATCGCTATCGCGATCACGGTCCGCAAGGTTACGGCCACCGTCCACCGTGTAGAAGAACGGGTGGATCCGCTCATTACGCAGGTCAACGCGATAAGCGTTCAGGGCCGCGAGATGTCGGTACAGTTTGCTGAAGTCGCGGTCAATCTTGCCGCGGCGACCAAACATCTGGCTGAATCGACCGAATTGATAAAAGATGAGGTCTCTGAGCTGCGGACGATCGTTTCGTCGACTGCCTTGGTCGCCCGCGATAAGGTCGAGATGGTGAGCAACACGATAGATCGGACGCATATGCAGGTGACCGATACGACGGAGTTCGTCCATCGAAAGATAGTCGAGCCCGCACGGGAGATCGCCGCGATAATGGCCGGCGTGCGAAAGGGCCTCGAGGTGCTGTTCGCACCCGCTCCCAAACAGATCGATCGGGTCTATGTCGAGGACGATATGTTCATTGGCTGACGCTTAAGTAATAAACAAACGAAAACGCCCTCCGAGAAGGGCGTTTTTCTATGTTAAGTCCAGCCTTTCGAGCTAGTTAACATCGGCGGGCTTGACGTCCGCCTTCCGCTTTTCACGCATTTCCTGCCGTTTCTGCTTCCACTGTTCCCGGTTCTGCTGCATCTCGGCCTTGCGGGCCTCGAGCTGAGCCTTTTGATCAGCGGTAAGGATTCCCATGATCTGAGAGTGGATGGCTTGCGCCTTTTCACGTCGGGCATCACGCATCTGCTTTAATTGAGCTTTCTGGTCTTCGGTGATCGTGCCGCCGGCCTTTCGGGTCTCGCGGAGCGACATCATAAAGGCCATCGTCTCTTCGCTCGGCTTGTTTGCCTGGTGGATAGCCTTGATCTGCTCTTTTTGTGCATCCGTCAGCTCGATACCGCGAAGCATTCCCATACCGCCGCCGTGACGGCCCATCATGCCCCGGCCGCCGTGACGGCCAAACTTGCCGCCCCTCTTGCCGAAACCTTTACGTTCGTGTTTCTCTGCCTTGTTCGCATCGGCGGACGGAGTCTCCAACGTCGTCTGGGCCGTCGCAAAAACCGAAAACGCCCCGATAGCGAACACTAATGTGATCGAGGAGATGATCTTTGTTTTAAATGCCATTTTGGTACCTCTTTGATAAATTAAAGCCGTAGCTTCTACAACCTTAGATGTAGCTGAACGCCCTTTAGCCGAACCTCTCGTGCAAAGAAATGTAAATCAGAACAAGGCGGGCAAAGCCCGTTCAGGATTCGCGTTTTCGCCATCTTCGTTGGTAAAATACGGGTTTTGGACGGAATAGCCCGCAAAGGGCGATGCGGGAAACTATTTAATGAGATTTTTGTCAGAGATCAATTCGCCTGCCGACCTTCGCCAGCTTAAGGCCGAAGACCTGCAGGAAGTAGCGGACGAAGTTCGCCAATTCATTATCGACACGTGCTCGCGAGTCGGCGGCCACACGGGCGCGTCGCTCGGCGCGGTGGAGCTGGCGGTTGCGATGCATTACGTGTTCGACACGCCGAACGACCGGCTCGTATGGGACGTCGGCCATCAGGCATACGCTCATAAAATATTGACGGGCCGCCGCGATCAGCTTCACACGATCAAGCAATACGGCGGGCTCTCCGGCTTTCTACGCCGCGACGAGTCGGAATACGACACATTCGGTGCCGGCCATGCATCGACCTCGATCTCGGCCGCGCTCGGGATGGCGATCGCACGCGACCGGAAGGGCGAAGACTTTCACGTTTGTGCCCTGATCGGCGATTCGTCGCTCGCGGGCGGGATGGCAATGGAGGCGATCAACCAGGCCGGGCATCTGAAGTCGCGGCTTATCGTGATCCTGAACGACAACGGAATGTCGATCGCGCCGGCGGTCGGAAGCCTCAGCGGCTATCTCAACCGCATCAAGGAAGCGCAGAGCTATCAGCACCTGAAAGAAGAGATCGGCGATGCATTAGAGAGCGTTCCGGGCATCGGCGGAACACTGCGCCGGGCGGCCAAATCGTTCAAGGATGCGATCGCGGCGGCGGTGCTTCCGGGAGCACTTGTGAACGAACTCGGATTCAAGTACATCGGTTATGTTGACGGACACAACGTCCCGATGATGGTGCGGGCGCTCGAAGCAGCGAAGAGGATCGACGACGGCCCGGTGATCGTCCACGCATTGACGAACAAGGGCCACGGATTCCCGAATCCCGAAAAGAATTACTACGCATACCACGCCACCGGGCCTTTCGACCCAAAAACCGGCTTGCCTTACAAGTCGGGCAAGTCCGCTCCTCCGACATATACAGAGGTTTTCGGGCGTACGATGTGCGAGCTTATGGCGAAAGACGATAAGATCGTCGCCATCACCGCAGCAATGCCCGACGGGACCGGGATCGACAAGGTGCTTGAGAGATTTCCGGAACGTGCGTTCGACGTGGGCATTGCCGAGCAGCACGCGGTGACGTTTTGCGCCGGAATGGCGTGCGAGGGCCTAAAGCCGGTCGCGGCGATCTATTCGACATTCCTCCAACGCGGATTTGATCAGGTGATCCATGACGTTTGCCTGCAGGACCTGAATGTGACCTTCGCGATGGATCGTGCCGGCATCGTTGGAGCGGACGGGCCGACGCACCACGGCCTGCTTGATATCGCCTATTTCCGAGGTTATCCGAACATCGTCCTCATGGCACCGAAGGACGAGGGCGAGATGCGGGACATGATGCTCACGGCGATCGAACACGACGGCCCGGCGGCAATTCGATATCCGCGGGGCAGCGGCATCGGAGCCGATATCGAGAGCGAGCCGAAGATCATCGAGATCGGGAAGGGCGAGTTGCTTCGCGAAGGTACGGACGTAGCGATCCTTGCCTACGGTTCGATGGTCCGGGATTCGGTCGCGGCCGCTGAAATGCTCGAAAAAGACGGAATCAACGCGACCGTTGTAAATGCGCGTTTCGTAAAGCCGCTGGATGAGGAGTTGATCCTGTCGCTGCTCGAAGATCACCGGCTGATCGTGACCGTTGAAGAGGCATATCTCGCCGGTGGTTTCGGATCTGCGGTCCTCGAACTGCTCGAAGCACGAGGCCTGCAGGACAAGGTCAAGGTCGTCCGAATGGGTGTGCCGGACAAGATCGTCACCCACGGGGACCCGAAATTACTTCTCGCTAAATTCGGACTCGATGCCGACGGAATATATTCCAAGTCGATCGAGCATCATAGATCATTGGGTGAACGCACAAAGCAGGGAAAGAGATTAAGAGTGGTCCGATAGAACTTTTTCAAAAATGACAAAAGACACCAAGAAAAGCAGCATGATGCCGGTCCTGATAATCGCTCTGGTCCTGATCGCGACCGTAGCGGGGATCGCCTATCTATACAGCACCTCGAAGCCGCCGACGCCGGGTAACACTTCCACCACGGCCTCCAACACTTCGCGGACGCCGTCGGTCCCGGCCAACGCGCCTCCCGGAGCGTCGCCCGTGTACGCCATCGGCCAACCGACGGCCGCCGTCACGATCGAGGAATTTGCCGATTTTCAATGCCCGTCATGTGCCGTCGCACATCCGGTGATGAAAGACATACAGTCGGCGTACGCCGGCAATAAGAATGTACGGTTCGTCTTTCGGCACCTGCCGCTCGGCATTCACGACAAAGCGTACGACGCCGCGACGGTGGTGGAAGCCGCGGGTATGCAGGGAGTTCCGAAGTTTTGGGCGATGATGGATCAGATGATGTCGGGTCAGCAGACCTGGGCAAATTCGGGAAACTACCGCGAGATCTGGAGAGGGTATGCGGAAAAGATCGGACTTGACGTTCCAAAATGGGAAAGCGATGCGGCGGGCCTCGGCACCAAAGGCCGGATCGATCTGGACATTCAGCGTGCCCGAGCCCTGGGCGTAAGTTCGACCCCGTCGGTCTATATCAATAACAAATTGATCCCGTTCGCCGACGTGAACGTCCCGACCATGAAGCAGCTCATCGATTCCGAGATCGAGGCTGCGACCAAGGCATCGGCACCGGCGAACAGCGCCGCCGGCACGAACGCGGCCGCCGCAAACCAGACGGCGAATACTTCCAAATGACCGAGGACGAACCAACCGGATCTGCGAACACCGAAAGCATAGCAAAACTGCCGCTTCTCGGAGCGTTGCTTGCCGTTGTCGGCCTTGCCGATTCGGCCTACCTCACGGTGCATCACTTTACAGCCGAGCCGGTTCCATGCAGCATTGTCGAGGGTTGTGAAACGGTCCTGACAAGCGCCTATGCCGAGATCGCGGGCATACCGATCGCCGCTATCGGGGCACTGGCATACTTCGCCGCGTTCTCGCTTGCGGTGCTCGCGGCCTACGGAAATAAACCCCTCTGGAGCCTCTTTGGCGGCCTGGCGTTTCTGATGGCGGCGGCATCGGCGTGGCTGATCTATCTTCAGGCATTTGTGATCGGGGCCTTCTGCCAATTTTGCCTCATATCCGCCGGCACCAGCATCAGCCTCTTTCTTACCTATCTCGTTTCGCGCCTCGCCGCTCGGCGGTAGCCGCTGCCTGTTTAAATCCAACGCCGGCTTAACTGCGAATCTTATTATCGGAGGTTGGAAGATGAGCGGTCTCGCTGCCGGTCTAGAAAAATTTTTTGTGCGAACGGGTTCGGGCGTCGTTCCGATGTCGTCGTACTGGAATATTCCTCCAAAATCGGGTAGTTTAGTTGGTGCTAACCGTCAACTTGTTGTGACCAAAACTATCTTACAGAGAATTGCCGACGGGGATCAGTCCGCTGTCGACGAGTGTCTGAAAACCTATGGAGGTTTGGTGTGGTCGCTTGCCCGCCGGATGCTCAGGAACACCGAAGATGCCGAGGACGCCGCACAGGAGGTCTTTCTCGATGTATGGAAGAATGCTGAGCGGTTCGATCCGGATCAGGCGTCTGAGACCACCTTTGTCGCGATGATCACCCGGCGCCGTCTGATCGACAGGATCAGACACGTGCAGCGCCGGATCTCGGCAGATTCGTTAGAGGATGTACTTGCTGAGCCGTCGGTTCGCTCGGACACGACGATGCAGACCAACGTGGAAGCTCGCGAGGCCGCAAAAGCACTTGACCAGATCCGGCCCGAACAGAGACAGGTACTCCAGATGTCGATCGTGCACGGCCTCTCGCATCAGGAGATCGCGGACGCAACGGGAATGCCGCTCGGGACCGTCAAAACTCACGCTCGACGCGGCATCTTGCAGGTTCGGGAAATATTGGGATTAGGAGACTCAGCAGGAGTAAAGGAGGTGTCCGTATGAGCAACGGTATGGACGATAAACTTCTCGACCTGCTATGCGACCAGGCTATCTTTGGTCTCACGGACGAGGAGGCAAAGCAACTCGGGGAGCTTTCGAAAGAAGGTGCGAATAGCAGTACGGATGAGCACTCGCTGGAAATGACGGCAGCGGCCATCGCTCTTTCGGGGACAAGATTCGAGCCGATGCCTGCCCACCTTGAAGCAAAATTGAGAAGGACGGCTGACGAATATTTTGCGGGTGCCGCAGGTACGAGCGGCGATAGCATTCACGACCAGCCGACACAGGCCTTTCAGTGGAAAGAGCCAAAGGCGAGGCGTTCGATCTTCGACTGGTTCGGATGGGCGGCCGCGGCGGCGGCATGCATCGTTCTCGCCGTTTCTTTCTATTACAACCAGAACCGGATCGAAGAACTGCAGGCGAAGGTGCAGCAATTGACGCCAAAGCCGACCCCGGAAGAGACACTTGCTCAGAAGCGAGACCGCCTGATCGCCGAGGCGACCGATCTGAAACGCGCCGAATGGACCAAGGGCAATGTAAAGGACACCGAGGGCGTCTCCGGAGAGGTGGTTTGGAGCGATTCAAAACAGCAGGGTTACATGACCTTTCGCGGTCTACCGGTCAACGACGCCAATCAAGAGGCTTATCAGCTCTGGATATTTGAAGATCCGAACCTCGAGGCTCATCCGAAGGATGGCGGCGTATTTAATGTGACGAGCGGCGGCGAGATCGTCGTTCCGATCACCGCAAAGCTCAGAACACAGGATCCGAAGGCATTTGCGGTGACCATCGAGAAACCGGGCGGCGTCGTCGTCTCCAGCCGCGAGAAGATCGCGCTGCTGGCCCCGGTGAAACCTTCGTCCGTCTAGCAGCGTAGAATTTAATACAATTTTTCGGACCGGCGGCGAGCTTCGGCTGAACGAGGCTGGCCGCTCGTCCGCTTTCCTCTTTTTATTTCGACAGATCAGGAGACAGCTATGCGAATCAAGCAGGTCGTGGCAGGTTTTCTCGTGCTTGTGTTTGCGCTCGCGGTAACGGGCCTTGCACAGAAAGGCGACAAACTCCCGCCGATCAAATCAAAGACATACAAATTGAAGAACGGCCTAACCGTCATTCTTCACGAAGACAGATCAACGCCGATCGTGACGGTCGGTACGTGGTATCACGTAGGTTCGAAAAATGAGGTGAAGGGCCGCACAGGTTTTGCGCACCTCTTCGAACATATGATGTTCCAGGGTTCGGCGAGCTACGACAACGACTATTTTACGCCGCTTCAGGAAGCCGGCGGCATTGTCAACGGCACGACCAACCAGGACCGTACATGGTATTTCGAGACCATGCCGTCCAACTTTCTCGAACTCGCGCTCTTCATGGAGGCCGACCGTCTCGGCGACCTCCTGCCCGCGATGACGCAGGAAAAGCTCGATAACCAGCGCGACGTTGTGAAGAACGAGCGCCGCCAGCGCGTCGATAACGTGCCGTACGGCACCGCGTTCGAAAAGATCGGGCGGATAATGTACCCGATGCCGCACCCTTATAACTGGACGACGATCGGCTCGCTCGAAGACCTACAAGCCGCGTCGCTCGAAGACGTTAAGTCCTTCTTTCGCCAGTACTACGTTCCGAATAATACGTTCCTGGTCGTCTCGGGCGACCTCGACGAAAAGCAGGCCCGCGGCTGGATCGAGAAATATTTTGGGCCAATCGCCGCCGGCGGTGAGATAAGCCGCCCGAAGCCGGCGATGCCAAAGCTCGATAAAGAGATCCGCGAAACGGTCGAGGACAGCGTACCGCTTGCGCGTCGCTATTTTGTGTGGCACGGCGTTCCGGCATATCACAAGGACGAGGCGGCGCTCGACATACTGAGCTTTATTCTCTCGCAGGGCCGCACTTCCCGGCTCCAGGGAAATCTCCTTTACGGAAAAGAACTTGTTCAACAGATCGGCTCCAACAACGGGACGAACGAGGTGGGCGGACTGTTCCAGATCGTTGCGACGGCAAGGCCCGGGAAGTCGCTTGACGAGATCGAACGAGAGGTGGACGCCGAGATCGCCCGGATCAAGGCTGTCCCGCCAATCGCCGACGAGATGTCGCGTGCGCTCAACAGCATCGAATCATCGACCATCAATGGGCTTCAGACCGTGCTAGGAAAAGCCGGACAGCTCACCAGCTATGCCGGTTACCTCGGCCAGGCAGACTGGTTTCAGAAAGATCTCGACCGCTACCGCACGGTGACCGCAGCCGATGTTCAGCGTGTTGCGAACGCATATCTTGGAGCAAACCGGCTCGTTATGTCATACGTTCCGCGCACGGGCCAGGTCGCCCGCGGAGCCCGTGAGGCGGACAGGTCCACATCAGTAAAGTCTGAGAAGAAAGACCAGGCTAAGATCGACGCACAGGCCGCAAAGCTGCCCAAGCCGGGCCCAAACCCGAAATTTGCACTTCCGCCGATCGAGAAGACCAAGCTGGCCAACGGCCTAGAGGTTTGGATGGTCGAGCAGCGTGAGCTTCCGATCGTATCAATGAACCTCGTACTCAAGACGGGCCAGACCAACGAGCCTGCAGGCAAGACGGGCGTTTCGAACATGGCCTCATCGCTCTTGAACGACGGGACGAAGAGCCGCTCGGCCGAAGACATCGCGAATCAGCTTCAGTCGATCGGCGCGAATGTAAACGCCGGAGCCGGATGGGATTCGACCAATGTCTCGCTCTCGACCCTGACCAAGAATCTCGACAAGGCGCTCGAGATATATGCGGACATCGTTCAGAATCCTGCGTTCCCGGCTTCGGAGCTCGACAGTCTGAAGAACCGCTCGCTTATCGGGCTTCGCCAGCAGCGGTCGAACGCCAACGCGATAGCCAACAATGTATTCAACAAGGTGCTCTACGGCGATCATCCCTACGGCCGCGACAATAACGAGGCGACGATCAAGGCGATCTCACGCGAGGACGTCGTGAATTTTTACGAAGCGAATTACCGCCCGAACAACGGCACGCTGATCGTGGTCGGGAGCTTTGATAAAAAGGCCCTCAAGACCAAGCTAGAACAGGCGTTCGGCAACTGGAAGGCCGGTGAGGTGAGCGCCGCCTCGATCCCGGCACCAAAGATGGCGTCGGAGCCGGGTATTTACATTGTCGATCGGCCGGGCTCTGCACAGTCGGTGGTCTCGATCGGGCAGATAGGGGTCGACCGGATGAATCCCGACTTTCACTCGATACAGGTCATGAACGCGATCCTCGGCGGCGGCATCACATCGCGTATCAGCATGAACCTGCGCGAAGACAAAGGCTATACCTACGGTGCCAACAGCGGCTGGCAGTTTCGCCGCGGTCCCGGCCCGTTTCGTGCCGGCGGCGATATACAGACGGCTGTGACGAAGGAAGCCGTGATCGAGTTCATGAAGGAACTCAACGGCATACGGGGCGGCATCCCGGTAACCCAGCGCGAGCTCGAATATAACAAGCAGAGCATCATCCGCCGGTTTCCTGCCGGTTTCGAGACCATTGGAGCGATCTCGAATCAGCTTTCGAACCTCGTCGTCTATGGACTGCCCGACAGCTACTTTAACGATTACATATCGAAGATCGACTCGGTAACGCTCGACGACGTCAATCGCGTTGCCAGATCCTATCTGGACCCTGACCGGATGGTGATCGTGATAGTCGGCGACCGAAAGGTGATCGAACCCGGGCTGAAGTCGATACCGACCTGGGGAACTGCGGTTCACATCCTCGATACAGAAGGAAAACAGGTCGAATAGCACACGGGTAACACAAATAATGCAGAGTGTCGTCTCTAGGCACTCTGCATTTTCATTTTGTGAACTGGGTCATTTCTTGATCAAGACCACCGGCGACTGTTCAGCATCGAGCATCTTCGAGAAAAAGTCGCGGACCTCAGCGAAAAGGGGCCGCAGGCATGCGGGGTTGAACTTCGGTTTACGCGCCCGGGTTTCCAGCGCGATTCGGATGTAACAGTGATCAGCGAGTGAACGTTGGAAATATAATAGATAGAGAAATCGAAATCAAGAGATTTTTACGAAAATGTTGATAGCAAATGAAGATGTCCGGTTTTGCTAGCACATCAAATGTCCCCTTTGGCGAATTGGGAGCGAAGCGGCGGGCCGCTTCGGTTTCAATTCGCGCGGATGTCGGCCGGGCCGTTTGAGAGG
>JBFWWI010000006.1:0-287464 GCA_050246275.1 Pyrinomonadaceae bacterium
CTCCATCGCGATCTCCGGGTACATCTTCATGGCTTACTTCTCCAGTTCAGCCATTCTTACCCTCAACCGCCGAAAGCGGACATATCATCTGCTACTTCAACCGGACATATGATGTGCTAGCTACAAGTCTCGAAAAAACTCTTGTCGTCCGTACTCCGTCTATGATATCTTTTTCTTGCGGTATTCGCGCGTCCCGCTCGCCGCCCATTCTCATATAGTTCGTTTCCCATAATCTTTCCACGGTTCTTTTTTCGACCACAATCCGGGGATCCTCTAATGGCTCAAATGCCCTTTGTCATTCAAGAACAACAATTTCAGCGTATGAAGGCCGTTATCGGCCGGCTTTGTGTCGAATGCGCGGCGCGTGTTGTGTTTCTCGTCGACCGTGACGGCCAGACGATAGCGTTTCACGGAGACATCGGCGACATGGATACGACCAGTTTCTCTTCCTTGGCTGCCGGGAATGTGGCCGCGACGAGCAGCATGGCAAAACTGATCGGCGAAGATGTCTTTCCATCGGTGGTTCACGAAGGTGAGCGGGAGAGTATTTTCATCAGCGTCATCGGACGCAGCCTGCTGGTAGTGGTCTTTGACGAACGCTCCACTCTGGGTCTCGTTAAGATTCGGGCAAAAAAGGCGAGCCACGAGGTCGCCGCAATCCTGGAGGAAGCCGTCGAAGATTCCAAGTCCTTTTCCCTTTCCCAAGACTCCGTTTTCGCCGATATCTCCGACGATGATATAGACAGCCTGTTCAGTTAGATTTTTCGGTAATTCCCCACCACCAATCGCTATGACGTTCATCAATTACGCTTCGCGCGAGATCAATTGCAAGATCGTATACTACGGACCGGGCTTGTGCGGCAAGACGACGAATCTCCAGTATATTTACGATTCGACCGCGCAAGAGGCCAAAGGCAAGCTGATAAGTCTCGCAACTGAAACGGACCGCACGTTATTCTTTGATTTCATGCCTTTGGAACTAGGTACAGTTCGGGGCTTTAAGACAAGGTTTCACCTGTACACGGTCCCCGGCCAGGTTTACTACGATGCCTCGCGAAAGCTGATCCTCAAGGGCGTTGACGGGGTGGTTTTTGTGGCGGACAGCCAGGAAGAGAGGATGGACGCGAATATTGAGTCACTATATAACCTCGAAGAAAACCTTGCAACACAGGGTTATGACCTGATGAAGCTTCCTTATGTGCTGCAGCTCAATAAACGGGACTTGCCGAATGTGATCCCGATGGAGGATCTTACATACGAACTGCAGAAAAAGGACGAGCCCGTCTATGAAGCAGTCGCTATGAACGGAACCGGCGTTTTCGATACGCTGAAGGCCGTGGCTAAGCAGGTCCTGACCGAACTGAGAAAGAGCTGATCAGGGCTCTAAGTAGAAACAAAAGGACGCCGATCGCTCGGCGTCTTTTTCACTTCCCCTTGCTCGCTAGCTCTAAGACGAAACCCAAGGACGAAACAAGGTCGAAGTGACCTCTTTTGCCGTCCGAAGTGTCATTTCGGCCAGAGCGGGGATATGGATTCAAATTTTTTCTCGGGGGTTTCCGTGTCGGCTTCGCACACGGGCCGGCCGAATATCAATATGTAGATCAACGACGGAACGCAGAAACCTGTCACGACTTGTGCCGTTGCCATTGCTATCATGGATCCGCCTATCAAATAGCCAGGAAGAGCATAACCTTTGGCGAATGCGGCCGCGGCGCACGCTATCATGACGGATGCCATCAGGCACGCAAATCTGCGCGGTCGTCCATAGGGAGGAAGTTCCGGCGTGCGCGTGAGATATCGGATGCCGTGATTATAGACGACGTCGAAGGGATGCCCGGTCAAGAGTCCGCCAAGCAGCGCAAAAGGCAGCAGGCTAAGCAGTATCGTTGGCGAGGCAAATACAACCCCGACGCTTACCCAAACTAGGCATACCGCGGGAGCAAATCGAAACCAGAGATCCAGATCTCTCACCTCATCGTTCGTGAGGCATGTGAATCCCTGAGCTTCGATCCGCCGCCGCTTTGTACTTAGTTCCGGCACCTGCCTACTCCGCGTAGTTTACCGAGACGGGAACCCCGTTGGTGACAATATCGAAAACCGGCGAACGCTGCTGGGCAAGTTCAACCAGTTCCTTCAATTGCTCTTCGGTCGCATCGCCTTTTACCTTGAACTCGATCTTGATCTTCTCGTATCCGTTCCTGACATCCGGATCGAGGCCGAGGAATCCGTGAAGATCCAGATCGCCCGAATATGTTGACTCGACCGAGTCGAGCTTGATGCCACGCGCAGCAGCGTGGTAAACGAGGCTTGTTGTAAGGCAGCCGGCCAGAGCGGCAAGTACGTACTCTACCGGATTTGCTCCGCTATCCTTTCCTAAAAGGATCGGATGCTCGTCTTTTTGAATAACGAATGGTGTTTCGCGGTCAAAGGTCTGGCAAGCTCCGTCAAAATCCTTGACGATGCTCCGGTTGTTCGCTCCGTCTGCCCACTCGTTTCGGGCCCGGAAGTTGAATTTTGCGATCTGCTTATTGTCGCCGATCGCCGCAATGGTGTTCTTCAATTCGGTCACGTCAACGCCGTTGACTACTTCGTTTGTTGAGGTTGCTGTCTGCATTATGATTCTCCTTGTTATAGCTTATTAGTTGTGTCGAGCCGGGCCTCACGGGTCCCGGTTTTCTTGTGCTTTTAGCAGAAGGCCGGAGCCACCGCCTCGATCCGCTCACGTTGTTTGGGATCAAGACTCTCGAGCGTCTCGAGAAACTTCGGATGGGTCATACCCGTCCCAATGTAGGTCCAACGGTTCGCCTGATGCTGCTTTTCAATGAACTCTTCCCGTTCATCTGAATTTAGGAGCCGACCGGTCGCAGCTTCGAACGCTTCCAGGTCGAACAGCGTTTGCTGTTTAACGCCTTGATCCAGGAATCCGCCGATGTCGAGATATCCATCGACGCCCTTCTCGATCCGATCGGCACTCATGCCGGCGGCCAATTCCTCGACCATGCGCGTATCGAGCTTGGCGTGCTGGGCTTCTTCGAGCCAGTGATTTTTCAGTAAGCTCTTAAACTGCGGATCCGCTCCGGCATCTTCCTTGACGCTCTCGATATAATGACGCTGAGTCATCCATTCGATATGAAGGATCACCAGGGCCACTCCCAAAGGGTCGTGAGCAAGAACCGCCTTGGCCACATCTGCCGCTGGCCCGATCACTTTGCAATCGGTGCCGAAGTTTGACTTGAAGTCGTCACTAAATAGCTTGAAAAGCTGAATGTGCTTGGCCTCTTCACCCGCGAATTGCAGAAAAGCTCGTACCCGATAATCATCGTCGTCGAGCGACGGCCTAACATGATCGATGACGAATGGAAGGATGAATTCCTCGACCAGCCCGAAGATCGAAAGATACGCATGGCCGCGGATCTGGTTGAGGGCCCTTTTCTCTTCGTCGTTCAGGAATGCCAACTCTTCGACCCGAGCTAGCGATTCAGGCATGAATCGCTTAGAAAAATCCAGCTTCTTCTCGCCGCCGATGATGTCTTCGATCCGCCAGTTCACTTTCTGAGAGGCCACAATTGTCTCCCGATAGTCATACGGATGGACCGAGCCGGGTCCGGTATTATTTTCTACGATCGTTGCTCCTAACATAATTATTGCTCCTGTTTTCGCTGATATTATTTCTCTTCCCTCTTCTCGTTCGGGATCTCAACGGGCCCGCCGGTACATCGGGTACATCGGGGGCGCGTTGCCCTCCTGGATGATCCCGATGGTTTCAAACCCAAATCGCTCGTATAGCGGAATGTTCTTCGGGTTGGACGATTCCAGATAGGCCGGAAGCCGGTCGGAGTCGCAGGTGGAGAGTGCGTGCTGCATCAATGAAGCTCCGATTCCCATGCCCTGATGACCTGGTTCGACACCGATCATCGGCAGATACCAGTGGGGCTCTTTCGGATGAAACTCACCCATCTTCTCGAACATCGGGAAAAGATCTTTCTGAACCTCGTCCGAAGTCGTCGACCAAAACAAGCCGATGAGCGGGTCTTCGTCAGGTTCCACTCCGGGCCCGAGCCAGAGTGCGGCGCCTTTTGCCCGAGGCGATAGGTAAGCCGTGGATCGTTCAAATGCTTTTCCCGCAAACGCACGAATGAACTCCGGAAAATGTGTCAGGTATTCATGCGGATCCGGATACACCCAGCGTGCGATAGGATCTGTACTGAATGCCAGGGTAATGACCCCTATCGCCGCTGCCGCATTCGCCCCGTACCCCGAAAGGACCGGCTCGATGCCGTCGAAAGTCAGATGGATCTGTTCTTGTGTGATCGCTTCGCTTAACATATATTCTGGACCTATTGCTTCGAAAGTTTTCCGCCTTTGATCGTGAGCTTGTCCGAACCGCTTATCTTCATTCGTCCGACCCCCACGACCTCCACCTCGCAATTGCTGCAGATGCTGACGGTTGTTGAGTTCCCGTCGATCCAGGTGTTTCGGGTAATGCCGCCGTCATATACCTTTACCTCATAACGTTTGCTGTCCTCGTTTCTGAGATCGGCGGCGAATGTCGACACCGCCGCAGCAAAGACCATCGCCACAACAGAAATTGTTAGTATCCGCTTCATGATCGTCGCTCCTTTATTCGTCGGATAGAATTATCATTCGAGCTCGAGCCCCAGTGATCCAACGCCGCCACCGTCCAGTTCAAGATTGAGGGACCCAACGCCCCGATCGCCGATGGCCGACTTGAATTCGGGAAACATCATCCCGACCGCGTGAATATAATTGGCTCCCATTCGCTTGCTGAAGAGCCAGGTCGTCATCGCGTCGGTGTTGAGCGAAAGGATCGTCCACATCACTCGGCTTCCGGCCGGGAAAGTGCCCTTTGCTGGATCGATCCTGCCGTCCACTTTCGCCGAGCTGATGGTTCGCTTGATCACACGTTGGTACCGTTTGATCAAAGATCTGGTCGCCGCACACAGGGTTCCGGTCGGGGTGGGAAACTTGTAGCCTTCCCAGCCGCGTTCGCCCTCGAATGCGTACTTCATCAAAGCCTGCACGGCCAGCACGTCGTCGTCATAGTTCACCCCGCCTTTGCCTACCGACGCCGTGAGGTTCACCTGCGGATAGTCATTGAATTTCTCGATCCTTGCCATATGAATGCTCCAAAATATGTAAATGTCTGCGGCGGCTGTCACATCGTTCCGCCTCATTTGGTTAAAACGATTTCTTTCCTTGAAACCGGACAGGCAGTTCCTTCGTTAATTCCTCTGTAGAAATTGCTGTGTTAAAATTCCGGCGTGATTTAAGCCTTAAACCGCCTTGGTCGTAACTATCTGCAGATGGAGTCGCATCAAATCACACAACTGCTGCTCGCGTGGCGTAAGGGCGAGAGGTCGGCCCTCGACGAATTGATCCCTCTCGTTCAGGTCGAACTCCGCCGATTGGCCCGGAATTATATGCGCCGCCAGAATGCCGATCACACGCTGCAGACGACGGCCCTTGTGAACGAGGCCTTCCTACGGCTGGTAGATTCAAATCGTGTTAACTGGCAGGATCGGAATCACTTTTTTGCGATCTGCGCACAATTGATGCGCCGGATACTGGTCGATTTCGCGCGTAAGAAAAAGAGTCTCAAACGCGGCGGCGACGGTGTTCATATTACGTTGAATGAGAACGTCGATGTGGCAGATGAAAAGGCGGCTGATGTCGTCGCCCTGGATGAAGCTCTGGTCCGCCTTGCCGCGTTGAATCAGCGGCAAAGCAGCATCGTAGAACTTCGATATTTTGGAGGTCTTACGGAAGAACAGATCGCCGAGACCCTCGACATCTCTACCCGGACCGTTCGACGCGACTGGAACCTGGCGCGAGCTTGGCTCTATAGAGAATTGAGCAGCCCTTAGGACCGATGACACCAGAGCGATGGCAAAGAGTAGGTGAGATCTTCACGTCAGCCGCCGAAATGGAGTCTGATGAGCGCTCCGCTTACCTGAAAAAGGCCTGCGGTGACGACACTACGCTGCTCTCGGAAGTTGAGTCTTTGTTGAACGCCGGCGATAACGCCGGCCGCTTCATTTCGCAACCTATCGTTGGCAAATTCGTGCCCGAGTTTGCCGACCATATGAACGCGCTTGCTCCCGGAAGTTCGATCGGGCACTACACAATAGAAAAGGCGATCGGATCAGGCGGAATGGGTGAGGTCTATCTCGCCACCGACACAAAGCTGGGACGCCGGATCGCATTAAAGACGCTTCCGCCTTCGTTCGCATCCGACCCTTCCTTTTTGAGACGTTTTCGCAACGAAGCCCAGGCTGCGGCAAATATCAACCACCCTAATGTCGCCACTGTTTATTCAGTCGAGGAGTGCAACGGAATTCAATTCCTGACGATGGAATACATCGACGGCAAGACGCTTGATCGTCTCACTCCCGAGGACGGGATCGAGGTCAAGACATTTCTCGGGTGGCTGGAACCGATCGCCGACGCTCTTGCAGCGGCCCATAAGCGAGGCATCATTCACCGCGATATCAAACCAGGCAACATCATGATCTCGTCCGACGGCACACCGAAGATCCTGGACTTCGGCCTTGCTCAGATCGAACGGAGCCTCGCCGGGAATACCTCGCTTGCGCGTGACATAACGGCTCCAGGGCAGATAATTGGAACACCTTCCTATATGTCGCCCGAACAGGCCGAGGGCGCAAATGTTGACGTCAGAAGCGACATCTTCAGCTTTGGAACGGTAATGTATGAGGCATTAACGGGAAAACGCCCATTCCGCGGCTCTTCACAGGGATTGATCGTTAAGGCGGTGATCCATTCGGACCCGGAACCGGTAGCGAAACACCGCCCGGACGTTCCGTACGTCGTTGCGAAAATGGTTGAGCGCTGTCTGCAGAAGTCGCCAGGAAAGCGGTTTCAGTCGATGGCCGAGATCCGTTCGATCTTGAAAGAGGCCAGAACAGCGAGCGACGCAGGTGTATCAATGGACAGCTTCGCCCGGCGTTTTTACCGTGAAGCGACACCACCATCGCGGATTTGGCTCCTCGGCGCGGCAGCGATCGTCCTGGTGCTCGCATTGGCCGGTTGGTACTTCATATCACGCCCAGAATCGATCTCACCATACAGCATCGAGCGGATGTCGATCCGTAAGCTCTCGCAAACGAACAATGTGGCCTTGGCGGCGATCGCCCCCGACGGCAAATCCGTTGCTTACGTCACATATGAAGAAAACGGGGACCGTGGGCTCTGGCTCCGCCGAGTCAGTGATGCGAACGCCATCCAGATCGTTCCCCCCCAACAGGTGTTCTATTGGGACACTCCCGTATTCAGCAATGATGGTGAATACATCTATTACGTCATAGCCCTTCGCGGGGCCACTCACGGGACCATGTACCGCGTGCCCGCACTGGGTGGCCAGCCAAGGAAGATCGTCGAGAAGGTAAATCATCTGGGCAATCTTTCACCTGATGGTCAACGCATATTGTTTGTTAGGTACGGCGAACCCGACCCCAACCTCTCGGTGAATGCGGCCGATGCACGCCTCATTTCGGCGGACGCAATGGACGGGACCGACGAACGGGAACACCAGCGGACGGAAGGCGAAACCATCATCCGCGATCCCAGATTCTCACCGGATGGCCAGAAGATCTACTACTCAAGACGCGAACTCGACAGTGGTGTCGAGTACTGGTCGGTGGTCGTCCTGAGTCTGCGGGACGGCATTGAAACGGTTCTGCGGCGGCAAAAAGAAAGGATCGGCGAATTGGCGGTACTTCCGAAAGAAAATGGGCTCTTGATGAATTCGGTAGATCCGGATTCAAATCGGCGGCAACTGTTCTACGTTTCTCTGCTTAACGGTGAGGTAACACGGATCACGAATGACATAAGCGCATACATGAACGTCAGTGTTGACCGAGAGGGAAAGAACATTGTCGCGGCCCAACGGATCGATGAAAGCCGCCTTTGGGTCGGAGACTCGAATTCGATCGGTTCGATGACGGCGGTTACCCGCAAACCATTCGGTCATCAGAATGTGGACTGGACACCCGATGGCCGCCTCGTCTTTGATGTCTATGAAAATAGCAGGCTTTCGGTATGGATCTCTGACCCCGACGGGAGAAATGCTGTTCAACTGACGCCGGCCGACTCGGACAACTCGGAACCGCGCGTCTCGGGCGACGGTAAATATATCGTGTTCACTTCCCACAGGTCCGGTTATAACCAGATATGGCGAATGAAAATAGATGGTAGTGATCCGACACTTTTGGCCGACGTTCCGGGAATTGCCCAGATCCCGCGATTTGCCGCAGATGGAAAGACTGTCGTTTTCCGCTGGTACAACGAGAATTCGCCTCCGCTTGGGATGATCCCGATCGAGGGCGGCAAGGTCGTAGGAATTGAGGGATTGCCCCGAGCCACGATCTATCACTGGGCCATGTCTCCCGATGCGTCAAAGGTCGCATATTCCTTCAACGACGAAGGCAAGGGCGGGATGAAAGTTATGGTCAAAGGGACAGGGCCAGGCGCTTCGGAGACGGTGCTCGATATTTGGCCGACACGGATTTTCAAATGGATGCCCGATGGTAGGTCATTGCTCTACCAGGAACGTCAACGAGGTGAGAATCTGCCCACAAAGCTCTATCAGATCGAGATAGATCGGCCGGAACCCCATCTCTTCCTCGCGACTGAGCCCGATGAGATCTTTGATTTTTCTTTCTCTCGAGATGGGAGACGTATTGCCGCCGTCCGGGTAAAGACGATAACGGACGCGGTCATGTTGACAAGCATTGCAGATGGTTCACGGCCAAACTAAAAGACCGCGAGGCAAATTCTGCATCGCGGTCTATCTTTAAAAGTGGCGGGGCCGACGGGGCTCGAACCCGCGACCTCCAACGTGACAGGCTGGCGTTCTAACCAACTGAACTACGACCCCGCATTGAAATCTCAAATCTTACGATTCGAGCTTCTGTGAATTGGTGGGCACGAAGGGACTCGAACCCCTAACTTCCTCCTTGTAAGGGAGGCTGTCTACCAATTGACGTACATGCCCCAGATCTGACTTTTTGGCAGTAATACCGATTCCCCTAATGCCAAGTTACAAAGAACTAACGCCGATCCCGACCGAAAGGCGAACCCTAATACTAAGAAAATTAGTTTGAAGCTGTCAAGTAAGGCTAACTTACGATCTCGAGACCGCGAGGACCGAATCGAAGGTTATTCGGATCTGTCTTGAGCACCGATTCGATCAGAGCTCCAGACAGAGTTTTGAAGATGGCCTTATTCTCGATATTCCCCGACGCTGTCGCTTCCATATGCCCGGCCAGAACAAATCCCGAAAGTGCTATGAGAGTGTCATACATCAGAGCTTTTTCGCCATTGCTCAACTTCGAGAGTTCGGGGAGCTCGCTGAGAGCGGAATTCATACCTTCCCACAAATTATCTATGGCCTCGTCCGACGGTTCCGGGTCATCCCGGTATACGGTCACCGTCGATGCGATGAAGAAGGTAAACGCGGCAGGGAGATTGCTCGACCTACCTTTTGCTGCGACCTCCCGCTCAAATGCAACTTTGGTCGCCGCGAACAATTGGCGAAGTGACTCACGCTCTGCCGGTGTCCTGCCAAGCTGATTGGCGATGAAGATCATATTGTCGGCGGCAGGATCAGGTTTGAAAAATACCGAACGATCGTTAATCGGACTGCTGGGCGGCAGCGGCGCAGGATTTCGGGATTGTTTAGCTTTATCCCTGGGCGCTCGGGTCGATGCCTTTTCCCTGGCGATGGCACGGATAAGCGTGGAGTTCATTTTCTTTTGCAATTCGCGCCCCGCTGCCGACCGACCAGAGGCTTCAAAGACCTTACCCACGCCAACAGATACCGACGCCCCACCGCTCTCCACTTGCGCAGCAGCCGGAACCGCCGCTAGCAAGGCAAGAGAAAGGACAATGCTCAGATTTGAGAACCGCATTTCAAAGATATTATCAGAGAATTTCGTTTGCGTTTCCGGCTAGTTGCCAAACTTCCAGCCTCCGTTCGAGTATTTGACCCTATCCGGCTCGACCTTCATCACCATTTTCAACAACTCACCTGCTAACTGCCGCGCGGTTTGGACGGTCGCCGCATCACCGTTCTGCTGACCTTCTGTGTATGTAGCGAGCGGGATCGCTGCCATTCCGATCAGCGCATTGTAGAGTTCCTGCTTCCTGGCATTGGTCATACTGCCGAATTCCGGTATCTCATCAATGGATTGATCGATAGCATCGAAGAGGACCTGCGCGGCGTCGTCATTTGGCTCTTCCGAATCGTTGTAAATGCTGCTCGTGGCGATCACGAAGAATGTGAGAGCCCCGGATACCCGATTCTTCATCCTTCCGGCCGTCGGTTGACCTTCAAAAGCGATCTTCGTGGCCTTGACTATCTGCCTGATCAGAGCCTTCTCGTCCGGAGTTTCACCCAGCGCGTCGGCAATGTTCTTTCCCGGATCGATCGACGGGTCCGGCCGAAAAACGCTGAAGTTCTTTTTTACCGGCGGCGCAGATACAGCCGGGCCAGACCGTTCGGGACCCGAATTCGTGGCCGCCGATCTCGAACCGGTCTTCGCTTCGCGTTCTGCTTTTTCGACCGCCGCTAGTCCCCATTTCTTTATCATCGCCTGACGCATCATCAGACGCTGAATGTTCATTTGCGTTGTGTTATAGATATTCTGCGTCGCCTGCGCCAGGCCAAAAGACCCGTAAACTGTCCCATAACCTGTACTCCATCCGCCCGCGTTCGAGTTATAGGTCTGGGCATTGACCGCAACACCGGCGGCGATCACCAGCGCGATCGAGACTGTAAAATTTCGAAGCATATCTTCCTTCATAGATACTCTATTGACCTCACTACGAGTAAATTCCAAAGCAATCTGAATGTCTATTTTGCAAAGAGGGAGCCAATTTGCTTGTTGCCCTTGACAGTGGGCATGCCCGCCGAAACGTGTCCCCGCCAAGTGGCCTGAATGAACTCATTCCATTTTCGTCCCAACTGATCATTAAAGGATTTGTTTGCGGGGACGTCACTTGTCGGAGCACTACGCGAATCGCGCTATTGGAACGGCTCAAACGCCTTCATTGGGGGCGGTCAGAAAGACGGAAGCCGAGTTTTGGCAGGACGCGCTGTGTTAGAATCATCCATCGATCTTATGCCAACTGAGGTAACTCTTTTACTTAATGAACTTAGGGAAGACAGCAGCAATCGGGAAGCCCTCGACCAACTGTTGCCGATAGTCTATAACGAACTTCGGCGTCTTGCCGGAAGCTTTTTGAATCGCGAGCATGCCGTGTCGATCCAGACGACGGAACTAGTTCACGAGGCCTACTTTCGGCTCACAAAGCAGAGATCTGTCGACTGGAACAACCGGGGCCAGTTCTTTGCGATCGCCGCCCAGGCCATGCGGCGCATCTTGATCGACGCCGCTCGTGCCCGGAGATCGATCAAGCGCGGCTCGGAAAAGGTACCGATCAGTGAAGCTCCGAACGTTTCGATCGAAGTTGACCAGAATCTTCTCGATCTGGACAACGCACTCGCTGAGTTGGCTGAGTTTGACCCAGACCAGGCGAGGCTGGTCGAACTTCGTTACTTCGGCGGCCTAACGATTGAGCAAACGGCCGAGGTCTTGGGTGTATCGCCGGCTACCGTTAAGCGGGAGTGGTCCGTGGCCCGAGCCTGGCTTTTCGATCGGATCAGCCGGGCTTGAACCTATTTCGCCGTCGTTCTCGCGTAATGTGCAGACCAATATGGACGCCGCACGTTGGAAGACCATAAAAGAGGCCTACCTCCAGGCACGTGATGAGCCGATCGAGGTGCGCTCCGTTAACCTTTCACGCCTCGACACAATCCTTCGGACAGAGGTCGAGAACCTCTTGAGAGCTGACGCGTCGGCCGGCGAGTTCATCGAACGGCCCTACCTTCTTGAACACAGCATTGTAGATAGCGTTGATGACGACGGCTCGGCCTTCGAGGGCACTTGCATCGATGATTACGTCATTTCTGCCAGGATAGGATCGGGCGGAATGGGCACGGTTTTCCTTGCGGATCACGTCGGTGACGGGTATTCGCAAAAGGTCGCCCTCAAATTGATCAAACGCGGCATGGACACGGATGTAGTGCTCCGTAGGTTCTTGTTGGAGCGACAGATCCTCTCCAGCCTCGAACATCCATATATCGCGAGAATGCTCGACGGCGGATCGACGCACGACGGGCTGCCCTATTTCGTGATGGAATATGTTGATGGCGCCCCTATCCGGGAGTATTGCTCGACCGGATCGCTGGATGTCCGGTCGCGTGTCGAGCTCTTTGCAAAGGTCTGCTCCGCAGTCTCATACGCCCACCAAAAGCTGGTGGTTCACCGAGACCTCAAGCCGTCGAACATCCTCGTGACCAAAAGCGGGGAACCCAAACTTCTCGATTTTGGCATTGCAAAGATTCTCGGCCCGGATCGATATGAGGGCGACGAGGCCGTGACGGCGACGCAGTTCAGGATACTTACACCTGAGTATTCCTCGCCGGAACAGCTCCGGGGCGAACCGACCACGACGCTGACCGATGTGTTCAGCCTTGGTGTCGTACTCTATGAACTTCTTACCGGAAGTCGTCCGTTCTCAAGCTCCGGCAAAGACGCCGCCCGCATCGTTTCCGAGATCCAGACCAAGGAGCCGCGAAAGCCCTCGATCGCTGCCCTGTTTTCGGAAGCAGCCGCGGGCGGGCCTTACGAGACCGATCCGGGTGAATCTAATACGACCGGCGGCATCAAGGCTCCGGCTACGCGAAGCCTATGTGTACCTGATCCCAACTCCCTAAAGGGCGACATAGACAATATCGTTTTGAAGGCGATAAGGCACGAACCCGAGCGGCGCTACTCATCGGTTCAGGAGTTTCTGGACGATATAGAGCGGTACCTGCAGGGCCTCCCGGTTCACGCAACTGCCGACACGATAAGCTATCGGGCCGGCAAGTTCATCAAGCGCCATAGATCAGCATGCGCCGCCTCAGCCGCTATGGCCATGCTCCTGATCGCAACCTCCGGCATAGCCGCGTGGCAAGCCGTAAAAGCGAACAACGAAAAGGCGGCGGCCGAGGCCCGCTTCAACGATCTGCGTGTGCTCGCCAATTCCTTGATCTTTGATATTCACGATTCCATTCGAGACTTACCGGGCTCGACCCAGGCAAGAAAGAACCTGGTCGCCCGGGCGATCGAATATCTGGACAAGCTCTCAAAGGAGGGGCCAACTGATATGTCGCTGCAGCTTGAACTTGCGGCCGGATATGAACGCATTGCCGACGTTCAAGGTAATCCCCTCGGGCCAAACCTCGGTGAAGTGGAAGGAGCGGTCGAGAGCTATGGCAAAGCGTTAAATATCCGCCGATCTTTGGCAGACCCCAGGAGTGCCGCCGATCGGTATTCCGAGGCGATGCTCAATAGCAAGATGTTTCGCATAATGCAGGTTCGCGGAGATCTGGCGAGTGCAGAAAGCCATTGTAAAGATGCGGTCTCAATTCTCGAGGTGCTGACGGCTGAGTATCCGGAGGACCCCTTATACCGCGTCACCGCAGCGCGATTTCTTCAGGAGCTCGGCGACCTGATCGCCACGAGATCTGATGCCGACGGCGACGAGGTGATCTCCAGTTACCGAAAAAGTGTGTCGATAGCCGAATCGATACCTGCGGAACTGGTATCCGATGCCGTAGGCCCAGATGGGCTCAGTTTACGAGAAAAGATACTGAGCGTCACACAGATGTCGTACCGCAGGCTCGGACAGAGATTTGAAATGCTGGGCCGGGACGACGAGGCTTTGCTTAGTTTCAGCAAAGCGCTCGAAGAAAGTGAGAAGCTGTGGGCCGCAGGCAACCCGCGGAAGCCGGCCGCCGAGATCGTGCTTGCGATCTCCCTTGGTAACACAGGGAGGCTCAAGGCAAAAAAAGGCAACCTTATTGGCGGCAAGTATGATGTGGAACGAGCCATCGAGATCTGCCGTCGAGAATCAGAGTCGGACGAAAAGAATTACCTTGCGAGAAGCGAACTTGCTCTTGCAAATTGGAACGCCGGAAACGTCGAGCTTTTGAGAGGTGACCTCGACGCGGCTAGAAAGCATCTCAACGAGGCGATGAGGATCCAGTCTGATATGCAGAAGGCAAACGCTAACGACCTCTATAATCTTTCAAATCTCGCCGACACCTACGCCTCTCTCGGGAGCCTCGAGGAAAGAGTCGACAGCGGACGCTCATCGGGCACCTCTCGCACTGAGGCTGCAAAGTGGTACAGGTCCAGCCTTGAAATATGGGACATGATGGCGGAACGCGGTACGCTGCCTGGCTATTATTCTGCTCGGCCAGCCCAGCTCCGCGAGGCGATCGCGAGGCTTCACAAATAGGCACGAACTAAGATTCCCGTGTAAGAAGAAACCGGGCGATGCCGGCAAGCAGATCAGTGTCTGCATCGATCTCTTTAAGGATCGCGACCGCGTCGTCGTAAACCGTTCCTGCAAATTCGCGGGCGCCGTCGATCCCTAGGCTCATGGGATAGGTGGCCTTTTGCGCAGCGATATCCTTTCCCGCGGTCTTACCGAGCTTCTCGGTTGTCTGCGTCACATCCAACAGGTCGTCGGTTACCTGAAAAAGAAGTCCGAGTCTCGCGGCAAAATCGCCGATCTGCGTGACGGAAGTGCGGGAAGCCCGAGCGATAACCGCTCCCGCAGTTGCCGAGAAAGCGATCAATGCACCCGTCTTATTCACATGTATATCCTCGACGCCCTTGGTTGATATCACTTGCCCCTCAGCCTCCAGATCGAGCTGTTGCCCAACCACCATCTTAGTAGCAGCACGCGAAAGACCAGAGATCAGCGAGATGCGGGTTTCGACGTCGAGCAGTTCATCCTCGGCGATCGCCTGAAATGAAAGTACCTGGAGAGCGTCGCCAGCGAGGATCGCCGTCGCCTCTCCAAACCGTTTATGACAGGTCTCCCGCCCGCGGCGAAGATCGTCGTCGTCCATGGACGGAAGATCGTCGTGGATAAGCGAATATGTATGGATCATTTCCACTGCGGCAGCCGTTCTGACCAACAAGTCATCCGCGGCTCCAAAAGTGCGCCCCACAGCAAGGACGAGGGCCGGCCTGAAATGCTTTCCCCCGGCAAACAGGCTCCACCGCATTGCATCCCGAAGGCTGCTTGGGCCGGGTCCCTCCGCGGGTATCAACCAGTCCAAATGTGCCTCGACCAAGCGGCTGACCTCCAAAAAAAACTCTTTGGTTTCGCTCATTCGATGCAGATTATCGATTATCGCGGTTCGTTAATCAATTTCCCGGTTTTTGTTCCAGGTCGGCTTTCGGGTTTCGAGGCCACTTCCGTTACGATAGTTCTTGGATAACTATGCCCGTTTCCCCGAACGAATTTCGGTCCGCACTTTCCCGCTTTGCGAGCGGTATCACGGTGGTAACTACAAAGGATGATTCCGGAAAGTTTTACGGCATAACCGTATCGGCCTTTTGTTCGGTCTCGCTCGAACCGCCGCTCGTACTTATATGTATTGAGAAACTTTCCGGCAGCCATTCTGCCCTTCTGGAATCATCTCGTTTTACGGTCAATATCCTCGCGGCGGGCGACGAAGGGCTCTCAGAACATTTTGCGTCCATCCTGGATGAGAAGTTTGAGGGCATTGCATACGAGGTTGACGATCATGGACTCCCGTTTCTGCCTTCTTCGATCGCCAGGCTCGAATGCTCGGTCTTCCGCACCTTAGACGGCGGCGATCATTCGGTGTTCCTTGGGCTTGTGGAAGGTGTTAGTGTTCACGATGCCGAAACCGATCCGCTTCTTTACTTCCAGGGAGGCTATCGGGAAATCGCCAAATGACCACGGGGACTAACCTTTTATCATCGTTCAACGCATAAAGAACCAGGATCTGTCGGATGGATGATCACCTCCCGCGGGCAGCGTCAATGATCTCGGTAAGGTCCGAGCTTGTCATCGTGTAAACCTCATTGCAGAATCCGCAATTCATGACGGCCCCGCCCTGTTCTCTTAGCATCGACTCGACCTCTTCCGCTCCAAGCGCCTCGACCATGGCAAGGGCCCGCTCTATCGAACAGGTGCATTCGAAAGAGACTTCCTTCTCATCGAGAATCTGAAACTCTATGTTCCCGAGTGCAAGTCTGAGCAGGTCAGACGGATCGGTATCGGCGTCGATCACCGAAGTGAGATGCGGGGCATGAGCGATCGTGTCTTCGATCATGGTAATGAGATGTTCGTTCGCCCCGGGCATCATCTGCACCATCACGCCGCCGGAAGCAGCAACGAAGGGTTCCGAATTATTGAGCAGCACCCCCAACAACACTGCTGACGGGATCTGCTCAGATCGCGCAAGGTAATATGCGAAGTCTTCGGCAATTTCACCCGAAATGATGGGGACAGAACCGACGTACGGTTCCGGTCTGAATCCGATGTCGAAACCGGCTTCGCGGATCACGTAGAACATTCCCCCGCCGACAATTCCAGAAACGTCGAACTTGCCGTTCGACTTGGGAGGAAGCTCCGCCAAAGGGTTCTTTACGTATCCTCGAACTTTCCCGCCGGCATCAGCCTCGGCGGTAATGCCGCCGACCGGCCCGTTCGCTTCGAGCTTTACCGTAAGCCTGTCTAGCTCCTTTAATGTGACGCCCATCATCAGGGCGCCGGTCATCGTCCTTCCGAGAGCGGCGGAGACGGTTGGCGAAGTCTTGTGCCGCCTTACCGCTTCGGCGACCGCATCTGTCGTTATCGCCCCAAATACCCGGATCGATCCGTCGGCGGCAATACCTTGTACTATTTTGTCCATCAACATCAGTTTTCTAATTTTGCGGAGCCAAAGTCAACAGGCACTCACCAGCCCGACAACCTAAAGAGAAACCTGAACTTATCCACTCTATTGTTGCTGCTAATCGCCTTATCGCAATATGTTGTGCAGAATGTTCTTGACTAACCTGTTAGTGTGGGTATAAGGTTGTCATACGATGCAAGGTGCGATTCACCACCCGAATTCTGAATGCTGCTGATCGATTCCACGCGGATTTCTCGCTTAGAAACAGGCGTTTCACGTGTTACACTATAGTTAATCGATACGACGATTTCGCATTTGCGAAAAGGAGAATCAAAGATGAGTGCTGTGTTCCAAAAAACGGTAGAGGCCGGACTTGCCCCAAAGAACGGAGGTGCCGCTGCGGTGGAGCGTGAATATGCTCCGCTCGGTCTGAACGCTCAAAAGGTCGTGGCGAAGCGCTACTCAACAAAGGACGAAAACGGCGAGCCGCTTGAGACCTGGAACGACATCGTCCGTCGAGTTGTCGGCCACGTTTCTACTGCCGAAAAGGATCCACAGAAGCGCATAGAATTTTACAGGGACATGACTGCTGCGATGTTCGCGCGGGAATTTGTTCCAAACACTCCATGCCTCGTCAATGCTGGAAAGCCGAAGGGACAACTCGCCGCCTGCTTCGTGCTTAACGTACCCGATTCGATCGAAGGAATCATGGAACATGCCCAAAACGTCGCGATCATCCATCAGACCGGCGGCGGAACGGGAATGACGTACGAGTTCCTTCGCCCTGCGGGATCGATGGTCAACTCGACCCGCGGGGTCGCTAGCGGCCCGGTCAGTTTCATGAACATCGTAAATCAAACGACCGAGGTCGTGAAACAGGGCGGGGTTCGCCGCGGCGCGAATATGGGAATAATGTCGGTAAAGCACCCAGACATTCTCCGCTTCATTCATGCAAAGAATGATCAGACGAGCCTGACGAATTTCAATATTTCAGTTACTGTTTCAGATCTCTTCATGGAGGCGGTCGACGGCGGAGTCTGGTTTCAGACCGAATTCAAGGATGAGCCGTGGAATGCTCCCATCTTTGACCCGGTTACGGGAGCCGATTATGTCGTCTACCGAAAGCCGGATGGGACGACCGCGACCTTTGCCGACAAACTGGCTTACGAAACGGCTGATCTTTCCGACTGCACGATAGAGGAGCCCCCTTTGCCGGGAATGGTGTATGCGCCCGATATTTGGGATCGCATCATTGCATCGGCCCATAAATATGCCGAGCCCGGAATTATCTTCATCGACGAGGTCAACCGGCATAATCATTTGATGGCTTCGATGGGGCCGATCTTCGCCTGCAATCCTTGTGGCGAACAGATGCTTCATTTCAACAATTCATGCAACCTTGGGTCTATCGACGTGGCGAAGTTTTTTCGGGACGGCGAGATCGAATGGGATCGCCTTGCCCGCGCCACCCACCTATCGACCCGATTTCTGGACAACGTTGTCGATGCGGGCTATTTCCCCTTGCCCGAGATCGACGACGTCGTCAAACGCACCCGCCCGGTCGGCCTCGGAATCATGGGTTTTGCGGACCTCTGCCTCAAGCTTGGTGTAATTTACGGCAGCGAAGAGTCGATCGATCTTGTAGAAAGGGTGATGGGTTTCATCCGCCGCGAGGCATGGATGGAGTCGCTTCGCTTGGGCGATGAGAAGGGCGTATTTCCCGAACTGGAGAAGAACCGAGATGCTTACGCGAGTTTTCTGTATGACGAGGTGGGTATCGACAGGGGTATCGCCTTAACTCCTCGAAACTATGAGGTAACGACGATCGCTCCTACCGGTACTATCTCACTGGTCGCCGAAACTTCTTCGGGCATCGAACCCAATTTCTCCTGGGCCTACGTCCGTCAGGATACGTTGGGCTCGCGAACCTACGTTCACAGCCTTGCTGCTGAAGCACTAGGCCTTGAGGTCGATCAAACAAACGAAGATTCGATAAAGTCAGCGGCTGAATATGTGGTCGAGCATGAATCCGAGCTGCCGCTTCGATTTATTTCGGCTATGTCGATCAACTCGCTGCAGCATGTTAAAGTCCTCGCCGCAGCGCAGAAGCACGTCGACAACTCGATCTCGAAGACTTGCAACGGAGCCAAGAGCGATACCGTCGAGTCGGTCGACGAACTCTATCACCTTGCCCGCAAGCTCGGATGTAAAGCCGTCAGCTATTACAGGGACGGAAGCCGTGAGGGCCAGGTCCTAAACACAATGAAGAAGTCGGAACCGGCCGAAACGTCTCCTTGGTCGACGTCCGGGTCGGAGTCTGCCCAGTCGCGTAATGAGAACGGCCGCGTGGAGCGCCCGCGTGAGCTTCAGGGCTCAACTTGGCGCATTCCTTTCGAGAACCAAAACCTGTATGTGACGGTCAACCACGACGGCGAACGCATACTCGAGGTTTTTGTTGCCGGGCCGATCAGTGCCGGCGTCGGGCTGCTTGCTTCGAAGATGCTCCGAGGCGGCTTCGCCGTCCAGGAGGTAGCCCGGAGCCTCAACAAAGTCACCGGCACCCATGCTGTTTGGTTCAACGAACGACTGTTAACATCGCCGGAGCAGGCCGTCGCCGAATGTCTCTTTGTGATCGATCGCCGGCTTAAGGATCTTCCATCGTCCGGGCGTCAGATCGAAAAAATGGGGTTGGAGGCCGAATCCGGATCGCGTATGTCGGAACTTGTCGGAGAATGTCCCGAATGTCGCGGACAACTGGAACACGCTTCGGGCTGCGATTTTTGTCGGGACTGCGGGTACTCCAAATGCAAATGAATATCTCACTGAAAGGGCGCCGCCGGCACCATCTCGATAATGCGCCTAGAGCGTAATCGTGGATCCAATTGTATGGCTTTGGAGAATTGCTCTTCGGCGAGGGCATTCATACCCAGGTTTTGCAGCCGCACCGCCGTCATCCAATAAAAAAGAGCATCAGTCGGAGTGTTTTGCCGAGCCAGTTCCAGATACGCGGTTGCATCATCGGTTCGGCCAAAGGAACTCGCCGCTCCAGCGAGCATATAATTGGCCAACGGTGAACGCGGATTGCGTCCGGCGGCCTCTTGCCAAGTAACAAAGGCCTCGTCCCGCTTTCCCGATCGCCAAAATGACTCGCCCGATTCCTCGATCGCTGCCGTAAGATCGGAGCGCGTTGCGATCGCTGCATCCAGGGCTTCGAGAGCCTCCTCCGGTCGTCCAAGCCGGTTCAATATCGCGCCCCTATAATAAAGGCTTATCGCTCTATTTTGCCCTTCTTGCCGATCCGCGGCCCGAGCCAGCAGATCGAGCGCTTCACTTGCATTTCCGGAAAGATACTCGAGCCACGCCCGCTTCTGAAGTGAGTAAACGTTCGTAAAGATCCCAATATTCTCGGCCGTTTCAAGATAGGAGCGTCCTTCGGCAACGGTGGTCAGTTCGGCTTTTGAAAGCCACATCTGCGGTTTTCCGTTCGCAAGGGCTAGCTCATCAGGCAGGGTCACCGATTCGAAAATTCGCGAGCCGGCCGCCTCAAAGTATCGGACAGCCCCGCTGTGAACCACCACTCCGCCCCAGATCAATGCGAACGCGCCAAACAACCAGCCGGCCGTATTCACGTTGTTTTCAGAGCGTAGATTCCATCGGTAAAACGCTAGGTCGCCCCCCGAGATCAACCTGTGAAGGCGAAGTGCCAGGAAGGTCGTTATCGAGGCAATGCCCAGCGCCATCAACATGGGAACGATCTGATATACATTCCAGACTGCCATGAAGCTCACAAAAAAAACTAATACTCCAAAGATCTCTTCACTCCACGACAGCGGATAGTTAGTGTTCGTTGTTTTCTTGACAACGGCGGATGGCCGCCCAAAGCCGAAATAGAGTGCGTCGTTCGGGCAAACGCTCACGCAGTCCATACATTTCATGCACCCGGGATCGACGACCATCCCGTGGTCACGAACCTCGGCATGCACCGTCACATTAGACGTGCAGACGGCAGTGCAATGTCCGCACCCGTTGCATGCATCCGTCACTCGAATTCGTCCCGCGGCAAACTTGTCCGCAACGGCAAAAAAACCGCCATACGGGCAAGCATATGTACAAAATCCTTTCGAGCCAAGGAAATATACCGTCACAAATCCGCAGATAAACAGAAACGGAATCGCGATCCAGACCGGCGGAAATGTTGCCCAAAAATCGGTGGTGATCAGATGATTACTGAATGCCGGAAACAACGGCTCGCCATGCTGCCGGCTGATCAGCCGGCTCACTGTGGGCCACACGAACATGTATAGAGCGACGACGAGCGGGATATAAATCAGAAGCCTGGACCGGAACGGTCTTGGCTTTAGCCCGACCTTTTTCAGCATCCAAGCGCATAGATCCTGCAGCGCCAGTACATGACAACCCCATCCGCAGACAAACCTGCCAAAGATCAGGGTTGCCGCGATCGCCAGGATAAAGAAGATAAAGCCTGCATTGATCGCGCCGTTCTGGAGTGTGTACATCGCCTCAGAGGGCTCGATCGGTGAGATAGTCTCGCCTGCGATCTTCCAATGAACGATATGAGCGATCATCAGAACATTTAGGCAAATGAGTGCGGCAGCCCGCCAGCGGCTTGTACGGGACGGTGCTATCGTAACGTGCGAACTCGCCGTATCGCCCAAAACTGGGAGCTTCACCGATCGTCTTTTATTGGTGTTCGGGCCATTACAGCCCTCTTTGGTCCCCGGCATCTGTTTCTTGCCTGATTATATAGGACTTGATTAATCCCCTATAAAGAGTGTAAAAGGAAAGTGATAGTTTCCGTATCTTTACATCCAGATTTCCCTCTTTTTTCGATAACGTTTAGGGGTTACACCAATAAGTTCCATTATGTTCAGATCGATCATACTTGCCCTCCTTCCTATCGTCGTGCTCTTCGGAAGCGGAGCCGATCACTTATTCAAGAAGCAAGCGGTGCCTGAAACTGCGGCCTATTCTGGCACGATCGAAAAACTGATCGTTGAAAAGGGAAGCCTTGATGTCGAGCTATTTCTGAACCGATTGAATGGCTTTGCGGGTGAAGACCGGGGCAAATTAGCCCTTCAATTTGAAGCCCAGAATGATTCTTTTTTCACGGCAATCGTCTATAACGACGAACTTCGCGGCGTTCTGCCCAGCGGAATGCCGCTTATTTCGCGGGGATCGGCAAGACTCCCGGGAAAACTGGGTACGTCGGTTCAGCAATTGGTGCTCGAATCTTCGCCCATCGGCAGCCAATTCGAATTGGTGATCCGCGATTCAAAGACAGGATTTCCATTCTTCAATATCGAGGGGCCCGAGTACGGCTATCAGCCAATTGGGCGGAAGCTTTCGATTCAGGCCGGCAGACTGAGGCTTAGCGACGACTACGCCGAAGATCTCGGCCGGAAAGCAGACGCGGGTATGTGGGTCGGCTATATCTCGGCGGACCTTTCGATGCGTGCGATCGAGGTAACTAAGGTCAAGGACGGTGAGGTGGTTTCTGATAGCCTTCCTTCTGATCCGAACGCGGGATCAACACCAGGACCAGATGTGGTGGTGGGTGACGTTTCGAATTTACAGCAATTTGGAACGAGTGACGGAGAATTTGTCGGATTGGCGGTCGCGACAGATTCCTGCAACTATGGCACGGTGGATCTCAACTGGTTTGCTCTGCCTAACAACGATCACCCTGTCATACCTCAAAATCTCTACCGCATGAGCGGCGGCATTAACGGCGACGAGCGGTTTGAACAGATAGGCCAGTCGAGCGTCAAGCACGGTTTCACGGCGCTTACCCAGAATCTATGCGGACTCGGATGTAATGGCGTCGGAGGTACCAGGCTTGGTTCGGGTTGCTCCGATCCTTATTCGGCGAGTTTGAATGCCGGCCCAAGCCTGGGGTCAAGAGCCTGGGTTCAGCCATTTACGGGCAGCTTCCCATCTGGCGGGTCTGCGGGCCAGTACAACGCGAATAACCACACCGGCCACACACACACCGGATCGTCGCACCGCGTCCTCACGCGGATCAGTGATCTTAACACAGATCAAAACCCTGGTGCTTCCTATTATGCCGAGGCTCAGTACATCACACCGCACGAATATGCATGGTGTCAAGCGAATCCGACACAGTGCAATATGTTCAATAACGTATCGTACCGCCGCTACACGGTAAGCGGAACGGGTAGCCCATTTACATTCTCGCCAGCTGCGGGCACCGTTCGAGAAAAGCCGGCGGTAAGTACCTGGCCAGGCTCGACGTCGGTCGCCATTAGGCCCGACACGTCAGGAGACGGCGCAGCACTTATCGCCTATAAGGTGTCAAATCCTTCACCAGGTCTCTACCGGTACGAATACGCTATCTACAATCAAAATCTTGACAGGGCGATCGGGTCGTTCTCGATCCCCGTTACGTCCGCTGTCACCTTGGAGAATTTAGGCTTTCACGCCCCGCCGCAGCATCCCGGATGGTCGTTTGACGGTACATTTAACAATGTCGGTTTTAGCAGCGCTCCGTGGGCCGCGGTGCGAAACGATACGTCGCTCACTTGGAGCACTGAAACTTTTGCTCAGAATCCGAATGCGAACGCGATCCGATGGGGAACGATGTACAATTTCCGGTTCGAGTCCGATCGGCCGCCGCAGATGGCAAGCGCAACTATAGGCTTCTTTAAGACCGGCGACCCGGTGAACGTCCCGATCCAGGTCCCGAGTTCTCCGGCAGTGAATGTTTCGCTCGGCGGACGTGTGCTTACCAACAATCGAGGGGTCATTTTTGCAAAGGTCACCCTCACCGACGGTGTCAATCCGCCGCGAATCACTTACACAAGTTCGTTCGGTTACTATAGGTTTGATAGTGTCCTCACGGGAAGCACCTATACGATCTCGGTTCAAAAGCTCAATTATAGTTTTGCGCCACAGGTAATTTCGGTTAGCGGCCAGCTTACGAATGTGAATTTCTTCTCTCCTCGCAACTGACCGGACACTTCTCGAGTCTAATGAACGGCGACTTCCTCGGTCGCCGTTTTTGTCGATGGGCAGGAGTTCCCATTAAACTATTCAATATGATACTCAAGCGGCTTCTGATCTCCATTATTTCCGTCGTTGTGGTGTGCGGCTCTGCGCTTTCCCAAACGCCGACTCCAGTGCCTTCGTCCACTTCCCCTGCCGGAGCGACCATCGCTGATCTACAGACCAGCCTGCGTCAGGTCTTGGCAAAGCCGGAGATCCGCCGTGGAATGTTGGGAGTAAAGGTCGCATCTGTCGCGACCGGCAAGGTCGTTTTCGAGGACAACGCTGAGAAGTACTTTATGCCCGCCTCCAACATGAAGAACTTTACCGTAGCGACCGCGATCGAAAGGCTTGGCCCGGACCATAGATTTGTGACCAGCTTATATACTGCGGCGGTGCCCGACGCTTACGGAACTATCAAAGGAGATCTGATCATATATGGGCGTGGAGATGTCTCGATGTCACCGCGTTTCAATGGTGGCGATGCAGGAAAGACCCTGGACGCATTGGTCGAAAAGATCGTGTCACTCGGCATAAAGCGTGTCGAGGGTGACATCGTTGGCGACGACAGCTATTTTCGCGGATTCGCTATTCCTCAAGGATGGGAGTGGGATGATCTCCAATGGTCATATGGAGCAGAGGTGTCGGCATTGCCCTTGAATGACAGCGTGATCGATATTACCGTCAGGCCGGGTCCTGCGGGCTATACGTGTACAGTTAAGATGAGCCCGTACAACACGGTAATACGGGTCGTGAACCACTGCCTCACAGGGGTGCAGGGCTCGGTTCGAACGCTGAATGTACATAAACGCCTCGACCAAAACATACTCGAGATCTCAGGCACGCTGCCGATCGGTGACGATGGGTTTAGCGGTTCGATATCGGTGTCTCGGCCAGCTGAGTTGTTTGCTTCATTGGTAAAACTACGGCTTGCCGAAGAGGGCATAACCGTAACCGGAAATTACCGATACGAGAAACGCAGCGACGGCTCTCTTCCGTCAGGGGTGGAGATCGCGAAGATAGAATCGGCACCCCTTTCCATCATCGCAGCCAACACGATGAAACCGAGTCAGAATATGTACACCGAAACTCTTCTCTGGAGCTTGGGTGAGTACGCTCGGGCTCGGGATCAGGTCAAAGCTGGGAATGTTGCGGCCGGCGCGAACCGGACGACGGCCGACAGTGCGGAGATTGGCATAGCCGAGGTTAAGTCCTTTCTAATAAGCATCGGAGTGCCCCCCGACGGAATCATCCAGTACGACGGAAGCGGCCTCTCGCGGCACAATCTGATCACCCCGGCAGCGGTCGTTCAGCTTTACACCTATATGGCTAAGCAAAGCCGTTATTCGCAGGTTTGGCGGGACGCCCTAACGATAGGCGGAGTGGACGGGACCCTTAGAAACCGTTTTCGCGGAACCAGAGCCTCGGGCAATGTTCGCGGCAAGACCGGAACGATCGATCAAGTCTCGGCGCTTTCAGGATATGTAAAGACCGGCGGCGGTGAGGAACTAGTGTTTTCGATGGTGGTAAATGGTGTCGCCCAGACCTCGACACGCGTCGGCGTGCTCGATGAAATGGTCAACCAGCTTGCTAATTATGGCGGTAAGATCGATTGACCAGGGACAATACAAAAGGCAAGATCAGCGATAGCCAATTTTGCCTTTTACACTTGCCCTGTTAATTTTCGAGTTGGCCTACCAGCGGTCGCCGCCGCCGTAACCTCCGCGATCGCGTCCGCCGCCACCGCCGCCATATCCACCTCGGCCGCCGCGGCCGCCGCCTCCCCGATCTTCGCGGGGACGGGCCTCGTTCACCACCATATTGCGTCCGTCATACTCCTGGCCGTTGAACTGTGCAATGGCGCTTGTCGCACCATCCTCATTGGCCATCTCGACAAAACCAAACCCCCGTGATCTGCCTGTCTCACGGTCCATAACGACGTTTGCCGATGCCACTTCTCCGGCCGTCGCAAAATGCTCTTGAAGGTCTTCGCTGGTCACGCGAAAAGAGAGATTTCCTACGTAAAGTTTCGTACTCATTTTCCTCTGAATTCTCGAACGCAATAGAAGCAAACGAAGGCGGGTAGAGATGGAATTTCCCTCAGGATCTTTTGCAGATCTTTAGCGACGCACCCTTACCAAAATCATCTAATGCTTCCGTAACCAATTTCCGTACTCTCAGACAAACCGAACCGAAACTGCATCGCTTCACAAATTGCCGGACGATCCGTGCCTACCAAGACACGCAAAGAGAGCAAAATCTGGAAAAAGTATGCCTGTTTTCTATGATTTACGCAAGAGAAATCAGTCGCTCCGCAAATACATATATCTTGGGCAACGCCGCGACAAATTCAGGTGCGTTCGGCCTTCTCCAAGACCTCAAGCAACTTTTCGTGAATACCGCCAAAGCCGCCGTTGGACATAATGGCGACCACGTCACCGTCCGCGAGTTCGGGAGTCAGATGTTCGACGATCGAATCAGCATCAGGGTACGAGAACGATGGCTTTCCCTGCAGTTCTATATCCTTGACGAGTTCGTCAACGTCGAGCACTTTCCCGAGTTCGCTGGCCTTTGAAGTGTTGTAGACGCCCGCGACGATGACATAGTCGGCATAAGAGAATGCCTTTGAGTAGGGCTCCTGAAAAACCGCTAAACGCGAAGACCATGAACGCGGCTCGAAGACCGCTATCAAACGGCGTCCATCATATTTCATACGCAGAGCTTTGAGTGTTTCTTCTACCGCCGTGGGATGATGAGCAAAATCGTCGATCACGGTGACGCCATTTACTGTTCCCCGGACCTCCATTCGTCGTTTTACACTCTTAAAGGAATCCAGAGCCACTTGGATCTTCCCTTTCGATACGCTCCACGCGTCGGCGGCGATGATCACGGCAAGACAATTTCGAACGTTGAACTCTCCGATCAGGCTAGTCTCGAATTCACCCCAGGTCGAACCGTCCCTGAATACTGTGAACCGAGTGACGTCGCCCGAAACGTCTATATAGCGGGCCTGCCACCTGGCGTCGTCCGAGAGGCCAAAAGTTTCGACCTTGGTAAAAAGCTTCCCCTCCATCTCTGCGAGCACATCGCGCACGACCGGTGAATCGACCCCGCAGATCAACCGTCCGTTACCTGGAACGAGATTCATAAGCCGCGAAAATTCCCATTTGATGTCTTCCAGATCATCGTAAATATCGGCATGGTCGAATTCGATGTTGTTGACGATAGCGATCTCCGGCAGGTAGTGCATGAATTTCGGCTTCTTGTCGAAATATGCTGTGTCGTATTCGTCGCCCTCGATCACAAAATATTCGCTGTCGCTCACCCTAAAACTCGACCCGAAATTCTGAACTATCCCGCCGACGAGAAAAGAAGGGTCGAGGCCGCCGACCTCGCATAGCCAGGTTGCGATGCTCGTGGTCGTGGTTTTGCCGTGTGTCCCTGCGACTACTAGCGAACGGCGGCCGCGGATAAAGAGTTCCTTTACAATTTCGGCCTGTGATCGATACAACAGTTTGCGGTTCAGCACCTCCTCCAGCTCCGGATTTCCGCGAGAGACCGCGTTGCCGACGACGGTGATGTCCCGCGGAACGTCGGTATTCTCGGCCTTGTAGCCCGTCATTATCTCGATGCCAAGTTCCTCGAGTTGCGTCGACATCGGCGGATAAACGTTCTGGTCAGAGCCCGTGACCTTGTGTCCGCGAGCCTGCAGCATTCCCGCCAGCGACGCCATCGCCGTCCCGCAAATTCCGAGCAAGTGATAGTGCATAAAAAAAGATCTAACGAAGCTTCAGAAGGTGAGAAAATGGCAAACTCTTTGTCGAAATATAGTAATTACCCTGCTCAACCAAGCCTTCCTGAACAAGAAGGTCGTCTCCTTCCGGCTTTTTGGGTTTGCCTGTCACAAGATCGAAATAGTCCTTTGTCCTTCGCAATAGCCTTCCTTTGGAGTCGAAATGAAACTGCTGGCGAACAACAAGATCGCCGTAGAACGTTCGGAGTTCCGATCCCGACTTAGCAAGGGTTCCGTCAGGCCGAAAATACAATGAGAGATATTTTGCCCAATCGCCGGACGGGCTGGAAAGCGTCATCACCGATAGGACACATTTCCCGTTTCGCAGCCAGACATTCGCAATTTCATAAACCTCCGTGGTTTCGCGAAACTTCTCAAACTGTTTGGAAGACGCGAACTTTCTCCACTTCGGCTTTTCCAGACCGTAGTCAGATATATCGGCAAGAACGAAGTTGGAATTCTTGTTTCTCCTGGCGTAGTTATCCAACGTTCTTGCATAATCATCAATTCGTTTGATCTGAGCCCGCGTTGACGCCTGTCCAACGATAGCCCCGCAACTTGCGGCCATGACCAAAATAATCGCGATATGACGTATCATTTTCCGGTTAGCTCGTTTGCAAGTTCCTTGGCGTTGTAAATATTTCGGAGAGCCTCGAGTATCCCGGCTGAATGCACCCCAACGGCACGCGAACCCTCGGTATCCTCGATATACCAATACCGGTTCGAGAGCTTTTGGTTATTGCTGTCAAAATTAAGGCCTACGACCTCGCCGTTTCGGTTTATCACTGGCGATCCGCTGTTCCCACCGATGGTATCAGCCGTATAGACAAAATTAAGAGGCGTCGCAAGATCGATCTTCGACCGTGCGTCTTTTACACTCTGAGCAAGTTGGAACGGGTCGCGTTCGCCAAAGCTGAATGCTCTGTCGTAAAGCCCGAAGAAGGTAGTCTTAAAAGGCACAAGCGTTGTGTCTTCTTCATAGCCTTTAACGACACCGTAACAGAGGCGAAGGTGCGAATTTGCATCGGGTGGGATCGTCTTTCCATAGACCGCAAACCTGGCCTGGGCGATCTTCGTTCCGTTAGCCGCCTCGACATTCGCAATGTTCTTTTCGTTCCATTCCCTGAGTTCGCGAATGACCGGCTCGACACGGCGCGCTAGAGATATCATCGCATCCGTCGAGGACGTAATGACGGAAGCCGGGCTTTCGAGTAAGGCTTTGCGCGCGGCGGGGTCACGAAGGGCAGTTTCGCGGATCGCTCGGCCTACGACCTCTTTCGGCTCTGCGTCGCCCAGTGCAGCCTTTATAAAGGGATCATTCGGACCGAGTACGTTACGCGCTTCTGTAAGCCATGAGGTCAGAGCGGCCTCTTCCATCTCCGGATAAAGCGGGGCCGGCGAAAGAATCGATGACCGGAAAGCCTCGAGCCGATTATCACGAAACTCCTGATAGCGCTTTTCGTTCGGTTTCGCGACCTCTATGTGATACGTGACGATCTGTTGTGCGATCGTCGCTAGTCGCGACGCCGAGAGACTGGAGAACGCGATTCGATCTGCCTTTGCCGGCAGTTCCGCATATGCGTTTGCTATCGCCGCCCACGCCGGGGCATACTGACGATCCAGATCGGGATTTGCCGCGAGCCTGTCCCGGAGTTCTTTTTCTTCCGCTCCCTTTCTGGCGAAGTTTCGCGGATTCAGAAGGCCGTTCTGCTGCCCTTCCAGGCGTTTGAGAGCGTTGGCGAACGAACGCATTCCGGGATTAGCCTGACGCAATTGCTCAGCTCCGAGTTTCGAGTATTCTTCCAGTGCCTTGCGGCGGGTCTTCCACACTTTTTCCTGCAGCGGGTTACCTACGTCCCGCTGATACGCAAGCTGAGCTACCGTCAAAAGCCGCGCGGTCGAACCTGGGTATCCGGATACGACTACAAATTCGCCCTCAGGAGCACCGCTCACCGACCACTTCAGGTAATTCGGTGTGTTCGCGGGTTTACCTTCTTCATACACGCGTAGAAAAGTGAAATCAAGATCATGTCGAGGGAAAACGAAATTGTCATGATCTCCTCCGAAGAAGGCGGCCTGTTCCTCGGGAGCCATAACGAGCCGCACATCGGTGTAGCGTTTGAAACGATAATTCCAATATTCGCCACCGCTGTAGAGCGAGACGACCTCGCACCTCAGGGCCGCAGGACAGTCCTTCTCGATCGCAGCGATCTCAGCTGTTCGCTTTACAGCTATATCGGCGTCGGTCGCAGCGGCTTTTGCAGCATTGTGCACCCTTTCAGTTACATTTTCGTAAGATTGCAGGATCGAGACGTTACCGTCGGGCACTCTGAGTTCTTCTGCCTGCGTTCTGGCATAAAAGCCATTCTTTAGCAGGTCGCGTTCCTTGCTGGAAAGGCGCTCGATAAACCCTGATGCAACGTGATGATTTGTAGCGATAAGCCCATTCGGCGAAACGAATACACCGGACGCCCCCGGGAACTTCACCGATGCGAGGCGGACACGGTCGAGCCACTCCCTCGAGGGTTCAAAGCCGTATCTCTCTTTCCACTGTTTCAGCGGCGGATTGTCGAACGTCCACATCCCGTCATCGGCACGGACAGGAAGCGACAGGACTAGGAGATTAACGAGTAACAGCGCGGCGAATATTCTTCTCATAGGATCGACGTGTATATTTTCGGCCAATCAACCGTCAACGCCCAAGGCCGAGATCTGCAGGAAATTCAAAAAACGAAGTATATCAGAATACATACGGTGAAGCTTTTCGTTTTGGAGTTGCCGTTTTCAATAATCCGAAACTGTCTTACGATTGGCTTATGACGCGATTACTCGCCACTTTCTCGTTGGTCATCTTGCTGCTAGGCCATCCCCTCCGGTGGATGTGTTTCGAGACCGATCAATATAACCTGCCGCCGACGCCACTCGCAGATATCGGCCCGGAGGTTTACGAATATACGCTGGACAACATCAGCAAAGCGATCGAGAAGGTCAACGCCGAGATCCGATCCAAACGGGCGTGTCTTGATAAGCCGTCGTGCAAACCTGCCTCTGACTATCGAAAGCGCATTGCATATCTTCGAACTGAAGCCGCGGTCTCTCGTGCGGTATTCGATCGGCTCGGGTCCGGGATGATCGCGTTTGCCAAGTCAGGTGATTGGATCAATTCGCACAAGTTCCGCTCTCAACCGGCGAGATATAAAACAAGTTATCGCGACTCGATCTTCGTCACCATCCCGACGGATTACCTCACCATTAGCCCGACCGTCAACATCTACGGCACGCATCTTGGCACTGATAAGATCGCTCACTTCTTTCAACAAGGATATCAGTATTATAGGTTGGCCGGAAGACAGATCGCGAAAGGCTCATCCATCCAAGCTGCCGAGGCAAAGGCCGTGTCCTGGGGTCGGATGACGGAAAATACTTACTATGGAACGCTTGTCGGCGGCGTTTTCTCGAACGCGGATCTATTTGCGAACTTGATCGGAATGAGATTTTACGAAGGGCTCACGAAACCGGTAAAAGTCGGGAGTCTAGTTCGTCCGGAGACGTTGATCTTGGAGAACGGACTGTGGAAATTAAATGCCGCAGGGACTTCAGAAGAAGTTCTCCTGCGGCCATTCATTTCCGATCATCTGAACGAGGCTTTGAACCCCTCCCTATTCATCCCCGGATTACGCTCATCGGTGCGCGGCATCGTAAGAAAGAAGAGCTGCTCTCAATGGCGTGCGGCCTATCCGACAAGATCGCGAGAGGACTTTCAGTTGTTGACCGATTCACTCGCTCTCTGGAACGGCGAAGACTACGGCCACAAGCCGAGTAAGAAGTCGGTTACGATCGCTAACACCTGCTACGGATCAGGCTAGAACGCCCCTAAGTTTCTCCATCGCACCTTCAAGAACGTGATCCTCGCGGGCTATACAGATACGCACGAATGGATCCCACAGATCTGTATCGGCGAATGCTGATCCCGGTGTCATTCCCACACCGGCGTCTCGCATCAGCATCTCGTTGAAAGCGATGGCGTCATTGTGGCCCTCGGGGATTCGAGCCCAGATGTAGAAGGCTGAGCCCGAATCGTAAAGGTCGAAACCAAGTTGCTTCAGACCGCCGCCGAACGACAGACGTTTTGCGTCGAAATTGTCGCGGAGATCGCTGTAATAATTCTCCTTCGCCATTAGAACCTTTGAAAGAGCCGCCTGCAGCGGCGTGGCAGGGCACACATAGATAACGTTCGCTGCTGTGTTGATCGGGGCTATGAGTTCGCCTTTGCCGTAGGCATAACCGAGCCGCCAACCCGAGATATTCCACGATTTCGAGAACGAATTGACCGTTATAGTTCGCTCTAGCATATCCGGCAAACTCGCGATCGGCATATGCGGGTTCTCGCCTGTCACGTAATGCTCGTAAACTTCATCCGAGATAACAAGCAGATCGAGCTCTTTGGCCACGTCGGCTATCGATTCCAATTCTTTCTGGGAGAGTACTTTCCCAGTCGGGTTTGCGGGCGAACATACTATTATCGCTCTCAGCGGAAACTCGGCCCTGTCCTTTAGCTCTTTGCACCGGACCATTAATGCGTCCTTCTCAAAATAAAGATCTTGATCCAATTCAAACGCCTCGGTCTTGCCGCCAAACTCCTCAAGTATGCGGCGGTGGTACGGATAGTAAGGCTCGAAGACAAGAGCCGACTTCCCACGCAAATATGACTGGGCGATACCGATCAAGGCACCCGTTCCACCATTGGTTACCATAACCTCGAATGGGCGGGCATCAGGGTCAACCTCGATGCCGTTATAATGCTTAATCTTTTCCGAAACAGCTCTACGCAGGCCGGCGTCCCCCTCGCTGCCGCCATAGTGATTCTGGCTTGCAGCGATGATCGCAGCGGCCTCGGCCGCCAGCTGCGGGTCGATAGGCAATTCGGACTGTCCCTGAACAAGGTTCCCACTCGGCGGCACAAGCCGCGTGATCGCTCGGATATCCGGCTTCACTTTCTTCACTTTTGCTTCGGTCATAAACGAATAATTTATCAGTTTCGGCAAATATCAGGAAACGCGACCGGGCTCGGCCATTCTCTAGGAGAGCGTTGCCTGTAGGATAATAAGGCCGGAGGAAACGAAAATGACCCAGTTGATGCCTCCCGCTCAGCGCGCCGACCTTTTCGGCGGCCATTTCCGATCATTTCGAAAAGATCCTACCGGGTTCTTATCCCGTCAGGCCGCTCTTGGTGATGTTTCATACTTTCGAATGGGGCCGCAGCAGTGCTTTTCAATAACCCACCCCGACCTGATCCGCGATGTTCTCGTCGTGAATGCGCACAAATTCGAGAAGGGCCGGGCACTGCAGCGGGCAAAGATGCTGCTTGGCAACGGCTTGCTCACAAGTGAAGGCAAGCATCACCTCCGCCAACGCCGAATGATCCAGCCGGCATTTCACCGTAACAGGATCGCTGAATACTCTCGTTCAATGGTTGAACATGCCGAAAGAACGGCTGACTCATGGTCAGACCGCGAGACGATGAACATCGACCAGGAGATGATGCGTCTCACGCTTCGAATAGTAGCCGAAACGCTCTTCTCGGCGAACGTCGACGACTCCGCGGACGACGTTGGCAAAGCCATGACTACCGTGACCGAGCTGTTCAATTTTCTCCTCCTTCCCTTTTCAGAGTGGCTCCAAAAATTGCCCATTCCCCACACACGTCGATTTAATCGAGCCCGTGACACATTCAACTCGTTAATGTCTCGAATGATAGACGAGCGGCGCAGATCGAACGAAGACAAAGGCGACCTGCTTTCAATGCTGCTCACCGCACGCGATGAGGTCGATTCAAGCTTGATGACCGATGAACAGGTGAGAGACGAGGCGCTCACGCTTTTTCTTGCCGGCCACGAAACGACCGCCAACGCCCTGATATGGACGTGGTACCTTTTGTCGCAGAACGCTGAGGTCGAGTCAAAGCTGCATACCGAGCTCAATGACGTATTACAGAGACGATCACCAACGATCGATGATCTGACCAACCTGAGATACACCGAAGCGGTACTGGCTGAATCGATGCGGCTTTTTCCTCCGGCGTGGACCGTTGGCAGGTTGGCGATCGAAGATCACGAGCTCGGCGGCTATCGAATACCTAAAGGCTCGCTCGTTCTCGCGAGTCAATTCGTGGTCCATCACGACTCGCGGTTCTGGGAACGTCCGGAGGAATTTATTCCTGAACGCTGGAAAACACAAAGCATAAAGGAAGCGGGGCAGAGATTCGTATATTTCCCGTTCGGCGCGGGCGTCCGGCGGTGCATCGGAGAGAGCTTTGCCTGGACCGAGGGAGTTTTACTGCTTGCCACCCTCGCACAGCGTTGGAAACTTAGGCTCGATCCCACGCAAAAGATCGGCCTGAATCCGATGATAACGCTAAGACCCAAGTATGGAATGCGAATGTCGGCCCATGCGAGATAAGAACCTCATTCGGGAAGGACGCGATCTGCGATTCGCGGCCTTCTGACATGATCATTTCCCAATACCCAGAAGCGAAACGGCTTTTCCGCATCTTCCGCTGCATAGTCAATGCCGATCCGCTTTCCGATCGCGATCTCATCTTGCCGGATGACCTTGTGTTCCTCGACCCAGATCTTATCGCCAATAAGGCTGGCGCCGTTCAGTGACCGGTCTATATCCAATGCGATACAGAGTTTCCCGGGCCCCGAGGTGAGGTTCTTGTCCTTCATATTACCTCGGCGCTGCCGCATTAGTTCGATCCCTTCTAAGGGCTCGACCGCCCTGATCAGAACGACATGGGGATGACCAGTCGGTCCAAGAACGAAGTTCAGCTGATGATACATACCGTAAACAAAGAATACATATGCATGGCCGCCCGGCCCGTACGTCACCTCGTTACGCGCGGTCCTTCTCCCACCGTAGCTATGTGCGGCCTTGTCTGACACCCCTAAATAGGCCTCGACCTCAACTATAATTCCAGATACTCGCCGGCCATCCGCGTCGGGCACGACAAGCAGTTTACCGAGTGTTTCCCTTGCGATCTGCAAAGTATCCTCACCAAGGTAGAAACTGGGGCCGAGCTTTTCACCTTTTTCTCCTTTCATAGGTATAGGATTTGCTGAACTAATCGTCGAAGGCGGTCTGCGTTCGATTTCCGTACGGAAATAACCTTGTTGGACGCGGGCGCCTAACCAAATATACAGAAGAGGAGAATATATATGAATGTAAGAGATGTTATGACGACCAACCCAGCGTGTTGTACCGCGGATACGCCGCTGAAGGATGCGGCGAAGATGATGGTGGATAACGATTGTGGCTGTATACCCGTTCTCGAGAGCAAGGAAAACAAGAAACCGATCGGGATGATAACCGACCGTGACATTACGATCAGAACGGTAGCCGAAGGGAAAAATCCTCTCGATCTCACGGTTTCGGACGCAATGACGAAAAATGCATTCACGGTCACTCCCGACACCTCACTTGATTCCTGTTGTGATTTGATGGAGAAGAACCAGATCCGTCGCGTAGCCGTCGTCGATTCTGACGGTTCGTGCTGCGGAATGATCGCCCAGGCAGATATTGCCGTCAATGCCGATAGCAAGAGGACGGCGGAGGTGGTTCAGGAAGTCTCAAAGACCGCCGGAGCATAACCCTAACAAGACCGCCGCGGCAGCCTTTGCTTCGGCGGTCTACCCAATCGCAAACCACATCAGAAGGGCATCACTTTTGGTACAATCCAACTGATGTATCGTGTTCTCTTACTTATTGCATTTCCGTTTTTAGTATCCGGTGTTTTTGCACAAACGCCGGCCGACGCGCTCGCAACCTCCAAGGTCAGGACATTCACCGCAAATGACCTCTCTCCCGAGGCCCGAGCCGCCTACTTATCTAAAGATCAGGCTATCGCAGCATTCCGAAAGCAACTCCTTTCGGAAATGGCCGCAAAGCTGTTGCTCGAAACCGAGGCAAAAGCTCTAGGCTCCACGCCAGAAAAGCTGATAGCGGCTCAACATATGAAAATACCTGATCCGGAACCTGCCCAGATCGAGGCGGTCTACAATGCGAATCGCCGGGCTCTTGATAATAAGTCACTCGCGGAGATAAGGAATGAGATAGTCGCCTATCTTCGCCGTGAACCAGAGCAGAAAGCGGTGAACGCCTACATCGACGGCCTTCGGCAAAAGTACAGATTTGCTGTGGTGAAGGATATCAACGCTCCAAACCTGACCGCCTCAGACGTGCTTTTTACGTTCAGCGGCGGCCAAATTCGAGCTTCTGAGTTCGAGGCAGCCTATAAGCGTGATCTCAATGATGAGTTACATGACCAATACGATTATATTCGATCCGACCTTGAAATAAATGTTCTTAATGCCCTTGTCGAAGCAGAGGCGAGATCGAAGGGGACCGACGCAGGCAGTATCATCGCCAGTGAAGTCACCGATAAAATGCGAGAGTACTCCGAAGGTGAGCGTGAAGGGCTCGAAACCGAGCTAATGGAAAAGCTCTTCGCTAAATACAACGTGAAGTTCCTGATCCGCGAGCCGGAGATCATCGTCGAAAATGTCTCGGTGGATGACGATCCGGCGTCTGGCCCGCAAGGAGCGCCGGTCACGGTCGTTATGTTCAGCGATTTTCAGTGTCCGGCCTGTTCGCGGACCCATCCTGTTTTGAAGCGTGTACTTGCTGAATTTGATGGGAAGGTCAGGTTTGTCGTTCGCGACTATCCTTTGGAAAAACTCCACCCGAATGCTCTCGCTGCCGCGGTGGCCGCGAACGCTGCCCAAAAACAGGGAAAGTACCGGGAATACATCGAGCGGCTGTATGCGAATCAGGACAGCCTTGACCGGGCATCGCTGGTACGTTTCGCCCAGGAACTTGGTTTGAATGTAGGACAGTTTGAGATAGACTCTAGCGATGTCAAGGCCCTGGCCGAGATCAGGAAAGATCAGGCCGATGGCAAGTCTTACGGTGTTTCGGGTACGCCCACGATATTTGTGAACGGCGTGAAGATCCACAACCTCTCGTCAGGTTCCTTTCGCCGGGCCATCCAACGCGCGCTAAAGTAAACTGTTATGCGATTTTATATAGTCTTTCTACTCGCAGCGGCGGTGGTTTCCTGCGGAAACACTCCAACCGTACCGAATGGTAATGTGCGGAATAACTCAAATTCGAATCGATCGACGTCTTCCGCAGTTCCGTCCTACGATTATCAGATAATCAAGACTTATCCACACGACCCCAAGGCCTTTACGCAGGGGCTCGAATATCATGACGGGTTTCTCTACGAGGGGACGGGTGGGAAACAGGGCGACGACTTTTACTCGAGTCTTCGTAAAGTAGATCCCGCGAATGGAAAGGTGCTTCAAAAATATGACCTGCCACGCGATTATTTCGGCGAGGGCATCACGATTTTGGGAGACAAGATCTACCAGATCACTTGGCGTGAGATGACCGCGTTCGTTTACGACATCAAGGATTTCAAACTTCTGAAAGAGTTCAGATATGCAGGCGAAGGCTGGGGCCTCACCAACGACGGCACTAACCTCATTATGAGTGATGGCACACACGTCATTCGCTTTGTGAACCCCGAAGATTTCAAGACGGTCAGGACGATCGTCGTCAATGATGAATTCGGAAAGCCGGTGATGCAGCTCAACGAGCTTGAGATGGTGAACGGAGAGATCTGGGCCAATATTTGGCAATCGGGTTGGATCGTCCGGATAGATCCGTCGAGCGGCAAGCTGCTCGGCCGCGTGGACATCAATAAGCTCGTCGATGAAGAACAGGCCCAAAATGACAATGCCGATGTACTGAACGGGATCGCCTATGATAAGGCGGGCGACCGGATGTTCATCACCGGTAAATTTTGGCGTCGTTTATTCGAGATCAAGGTAACGCCCCGATGAATCCTGAACACGTGGAGTTTATGGCTCGGGCGATCGAATTGGCCCAGGCGGGCGTCGATCAGAACCTCGGAGGGCCGTTCGGCTGCGTCATCGTCAGGGACGGTGCGATCGTAGGCGAAGGCAACAATCAGGTCACCTCGACTCTCGATCCGACAGCGCATGCTGAGATCGTCGCGATTCGCGTGGCATGCCGAAATCTGAATTCCTTCCAGCTCGACGGATGTACGGTTTACACGTCGTGCGAACCCTGCCCGATGTGCCTCGGCGCAATATACTGGGCACGACCCGAGCGAATCTATATCGCTTGTAATCGCCAGGATGCGGCTGAGGCCGGTTTTGACGATGAGTTCATTTATGATGAGATCTGCGCCACCCACTTTGCCGCCAGAAAGGTTCCGATCTCGATGATGATGCGTGACCAGGGATTAGAGGTTTTCCGGAATTGGATCGACAAGATCGATAAGGTGCCGTATTGAAAGTGATCTAATGACAAGCATTTACCTACTTCTGATCATGGCGGTGGCTGCCGGCATAGTCTTGCCGGTTCAGACCGCGGTCAACAACAAAATGGCAGTGAGCGTCGGCAGCCCGATCCTGGGGGCACTAGTCTCATTCATTATCGGCACCCTGTCCATCTTCGCCTATGCCTTGGTTTCCGGCGAATCGCTTTCCTCCCTGGCATCTTCAAAGAACGCCCCTGCCATCGCGTGGATCGGCGGCCTGCTCGGTGCCTTCTTCGTGACGGCAACTATCATCGTGCTCCCGCGTGTCGGCGTTGCCATGACGATCAGCCTTATCATTGCCGGCCAGATGGGCGCGGCACTCATAATGGATCACTATGGTCTGCTCGGCGTACCGGTCAGGGAGATAAGCCTCTTCCGTGTTGCCGGTGTCATTCTGATCGTAGTAGGTGTTGTTCTGATACGGCGGTTCTAGCCCAGCCCAGCGTTTCCGTTCAGCCTTTCCAAATTCGCTCACATTCATAGGAACAATTCCTCGTTTCTGGTGTCTAACCAAACGGCACCGAAGATCAGGAGGAACTTTGAATATGTTTGACAAGCTTGTCGAGTCTGCTTCGACCGGTGCCGATGTTGGGCCCCGCCGAAGGATCTTTATTCTTTCATTTCTTTTCGTTGCTGTTCTATTTTCAACGGCCATCATCGCCAGCATCTACGCGGTCGATTTCGACCTCGGCAACGATATGTTTGATGCGGCGCGAATGTTGACACCTGTGATTGAGAGCGAACCGCCACCAGCACCCGAAGCCGAACGTGAACCGGAAGACCAGCCCACCTCAAGACCCGACAGCGATCTTACGCGCCGGATACTTATGGCCGCGACCGACGAACCGAGCCTCGTACCCGATAAGCCGTCGGCAGAGGTCAACCCATACGCCTCGACTCCATCGGATAAATGGGAGATCGCCAGATTGGGTAAAGCAGATTCACCGCCGGGCTACTCCGATCGACCCGCGGAAGGCGGAACGTCCTCCGGTAACCCAGTCGGAAATACTGATGCTGGCGTTGACGAGAACTTGCCAAAGGAAGCTCCGCCACTACCCAAGATCGTCAAGGACCGTCCCCCCGTGTCGGGTGGTGCTATGACAGGAAAGGCGACCTACCTGCCCCAGCCAGTGTATTCGGCGGCCGCACTAGCTGTGAGAGCACAAGGTGTTGTCGTGGTGCAAATAACCGTTGATGAGACCGGAAAGGTCATCTCGGCAAAGGCACTCGATGGAAACGCTCTCCTTCGTCCCGCCGCGACGGCGGCCGCGCTCAAGGCCAGATTTAAGCCTACGACCCTATCCGGCGTGCCGGTAAAGGTCACGGGCCTTATTACTTACAATTTTAAGAGATGATATGGCATCTCGGGCAGGAAGAACGGGCGCGCACCATGCCGCGTCCTTTCTTTTTACTTGGAAAGGAATTCAATGAGCGCCTGGGTATCGAGGTCGTATACCGGCACGGGCATCTGTGCCTTCAATTCACCGAACGTCATGCCGTCGAGAAGGACCGGTTCGTCTGACTTGATCGTATGTTTGGGGATGATCACAAAATCGCCCTTGATCTTGTCTGTGATATTTAGGTAATCCTGTCCGGTCAGAAGGCCGGCGACTGAAACGTCTCCGCCAAAGTAGGTATTCGTGACCGATACGACGGATATCCTGGAACCGGTCAGTTCGTTATATCTCTTTATCTGCTCCGCCATGATCGGAGCAAACATTTCACCGGTCAAAACAGTCCCATTCAACCCCTTACCTCGCGGCCGATCTACAACGGCTGCGTTTGTGAGCGGAGCCCTCGCCGGGATGCGGGCCTCGGGATGCGTGCGGGAATTGCGAAGAAACTCCCGTGCGATTTCGACCGCGGCTACCCGGTCAGATCCACGGCGTAATGCTTTGAGCAGCCTTTCGAACGCGGTGAGGAACGAACGCACCATCCCAACGCCGTCTTCGATCTGAGGATAGTTTCCGTAATGTCTTCTGGACGGGACCTCGACGCCGCCTTTCAAATAGATCTCATCCCCGAGAAAAGCGAACGTCGTACCGAGTGTACGGCGAAACTCTCTCTGAAGTTGCTCGACATCACTGATCGTCTTTTTGCAAAACTCGGGCGTGACCCGGGTCAATCTTTCGTCGGTATTGTAACGCGTGAGCGCGACGGGAACCACCGCGGTACTGACCACCTTGGGATAGTGGGAGGCCAGGTCGCGTAGCGTCTTTTCAAGCTGGGCGCCGTCATTGATCTCAGGACATAGAACAACCTGGGCATGGATCTCTATATCATTGTCGAGAAGCCTTTGAAGCTTATCGAATATGTCAGCCCGAGATTCGTCCACACCGAGCAAATACGCCCGCGTTTTGAGGTCAGTCGCGTGAATCGATACATACTGCGGCGAGAGACGCTGTTCGATGATCCGGTTCATTTCGTCATCAGTTATAGACGAAAGCGTTGTGTAATTACCGTAAAGAAAGGAAAGTCGAATGTCCTCATCCCTGACGAATAGTGACGGCCGGGCATCGGCCGGGTTGCCTTTGCAAAAACAAAAGAGGCATTCATTAGCGCATTGGCGAGGGACGATCTGCTCAAAGGTCAGGCCAAATTCCTCGCTTTCTTCGCGGTCGAACTCTATCTCGATCACGTCTCCGCCGGCCTTTCTTACCTGAAATACGAGCTCGGTCTCACCGGCCGTTTGAAATCGAAAGTCCAGGTAATCCCGCACACTTCGTCCGTTCACCTTCACGATACGATCGTTTGGTGCCAGCTCAAGCTCTTCGCCGAGGCTTGCGGGCGCGACCTCTGAAATGGTCACCCCGGGTCGTCGAAGCTGTGTGATAGCAGGTGTAACGGCAAACTCGTACATCGTGGTAAACTACTTAGTGTAGATTTTCCAAAGACAGGTTGGCAAATAATCTTCCGCTACTCCAGGTTGCTAACTGCTATTAACTAACGATCCAATGAAGACGATCCTCATAGCGGACGATAGTCCGTCGATCAGAAAACTCCTGGAATTGGTGCTTCGATCCAAAGGATATCAGGTGCTTATTGCCGAAGAAGGCAGGCAGGCTCTAAAGATCGCGTTCGAAAACGATCTGGACGCGATCATCGCGGATGAAGAAATGCCCCGTTTGAACGGCAGCGAGATGTTCAGGATATTGATGGCGGACCCTGAGAAGAGATCGATCCCCAGAATAATGATAAGCGGGCTCACCGTCGAGAACGACCAGCCCGCTAAAGAGTTAGCTGATATCTTCATAACAAAAGACACCAACTTAAAGACCAATATAATTTCGGCGCTCGAAAAACTCGCCTAATTGGCCGAAGCGGCCTTTATGTCAAGTAGTGAATCCAGAGGCGTGTATTCCAACCCCTGCGATTCGGCTACCGCTTCGTAGGTAAGCTTCCCTGCGTACGTATTTACACCTTCGCGAAGCCCCGGGTCATCCTGTATCGCTTTTTCAAAGCCTTTATTTGCAAGGTCAAGAGCGTAGGGCAGGGTCGCGTTCGTCAATGCAAAAGTAGAAGTGCGGGGCACCGCACCGGGCATGTTCGCTACGCAATAATGCAGAACCCCCTCTTCAAAATAGGTCGGGTTAGAGTGGGTCGTCGCGTGCGTTGTCTCAAAGCAGCCGCCCTGATCGACCGCTACGTCAACCAACACTGCACCGCTCGGGACCAAATGAAGCATATCGCGCGTCACCAGTTTGGGGGCCGCAGCGCCCACGACCAGAACCGCTCCAATGACGAGATCAGCGTGCGAAATTGCCTCTTCGATAGCGTATTTCGACGAAGCGAGAGTCTGGACCTTGGAAAGGAAAATGTCATCCAGCTGTCTTAGCCGGTCGAGGTTGCGGTCGATGATGGTGACCTTGGCCCCAAGCCCGACAGCCATCTTCGCAGCTTCAGTGCCGACGATGCCGCCGCCGATGATCACCACGTTTGCTGCTGGAACGCCGGGAACACCGCCCAGAAGTATCCCACGGCCGCCATTCATTTTTTCTAAGTATGTTGCCCCGACCTGAACCGACATGCGGCCGGCGACCTCAGACATCGGAGTCAACAACGGTAAACGGCCTTGTTTGTCGGTGATCGTTTCATACGCTACTCCCGTCACCTTTCGTTCAAGCATCACCTTCGTCAACTCAAGCTCGGGAGCAAGATGAAGGTAAGTGAACAGGAGCTGATCTTCCCGCATCCGAGCATATTCGGGGGCGACCGGTTCCTTGACCTTTACGATCATGTCGCCGGTCTCCCAAACTTCGTCTGCGGTGTCAAGCAGGTCGGCTCCGGCCTTTACATACTGCTCATCCGTAAATCCCGAGCCTTCTCCGGCAGATTTTTGCACGAAAACCTCGTGACCCGCATTTTCCAAGGCCTGCACGCCCGCCGGCGTGAGTCCGACGCGATACTCGTTGTCTTTAATCTCTTTCGGTAATCCGATCTTCATTCGCTGACTCCTAAAAACTAGTTGTGAATAGCAAACTTGAGATTATAATCGATTCTTGTAATTAATCGAAACGATATAAGATCGATTTACTTCGGCTGATCAGAAACTCCAAAACATCCGAATCAGGATCGTCGCAATCACCCATATTCAAGGGCGTCCCGCCTTTAGAAAATCGATGAACTTGTACTGCGCCGGGCCTTGGATCATCGAGTTCGGCAGATACCGACCGGTGTCATAAGCCTTCCCTATATGTATTTCGTTCGCGACTGGATGAAGTTCTTTCCTGGCAAGTCGCCACTCAGCAATTGTCGGCACCTGCGTGATGGCAGTCGATTTCTCAATCCACCCGGTTCAGGATAAACTAGGAGCAGGGACAGTGGTTTTCGATAACCCCTGCGCCTTACTCTCCGCAGCAGCCCGCGTTTATGCACTCCGAATTAAGTGTTCGTTACATAATTGACGCCAACGATAACATCTCCTTTGTCGATGATGGTTGGTGTCGATTCGCAGAAGAGAACGATGGCGCAGATCTGATGCCAGCGATCATCCTGGGCCAGTCGATTTGGGATCACATCACCGACGTTACGACCACCAGCCTCTATCAGCAAATAGTCTCCCAAGTTCGACAAGGGAAGTCGAGTCGGTTCGTTCTCCGTTGTGATAGTCCGGATTGTCGGCGACTTCTAGAGCTGACGATCAGTCCCGCGCCAAACGGATCGGTCGAGTTCGTGACGCAACCCCTAGACCTTGAGGGCCGCGAGCCGATCCCGATACTTTCGCACAGCATGCCTCGCTCTGATGACCTGATTCGTGCGTGTTCGTGGTGCAACCGAATTGACGCAGGATCTGGCTTCAGCGAATGGGTAGAAGTCGAGGAGGCGATGAACCGTCTCCGTCTCTTTGAACTGGAGCAGATGCCGCAATTGACGCACGGCATCTGCGAATCCTGCTACGCCAAGATGACAAAGAAGGTTGCCCTTATCGCCTAGCCATCTTTTGGCTTCGGCGGTCGAACCCTTATTTAGATCTCGCCGCGACTCCCGAGCCGAGCCACTTTCAAAACTGGCGCGATCCTGCGTCGTTCGGTCGAGTTCCTGACGCGGCCGCTAGATCTCCACCGCGTCGATCTGCGCTTTCTGAAGCTTGCCGCTGTGATCTACATAGAGCGCTTTCCACTCGGTGAAGATATCGAGCACCTGTGTACCAGCCTCGCGGTGGCCATTGCCGGTTCCTTTCGTGCCGCCGAACGGAAGGTGGACCTCTGCGCCTATCGTTGCCGAATTTACGTAACAGATGCCTGTGTAAAGCTCCTGCATTGCGTAGAACGCCTTGTTAACGTCCTGCGTATAGATCGCGGACGAGAGACCGTATTTCACGCCGTTGACTATCTCGATAGCTTCATCGAGCGTTGAAAACGGTATGACCGAGGTAACCGGGCCAAAGATCTCTTCCTGCTCGATGCGCATGCCAGGCTTGACGTCGGAAAATACCGTCGGCTCAATAAAGAAGCCCTTTGAATGGTCTCCCTTGGTCAGATGGTTCCCGCCGGAGGCCAACGTCGCCTTGTCGATGTTCTTCCCGATGTGAATGTAGCCGAGGATCTTCTGCATCGCGTCCTCATTGATCACCGGGCCGACATCGGTTTTCGGGTCGAGCCCATTACCCACGCGAAGCGCTTTCACCCGTTCGACCAATTTTGTGACGAATTTCTTGTAGACCTTCTTATGTACCACTAGCCGCGACGATGCGGTACACCGTTGGCCGCTGGTACCAAAAGCTCCCCAAAGCGAACCATCGACCGCGTTGTCGATGTCGGCATCGTCCATCACGATGATGGCATTCTTGCCGCCCATCTCCAGCGACACGATCTTGTTGTCGCGGGCGCAGGCCTCTGCTATGACCCGGCCCGTCTCTGTGGAACCGGTAAAGGAGATCAGCCTGACATCCTTGTGATCTACGAGCGCGGCGCCAGGTTCCGCAAACCCGTTCACAAGATTTACGACGCCTTTCGGGATGCCCGCTTTCTCACACGCCTTAACGAGATTAAGCGCCGAGAGCGGCACGTCTTCACCGGATTTGATCACGACCGTATTTCCACATACAAGGGCCGGGATCAGCTTCCATGACGGGATCGCCATTGGAAAATTAAATGGCGTGATGAGGCCGCAGATGCCGACCGGTTGACGCACACACATTGCGAACTTATTTGGCATCTCTGCCGGGGTCGTAAAGCCGTGCAAGCGCCGCCCTTCTCCCGCGGTGTAATAGGTACAGTCGATCGCCTCTTGTACATCGCCGCCCGCTTCCTTGAGCACCTTGCCCATCTCGCGGGTCATTTCCTGGGTATAGCGATCCTTGTTATCGCGGAGTATCTCCCCGAGGTTGAACAAAAGCTCTGCTCGCTTGGGTGCAGGAGTTCGGCGCCAGCGGGTGGCAGAATCCTTTGCGGCCGCTACCGCCGCATTCACGTCTTCAGCGGTCGACCTCGGAAATCGCCCGACCACGTCGTCCCTATCGGCAGGATTAACGTTATCGAATGTCTCGCCCGAAGCGGAATTCACCCACTCGCCGCCAATGAAATTCTGATAGGTCTTGATCGATGGTTTTTTCTTTGGTTTTGATTTTGCCTGTTTTGCCTGTGCCATAAGATTTAGTGTGTTCGAATATATTGCCCCGATTCCGCAAACCGGCATCGGGGAAAGCAAGAATTTCCCTGCGCTTGCAAAGGTTCTTTAGATTTAATTATATGATCAATCTCCGTCTATTGAACGGTGAACTGAACTACTTTTAGAGTTGGACGTGCCGTCTCCGGATTGTAAGTAAGCACGTGCAAGACCACGGGGTCGCCCTTTTCAAGCCGACTTACCGCCTCAACAAATGCTTTCGAATCCGTTACACTCACCCGATTTATCCTTTGAATAAGGTCGCCCGTCCCTATCGCCGCACCGATGCCGTTCGATGACTTAAGATCGGCTATAAAGCTTTCCGGATTGATCTCCTTTACGAGGACGCCTTTATACCCTTCGAGCCGATAGGTCGCGGCAAGGGTCGGCGTGAGTTCACTGACCGTAAGGCCAAAAGGCTTGGTCTCATCTCCCTTCGCATCCAAAGGAAGTTTTACGGGTTCGGGGTCGCCATTCGCCGCTCGCGTCGCTACGGGACGCTCGCCCAGCATTACACGTGCCGTTCGGCGTTCGAACGTACTTCCCGTCTCTCTAAGGTAATCGAGCGAGATACTCTCCTCGGGCGACGACGACGCAACCCGCGCGATGAGGTCTTGGGCACTTGCCACCGGTTGTCCATTGAACCGCGTAATGACGTCTCCGGTTTTTAACCCTGCCCTCGCCGCGCCTCCGGTAGCAGGCCGCACATCAGTAATGATCGCTCCTTTTGCCGAATCGAGGCCGTAAACCTTTGCAAATTCCGGCTTTACCGATTCAAGGGTGACGCCGAGAAATCCGCGGCGGACACGTCCGTGCTTGATGATCTGGTCATAGACATATTTGGCTTCATTAGAAGGCAACGCAAACCCGACACCGTTATAGTCGCCGGTCGACGTCGCGATCTGGGAATTGATACCGATCACTTCTCCCTTCATATTCACAAGCGGGCCACCCGAGTTGCCGCGATTGATGGCCGCATCCGTCTGAATGAATCGCTGGAAGACCGTCGTCGTTGGGGTATCGCGGTTTGTCTGAGAGACGATCCCGGCTGTGACCGTACGGGCAAGGCCAAAAGGCGAGCCGATGGCAAGCACCCATTCGCCGACACGTGCCTTACTTGAATCGCCAAGCTCAGAGACCGGAAGGTCGCGGCCCGCGTCCACCTTCAAAACCGCCACGTCGGTCTCGTCATCAGTCCCGACGACCTTTGCCGGAAATTCATCGCCGTTCTCAAGCCGAACGACTATCCGGGCCGAGTCCTGAACCACATGAGCGTTCGTAAGGATATATCCGCTACGGTCCACAATAAAGCCGCTGCCGACGGAGGTCGTCGGGCGACGAGACTGGCGCCGGAGAAAGTCGAGAATATCATCCGAATTGTTTGGGACCGCCCCGTTGCCCCGGGTCGCGATCTCCTGGTTTCGCGACTTTGCATCGATACTCACGACGGAAGGTTCTACCTTCTTGGCGACCTCGGCGAACGAATCCGACAATAAGGCCGCCGAGTTTGGCGGTTGTTGGCCGGCAGCGGACGATACTGCGATCACAGTCGACAGCAATATCAGGTAAAGGTTACTTTTCTGGAAAGGCCGCTTCTCCATAAACATATGTACTACTCCGTCGTGGGATCTGCGAAAATCCGGGGTTTACTCGTTGACCTTGAGTATATCAAAAAGGGTAAATATCCACACACTTTTTGACGTTTACGATCAGTATCGCGAGGTGCGTCTACACCATCGACAAGAGCACTTTCATCGTCCCATTTCTCTTTGCCTCGTCAAATCCCTCGATGCCGCTGCTCAGCGGAAACTGCGCCGATATCAGATCGGCGACATCTATCTTGCCCTGCGCCAGTAATTCCACTGCAGGGGCCATCCGGCCGCATCGCGAGCCGACGATAGTGATCTCGTCTACCACGACCCGCCAAGCTTCCCACGTTGGCCTTCCTGAAAATGTCGATTTTAGGACGATCTTGCCGCGCGGCACGACCAGATCAAGAGCTGAGGCAAAGCCCGTCTCCGACCCACTCGCTTCGACCACTACATCAAACTTGGAAGGAACATCACCAACATTGCTCGAAAGCAGGCCTTCGACGCCTCGGGCCTCAGCAATGGCCAGCTTTGAGCGGTGCCGGCCGACCAGGGTCACATAGCTTGAACGCAAACCCATACACATGGCGCATAGTATACCGAGCTTCCCATCGCCGATGACGGCTACTTTTGTTTCGGGACCGATATTTACTTGCTCGGTTATTCCAAGTGCCGCAGCGAGCGGTTCGGCGAATACTGCGGCCGAATCCGGCACGCTGTCGGGAATAAGCAGCAGATTTCTTGACGGCAGCGTCAGGAATTCCGCGTGCGCGCCGTCGCGGCCTTTAATACCGAGTACGGTCCGCTCCGGGCAGTGGCGCGGATCACCGATAGCACATCTTTCACATTTTCCGCATCCGGCATTGATCTCTCCGACGACCCGCTTCCCGGCGATCTCAGGCCGGTCGGCGGAACTCTCAACAACGCCGACGAACTCGTGCCCAAGGGTGCCGCTAAAGCTGGCATAGCCACGAACGATCTCGATGTCGGTATTGCAAATACCGCTCATCAAAACCCTCACGACCGTTTCCCCGTTCGCAGGCACGAATGGAACATCCGAAAGGGAGAGTTTTTTGTTTTCGACTCTTAAGGCTTTCATTTGAACTGATTTACATTACCCGTATCGGCGTCCTATACTCTAACGTAATCGCTATCATACTAACTTTCTACGATGTATAAGATCATTTTTCTTTCGCTCCTGCTTTTGATCGCGGCCGTCTTTATGGCTTGTAGTGACACCCCGTCGTCATCGTCAAATAAAGGCGACGCGAATCCGGGCGATACGCCGACGCTGGCCTATAAACGCCTCTTTGCCGCCGTTAAGAGTAAGGATACCGAAGCGATAAAAAGGGAGTTGTCGAAGAGCACTCACGGCTTCGCTGCTTCACTCGCCGCGCGTCAGGACAAGCCGATCGAGGAGATCTATAAGAACGGATTTACCGCCACGACGTTTTCCGAATCGCTTCCCGAGCTTCGTGACGAGCGTGTAAAAGATAAGATGGGAGCATTGGAAGTCTGGAATTCGACCGATAGGAAGTGGGAAGATCTTCCCTTCGTTCGTGAAGAGTCGGGATGGAAACTGGCCATCGGAGATGTTTTCGCAAATACCTATCGCTCGCCCGGAAAGGGGCGTGACATGATCGAGAAAGAAGCCGCGAATGCGATTTCCGGAAACAACGGAATGAAACGCGTCGAGATCACCAACGTGAACGCTAATTTCAAAAGCGGCCCGCGGCCTCTTATACCTCAAAGATAATGAACATTGAAACGGTCAGGGGTGTCATTGGTCAGTATGAAAAACATGGCTGGCAGCTCCGAACTGTCTTTCTCGCCGGCAATGTCGACCCAAGTGTAACCCTGTATCTTCGATCGGAATTTCCCCGCATTGATATAAATTATGGCGAGCATAGCGCGCTTTGGTTTTCTCGCCGATCTTTACCCGATCGTGAAGCGTGGGAACTGCGCCGCCTCTCGGACACGCCATTCGCGCTCGTGGAGGTGATCGAAGACAGCCTTGACGACGAGGCAAAGAAGGCACAACTGGACGCCGCCTACAGGCAAATGTTTGACGATCCGCGTCCTGAGCCGATCGGCCACTGACCTCAATAACTTGCACTTTTCGCCTATCCCAACACCACTTATTGGTATTGCTTGACAACTTCACTATGCGGTAGCAAACTTGAGTTTGTTGAAAATGATGATCAAAGACCTCGGCTCCGGAGTTGTCAGCGTTTGGGAAGGATTGCGGCCGGAGACAAAAAAGATGTTGGTGGGCGTGCTCGAATCAAAGTCCGTCCCGACGCAGACCCCAACTCAGAAATACTCTTACGATGCCCATGCCGATTGGGAACTTTCCCGCCTTTTGAGCGCTCTCGACGAACAGTCAAAGGCTGCCGTATCGCGAAAGAGCTCCGAGAAACTTGACGAGATCGCGCAGTTGGCGGAAACCTGCGTACGCGTGCTCGAATCGCAAAGCGGTTCTGCTGAGGTGTTCATTCAGCTCGCCGAACGCGCGATCAAGAAACACGATTACGACAAGCTAGACAAGCTCTCGGACCATCTCGCCGAAAGATTCTCTGCGGGTGAGATCGCCGAGGTCGTCAGGCAGACCGAAGTTCCACAAATTCGCGCGATCGCCTATGAAACTCTTGCGATGCTTCCTGTTTCGCTGCTGGTACCTCTGCTTGACGACCCACTCTACGCAGACATCGCGGCGAACTCGCTTGAACAGAAAGCATTTGAGTTCGATTCTGACGAGGCCCGTGATGTTCTCGAACAATTCGAGTTTGAGAATGAGATGCGGGGTGAGTGATCCGGCTTTTATTTCGCTTTCTTTTTCTGGCCGAAACCCCATCGGAATGATGTCGGAAGCAGTGGCACACCGAATATTCTGACTCCGAGAAACATGATCGGCGCCGCTATCTCATTGTGCCATCCCTTTTTTTGACGGACACAGCGGTAAAGACGGATATCCGATCTTCGCCGCTCTTTGGAAGACCCGCCGCGAAAATAATCCAGATCATGCCGGTAACAGCATTCGCGATAATTCCCATCCGGAAACAGTGTGCAGCCATCGCCGACGAAATCAGCGGGCGGTTCGACCCGCTTAGCAACCTGCGGCTGTGCGACCGAGGTCAGGACGAGAAGCCCGATAATTGAAAACAATACTCGCTTCAATCAGTTCACCGCGTTCGCCTCAGCACCCTTACTCACGTAACGATCGGGATACATCGGAAACCTTGCAGTAAGTTCGGCCACCTCTCTCCGAACGTTTGCCTTCACTTCCTGCGATTCGGGCTCACGGATAATGGCTGCGATCATCCCACCGATCTTTACCATATCGCTCTCTTTCATACCGCGGGTCGTAAGCGCCGGAGTACCAAGACGGATGCCGGATGCAACGAATGGTTTCTGTGTGTCGAACGGGATAGTGTTCTTATTCACGGTAATGTGAACCTCTTCGAGGGCCTTTTCGGCCGCCTTACCGGTAATTCCCTTGCCGTTCATATAAACGTCCACCAGCATCAGATGATTGTCCGTGCCACCCGATACGATCCGGAGCCCGGCGTCGGCCAGTGTCTGTGCAAGGGATTTGGCATTCGCAATGACCTGCCTCTGGTATTCTTTGAATCCGGGCTGAAGTGCCTCGCCGAACGCTACGGCCTTGGCAGCAATAATATGCACCAGCGGACCACCTTGAGTCCCCGGGAAAACGCTGCGGTTCACATCCGCGGCAAACTCGACGCGGCAAAGTATCAAACCGCCGCGCGGGCCGCGAAGCGTCTTGTGCGTGGTAGTGGTGACGAACTCGCAATGCTGAATGGGCGACGGATGTAACCCAACTGCGACAAGTCCCGCAATATGTGCAATATCGGCCATCACCTTCGCCCCGACACTGCGGGCGATCTCGCCGATGCGTACAAAATCGATCGTACGCGGATAAGCCGACGCACCGCATATCAGTAATTTCGGCCTCGATTCCTCAGCCTTTTTCAGCAGTTCGTCGTAGTCGATCTGCTCGGTTTCCCGGTTGACGCCGTAATCTGCGACCTTGTAGTTAATGCCGGAAAAGTTCAGCGGATGGCCGTGGGTCAAATGTCCGCCGTGCGAGAGATTCATACCTAAGATCGTGTCGCCGTGGTCAAGCGCGGTCAAAAGTACCGCCATATTTGCCTGAGCACCGCTGTGCGGTTGGACGTTGGCGTGTTCCGCACCGAAGATCTCCTTCGCACGATCGATCGCCGTCTGCTCGACGACGTCCGCGAACTCGCAACCGCCGTAATACCGCTTGCCCGGATAGCCCTCGGCGTATTTGTTCGTAAAGACCGTGCCCATCGTCTGCAGCACGGCCTCCGAAACAAAATTCTCCGACGCGATCAGCTCCAAGCCATCCGCCTGCCGCCGGACCTCGTCATCGATGGCGTTGCTGATCAACGGATCAGCGTCCGCAATGTTTGTCGTAAAGAAGCTTGTCATAGTTTATCATCCACAATCTGAATCATATTCGCCGTATGCCCGGTTGGCAATCCACGAGACTAACACCAGATTTGCCAAGCCCCGAATCTATACTGACTCGCTCCACGAAAACACAGGTTGGTCAATCAAATAACATACGTCAGTCGTAAATTAACAAAAATTATGAAACTCGAACGATCAGATCTATTTATACTCGCGGCGGCATTCTTGTCGTTTCTCTTCTCCGTCTCTCTTTGGTTTGGTTTGCTCGGTGAAGGAAATCGAGATACCGCCATCTTTGTCGGCCTTTGGGTACCGTCGATCCTCGCACTCGGCCTTTACGGAACCACGACACGAAGGAGTGTATGAACAACCTAAATGTCATAGTTTTTTGCGTCGGCTTACTGGTAAGTATATTGGTCGTCTACGGCGTTTTCGCACAGGTAGTTTCTGAAATGTCTGTTGCCCGTAACCCTGACGAGCCCGAAATCTAACTCGACGTTGTCAGACGATCATCGATTTAGGCGATCATATTTGCGAACGAACCTTCGTCCAAAACCGTGACGCCGAGGCTCTCAGCCTTTGCCAGTTTCGATCCGGCATCTTCGCCGGCGACGACATAATCTGTCTTCTTGCTGACAGATGACGACACGCGGCCGCCGCGGTCTTCGATGAGTTTGGCGGCTTCGTCGCGGGTGTAGTTTTCGAGCTTGCCGGTGAGAACGAAGGTCTTGCCAACAAAGCGTTCATCGAGGGCTGAGGTGGATGATGCATCCATTTCGAGTTGGACACCGGCTGCCCGCAGGCATTCAATCAGTTCGAGGTTTCGCTCGTCGTGAAAGAACTCGTAGACACTGGCGGCAAGGATCGGGCCGATCTCGGGGATCGCAACCAGGTCAGCCTCGGAAGCCGCTGCGAGATTGTCGATACTGCGGAAATGTCGGGCCAATACTTTTGCGTTTCGTTCGCCCACATGTCGGATATCGATGCCGAACAGGAGCCGCTGAAGCCCCCGCGTCTTGCTTGCCTCGATCTGCTCGAGAAGCTTCGCCGCCGACTTCTCGCCCTTCCCTTCGAGATTCGCGATGTCGGCGGTCGTGATCGAATAAAGGTCAGCCACATCCCTGGCGCGGCCGCTGTCGACCAAGGTGTTGATCAGCACATCGCCGAGACCTTCGATATCCATCGCTTTCCTCGACACAAAGTAGGCAATACGCCCCTTGATCTTTGCCGGACAATCGCGATTTGTGCATCGGCGAACTGCCTCGCCATCGGGCCGAACAGCATCGAACCCGCACACGGGACAGATCGTCGGAAACTCGAACTCCGTCTCGCTTCCCTTGCGTTTGGTCTTATCGACCGACAGCACCTGCGGAATGATCTCGCCGCTTTTTTCGATCTCGACGGTATCGCCTATTTTCAGGTCGAGTCGTCGGATCTCGTCCTCGTTATGCAGCGATGCTCGCCCGACAGTCGTGCCGGCGAGCAGCGTCGGTTCGAGTATTGCGATCGGAGTGAGCGCGCCTGTACGCCCCACGCTTACAAGAATTCCAAGCAGCTTCGTGAACGCCTTCCGAGCCGGATACTTATAGGCGATCGCCCATCTCGGAGCTTTTGACGTTGCTCCAAACTCTTGCTGTAATGCGGTCGAGTTCACCTTCACTACAACACCGTCGATCTCGTAATCCAACTCGTCGCGCATCGGTTCCATCGCATTGACGAATGCGACCAAGTCATCATAACCCGTACAAAGCGCCCGATGCGGATTTACGTTGAAGCCGTTGCGTTCGAACCATTCAAAGATCTCCCAATGAGTCGCGAACATCTTCTGGTTTCCGGCAAAAAGGTCGTACGGAAACATATCCAGCCTACGTGACGCTACTATCTGAGAATCGAGCATCCGCAGCGTTCCCGAGGCCGAATTGCGCGGGTTTGCAAAGGTTTTCTCGCCTTGCATCTCGAGCTCGGCATTGATCTTTGCAAACTGCGACCGTGAGAGAAAAACCTCACCCCGCACTTCTGCATGAGTAGGCGAGTCCTTCTTCAGCCGAAGGGGTATCGACCGGATCGTCTTCACGTTCTGTGTGACCTCGTCGCCGGTTTGCCCGTCACCACGCGTGGCTCCGACCGTGAGGATCGCGTTGTCGTAGTGCAAAGAAACCGAGAGTCCATCGATCTTCAACTCCGCGACATAGTCGAGCTTCCTCCCCTCAGCCAATCTCTCGCACCGCTCGGTAAACGCCTTCAGATCGTTGAGGTCGTACGAGTTTTCGAGCGACATCAGCGGCACGGTATGTGTGAATGGCCGAAGGCTGTCCGCCTTCCCGCCAACCCTTTGGGTCGGACTGTCCGGCGTGATCAGCTCCGGGTGCTCGGCCTCAAGGGCACGAAGCCGCTCGAGCATCATGTCAAACTCATAGTCCGATATCTCCGGATCGGCTTTCTGATAATAAAGCTCGTTATGCCGCTCGATCTCGGCACGAAGGCTTGCGATATCTTTCTCCAATTTTGAACTCATCCGATAAATTCCGCGATCAGCCGATGAAAATGGTGGGTGCCTTGTTCACGCGTCGGCGAATATCTTCCTTGGGTGTAAAATCGCGAACTAATTCCCTTTTGAACACTTTCAACCACCGCCTCATCCTCAAGCTCGACACCGTGAAGATCACTTCCGGCTCCGGTATTCTTCAGGTCCTCGTCCGCCACGTAAGTCAAAAACTCGACGATCGTCCGTTGGTGGCTCACAGGCCTCACGATATTCACAGAGACACCCCACGGATAATAATTGAACATGAGGTTGGGAAATACGAACAAGTATCTCGCGACGATATTTCCTAGATCGTCGTATCCTGTCTGAACGCTCGAAAACCTAAAGGTCTCCGTCGTGTAAGTTCCGTAATCGACGATCTCATTTAGCGACCTGTGGACGTACGGGATGTGAAATCCTTCGAGGTAGTTCTCACAATATAGCGCCCAATGGGCATTGATTTGATATTCGCGTGTCTCGGAAATGGCGAGTCTGTTTGGAAACAGGCGTTCCGCCCATAAACTCGCTTCGCCGACAAAATCTGCGAACGTGGCCGCCGGATCAAGCGATGCAAACAGGAATCCGTTCCATATCTCAAAAGGTATGCTCCTAAGGTCGTCCGCCTCGTTCGGAAAATCCGCTACACCGTCAAATTCCGGCATCGAAAGGAACTTTCCGTCGAGCGCGAACCGCCGCCCATGATATCCGCACCGGATCAAGCTCGCAGCACACGGTTCATCGACCAGGACCTTTCCACGGTGAGTGCAAACATTTGAGATGCAGCGAACCTTCTCGCCGCTCTTTGTCAAAAGGATCGGCTCGTCCAGAGTTCCTGTCAGCAGCGTGGCAGGCTTCAGGTTCTCAAATTCGTCGTCGCGGCCCAGAAAATGCCAACTGCGGGCAAAGATCCTTTCTTTCGAGAGCTCGAAAAATACCGGGTCGGTATAAAAATCCGAGGCGAGTGTCCTCGCTTTGCGAATGTCGGGATCTATGTCGAATTGCGGCATCCTAGTCTCTGTAAAAAAGGTAGGCGGGGTGATCTTGATCGCGACGAAATCCTCGAGCGATCAGCCGTTGTGCGAGCGCCTCTTCGAACTTGCCGCGAACGCGTAGCTGCAGTTCCAGCGCGCCGGCAGGATCCCTTTCGACGAGAGCTGACCAATCGTTCACGATCTCCACTTCGGCTTCAGATTCGCCTGTTTCGGCGTAGACCTCACCGTTTGCAAGTGCGGTCACCTTTGGGCTTTCGAGGTGCCATTCCGCAAAGAGTCGGTCACTCTGCAGGCCGATCTGCTTTCCGCTCTCCGGTGCCACAGCATAATCAGTACCATAGAAATTCCGTTCGTATTCCGTGACGATCGCCCCTAGTTTCTCCAGGTTGAAAAAGGCATTCCTTGCCTTCACAGGTTCAAAAGTCCATTTGATGAATCTTACACCCTCAGCGAGGGCCCTCGCCCTTTGTGCCCATTTCAGCTGCCGTCCGACGCCCGAGCCCTGATAGTAGGGCCGAACGCCGGTCATGTGTGAATAGAAGGCCTTCTCACCGCGTAGAAAAGCCGGCACGCTCAGAACATAGCCCGCCAGCCGGTCGCCGTCATAGGCACCCAAGGTGAAACCACCGGCATTTCGCGTCACCACAAAATGACGGACGGGAGACAGCTCAACTTCAGGCAATGCAAAAACTTCGCGTTGAAGTTGGACGCATTCGGCCAGCTCCCCAATCGTCGCGCACTCGCGAATAATTATCGACTCTTTACCCAGAGATCAACTCCTTTATGAGATCACCAGAAACTTTCGCTTTTTTAGCCCAACGCTGTCAAATTAGCGTCCGTGGTCGCCGTCCGCGAAAAATTTTTGCAGGTAAATCGTCCCATCTGCTATTATTCAAGTGGGCGAGTCCTCCGCACCTTGTTCCTCAAGCTTTCAGCCCCCCATGACCGCACAAAACGATCTCGAAAATCACGGCACTCTTGAGGCGTACCCGTTCGCCGAGCTTTTGGTCGAAATTGTCCAGGCGAACTTCAGCGGTGCCCTGCGCATAAACAGCGGAAGCCAGAAATCCATAGTTTATTTTCGCGATGGGCAGATCGTTTATGCCGTTTCCAACTCAAAATCGCTCCGGCTCTTCAATATTCTTCTACGAAAGAAGAAGATCGATGCGAAGTTGATACGCACTTACCCGAACTTCGCTAACGACGTCGAATTCTCCGCCTCATTGGTAAATGATGGCGTCTTGCCCAAGGAAGATATCGATGAGGCATTCGTGGTACAGATGACCGACATTGTGGTCGACTTGCTGACCCGGAACGACGGCGATTGGACATTCAGTCCACTTATCCGTGCTCGCGATGGCCTCCAATATCAGATCGACGCGCGACAGATCCTGATCGACTACGCCCGGTGCGCAACTTCCGAGCACATCTACGGCCGATTCAAAAGTGTTCAGGAGAGTTTCGCTGCCGTTCCGGAGGCGCGGCTGGACGCAAGCCTTCAGGCACACGAAGCTGAGATCCTGAAGCGTTTCGAGAGTCGCTCTCTGACCATCGAAGAACTCCGAAATCTATGCACGATGCCCGAAGGCGGGATCCTTCAAGCACTCTACACGCTTTGGCTTGGTGGATTGCTCGTCCGGCGGGACTGGAATGCCGCATTCTCCCCGAACAAGATCGGAGCGATCCTGACCGCGCGGATGTCAAAGGTCAAGAACGCCTCCGACGTCGCGTCCGTACCTGCAGAACAGGCAGAAGAGATTCAGGAGGCAACCGACGCTCCGCCGAGCGAGGCAGAACCCGTTAAATTGCCCGAGATCAAACTGACACTTCCGCAGTACCTCGAGCAGATCGAGAAGGCGGAGACCCATTATGACGCGCTCGGTATTCGGACGGAGGCAGATGCTATCGAGATCAAGCACGCTTACTTCTCGCTCGCGAAAATGTTCCATCCGGACCGCTACCATCGAGAATCCGAAGCTAACTTGAGAAGGATCCAAATGGCCTTTACCGTTCTTGCGCAAGCACATGAGATCCTTAAATCGCCCGAATCCCGCGAGGCCTACAATTCGAAAATGTACCGGGAGATCGAGGCCCGCGAGAAACGACGTGCAGCCGGGCAGCCCGACCTGACCGATCCGGCAGCAAGACAATCGGAGCAAGGACTAGAAAGCTTTGAAGAAGGGCTCAATATGCTCAACGACGAGGAATTCGAGGCCGCGTCGGCCTATCTTGGCCGTGCCGTCCACTACAGTCCTCAGAATGCGCTATATCACGCCTATTATGGGGTCGCTCTTTCAAAAGTGGACGAAAAGCAGCGTCATAAGGCTGAATCAGAGCTGCAGACCGCAATAAAGCTCGATCCAAAGAATGCGAAGGTACGTATGATGCTGGTGGATTTTCTCATCGACCAAAATATGCTCAAGAGAGCCGAGGGCGAGCTCAAGCGATTTCTGGAACTTGTTCCAAATAACAAGGAAGCTCTTGCCGCGCTCGGTAAACTCAAACAGTAGTTCAAAGTTCCTCCGCCACAGCAAAAGCTCCGATTCTGGAGTTTGGCGTTGCCGCTTTTGCGTTTCCCTTTTTTCCTTTATTCTTAGTACCTATGCATAGCCATGGGCAGGCACGCGCCGTCTTCGAAGAAAAGCTCCTCGACTTATCGACCCAGATCGACCAGTTCGAGGGCTATACCCATTCTCATGGCCTTCGTTTAGCCGAGATCGCCGACGCTGTCTCGACCAAGTTAGGGATCCCTTTCGAGGATCGATTTGTTCTTCAGCAGGCGGCATTGGTGCACGATATTGGGGAGATGGCCATGAATCGCAGTTACATTCGCGAGGATCGGCCTCTTACTGATGTCGAACGTCTCGACATGCAGCGCCATCCGGTGGTCGGCGAACAAGAGACTGCAAAGCGCGGTTTTTCGCGCGGCGTTCAATTATTTGTACGCTGGCATCACGAATGGTGGAATGGCGAGGGATATCCCGACCGGCTTCGAGGTGACGAGATCCCGATCGGAGCGCGGATACTCCGGCTGGCTGACGCCTACGCCGCTCTTACGGACGATCGGCCCCGACGCCACGCTCGTTCGCCCGAAGAGGCCCGCCGGTATCTAGCGGAGTTTGCCGCCATCGAGTTTGATCCTCAGATAGTAAAGACATTTCTTTCTTTAGGAATTTAGAACGCTGCTTCCGACCGCCGTTCTTGGATTTGTTCGGAAAGTCAAAACGTGATGTTATCGACCACCACACCGCCGGGCTGGCTCGCCTTTGAGCTAAGCATCCTTTATAGGTTCAAGTTCGCCTCAGTAGCGATACCGTTGATGGGGGACCCCGCGATCGGCAGTTATCTAAAACGTCGAAACGTGAGAGTGGCCTCGAACGACATCTTGCAATCGGATTGGCAGCGTTCGATCGGCGTGATTCAGAATACCGCTGAAAAGCTCGATGAACGCGACGTCGAACTCATCCTTGAAGACGCTTACATTCCGGGCTATAAACTCACAAATGAGTCTCTGCTGCGATACTTTTCCGAGGTGGATTCCTGGTGGTTCGACAACTTAAGGCGAAACATCGACCGGCTGGATTCCCCATTCAAGCGGGCTATCGCGGCAAGTCTGGTGTTCGCGGTCGGGGACTATGTAGGTTCGTTCTCGGACGATACTCGCGAACTTCGTCAGCCGCTCTCGGCGACATTCCGCCGCCTGCTTTCCGTGATGCCCGAACCTGTCGCAGGGGGCAGCGGCCACGTCTGCCATAACAAAACGCCTGATGCTTTCGTGGCCGAGACCTTTGGCGACGTTCTTTTTCTTCGCCTTCCTAAAGCTGAGATAGGCGCCAACGGGTCCCGCCCATGGCGCGAAGAATGGCTTCGCGGCAATGCAGGGTTCTGGCCGGAATTCGAAGCCTCAACGGCCGGAAAACTGGGCAGGCCGGTCGAGACCAGATCGCAATACGTCCGGCTCGTCGACGATCTTCTGAACCGTGCCTCAAATATCAAGCAGTGGGTCATTACCCACACCGATACGGGCGTCATTTCGGCCCAGGACATCGCCCAGATCGTAGGCAAACATCGAGCGGTTGAGGCCATCTTCACAAAGGATTTTTCCGAACTCACCGGAAAGAGGGCAGTCATAATAACCGCCTGAGTCCTTCGGCTCAACCGCCAACGTGAACGCTAGGTCGAAGGTCCGGCTCGGTTTCGGCCTTACGCAAGATCTCGCGTGTTACAGGTGCCGTATCCCCCTCGCCGAATAACAGATACCTGATCATATATTTCACAGGGTTGCCCTCGCTCCAGCCAAAGTAGACATGCGGGATCTTATTTGTCGTGTCCCTAATATGAAGAAGCAGGGCGGCGATAGCGTTGGGAACGGCCGGCGATCGGGTACGTAATATTTTGAAACCGCCGATCTCGATGCCGCTGATCTTTAAGCGTCCTGTAAACTCCGAAGCATCTCCGACCTCCACCTCGTAAAACAGTATCGGATCGGCTGACGGAATATGATTGTCTATCCGCTTCTCGTGTTCTTTGAATCGGTATTCGGTCACATCGCCCGTCTCGCGGCGATTTGTCACAATGCGAATGTCGCCCTCGGCCGCCAGTTCGGCCAGAAACCGCCTTGCGGAATCGTCTAGATCGATCTTTTCGATGCGTATCTCTGTCGTACGCATCGCCCTCGATACGAACGAAGCGATCACTATCCCCGCGATAAAGAACCCGGCGATCTTGATGCCATCGGGGCGTTCGACGATATTCGTGATCGTCGTATAGGCGAAGACAGCCGAGATGGCCATAAAGATCCACCTGGCCATTTGCTGCCTGTACCAGGCCGAGATGGTGACGGCGATCCCGGCCGAGGTCATCAGCACGAGAACGCCGGTCGCATAGGCCCCACCCTGTGCTTCGACGTCGGCTTCAAAAATAAAGGTTATTACAAAACAGATCACCGAAAAGACGATCACGAGCGGACGCGTGGCGCGGACCCAGTTCGGTGCCATTCCGTACCGAGGTAAGTAACGCGGTACGATATTCAAGAGCCCCGCCATTGCCGAGGCCCCGGCAAACCATAGGATCAGGATCGTGCTGACATCGTAGAACGTCCCGAAAAATTCGCCCAGATTTCGATGCGCGATAAACGCAAGTGCTCGGCCCGAGGCCTTTCCACTCTCCTGGAATTCGACAGCCGGGATAACGAGCGTGGTCACAAAACTGCTTGTGACGAGAAAAACGCTCATTATTAGTGCTGCGGTCATAAGCAGCCTGCGGGTCTTCGCAATTCGCCGCGGAGTCTCGACCAAGGGCATTACCGCGACTCCGGTCTCGAAACCGGAAAGGCCGAGAGCAAGTTTGGGAAACACAAGCAGCGAAAGTCCGATTATCGCAAGCAGCCCCCTCGGCTCGGGCACGCCCCCCGACGAAACAGAAACGAACAGGGCGTTACGCCAGTTCGTAATAAGCTCCGGTTGCGCCGCAACCTGATATAATCCGCTCGAAATAACGATAAAATTCAGGCCGAGGTAGACGATGACAAGGATCACGGCGATACCGATCGCCTCCTTGAATCCCTTCAGAAACACTGCCGATAAGACCCCAATAAGAAGAAATGTTACGGCGATCGGATGATCGAGCGCCGGAAAATGCTCCTCTATGTACGGGTTATGAATGATATGCTCAGTCGCGTCGGCCGCTGAAAGAGTGATCGTTATCACGAAGTCGGTAGCCACGAAACCAAGCAGGATCAATACGAAAAGCTTACCCTTCCATCTCGACAGGAGCTTCTCCAGCATCGAGATGGAGCCCTGGCCATGCGGGCTTTCGGCCGCAACCCGTCGATATATCGGCAGGGCTCCGAACAACGTGAGCATCACGAGGATAAGGGTCGCGATCGGCGACAGAACACCCGCCGCGACGAATGCTATGCCGGGCTGGTATCCAAGGGTCGAGAAATAGTCGACGCCTGTCAGACACATCACCTGCCACCACTTGTGCTGATGGTGCTTAGTGGACCTGGCTCCGGCCGCGTCCGAAGGCCGAACGCCCTGCATGAACCAGTTCCTTATTCCCCTTGTGCCAAGGGAACGCCTATCGTTGACAGTAGTAGCTGCCGATGCCATCTATAACTCCAGTTCGCTATTCCTCAATAGCTCGGGAAAACAATCAGACTCTCATTCACCGCATAAAGAAGTTGTAAAGAAACTCCACATGCGATCTAAGCGCCCGAATTCAGATCCCGTAAACGGTCCATCGCATGAGCCGCCAGCATAAGCAAGCTCAGGCAAATAACGATCAGGACTGGCACCGCGACCCTAACTCCAGACCTGGCGTCCACGAGCTTTAAGAAAGTGAGTCCGGAGAGGATCAGGCTAGTCACCCCACATCCAACCCCGCCGATACCCGAGAATGTCAGGATCACTCTCCATATGAGTCTGATCCGTCCAAAGCGCCGATCGGACGTCGGTGCGTTATCGGCAACATAAGCTGTATCCAGGATCGTCGGGGTCGCCATTTCATTATTCACGCTCTTTACGCGCATGATGCCTCCTACCATCCTTGAAGATATGGCAAGGCTGATAAAGGATCGATAAAATGGATATAAAGAATTTGTAAAGGCCTATTCGGATGGTGTAAACCGGTACCCGACCCACGGTTCTGTGATGATGTATCGCGGTTTTGACGGCGTAGGTTCGATCTTCTTCCTAAGGTTGCCGACAAAGACCCGCAGATACTCTGTTTGTTCGGTAAGATCACCTCCCCACACCTTGGACAGAAGTGTGCGGTGCGTTAAGACCCGGTCGTGATGTTCAATAAGATATGCGAGAAGTTCAAACTCTTTCGGCGTGAGACGTACCTCTTCACCGTTAACGGTGACCGTTCGTTTCGCGATGTCGAGCACAAAATCACCCACCTTTATGACCTCGTCCCTCTCGTCCGGGCCGCGTCGCAGCGACGCGCGAACACGTGCCAGCAACTCATTCATTCCGAACGGTTTAGTAATGTAATCGTCCGCCCCTGCATCGAGAGCCTCGACCTTTGTCCGTTCCTCGCCCTTGACCGACAGGACGATTATGGGCACGTCTGAGATCGATCTGATCGCACGGCATACGTCTATCCCGCTCATCGCCGGCATTGAAAGGTCGGTTATCACCAGGTCGGGTCGAAAATCCCTGAAAAGGTCCATGCCCGATTCCCCGTCGGCCGCCGCCCTTACGTCATATCGGTGAGCCCCGAGACTCCGCTTTAAGACGCGGGTGATCTGAAATTCATCGTCGATCACAAGTATTCGCTTTGGCATTAGACTCTCTCGTTGTCGGGATGATCTTGATTTTCCTCGTCGCTCATGACCGGCAGGATCACTTGAAATCTGGTCGTAAATCCGTTCTCTCCGTCGCGGATGCTGATCGTTCCGCCCTGAGATTCCACTATCCCCTTGGCGATCGCAAGGCCGAGGCCGAGCCCCCCGCCGCTCTTATGTATTTCGTGTTCTGATCCGCCGCGGACGAATTTTTCGAACACCCTGGTCCTCATTGCCGGTTCGATCCCCTTCCCTTGATCCTGAACGGCTATCCCGATCTGGCCCTGTCCGACCGGCTTGGCCGATACTTCGATGATAGTCCCGCTCGACGAGTACTTCGCCGCATTGTCTACCAACGTGAAAACCACTTCCGCTATGGAGGAGGCATCAGCGTAGACATTCGGCAGATCGGGTTCGATCCTTACTCTGACTGAATGATCCTCGGTTATCCGGTCGGCTCTTTCCAGAGCGTTGGTGATGATCTCATCTACCGAAGCCGACCTCCGCCGAAGTTCAAACGCGTTCGCCTCGATCTTCGCGATGCCGACAATGCCTTCGATGAATTCGTCCAGCCGATCTGTCTCTTCGTCGATTATTTCAAGAAATTCCTGCTGAGATTCCCGGTCGAGCACACTTGACCGCATATTCTCAAGCAAGGTAGTGACCGAGGCTTTGATGGACGTGAGCGGCGTTCTCAGATCGTGTGTGACCGCGTCCAGCAGGGCGGATTTCAGTTTTTCACTTTTTCTAAGGGCTTCCGCTTCGCTAGCTTGCTCAAAGGCCGAACGAAGCTCGTCATACAGCCTCTCAATCTCCTTTTGCCTTCCGATCGACTCCTCCGCCCGACGGCGTGCATACCCTGAAAGCTGTCCGGCGATAAGGGCCGTTATGACGAAAGTCCCAAATGCTATCCAGTTTTCGGGGCCTGATATATCGAACGTGTGAAACGGAGGCAGGAAAAAGAAGTTGAAGCAAAGTATGGCGCACACCGAAGCAAAGAGGCCCGAGGTACTGCCAAAAAGAGTCGAGGCGAAAAGCACGACCAGCAGAAGGGTCAACGCGACCTCAGTCGGCGTCAGAAACTCGCGGAACGGAAGAAACGCCAGCGTTACTGTGATGACCGTCCCGATCGCAATCGCGTTCCGTATTCCACGCGCGAGATTTCCGAATCCGCCTAATGTCATTTGGCCGGTCCGCTGCCGCGTTGTCAGTCCTTCAAGCCGGTGCCTCAGAGATCTTTTCATTCGTCGTACCTTGCCGCCAGAACCATACCACGCCTGCCAGTCCCGAGATAACTCCCGACAAGATCGTAAGTGTCATCGGGGTAATGAAATACATCAGTTCGGCAGACATATAGCTCGTGACGCCGAAGACGGTCAACTCGGCCCCGCGATCCAGGGTGGAAATCCGGCCCCGTATGTGGTCAGGAAGCGATCTTTGAAACAGAGTTTCCTGAACCGCATACTCCACACCCACCACCGCCCTTGAGATAAAGGTAAAAAAGGCGAAGAGAGCCAGTGTAGGCACGAGACCGCCGATCGCAAAGAGCAGTCCGTGAACGATCAAAGCCAGCCCGATGAACCATGTGTGGCGCCCGGCCCGGTCGAGATAGACCGAGGTTCGATGGGCGATCAGCATTCCGACCGTAAGGCCGAGGCCGGCAGCCCACCACAATATCCCAACTGCCATGTCTGGATTCCATCCCTCGAGCTGAGCGAAGTATATTCCGCCGACACGTTCGAATACGACATTGATCGCACCTCCGCCGACAGCCCAGATGATGTTCATTAGCAATATCGTCAGCGCAAAATGGTTTGCAACAGTATAGTGCAAGCCCTCTCGAAGCTCGGTAAAGAAAGAGGGCCTCGATGACCGGTCAGCCATCAGCTTTGCGGTCGCCTCATCTCTGGTGGCCTCTTCCGGTATAAGCCAGACCGTATATGCAGAAATAAGGAAAGAGGCGGCGTTGATGATAAAGGCTGCCTCGTAGCCGAAAATCGCTGCGGCCCAACCGCCGAGTCCAGAGCCGATCGCCATCAAAAGGAACCTGGTAGAGAACATCAAGGCCGTACCTGCAAGGATCCCCTCACGGCCGGTGAGATTGGGCGTTGTTGCATTTTTTGCACCTTCAAAAAACGCACCGAACGTAGAGAGTGCGACCGTGGCGACGTAAGCTATCCAAAGGTCGTCCGCGCTCGTGACGAACAGGAACATCAGGGCTACGACGACCCGCGCCAGGTCGGTCCAGATCATCACCTGCCGCCTTGAAAACCGATCGACAAATGTTCCGGCGATCGGCGAGATCACCGCGAACGGCAAGACGCGGCAGAGGAAAAAAAGCCCGGCTGCGGTGGGCGACGCGTCAGATACAAGGCGCACGATGCCGAGACCCGCTATGAAATTGAACCAGTTGCCCAACTCGGACACGAACTGTCCATATAGCAGATTTCGAAAATTGCGGTTTCCGCGAATCAGTTGTCCGTACGTCAATGATTGCATCGGCAAATTGAAAGCATAAGCGATACGGCAGGAAACGCGAAGATCGCATCCCTGCCGTTCATTCAAAACTCTGATCCATGAAAATAGTTGCTAGCGCTCTACCTCTGCCCTTCTGTGCCGCTTAATGAAGTTTCCGAACCGCCGTAGGGCCAACGAAAGCCCCGTCCAGACCAGAAACGCTCCACCAACGCACGCAATGAACCCTATCAATTGCCCGATCAAACCCCCAGTTTCTCCCGTATGCGTAAACCTGAACCAGGATCTGAGCTGTACAGCAGTATTTCGCTCGCCGTAGGGTTCCCATCGCTGCAAGGAAGGATCTTTCGCTGAAAGGGTCAAGGTCGAACGGCCGAAAATGTTCCAATATATTCCTTCGTCGATCGTAAAGACCAGACTGTCTCCGCTTGCCGGTAACCGCAGGGAGATCGACTTCCACGTCGGCGAACGCTCCTCCGCCGTAGCCCATATCCCCGATAGACCTTCGGGAACAGCGAAATTGGTCTCCTCGGCCTTCCCCCGCGAGGCACTCGGTGATCGCGGGACCGGCACCTCGTTGCCGGTAAGCGTATAGAGCAGGTTGGACGCCCATTGGTACGAGATCACCGTTGCCGTGATCGTGAAAACAATGAGAAACAGCGAGGTCCAGAATCCGATCGTGTTGTGCCAATTGAAATCCCTGGCTTTTCCGCTCTGCCCCGTGCGGAACCAGATAACCGGGCGAACCGCTTTCCAGATCAGGTTTCGAGGGAACCAGATGTAGATGCCCGAGAGCGCGAGAAAAAGAAAGAGAAGATTGCTTGTCCCAGTGATCGCCTTACCGATGGGCCTTTGATCGCCGGACAGCGCGAGCCAGCGGTGCCACTCACGCAGTGCGGACATCGCATCCCGAACGGTCTTGTTGCTTTCACCCGTGATAACTCCGTTGTATGGATCCACAAAGACCGATCCATCACGGCCAAGTGAGACCTCCCATGCGCCCCCGGCCTCACGCCTGATCGAGATGGCCGAGGGCTTTGCGTCAGGCCTCAGTTCCATCACCGCTGCCAATGCTTCGGACGGTCCTATCATTTCCGATCGATCCCTATCCACAACCCATCGGGCTTCAGCCTCCGACAACTCGATGATCTGCCGCTCGAACGCAAGCAGCGCACCGGTAACACACATGACAAAGATCACGACACCAGCGATGAGTCCTGCCGTTAGGTGAAGCCAAAAAAAAGCTGTTCTAAAACTCCTCATTGCTTATCCGCGAATGGTATCGCCGATCCCTCCATTTCTCAGATCTCCGCCCACCGTCGGAGCAGGTTGTGATATATCCCCGTTAGCGAAACCACTGATGCGTCAAGTGGGTCGGCGGCAGCAAGTCTCTGGATCGCCCTATCCATGTCGAACAGCAGCGTCCTGCAGCCGTCGTCACGCACCATACTCTGGATCCAAAAAAAGGACGCGAGGCGAGTTCCGCTGGTAACTGGAGTAACGTGATGAAGGCTGCTCGCCGGGTACAAGATCAGAGAGCCGGCCGAGAGTTTGATCCGCTGCACGCCATAGGTATCTTCAACGACAAGTTCGCCGCCCCCGTATTCGTCCGGCTCCGAAAAAAACAGTGTCGCGGAAAGGTCGGTCCTGATCTGGCCGCCCGATACGTGTGAATGGCGGATCGCGTTGTCCACGTGGGTGCCAAAGTTCTCGCCGCCCTCGTATCGGTTGAAAAGCGGCGGAAAGACCTTTAGGGGTAAAGCCGCGGATACGAATAGTGGATCTGCCTGCAGCGCACTTAAGATCCGTCCGCCGATCTCGATCGCCGTCGGATCGTCCTCGGCAAGCTGCCGGTTTCGCTTTGCAAGCCTAGACTGATGTCCTGCGGTAAAGTTGCCGTCGATCCATCTGGAAGCCTCAAGAAGATCACGGCATTCCGTCACCGCCTCGGGCGTAAACACTGAAGGAATTTGAACAAGCATTTCGTAATCAGAACCGGAAACCAGAGCTCACGAGCAGTACACGCCCCGCACCCGGGATAATGTGCCCGCCGCCGATCCTGTCAATGTAATACTTGTCGCCGATGTTATTAAGATTCACGCGAAGATCGACATTTTTCGTCAACCGGTACGACGCCATCATGTCTGCCACCCAATACCCGTCGACCGATCGGGTGTTGATGTTATTGCCATACCGTTTGCCGATGAACCGAGGACCGCCGCCAAAGAAGAATCGGCCCATCCGATAGGTTGTCCAAAGGTTGAACGAGTTTCTCGGCGTATTGACCAGCTCTTTGCCCTGCTCATAAAATGCCTCTCCGTTCACCACCGTGAATGCATGCGACTTGACGATCTCGCTATCAAGCAGAGAGTAGCCCGCAAAGATCTGCCAGCTGCGGGTTATATTGCCCATCGCGCTCAATTCGATCCCGTCGATCCTGACATTTCCATCGAGCGTCACGGTTGCGGTAAGGGGATCTGTCGTCCTCGCGTCAGTTTTCTCGACTCGGAAGACCGCTCCGTTGAAGAGGAGTTTGCCCCCGAAAACGTCCCATTTGGTACCGGCCTCATATGTTCTGCTCTTTTCCGGTTCGAGGTCGATACTCGCAGGGGAATACAGCAGTCCTTCGAGGGACGGATTCGACGACGTGCCGAAACTTGCATAGAACGAACCTGCTTCGACCGGCTTATAGACGATCGCTGCCCTTCCGCTCAAGATCGTATCGACGCGGTCGAGCGGGACAAATGTAGAACCGCTGACATTCCGTCCTTTGACATCGAACCGATCCCAGCGTAGTCCGCCAAGTACTTGCACCTTTCGGCCAATGCCGATCGTATCGAACACGTAACCGGCGAATGAACGCGCCGATACCACGGGCTCGAGCGGGTTCACTACGATCACCCCAGGGTACAGATCCCGCGGGTTCGGATCGAAAAGCGTCGTCGGAGAGTTCGCTGCCGAACGCAGCACTCGACGATTCTTTTCGTATGCATAGCTTGCTCCCGAAACCAGGGAATGCCTGATGGAACCTGTTCGAAACCTAGCCGTGAGATCGAATTGGTTGTCGAAGATGTCATCGTTGGCCAGCCAGGCACGCATCTCGCGGTTAATGACGGTCGAATCGGGACTGGCGAATCTCGGCGGCGTAGCGATCGAATCGCGTCGAGAATAGCCGTATCGAAACTGGTTACGGATCGACATCCGATCATTAAAGTCGTGCTCGATACGGGCCGTACCGAGATCCGAACGCAGACGCTCCTTATCTCGCTCAATAAATCCGTAAAAGGTCGACCGAGGTACCGGTGCCGGCTGGTCACGATACTCTAATAGCACTTTGTTTGTCGCAGACACCCAGGGAATTCCGTAGTCAGACGTATTCTCCTGTCCGATATGGAAGTAGCTGAGGGTATATCGCGTCCGGCTTCGAAGTCCGAACATGACCGACGGCGCAATGCCGGATCGGCGGTTCTTCACATCGGTACGGCCCGCGAACTCGGAGTCATGAGCCATAGCATTCAACCTGAATGCGATCGAATCACCGAACGCAACGTTGATGTCGGCGGTCGCCCGTCTCCTCTTGTCGCTTCCGCCCGTGACCTCGCCGCCAAACGACCTCTGTGTTGTGGGCTGCTTGCTAACAAGATTGACCGTCCCGCCGGTCGAGCCGCGACCGGTGTAAGTCGAGCTTGGCCCTTTTACCACCTCCACCTGCTCAAGATCGAACGGGTCCCGGGATTGGGCACCTAGGTCGCGGACTCCGTCAATGTAGATGTCGTTTCGAGCACTGAATCCCCGAATCGTTAGGTTGTCGCCTGCGGGTGCTCCGCCTTCGCCGGCTGTCAAAGTTATGCCGGGAACGTTCGTGAGCACGTCGCGGAGCGTAGTGGCTCCTTGCTGTTCGATCACAGACCGTGGTATCACGTTGATCGTCTGGGGCGTATCGCGAAGGTCAGCGGTGTGCTTTGGCGACGAGATCAGGCGGACATTGTCGTCCCGGATCTCCACCGACGACACCTCAGCCTTGATCGAAAGCAGCACAGTGCGAGCGTCTCGAAACGAATAGCTGACGCCAGTACCCTTGAGGATCTGCCTGATCGCCGCCTCGACCGTGTAGTTGCCTATCACACCCGGCGACTCGATCGCTCGGATATTCTCGTTCTCCACTTCGACGATCAGCCCCGTGCGTTTCTGGAAGGCCTCCAGGACCTTTCCCAGCAAGCCGGCCGGAATGTTGAAATCGATCGGTTCATTCATCTCACGCCGCGGCGAGGTCATCTCGAACTTCCCATTACGCTGTTCAGCATATCCCACGACCATCCGATGACTGCTGCCTATGGTGAAGGCGATGATCGCTCCGGTCGAGAGGACCGAAAGCACCCAATACCGACCCTTCCTCGTACCTGCTCTGTTCTTCTTCGAGCCTCGTGAAACTACAATTTCCATGCTTTTTCGACTTTGATTCTCCGCCAGATGGCCGACGAAACCATTTGAGAGACGGCGGGAAACGGCCGCGAACCTTAAATTAAAACTCAGTTACTATTGAAAACGATTTTCATTTTCATTAGAGTTTACCTTTGAGCCCACACCGGCGTCAACTTTCACACATTGAAAATTTTGCGTCGGTTGAACCCTTCCGTGTCTCATCGACGCGTAGTGCATGTGCGGCCGGAAGGGCCTGGTCGCGAGGAGGGACTATGAGGCTTGGTTCAGTAAAGTTAACGGAGTCGGAACTCAATAGTATCGATCCGGCATTTGCGACAACGCGTGCGGGGTACAAAAAGCGGGCCACGATAATATTTACGAACGGTAAGACCCACAAGCTGTGGGCAGGCGGCAGTCCGACGGATATGGGTATAACCTACCCATTCTTGCAAGCGGTCAACGAAGAGAAGCGTTTCTGTGTCGGGATGTGCCTGGTGGACCTCTACGCTCATGTCGCGAGGGTCGGCTCCGAGACCTTCAGAGATCGAGGCCGGGCAAAGCGGAACGGTCTGAGACCGGATTCGCTCCGACACGCCGTTCTTATCACGACTGTCCACGAATTATTTCATATCCAACAGGCGTGGATGATCGGAAAGAACTTTGGAAGGGACTTTGTTGAGGAGGCAATAAGTTCGGAAAATCGCTGGGAGGATTACGCGGAAGTGAACCCGGCAATGGGAAATGCCTACTTGCAAAACATGTTCGAGGCCGGTGCGTTCGATTTTACCTCACGGTGGTGGGAGACCAATGCCGAAGCGATCAACAAGGGGCGATTCGACTTCCTGCTCCCAATGGCTACGATGCGTGGCATTTTCCCAGAGCTTTCAAATGCTTATCCCTGATCACCCTTGAAAATGGGTGATCTCTTTTCAAAAAAAGCAGAGACGCCCTCATTAAAATCACTACTGCGGCCCGATTCGAGCTGACATTCTGCCTCGAGGGCGAGCTGCGAACGCAGGTCGTTTGAGAACGAAGCGTTCAGCATCCGCTTGATACGACCGTAGGCTCCGGTTGGACCGGAGGCGAGTTGAGCGGCCAACTTTTGGGCTTCCTGAAGCAGTTCGGCGGCCGGCACGACCCGGTTTATCATCCCGATCTCCTCCGCGCGCTTAGCTTCTATTGTCCCGCCGGTCATGAACAACTCCGCAGCACGCTTTTCTCCAACTGCCCGCGGCAAGAAGAATGTCCCTCCGCAGTCCGGCGATAGGCCGATACGCACAAATGCTTCGTTAAAAGAAGAATCGTCCGCAGCGATCACAAGGTCGCACGCAAGCGCAAAGTTTGTGCCGGCACCAGCGCACACGCCATTAACGGCCGCTAAAAACGGAATCGGGGTCTCTCGGATCAGCAAGATCACATCGTGAAGGGCCTTAAGAGGAGAATCCAGAAATGCCTCGATGTTCCCCTCCCTTTCGCCCATTGCCTTCATTTCGCGCAGGTCACCGCCCGAACAAAATGCCCGCCCCGAACCGGTCAGTATCACGGCCCGCACTTCTTCAGCGATGGCCTTTTCGATAGCCGCTTTTAGGTCAATGCTCAATTGGAGCGAGAGCGCATTTAGAAAATCGGGTCGGTTCATTTGCACGGTCGCAACCGATCCGTTCGTTTCATAAACAACAGTTTCAAAGGTCATAGTGAATAAAATGCAAAAGGTGAAAACGTCGGTCGAGAACGTCCAGCCGGCATTTTCACCTTTCAAGTTAGGCCCAAGAAGGTCTAGGCGAAACGGGCCCTTGATCGAGTCGCTTCATGACACTCTCGGCAAAGGACCGTTCTACCGACCTTTGGCTGAAACGGCACCTGATCATGCTTGCCGCAATGGTCGCACACTATCTCAAATCGTGTCGGTGCGTTCTCGCCCGAAGCTGCTTTCTTTGATCGGCACTTCGGGCAGCGCTGAGGCGCCGCCATGTTTCGCTGATAGAAAATGTCCTGTTCTTTTTCAGTAAAAAGAAAAAGGTCTTTGCACTGAACGCACGTAGTTTCGATATCGGGCATTGCGTTTACTCCATTCTGCTTTGAGGATGAGCAAGATAATAACACAGCTCCCGAGCCGAAAGAAGCAGATCAGAGATCGACCAATTCAGCGACGTGTTCCTTTACGGTCTCTCCGAGGGTATGCAGGTTATAGCCGCCTTCAAGACAAGAGACGATGCGGCCATCGCAGGCCTCGTCGGCCCACTGCATCAGAGTTCGCGTCATCGAACGAAAATCGGGATCTTCGAGTTGCAGTTGCCCGAGTGGGTCTGCACGATGGCCATCAAATCCGGCTGAGATAAAGATCAGATCAGGCTTCGTATTCGACGCTATTTCCTCTATCGCTGCTACAAAGGCAGCAGTCTGATCGGCCGCCTTTGTAAATGCCTTCACGGGAACGTTCATAGTCATTCCGAGGCCCCTGCCTTGTCCGGTCTCTCCGCGTGAGCCCGTGCCCGGATACCATGGATATTGGTGCATCGAAAAAAAGAACACGCTTGGGTCGTTGTAGAAGATCCCTTGTGTCCCGTTGCCGTGGTGAACGTCCCAATCGACTATCACGACACGCTCGATCTGCTGGTACATATTCTGTGCGTACCGTGCGGCGACCGCCACACTATTAAAGAGACAGAAGCCCATCGCTCGTTCGGCCGACGAGTGGTGTCCGGGCGGGCGGGCGGCAACGAAGGCATTGGTCGCATCTCCTTTCATGATCGCGTCCACGGCCGCTATCGTGCCGCCGACGGCGAAGAGTGACGCATCGAAGGACTGCATTGAGATGACCGTGTCTGCATCCAGGCGGTCGAGCCCACTCGCAAAGGCTCGCTCTACGCGCTGGAAATGCTCCTTGGTATGGACAGCTTGGACGAACCCCTGCGAGGCCTTTTCGGGCGTTATCTCATTTAAGGCAGTCCACACTGTTGCGTCACGCCGCAGGGCATTTAGCACAACTCGGTAACGGTCCGCAGTTTCCGGATGCCCAGGCCCGGTATCGTGCCTCTCGAAGATCGGATGATGAACTAGTGCTGTCGTCATAAAGATAGCTCCTTCCGCATTCCCAAGATCCTAAATGAACGCCGTTTCGTGCAGGAGTTTGCCGTTTGCAAAACGCCCGATCGATAATGACGAAACATCGAGGAACGTCGCCCGCCCATCCAAGATGATCTCGCTCAATGCCCGTCCGGTCGCCGGCGAGTGCATCACGCCATGGCCTGAAAACCCGTTCGCAAAATAGAGTCCGTCTATCTCGCAGCCTCCGAGGATAGCGTGGTGATCGGGCGTGTTCTCATACAGGCCTGCACGACATCTGTTACGGACAACCTCCGACCTGTGCAGAAATTCGGCCCGCAAACGAGCCCGGCTGTAAACCTTTTCAATAAACGCATCCTCAAAATCGGTCCGCAGCGAGGACGGTTCATCCGGGTCGGGATAGGCGAAAAGCACGTACGTTCCGGCATCGTTCGATATGGCAGACGCACTCCCCGTCAGGCTTTGAGAGAAATCTCTCGCCGGCCTGAAATGAAATCCGGAACCGATATCGATCACCATGGGCAAGTCCGCGGGAAGCGGATCTTTAGTTCGCGCCCATACGATCTGCCTTCGCTGCGGTGTTACCGGCAGCTCGACATCAGCGGTCCGGGCCAGTTCCGCCGCCCGCGCACCTGTGCACAGTACGACCGCATCGCAGCCAATGATACCACCGAGTGTTTCGACACCCCTGATTCGGCCGTCATCGACCCGAAGGCCCGTGACTTCGTTACGAAACTCGATCCTGGCTCCACCTCTAATCGCTCCTTCCGTAAACGCCCGCATTATCGCCAGCGGATTCACAAAGCCGTCGTGCGGCCCATAGCTCCCGCCAACGATGTCTGAGCAGATCATACCCGGGACCATTTCCGAGATCACCTTCGGATCCACGATCTCAACGCCTTCCACACCAAGGGTTCTTTGCTTATCGACGTTCCCTTTCAGATATGCGAACTGCTCGTCCGTCGTCGCGAAGAATAGATAACCTTTCGGATCGTATTCGCAATCCTGGTCCCAGTTCCTTAAGAAGTCGATCGAGTAGAGCGACATCTTTATGTTGATATCCGTCTCGAATTGGGCACGCACGCCGCCGGTCGCCGCGCCGGTAGACCCGAGCCCCTGTCTGGCCTCGCTTTCCAAAATAAGCACATCGCGAACCCCACGCCCCGTCAAATGAAAAGCGACGGATGCCCCAACGACTCCGCCGCCAATTATCACGATCTCGGCCTTCTTCATCTATTCGGAAGTAAACCCTGAGGCTTTCAAAACAAATTCCGGCACCATCGGCTCATCGGGGACCACAAAATCCCGACCTTTATCAAGCGTCCATCGATGCAGCCACGATATGCCCGCTCGCCGCGTAAAATTATCAGGCAGACGATAAGCTTCGTCCTTTAACGAATCCTCGAGCGTTACAAACCTGTATCCTCGTTTCATTAACATCGCCGAAAGATCGCCAAAGTACGTTGCGTTGATCGAGTTCGCGTGCAGCAGAAGCGTATGGCTCATCGGGCGCCCAAGCGTCTTCATCGACTGGCGCTCCCAATAGTCGAGCTTAGACTCCATGTATGGCACATAGGCCTCGCCTACGCGCCTCATAAGATCGGCGCTTCTTTGATCGCGGGCGTTGTCATACGCCCTTGCGAAAATGTAATCGGCGTTATCGAAAGTGACCGGGGCCACCGTGTAGCCATTCTCAGCGAGAAACTTATAGATCGTGACCTTCACAGCCATGTCGCTGCCGGTCTGCAGGAACGGGTGGCGAAAGTAACGCATCTTCATCCCCTTCGCCTTCAACAATTCCTTCGTGATCTCTTCGCCCCGAATTATGTCCTTCGTATACTCGTCAACACTGACCGCGTCCGCGCTCCGATGCGAGTATGTGTGATTGCCCAATTCAAGCCCCGCGTCCAGCCACATTCGAAGCAGCTCGACCTGATCCTCGTTCCGCTTGCCGTCAATGTAAAGCTTGTTCTCATTAACGAACCCGATCGCCGGAACTTTCGCCTTTTTAATATGGCCGAGCAACCTCCGAGTGATCTCCTGCCGCGTCTTCAGATCCGACCGCGTTGAGACCACCGGCAGATCATCGACCGTCACCGCAATGGTTCGATCGAATACCTGAGCCCAGGACACAGAAACCAGAAAAAGAATGACGGTAACCAGTTTTCCCATTCCGAACCTATTACTTTCGCGCCTATCCCTTAGAAGACATGCTCGATTCACTTCGCAAAAACCGTCGAAAGATCCTTGAAGCCCTTAAACTCCAACGCATTCCCGCTCGGGTCTAGGAAGAACATCGTCGCCTGCTCACCGACCTCGCCTTCGAATCGGATCTTCGGTTCGATCACGAACTCAACGCCCTTTGACCTCAACTTCTCGGCCAGTTCCTTGAACTCCTCCATAGGCAAAATGATCCCAAAATGCGGCACCGGAACGTGATCAGCATCGACATGGTTCGTCGCCTTCACACCGGCGCCGTTCTCGGACAAATGCGTCACGATCTGATGGCCGTACAGGTCGAAGTCGATCCAACGCTCTGAGCTCCGGCCTTCATTGCAGCCGAGTACGTCGCCGTAAAAATCACGTGCTAACGAAAGGTCATGAACCGGAAACGCCAGGTGAAATAGGTTCTTCATACGTCATCACCGCTTCGGCTTCTGTCTAACGCAGAAGACGATATCGATATCCTTTGAGTTTACGAACGATAACAGAACGCGTGAAGCGATCGAAGATCCAGAAAATCGCATTTGTGTCCTCGATCGCTCTCAATCCGCTGATGAACTCGATTTAGCCAACTGCCTTATGGCACCAAGATGATATGCAGTGTGAGCTACCAGGCCGATCGCCATGCCGACCTGCATCTCGTTCCATTCACGGTCTTGGGCCAGGCACGTAAGCGTATTCTCATAAGCCTTTCGCACGCTTGACCGAAGCGCCGCCCACTCATCGTCATTCACAGTTTCGATCAGCCAGCTGTCCTCCCAATTGACGCGTTCTGTTCGCCCATTGATGAACTCGCAGAGACGGTCAAGATAGAATTTTGCATGCTCTGTCTGCGCTGCGATGGTCGTTCCGCTAAGATCTTTCGACGCAGCTTCCGCAGATGTCCCGTCAAGTGTACTCAACACCCCGACACCGCGATCCAAATATGCGCTCGGCTGGCCTTCGGGCGAACCTTCAAACGTTTCTCTTAGGAGAAACGCGGCTGACTCGACAAAATGCCGCTTTTGTATATATTCCGACCCAAAATCCGATCTAACTGCTTCCTGCATACCGATCCCTTTCCTTGCTCGCGCTCACGCGGCGTATACCTTCGTTGCGTTCCGGACGGCTTTGCGTAAAACTCTATTCGCTGTGACAGATACTATCCGACAATTCACTGACGAACTAGGCAAAAGCCTCGAAAACGGTACATTCGTAAAAGCTACTATCGGCAATTATACGGGCGATGACGAAACACTGCAAAAGATTTATATCCGCCCGGTAGAAACACAGAAAGGCGATCGCCTGCTCTTTCAATTCCGTGGGGCGAAGAGTGACCGGGTAAAGAACTTTGCTGCACCGGAGGCACTACGGCAGATCGAGAGGTACCTCACGTCAGGTTTTCGCAGCGGCCATCTATTCACTACGACTGGCGATATCCAGTTGAGGATCGGCAACCGCTCGTCAAGACTGATCAAAGGCAAGCCAACCTTTAGCTCGGCAGTAGCGAAGGGCCATGATCGTGAAAAGCAGTATCGCATCGACCCGAATTCCTATTTTCTAAAAGCTCTCGGCATCACGACCGATAAGGGCGAGATCCGCACCGACCAGCGGGGCAAATGGAAGCAGATAAACAAATTCGTAGAGGTCCTCGCGGGCCTGTATGACAACTCGGAACTAAAGGGCCGGTCGTCGATCAACATCGTCGATATGGGATCGGGCAAAGGCTATTTGACCTTTGCCGCGTCCGACTATTTCGGAAGTCACCTTTCTTCTTCTGCCGTCTCTGTGACCGGTGTCGAGACCCGCCCTGAACTCGTCGATCTTTGCAACCAGATAGCCCGGGCCGGGGATCTTGACGGATTGAATTTCATCCAGGGCTCGATAGCGGATGTCCCGGTGTCCGATATCGACATACTCATCGCGCTTCACGCATGTGACACCGCGACCGACGATGCTCTTTATAAAGGCATTACCTCGAATGCGTCGATCATCGTCGCGGCACCGTGCTGCCACAAGGAGCTAAGAACGCAACTGAAATCCCCCGAATTACTGGCCGGCATCCTCAAACATCCATTATTGCTCGAACGCACCGCGGAAACGCTGACCGACGGCATCCGCTCAATGCTCCTCGAAGCAAGCGGCTACAAAACTAAAATGTTTGAGTTCGTCGCCACCGAACACACGCCGAAGAACAATTTGTTGGTCGCAAGAAGGTCCGCCAATCGGGTACCCGAAAACAATTACGACCGTATCGCCGAAATATGTAATTCCTTTGGGATAGAACATCAACGCCTTGCTTATCTGCTGGAACGAAAGGAGAACTGAGACTTGATCGTTAGATCTAATGGGAACTCGTTTCGCCAAAACTGTGCGGCCACCGCATGGCCGCTTTGAAGCGACGACGACTTCCCAATTCTTGACTACGGTATCCGGTTCGGCGTATCATTTGAGATTGTCTTTATAACAGTGAGACAAGGATAAAACCATGAAAGCAGAAATACATCCGAAATACGAAGAGATCACGGTCGCATGTGCGTGCGGGCATTCATTTAAGACTCGTTCGACGCTCGGGGAAGAGCTTCACGTCGAGATTTGTTCGGAGTGCCACCCATTCTTTACCGGCAAACAGAAGTTGGTCGATACCGCAGGACGGGTCGATCGGTTCAACAAGCGTTACGCTCGCGGCGCTCAGGCCGCTAAGTAAATAAAATGTGGGCGTAGCCCCAAAAGCGGATAATTGGTGATTCGATCTAACGACCGATATTAGCTGTTCAAAATTTGACGCCGACGCTTTCGCGCCGCTCGACTATGGTGTGGTCTCACACCTTCGAAGGTGAAAAGGGCCGGCGTTACTTGTATTTGCAGGCCAATATGCAGTGGCTAACTAACATCGACTGGCGGTCAATGTTCATCCCAACGGAATCTGTTGTTGAGGTGGTTCTGCGCGGCACCATAATGTACCTGGGGATGTTCATTCTTCTCAGGGTGTTTCGGCGACAGGCCGGGTCCATAGGTATTGCAGACCTGCTTGTTATAGTGGTGATCGCTGATGCTGCACAGAATGGAATGGCTGGCGATTCGCGGTCGATCACCGAGGCTTTGCTACTGATCCTGACGATCGTCCTCTGGGATTGGTTTTTCGACTGGCTGGGATTTAAGTCGCCTTTTTGGGAGCGGATACTGCAACCGAGTCCGCTATTGATGATCGATAACGGAAAGGTGCTCAAACACCATCTGGACAAAGAGTTCATCAATGAAAGAGAACTTCGCGGGCAGCTCAGAGAGCATGGAATTAATGACCTAGACCTCGTAAAGAAGTGTTACCTTGAGAGCAACGGGCATTTCAGCGTGCTTACCGATATACCCCGAGTATCGAAACCGGATGCAACGGCAAAGACGGGGCAGCCGTCAATGTGAAGTGATGAAGAAATTACATTCCAGAAAACTCAGGTTTCTGCACACAGTATTCTCGATGGAGCGAGACCTTATCGTGGGAGGCCAGGCCGTAATGGAGGGCGTTATGATGCGGACGCCATCCGCTTATGCTATCGCGTGCCGAAAGTCGGATGGCGAGATAGTGACCACGGCTGAAACCTTGCCGAAATGGAGCGACAGTTACAAGTGGCTTTCGTTGCCCGTGCTTCGCGGCGGTGCGACGCTGATCCAGTCGATGGCTCTTGGTATCAAGGCATTGAACTTTTCGGCAAAGATCTATGAAGATGACCTCGAAACTCAAAAAGAAAAGGTCAAAGAAGAGGTGGCCGAGCCAATTTCCGTTTTGGCCGATGGAACGACGGACGAGAATTTCACAAAGGCTCCGGTGAAGGTCGTGATGCCGGAGAAGAAAGTGAAAAAGGCAGGATCGTCGATCGGCACCATATTCTCGATCGTCTTCGCGCTCGGTTTCAACATCCTCTTGTTCGTCGTAGCTCCGCTGCTCATCACCAATGCCGGCTTTATCGCCTTCGGATGGGCGGACGCTCCACTGCTGACCACCAACGCATCGTGGTGGCAGACGCTCTACGCATATATCTGGCAAACGAAGCCGCATTCGTGGATCGCCTTCAACCTGATCGATGGCATTATACGAATGTTCTTTTTCGTCGTGATGATCGTATCGATGTCATTTTTGAAGGACATCCGCCGCGTATTCGAATATCACGGAGCCGAGCACAAAACCGTATTTACCTGGGAAAAGGGACTTGATCTGACTATCGAGAACGCCTTAGTGCAAAAAAGGCAGCATCCGCGTTGCGGGACATCGTTCTTGATGGTCGTTATGCTGGTTTCTATCGTGCTTTTTTCGGTTATCACGTTCGAACAAACGTGGCTGAATCTGCTCGTCCGAATTTTGTTAATGCCGCTGGTCGCAGGACTTTCGTACGAGGTGATCCGATACGCGGCCAAGAAAGAGTCGGGTGCAATATTCAAGATCATGACCCTGCCCGGTCTTTGGCTACAGAATATTACCACTCAGGAACCCGATCCCGAGCAGCTTGAGGTCGCGATACGCGCATTGGATGAATCGCTGAAATTAGAACCGGCCCCGGCTTGAGAGCGGGCTGCTAGCGTTTTTGGATCCCGGAAACAGTTCGTAACATTCGTGGCTAAACCCTATGTTTGAAAAACTGGCACAGATCGAGAAGAACTATGAGGACCTGACCGAGCAGATCTCACAGCCCGAGTTCATGTCCGATATGTCGGCGTATGCCAAGCTGATGAAACAGCATCGATCGCTTGGTGAGATCGTAGAAAGATACCGCGAGGTCAAGAAATTGAATGAAGGCCTCGCTGAAGCCAGGGAACTGGCCGAATCGGCTGAAGATCCGGATATGAAGGAGATGGCATTCTCCGAGATCGCCGAGATCGAGGCCAAGCTTCCGGAGGCCGAAGAGGCCCTGAAGTTTCTGCTTTTACCAAAAGATCCCAATGACGAAAAGAACGTGATCCTTGAGATCCGTGCAGGCACCGGCGGCGACGAGGCTACGCTCTTCGCTGCGGAAATGCTGCGCATGTACGCCCGCTATGCGGAACGCCAGGGTTGGAAGATGGAGATCATGGAGACCGCCGATACGGGCGTCGGCGGCATCAAGGAAGCCATCGCGATGATCGAGGGGGACAATGTATTTTCAAAGATGCGTTACGAATCGGGCGTTCATCGAGTGCAGCGTGTGCCCCAGACCGAGACCCAGGGCCGGATCCACACATCCGCGATCACCGTTGCGGTACTTCCTGAAGCCGAGGAAGTCGATATCCAGATTAACCAGAACGATCTTCGCATCGACACCTTTTGTTCGTCAGGTCCGGGCGGCCAATCGGTCAATACAACTTATTCGGCGGTACGCATAACCCATATGCCTACCGGCCTTGTCGTTTCGATGCAGGACGAAAAGTCCCAGATAAAGAACCGAGAAAAGGCGATGCGCGTCCTTCGGGCCCGGCTCCAGGAGATCGAAGAGCAAAAACAGCACGACGCTCTCTCCGCAGAGCGAAAATCGATGGTCGGCAGCGGCGACCGCTCAGAAAAGATCCGCACGTATAATTTCAAGGAGAACCGTGTTACCGATCATCGCATCGGGATGACCGTCCACCAATTGGACCTTGTTATGGAAGGCGCGCTGGATGATTTTGTCGAGGCCCTTCGAACGCATTACCAGACCGAGAAGTTGAAGGCCGAGGCCTTTGCCGCCTAAAGGTAAAAAGACAAAAGTAATAAGGTGAACTTGATTTGTTTGCCCTTTACCTTTTTACTTTTTACTTACCGGATGCCTGTTACCCGTTTATTCCTGATTCGACACGGCCAATCTGCCGGCAACGCCGAAGGAAGATTTGGCGGCCACGGCCCGACCCCTCTGTCGGACCTTGGGACCCGGCAGGCCGAGGTTACAGCGGAGGCGTTGGTAAAGGAGAATATATCGGCGATCTACTCGAGTGATCTGTTCAGGGCTGTTCAGACCGCCGAGCCACTTTCGCGGCTTACGGGCATCCCCGTGCTGACCAAGAGCGCTTTTCGCGAGCGGAACGTCGGCGTGCTTGAGGGCCTTACATTCGACGAATCCAAGCAAAACCACCCAAAGGACTACTACGCACTCGTGAATCGCAACTTCCACCACGTGATCTCACGCGGTGAGAGCTACCGCCAGTTGGTCCGCAGGTCTATGAACGAACTCTGGGAAATACTGCGAAAGCATCAGGGCGACCGCATAGCCGTCTTTTCCCATACAGGGGCCATATGCTTTATGACGCTCCATCTTATGGGCGCGATCCGACGCGACACTAAGCAGACGCCATGGCTCATTACATCCAACTGCGGCATCAACCGCTTTGAGATCCGCGGCCGAAATAACGTCCGCGTCCTCGCCCTAAATGACACGCGCCATCTGGCGGAAATAACGGGCAACGACGCCTTCGCTGCCAGATAGTTGAATGTCCCGGCATTTGCTGATCACTTCACCGGCAATTTTCCTTGACATCGTTGTGAAATCCGACAAGAATCTTCCAAAACCACTTCTTTTTTGGTCATTGCAATCATTTGGAGGAAATATGTGGCGAGTACAATGTTGTACGCTTTTATTGTCTTTTGTCTTTGCTGCGAACTTATCATTCGGTCAGGTCGATGAGGTCAGTGAGATAACCGGCCTCCCCATTCCGATCGGGGCAAGCGTGATCTATGGCCAGGTGATCATTCGCGGCGTGCCTCGTGATCAAAAGCGTCCAACCGTTTATGTTTACCTTAGGAATGGCGGTGCGCAGATAGATAAGTATCAGGCCAACGACAGGGGATACTGGTACTTCCTGCGGCGGCCGATCGACGGGCACTCTCTTACCTTTGAGGTCGACGGCATGGAGGTCGGCCGTGCCATTATTGCGGGCGGGATCAGCGGGCGATTTCGGCAGGACGTAGAGTTTGACTACGCGGCTCTACGAGGCGGCACGCCAAAACAGGCAGCACCCTCCGTCGTCTCGGCCAGAGATCGGCACGAGCGGAACGAAGCCGCGGAAAAGGCCTTTGAGGATGCACTCTCGGCCCTGCGCTCCGGCGACAATGACAAAGCGATTGCCCTTTTCACGGAGATCGTGAAAAAGGATGAAAAGGACCACAATGCCTGGATGTACCTGGCAACCATTCACTACGCCGCAAAGAAGAACGATGAGGCCCGTTCCGCATATCAAAGAGCCCTCGCGCTTAGACCCGATTATTTTCTTGCTAACCTGAATCTCGGAAAACTCGAACTGAGCGAAAAGAAATTTGACGCCGCTATCGCAGTGCTTTCTAAAGCTGTCGAAGCGGATCCTAACTCGGCGGATGCAAACCACTTGCTGGGCGAGGCGTATCTTCAGAACAAGAAAGGTTCGCTCGCCGTTGGGTACCTCAACAAGGCGATCGAATTAGCCCCGGTAGAAAAGGCTGAGATCCACCTCCGCCTCGCAGCTCTTTATAACGGCGCGGGACTTATGGATCGCGCCGCCCGCGAATACAAGGCATATCTCGAAAAGGTAAAAGACGCCCCCGACAAGAAAAAGCTGGAACAGTACGTGAAAGAAAACCTGCCCAAGACGTGAACAAAAAAGGCCGGAGCCAACCGGCTCCGGCCGAATCAAATTCAATTACGCGTTCTTTAGAACGAATACCTGAGACCAAACTGCATTCTTCGGGGAGTCCCCTGGATACTTGTGAAGATCTTACCGAAGTCAGCCGCGGCCTCGCCAATATCAGAGTCTTGCTGAAGTCCCCACGAAGACCTCGTGAACTCGTCAGCATTGAAATATTGTGCATTTGCCACGTTTATAACTTCCCAGCGAAATTGCAGTCTATGATCTTCAGACCAGGGCATCTTGAATGACTTCGACAGTCCTAGATCAACCGTCGAATACCCAGGCAATCGCAAGACGTTCCTGTCCCCTGTTTCGCCCGGACGGGCATTGCGCCAAGCATTGTATGCCCCTTGCGGATCAGCAAAGGCATTCTGGGTGTTTCGATTTGTTTGTATCTGGATCGGCCTGACCCGTACGCCGCTCGATTGAGCATTCCAGTTTGTGGCCCATTGAGCTGCATCGAATGGCGAAAAGATGGGAAGTCCGGTATTCCAGCGAACGATACCGGAGAGCTGCCATCCACCAACCAATGTATCCGTAAGTGAATTAACACCGCTAAACCATCGCTTACCTCGCCCGACGGGAAGTTGGAAAAGAAAGTTGGCATTAACGCTGTGGCGAATGTCAAAATCCGAAACCGAATAGTTATCCTCCGGTCTCAGCGGATTAAGGATGAACTGAGAGCCATAGGAACCACCAGTCTGAAGACCGGACGCACTATCAAACGATTTGCCCCACGTGTAGTTGATATCGTAAGAAAGTGTGTCCCCAAGTCGTTGGCGGAGCGAAAAGGTCGCTCCATGATAGTCGGACTTCGCAGCAGAACTAAATGCCGAGAATGCCGCATACTGCGGGTGGAAAAACAGGTTGCGCCAAGCTCCTGCCCCCGAAAAATCGTCGTCTAGTGCGAGCTGAACAAACGTCCAGTCAAGAATGTCGTATCCATCCCGAGCGACCATGTAATACACCGCTTGGGTGGGGGTCATGGACGCATAATCAGAATCGTCCCAGAACGCCGCCAAACTTTGACCGGCGTTTGGGAAGAAGTGATTGAAGTATGGAATATTCGGGATGGAGGCTAGCGGGGTGTCGGCGGCGCGTAAGTCGTGGAGTTGACCGGCCGCGGTATACCAGTCCATTCCATTCGGATCGACAAGATTGTTCAGTGCCATCACATCGCGAGCCGCGAGTAGGTTTCGAGCCTTACGCCCAATATAGGAAGCTTCGAAATACATACCTTTGGGAAGCTGGCGGCCATAGGATACGTTCCAAACATAGTGTTTCGGAGTCTTGATTGTCGCATCAAGTGAGGATTCGATCCGTTGGTCCTCGTCCGCGGGCGTATTGAAACGCTGGGCTGGGGAAACTGGTACACCCGGCAGCCCTCGGATGGTCTGGTCGAATCCTGTAAACAATGGTGCACAGTTATCGGGACAACCGATCACGTCATAGGTGTTTGCGGCAATCGTGATCTCTTGAGTGAAACCTATGGTCGAAAGTGCGTTGAAGCTTACCGCAAGCTGTCCACCAAAGTGGTCCGCCGAGATCCTAAATCCGCCCCTAAAGGTTGATTCACCGTTCTTGCCAAAGAGGTTGCCGAGGAAACCCGACTTAAAGTTCGGTGACCAGGCAACTGCCGCACTCGGCTGCCAATTCTTCCAGTCCATGCTGTAGAATCCGGGGCCATCGTTGGCCGGGCCTCCTCGCTCGAACTGAATTAGATCATTTAGTGCTACTCCTTGCGCCGCGGCCGCCCGCCGTCGGTCAAAGAAGTCACCTAGTCGCTCAGTCGGTACGACCTGAAAACCATTTTTTTCGTAAACCGGTCGGCTCAGCCCGTATCGGAGTCCAAGCGTCAGGGTCAGATTTGGCTTGATTCTCCACACGTCCTGGACGTAGGCGTCGTACTCTTCGGTGGCGAAATTTCTATCAGTGGGTGTTCCTTCAGGCAGCGGGTTCCCATCAATATCAAAGGTGTAGCTCCCGCTGTACTGCGAGAACCGGCCGATCAAAGCCGCCGCTGTATTCTGAATGATTGTTCTCTGTGATCTTGCAAATGAATACCCTGCCCCGGAGACCTCGAGATCCAAAACTCTTCCGGAGAGATTGTAGAACGAGGGATTCGTTATGGCGGAATCATAGGCGCTTGCAAAATCGAGACGCTTATTTCTAATGATCCTCACATTTCCCCCGAACTGCCAGGTGTGGTTTCCCTTTATCCAAGTAAAGTCGTCGGTGATGTTATGAGTTGGGGTAATGCGGTTTAATGAACGTGCAAACAGTTTAGGGGAGAAGACAAACCTGAACGAAATTGAGGGTTCTAATGAATCTCCCGTTGTCGTAAAGGCTTGTCTAGTCAGCCCATATCGGAAGTTGTTCACTTTGTTCCCACTAATGGACCAATTGTGCCCAACAGAAATCCCCCAAGGATGGTTCCACTGCGTCGTATGCAGTGTATCAGGAAACTGGGATGTGCCAGTCAGAGAATCATGTTGGACGACCGCGCGGAAGTTGAGCAGCTGTGAATCAGTGATCTTGTAATCGAATCGGGCGGTATGGGTGTTCTCTTCGGTTGTCGTCGCAGAGTTAAATCGAAAGCCGCCAGTGTTGATACCGTCGCCGACGCTATCATCATTTACCGGATATTTAGAGGTGGCTGCTGCCAACGCCTGAACAGCTAATGGGTTGATGCCAACTTCCGAGTAGATAGAGTTGAGTTCGGCCTGATCCAGCGTGCACACCCCGGCTACGCAGTTTGGCCCCGAGGAGGACCCCAGAAACTTAAGTGTGCCCTGGCCCACATGAGCCATAGGGACAGTTCTGACCACGGAAACTCCCTGTTCCTGTCGCTGTCCTTCATAGCTATAAAAGAAAAACAGCTTGTCCTTGATTATCGGCCCCCCGAGTGACCCACCGAATATATCGCGGGCCAGACTCGGACGGGGGGCACGTTCCTCTCCGACTTTAGCCACCCCATTCAGGACCGCGAAATCGGATTCGGTATACCTGCCCGCGGCATTATTGAAGAAACTATTCGCTGAGAATGCGGTTGGACGATAAAAATAGAATACGGAACCGCGCCAATTGTTGGTGCCGCTCTTGGTCACCATCGATATCTGGGCTCCCGACGACCGGCCTTGATTCGCGTTTGCATTAGCCGTGGTTATCCGAAACTCCTCGACTGATTCAGCGGTCGCCCTCAGAACTGTATCCTGAGAGGTCTGGAACTGATCCGTCCGACCCCCATTTTGCTGATCATTGATGTCGACGCCGTCCAATACGATATTAGCTTGGTCGCTTCTTCCCCCGGCGACGTATCCTTCCCTGGTAACCCCAGGCTGTAGGGTAAGGAGGTCAGCTACACGGCGCAGGTCGGTCGGAAGCTGGGTGATCTGCTGCGGGACGAAATTATTACCCAAACTTGCATCCTGCGTGTTTACAACCGAATCGATGGTGTTCGATGTGACATCGACAACCGCCGTAACATCGCCCGGTTCGAGAATAGCGTCAAATCTCGTCGGAGCATCAACCAAAAGTCTAAGTTCGGAATTTACAAGCTTTTTGAAACCGCTGGAAGTGATCTCCATCCGGTAAGTTGCCGGCTGGACCGCGGCAAAAGTATAAACGCCTTCGTCATTTGTTATTGTGGTCCGCTCGAATCCAGTTGCTGGATTCGATAAGGTTACGGTCGCTCCGGGAACGACGGCTCCATTGTTGTCACGAACTGCGCCAGAGATGCTGGACGTGCCCGCTTGTGACAGTGCGGTCACCGATACCACGGCAAGAACGAACATAGCCGCAATACTCTTGGAGAGCATTGCCCATATATCACTAAATCTCATAGCTCCTCCTTTTCGTTTGTGTCTAAATGAATAACGCATTAAAACGAACAAAGAATGATCGCAGCCCGCCGGGATCCAAAAACATGCACGGCACCATATACGGTGATCCGATCGTCGTACTTTATTGATTTTGTTGAATTTAGAACAGCCACAATATATCCCCACTTCAAAGCATTTGCAAAACGAACAAAATGGCTTTGTCAGGGTCGAGCACGCCGATAATGGGCAAAGATATGAACCGCAATTCGCAAACGCATCTTTCGTACCAATAATCATCTATCCTCATAATTGTTGTGCAGCTTGAACTTAAAGCCACCTTGAGGGAGATCAGCTCTTTTTGCACCTACGGAAAATCGGTATTAAATTCAGATTTTCGGTCTCATCGTGGACCCTGTGTTAACAAAAAAAGGGCCGCCCCGCAGAACAGCCCGATCCTAAGAGAACAGAGTTTCCCTTTCGACTCGATCTAGAAGTCATACCGAAGGGCAAACTGCATCACCCTTGCGGCAGACTTTGTAGCGGTAAATTCACCAAATCCGGTAGGAACCGTTCTGGTCTCGGGCTTGTAGCCGAGCCTCCGTTCGCTGACGGGCCCCGTGAAAACGGGAGTGTTCGTGACATTGAACACTTCCCATTTGAATCCAAGCCTGTGGCTTTCACTCCAGGGCATCTTGAACTGCTTCTGCATGCCCATGTCAATAACAAAGTAAGACGGGAATCGGAGCCGATTCCTGTCGCCCGTTTCGCCCGGGAATGGGCTTCTGAAGCTGTTGAACGCTTCCTGTGGGTTTGCAAACATCGTCGGCAGGCCGCCATCGCCATTAAAGAAGACGCCGGTCTCGATGTCGCGTGTCTGGACGACGCCGCTCTTCGTGTTCCAGTTGGTCACCCAACCGGCGTTATCAAAGTACCGATTGACGGTCCCCATCGGTTCACCCGAGTTATATCGGACGATCGACGAAACCTGCCAGCCGCCAAAAATGGCGTCCACCCAGTTATTCGCATCTCCGAGAAGCGACCTTCCGCGCCCGACCGGCAATTGCCACACGGCGTTGAAATTAACGATGTGGCGCATATCGAAATCAGACGGCGCGTAGTTGTCGCTCTGGCGCAGCGGGTTAAGAATGAACGCCCCGCCGAATGCACCTGCCGTTTGCAGGCCGGACGTATCGTCTAGTGACTTCGAGTAGGTGTAATTGAGATCCCACGAAAGGGTGCTCAACCTTTGCCGCAGCGAGAGCGCTCCTGCGTGATAGTTTGACTTTGCGATCGTTCCAAACGAATCGAGAGCTCCGTACTGACTCTGGTAGAACAACTGGCGATCGGTGAAGAGATCCAGCAACAACTGTGTCGTGGTCCAGTCGTTATTGCCGACGCAGTTAAGGGTGGTCTCGTAAACTGCCTGAGTATTACTTACCCCCGGCGTCGTGCAGCCAAAAGCGGCAAGAAGGCCCGTACCGAGCGAACCCGCTCCCCAAAGGTTATCCCAGTAAGGATTATTCGGAACGGTTGCCGGATCGGCACCCGCTCGCCGCAGTATCTCAAGCTGGGTCGCCGCTTCGTAATAGGTGGTCCCGGTCGCCGGGTCGCGCAGATTGTTCGGCATCATCACGTCTCTCGATGCCAACAGGTTGCGGGCCGCGCGTCCAATATAAGAAGCTTCGAGAAACATCTTACCGGGAAGCGTGCGTCCGTACGTGAAATTCCACGAATAGTTCGTGGGCGATTTGACCCCGCGGTCTATCGAAGCCTCGATCTGAAGCGAAAGATCCTGTGGCTTCTGTAGCGGGAATACCAGCGGTCCGGGCACTACGACGCCCGGAAGATTCCGGATCTGCATCCCGAGACCGGTAAGCAAGGGAGCTGGGCGGCAGATGGATGCATCGTCACAATCCAGGATGTTGTAGGTATTCGGCGGTGTAGTGTAGTTCGAGACGAAGCCGAGGGTGTTGTTCGCATCGAACGAAACCGCAAGTTGCTGTCCAAAGTAATCGTTTGTAATAGCGAATCCGCCTCTGAATACCGATGCCCGCTCGGTTCCGAAGATCTTTGCCAAGATGCCGTCCTTGAAGTTGGGCGACCAGGCCGCGGAAACTCTAGGCTGCCAATTGTTCTTATCCCAATCGTAGAAGCCCGGTTTTCCGTTCTTCGGGCCGGCGAGGTCGATGATCAGCGGTTCGTCGTAATTCTGCCCGTTGAACGCTGCCTCCTGCCGACGCCGAAAATACTCGTCCAGACCGATATTAGGGGCCGCTTGAAATCCCTGAGTCTCATAGACGGGCCTGCTGAGGCCGTATCGAAGGCCAAAGTTGAGCGTCAGGCTCGGCTTTATTTTCCAGCTATCTTGGGCGTAAAAGTCATACTCTTCCGTCGCCCATTCTCTGACGGCCGGGACACCGGACTGCGGCGTACCGTCAACATCGAAGCTGAAGTTTGCGGTGTACTGATTGACGCGCCCCAAAACCGCCACGAGCGATGATTGTGCCGAATTGATCCAGGCATCGCTTACGAGAGTTCCGAAATTCGCCTGAAGATACTCGTCAATTGGTATCAGCAGGTCGTCCCCTGAATTTGTGTAAAAGCCGAAATTGGTCGTACCGTTATCAAACGCGAACGCCAACGACGACCGCTTGTTTCTGATGATCCTGATATTCGAGCCGAAGAGCATCGTGTGATTGCCCTTTACCCAGGTCAGATCGTTCGTGAAGTTGTGCGTTGGATTCACCCGGCTGAATGCATAGGTGAAATTCTGGGGTGTGTAAATGTTCCTAAAGGTTATTGCGTTTTCGGACGAGTCGCCCCGATTGCTGTAAGCGAGGCGGGTGAGGCCGTAGCTAAACCGATTTGTCAGGTTATTGTTGATCAGCCACGTGTGGCTTGCCGCCATACCCAGCGGATGGCTCCAACGCTCATCAGCCGGTGTGTCCGGCAGGAATGATGCGAGGCCGATCTTGTCCTGTTGATAGTTGCCGCGGAACGATAGCAAATGCTTGCCGCTGCCGAATGGGCTGTAATCGAACCGGGCCGTGTGCGTATTCAACTCTACGGGTACGGACGCGTTAAAGCGGAAACCGCCGGTGTTGATGCCGTCGCCGCCTCCAATATTGGCAGGATAGCGCGCCGCCGCACCAGCCAGAATGTCTAATGCGACCGGGTTGACGTCTACGACCGGAATTCCGCCCTCCGTCAAAGAGTTGATCGTGGCGATGTCGAGTGTCCTTAGCGTGTTCGAGGTGTCAAAGAACCTGATATTTCCGGCACCCAGGCTCGCCAGCGGCACAATCTGTGTAAATGGCTGGTCCTTGGCTTCGCGCATCCCTTCATAATTGTAGAAGAAAAACAATTTGTCCTTGATGATCGGACCACCAAGGCTGCCGCCAAAGAGATTTCTGATAAGTTTCGGCCTCGGTGCACGCGGGTCTCCGGCATTTGCAGCACCGGAAAGTACTGGAATATCGTCGGTCGCGTACCGGCCGGCGGCGTTGTTGTACCAATCATTGGCTGTTGTAAGCGTATTCCGATGATACTCGAACAGATTGCCCCTGAATTGGTTCGTTCCACTCTTTGTAATGAGCGACACTTGAGCGCCTGCCGACCTTCCCTTGGTCGCATCGGCATTGAGCGTCGTGACCCTGAATTCCTCGATCGAGTCGGGCGTCACGCGCAGTACCGAGGTAAACGCCTCCGTCTGATCGATATTGAGCCCGGTCTGCTGGTCGTTGACATCAACGCCGTCAAGTGTGATGTTCGCCTGATCTTGACGTCCCCCCGCGACTGCTCCGTCCGGAGTGACGCCGGGTTGAAGACTGAGCAGATCGACTACGTTTCTTCCTTCGAGCGGTAGCTGTGAGATCTGCCGCGAAACGAAGTTGTTTCCAAGACTCGCGTCTTGGGTATTGACAATATTTTCAATGCCTCCGGCCGAGACCTCGACGTTCGCTGTCACATCGCCGATCTCCAGGCTCACCGGGATCGAGGTTGTCTTGTCGACCAGGGCTTGAACATTTCGAACAAACGACCGTTTAAATCCGGATGCTTCGATCTCCAATGAGTACGTTCCCGGTGTTATCGATGTGAAAGAAAATGCACCGCTACCGTCCGTTGTTGCGGTTCGAGAGGTACCCTGACCGGTACTGACGAGTTTGACCGTTGCACCGGCCACCACCTGACCCTGTCCGTCAATGACCGTCCCATTGACCGATGAGGTGCCCGACTGACCGATCGCACTTGTTACCGCAAGGATGAACATCGCAGCGAATACCGCCGCAGCGAAGGATCCGATCCTTTTCAAATGAAAACTCATAATGCCTCCTGTAATGCTTTTAGAAATGGGTCAAAAGACCCGACATTAGAGTTCGCATATTGCATACCAACGATCTCGGGGAAACCTATGTATCTGTGAACACAATAGTTACGGACATCGCTGAAGAGACCGGTGGGACAGTCGGCACGAAGGGTGTGACGAACTGCTCGTAAATTTTGGAGACAATTCAGATTGCTGGAAGCTGCCGTGCGAGGACTCGAACTTAATTTGATTTAGCGAACGATTTTTTGAATGTTTTTGGCTGCAGTGGCCCCCATTCCGACCGCGGTCGCGATCGTAGGCGACAGCGGGCTCGCAACATCGCCTATTGCAAAACAAGCCCGCGCTGATGTTCGACACGTTGCATCGACCACCACATATCCGTTCGTATCCGTTTCAAGTTGGGAGCGCACGAGCTCAGAGTTCGGGTCGACGCCGATCCTGATTATCAGGTGATCTAGTTCGATGTCCCTATTCCCACCCTTGAAGCCGACGGTCACGGACCGCAATTGCGAATCGCCGTTTATCGAGCGGACGGTGGAGCTCATCAATGACTTGATCTTCGGTTCCGACGCAACACGTTCAACAAATTCTTCGCGGGCAGTGAATTCGCGGCCGCGGTGAATTAGATAGACCTGCTCGGCAAACTCGCTAAGCAACAGAGCGTTCTCAAGGGCTGCATCGCCGCCCCCGATCACAGCAATGTGCTTCCCTTTCACTGACCTCCGCTGAGCAACGCCGGACACCAGGATTCCATTATCACGAAATTCGTCTTCGCCGATAACATTGAGACGCCGGCGCCTGACACCTGTTGCAAGAATCAGGGCTTTTCCTTTAAGCCTATGGTCACCGACGAGAACTTCAACGGATTCTGCGTTGACGGTCTCTACGACGGCATTACTGATGAGGTTAAATGGATGCCTTTCGAGCGAACTGCGAAAGGCACCGATGCATTCAGCTCCGTTGGCAAAATATGCCCCGGGGTAATTCGCGATCGCATTGTGTATCGTGTGGAGCTGCCCGCCGGGCGATGTGCCTTCGTCGATAATGATCGAAGAAAGACCAAGCTCCGAACACCAAAGAGCCGCGCTCATTCCGGCAGGTCCGCCGCCAACGATCACAACATCATACTGAGTTCCCGAAAGATTCTTCACGATCATCGAAAGTGTACACTTTTTGTGAGTGCAAGGCAGGCCTGTCTGCCATTTTTTGTCAGTGACGATCGGTTAGGCGTACAGAGTGGATAGTGAAATGCTGTAAACGCCCAGATAACAGATATTTAGCAGAGATTGTGAGACGCTGGATTAGTGGCATCTATCTTGCAGAGAGTTCTTTGCCATGACTGGGCGAATTGCGTTTGCCCTAGGCTGCTCCCGCTTCCCTCTTACAACTTCTTTCTCCGAACCACCATTTCTATGAGATTTGAAACTGAAAGCTATTCTTTAAGCCCGATCGAAGGTTCAGTCGTCGAGGCGGCGCCGGTGCCAAATTACGACCGCGAGGCCAATGAAGCGTTAAAGGACGGGGTCAAGGCCGCACAAGCCGGTGACCGTGCGGCGGCGAGGACGGCATTGCTAAGGGCGACGGAGCTTGATCCGTCATCCGAATCCGCCTGGCTTTGGCTCGCGTCGATAAGCGAATATCCTGAGGAGCTTCTTGTTTTTTTAAACAATGTGCTCGACATAAACCCTTACAATCAGCGGGCGATCGAGTGGATGGCAGCGACCAGATCGCTCCTCGCGAAGACTTTCGTTCAGCGCGGTAAAGATGCGGCAAGCGGTGGGCAGACCGACTTTGCCGCACAGTGCATGAATCAGGCGCTTGAGAACGACCATTCGTGTGCGGACGCATGGTTATGGCTGGCGAAGCTTTCGGATACGGTCGAAGGCAAGCTTACATACCTTGAAAAGGTCCTCGAATTCGACCCCGATAATCAAGAGGCCCGGAGCGAGTTTGAGCAAGCAAAGCATACGATCAACCAATCGCTGCTTGCCGAGGCCAGATCGGCGGCAGTGGCGGGAAATAAGGGACAGGCCAACGACCTTCTCGATGCATTTATCGCCGAAAACCCCGAATCGGAAGACGGCTGGATACTCCGCTCTCACCTTGCCGACAGCTTTAACGACAAGGTCGCGGCGTTTGAAAAGGTGCTAGAGATAAATCCCGAGAACCTGACGGCCAGGTCGGGCGTCGAGTCGTTGCGAGCGATCATGGCAACTGTTTCGCCCGCGGCAGACGAGCCTCAGGCCGTTTCACACGATGTGATGGAGAATACCGCATTCGTCCTTCACAATGAGCGTGTTTCGGAAAATGAAGAAGTTCACCATAGAGGCCCGACCCAGGACCTCGAGTTTCCTGCGGCGGCCGCCGAGTTCCATCAGCGAATGACTTGGGAGAACGGATCGCTGCCTGAACAGGAGGAGCATGCATCCTTCGAACCGGTTCCGGAAGTCGAGGAACAGAAGTTTGAAGCAGCACCAGTCGAAGCAGCACCTGTCGAAGCAGCACCTGTCGAAGCAGAGCCCGCATTCGAAGCCCCGCCCGCATTCGAAGCCCCGCCCGCATTCGAAGCCCCGCAAGTTGAGGATGTCAACTTGGAAGTTCCGCCGGCTGAAGAGCTCAAGCTCGAAGCGCCAGCGGCTGAGGACAACAACTGGGGAATGAATACAATTGCGTTCTCGTTCGCTTTTCCGGGCGGCGAGCTTGCTGAGTCAGGATCGCAGGGTTCAGAAGAGACGGAGCACGCCGCGGCCGCAGATCTGGCCGACAGCACCAACGACGAACTTTACGAGACGACAGAGTATGAACCCGTTCCGTCGCCGGCCGTGATGGCAGAAGAATTTCAGCCCGTCCCGCCGCCCGATTCCGAGTTACCTTTTGAGCGGCCGGAGCCAAGGCCGGCAGTGATGGAAAACCCCTTTGCCGGAGACTTTGAGGCATCTCAGTTCAGTTTTCAGGTCCCGTCCGAACCACTGAGCTACAACGACGAACTCGGATCGGCCGCTGTCGACATGGAGATGGACGCGGACTACGCGATCCCTATTCCGGAAGTGCCGGCGGACGAAGCCTTTATAAGAACGGGCTACGAGACGGTGGTCGTTCGCCCGGAGCCTTTTGGCAGTTCGAGTGCCGTTTCAAATTGTCCGTTCTGTGGCGAGGAGAATCCGGCTCAGGCATTCACCTGCGGAAATTGCCTCGCGACGCTCTCCCTGTCTGACCTGGAAATGCTCCTGGCAAATTCTCATGCCGATAGAGACCTGATCCACAAGGCCGTGCGCGATCTGGACGCAGTTCGGGAGTCACGGCCGCTTTCTGAAGCAGAACTCACAAATCTCGGCATCGCTTATCTGAATCTTCGCGATTTTCCGACCGGTTACCAATATCTTCACGAGGCTTCGCAGTTAAATCCGAACAATGTGGTCCTGAGCGGACAGGTCAATTCCCTTTTGATCCGTCTCGACGAGATAAAGCGGCAGGAAGAAGCCCTCGAATCGATGCCGAAGGAAAAGAAGATCCTCGTCGTCGATGACAGCCCGACGGTCAGAAAACTGATCGCCGGCAAGCTCGAAAAATGCGGACACGAGGTCTATTGTGCGGCAGACGGCGTCGAGGCGATAGAGCAGCTCGACAACATGGTGCCGGACCTGATCCTGCTCGACATAACCATGCCGCGAATGGATGGTTACCAGGTCTGCAAGGTCATACGAAGCAAGGAATCGACCAAGGACGTGCCTGTCGTGATGATCTCCGGCAAAGATGGATTCTTCGATAAGGTCCGCGGCCGCATGGCCGGCACGACCGGTTACATCACCAAACCTTTCGGCCCCGAGACGCTTATGAAGGCGGTCGAGACCTATCTGAAGGGCGAGGTCGCCGTCTGATCCGTTCAAATGAGTGGAAACGAATATGGAACTGGATCACCTGCCAACGTCCGACGCCCAAGCCGGATCCGGAAGCTCAGCGCCGGCCGAACCTCAGGTACTGGCACAGCAGAAATTTGTCTCGTTCTATCTTGGCGATATCCAGTACGCCCTTCATTCATCCGCCGTCGCTGAAGTAGCAGTACTTTCTGATGCGACACCCCTTCCCGTCTCTCACAGCCGGCTCGTCGGGATCGCATCCTTGCGAGGCGATATCGTGGCGGTAGTTGACCTTTCCGGGGCCGAACCTCGCGCGGTACGCTCCGGCCCAAGGCCGAGGTCGGTCGTCATGCGATCGGCCGATCCCCACAACGAACATTCGATCGCTTTTAACGTCGACCGCGTCGGCGAGATCGTCTCGATCGATCTGAGCGACATAAAGCCGGCGGCCTTCACCGATCCGCTTTCAAGCTACGAGACAAACGTCAACGGCCGGCCGCTTCGTCTGATCGAGGCATCCCGCATTCGCTCGCTCCTCACTGGCACCCAATGAACCGAGTATATTCCAGGTCCGTTATCAATTCCTTAAAGGGACGCATTTGGCTTTCCGTCAGCGGACTGGCCGTCCTTAATTGCGTCTTCGGCCTCGGTGCATTCCTTACGGTATCGTTCTTCACAATAGACCCATTCATAACGATCTTTGTTACCTGTCTCGTGCTTTCGATGGTGACGCTCGTCTTCGGCTGGTGGCTTTCCAACGACGTGATGCGGCCTATCGAATCTGTCACGCTTCTTGCCAAATCACTCGAACGGAGCCCTTCTGCGTCGCTTCCACGGACGACCGGCTCTGCCGAGACCGACGACCTTTTGCAGACGCTTCACCGAAGCGGCCGGCAGCTCCAGAATCTGATCGCTTTGATGGACGATGTCGCGGCCGGCAAGACCGAGACCGCTCTGCTGCCGCTCGAGAGTGCCGACAAGCTCAGTGCATCTTTCCAAAAGCTCGTAGGCAAGGTGACCGATTCGATCAGCGCCCGAAGAGATCTCGACGCGCTTCAGGCGTCGCTGGCGGCCATCTCCAGCCAACTGATACAGGTCAGGAATGGGAAACTCGCCGTGAATGTGCGCTCGGAGCAGCCGCAGACCAAGGAGATAGCCGATACGCTTCGATTCCTGACCAACCGCCTGAGCGATCTCGCCCAACATGTGGTCGCCCGGGCTATGGAAGGCGGCCGGGCCGCACAGGAAGCACGCGAGTCTCTGCAGACGGCGGTCGAAACCTTTGACGAAAAGGCCGGGGTGATCACGAACTTCGGGATAAATTCCGATGTGGCATTGAGGTCAGATTCGATCCTTAATGAGTTCTCAAAGCTGACCAACGCGGCTATCGCGACCTATGAGGATTTCGCTTCCCGTCAGGCGGGCCGTACCAATGGGACGCGCTCGGCCGAGGCACTCAAGACCCAGATATCTGACACTTCCAGAAAGATCCGCAAGCTCCGCGACCGCACCGCATCACTCTCGATGCTGGCCCGGTCGGCACAGGAGCTTACCAACAGGTCCAACCTTGTAGCGATAAACTCTGCGGTGGTATCAAAGGGAACGGCGGTACCGCTTTCCGTCCTTACCGGAGAGATCGAGGCGCTGTCCGACCGCGCCGGCAAGCTGACAAAATCGATCATCTCGCTCAACGAAGGGCTCAATGGCGAGATCGCGGACCTCGAGATAGAGCTTGCGACGCTCTCGAATTCCGTCCCCGAGATTGCACTCTCGGTCTCGGCCAGCGTAGACACCAATCACGAACTCGGGCTTTTCCTTTCGCAGCTTACAGAACTCGAGCAGAAACTCCGGGCCGCGACCGAAGCTCAAAATGCCGAAGCGCAAAAGATGGCGTCAGTCCTCAGGTCGGTCTCCGACTTTAGCCATACGACCACTCTTGTCCGGAGCTCGGAATCGAGCCTTCAAAAGGTGATGAGCGTCGTTGACAGCCTGCGTGATGCGGTCATCGATCTGGTCCCCTCGTCTGGAGCACTTCCGGAACCCGCCTATACGCCTGCAATGCCGGCCGAGGCCGTCAACGGATATGAAACGCTGATCGACCATCCCACAGCGGACGGAGCAGGAGAAAAATAGACCAAATGGAAAACCCGCTCTGGAGATTGATATCAAAGGCCGTATCGCTGCTCGCGTGCCTGCTTCTCATTTTGTCCGTCGCCCTGGTGTCCGCCGCATATCTGGGATTTACCGATAACTATCTGCCGGGCCTGATGACGCTCGTTTTTGCCGCGGTCACCGGCGTATATGCATTAACGTCGGCCCTGCTCGCGAACTCGCGAAGCGAGGCGGAGTTTCGCGAGGCGATCGAATGCGCCCACCGGCTTTCGCAGGGCGAATTTTTTGACGACCATCCGGCGACCGAGTTGGGCGATTCGCTAAAGGGCGTCTCGGACTATCTGCGTGAGCGTTCACGCCAGATCAGGAGCCTTGCGGCGGGCGAGGTTTCGGAGAATATTCCGCTGCGCTCGGATTCGGACCATTTCGGCGATTCTCTGCAATACCTGGTCGATCGACTTCGCTTCACACTCGGCACACACGACAGCCGCGACAGCCTGCAGAGTTCGATCGTAAAACTTCTCGATGAGGTCTCGGAGGTATCGGCGGGCGATCTGACGGTCCAGGCCGATGTCGGCCCAGAGATCACCGGCCAGATCGCCGAGGCCTTTAATCAGATGACCCGAAACCTTCGTTCGCTCATTCGGCAGGTAAAGGACGTGACGATGCAGGTAGCCGCCTCGGCCACCGCTATCAGCGACACGACCGAACAGCTTGCCGGCGGCAGCGTCGCGCAGGCCTCACAGATAGCCCGCACGACGGCCGCGATCACGACGATGTCGCAGCAGGTGCAGGAAGTTTCGCGAAACGCCACCCTCTCGGCCGAGGTCGCGACCGGTTCGCTCAACAGCGCCCGACGCGGGACCAAGGCCGCCCACGAGAACATTGCGGCGATGCGCTCGATAAGAAAGCAGGTCCAGGAAACGGCCAAACGCATCAAGAAACTCGGCGAGCGGGCACAGGAGATCGGCCAGATAACCGGGATGATCAACGACCTCTCCGACCGCACCGGCCTTCTTGCCCTTAACGCAACACTTCAGGCCTCGGCCTCGGGCAGCTCGCAGGGCGGATTCTCTGTCGTCGCCGAAGAGATCGAACGCCTCGCCGAAAGATCGAATGGCCTGACGCAGCAGATCTCGGCTCTGACGCAGTCGATCAACTCCGAGACCAAAGAGGTGGTCGCCGCGATGGAAGAGACGATCCGCGAGGTGATCGACGGATCAGCCCTTGCCGACAAGGCCGGACGCTCACTCGTCGAGATCGAGGAGATATCGACGAAACTTGCCGAGCTGCTCCGCTCGATCTCTGATTCGGCAAAATTCCAGGTGAAAAGCTCGGAAGATATCGTCAACGCGATGTCGGGCATATCTGAAGTTACCGCCCTTGTTCAAAACGGATCGAAGCGGGCGACCGAATCGGTCCGCACACTTGTCGAACTGTCGCGCGAACTCCGCAGCTCCGTCGCGCCCTTCAAACTACCCGTAAACCTGCACTCCTCGATGAACGGTACGACCGAAAACCGCTTTCTCAACTAGGACCGACCGATGGACCCAAAACTCTTTCCAGCATTCATCGACGAAGCGATGCGTCAGGTACCCGTCATACGGGGAGTTTTGCTGCTCTATCTGCAGAACGGCCCGGAGGCGGCCGACCCCGAGCCTACGCTCAGGATACTCTCATCGATAAGCGACAGCGCAGGTTTCCTCGGGCTCATCGAGATCGGCGACCTCGCGCGCGCGATCGCCGACGAGATATCGGCCTATCGAACCTCGCCGGCAGAGGTCCGGCAGGCACGGATCAATTCTTCGCTCGATATCCTCTCAAATCTCGAGGCAACGCTGCTGAAAGCGAGCCTCGACGACGAGAATTTTTCGCTCGATATCGATGACTTTATTGACGTCTCGTTCGAGGTGTTCAACGAACATCCCAGATCGGGCGCAGCTGACCGCCCGACCGCGGAACTCACTGAAGATCTTTTATTCGAGGCCGAAACCGCATTTACCGCGGACGATACGAACCTCTCCGGCGAACCGCAGACATTCGAATCGTCCGGAGGCGAGGACGAGTTCGACGTCGATCCGGAACTTTTGGAGATATTCGCCGAGGAGGCCGAGGGCCTGCTCCGCAATATCGAGACGAGTCTGGAAAAACTGGCGGAGGAACCCAACGACCGCGAAGCGCTCTGGGAGATCCGCCGCAACGCTCACACCTTTAAGGGTTCAGCCGGTATCGTGGGACTCAAACAGCTTTCGGAATTGGCCCATCGCGTGGAAGACCTTCTGGATCGGCTCGTCGAAACGAAGAACGCCTCGAACGAGCGGATATTCGAGCTGCTCCATACATCGACCAACTGCCTGAAGGCTCTGACCGCCGGCGATACCTCCGCCGAGCTGTTTCATTCGATCTCGCAGCTCTATTACGACTTTGACGGCGTAGTAGCCTCGCTGAATGAGGCTGCCGCCGAGGCCCCCGCGGAAGCCGTCCCGCAGCCGGTATTCACAGAAGCGATCGGGCCCGAAACGGCCGCGGAAGAGACCCCGATCCTCTCCGAAAAGATATTCGAGATCGTCTCATCCGAGCCGGCAAGCTCACGACCGGCTTCGAAAGCCGTGGTCCGCGTCTCGCTCAACCGGCTCGATGACCTGGTGCGGATCGTCCGGGATATGTTCATGAGCCGCTCCGTATTTGAACAAAGTCTCCGCTCCCTGGAAAGACAAGCTGACGACCTTCACAACGCAACCCGTCGGCTGCAATCGATCAGCACGAAGCTCGAGATCGACTTTGAGAGTTCGGTGCTGAGCTCGGGAAATTCGGTCTTGAACCAGTCGGGATTCTCAAGCCTTGGCCGCATTGAATCGTTCGACGAGCTGGAGCTCGACCGGTACACGGATTTTCATCAGAGCGCTCGTGAACTTGCCGAGACGGCGAGCGATTCATTCTCGATCAATTCGTCTTTGGAGATCATTCGCAGCAGTTTTGAATCAGTCCTCGAGGATCAGCGTCGGCTCATCGACGAACTTCAGGAAAAGCTGATGCGGATCAGGATGGTGGAATTCGGCTCGCTCACCACCCGACTTCAGCGTGCGGTGCGTGTAACGTGCGAAGAGGAGAATAAGAAGGCACAGATCAGGATCGAGAACGAGCACCTAGAGATCGATACGCAGATACTCGATTCGCTCATCGAACCGCTCACACACCTGCTCAAGAACGCCGTGGTGCACGGCATCGAAGACCCCGACACACGCCGCCTGCTCGGTAAACCCGAGATCGGCATGATCGACGTCGCGGTTGAAAATGACGAGACCCATATCGTCCTGACGATAGGCGACGACGGGCGGGGCATCTCGGTCTCGGCTCTGAAAGAAAAGGCGGTCGCGATGGGCCATCTCTCCGAGGATGCGGCGGCATCGCTCACCGAAGAAGAGGCGTTCGAATTGATCTTCCTTCCAGGCCTGACGACAGCGGAGAGACTCAACCTGAGCGCCGGACGCGGCGTCGGAATGAGCATCGTCCGTGAGAGCGTCGGCGGCGGACGCGGCACCATCAGCATCGACAGCGACTATCAAAAGGGCACGAAGTTCACGATACGAATGCCCCTCGCTCTCGCGGTAACAAATGTCGTGGTCGTCCGCGTAGGCACCCGCTCGTACGCATTGCCGCACAAACCGATCACATATATCACCGAGCTGACCGATGATATGTTCGTCGGCATCGACGGGCGAAAGGTAGAGGTCTTCGGCAAGAAGCTGCCCCTTTTGCAGATATCGGAATTTCTCGGTTACGAACCTGTGCCGCCGGCCGAGTTGCTTGGCAAGGCCGCACTGCTCTATGAGACGGATGAAAGAAGCTGCGTAATCGCCGTCGAGGAAGTGACCGGCTCGGAAGAGGTCGTGATCAAACCGCTCTTGAAGCCGCTGGAAAGGATAAATGGGATCTTCGGCGCGGCACTGGTCGGCGGCGGCGAGCTTGTTCCGATCCTGGATATGCCCGCGCTGTTCCGATCGAAAGTGGAGCGCAAACCGAAGCCCGCTTCGCCTTCAGCCAATAGCGCACCGCGGACCATCGACGTCCTGATCGTCGACGACAGCCCGAGCGTACGCCATCTGACCTCGAAAGTGGTCCAGGCCGCGGGTTGGAATGCCCGCACCGCAAAGGACGGGCTCGATGCACTCGAGCAGCTCAAGGCAGCGGAGCATCTTCCTGTCGCGATCCTCAGCGATATCGAGATGCCGCGAATGGACGGATACGAGTTGGCGGCCTCGCTGCAGAGCTCGGAGCATTTCAGTTCGATCCCCGTGATCATGATCACATCGCGCACGGCCGACAAGCACCGCGACCGGGCGCTCGAGAACGGCGTATCGCATTATCTGACAAAGCCTTACGAGGACAAGGATCTGATCGAATCGATCAGGCGGCTGGCAGGTCTCACTTAGCTGGCGGCTTGCTCGGGCGAAGTTCGACCTTGCTCGGCAGGGCACGGACCGGCATCGAGAGCAGGTCCATTACAACCTGAGCGATATCGGCCGGCTGCAGCTGCCAGGAATTCGCCTCGGCCGGCAGATCGCCGCCGAACGCGGTATTCACGCTACCGGGGCAGATATAGGTCACCTTGATATCCTGCTGGCGGACCTCTTGCATCATCGCCTCGGTAAAGCCGTTGAGGCCGAACTTCGACGCATTGTAAGCGGCCATTTTCGGATGGGCATTCTGGCCGGCGAGAGACGAGATATTGATGATATACCCGCCTCCTCCGCGCTCCTTCATTATTGGGATCGCGTAATGGCAGCAGTAGAAGGGGCCGAGGAGATTCGTTTCGATGGTCTGACGAAAGCTCTCCGGCGAGGTCTCTTCGACGGTCTTTCCAAAAAAACCGACGCCCGCATTATTTATCAATATATCGATACCGCCAAAAAGCCGGACGCATTCTTCGAGCATCATGCGGACCTGCTTTTCGCTTCGCACATCGCATACGTCTCCGCCGGCAGTGCCGATCCGCGACAAGGTGGAGACCGCATCTGCGACGCCGCGCTTATCCCGGCCGCAGACGAATATCGCCGCACCGGCTGCCGCCAACGCCTCGGCTATCGCCAGGCCGATCCCCTTCGTGCCGCCCGTTACGACGGCGACCTTTCCATCAAGTTCCATCAGTTCGCCTCTTCGGATGTCTCCGGCTCATCGTCGTCTTTCGACTTCGGAACACGAATCCGCGGGGATTCACGATCTGCAAGTTTTTTCCAGACGATCGTAACGCCATTTGCATCGTCCATCTCAACGACCTTGAAAACGACGATCACGTCGCGGCGTTTATCAAAGTCGAGTTCGTTGTACATAATGCCGCCGACGGCCCGAATGATCCTGCCGCGGTATGCGACCGCCCGCAGGGCATAGGTCGAGTTCAAACGCGGCACGACAGACTTGGAGTATCTGAACCGATCGTAGACGACGCCACTGACAAAGGAATCATCCTTTGTCACGACATCGTCGGGCCCGCCGGAGGGCTCGAACGATGTCAGGAACTGCATTCCAGGGGTGGCAAGGTCCACCAGGTCGATCGGCATTTCTCCAAGCTCGGTCATGAATCCGTGCATGAAAATTCCGGTGATGCGCAATTTTCCACGTTCAAAAGTGAGGTCTGCGAGATGCCTGAGCCGATATCGCTCGGCCCTGAATGAGTAAGAATTGCCCGATCCGGGAAAGGCGTACTTGAGGCATTGTTCCTTTACGGTTATGACCTTTTCGTTGTTGACGCACCCGATCTCCGGCATCAGGCGAAAGACGCCCGAATCCTCCGAGCGGATCAGGGCCGAATATTTCACGGCCACGCTTTCACTTGGCCTGAGAGCGGCGAGTTCCTTGTCCGATGGCTTCCGATAAAGCGGAGCGATGAGCCGCTGATGCGCCGCAACACGGGTCGCAAGCATATCCGACCGTGACACCGGATTGAGAGGAAACTGCTGAAGACGCCGCAGGTCTTGCGCACTCGGCGTGCTCGTTTGCGGTGCCGCCGGCGAAGGCGTGGGCTGCGGGGTCGAGGTCGGCGGCGGCGTGGGCGGCGGCGAGGCCGAAGGCTGCTGCCCATATGCCGCAGCAGCAGAAACAACTGACAAAGCGATAATGAAGAAATACCGCATAGAAAATTTGGCGATACAATGATCGCCTCACCCCAGATCGTTGCCGTAGAGGCCGATCCCCGCCTAGCCGAGCCTTTTCTTCAGAATATCGTTGACGACCTTCGGATTCGCCTTGCCTTGCGAGGCTTTCATCACCTGGCCGACAAAAAAGCCGAACAGTTTTTCGTTTCCGCCGCGGTAGGCCGCGAGGTTCGCATCATTTGCCGCGATCACGCCATCGACGATCGCCTCGATCGCGGACGCATCGGAGATCTGTTCAAAACCGCGTTCCTCGATCACGGCGGCGGCGGCCTTGCCGGTCGCAAACATCTCGGCGAAGACCTCCTTGGCCTGATTGTTATTGATCTTGCCGGCCTCGACCGTGATTATCAGCTCCGCAAGGTCCTCGGCAGAAACGAGCACGTCCGCGGCGGGCCGGCCCGAGTTGTTCAGTTCGCGGGTAAATTCGCCCAACACCCAGTTTGCAGCGAGCTTCGGATTAGCGGTGATACGCGCGACCGTCTCGAAATACTCCGCGAGGTCCTTGTCGCTGACCAGCTGCGAAGCGTCCGCGTAGCCGAGCTGATAGGTCTCGACAAAACGCTCCCGCATCGCATCGGGCAGCTCCGGCATCCGGGCCCTGACTTTTTCGATAAACTCCGCGGTTACCGCAAGCGGCTGCAGATCGGGCTCGGGGAAATAGCGGTAGTCGTGTGCGTCCTCCTTCGAACGCATCACGCGCGTCTCATTCTTTTTCTCGTCCCACAGGCGTGTTTCCTGGTTAACGGGCTCACCCGCCTCATGGGCGGCGATCTGGCGTTCGATCTCAAACTCGATCGCTTTTTGCATGAACCGCACCGAATTCAGATTCTTAAGCTCGACCTTGTTATTGAACGTCGTCTCGCCGACACGCCGGACCGAAACATTCGCCTCGCAGCGAAGGTTTCCCTTCTCCATATCTGCGTCGCTGGCTCCGACCCATTGAAGCACCCGGCGGACGTGATTGACATAGTCATACGCCTGCCAGGAGGTGCGAAAATCCGGCGACGTCACGATCTCACCCAGCGGCGTGCCGGCCCGGTTGAGGTCCACATACGAATACTTGTCCCCCTCGGGCAACCCTTCATGGACGTTCTTTCCCGCGTCCTCCTCCAGATGCATCCGCTGGATGTGGATCTCCATCGGTTTCCATTCCGTCGCGTGCCCGTGGTCGTCACGCTCGGCGGTCATGATCGTAAGGCGTCCGTTGGCGGAGAAGGGCCTGTCGTACTGCGAGATCTGATAACCCTTGGGCAGGTCGGGGTAAAAATAATTCTTTCGCGCAAAGATAGATTCTTCCTGGATCTCAAGTCCCAGGGCCAGGGCCGCCCGCGAACCGAGTTCGACGGCCTTTTCGTTGAGGACCGGAAGAGCACCGGGCAGGCCGAGGCATACGGGGCACGTATTCGAATTCGGCTCACCGCCCGTCTCGACCGCGCAGCCGCAAAAGATCTTGGTTGCCGTTGCGAGCTGCGCATGGATCTCCATGCCGATGACCGCTTCCCAGCCTTGTTTCATATTCCCTAACCGTTAACCGTCGAAAGACTTTCTTCGATGAATGAGTTCAAGCTCTTACCCGAACGCTTGGCAAGCCGGTAGAGCTTGTTATGGAGTTCTGGCGAGATCCGTAAAACAAAGTTTCCCGAAAATGGACGATCGGGTTCTTCGTTTCTCTCGCGGCAAAATTCCAAATAATCTTCGATGGAATTCTTGAATTCGCGCTTCAATTCTGCGACCGACTTTCCCTGAAAGGTAATTACATCACGGGTATTTACGACCTCACCATGAAAACGCTCCAGATCATCGTCAAAGCGAACAACTGCCTCGTACCCCTTATACCTCATCTTTTCCTATGCCTGCCTCGTACAGAAAGCGACGCATCGACATCAACGCCCCCTTTGATGATCGCAGCAAGCGTATCCCGACGACGCCCGCTCAAGGGCATATCAGTTCGTAGTATTAAGCAAGCAGTAAAATAACGCGAACTATCGGGATGATGATCCGCGTTCTGCAGAATTCAAAATTTTACCGTTTCACCTCGGCCGCCTTGCGGGCCGCCACGCGGGAAATGAACGCTGCTGAAGCCTCGGCGACCAGATCGTGCTCGAGCGGCTGCCCGGCTCGTAAACTATACCGCCGGGCGTCGCACGCCACCTGGGCCCGCTGAACGGCCGGTTCCAGACCCGGGCATTCGGGTAGAAACGGTTCCCGTACAGAAAGTAGTCGGAATAACCAAGGTCGGTTTGCGGAACCACGACGTTGAACTGCATCGACGACTGTTCGCGTTCGCGGGCCTCGATCTCGAGCCTTTCGCGCTCAAGCCGGTTCGCCCTAAGCCTGGCCGATAATTCCTCGCGGCTGCGGGCCTCGGCAGCCTCCCGTTTTGCCAGGTCCTCCTCCGAAAGGCCGATCTTTGCGTAGTACGCCTTCAGATCCTTTTCCGCCTCAACCCGCTTTTCCTTATATTTTTCAAGATCGGCATTGGTCACGACCTTGCCCTGAGCAATGGCGGCACCGGTCAAAGCTGTCATTACACAAAGAACGAACAACACTCTTTGTCTCATATTCGGTTACCTCGCTATTCCCACATCTTATCAGCACTAACCGTCAGATGTCACTACCGTTGAGGTGCGAAGATCCTGTGGGTGAAGCTCTCTATTTCGGTCGATGCCGGCAGCCGGCTAGAATCCAAAGCTCACGCCAACTCTTCCGTTCCGTGGGACCGTGCGAAAGCCATTCTCGAAATACTCCTGATCGAGCACGTTCTCGATGGTTCCGAAGATCCGCAGGCTGAACCTGTCTTTATCGATCGAGAAGGTGTGGCCAGCCGTAAGATCGACACGGCGGTTGCCGTCAAAGCGATAAAGGTAAGTGCTGAATGTCGAATTGCTGAAGATCGGAGCCAGATAGCCGCTTGCCGCAAGCACATCCACATTCACCCAAAACCGCTTGATCCTCTGGGTCGCGACAAGTGTGAACTGGTGCTTTGGGATGCCAAGGGTCTCGATCACACCGGAACCAAAGACCTGCGGCGACCGCTGATCGCTGTTGGTAAATGTATATGAAGCAAAGATATCCGTCGATCGGGCGGGCTTGATCGCGACGCTGAACTCACCTCCGCGGGCGATGCCGCCTTTCTGATTCTCGTAGCCGCCGAACGGCCTCTCCGTCTGACCGATATCGGGCACTACGTTTCCGAAGCCGATCGTGTCGATGAGTTTCGTATAGAAATAGACGGCCGAAAGCTTTACCCTCTCGCCGGCGAGATACTGCTCTAATCCGCCGTCGAACGCGATGGTCTTTTCCGGTTTGAGATCGGGGTCGCCCAGGGCGACGAACGAGGGTGTGCCGAATGAACTGAAGAACGTTCCGAACCTCTCGAAAAGCGACGGCACGCGATATCCATTCCCGACGTGCGCCCGCAATTTCGTCCCCGACCTTTCGATGAAGTAAGACGCGGCACCGTCGAACGTGTAGGCAGCGGGCGGATCGTCCGAGGCCGCGTCTGAGTATGGAGCGTTAGTAAGACTGAATTTCGGATCGCCGAGGCCGAAAAACTGTGCCCGAAAACCGCCCGCGAACTGCAGCGTTCCCTTTAACAAACTCACGACATCCTGTGCGAAGACGGTGCTGCTCGACTGATATGCGTTAGTGAAAAAATCGTCAAGACCGCCCGGTGTAAAGCCGCGGTTGCCGAATTTCTCATATTCGAACTCGTAGCCGGCCTTTACGTCGTGGACCGAATTTGGCGACCAGTTCACGGCCGCATTCGCGGTCTGGATCGTGCCGTCAAAAAAGCTGGTTGACGCGCTCTGAAAGCCCGGGCCGAGGATGCCGTTACCGTTCTTTCGCGAGGTTTTCAACCCCGAATAATAGGCTCGGATGGACGTCTTTGGATCGAGGATCTGAGTCAGGACGATCTGACCGTTGAAGAACTTTGACCTTTGATCCGCATCCGGGTCGTTCTCATCAGGTACGAAATTTAAGTACGGACGCGCCCGGATCATGGTTGAATTCGAAATAGGAGGTTCTCCGAATGTGTCGGGACTCGCATTGAGGCGGACATACGCATCGGAGACGAAGAAGCGTGCCGACAGATTGGTATTAGAGAAGGGGTTATATTCGATCCGCGACTGGAAATTGGTATTGTGGGCGTCGTCCTCGCCGTCGATGCCGCGTGTATAGGCGGTTCTCGCCGCGGCCAGATTGAAGCCGAACTTCCCGTCTTTTGTTGCGTCCGACAGGTTTCCGCGAAATCGGTGAAGCCCTAGGCCGCCGGCCGCGTACGAGACCTGGCCGTGAAACCCGGACGCAGGTTTTGGCGTCTGCAGATCGATCGTCCCGCCGATCGCATTCGTCCCGTAAAGCGACGAACCCGAGCCGCGAAGCACCTCGACCCGCGAGACGCTCGTGAGAGTGACATCGCTCAGGAACGGCGACGCATCACCCGTGATCGCCGAGGCATCGCGCAGACGAACGCCGTCGATCAGGAGCGCCGTATCCTGATTCCTCAATCCGCGCGTCTTGATGGAAGCCGTCCGCCCGAACCCGCCGAGCTGCTGGACACGAAAACCGGGAATCGACCGCAGGCTTTCGCTCAACGCAAAATCGGCACGTTCACGCATTTCCTGCCCTGTGATCACATTTACCGTTTTTGATACCTCGTCGATCGGCTGAGATCGGTCGGCCGAGACGGTCACGTTTTCCCGGATCAGATGCGGCGAAGGGGACGGGGTCGGGGTCGGGGCGGATGCCGGATCGTTCTGGGCCGAAGCCCCTGCAAAACTAAGGCTGGTCAGCAAAACTAAGAATATGAATCTCATGATCTCCTCTTCTGCCCACACGCAGAATGGTTCTTAATAAAAGACAAGCGAGCAAAGTTCCCGACTATACGGTTGCGTGGGCAGTCCCGGATCTTCACCGGCGTTCCTTTGCATCGTTTGTCAACCTGTTCAGAGTGCGCGCGATTTATCGCGTGCTCCGCCTGACCGAGAAGATACGCGATGAATCGCGCACTCTGAACACCTAATAAACGGTCGTAACTCTCACCTTCCCGCTTGCCGGATTCGCATCCAGCAGCACCTGTACGTTGTAGACGTCGTTCAAATTCTGCCCGGTCAGCACTTCGCTCGGCGCGCCGAACGCGAACATGCGGCCGCCCTTTAGCAGCAAAACGTCGTCGGCAAACTCAGCCGCGAGATTCAAATCGTGTGTGATCACGATCGCCGAGGCGTTGCAGCCGCGGCACCGCTCCCGCACGAGCCGAAACATCATCGCCTGATGCTCGAGGTCGAGATTCGCCGTCGGCTCATCGAGCAGCAGAACGCCCGCATTCGTTGCCAAAGCCCTCGCGAGCACCACCCGTTGCCGCTCGCCGCCCGAGAGTTCGTTCATCAAGCGCTCGGCAAGGTCCGAAAGATCGCACTGCGAAAGGGCGTTCCGTGCCGTGGCGATATCGCTTTCGCTCTCCCAGCCAAACGCCGAGCCGTTGGCGAACCGTCCCGCCAGCACATATTCCAGGACCGTCACGGGAAACTTAGTCTCATTCTCCTGTGCGACGACCGCGATATTCTGGGCGACCTCACGGCGCGAAAGCTCACTCAAACTTTTGCCGCGGAGTCTGACCTCGCCCGCCGATATCGGCACGGTCCCGTTCAATGCCCTGATCAGCGTCGTCTTCCCTGCGCCATTCGGCCCGAGCAGGGCAATGATCTGCCCTTCGCGAAGTTCGAACGTCACGCCGCTGACCACATCGCCGCTGGCGTATCCGACTGAAATGTCCCTTGCCTCGATCACATCAATATTTGAGATTCGATACGTCTAGTTTCTTCGCAGCAGGTAGATGAACACCGGAGCCCCGACCAACGCAGTGATCGCCCCGACCGGCAACTCGCGCGGTGCGATCGCCGTACGGGCGATCAGGTCCGCCAATACGACAAAGATCGCTCCCGCAAACGCCGACATCGGCATGACCAGGCGGTTATCGCTCCCGATCGCGAGCCGTACCATATGAGGCACGATAAGCCCCACATATCCCACTGACCCGCTCGCGGCAACCGCGGTCCCGACCAGGAGGCTTGAGAGTCCGAACACGATCATCCGCACTCGCCCGATCTCTACGCCGAAATCGAGAGCATCGCGTTCACCGACCATCATCAGGTTCAGAGCGCGTGCCTGCGATGAGAGCACGATCGTCCCCACGGTCGAAGCCGCCAGCGTCAGATAGAATCCGTCATAGGTCGCTTGCGACAGATCGCCGAGCAGCCAGAACGTAAATCCACGCAGCCTTGCCGCGTCCAGCACGCTCGTCAGTAGAACGATGATCGACGAAAGAAAGGTCGTGACGATCACGCCCGAAAGTACAAGCCGTTCGACGTTCATTCCCGCACGAGACCGGGCCATCTGATAGACGACAAACGTCGCGACACCCGCTCCCGCAAACGCCATTATCGGCCTCGCAAAACCAAAACTCTCAAAGAACACAAACGCCAGCATCGTCCCGAGCGCCGCCCCATTCGACACGCCAAGCAGATAAGGCTCGGCAAGCGGATTCCGCAGCAGCGCCTGCAGCGACGCCCCCGCAACCGCCAAGGACGCCCCGACACACGCCGCCAATAAGACGCGCGGCAGACGAATATCAAACAGGATCGCACGATGCGTCTCCGAAAGGTCGAACAGCGCAAGGCTTTCGCTCCCAAGCGAAACCGCCGCGACAAGCGTCACCGCCAAAGCCGCGATCAACAAAACCCAAACTCTTCCTCGTCTATTCAAAAAACTGTAAGCTGGCAGCCAGTAGCTGGAAGCTGCTCTCTAATATTTTCTAATGAGATCGAAGATCTGCTCCAACGCGTCTACCAACCTTGGCCCCGGCCGCGAAATGATGTCCGCGTTGATGCGATAGACCCGCCCGTTCTTCACTGCCTCTGAATTCTTCAAGGCCATGTTCGGCTCTCGATTATCCTCGCTATCAGACAGGATTATCACATTCGGGTTCATCGCCGACGCAGTTTCCTTGCTCAATTTTGGATACGCACTCGGCACGTCAGCAGTAACCGATGAGCCGCCCGCCTTCTGAACTACCTCGGTCAGAAAAGAATCTGTCCCGATCGTGAACAGCGGCTCGTTTGAGATCTGAATGAAGACGCGCTGCCCTGCTTCAGGGCCAGAGGTCGACTCGATCTTCCTGACACGCGCCCCGAGAGCGCTGGCGAGCGACTCTGCCGAGGTCTCAACTCCGAGCAACTTTCCAAGCGTCCGCAGATCTTCGATAACATCTTCGATACCTTTCGCGTCCATCACATAGACGGCAGTTCCCTGCTGCTCGAGCGTCGCCATGAAAGCTTCAAGCTGTGATGCCGTCGATACAAAGACGACGTCAGGCTTCAGTGCGACGATCCGCTCGATGTTCGGTGTCTGCGTATCGCCGATCTTCTCGATCGCCTTTGCAGCCTCAGGATAATTACAGTAAGTAGTAACGCCGACGAGTTTGTCGCCCGCTCCGACCGCAAAGATCGATTCGGTCAAGCTGGGGGCAAGTGATACGACGCGCTCGACCTTTTCCGGCAGCCTCACCGAGCGGCCAAGATCGTCTTGCACGATCCGGAAGCCTGGACCCGTCTTCGCCGGCGGCGGCTCCGTCGAGCATCCGCCCGTCAGCATCCCAACGAGGATCAAGCTCAAAAAGACTAGGCCCTGCAATTTTTCACAATTCCGCATTCCGCTTTCCGCACTCCGCATCAAAAAACGCCTTGTTCCCGAAGTTCGACTATCGAACCAGAAAACAAGGCGCCTTAAAAAGTGACCGTGTCTGCCGTCGATGTCATTCGCGAACATCCGAAAAGGCAACGAGCTTCGGCGAGGCGGCCCGACTTACTCGAACTTGGATCTTGGAAATTGGATCTTGGATCGAAATTCCGGCTTTCTGATACCGGCTCTGACAAATCCGCGATCCGCAGTCCGCATTCCGCATTCGGTTCACGGTGACGCGATCGTGCGGGATTCTCACCCGCTTCCCCTCTTTTGACCGAAGCAAACCTACAAAGATCGAATCTCGGATTATTACGCCTATCCCGGCCGAAGTCAACGAACGAAACTCAGACGACATTCATTTCTCTGAACATTTGCGTTTCGCCTGACGTAAGTGCTTCTCGAACCTAGCCGGCAAATAACGGCGATCACAACTATGCTAGAAGCGCGAAACCTCTCGAAAACTTACACCAGCGACGGTGTCGATTACGAAGCACTCAAGGACGTCGACCTCTCGATCAAACGCGGGGATTGCGTCGCTATCGTCGGCAAATCAGGCAGCGGGAAATCGACGCTGATGCATCTGCTAGCATGCCTCGACGCTCCTACTGACGGCCACGTTTACGTCGATGGCCGTGATATCTCGACCTTTTCCGAACGCTCGAAGAATGCCCTTCGCAACGAGAAGTTCGGCTTCGTATTCCAGCAATTCTTCCTGAACGGCCGCGACACGGTCTTCGAGAATGTCGTGCTTCCGATGCGTATCCGCGGAGCCTCGAACGCTGAGATAAACAGCGACACGAAAGCCGCACTCGCCGCCGTCGGCCTCGACGACAAGATCAACAAGAAAGCAAAGGACCTCTCCGGCGGCGAAAAACAGCGTGTGTGCATCGCCCGCGCACTGGTGGGAGGTCCCGAGGTCATCTTCGCCGACGAACCTACCGGAAACCTCGATTCGGCGACGGGCGCATCGGTCGAGGAAATGCTATTCGACCTCAACCACGACAAAGGCATCACACTTGTTGTCGTCACACATGACCCGGATCTCGCCAGCCGATGCGGCCGGGTGATCGAAATGAAGGACGGCCGCATCATTGCCGAGCACAATAAGGAGGCGGCCGCACAATGAAGACCTGGGACCTGATCAAAACTTCCAACCGCAACCTCTTTCGCAATAAGCTGCGCACGATCCTGACCGTGCTCGCGATCTTCGTCGGTTCGTTCACGCTTACGATGACGAACGGCGTCGGAGACGGCATGCGCGATTATGTCGAGAGCCAGGTCAAGAATATCGAGGGTGACCGAGTCGCGATGGTCACGAAAAAGATCGAACGGCCCACAGGCCCCGCGAGCGGCGCCGCCGTCGAGTATAAAGAAGCCGACGAGTCAGGAGATGAGAACGTAATTGACCCCGACACGGTTCTTCTTACCCAGCCGCAGATCGATGCGGTCGTCCGCGATATTCCCGGCATAATAGGGGCGACACCGAGATACAGCGTTCGCGGTGAGTACATCTCAGTCGAGGGCAGCAAGAAATATAAGCTTGAGCTCGGAATGCTCTCAGAGGGCCTGGTCGCTAAGACCGAAGCTGGCACAAGCGTCAACGGACCGAACCAGATCGTGATCCCGATCGGCTTGGCTCGTGCGCTCGACGAAAAGATCGAGAACCTCGTCGGCAAAACTGCCAACATCGGGTACAAGGTACCTGACGGCTCGATCAACACTATACCGCTGACCATCTCGGGTGTGATGACAAAGGGCTTTATGACGAACAACAACTCATTCGTCAGCGCCGACGTTGCAAAGCAGGTTTACGAAGATCAAAGCACGCAACCGGGAGCCGACAAGTTCTTCGGCTTCACGATCCGCATGGATTCCGCCGACCCGGAAAGGATAGCCGAGATCAAGAAGCAACTCGACGCGAAAGGCTTCGAAGCCGAAACCGTCGCCGACTCGCAGCAGCGGACCTACGACGCGATACAGATCTTCAAGACCGCGATGAACCTCTTCGCAATGGTCGCGTTGCTCGCGGCGTCCTTTGGCATCATCAACACGCTCGTCATTGCCGTGATGGAACGCACGAAAGAGATCGGGCTGCAGAAGGCGCTCGGAATGGGCCGCGGCAAGATCTTCGCGATATTCTCGCTCGAATCGGTTTTGATCGGATTCTGGGGAGCGGTGCTCGGTGCCGGCGCCGGCGTTGTCACCGGCCTTATAGCAAATCAGGTGCTCGTCAAATTCTACGCCCGCTCGTTCGAGGGCTTCAGCCTGTTTGCTTTTAAACCGCTTTCGATCGCGGCGATAATGCTGCTGGTTTGCGGCATCGCTTTCGTCGCGGGCGTGATGCCGGCGATACGCGCCAGCAGGCTAAATCCGATCGAGTCGCTACGGTATGAGTAAGCTTAAAGAAGGACGACAAAGCCCTCCTGTTCGAAGTGGTTGTCGTGGGTGAGAACCTCCGACAGGCCACGTTCCTTCATCGCAAGCATACTGATGCAGTCAATAAGGCTGTATCCCTTGTCCTGGCGGGCGGAATAGAGCGAGAGTGCTTTTCTGAAGGTGTCCCTTTCATTGGGAATGAAATCAACTTCTCCATCCTCAATGATAGACTCGACCATCAGTGCGGCAGCATTCCGCGGATCAGGTCCTGATTCAGCAAAGAAATTTAGCAACTCGGCGAGAACACTTTCTGTGGTGACTAACTGGATTCCTTCCAGCATCCGTCTCATCTCCACCGCGGCCTCATGCCATTGATCCCGCGGGTTAAGGATGGCAACCCAGTAGAGAGTATCAGCGAAGACCCGGTTATTCATCTTTTCGGCTTCTTAGGATGACCGTAAAGATAGTGATCTAGATTCTCAGCCCCATCGACCGGCAATTTCTCCCAAGCTTCTGCAGGCACTCGCGCCCGAATAGCGTCGATCTTCTCCATTAACGTCAACTTCTTCGGATTTGCAAGTTCCTCGACAAAATCCGCGACTTTCTGCTGGTCTTCGACCGGCAAGCTCCGCATCTGGCGAGCAACGAGTTGTGATAGGTCCGTAGACATGCCATTATTCTACATCAAGCGCTTCACGGCGCCATAGATTTTTTGGCCACTGCGGCAGCCTCGCCAAAATAGATCCTTTTCACACCCCGAATAGTATTCGTGTGGATCTCCACGGTATCGGCGATATCGGCGGCATATCCGCCGCTCATCGTGGTCACGATCGGAACACCGCGGCCGTGGGCGAACCGCAGCACCATCTCGTCGCGTCGCCGAAGGCCATCGATCGAAAGGCCGAGCCTGCCGAGCTTGTCCTTCTCGAATGGATCCGCTCCCGCAAGATAAAAGATCACATCCGGGTCGTGCAGGATCACGCGCGACAAAGCGTGCTCCAGCGTATCGAGATACTCGTCGTCGCCGGTCCTGTCTGCAAGCTCGATGTCGAGCGATGACGTTTGTTTGAATAGCGGATAGTTCTTAGCACCGTGCATAGAGAAGGTGTACACATCCGCGTCGTCGCGAAAGATGAACGCCGTGCCGTCGCCCTGATGGACATCGAGATCCACGATCAGGAAGCGCTTCGCCAAACCGTCTCTCTGCAGCACGCGGATGGCTACGGCAACATCGTTGAGCACACAATATCCTTCGCCCCGGTCCGGATAGGAATGGTGCGTCCCGCCGGCAAGGTTTGATGCGATCCCGGTCTCGAGGCACAACTTTGCGGCATTGATCGTTCCCGAGATCGCATAAAAAGAACGCCGGACCAGCGATGGCGACCACGGCAACCCGAGCTTGCGTACCTCTTTCGGTGTCAGGCCCCCGCTTTGAAGACGCGATATGTAATCGGCGGTATGGACCAGCAAAAGGTCCGCGACGGATGCCGATTCCGGCTCTTGCACCTCGTCGGGCAAAAGGGTTCCCTCGGCGATCAGCTTGTCACGAACCAGCTCGAACTTTCTGATCGGAAATACGTGGCCTTCACCGATGTCGGCGTAATAGTACGGGGAGTAAAAGATCTTGTATCCGCCTTGTTCCATAGCAAACCGAAGCCCACAGAGCGCCTGCTCCGGATCAAATTTCGAGAGGTTGCTCAGTCCCTCGTCCGCCGCACCGAGGGCCGTGCGGGCCGCTCGAATGGTGCCGACAGCAGATGGCCCTCGTGTATGAAGTAAGCCTTTTTCGCTGTCTCATCGACCCACATCTCCATACTGTCGAAGATGATCTTAGGCAGCTTCATTAGGGTAGTGAACCGCATCGACCGCGAATTGTAAATGCCCAGGAGCGTTCCAGCCTTGCCGGCGGGAATAGCCGCCCAAAACTCAGCGGGATCGGCCGTCGGCTGCAGGCCTCTGAAGGTTTGCTGCGCCAGCGGCCTCACCTCGCCCGAAGCCGCATAGACCGATCCGGTATCGGGGTCGAGCAAAAAATAGCCTTGCCCGTCGTCGAGCGCCGAAGGATGGGATCTCTCTTCGGTCTCATGCTCGTGATCGCCCTCGGTATATCCGCTTAGCAGCACAAGGTTTCGGGCCGGGATGTTGCAGATCGCTTTCTCAAGTGGCAGATCGTTGTCGGCGACCTTGAGTTCACGGTTGGAGGTGAGGTCGATGCGCACTATTCGGGCTCCCTCCGCATCGTCGTACTTGGTCGCGATCAGCCACCGCCCATTCGATGTCGCCACAGGAGCCAGATAATTGCCCGCCTTTATCCTTACAGACCGGCCGCCGGTGACCTTATAGATCCCGCTCTGGTCTGCCCGATACTCTACGCCGCGGCTCTTTGCCGCCCATTGTCCGAACGATGCTGGGGGAGAGATGCCGTCGAGCACCGGGATGTACTCGGCTACGGCCGGCTGCGGCGCCGGAGCAGCCAAAGAGCCGCCGGCGATCTGGAGCCATCTGTACGATTCGAATCTGCGTGCCTCCCTGATCTGCTCTAACTTTTCGTAATACCCGTCGAAGCTTCCGCCTTCGGCCTCGATACGGGCGATATCCGCATCTCGCCTATCTTCGACCTCGGCAACGATGGCTCCTTCTCTCGGTTCATCGTTAACGAGCACCCGCAGGTCGGCACCGTTCTTCCACACGCTCACCGCCGAAAGTTTTTTATCTTCGAAAACGACCTCAAGGCCGGGAACCTGTTTGGCCGCGTAGTACTTTAACTGAGCTGGCTGCTGCTTCATTTCCTCAAAGTAGGATCTGAGGCCGGCGAAAAAAGCAGGCAGTTTCTTATCGTGTTTCAGGAAGATGCGTCGGCCGCCGGCGCGTCCGATCATCAGGAGTTCGGTCGCCTCGCAGGAGGCGGTGCACGAAAGGAATGGAGCCAACTGATCCACATTCGAATTTCCGAGATATTGCTTGAGACTTTCGAATTGCCTCGGTTCGAGCACACGTTCCCGATACCGGGCCGGATCATCCTCCCAGCTAAATACGGCCTTATCCGCATAGATCCGGACAAAATTCCTATCGAAAAAGTAAATGCCGAGCAGGTCGCCGTCCTCCAAGACCTCCGTCTGCAGTCGGCGTTCGATACCATCGAGGCCGGCCTGGTCATCGAACGTGAGGTAGGCATACTCTTCGCTGCCGAAATAGGGATTGACGGAGCTAAAGACGTCGCGCAAGAAGGTACCGGGGATCGTGTCTAGGCCCTGCACCCGGAATAGGGTCGTGGCGCCGAGGATCCTGGCGGTGTTCGGGTGTATCGCGAGGATGGCCGCCCGGGCCGCAGGTGAATCTTCGCTCTCAAGAAATCTTTCGGCCGCCGTTGCGAGAACACGGTTGGGGCTGCCCAAATGGGCCGCCGCCTTATCCACAGGCAACTCCGCCCTGATAAGCCGGGCGCATGCATACAGGGCGATCTTCGCATCGTCACCGGCACCACTGAGGATCCTCCCGTAGAGCACCCGGTCTTCGAGAATACAGGCCGACACGGCTGCAGCGGCCGGAACGCCCGCCGCCATATCCGATACGTCCGCCGCCTGCTTTTCCCTCAGTTCCTTACGGATCGCGAGCAGCTTCAGTATCGCGTCGACATCCAGCCGTCCTGCCCTGATATCGCCCATTATCATCGTGTTCACGGCGCGGCCCTTCCATCCAATGACGATCTTTCTCATCGCCTGCGAAACCACCGGCTCACGCGGGTCCAACCTTGCGATTCGATCTACCATCGATCTGACAAGGCTCTCGTCCGGGTCGTCGATCGTTAAAAGATGTGTCGCGATCAGGTACTTGAGTTCTTCCGCGGTCAGCGGTGCTGCCCTATCCTCTGATCCACCTTCAAGCTCATACCTGTCCTGGTAAGTGCGCTCGTCGCTGACCTGCTTTGGCGGTGAATAATCAACAAGATCTTTGCCCGCCTCGGTTGCCTCACGTTTCGCCGGTGCGATCGAGGTGCTCTGCCCGGCGATGGCCGTACGCATCGCCATACGCGCCTTGTCCTTGGGTGTGGAGGCGTAAGAGTCTGCGTCAGTGCCTGTCGGAGCCTCGGCATCCACATCGCCGGCGCTCCTCGCCATGAACTCAAGCGCCGCGACCTTTTCTTCTGTGGTAAATCCGCCGCACTCGATGAGCGCCTTTACAGCAGATGTGCGTTCCCATTCTTCCGATTCGATCAGGACGCGCCGAAGGGCAGGCACCGCCCGTGCGTCCTTCTGGTTGGCGAGAGCCGCCACCGCAGCACTTCTTAAGGGATAGTATTGGCGGCCAGCGCCTGCCGCTGCAGCATTGGCCGCTTTTGCGGCGGCGTTCATTGCATTCGCGGCAGCGTTCGAGGCCTGTCTGATCGCTACGTCATACTCTTCGCGGGATGAGTTCGCCGCGCTGTTCGAGGTATTAGCGATGGCGACGTTAGACGCATAAACAGGCGTGTTAATCGATTCCTTTTCATCGAGCGCTTCGATGAGTGCGGGAACGGCCTCGGGTATCTCGACCGACTGGAGCGCTCTCACGAGTTCGGCACGCTGAGACGACTCCACATTCAGCCACTTCCTGTTGCCGAGCCACGGAAGCATCGACACCACGATCGCCCGACGCAATTCACTATTCGAGTCGCCCATGCGGCTAAGCCTGAGCAGCAGATTCTTGGCCGCGGCAGACCGGACGCGGATACTGGCGCTCTCCATCAGAGCGATAAAACGATCCGTAAGCCGGTCGTCAGCCGTGTAGTAAACAATGGTGGTCAGCCCCGTGTAGCTTCGCCCACCGACTCTCAGATCGGCGAGCGTCTCATCCTCGAGCAGCGACAGGTACCAATCGTCGCGGCCCGACCACTCTTCCTCCTTTAAGAGAGCATCGAGGGCGAGGTCGCGCATACCGTCGGTCGCTTCGCGATTCTCCACAATTGCCTTCAGTTCATCGCGATATTTATCGACATCGCTTCCACCTGAGATCATCGAGCGCCGGTACAAAGCCCACGTCGCCAGCACTTGCGATACCTTGTTCGAGCGGTCGCGATACAAGCGATCCACGATCGGCTCGGCGCGATCCCAATCGACACGCGTCAGCGCCAACAGTTCCTCCTGGCTGGTGACATACTCGTTCGCGTCCCGTACGGTCCGGGCGACCCTTTCAAGGTCGGCAGAAAACTCGGGAGTATTGAATGTCAGCCACCGTCGAAGCACGGTGCGATTCCCGGATTCGTCGCCAAGATCGCCGGCGAGGATGCTGCGGTAACGGTTCCTGACAAGAGCAGCCGCACCCGGTTCGTTTTGCAGGACGTTCAGATAATCCACGAGCCGTTCGGGGTCGGCCGACAGCTCATTGATCATACGTCCGGCGGCCGCAGGGGATGGTTTCGGGTTGTATCCGAGCTCCTGATAGCCGGAACTCATCTTGGCCCAATAGTCCATCAATTCGTCGATCGGTGCGTTGTCCGCAGGCGGCTTTGTTTTATCGTAGAATTCCGGCGGGCGCCTGCCCGAGGGCATCTCAACGAGCGGATTGACAGGCGGCGGGGCCGGAAGGTTCAGGAGCGTAAGGATGGCATCATTCTTTGCCGCGGCCGTCTCGATAAGCCAAAACGAGAGCCCGGCCAAAAGCGAGACGCACAGAACGATTGCGGAAACGAATCTTTTCATTTCGTTGAACGTAATTCCAGAGGATGAACGAATGTCCTGCGGACTAGATTACCCTATCCTCGGCGAAATGTAACGAATTTCCAGCCCGGCAGAGTTTGCGTCCGCGTTGTGCTAAACTCTCATCCGCATGATCACGCTCAACGACATCCGCGAAGCCCGCGACCGCATAGCTCCATTCGTAAAACGAACGCCGCTCGAACGTTGCGAGACGCTCAGCCGGCACCTCGGCACCAACGTGTACGTAAAGTATGAGCTGTTTCAAAAGACTGGCTCATTCAAGCCCCGCGGAGCCTTCAACAAGATGCTCTCGCTCTCGGATGAGGAAAAGAGGAACGGCGTTGTCGCGGTCAGCGGCGGCAATCATGCCCAGGGTGTGGCGTATGCCGCAGGAATGCTCGGCATCGACGCCGTCATTCTGATGCCTGAAAACACGCCGCAGAATTCGCTCGATGCGACCCGCGAATACGGCGCCACTGCTGACCTTCAGCCGAACATCACCGCCGCGTTCGAAAAGATCGATCACTACACGGCTGCGGGCCGGACGCTCGTGCATCCGTTTGACGACGAACTTGTGATCGCAGGCCAGGGGACCGTGGGCCTCGAGATCCTGGAAGACTGCCCGCAGGTGACCGACATCTTCGCAAGCATCGGCGGCGGCGGACTTGCGGCCGGCGTCGCTATCGCGGTCAGAACTGAGCGGCCCGAACTCCGCGTCTTCGGCGTGGAGACCGTCGGCGCCGACGCGATGGCGCAGGCGATCGCGGCCGGCCAGGTCGTTGACTTGCCCGCTATCACATCCATCGCCAAAACGCTCGGGGCCCCGGCCGTCACCGAACGCACGCTCGACCTCGTCCGCGAATGGCTCGAGAGCGTCACCGTCGTCACCGATGCCGAGGCGATGGCCGCGCTCCGCCTGATCGCCGAACGCCTCAAGGTGTTCTGCGAGCCCGCCTCATCCTGCAACCTTGCGGCCGCCGAAAAGCTCCGCGACAAGTTCACGCCCGAGAGCCATCTGGTGATCGTCCTCTGCGGCGGCAACTTCGCCGTCCGCGACCTCTGCTCCTTTGGCGATTGACCTCACTCCGGCTCAAGAAGCGCGTCCATCTCACACATAAAACACTTGACTATAAGTGCAACATCTGGCAGACTGTCTCGTACGTATGGAGGATTTTCCATCGCGATATGGAACGGCGGCCGGTTGGGAGGGCAATGACCCATACAAAAAGCTGCGTGAAAAGGCTCGCCGGGCGATCGAGGAAGAACCCAACTTGTTCGACAATATGCTCGCCCAGCCCGAGGAGGCGCAGTGGGCGGCGGAGCAGGTCGAAATTGCGCCCACGATCGAGTTGTTCGGCTCGTTTTGGTTAAGGGGCGAGGTCGCGGTCCTCTTTGGCGAACGCGGCTCCGGCAAGAGCCTGCTCGCCGTGCAGATCGCCGAATCGATCGCACGCGGGCGCCCGCTGATCTCCTACACCGGCGAGGGGACGAGTCCGCAGAACGTGCTCTACATCGATTTTCAGCTATCTAACGAACGTTTTATCGAGCGCTATCTTAGCCCGTCGCCGGATCCGGACGGACAGCCGCAAAAGCACGAATTCGGGTTTCGCCGCATTTACCTCGAGTGGGACGGCGACGTGCCGAAGGCGTTCCGCGGCAGCATCGATGCCTTTATGCGGCATTCGATACGAAGCATCGTCGAGGCGGAAAAGACGGACGTGCTGATCATTGATGATATTTCCGGCCTCTCAAGCACATTCACCGGCAACGTGTCCGCAACGCGGATGTTGAAAACGCTCCGCCACTGGACTGCCGACGGGCTCTCGATACTCATCGTCGCCGGTGCACGGCCGCGAAAACGTCCCCGCGAGATCAGGGCCGACGATGTCCTCGGAAGCCGGATGATCACCGAGCTTGCCGACAGTGTCTTTGCGGTCGGGCGCAGCACGGCCGGCGCGGACCTGCGGTACCTGAAGCACATCGCCTCGCGTGCACCTGACACGCTGGTCGATACCGGCCAGGTCGTCAATCTCTTGCTCGGCTATCCCGAACCGCCTGCAAGGGACTTTCTCTCGTTCGATATCTGCGGCCTCCTTCCCGAGACCGTACACCTCCGCGATCACGAAAAAGAAGCCCTCGAGAACGAGCGTGAACAGAGACGCGCCCTGGAACGCATCTCCCGCCGAACGCCGAAAGAGATACTCGTCAACGCCATCCTCGACGGCAGCTACCAACGCTTTCTAAAAGGAAGGTGATGCGCAAGCCCGCGCGTAAGCAAGGGAGCTATCAGGACTCAGCCACCCTCGTGATATCAGCGTGCGGTGCAACAAGCGAGGAACTCGGCTCGATCAAAAGCCGTCCGGTATGGTTTCGAAGTTTGCCGTATTTGGTTGAATCGAACGTCATCAAAATACACCGCGACTTGTTCGTGCTGTTAGCGTGTTCTTTCGTGGATAGAATTTCTTAAAGCCGAACCACAAAATTACACGAAACAACACGAATCCAATTACTCGATCTTGCGGGATCTGGCCGCCGCCGAAGGTTCCGTCGGGAGATCCGCCGGATCTAAGACACTATTGGCGTCAACAGGCGTGCGACCGGCGCTTGGGTTCGGGTCGGCATTAGGCGCGCTTCCGTTTTCTGAACCCGAGAAACGTAAGGACGGCTCCGAGCAGTACGCCCACAAATCCGACGACGCCGACGCCGGAAAAGATCATCCCGTAGAACCGATAGGAGTCTTTCATTCGTCCGCAGCTTTCGCTGGAGGCGCTCGCCGTCTTGATCGCTTGTTCAGCGGCAGCCTTGGCCGAATATTCGTCGGGCGTTCCCTTCGCCGCCTCGTATCTCTTTGCGGCGGCATCTGCTTTCTTGAAATCCTCTTCGGCATATTTGCAGACCAGGTCCACCGGCGGAAATACGAAGTTCATTACGGCCCCGCCTACCCCGACCACGAGCAGCAGCAGGCTGCCGAGAAGTACTATTATCCCGAAGATCTTTAGCATCGATAGTCTCCTGACCAGTGAGTGCAGAATTCTGAAAGGCTGCTAAGCGTACCACACTCTCCATAAACACACACGAAAAAACCCGCGAATCGCTCCGCGGGCCTTTATTATGTGGAACGCGGACATTCCTGTCTGCAGTCGATTGTTTATCGGGCGGACAAGTTTGATCTCGTTCAGCATGAGGCCAGGCGACTTACCGGCATGCTCGCCTTCCTTGCCGCAGGCTTTTTGTGTGCCGTCTTAGATGTGTGCTCTGACTGGACGAAATTATTACTTGTCGGGGTAATGGATGCCGGAGAGTTTGGCGTTTATCCATTGATTGAGCGAGATGCCTTCACGTTCGGCCTCGAGGGTTAACCGGCGGTGAAGTTGCTTTGGCATACGCAGGTTCAGTTTCCCGCTAAAACTTTGTTTGCTGATTGGCTCGGGGATCTTTTCGCCCGATCCGCGCAGTTCGTCCAGGACGAGTCCGACCACCTTGCGAACTTCCCTTAAGGCTTTTTCCTGCGTCGCTCCATGCGCGGCCAGCGATCGAAACTCCGCTACACGACCGATAAATGCTTCGTCTTCCTCAGACCAAATTACCGTGTATGCGTAATCCTCTGCCCGCGGGGTTCGAACTTTTGACGCCAACTTAACATTTACTGCTGCCATACTGCTTTCCTCACTACTTGCCTTTCGGTGCGGCCGTCTTTCTCGATTCCATTTCGAGCAGCTTCTTTAAGGCGGCCACAACTTGATCGACCTGGTAAGCCTTTGCCTTATTTCCATCCTTCTGGAGATTGATCCGCGGATCGCCGGGCCACGGTGTCTTGAAAATGTGGTGGCTACCCTTCGTCCGCTCGCCGCCGAACCGTCCACGGCACATATTGACCAGCTCGGCGAAACGAATGTTTGTCCGGCTGTTCTCCAACTCTTCGATCTGTTCCGCCAGAGTCATACGTGATCGCCAACTAGATAGTACTACCGGCGGTACTATTACGTCAATGGAACATGATCGGGTTGTAACGAAAAAAGCCCGCGATTCCTCACGGGCTTTATTGGATTCCCCACCCGCTGCCGCAAGTGGTACTGACCAGATGCGGACGAGGGCGTCCGCGTTCCGCTATTCGGCCATTGCCATTTCTTTCGGCCTTTCTTTCTTCTCGCGTTTGATGCCGCCGATCTGAACGAGCGATTCGCCCTTGATCTGGTTCTTTTCGAGAACCATCTGGTTGTAGAGCTTGCGCATCATCTGCATTTCTTCGGCCGCGGTCTTCGGCCCTTCCATCTGCGGTTTGTTCGGACGTGCAAGGTCGATCTCGTTCAGAACGAGGCCGTGAGACTTGTCTGCAAGCTCGACCTCCTTGCCGCGGGCGAACACCTCGTGACGGCCGTGGTCCTTGTACCACTGAGCGACGGTCGCGTTCTGGTGCATATGCTCGATGATGTTACGCCAGCCGATGCCCGTGTTGTATGCACAGAAGGAAATTTCGCCTTCCTGCGTGCCGTACGGGATGATGCACATCTCGGTGCGGCGGAAATCGTAGTTGAAAAGATCCTGGAACCACATTCCCGCAATGAACAGGAAGTTCCAAGGATCCTGACGGCGTTTCTCAATATCTTCTATCGTGCGGTCCGGTCCTACTTTGCCGTAATCTTTGCCCGACAGGCCGAACGACTTGTCGAACTTCATCAGGATGCCTTTCAGCGTCAGGCTGTTCGGCGCACCGTACGGGTTGTAGTTCTTCAGAAGGGCGAGGCCCATCATCAAGTTGGAGAACCATTTGCCGCGGTTGGTGTCCGTGATGTGCTGCATATCGGTAACGAGGCCCTGAATGTTCAGGAACTGCGGGACCGGAGCCATCTCTTTCGTATCCTTATTGACCATCACAGCCGTGCCGACGCCGCAGTTCGGGTGGCAGCCGCACGAGACCTGTCCCCATTCTGCTTCCGGCCCGTGGACGACGTCCGCGAAATCGGCGAATGCTCCCATCAGCGAAAGCGGGAACCAGTCACGCGTCGGTTCGGTGATGCCGACCTGCCCTTTCACGTCGTGTGCGAGGTGAGCCAGCGTATATCGCTGCTGCAGGCGACGCTGCTCGGTAATGTGTTCGTCACGACCGGTGAAGGATACCGGCTGGAACGCGATGAACGAGATCTTCTTGGGATTCTCGAGCGCGAACCGGATGATCGTTCCGACCTGGTCGTTATTGATGCCGTTGACGAGCGTTGTAACAAGAATGATATCGACGCCCGCTTCGTGCAGGTTGTTGATCGCACGGAGCTTTACATCGAACAGGTTGCCGATCTGGCGGTGCGAGTTCGCATCGTTGCCGATGCCGTCGAACTGCAGATAGACGAACCGAAGACCGGCCTCGGCCGCCTCGCGGCAGAATTCCTTTGACTTGGCGAACTCGATACCGTTGGTCGCTGCCTGGACCGAGTTATACCCGACCTTGCGTGCGTATCGGACGGCATCAAGAAAGTAAGGCGACAGCGTCGGTTCACCGCCGGAGTACTGAACGGACATCTGCCGGCGCGGTTTGATCTGGATCGCGTTGTCCAGGATCTCTTTGACGTCTTCCATCGACAGCTCGTGAACGAAGCCGACCTGGTTCGCGTCCATGAAGCACGGATCGCACATCATATTGCATCGGTTCGTCAGATCGACCGTCAACACGGCACCGCGGCCGTATTTGATCGTCGATGTGCCGTGGTTATGAAGCTTTTCGTCATTGTGCGCCTGCTGGTCGCGGCCCGGGAAGAGCGATTCGATGTGCTGAAGAAACTTCGAGTCCATCGCCATCAGGTCTTCGAAGTGACCGTGCTCCGGGCAATCCTTTATCATCCACACCTCGCCGTCACGCTCAATGATCTGTGCCTTGATCTCACCGACCTTTTCATTGATGAGGGTCGAAACGTCGCGGTCGCCATTTATGATCGCCTCGCGTGCTTCGATGACACAGTTCGGACAGAGCGAATCGGTCTGCCGCGGGAAACCCAGCGTAGGCTTTGTCTTCTGCCACGATTTCAGGATCGGCTTGTCCGACCATTTTGGAATGAACGATTCATTCGGCTTGAACTGATTTACGGAGCGTATCGCATTGAACGCTCCAGCGGCTATGTAAGTAAGTCCCTTTTCCAGGTGCTTGATTGGTCTCGTCATATATAAATGTCTCACGCCAGCGGCCAGAATCTTAGCGGCCCGAAATTACAAACAAACTCTTTATTACTTTATAGATAGTACCGGCGCGGTGATATCCTTCGGCCAGCTTGCAAGACCTGTGCCGATGTTTCCAATATTTCGCAAATCAGCCCTAAGTGCTTATTTTGCTGATATTTCACGAAAAACGGTAGAATTCTCAACAGACCCGATAGCGTGTCATAATGACACGAAGACGGATGTATCGCATTATCTGACTCGTTTTGACACATCGCGCCAGATCTGACTCACTGACATATCTTAAGACCGTGCTTAAGCTCGATCGGGGTCCTGACATCCCTCCGAGCCTTCTCTGTGAGAAAAATCTCGAGATGATGCCATGTTTGTTGATATGGGCGAATTCGCCACATTCGTCGAGCCAAAAGCACAATCTTAAGCACTCCTATCATTCTAAACCTTAGGTTAGGAGAATTAAATGAAGCAACTGCACGACTTAATGACGGTCGAATTTGCGCTTTACATTTCCTAAGCGCCTATGCTATCGTGACTCAACCTCAAGGGCGGCCGAGAAGGTTCCAAAAAGCATTAACAATAGAACAAGGATTAGGAAGTTTCGAAACGGGGGTTTCGGGTTTCTTAAGCGGGCGATATCAGCTTTCTGAAATGAAGATCAAGTTTGGAACGTCGGGTTGGAGGGCCATCATTGCCGAGGACTTTACGTTCGCAAACGTCGAACGGGTCGCGAAAGCGGTTTGCGGATATTTGAAAGATCATCCCGAACATGGGAACACGCTCATCATCGGCAACGACACGCGTTTCATGGGCGAGAAGTTCGGCAGCGTGGCGGCCGACATCGCTCGGGCGAAAGGCTTTCGCGTGCTGCATTGCGATCATCCGGTGCCGACACCGACGATCTCGCATGCGATACGCAATATGAAAGCGGCTGGGGCGTTGAACTTTACGGCGTCGCACAATCCGCCGGAATATCAGGGCATCAAGTTTTCGACGTTCGACGGTGCCCCGGCATTGCCCGAGGTCACAAAGCTGATCGAGGCGGCAATTGAAAATAGCCAAGAGCCCGCAGACGCCGATGGCGGATCGATAGAAGCGTTCGATCCGAAAGATGCATATCTTGGCGATCTGAAGTCAAAGGTAAATTTCGAAGCGATCGCGGCGAGCAAGAGCAAATTTGCTTACGACTGCCTTTACGGCACGGGCCGCGGCTATCTTGACAAGATATTGCGAGATCACGGCCTTGAGGTCGAAACGATCCACGATTGGCGCGACGTCACCTTTGGCGGGCGCTCGCCCGAACCGGGTGAAGATCACCTGGATGAATTGCGAAGTGCGGTGACGACGAAAGGCCTTACGCTGGGTTTGGCAACGGACGGTGACGGCGACAGGTTCGGGATCATTGACAGCGACGGGGCTTTCATCGAGCCGAACAGGCTCGTGGCATTGCTTGCCGATTATCTTGCGGAAAGCCGCGGCTGGACGCTCGGACTTGCACGCTCGGTGGCGACCTCGAACTTGATCGATCGTGTCGCGAAGGACCGGGGACTTGAGCTATATGAAACACCGGTCGGTTTCAAGTTCATCGGCGAATTGATAAACAGGGACGAGATCATCCTCGGCGGTGAAGAATCCGCGGGCCTTTCGATCCGCGGGCACTACCCGGAAAAGGACGGGCTGATCGCCTGCCTGCTGGCGGCCGAGTCCGTCGCGGTCAGAAGCCAGACCATCGGCGAGCAGCTCGAAGATCTCTACGAACGCGTCGGCAAGCTCGAATCGAAACGCATCGGCGTAAAGCTGACCGACGACGTAGCGGCAAAGTTGAAAGATAAGCTCGCACAGGAGCCAAGCGAGATCGGCGGGAGACGAATTGAAAACATAAACAGGCTCGACGGCGTGAAATTCATTTTCGCCGGCGGAAGTTGGATGCTGATGCGGCCCAGCGGGACCGAGCCGATGGTCCGGATCTATGCCGAGAGCGAAAGCGCAACGGAGCTTGAAGAATTGCTTGAGGCGGGAAAAAGCTACTTGTTGGGATAGCCAGAGGGCGAAGCAAAACGACCGGGAACTACTAAAGAGAGACCTTGAGAGACACGAGACGAGTACGAAGTTCGAAAATGCGGCGAAGGCGGCCGATAGCTCCGGCCGCGTCGGCGGTACGCCGAAGGGTGATCCCGCGTTGGGTCCCGGTCGCGGCATCGGTCACTCTGGTACTTATGATCACGGTCACTGTGAATCTGCGAAGCTATTTCGACCTGCGAACTGAAGAGCAGCATAACAAGGAACTGAACCAGCGCGTTCAGGAGATAACCGAAGAGAATCTTGGACTTCAGGAAGAGATCTACTATCTGAAGAATGATCCGTCAACCATTGAGAGAGAGGCGAAGAAGTACGGTTTAGTTCGCCCCCAAACTAACAGTTCCCGTGCCGGGGAAATAGAAAATGCGGAGGAGTCTATTAACCGGCGAACACCAACCACTAAATAAACCGCCTTTTGCCTATCCACTCCGCGTTGCCTACAGCAAAACCCTTCCGAATTTATAAGCGGCCCTGGTTTCCCGAACCTGGGCCGCAACTCCTTTTAAAGGAATATGCCACCCGCTTTCATTTGGCTGTACCGGGCCTGGCTTGCCCGTTTTAAGGACAGTTCGTGACCGGTGTCGCCCGATATATCGAACCTCCGTCTTTGAAAAGGCGTAAAATGAGATATGTTTTGCCCAAATTGCGGATCGAAGAATGGGATCGAGCAGAATTACTGCCGCGGATGCGGGCTAAAGCTCGACGCTATCGTCGAAGCGGTCGCGGGCCAGTTCCCGTCCGAGGCATACGCCGCGCTTCAGCGTCGCAGAGAGATCTTTAGAAAGCTTGGCGTTCTCAGCTTTTCGATCGCAGGGTTCGTCGGCTTTTCCCTGATCCTGTTCAAGGCTGCACAGTACAAAGCCATTCTCTTCGGCGAAGAGGTCCTGATCTGGTCGGCGATAGGTGCAGTCGTGGGGTTTTCTTTGCTTTCCATCTTCTTTTTCAATTACCCGCGTCTGTTCATGAAGGGTACAAGCGGGCCGGCCGTCAAGGGCCGACTCGCCGACCCGGTAACCGCAGATCTGATCGAGGACCGCCCGCTCGATCACGTCCCGACCGTGACCGATAACACGACCGAGACCCTATACGCTCCCCGCATACGTAAGGGAATTTGAACTTCTTTTGCATCTGGCCGAGCCGGGACTATTCGATCCGGCTACTGAGCCCAAGTGTCGGAAGATCTGCAGGCATCGAGATATTCGGCGCGAATTGGTATACTCATTTGCAAATGCCAGTTAGAACAACTACGCAGTCAAGGCGTTTCGACTGTCCGAAATGCGGGCCGGTGATCTTTCGCGTTCAGGAGACGGAGACCACCGACGCTGACGGTGAACACGTTTCCACGACCACCGATCGCGTCAAAGGGTATGGTGTCTGTGCCGTCTTCAAGAAGTCGGGCGGCAAGGATACCGATGCGGTCCTTCAGACTTGTCCCGTGTTCGTGGAAAATTTCGTCGCAGGCCTTCCGAAGGTTTGAAACGTCCTTGTGATCTGGTCGATATCCGGTCGAGCGATGCCACATGCTTGTTCGGTGGTAAAATGGCGCGCATATGAAGATAATCGTTTACGAAAAACCTACCTGAACGACATGCCGCAATTTGGCTACGCTGTTTCGTGAAAACGGCATTGATTTCGACAGGGTAAATTATTTCAAAGAATCGTTCACCGAGATAGATCTCAGCAAACTGATCGCGAAGACTGGGCTCCGTCCGTTTGATGTGCTTCGAAAGGGCGAGGCTGCGGTAAAAGACGCGGGGATCACGGCCGAAACCCCTGATGGGGACGTCATTAGACTGATGGTCGCTAATCCGAACGCCATCCAGCGCCCGATCGTCGAGATCGGCGACAAGGCAGTTCTCGCGAGGCCGATAGAGAAGGCATTGGAAATAATTTAGAATAGTCCACCACTGAGTCACAGAGTACACGCAGGTTGGATGGCGGCCGTTCTCTTATGCCGGGTTCAAGGCCGATGCAAAGTGTTTCGTTTCTCGACTCCGTGTTCGCGGTGCCCCTGTGGTGAAATGTCTATATGAGCTACACGAACGGAAACGGCAACGGCCACCAGCCGAAGCCTAAGAACGTACTCGGCGGCGAACTAAAGCAATGCTGCACCGACCCGATGACGGGCTTTTATCGCGACGGATATTGCAGAACGGGCCTGGACGACACGGGCCGTCACACCGTTTGTATCGAGGCGACAGACAAATTTCTTGAATTCTCGAAGCTTGCCGGCAACGACCTCTCGACCCCGATGCCGCAGTACGCCTTTCCGGGCCTGAAGGAGGGTGATAAATGGTGCCTTTGCATGCTCCGCTGGAAAGAAGCACTGCAGGCGGGAATGGCGCCGCGCGTATATCTGGAGGCGACTCATGAGGCCGCCCTTACAGTCGTTTCGCTGGAAGACCTGAAGGAGCACGCCGTAGAAGAATAGATGGAATCGGTCGCACATCTTCGCCAGCTTTTCGCCTATAACGATTGGGCGAACCGCCGCATCCTCGTCTCGGTAAAAGGCTCGGGCTCGGATCGCTCAAGGCAGATACTCGCTCATTTGCTGATCACCGAAAAGGAATATTACGAGCGGCTCTACGGAAAAGACTCGACGGGATTCGATTTCTGGCCGCAGCTCTCGGCCGAGGAATGCGGGGTACTCGCACGCGAGGCCGCCGAGGCATTTGAAAAACTGCTCCGCCGCTTTGACGAAGACGGGCTCGACCTCATCACGCGATACCGGACAAGCGAAGGCATCCCGCATGAAAACACCTTTCGCGAGCTGCTCACGCACGTGCTGATGCACTCGTCAATTCATCGCGGAAACATTATCCTCAAACTTCGCGAAGAGGGCGTGGAACCGCCAAAGATCGACTACATTATTTACCTCCGCGAGACGAAGTACATTTGATCCTTTACCGCCCGCGCTCTCCCCGATCCCAGTCAAAAACGCATACGTCCAAATTCGAACGCAAATAGAAGGACGCTCATCGTCTAGCAGACGAGAGGAGCCGTTAAAAATGGGCGAACGGCGAGAGCAAGGCGGAGGGCATTGCAAATGAAGGAGTTCAAATGTCACTCGAATCTGTTACTGCCGAATACTTAAGGCAATTGGACAAGGTTAGTGGTCTATTCACTTTGGCAGCCGCATCAAGGGCGGGACTCCTCAATGCCTATTATTCGAATATCATTGCCGTCTATGAAGCAACCCAGGGTGGACTCATGTATGGCGGAGCAGCTGCCGGCTCATTGGCGCTCACTGCCGGCGTGCCGATCGTCACCGCCGTGGGTGTATGGGTCGCTCTCGGCTCAGGATATTATCAGGCCCGTGAAGAAGCGAAACAGGAAGAGGCGATGTCGGGATTTTCTCAAGGCTTCGTTATGGCAGTTCTGAATTGGCAGTGGACACACGTAGTGTCGCGCTTTCAGCGTCCTTATCTGAATATCAATAAGTTTGATGAACAAATGAACTCGATCCGCGTAAATTCCTATCATGGAGGTCTAATGCGCGGTTTCCTGGCGGGCAAGGTTTTGCCAGTTGACGCGAAAAAGGCGATCGTAAGTAAGCTCCGCGAGGCCGGAAAAGTAAGTGCTCCCAAGGAATGGAGCCGTAATTCCGACGTCGCTCGAAACCAGCAGATAAGCTATGTGATCGAAATGGCCGCCGCGGCGCGACGAAATAACTTGATCAGCGTCGGCTAAACATCCACGCGGAAAAGGGGCGGTTTTTCGATCAAGATGGATCGACTAAACCGCTTTTTTTTGCGAAACTTGAGCATCGATCTAGCAGAGCCGCCGCGCATGGAACCACAGCAACAGCCGGAACAATTTGTATTCGATTTCCATAAGGAAACGGCAGAGATAGTCGCAGGATCGGGCGACGAGCTGAAGCTGAAGATGGGTGAATTTGCAGGCCCGCTCGATCTCTTGCTCTTTCTCATCAAGCAGGAGCAGGCGAACATCTTCGATATTCCGATCGCAAAGATCACGGACGAGTATCTACAGTACATCAGGCTTATGAAGAGCCTCGATATCGCGATCGCGGCCGACTTTTTGGTCATGGCAGCGACGCTGATCGAGATCAAGTCAAAGATGCTCTTGCCGCGAGATCCGACGGCTGCGAGCGATGAAGAGGAATTTGAAGATCCGCGGCAAGAACTGGTCGATCAATTACTCGAATATGAGAAATTCAAGTCAGCGGCCCAAATGCTGTACGAACGCTCGACCGTCGAACAGGCCGTCTTCCGCCGCGGACAGATCGAATCAGACGAGAACAACGCTGAGATCAATGCCTCGGTCTTTGACCTTCTGACCGTTTTTCAGAAGATCGTCCTGCGCCACAAGGATCAGGTGACGATGGAGATCGAACGCGAGGAAGTATCTCTCGCCGACATGATCAAGGCCCTGCGAAAGCGTATATTCGAAGAGACAGAGCTGAACCTGCTGACCTTTTTTGACGAGATGCATACGCGTCGCGAGCTTGTGACAGCGTTCATCGCCGTACTTGAGATCGTCCGAACCGAACAGGTCAAGCTGGTTCAGAAGAAAACCTTCGGCGACATTTTCCTAAGAAAAGCCGAAAGCGTAGCTCCAGAGCCCGCCGGTTCATAATTGGCCGAAATTCTGCTAATCTTTGCCTTTTCGCAAATGACAGGAACCGAGATCTTAGAACCAGAGAAGAACGAAGCCAAAGAGAACGTTCAAATAGAGTCCGCCGAAACTCTCAATGATGCGAGCCAGACAGAGCGGCCGGTGCGTTCTGCCGCTGAGATAATGGCCATTGCCGAGGCGATCATCTTTGTCTCGGATGAACCGATCACCTCCAGGGCACTTGCCGATATTCTCGATGAGGACAAGGAAACCATCCAGGCCGCTGTCGAAGAGCTTCAGAAAGAGTATGAAGAACGCGGGGGCGGACTTCAGGTCCGCGAGATCGCCGGCGGATGGCAGATGGCCACCCGCACCGAGTATCACGAAGAGGTCCGCAAATTCCTGAAGACGCGTCCATCGGCCAAACTCTCGCTTGCGGCCCTGGAGACACTTGCCGTGATCGCGTACAAGCAGCCTGTGACCGTTCCAGAGATACTTGAGATCCGCGGTGTTCAATCGGCATCCGCGATCAAGACCCTTCTGGAAAAACGGCTCATAGTCACCAAGGGCCACAAGGAGACCGTTGGCCGCCCGATGCTCTACGGCACCTCAAAGGATTTTCTTATTCAGTTCGGTTTGAAGGACCTCGGCGATCTGCCCTCAATAGAGGATTTCGAAGACCTGGTGAACGCGTGATGGAACGTCTCCAAAAACTCATTGCACAGGCTGGTATCGCATCACGCCGTGCGGCCGAGGAGCTTATCAAGGCCGGCGAGGTCTCAGTCAACGGCAAGGTGATCACGGAACTCGGCACAAAGGCCGACCCCGAAAAGGATCACATCAAGGTCCGCGGAAAACTGATCAACGAAAAGCTGAAAAAACAACAGCCGACCTATATTTTGCTCAACAAGCCAAAAGGGGTTCTCTCGAGCGCCGCCGACCCCGAAGGCCGAAGACTCGTTACCGATCTGGTCAAAGCTCCGGGCAAATTGCATCCGGTCGGCCGGCTGGATTTTAATACCGAGGGGCTGATCATCCTCACAAACGACGGAGATCTTACGAACCGGGTATCATCGTCAAAAACGATACCGAAGGTTTACGAAGTAAAGACCAAGGGCATCCCGACCGAAGTTGCGATCCGCAAACTGGCTCGCGGCGTCAGACTCGAAGACGGTTATAAGACCGCTCCGGCCGAGATCCGAACGCTAAAGCCGACAGACAAGAATGGATGGTACGAGGTCACGCTCTACGAAGGCCATAATCAGCAGATAAGAAAGATGTTCGATTCGATCGGACATTCGGTCGTAAAGCTGAAGCGTACCAGGATAGGCAAGATAACAGATGCGGGCCTTGCGGCGGGCCAGAGCAGAAAACTCACACCAGACGAAATAAGATCGCTGGGATACGTTAGAAAGGTCACGGACGGCCGATAAGCGCCCTGTGCTCGACCATCAGGCAGAGGTCCTGCACCACCTTTATCCCTGCCGTCGCCAATCTTTCGGCCGAATCATCGTCCCTGATACCCAACTGAAGCCAGACCGATCGCGGCTTGCGTTCGATGATCGCGTCGACGTGCTGGAATACATCCTTTGAACGGCGAAATACATTTATCATATCGATCTCGCCCGGAATATCGGCAAGCCGCCGAAAAACCTTTTCGCCCAAGATCTCGGTGACCTCCGGATAATAGACAGGAACCGGTACGATCTCGAACCCCGCCGCCTGCATATATTTTGGAACGTAATAAGCCGGTTGGCCGGCGTGGTCGTCGGGCTTTATGCCGAGCACCGCGATCCGCTTCGTCGACCGGAGCAGCTCGGCGATCTCCGCATCGGTTGTAAGAACATTAGCCTTCCAGTCCATCTTGAGACCATTTTAGCGAACACTTGAGGCAAAACACGAACGGCCAAATCTTGATAGTGGCTGGAAATTATGAGAGCATAATATTTTCTTATCATTATGAATTTCGAATTGAACGAAGACCAACTTCAAATAAAGAACAGCATTCGCGAATTTGCAGAGAGCGAGATACGTCCGCACGTGATGGAATGGGACGAATCTCAGCACTTCCCCATCGAGCTTCGCCCAAAACTCGCCGAACTTGGGCTCATGGGTATCCTATTTCCCGAGGAATACGGCGGTGCCGGGCTTGGGTATGTCGAGTATGCGACGATCATCGAGGAACTCGGACGCGTGTGCGGCTCGGTCGGGCTGTCGGTCGCGGCTCACAATTCGCTTTGTTCAAATCACATATACACGTTCGGCAGCGAAGAGCAGAAACAGCGCTACCTCGTTCCGCTGGCTCAAGGCGAATCGTTCGGCGCCTGGGGCTTGACCGAATCGCAGGCTGGATCTGACGCGTCCGGAACTCGCACGACCGCTGTCAGGACCGGGAGCGGTAGCGACCGGGGTTCTTCCGGATGGAAGGTCAACGGCTCGAAGAATTTCATCACTCACGCCATAGCCTGCAATACGCTCGTTGCCGTTGCCGTGACCGACAAGGAAAAAGGAAATCGCGGCATATCTGCTTTCATCTTCGACAAGTCAATGGAAGGGTTTCGTTCAGATAAGAAAGAGAACAAGCTCGGGATGCGGGCATCGGAAACGGCATCGGTCGTTTTCGAGGATTGCTATGTGCCGGACGAGAACCGCCTTGGCAACGAAGGCGAAGGATTCCTGCAAGCTATGCAAGTTCTTGACGGCGGACGCATCTCGATCGCTGCGCTTTCGGTCGGGATCGCGCAGGGTGCGTACGAGGCTGCGGTGAAATACGCGAAAGAGCGGCAGCAGTTCGGCAAGCCGATCGCCGAGTTTCAGGCGATCCAATTCAAACTTGCCGATATGGCGACGCAGATCGAGTGTGCCCGGCTTCTGACTCTCCAGGCCGCCGCCGCGAAGGACGCAGGAAAACCCGTAACGCAAAAGTCTGCAATGGCAAAACTCTATGCGTCCGAGGCCGCGGTTCGTGTTGCCGAAGAGTCCGTCCAAATACACGGCGGCTACGGCTACACAAAAGATTATCCGGCCGAAAAATTCTGGCGTGATGCAAAGCTCTGCACCATCGGCGAAGGCACCAGCGAGATACAAAGACTCGTGATAGCAAAACATCTGTTAAGAAATTGATCATAGATTACAAGGAATGGTAACGTTCAGAGAATGGAGCTGACCCGAAATGCTCCCGTCCGGTCTGGTACAACTCCTTTAACCGGTAAAAATAATCCCGCGAATAGCCTATTACTTCGCACGCCTTCGAAACATTCCCCAATGTCTCAGCCAGGTTCAGGACCCCTAATTTGTTCTTAATGATTTTCTGCTGCGTATTCATCTCTAACATTTTCCTTGTGGTTCGGCCTTTGAAACAGAACGGAGCAATGCTCCGATCTGTTTCAAGTTAGAATGTCAGATCAAATCTCGACTAGTACACCTATTTTGGTCGATCCTCTCACTGCGGCATTACAATTGCCTAGTCCATTGCTCGTAGGCGATCGACAAATGACGAACATCAAAACGTATAGAGACCAGGAAACGGTGCTCATATTATTGAACATCGCGGTTCTCGCGGCTTTGTTTTTTGTACATATCGGCTTTATCTCATTGCTCGGAAGGCCTTCGCTATGGCTGCTGGTCACACTCGCGACGCGGTTTGTCATCTTGGTCGTCGAGTTGCTTTGGCTACAGCGTCTGCCGATGGATTCCCCGGCCTCTTACGTAAATATCCACGTTTTCCTCTCGATCGCGCTCAATATTTCGTTTGCATTTCTTGCCGCGATCGCGGGCGGGACGGCGGACAGCCACTATTCGGTCTTGATGATCATCCCGATCCTTTCCGCGGCGTACCGATTTAGTTTGGCACGCACATTAACGGTCACGGCCGTCACCATTGTTCTGACCTTCTTTGAGGTCTGGCTTTTCTTCAGGGCAAATCCTCCGATAGACGTTAGCGAATTTTTCGAGGCGGCGACGGTTTCTCTTATTTTCCTCGTCGTTGCGATCGTGGTGTGGCTGCTCGTCGGGAGTCTTCGCAGAGAAGAGGAAAAACTCGAACAGAGCCTTCAAGGTCTGCGGGTGTTACAGGAAAAGCTTGTGGCTGAGGAAAAGCTGGCAGCGGTCGGCCAATTGTCGAGTGCGATAGCTCACGAGATCCGCAATCCCGTTACGATGATCGCAAGCTCGCTAAAAATGGCGGAAAAGCATGAGCCCGGTTCTGCGATCAGGCTCGAAATGTTCAATATTGCGGCCGAAGAGTCGAAACGTCTCGAGACTTTGACAACCGATTTTCTTGCGTTCGCAAGGACAAAGGAGCCGCATCTCAAACCGGTGTTGGTAAGCCAGACTCTCGATTACATCGCAAGTCTCGCCAAGGCACGCCTCGTCGAGAAGGGGCTGACCCTGGACGTGCAATGTGATCAAGAGTTGTCGTTTGCAATGGACGAATCGCTGATGCAGCAGGCTCTTCTGAATCTGCTGACCAACGCAATCAACGCCGTATCATCAAACGGAAAGATTATCATGGGAGCTTGCAAAGAAAGAGATACATCGGTCCTCTTTTTGGAAAATGAGGGGAACGCCATTCCGGACGACATGGTACCGAGAATATTCGAGCCGTTTTTCACGAACGGGGTGAAGGGTACAGGTCTTGGCCTTTCGATCGTCCGAAATATTGCAAGGGCGCATGGGGGAGACGTAATTCTAGCGGCCAACGAAAATGGGAAGGTGAGGTTTGAGATCAGGTTTTGACTGGAGCCGGCGGCAAAGATGGCACGAATATTGATCATTGACGATGAGCAGAACATGCGGCGGATCCTGACACTGATCTTGCAGGAAGCCGGCCATACTGTATCAGAAGCGAGCGGCGTCACGACTGCCCTCTCGAAGCTGGCGACCGAGCCATTCGATCTGGTTATCTCGGACAAGAAGATGCCCGACGGTGACGGGTTTGACATTCTCAAGTTCTGCCGCGAGAACGAACCAAGCCTGCCCGTCGTGATCCTGACCGCACTTGCAACGGTCGAGTTGGCTGTGGACGCGATGCAGGCGGGAGCATTTGATTTCATTTCAAAGCCATTCGTCCCGGAGGTCGTTACTGCTGTCGCAAAGCGAGCAACCGAGCGGACACAGCTGCTTCGAGAGAACGAGGTCTTGCGTGAAGAGGCAAAGCGGTTCGCATCCGCCGATGAGATACTCGGTGTGAGCCCGGCCATTCAACGTCTAAAGGAAACGATCGCAAAGGTCGCTCCTACGAATGCGACTGTTCTTATAACCGGCGAGACAGGTACGGGGAAGGAACTCGTCGCTCGGGCGATCCACAAGGGAAGCTCCCGTTCGAAGACAACCTTCCTCGCCGTTAATTGTGCGGCCGTCTCCGAACACCTGCTCGAATCGGAGCTGTTCGGCCATGAAAAAGGTTCCTTCACTGGGGCAGACAAACCGCGACAGGGCCTATTTGAGGCGGTTAATCACGGAACGCTTTTTCTGGACGAGGCCGGTGAGATGTCGCTTGGACTACAGGCAAAACTTCTCCGTGTGTTAACAGAAGGACAGTTCCTCCGGGTCGGCGCAACCGTGCCGCGAACGGTGGACGTACGCGTGATCGTTGCAACTCATAGAAACCTGCAACAGCGAGTTAAAGAAGGCCTTTTTCGTGAAGACCTGTATTACCGTCTGGCTGTTGTACCGATCGAAATACCGCCGCTCAGAAAACGAAGGGAGGACATTCCGGTTTTGGTCGATTTTCTCATCAAACAGGTTTCCCGCGACCTCAAGGTCAGCCCGAGAACGATCAGCAATGAGGCGATCGCAAAGCTGGCGTCCTACTCTTTTCCGGGGAATGTCCGCGAACTCAGAAATCTGGTCGAGCGAGCCTGCATACTCGCATCAACCGACGTTATTTCGAGCGATGATCTGGTTCTTACTTCTAGTGGTACACCCATCGGTCCCGATACCGACACGACCGAGGCGTTGCCTTCAGATGTAGATCTTCCTACCTACCTTGATTCGATCGAATCCCGCTTGATACAAAAGGCTGTATTGGATTCTGGCGGCGTACGGGCCGAGGCGGCCAGGCGGTTGGGAATTTCGAGAAGCGATATCGCTTACAAGCTAAAAAAGTACCGGTTGCAGTGACCCTGTCGTAAAATTACGACAACCGAACTTGAATCCGTATCATTATTTGGACAAGCCGCGGCACCAAGTAATTCATAAGTCGCCTAAACTCCGCTTTTACCTGCACTTAACGTTCCTGCATGAAGTGGCTTTAACCTTGCAATGGGTCCCTGTAGAACGCTGGACAAAAACAACCGGCAGATCTAAGGAGACTTATGAACAATCAAGCAGTCAAGCATTTTAATACCTTTACATTCGGCTTTTTTGCTGTCGCTTCGGCAGGTTTACTCGCCATCGTCTTTCTCGCGGACTGTGCCAGCCACACCGGCGGAACGGGCGAACTGAGAGGTCCTGTCGCGCCACAGAGTGACAAGACAGCGGCCAAAACACTAGAAAATCTTCAGACCGCCTTCGACGGCGAGAGTAATGCAAACGCGAAATACTTGGCGTTTGCTAAGAGGGCTGACGAAGAGGGCTATACGAGGGTAGGAAGCCTTTTCAGGGCAGCGGCCCGTGCCGAGGAGATACATAAGAATAATCATGCCGACGTTATCAAGAAAATGGGCGGCATACCTACCGCCGACGTCAAGCCAGCAGAGGTCAAGACGACCGCCGAAAACTTAAAAGGTGCTATCGAAGGCGAGACCTATGAACGCGACATAATGTACGCGGAGTTTTTGGCTGAGGCCCGGAGCAGCGGCAACAAGGACGCACTGAGAACCTTCAACTTCGCAAAAACCGCCGAGGGCGAGCATGCAAAGCTATACGCTGATGCCCTCGCAAACCTGGCCGATTGGAAAGGCGGAAGAACAACGTTTTTTGTATGCTCCACCTGCGGCTACACGACCACGGACTCAAATCTGGAAAAGTGTCCGGTCGATTTCACCCCAAAAGAAAAGTTTGAATCGATCAACTAGTTTCTTAGGCAGTTTTTCAAGGGGGAGCTGCGGGTGTCCTGTCTCAATACCGTAGAACAAGCACCCGCAGCTATTTTCATTAAGGAGTAATACTATGTTTCCGCCAATTCCAAGCTGGGACGGCCTTCATCCGATTATCATCCACTTTCCGATCGCCCTGCTGATGGTGGTTCCCATCATCATTCTCATAGGCTTGCTAATGCCAAAGAACGGGCGAACGTTCCTGATCGCGGCATTTGTCCTGATGCTGGTCGGCACGATCGCGACCTTTGTCGCCGTCTCGACCGGCGAGGCTGCCGGCGAACTCGCCGAACATATCAACAATGTCGAGTCCGTTCTCGAGCAGCATGAAGAGCTTGCTGAAACAACGCGAACGGTCTTTGCGGCACTAACCGCGATATTCGGTGTGATCCTTTTTGCACCGGTGCTTTTCAAGAAGGAGCTTTCGCGGGCAATACTGATCCCGCTCAATCTGGCCTTTTTGCTCTTCTACGGCTCGGGCGTTGTGCTGCTGATGAACACCGCACATCAGGGCGGAATTCTGGTCCACCAGCTGGGCGTTCACGCTTCAATGGGCCCGACATCGCAAACGCTCACGACTACTGGTAATCCCGACAAGGCTAAAGATGACAATGACGATTGAATTATAAGTAAGGAGAGGAGAAATGTATGACCAAAGCAATAGTTTTGACGATGATCGCAGCAGCACTATCTCTAATGAACGGCTGCGGCGGAACAAGCACGGAGAAAGAAACTCCCAAACCACTGACGAATGTCACCGCGACGAACGCCAATGCGTCAGATCCGCCCCAGACGACTCGAGACAGCAGCGATGCTGACGATGCAGGAAAGTCTGATCAGACACTTTCCAGCAATTCGAACGCAAACAGAGACTCCAAATCGATGGATCGCGACCGCGATGATTCCACGTCCAATCGAGAGCAACCGCCATCGAACCGGCCAACCAACCGTCGCGACGATGACGACGGTAAGAAAAGGGATTCCGATGGTGATAATTAAGATCGGTTAGTAGGTACTATGATGTGAAGAAATTGCGGCTGCCGAGGCATCTCGGCAGCTTCTTTTACGATGCATTTTGTCGGTTCGGGACGCTTGGATAGGCCGGGCTTGGTTCTTTAAGTCAAATCGATCATTACTTGTTTAGTTAAGCTTAATTACCGACGGTTTTCTGCTGTGTTCTAGAGCGGCGTCGCTCGCTGTGCTTATCGAGATCGATCTGCAGATCGGCGACAGACTCGAAAACCTTTGCACGAAAGACGATCCGGCAGAACTCATCGAGGACGGTGTTGATGTATCGCGTTTGTTTGAGGTCGTCGAACTCCCGCGGCCCTCAGGCCCATGCGTCTGGAACCGACGCTTCCACTCGTAAAACTACGTTCGCCGACACGTCTCCGCCACGTTTCCGATAAACCACGATCTTTGCGTGTATAGTTGCGTATTGCATAAATGATACAGATTCGCTATGATGGTTGTCCGTTTCAAATTCAGACCTTAGAAGGAGATCATATGAGCACTGCATCAGCCCCTACGTCTAACATTCTCGGCTCGGCCTATATCGCCGAAATGGAGCAGGAAGCAAAAGTGGCCCGCGAGGTTTTGTCGCGGATACCGGCCGAAAAGTTCGATTGGAAGCCGCACGAAAAGTCGATGGCGTTCGGCCGACTCGCCTCGCATGTTGCCGAGATGTTCGGCTGGACGCCGGCTACGCTGAATCAACCCGAACTCGATTTTGCGAAGATGGATTACAAGCCGTTCGAACCCGCAACGACCGACGATCTGCTGGAATTCTTTGACAAGAATGTAGCCGAAGCGATCGAGACACTGAGGAACACGACGGACGATATTTTCATGGAAAACTGGACCATGCGCAATGGCGAGACCGAATACTTCACCATGCCGAAAGCGGTCGTGATGCGGTCCTTTGTGATGAATCACATCGTCCACCATCGCGGCCAGCTTTCGGTCTATCTGCGTTTGAACGACATCGCCGTGCCCTCGATGTATGGCCCTTCGGCGGATGAAGGCACGATGTAGGTTTCCAGACTCTTTTTTGGACGAATGGCGGGCCAGCCTTGGCTCGCCATTTCGCGTTTATGGGACAAAATGCGAAAATCGTGGTTTACGAAATGCCTGACCCTTTTGGCCTAAACCGCTTGAATGTCTGAAATAAGCCTCGAAAAACTTCTCGCGGGCGATGCTCGAACCGTTGCTCGTGCAATAACGAGGATCGAGAACGGCGGGGAAGGCTCGGCAGATCTGATGAAGGCCGTTTTCCCGCGAACCGGGAACGCCGTCGTGATCGGGATAACCGGTTCGCCCGGCGCGGGGAAATCGTCGCTGGTCGACAAGCTTGCCTTGTATTACAAGGATAAGGGTGACCGGATCGGGATCGTTTGCATCGACCCTTCGAGCCCGTTCTCGGGCGGTGCTATCCTGGGCGATCGCATACGAATGGCGACGCTGGGGCTCGACAAGAACGTCTTTATTCGGTCGATGGCGACTCGAGGCAATCTCGGCGGACTTTCGCGGGCGACGGTTGATGCCGTTGCGATCCTTGACGCGGCGGGTTTTGACAAGGTCATTGTCGAGACGGTCGGGGTCGGGCAGGACGAAGTGGAGATCGTAAAGACGGCTGATGTTTCGGTAGTGGTCCTCGTTCCGGGAATGGGCGACGACATACAGGCGATAAAGGCCGGCATTATGGAGATCGGCGACGTCTTTGTTATCAATAAGGCCGACCGCGAGGGCGTTCTGCGGACACAGAAGGAACTAGAGGCATTGCTCTCGCTTGCACATCGCCCCGATATGTGGGATCCGCCGATCGTCCGCACCATCGCGACCGAAAATAAAGGCATCGAAGACCTTGCGGCAGCCATCGAAAGCTACAAGGACTTTGTCTCCGCCGGTACAGAAGCCGCGGCAACGCGAAAATTCGCAGTCGCGCGCTGGCGGCTGATCGAGCTCCTGCAGGAATCGTTGATTCGTGAGCTAATGGAAACGAACGGAAAGAGTGAAGAGATCGATGGCCTCGCCGGGCGTATCGCAAAGCGAGAGATAGATCCGTACACGGCGATAGAGAAGATACTGGGCAGAAAATGAAGATCGACCACTTGGGAATAGCCACACGCGGCGTCGAAGACGCGCTCCGCTTTTGGGAGGACGCTCTCGGACTTGAAAACGTCCACACGGAGACCGTTGACGATCAAAAGGTCAGGGTGGCCATGCTCCCGCTCGGAGAAAGCCGGATCGAACTTCTTGAGCCGACCTCTGACGATTCGCCCATCAGCAAGTTTCTTGATAAACGCGGGGGCGGCCTGCACCACATAGCGATCCGCGTCGATGATATCGAGGCGGCCCTGGCACGGCTTAAGGAAAAGGGAATGCGCCTGATCGACGAAACCCCGAGGATCGGGGCGGAAGGGTGCAGGGTCGCATTTGTACATCCTTCGTCAGCCAATGGCGTCCTGCTGGAGCTTGTGCAAAACGATCCGGCTTTATAGCCGCCGCTGCGGTAATTTGCTATTATGCTCGTTTGACTTCCGGTGAGTGAGACTCGTTAGAACGTATATAAGAAGAGAGGAATCTGAACTTGAGTAGTTTAACAAAAGGCTTGATTTTATTGCTCGTGATCCTTGGGATCGGCGCCGGGCTCGTTTTTTGGAAAAGCAAGGTGGGCCACGCCGGCGGCACCTTTAGCAGCATCACCAAAGAAGAGGTAGAACTTCTGCTCGCCGATGTAGCAAAGGTCAACCCGATGGTGCTGAAAAGGTTCAAGGAAGACCCGGAGATGAAAAAGGAACAGCTCAATAATTTGAAAGAGCTGCTTGCCTTTGCCAGCGAGGCCCAAAAGGAAGGTCTCGCGAATGAATCGCCGAACAAGGAAGAGCTTCAAAACATCAGGGCCGAGGTCATTGCCGTCACCTACGACAAAGAGATCAATAAGGATAAAGGCCCGATGCCGCCATTCGGCTTTATTACCGAGGATCAGATAAAGGCATTTTGGGGCGAGGGTGAGCAGCCCGCGAAAGGCTGGTTCGAGAATTTCAAGGATAAGATCGGGCTCGGCGCGAAAGACCGCGAACTCGAGTTCAACAAGTTCCTTGATTCAAAGGTCGCGATACTCAAACGCGACAATCCGCAGATGAAGGACCGCGAGATCTCAGAAGAGGAACGAGCGCAGGCCCGCGAGTTCTTTGCCAAGATCGCGATCTACAACGACGAGTACAAGGCAAAGGTCGATGCTGGCGAGATACCGCAGGCGGTACAGGACAAGATCAACCTGCAGGTGAAGCTGCAGCAGGCCCAGTTCCTTGCACGGCTCTATTCCGACAAGCTGGCTGAAAAAGCCAAGGTGACCGACGAAGAGGTCGCAAAGTATATATCGGAACACCCCGAGCTTGACCCCGCGGCAAAACGTGCGAAGGCCGAAGAGATACTTAACCGGGCCAAGGCGGGGGAGGATTTTGCGGCTCTTGCCAATGAGTTTAGCGAAGACCCGGGCAACAATGGAGGCCCCGAAGGAAAGAAACGAGGCGGCCTGTATGAGAACGTTCGAGCCGGACAGATGGTAAAGCCGTTCGAGGATGCGGCGATGTCGGTCCAGCCGGGCGAAGTCGTCCCGAATCTGGTCGAGACCGATTTCGGATTTCACATCATCAAGCTCGACAGCAAGGGCGATGCCCCCGCTGCGAGCGACGCACCTGAGCCGGGAGGCGAAGCTGCACCGGCCGGGCCGACGTACAGCGTTCGGCACATTCTTATATCTACCGGCTATAAGGACCCCGCGAACCCGATGGGAAGAGAGATCCCCGTCAAGCAATACGTGCGGTCGAAGCTTGAAGAAGAAAAGCAGAAAAAGCTGATCGAGGATATTGTCGCGTCGAATAACGTCACCGTTCCGGAGGATTTCGATGTTCCCGAGGTGAGCGACGAGCAGATCCAGGATTCGATGAAGCGTCAGCAGATGCAGATGGGTATGCCCGATGAGGACGACAACGGCGGAGAACAGCCGCCGCCCGCAAAGGCAGAACCGAAAAAGCCGGCGCCAAAGAAATAGGGATGGAATTAGGTGACTACCGCGTCGAGATCATTCCCGACACGGAATTCAGATTAGACGGAGGGGCGATGTTCGGAGTCGTCCCTCGCGTTCTTTGGGAACGCGTATGTCCGCCGGATGAGAAGAATCGCATTCGGCAGAATATGAACTGCGTCTTTATTGACACCGGCAAGGAAAGGATTTTGATCGAGACCGGGATCGGCGAAAAATGGTCGGCCAAAGAGACCGAAATTTACGGCATCTTTCGGGAAAAGCCGTTCGCTGAGACGCTTTATGAAAAGGCCGGGTGCCGCCCCGACGACATTTCGATGGTGGTCAATACCCATCTTCACTTTGACCACGCCGGCGGAAATACGATCAACAGTGGTCAGTTGCCAGTGGCCGGTGGTCGGTCAGAACCGCCTGCGTTAGCAGGTGGTCAGTTCGGGTCGAGACCGGCTGTTCCGCAATTCAAAAATGCACGTTATTTGGTTTCGGCTAAGGAACTCGCACACGCCGAGAATCCGCACGAACGCGATCGGGCTAGCTATCTGCCCGAGAACTGGCGGCCGATCATCGAAACCGGACAGCTTGAACCCATGCCGGATGAGTATGAGGCCGTGCCGGGATTAAATATGCGGACCGTCCGAGGCCATTCCGAAACGATGCAGACCTGGCGGCTCGACCGCGGCGGCAAAACGCTCTACGGCTTTGCCGACCTCATCCCGACCCGCCACCACCTTCCGCTGCCGTGGATAATGGGCTACGACCTTTACCCGACCGAAACGCTCGCGTTCAAAAAGTCGATATTGCCGCAAGCAGTAGAACAAGGCTGGCTGTGTCTTTTCTATCATGATTTCGAGCATCCGCTTTGTTCGCTAAAGGAAGACGCCGGTAAGCTAACTGCGATTCCATATGCCCAATCCTAGAAAGATCCTCGAATTGGTTCTGATGGGTCGATCGGACTCGAACATCGAGTTTGACGATGTCCGTCGACTGCTATTGGTTCTCGGCTTTAATGAACGGATCAAGGGCAGCCATCATATTTTCACGAAAGAAGGCGTTATTGAGATAATCAACATTCAGCGGAAAAACAACAAAGCCAAGGCGTATCAGGTAAAGCAGATACGTAATATAATTCTGAGTTACAGGTTGGGGAAGGAAAATGAGTAAATACGAGATCATTATTTACTGGAGCAAAGAGGACGAGGCTTACATTGCAGAGGTTCCGGAACTGCCGGGTTGCATGGCAGACGGCTCTACATATCAGGAAGCTCTCGCGAATGCCGAAGTGATAATCGCCGAATGGCTCGAAACTGCAAGTGAAATTGGTCGTGTAATTCCCGAGCCAAAGGGGAGATTGGTTTTTGCCTAACTAAATGGAAAAAGTGAATATCGGAATCATTGGCGGCAGCGGGTTGTATCAGATGCCGGAGTTGCAGAATGTGCGAGAGCAGCGCGTTGAGACTCCATTCGGCGATCCATCGGATGCTTTCATTATTGGCGAACTCGAAGGCGTGACCGTTGCGTTTTTGCCGCGTCATGCACGCGGGCACAAGTTCCTGCCCACGGAGGTGCCGTACCGCGCGAACATCTACGCGATGAAACTGCTCGGTGTGGAGTATATTTTGTCGGTCTCGGCGGTTGGCAGCCTGCAGGAACAATATGCACCGACGGACATGGTCATTCCCGATCAGTTCTTTGACCGTACACGTGCACGGGCAAAGGAATCGACCTTTTTTGGCGAAGGCATCGTCGGCCACGTAACCTTTGGCCATCCCGTCTGCGACGAGCTTGGCGACATTCTGGAATCGTCGTGCAAAGCGGTCGGTGTCAACGTCCATCGCGGCGGCACTTACGTTTGTATGGAAGGGCCGGCGTTCTCGACCAAGGCGGAGTCGAACGTCTATCGCCAATGGGGAATGGACATCATCGGGATGACCAACCTCCAGGAAGCAAAGCTCGCCCGCGAAGCCGAGATCGCATACGCGACGCTCGCCCTCGTGACCGATTACGACTGTTGGCACGAGGATCATGATGCTGTAACGATCGACATGGTCGTCGAGTACCTGAACAAGAACGTCCGAAACGCACAGATGATCCTCAAAGACGCCGTCAAAAAGGTCGCCGCAAAAGAAACGCCCAACCAATTTCGCGAGGCGATCAAGAACGCGATCTTCACGGCTCCCGATCACTGGCCGGCGGAAACTGCGAAGAAGCTTGAGGCGATAATTGGGAAATACACGCCAGGCTAGAATTTAGCCGGATGCGGCACGACGTTTTTGTTCGCGCGGTCCAGGTAAACGAAACCTGGCCGAATTTCATCTCTATAAGTTATGAAGAAGCTCATTACTACATTAGGGCTGGTGTTTGCGATCCTTGGATCGTCGGCCATGGCCCAGCGCAATGTTGAACCTGCGATCGACCGCGACCCGATCCTGGAACAGGACGCCAAGCATAATCTCGACGTCGCATGGCAAGCCTTCAAACCGCTGAAAAAGGCATACAAACAGGTGTTGATGCGATTTGAGGAGACATTTGCCGCCTATCCGCAATTTTCCAAAATGGACGAGTTCCTATACCTCGCCGGGATGAGCAGCCTTTATCTTTCGGAAAATAAGGGCAAACAGAAGATCGACCTTAAAATTGAAAAAGAAAAGGAAAAATACGCTCCGGCCAAGTTAAAGGAAGATGCCGTGGCCTATCTCTCGATGCTGGTGGAAAAATTTCCGGAGAGCAAGTATCGCGAGGACGCCGAAAAAACCTTAAAGGACATCAAACCCGGTACTTAGGCTCCGATTTGGTCAGAAATTATTAATTGGTAATTACGTAATTATTAATTGTCATTTACGATGAACCTGAATCAGGTCACCATTTACAGCAAGAAGACAGTTGAAACGGCCGAGTTTTTCACAAAGCTCGGTCTTGTTCTTATAGTCGATTCCCTTCCCCGCTACGCCCGTCTCGAATGCCCGGATGGCGAATCGACGCTCTCCATCCAGCACGACGGATCGGCTGTTGTTTCAAACAACATCGTCCTCTATTTCGAATGTGCTGACTTGGACGGCGAAGTCGAACGGCTGAAATCTATCGGCGTCATGTTCGACGAAGATCCCGCCGACCGCGACTGGCTCTGGCGCCAGGCCTACCTGAAAGACCCGAACGGCAATAAGATATGCCTGTTTCACGCCGGGGAGAATCGCAAAAACCCGCCCTGGCGTGTAAAATGAACAGTATTCAGTAGCCGGTGGTCAATGGTCAGACCGTTTCTCTGACATTGACCATTGCGCGCTGTCCACATTTCTATGTCATTAACAGTTGTAGGTTCCGTCGCGTTTGACGCACTTGAGACGCCGTTTGGCAAACGCGAAAAGATTTTGGGTGGTGCGGCAACGCACTTTGGGCTATCGGCGAGTTTTTTTACCGAGGTGAATGCTGTCGGCGTGGTCGGCGGCGATTTTAGCGAGGCCGAATGGGATGTGTTCCGCCGGCATCACATCAACACGAACGATATCGAGATCGTACCGGACGGCAACACGTTCTTCTGGAGCGGACGTTACGATTACGACATGAACACGGCCCACACGCTCGACACTCAGTTGAACGTGTTCGAAACTTTCGATCCGAAACTCTCGGAAAACTCAAAGAACGCGAAGCTCTTGTTCCTTGCGAACATACTGCCGATGCTTCAAAAGGGCGTGCGCGAACAGTGCCCCGCGGCCGAGTTCGTGGCGATGGACACGATGAATTTCTGGATATCGTCGATGAAGGATGCCGTGATCGAGACCATCAAGGTCGTCGACTGCGTGATCATAAACGATGCGGAAGCGCGTCAGTTGACCGACGAGCCGAGCATCTACAAGGCCGCAAACTCGATAATGGACCTCGGCCTGAAAGCAGTAGTGATCAAACGCGGCGAGTACGGGGCGACATTGTTCACAAAGGACGGCTATTTTGCGACGCCGGCATATCCGCTCGAAAGCGTTTTCGACCCGACCGGTGCGGGCGACACATTTGCGGGCGGGTTCATGGGATATCTTGCCGCCCAAAACGAGATCAATGACGACACGCTCCGGCGGGCGATGGTCTACGGTTCGGTCATGGCGTCTTTCAATGTAGAGAAATTCGGGACCGAACGCGTTGACGAGCTCGATTACCCGGAGATCAACCAGAGGTTCAAGGATTTCAAGCGGATGACGCATTTCGACGATATACCGTTCGAACGCGCCTCGGCCGCTTAGAAGAAAATAGACCGCGACCTAACCCCCAAGAATGGCGAGTCAACTGGATAATTCGCTGGAGCGGTTTGCCCGGCCGAACCTGTTTTCCACGGCTAATGGCGCGGTCTTCGCGGCCCTCGCATTGATAGTGGCCGGCCTGATCGTAGCAATTGCGGAAGGGTCGCAGTTATCTGCCGCTCTGTTCGCTTTGGCGGGTCTAGCAGTGGGTGCTGCGGTCGTTATGCACGTCCGATCGAGCCGCGGCGGATCTGTCGCCGGCTGGATAGATTGGAGGGCCGCGTCACCCGATGTACAGCGGCTGAATCTGAACATTGCGGTCGGCGAGCTATCGAGGGCGCTGAGCGAAAACGAAGGTTCGACCGAACTTCGATCGGCATTCATTGTGGCCGAGGACCTTGCTCTCCGCCAGCTTCAGCAAGAAGTGAACGTGCCCATTCTGCGTCATCTCACGGTCGCCGGCGTGCCGTTCGCGAGCGTCCACATTCTAGAAAATGTGCTGGTATGTGGAGAGGTCGCGTTTTTGGCCTCGCCTGAGTTGAGCCAGGAACGTGTGGTCGCTATGATGCGAAAGATCTCCGCCGTAAAACGATCGATTGCAGAGATGAACATCGGGTTGGAGGTAAGGTTGATGGTGGTGCTCGTCACGCAGATCTCGGAGGACGACGTCGAAGTGCTGCGGAGCACCCTATCTACAAAGCGTTTTTCTTCTACGCCGGTCGATATCGATATCAGGCTGATGGATTTTGACAGCCTGCAGACAAAATACTTTGCCCCGTAGCGGCCCTACGTTGGGAGGTTTGTACGAAGATGTTGCTGGAAAACAAGGTTGGAATGATCTTTGGCGTCGCGAACAAGCGTTCGATCGCATGGGCCTGCGCCGAAGCGGCTAATGCGAACGGTGCAAAGCTTGCGTTTACCTACCAGGGCGAACGCCTGAAAGAGAATGTCGAAAAACTTGCCGGCGGCCTCTCGGATTCGCTCATCGTGCCGTGCGACGTGACGAATCAGGCAGACGTCGATGCTGCATTTGCAGCGGTTGGTGAAAAGTACGGCAAACTTGATTTTCTGGTGCATTCGATAGCATTCGCACCGAAAGAGGCTCTCGAGGGCGAATTCGTAACAACAACGCGCGATGCATTCAGGACCGCGCTCGAGATAAGCGCATTCTCGCTCACGCAGGTCGCGCTTGCGGCGTCTTCGCTGATGAAAGATGGCGGCAGCATCGTCACGATGAGCTATTACGGTGCAGAAAAGGTCGTAAACAATTACAACGTTATGGGCGTCGCCAAGGCGGCACTTGAGTCTTCGGTGCGGTACCTGGCTGCCGACCTCGGGAAGCAGGCTGTACGAGTCAACGCTATAAGTGCCGGGCCCCTAAATACCCTCTCGGCACGCGGCGTGAAGAACATGGGTTCGCTGCTCGGCTACGTCGGAGAAAAGGCTCCGCTCAAACGCAATGTGACCGCGGCCGAGGTCGGCAATACCGCCCTTTTCCTGGTGAGCGATCTTTCGTCCGGCATAACAGGCGAGACCATCTATGTCGATTGCGGCTACAACATAATGGGTATATAGGAACTCGGACAATCTTGTCCGCTCATTTTAACCTTGCGGACAGGAAAGTCCGCGTTCCAATCATGGCTGAAACTGACGCAAACAGACCCAAAAAGAAAAAAGACAAAACCAAGCCGCCCGAACCAAAAACCGTAGCCGACGCAAAGAAGCGCGAACGCATTCCGGCTTATTGGCAGTTGACCGACGACGAAGTACTCCTTCGCTCGCCGGAACCCGAGGATGAATACAAGACGTCTGACTCCTGGCGGGTCTTTCGCATCATGGGCGAATTTGTCGACGGTTTCGATAATCTCGCTACAATCACCCGCGGAGTATCGATCTTTGGGTCTGCGCGAACGCGCGATGGCGACGTGATGTACAACGCAGCCCGCGAGACCGCAAGACTTCTGGCCGAAAAGGGGTTCGAGATAATCACTGGCGGCGGTCCCGGGATAATGGAAGCGGGCAACCGCGGAGCATTTGAGTCTGGAAAGGTCTCGGTCGGATGCAATATCGAGCTTCCGTTCGAGCAAATGCCGAATCCATATCAGACCAAATCGCTTTCATTCAAATACTTCTTCGTACGCAAGACGATGTTCATCAAGTACAGCAACGCATACATCATCTTTCCGGGAGGCTTCGGAACGATGGATGAGTTGTTCGAAGCGCTGACCTTGATCCAAACCAAGAAGATACGCAATTTTCCCGTGGTGCTTTTCGGGTCGCAGTACTGGCAAGGGATGCTCCAATGGATCACGACCACGATGCTGAACGAGAGATACATAAATGAAGAAGACCTGAGTTTGATCCACCTCACCGACTCGCCGCAGGATGCGGTCGACTTCATCGTACGGACGGCCGGACAGGCGGCAGGGGGAGAGGTCTAGCAAGCGCTCGGCACGCTCGCAATTCCAGATGGGCTCAGGTTATTTTATCGGTATCTTTGAAGGACACGCGGACCCCGCGGCCGCGATCGTGCGTAACGGCGAAGTGATCGCGTTTGCAGAAGAGGAACGCTTCACCCGCCAGAAGCATGCCTGGGGCGTTTATCCTATAAGGTCGCTGAAGTATTGTCTTGACGCAGCAGGCATCACACTCTCGGATGTCGAGGCGGTCGCTCTAAATTGGGACATTGATGCTTTTACCAACGGGCGGATGGGTGTGTTCTTTGACTCGGTAAATAGTGAGTTCCCTGTCGATGCAGCGACCCGCGGCTGGCAATCGTCGTTGATCCGGCGGTTTCACCGCGACGAGACTGAACGTCGGCATCGCTTCGAATGGCGTCGTGCCTTTGGCGATGTTGTTTTTCCGCCCATCGTTTCAGCCCCTCATCATTATGTTCACGCATTTCAGTCGGCGATGCATTCAGGCCTGGAGCGGTCTTTGTGCCTGACGCTAGACGGCTCCGGCGACCAGCATTGCACCGTGCTCTGGGACCATGAAGGAACATCGCTGACACCCATATACGAGCGCAAGATACCTCATTCACTGGGCTGGTATTACGCCGCGTTCACCGAGTATCTGGGCTTTCAGGCTTATGATGGCGAATATAAACTGATGGGCCTCGCAGCTTACGGCAAGGAAGACGATGAGCTTATGGCCAAGGTCGGCAAGGTGCTGTTCGCCGATCCGGACCAGCCGCATTCGTACGCCCTCGAACCCGGTTTCATCCATTACGGGCCACATTCATATTCACATCGCTTTACCGATCGGCTTGTAGAGCTTTTCGAGCGGCCGCCGCGAATATCGACCGACGAATATGAGCCCTGGCACGAGAACCTTGCCTTCGCCGTACAGCATAATCTGGAGCAGCGGGTACTCGCATTGATCGAGTGGGGCATTGAGAAGACCGGGGTCAACAGCGTCACGATCGGCGGCGGTGTCGGCCATAACGTAAAGCTTAACTCCAGGATCTTCGAGCACCCGGCGGTGAGCGGCGTCTGGGCAAACCCCTTGTGCAGTGACGGCGGAGCGGCGCTTGGTGCCGCACACGCTGCAGAATTTAAAGCTACTGGCACACGGCCGGCAAAGCTTCGGCGGCTGGACCTCGGGTATGAAGAGGACGATGTTGAGTCGATATTGAAGAGTTCGCGGGTTGCATTCCGGAGGTCACATAACATCGCTCGCGAGACGGCCGAACTGATCGCAAAAGGAAATGTGGTCGCATGGTTTCAGGGCCGTATGGAAGCAGGCCCGAGGGCCCTGGGGCAGCGAAGCATATTGGCCGATCCGCGTGATGTGAGGTCGAGGGACCGCGTCAACAGCATCATCAAATTTCGCGAATACTGGCGTCCGTTCTGTCCGTCCATTTTGGCCGAGATGGCGTCTGATTATTTCGACCACATCACCGAAGCTTCATTCATGGTGATCGCATTCGCAGCCAACGAACGCCTCAAGCGAGAGGCACCGGCAATAGTGCATGTTGACGGCACGGCGCGGGTGCAGATGGTTGAAAAGGATGTCTTACCGCTTTATCATTCTCTGATATCTGAGTTTAAGGCGATAACGGGCGTTGGGGCCCTGTTGAATACATCCTTTAACGTAAAGGGCGAACCCGTCGTATGCACGGCCAGAGATGCGCTCAGGACCTTTTGGGCGACCGGGCTCGACGCGTTAGCCATCGGAGACCTGATCGTTGAAAAACCAGCGATCCAATAGATCACAAAATGAAGACAGCTCTGATCATTGCACCTCATCCCGATGACGAGACCCTCGGTGCGGGCGGCACGATCCGACGCCTCGCGGATGCCGGTTATCGTGTCGCGGTCGTTACGGTCGCGGCCCATATGCCGCCGCTGTACACCGCCGAGGTCCACGAAAGAACGGTCGCGGAATCGAAAAACGCGCAGGCGGTGCTGGGCGTGAGGGACTCGGTATTTCTGGACCGGCCCGCGGTATGCCTTGGCGAGATCCCGACGGCCGAGTTCAACAAGTTGATCCAGGATCAGGTCGATGCGTTTTCACCGGAGGTTTTGTTGATCCCGTTCCCGGATCGCCACATCGATCACAAATTGATCTTTGAGGCATGCATGGTCGCGGCACGGCCGATCCGAGGCGGCCGGAAGATGAACCTGGTCGCTGCATACGAAACGATCTCGGAAACCCACTGGAATGCGCCCCATATCGAGCCGACATTCATACCAACTCTCTGTGTCGATATTTCGGAAGTGATGGGTCTGAAAATGGAGGCCATCAGATGCTTCGAAAGCCAATTGCACGCATTTCCGGGGCCTCGATCGATCGAGGCACTCAGGGCTCTGGCGCTTTTCCGAGGGAGTCAGGCGGGCTACGGTTACGGCGAGGCCTTCCACGTCATCCGAATGGGATCCGGGTTGTTCATCTGATCGAAACCCACCCGGCGAGCCAATCTCCATACGCCTCGGAAAAACGCTCGGCCGCGATCCCCACGACCTCAGGAACATCATAGCTGTGATTATCGCGGATGTACTTGTCGGCTTCTTCGAAACGGTCGACGGTGGTCTTTACCAATAGGAGGTGCTCGCTGTCGCGAACAGTCCTTTCTTCCCAGGCATAGACCGATGTGATCTGAGGCAGGATCTGCACGCATGCCGCGAGACGGTTCGAGACGAGGCCCTCGGCGAGGCGTTCGGCCTCGGCCATCTGTTGTACTGTTGTCAGGATGACGATCAATTCAGGCATCTTCTAAAACAGCGGCCGCCTTAGTTGCGTTTCATCACTTCTTCAAATTCGCCGCTCTCGGCCCAATCCAGGATCTCGGACACGCGCCAGATCGGGAAAGGGTGTGTGAGTCCTGCATTGATGATGTTCGCCCAAAACTTATCGAGCGCCTTTTCGTCACAGGTTCTCTTGAATTCGCGGCCCTGTTCGAGGAATTGTTCGTAGTCGATCTTCGAAGCGGACGTGCCGCCCGCGAGTTTCATCATCACGCGGCCGACGATGTGAGCATCCTGAACAACAAGCATCGCGGCCCGGTCGCAGGAAAGCTCAGCACGCCGCGCCCATGCCAGCAAAGCGCTGTTGATTCCGGCCGAGATTATGAATTTCACAATTTCCGACCCCGGGACGAGGCGTGCGACCGACGCATTGGCAATGGCCTCCATCAGGCGTGCGGCCGTCAGATAGAGTACATGCTCGGCGTGGATATGACCCACCTCATGAGAGATCACGGCCAGCGTCTCTTCGTCATCGAGCCGCTCGATCAATGAAGTGTGGAGGACGATAATGTGCTTCTCCGAGCCGTACGTGAAGGCGTTGACCACCGGATTTTGCTGCACGAACATCTCGGGCATTTCCACGCCAAGTGTCGAGCAGGCGATCTGGAGCTTGGCATGAAGGTCCGGGAATTGTTTTGGAGTGACCTTTACCGATCCCGCCGTGAATATGACGCGAAGGGCCGATTCACCGGTGACCGAAAGCAATTTACGGAGGGCATTGTCGATCCCGGGGATCGCGCGCAACGCGGCGAGAGCTTTGCTGTCGTCCGGATGAACGTAGTCGTGCTTGCTAAGGTCCGCAAACTTCTTGTGCGGTTCATTCGACAGCGGCAGCTTGCACCGGCCGCAATTCGCCTTGCCGTTCTTGTAATCTTCCTTGACGCCGTTCTTCTGTCCGCAAAACCGACAGCGCACAAAGTGGCTTTTGGTGATAGCCTCTGATTCGTCCTTTTTCTTCGCCATATAAAAATTCTAATTTACCGAGCGACATATCAACAAACGATAGCGGCGGTCTAAATGTTTGAAAATTCACCGCTTCGAAAGTCTGACGACCGTTTCGACGTGGTGCGTCTGAGGGAAGAGATCGATCGCCGTTACCGAATCGATGGCGTAGCCGCGTTCGATGAACCGCCTGAGATCTCTCGCAAGTACAGATGGCTCGCAGGCCACATAAGAGATCCGCGGGACCTCCAGTTTTATGAGATTCTCCATCGTATCTCGTTCGGTGCCCGCCCGGGGCGGGTCAAGCAGGACGAAGTCAATATCTGCCTTTGAAAAGTCGCGAAGAAAGTGCCGCACGCTTTTCAAGCGATTGTCGACATTCGTCCGCTCGTTCTCGAGCGCGTTTCGCCGCGCATATCTTACTGACTCCGGATTGTCCTCAACGGCAATTACCATTTCGAATGTGCGCGACATCGGAATCGAAAAAAGGCCGACGCCGCTGTAAAGGTCGAGAGCCGTGCCCCCGCCGGAACCCGCGAGAGCCGCATCGAGCAACGCGGGGATCAGGTACTGATTGCCCTGAAAAAACACGTCGGCAGAGTAGCGAAATGTCTCGCCCTTAGCCGTGAAGGTGATCGTTTGCGGCCGTTCGGCTTGGGGCAGGTTCGTGGAGACCGCACCGCCATCGCCGACGGCAGAATCGATCATCGCGGCTCCGGGCGGAACACTCTCCCAGTCCAGCCCAGCCCTGAGGCGGGCCAACTCTGCATTCAGCGGCTCGACCAATTTGGGACATTCGTCGATGGGTACCAATTGCCTTGAATTCCTTTGGTAGTACCCGATCTCCCTGGTCTCCGGACACAAATGCCACTGTGCCCGCGACCGGTAACCAAATTCAAGCGGCGACGGGATCACGCCGATCTCCACATGAGTCTCGATCTTTGCGATGCGGCGAAAACAGTCCCGAATGATGCTGACCTTGGAAGCGAGCTGTTCCGGATAGCTCAACTGCTGGAAATCACAACCCCCGCAGGTGCCGAAGTACTTACAGCGCGCTGCGATCCGATCGGGGCCAGGTTCGAGGATCTCCGTTATCTCGGCGAACGAAACAGCACCTTTTCTTTGTATGACCCTTGCCTTTACACGGTCGCCCGGGGCGGCGAGGGCGACGAAGATGGTTTGGCCGGGAGCGTGCGCCAACCCGTAACCCCGCGGGACGATCCGCTCGATCGGTACTTCAAAATGTTCTTCGGCTTCCTGCAAAGTTTATAAATAGAAAAAGCTAAGTCTCGGGATGTTCGCATCCTCACGAAGCCGTTTGAGCAGCATCAGACGATGGGTCGATGCATAGGACTCGGGCGGCATTGTCGATTTATAGGGCCGAAGCTGGGCGGCAACTTCGCGTTCAACGACGGTCAGAATGGCTCGGTCGGTCTTCGTCAAAAGGGCCTCGTCAAGCATCGTCTCGATGTCCTTTAGGCTTAGATCGACCTGCTCATAGTTCTCGTTCAGCGTGAGCGATAGTTCTTCAAGCCGTTTACATGCCCGGGTTACGTCCTCTGCGATCGCCGGATCGCCGTTCAGCCGAAGTGCTGCCGCCAGGCCCTGCAGATGTTCGCGAACCTCTTCGGGCGGCGGAACTTCGCTCGCGGCAGATCCGGTTTCAGGGCGGCCTGCCTGCGCTTTCAGCCATTCATCGTACTGGGCCTCGACCTCCTCGCGGCAGAACATCAGGCCCTTTATCGTACGCGGTCCCGGATTCTTATCAAAATTATCAAAGACTTGTTCGATCGCTCTGATCACAACATGGAGGGGAACACCGCGTTCCTGCCACGATTCCATCAACGCCCAGTCTATCGGGCTGAGCAACAGGTTCCTGGCTCGGCGACGTATGAACGTCTCCTCAATCTCAGTATAGTAGTTAAAATAGTTCAAACGGGTGTTCCTAAGCCGCGGGATGAAGAGGGCCATTTGAACTATCGACTACGCATCATGCAAGCCTGACCCTTGTATCAGTCACCCCTTCGAGAGAGGGCCGCAAAAGTTCAAGGTCCATCTTCACCGTGAAATTTGGAATATACCCCAAAAACTGGAGATTCTCCACCGCCGACTTTACACTCGGGCTCGTATTCACTGAGTTCTGGACAGCCTGGATCAGCAACTGAACTGCATTTTGTGTTGTTTCATCTGCTTCCATAACAACAGTATTTGGATGCTATTTCGTGTCTCAAAATGCCTCATAATTTTGCCTATGCTAATCTGAATAGGCTATGGCAGACCTGAGACGCCCGAAGTTTGAGACATCGTCGGGCATTGAGCTACCTAACGATTTCAACACCGCGAACACGAGGCCCGTCGACTACGCCGCGGACCTCGGCCGACCGGGATCGTTTCCATACACGCGCGGCGTGCGCTCGAGTATGTACCGCGGGAAGTTCTGGACGATGCGTCAGTACGCCGGATTTGCGACGGCCGCCGAATCGAACGAGCGATACAAGTATCTCCTTTCTCAGGGTACGACCGGGCTGAGCGTTGCCTTTGACCTGCCCACGCAGATCGGGCTGGACTCGGACGATCCGCTTGCGCTCGGCGAGGTCGGAAAGGTCGGCGTAGCCATCGACAGCCTCGACGATATGCTCACGCTGTTCGACGGGATCCCGCTCGATCAGGTCTCGACATCGATGACGATCAACGCGACCGCTTCCACGCTGCTGTGTCTGTATCTCGCTGTCGCGCGTAAGCAGGGCGTTTCGTTCGATAAGGTCGGCGGTACGATCCAGAACGACATCCTCAAGGAATACATCGCCCGCGGAACGTACATTTACCCGCCAAAGCCCTCGCTGCGCCTGATCACGGATACGTTCGCCTTTTGCGCGGCCGAGGTTCCGAACTGGAACACGATCTCGATCTCGGGCTATCACATCCGCGAGGCCGGTTCGACCGCCGTACAGGAGATCGCTTTCACACTTGCGGATGCGATCTGCTACGTGCAGGCAGCGATCGATGTCGGCCTGAGGGTTGACGACTTTGCACCGCGGCTGTCCTTTTTCTTTAATTCGCATAACAACCTGCTCGAAGAGGTGGCAAAGTTTCGGGCCGCTCGCCGCCTGTGGGCGAGAACGATGAAGGAACGATTCGGAGCCGTGGATCCGCGCTCGATGATGCTGCGGTTTCACACTCAGACGGCGGGTTCGACCCTTACGGCCCAGCAGCCGGAGGTGAACGTCGTCCGCACGACCATCCAGGCACTCGCGGCTGTGCTCGGCGGTACGCAGAGCCTGCACACCAATTCTATGGACGAGGCCCTTTCGCTGCCGACTGAGGCGGCGGCCCGCATCGCCCTCCGCACACAGCAGGTGATCGCCCACGAATCCGGCATTGCGGACACCGCCGACCCGCTCGCCGGCAGTTACGCGATCGAGGAACTGACGACTCAGCTCGAAGAACGCGCCGCCGGTTACATCGCGAAGATCGACGACATGGGCGGTATGCTGCGGGCGATCGAGAGCGGCTACGTCCAACGCGAGATCCAGGACGCGGCGTACAACTACCAGCGTGCCGTCGAGACCGAGGATGCGATCGTCGTCGGCGTCAACCGATTTCGCAGCGACGAAGCTGAGACCATCCCGATCCTCAGGATCGATCCGAAGGTCGAACGCGAACAGGTCGAACGCCTGAAGTCCGTCCGCGCAAGACGCTCTGCGGCGGCTGCCGAGGCCGCCATCGCGAGGCTTCGAGAGGCCGCCGGCGGCACCGAGAATCTGCTGCCGAGGATACTCGATTGCGTCGAGGCCGAAGTTACTGTTGGCGAGATAAGCCATTGTCTGCGAAAGGTTTGGGGCGAGTATCAGGAAGCGGTGACCGTCTAGCCTTGCCGGAGGCCGCACGAAACCTTCCCGTCCGACGACATCCATACTTCGTACCGGCTTCCGCACAAATTTCCTGCAGACACTCTCGCCCGCCATATGCTATCCTCTAGATGAGCTTTACGCTCGAATTTCCCGTCCTGCCACCAACGAACTTTCCCCTCCCGCAGCCCGCAAAAATGGAAAAGCTAAACGAATACCTGCAGACGCTCATCTCGTCGTCCAGTTACGAGCTTCGGCTCGAACCGAACAAGAATCCATACATCGTCTCGGTCAACGGCAATGCCGACGTCGCGAACGATCCGCTCCCAGGCCCGCAGATCAGCATGATGGTCTATCCGCTGATCCCTGAGGACGTTCGGATCAAGCTCCCCACGCATAACGAGATCCAGTTCGATCATCCGCACAACCTTGGGAATTTCACGTTCACCGTGACCAAGTCGCCCGCCGGATTCATCGTCACGGTGCGGCCGGTCGGCGTCGATCCGAACGCCGGCAGGTCGTCTCAACAGCCATCGGCAGTCGAGGTGCCGCCGCCGACAGCCGCCATTGACCCGGAGCCAACAGCCAGCGATGCCGATCTTCAAATACCCGTGATCAGCGCCCCCGATGGGCCGTCCGTAGAGGTGGTCGATGTGAACGACCCCGGATTTCAGACCGTGTTTTCCGAGACCGCCGCCTACGAACCGCCCGGACGCCGTGACGACCTCGACCCGGAAGGCTTCGTCCCGCCGGTCGAGGAATACCATCCGCCGCAGCAGCAGCCGCCCGCCGAGGTCTTTACAGCCGAACCCGCCGCTGCCGACCGCCGAGCCTATGCCGACCGCCGCCAGAAGAACTCGGTGATGACGGCGCGTATGGACGCGTTGTTCCATCTGATGGCCGAGATCGGCGCCTCTGACCTGCACCTGTCGGTCTCGATGCCGCCGATGATCAGGAAAGACGGCAAGATCCAGCGGCTCGAGTGCGGCGAAGGAACGCTCGACAGCGAGATAATGCGCGAGCTGCTGCACTCGATAATGCCGGAGAAGAACCGCGAGGAGTTCGAACGCCGCAACGATACCGACTTTGCCTATGAGATCGATGGCCTCGCACGTTTTCGCTGCAACGTATTTCGCGACCGAAAGGGGATGGGAGCGGTCTTTCGCATCATTCCCGCAAAGATGACGACCGCCGAACAGCTCGGCCTCTCGAGCGCCGTCCTTGGCCTCTGCGACCTTTCAAAGGGGCTCGTCGTCGTGACCGGGCCGACCGGTTCGGGTAAATCCACAACGCTGTGCGCGATGGTCAATCACATAAATATGCAGCGTGAGGACCACATCATCACCATCGAAGACCCGATCGAGTTCGTCCACGAGAACATCAAGTGCCTCGTAAATCAGCGCGAGGTCTCGAACCACACCGATTCGTTCAAGGACGCGCTTCGCGCCGCCCTTCGCGAAGACCCGGACATCCTGCTGGTCGGCGAGATGCGCGACCTCGAGACGATCTCCATCGCGATCGAAACGGCCGAGACGGGCCACCTCGTCTTCGGCACGCTGCATACAACCACCGCCGCATCGACCGTCGATCGCATCATCGACCAGTTTCCCGCTGACCGCCAGCAGCAGATCCGCGTGATGCTCTCGGAATCGCTCAAGGGCGTCATCGCCCAGACGCTCCTGCCCAAAAAAGGCGGAGGCCGCGTGGCCGCGCTCGAGATACTCATCGTCACGCCCGCGATCAGCAATCTCATCCGCGAAGGCAAGACTTTCCAGATACCATCGGCGATGCAGACCGGCAAGAACCACGGTATGGTCATGCTCAACGATGCCCTCTTCGACCTTGTCCAAAAAGGTATCGTCGAACCCCGCGACGCCTATATAAAGGCCGTGGACAAAGCCAGCTTTGAAACAATGCTCACCCGCGGCGGCCTAAAGCTCTAGGCGCGATCACGGATCCCTTCCCGCAACCGGAGCCGCGAACGCCCTCACGCCATTGATAAGACAGCTGTTAGGGCCGTGAAAAATACTCGCCCCGGCGATCCGTGGAAACCCGTTGGAAACCAGTTTGGAAACCAGCTTGGAAACCGCTTTGGAAACTCCTCAGGTATCCGCCGCACGTTGTTGTGGTGATTGCGGTTAGGGTGATCGGGAAGGCGTGGAAACCTCAGTTTTACTCAAAAGATAATTTCGGATTCCGTTACGCTCGGGTTTTCCCGATCGAGCATGGTTTTCCTGCCTCATCGCGGCCCTGCCGTTGTTCTGATTTTCAAAGAACCGTGTCGCTCCGACGGTGCGAACCGCCGAGAGCACGCCGTTGCGAGTATAGCACACCCTCGCAACTGTGAATTGCCCGTTTTGCGGGCCGTCGGGCAGGCGGCGTTTGCACGAGGGGACGCGTGCGGTCCAGTCGCGGTCCGGTCGGGTAGTGGCCTGCGTGTCAGTAGCCCGCACGTAGGTAAGGGCTCCGGTAGGCGATTCGGGTGGGTGGCCATAAACCGATGTGTCTGTAGACCGCGTGAGTAAGGGCGATATCGGGAGGTGAGTTGGATGTATCGCCCTTGCTGACGCGCGGGCCTGCGCAAACCTAACTACTCCGTAAACGGCGTGGCTATTTGCCGCGAGATGCTGTGCCGCGTGTTTCACACGCTCGGGGTCTGTTTGGCCTGGGGTCTACACGTTCCGCAAAGCCTCCACGTATAGCTACCGAAATCGCCGTGTGCTCCGCACACTCAATACAAATGCATAAGCCCGCGCGTGAGCAAGGGCGATATCAGGACTCAGCCGATTTCAGTTCCACTCATTCGCGGTAGCGGCGCCCGAGCCCGCGCGTGAATGAGGCGATATCAGGAGGTGAGTTGGATGTATCGCCCTTGCTGACGCGCGGGCTTGCGCAAAAAGCGCACAGGGCTTTCTCTCGCAAAGCCTCGCGGCTATTTCGGTACGTCTGGAAATGTTGTTACCCGCCGAACTGAAAATGCTTTGTCTTGGGCGAAACTGCTTGTAACATAGCGATCGGAGCCAAAGAGCGATGGGAATCGTGAATCTACCGGCAGATTGTGACGGCAAGCACATCTTGCTGAACGTGCCACATGAGCTTGAGCCGAATGCGAAGCTCGCGGCCCGTGCGATCCAGGTGGATGAGGAAAATGGGGATGAACTCACGCATTTCCCCTGGCCAATATTGATTCGAACGGATATTACGGCTACAGAACCGACGTAGGATACATTCAGGTCGAGTATTCCACCGAACCCTGTGTCGCGAATCAGTATGATCGCGGTCGTTATTCGGTTCCCGAGGATATAGTGCTGCGCTACGACGTTCATATTAAGAAGCCGCTCTTGTTCTCGGACTTGATCATCGTCGAGTCAAATTGTTTTTTGGATACAAGTGGTCAATTAAAAGTCGAGAGGGTTTACGTTCGAAAGGACCTAGCAGTAATGATTGTAACTGTCACCCAGAATGAAACAGAATATGTTGCGACGTTGAAATTTAGCCCCGGCAATACTGGTGACCCCGTTTCCTGTGCAAATATAACTTCTAGCTAGATAGGGGGCCAAATATGTCGAGCCTGGAAACCAGTAGAATTGTGACGGCGGCGGTTTTGTTCACAGTTTTCGCCGCGGGTATCGCGACTGGCCAGACCCAGGAAGGGAAGGTCAAAAAGGCCGGCGGGGATTGTGAGGGTACGGACGTCGCGGTCGCTACGGAACTTGGTCATACAATACTCCCCGACGATGGTCGAATCGAAACAAATTTATGGAATTTCTGCGATGGTGAGGAGGCTCATGAGCGATTCATCTCGGATGAAAACGAGAGCGATTTTAAGAGATTGTCACTAGAGCCTTTCAAAGCTGACCGAAGCTTGCGGCTTGCCAATTCGAAGAACGTCGGAGAGGCCGTGAGTTTTTACCTGTTTCGCTCTTTGGAAGCACCAAAATGGATTTTTGTGAGCAGGAATAGGAACCGAACAATTATTCTTCAAGGTAGGTCGCTGGTTTATTTGATGCTTCTTGAGAAGATTAGAAATGTTTCGCCACGACCTTAAGAATCAACTTGGTCGCGCCGGACGGAGCATCCGGGAAGCACAGGCGGCTGGGCCGGTCGATTTTGGATCGGGGATTTTGGATTTTGGATTTATTGTGTGTAATGCTCCCGCCGCTGGGGACGCATCTGCCGATTTTGGATTTTTGGATTTCGGATTTTAGGAGCGGGTTACGGCTCCAATGGCATGTGATGTCAGGCACGTGCGGCATCGACCAGACCACATTAAATGATTCGGACATCCACATCTCCTACCGAGGTTGAGGCGGAAGTTAGGTGGGGCTATTGGAACATCATCTTCTTTGAGCTTGTTCGCATGATGTCCAGGATCATGGTGAGGGCGAATGCGAGCGCGGTGACGGCCATTACGGCGTAGAACGCGGTCGTGTAATCGCCGCCCGCCGAATCCGCGAGGCGGCCGGTGACGAGTCCGCCGATGGCAGCGCCCGCCGTTTCGATGATCATTATCACGCCCAGGATCTTCGGGTAGTCACGCATCCCAAAGTAGTCGGCGACAAGCCTCTGCAGGAGAACGAACGCGCCTCCGTAACCGAGCCCGAACGGTATGAGAAACAGGAACGCCGTTGACGAATCGAGCCGCAAAAGCACGAGCGTTGAAAGGAACATCACGCCGCAGCAGAATACCATCACCCGTGTTGGCGAGAGACGGTCGCTTAACGAGCCGAAAGCAAATTTGCCGCTGATACTGACGAAGAACAGGGCAGACAGCGCGATGCCTCCCATTTCGGCCGACATGCCGATCTTTGCCGACTGGAGATATAGAACGAATTGCTGCGTCGTGACAAAGATAGGATAGAAGATAAGGGCCGCGCACACTGCGAGGGCGTAGAATATCGGGGTTTTCAGGGCCTCCGCGAGGCTTAGGCCTTCGTTCGGAGACTTCGTGCTGATGTCGGTCGCGGATGCCGCATCACCGTCGGCATTCAAGCCCATATCCGAGGGCCTGTTGCGGACCAGGAGGAGTATCGCCGGGCCGAGAATGAGCCAGACGAGAAGGCTAAGACTCGCCATTGCATTCCGCCAGCCGAGCGCTCCGATCAGCGGAGTTGCGATCTGCGGAACGATCACTCCGCCGATGCTCGTGCCCGTGAGCAAAATCCCGAGTGCAAGCCCGCGCCGCCGGACGAACCAGTTAGAAACGAGAATGATACTCGGCAATACGCCGACGAGGCAGAGCGAGACGCCCATCAACGCACGTGCAATATACACAGTCATGGCGGACTGGGCATAAGCATGGATCAGCAAGCCCCCGCCGAGAACGATGCATCCGGCGAGCATTAGCATTTTGAGCGAAAATCTCTGGATCACCGCGCCGGCGAGCGGTGCGAGCACGCCCGCCAAAACGAATGTGAGCGTGGCACCGACCGCGATAAAACTCTCCGCGCCGCCCTGAGCGACCGCGCCGCTCGCGACGAGGTCTTCGCGGATCGACCGGTAAAAAACGGGTATGCCGCCGATCGAAAGGCCGTTGCTGACGACCAGGGCGAGCGTCGCGACAGCGACGATGACCCAGCCGTAAAAAAATCCTGGTCGCGGCGTCTGTTCCATCCCGGATCTAAAGATCTATCTCCATTACATTATTTATTCCGACGGAGTCGCCATAGGGGAAGGTCAATGTGCCTACGGCCCTGAACCCGTGTTTTTGGTAGAACGAGAGCCCGCGGCGGTTCTCTTGCCAGACGCCGAGCCAAAGGACGTCTTTACCGATCGATCTCGCAAATTCGAGGCAATGGCGGAGCAGCCTTTCGCCGATCCCGGCACCCCAAACGCGCTCGACAAGGTAGATCCGCCTCAGTTCGATCGCGTTGCCGCAGGACACTGACGGGTGCACTTCGCCATCGCGCAGTATCGCATATCCCACGGCCTGCTCGCCGCGAAAGGCTATGAAAAATGTCGAGCCGCCGGCCGCCATTTCGGCCGAGATCACGTCGGGGGCAAAGCTTTCGTTCAAATACCGTGCGAGATCGTGCGGATCGTCCTGTTCGAAATACGCCTCGTAGAAGCTGACGACCGCGAGCGCAGAGATAAGCAGGGCATCTTCTGCTGATGCTTCGCGGATCGACACCTTGCGTTCCGGTTCGGCGTCAGGCATCGATCTGATAGGTTGCGACACTGGTCGGGGTCTCGTAACAGCGAACCTTGTAAACTTTTACGCGGTCGTCACCGACGCGGCCGTTGAGGTACTCGACAAAATATCGGGCGATGTTCTCGGCGGAAGGATTCAACTCCTCGTCAAACGGCGGAAGCTCGTTCAGGTTTCGGTGATCCAGGTATTTTACGATCTCGTCGGCAGCGGCTTTAAGATCGCCGAAGTCGATCAGCAACCCGATATTGTTCAACTCCTCGCCGCGGGCAAAGATCTCGATCTTGTAATTATGCCCGTGCAGGTTCTCGCATTTTCCCTTGTAACCGCGCAGCTGATGGGCAGACGAGAAATTGCGTTCGATCATAACTTCGAAAAAGGAAGGCATTTTGACCTCAAAATCCGCTTACGGAATAGTCCACCCGGCGCGTGGTGGTGACCGGCTCACCGGCTTTGACCTGCGGGCTGAATTTGATGCGCCGCGCGGCCTTTATCGCTTCTGTGTCGAAATAGTCACACCCGGAAACACGGGTGATGGAGACCTCGCCGACCTTTCCCGTATCCAGAAACTCTACACGGAGGGAAACAAAGAGGCCTTTATCAAGATCTCTGCAACGCCCCAATACGCTGCCGATCGGTTCTTTCTTGAGTATCTTTAATGGCCGGTCGCCCTTCCCTTTTTGTTCGGAGGTACCATTCGTCTGAGCCCCGACGGCCAAGGCGAGGGCCCCGCTCCCGACGAGGAACGAAACAAGGATGATGATATAAGGTCTGCCAGCCAACTTACTCTCCATCTTTATTTAATTTCCTGTTTGCCGCAAATACCGATCCGTCCACCGAGCGGACGTGAAGGTCACGCTGGGGAAACGGGATCTCAATTTCCGCCTCGGTAAGCGCGGCGTTCACAGCCGTGACCAGGTCGCTTCTGATGGGGACCCAGTTTTCCGAATTATCCGTCCATGCCCTCAATTCGAAGTCGAGAGAACTCTCGCCAAACCCGACAAAGAGCGCCCGAGGGGCCGGTTCGTTCATGATATCAGGGCTCGCGACGGCGACTTTCACTAACAGGTCGAGCACGGTCTTCGGATCTGTCCCGTACGCGACTCCGACGGGTATGTCGAGCCTCCGTTTGTCGTCGGACATGGTCCAATTTATCACCTCTTCGGAGATCAGGTGACTGTTAGGAACGATCACGTCGGAACCGTCGACCTTTCGAAGAACACTTGCCCTCAGGCCGATCTGTGTCAGCGAACCGATGTGTTCGGCGATCTGTACCGTATCGCCCACCTTCACCGGGCGTTCGAAAAGGAGTATTAGGCCCGAGACGAAATTATTGATGATGTTCTGCAGCCCGAAACCAACGCCGATGCCAACGGCGCCAGCGATGAACGCAAACTGCGTAAGCTCAAAACCCAGTGCCGCAATGGCAAGTAGAAAACCTATGATCAGGACGGCGTAATGGACCATCGTCGAGACCGCGTACGAGACACCGCCTGAAAGTCCCACGCGCGGGTAAACGTCTTCCTCGAGTATGAATCTAAGAAAGCGAGAAAGCAGGAAGGCGAGCCAGACGGCAACAATGAACCCGACCATGTGTCCCACAGAGAGGGTCAATGACCCAATGGCGTATGAAGCCGAGAGAATGTCGGACAGGAAGCCGAATACTGCATCCCTTACCGAAAATGCATTCAGTGCGACCAGCAGCCAAAGGATGATGAGAATTACCCGCACGAACTGCATTGTGCGAACACGGATCAGTGTCCGCTTATTTCGCACCATCCCGAGCACCGAGAGGGGCCGCACCCGCAGCAGAAAGATGACGACACCTTTTAGCACCTCGTAGAAGGCATAGAGGATCAAGGCCGCATAGGCCGATCGAAGTACGCCGTTCCCGAGGAGCCCTGCGAGATTTGTAAAACCCGCGGCACCGGCCACGAACGCCACCGCAAATACCGCAACCGCGAACGGAACCCCATTGCGAACATTTCGAAAGAGGCGCTGATCCCCGGCTTCGACCTTTGCGGCAAGACGTTTCGAACTGAAAAGCCATAGAAGCAAAAGGGCAGCCGCGAGCATCTCGAACAGAAACAGCGCACGGGGCCAGAATTCGTCCGCGGTGGAGATCTCGCGGATGCGGTCAAAGAAATAAAAGACGACCAGCCCGTAAAGGATCACGTGTAGCGGCCGATCGATGAGCTTTCGGAGAAGATAGACCGCCGGTATGAGGACAGCGAGTCCAAAGACCGTCTGTAGCAGCCGCGGCGAATTCGGATAGAGGATCGTCCAAAAAAGGACCGATAGCAGCATGCCTCCGGCCAACGGATAGCGGAAGATGGTCGACGGACGCTCAAGTTTCGGTTCGGCTTCGACCATCGGAACGACCTTTCGTCCGGCCCATGCAAGTCCGAGTGCGATCAGAATTATCAGAACGAAATGTCCGGCGAACCTGGCGGCATTGTTGATCACATAGAGTCTAAGCTCTGACCAGCGCTGCGAGAACGACCGGACGAATCCGTCGAGCGCGGCCGAGGGAGATCTCCATTCGTCCGCCGCCCAGACGGGCGGACCGTTCCTGACGAACAATCGTGACAATTCCGTCGACCGGCGTTCTTTGATAGACGAAAGGATATTGTTCAGCCGAGTGTCTATACCGCTGACCTTTGCCTGGAGATCGATCACTTCGGCTCTACGGCGTTCGACATCCTTCAGAAATTCGCCGAGTTTGAAGACGGTCTCGTTGGCCCGCCGAAGAGCCTCGGGCGGCAGGATCTCGCCTGGAGATATATTTGCCGGAGTATTGGCGGCCGAGGTTTCGGTAGCGTAGGATTCGATCGACCGCCGCCAAAGCGAAACAAGGTCACGGATCTCCGCGACTCGACTGTCGAGTGCTGTAGCCTGAGTTTGAAGGGTCGATGACCAGCCGTTGACCTTGCGCGACGAAGACTGCACAGTGGCCTCGAGCGTATTCAGTTCCTCAAGCGTAGCCGAGCCCGCAAGGGCTTGTGAGACCTGTCCCGAGAGTTCGTCGATCTGCCGCGCCATACCGGCAATGCCGGATACGATCTCGAAATTGTCCGGCCGCGAATCGATAAAATTTCGGGTCTCACCGATACGCGTGTCCACCTTGTCCGCTTCCGACACTATCGAGGAGACCGGTATGGGAGAAGGCGTAGGTGACGGGCTCGCGCTCGTATTCGCGTTCGAATTGGTATTCTGTGCCGCGGCGAAGGCTGCCAATACCGACGTCAGGACCACGGTCAAGAGCGCGGTCGATACGAATCGCTTGACCGCCGCGGTGCGGTCATTCATCGGGTCCTTTTTATCTTTCACGTACCCCAAGTATAGATAATGTGGGCGTATATGAGAAATTTTGCCGTTTCATCCGGATCCGGATGGTGAAGCGAGCTTCAACTTTGGCCCAACGGGGAGAGGACCGTTCCCAGATCGGCGAGGTCGCTCGTGATGCGCATTCGGGGCAGGCTCTGAAGGAAATCACGTCCGTAGGATTTAGTTCGCAGGCGAGGGTCGAGAATGGCGATTATACCGCGGTCGGTTCGGCTGCGGATCAGGCGGCCGATCCCCTGTTTGAGCGTGATGACGGCCTGCGGAACGCTGTACTCAAAGAAAGATCGTCCGCCGTTCTCATCGATGAACCGCGCCCTCGCGGCGACGATCGGGTCGGTCGGGACGGCGAACGGAAGCTTGTCTATGATCACGCACGACAATTGTTCGCCCTGAACGTCGACGCCCTGCCAGAAACTGGACGTCGCGAAGAGCACGGCGTTTTCGGTCTCGCGAAACCTCTCGAGCAGGCCGGCCTTTGCCATCGAACCCTGGATGAAACACGGATATCTCACACGCGACGAGACGATCTGATACAGCGCGTTCATCGACGCATTGCTCGTACAGAGAACGAAGGCGTGTCCATTGGAGACCCCGAGGATCTTGATGATCTCGCCCGCCGCAAGCTGAGTGAACTCGGGCGAACGCGGGTCTGGCATCGTCTTCGGAAGGTAAAGGATCGCCTGGCTTTCGAAATCGAACGAGGACGGGGCGGTAAAGCCGGACGTTTTGGCCGTGTCCAATCCGAGGCGCTCGCGGACAAAGTTGAACGACCCGCTGCTCGAGAGCGTTGCGGAGGTAAGGATGCACGAATCGACCTTTTCAAAGAGCTTTTCGCGAAGGAGTTCGGAAACATCAACCGGAGATGCTCGCAGAAAAACGCCTTTGCCCCGACGTTCGATCCAATATACGTAATTTCGCTCGGATTGTACGGTCACGAATTCGAGGTCGAACCGAGCCTGTCGGGCCCGGCGGAGAAGGCTGTCCGCCTCGGGCATTTCCTCGGCAAAGGGTTCGATCGCCGAAACGAGGCTTCCCAGTGCTCCGTCGAGCGCTAGATACGCCTCGCCCAGTGCGGTTGGCCGATCCTGCCCGCCGATGTCCCTTACAGCAAAAAGATCCGGCGTAAGCGGGTATCGGCCGTCGAGTCTCGCAATAGTGAACCGGAGCCAAAACTGCTCGGCAAGGCCGATGATCTTTGCGGCGATCTTTGTCAGGTTCCGCGTCACGACGGCATCGGAGATCGGCAGGGCGTCAGAATCCCTTACCAATTCGTCGATCTGAAAACTGGAAACCTGAAAGCCGAAATAATCCGACGCTATATCCTCGATGAGATGTGCCTCGTCAAAGATCACCGCATCGTAATCGGGTATCACACGTCCAAATTGATTTCCACGCACGCTTAGGTCCGCAAAGAACAGATGGTGATTTACTATGACGATGTCGGCTTCCTCGGCACGCGCACGCATTCGCGTTATGAAGCACGGCTCGAACTCAGGGCACTTCTGACCGATGCAAATATCGCCGCGGGCATTGACCCGGTTCCAAAAGGGAAGATCCTCAGGAAGATCGACAAGCTCACGGCGGTCGCCCGTCTGAGTCTCGTAGGTCCAGCGGCGGACCGCCTCGAATTGGCCGATCTGGTCGAGGCCGTCGAGTATCGGCTGGGTCTCGGCCTTTTTCACGCGATAGATGCACGCGTAATTGTTCCGCCCCTTCATATATGCCGCGGAGAACTTCTTCGGCAGGGCCTTTTGAAGGAAAGGGATGTCCTTCTCCATTAATTGCTCTTGCAGATTCTTTGTCCCGGTCGAGATGACAATGCGGCGTTTTTCGCTCGTGGCCTTGGCGATCGCGGGGATCAAATAAGCCAGCGTCTTCCCTGTTCCCGTACCAGCCTCGACGATCAAGTGACGCTTTTCGGCGAGAGCCGCCGCGATCTCATTGGCCATTTTCACCTGGCCTTCGCGGTACTCGTAATTCTTGTGATATCTGGAAATAAGGCCGGTGGGGCCGAAAATATCGTCCATTTCGGGAATCCAAGAGTACGCATTATGGCGAAATAGATTGACACGAAACGCAACTCTTTGTGATGATTACATTTTGTATCCTCGCTTCGTAGCTTGCAAACCTATATTTTCGCTTTAGGGCTATGAAGACAGGCTGTGTCCGTGAACGCTTTCTGCAAGAAAAGCGTTTATTTTGCCCTAAACCCAAAATTCTGAGTCAATTTGTTATTTATTCACAGGAATGTGGTTAGATCGGCCGCTCTCTTTGTGTCCGATAACCTAACGCCTTCGGAGGCCCTATAAAAAATGCTGAACTCGCCCTACTCCTTTCGCGGTCGCTCTTTTGCGACGATCTTTGTCCTTGCCCTGATCGCTGCCCTTGCGGTTTTGCCGGTCTTTTTTGAAACCGAGGCAAATCGAACCGGATCGGGGTTGATCGTTCAGACAAAGAGCGCCGATCCCGACCGCCCGAATTACGATATACGTTCGGACAAGCAGGCGTATAAGACGCTCGCAATGCTGCGGGATGCACATGGCGGCTCGGCATCGTCGGCCGCCGACCTGCGGGATGAGTTCGTCCGCGGTGAGAATTCGCTCAGGTCGAAGGTGGCGAGTTTGAAGGTAGTATACGGCCTTGAAAGCCGCGTTCCTGAGGTGATCTCCCCTGACGTGAAAATGGGCAAAAATGCTCTGGCCGCGGCCAACGGAGATTCCCGAAGCGAGGTTCTGAGACGGTTCATCGGAGAGAACTCGTCACTTTTCGGTCTTCGAAGCGATCAGGTGGGCCAACTCGTTTTGAAAGCGGACTATAAGAACCCGGAGAGCCCGATGGCCTTTGTCCGGCTCGAGCAGGAACTCCGCGGCGTACCAGTATTTGGCGGCGAAGTGAGGGCCGGTTTTGCGAAAAACGGTAGTCTCGTTCGGGTGATAAACAACCTCGCGGCGGGAGTAGATGAAAGTGTCTCCGACGACTTTGGAAAACCGTCCGACGCATTTGCGATCGCAGCGGCGAACATCGGCTATACGCCAAAGGGCGGTTACGCTGAGCAGCAGATGGACAAGGACGGCCTCGCTTATTCCTTTGGCGACGGCGAGTGGGACCCGGTCGCACGAAAAGTATATTTTCAGACGGAACCGGGTGTCGCCGTCCCCGCATGGAGTTTGCTGATCTGGAAGCCATTGAACGCTTTCTATATTGTCGTTGACGCAAACTCAGGGACCGTCCTGTGGAGAAAGAACATATCCGAGGATCAGACGCAGCCGGCCACATACAACGTATGGCTCGATCCGAATGCGATGATCAAAGTCGCCGATAGCCCCTTCCCGCTCACGCCGGGGCCGACGTCTCCGAACGGCGCTCAAGGCGCGGCTATATCAAGGACACTGTTGTCCATTGTAGGTAATGAGCCGCCGTACACCTTTAACAATAACGGCTGGATCACAGACGGTGGGACGAGCACGGATGGAAATGCGGTGCAGGCAGGGCTCGACCGGGACACGACGGACGGTGTCGATGCTTCGAACGGGATGGTCATAAGCGCCGGACGGAATTTTGATTTCCCGATCAATCCGGGCATCCCTTCGAATCCGATCGTGAATCAGGGCGACGCACCTGTACCCGCGGGCGAGCCTGTGGCTTCGCTTCCCAACGACACGACCCCGGGCGTATGCAATGAGATCGTGCAACCCCATGCTCAGATCGACTTTCAGCGTGCGTCGGTCACACAGCTTTTTTACATCACTAACCGCTATCACGACGAGTTATATCGGCTCGGGTTCACGGAACAGGCGGGAAATTTCCAACACGATAATTTTGGCCGCGGGGGGCAAGCCAACGACCGCATCTCGGCCGAAGGGCAGGACTGCGTCGGCGTCAACAACGCAAACTTCGGAACGCCTCCAGACGGCTTCCGACCAAGAATGCAAATGTTCCTGTGGCCGGTGCCGACGCCCGATTTCGACGGAAACCTCGATGCCGATGTGGTGGTCCATGAGATCACCCACGGCCTGTCAAACCGCCTTCACGGCAACTCCGTCGGCCTGTCCGGCAATATGGCCCGAGGCATGGGCGAAGGGTGGAGCGATTTTTACGGCCACGCGCTGCTCAGCACCGCGGCCGACGATCCGAACGGCATCTATACGACCGGCGCCTATGACACCTATCGCCTTCGTGTAGGGAATGAGCTGAATAATGCGTACTACGGCATTCGCCGCTTTCCAAAGGCGGTGATCACCTCAACAGGCGGGCCAAATAACCGGCCCCATAACCCGCTTACCTTCAGGGATGTCGATGCGACACAGCAAAGTTTGAATGACGGCGCATTCGCGCCTGCATTTAACGCAACGGCCGATCAGGTACACGCGGCGGGTGAGGTCTGGAGCAGCATGCTTTGGGAGGTCCGCTACCGGTACATCCAGCGGCTGGGTTGGGAGGTCGGTAATCGCCGTATCCTGCAGCACGTCACGGACGGCATGAAATTGGCTCCTTCGAACCCGACCTTCATCGACTCTCGTGACGCGATCATCGCAGCGGCTCTCGCGGGCGGTGAGGCTGATGACGTCCGGGACATTTGGGCGGGTTTCGCGGTCCGTGGGCTCGGTGCTTCTGCTGAGATCCTCAATCCCGGTTCGGGCAATGGCACGGCTCGGGTGACCGAGGCTTTTGACCTGCCGAATCTTACTCAGCCGGGTATCACGATCTCCGACGCGTCTGGCGACAATGACGGCTATCCGGAACCGGGCGAACCGATCCGCGTGACCGTACCGCTCGAGAATGCCACCGGAAATGCGGCAACCGGAGTGAGCGTAACGATCGTAGGCGGCAGCACGGTCGCATATGGCACGATCGCCCACAACGGCTCGGCCAGCAATCAGATAAACTTTACCGTTCCGGCAGGTACGCTGTGCGGCAACGTCCTCGACCTGACCATCAATGTTACCAGCAGCCTTGGCCCGGTAAGCTTTAGCAGGCAGGTCATCATCGGGGTTCCGGTGACGACCTTTACCGAGAATTTTGACGGTGTCACCGCCCCGGCCTTTCCAAATGACTGGACGGTGAGCACAGAGGCGGGCGGCACTGCATTTGTCACGTCTACGACAGGCTCCAACTCTGCCCCGAACTCGGCATTTGCCCTCGACCCGACGACGGTCGGCGGCGGGACCAGCATCACTTCTCCTCTCATCCCGATCCAGGCAAATGCGGCGACGATATCGTTCAAGAACAAATTTGACACCGAGGACGGATGGGATGGCGGAGTGCTCGAGATCAGCATTAACGGCGGAGGCTTTCAGGATATCGCGGGCAACGGCGGATTCTTTGTAGAAGGCGGTTATAACGGCATCCTCGGGGATAGTACCGGGAATCCGATCGAGCTTCGAAATGCCTGGAGCGGTAACTCCGGCGGTTATATCACATCGACTGCGGTCATACAGGCCTCTGCCAGCGGGCAAAATGTACGTTTCAGGTGGCGATTCGGGGCCGACAACAACACCGCCGCCACCGGATGGAATGTCGACGACATCAAGGTCGTCGGAAGCTATGGCTGCAGCTTTAACTCCGTCCAGCGAGATACTCGGGCCGACTTTGACGGCGACGGTATAACGGACTTCTCTGTCTATCGCCCGTCAGAAGGCAACTGGTACATTTTCGGCTCTCAGCAGAGCTTCTTCGCCTATGGCTGGGGAGCCAGCCAGGACATCCCGGTACCGGCCGATTATGACCGTGACGGCAAGACCGATCCGGCGGTCTTCAGGGGCGATGACCCGGCCGGAGCTGCATTTTACATTCTCAAGAGCAACGGATTTCTTTTTGAGGCCCGGCCCTGGGGAAGTAATGGCGACCTTCCCGTCGTCGGAGATTATGACGGGGACCGAAATCCCGACGCCGCGCTTTACCGCGAATCTGATGGGGCCTGGTATATCCTCAAGACGACCGGCGGTTTCGAGATCGTTCCTTTTGGTCAGGCGGGCGATATTGCGGTGCCCGGCGACTTCGATGGCGACGGCCGCTACGACCAGACGGTTTTCCGCGATGGGCTCTGGATAACGAGAAACAGCACGGGCGGATTCAACTTTGACTGGTGGGGTGTCGGCAGCGATATGCTTGTCCCGGCCGATTACGATGGCGACCTTCGCGATGACCTCGCTATTTTCCGCGCATCTGACGGCGTATGGTGGATAAAGCGAAGTTCCGATGGCCAGGTCGAACCTCGAATTTGGGGACAGCCGGGCGACATACCGGTACCGGGCAATTACGACACCGACGGCAAAGCCGACGTTGCCGTCTATCGAAATGGGGAGTGGTATGCCCAAAAGACCGGCGGAGGTACGAGCGCTGCTTACTTTGGCGCATCTACCGACCTTCCGATCCCGTTCTACTACATCCCCAGGTAAACTGTTCGTAAAGATAGGAATAAAAGGGACGGCCGCGGTCGTCTCTTTTTTTTCACGATCCAAATATTTTTCCCGTTTCTCGAATTAAATTCTATTACTCGAACAGCCCAGTTTGGCTGGCATTGCTGGCGGGTGCCCCTCCGAACTGGACGGGCTTCGAACTTTAACTTGCGCTTTGGGTACAAAATAGGCTATAAATCCTTGTTCCAAATCACGTTCATTTACGCACATTCGTCAGTTAAAGCTCTTATTGACCTAAGGGTCTGCCTTAAAAAATAGTCAGCGAGTGTAACCACCCCTTTTTCGCACTCGGCGGCATCGCGTAGTCGGCCACCTACGGATTTTTGGTCGTCGGCGATTTGGTTTCGGGAGGACTCTCACGAGAACTTTCGATCCTTTCTTGATTCAGGAGGATAAGTGATGACAAGAACTCGGATCCGGCTGTTCGGCGCACTTGCCGTATTGGCCATATTTACAGTGGTATGCTGGCAGCTTTTGCCGGAATCATCGGCGCAGCGAAAGGACCGTACGCTCAAGGGAGATTCAGACGAATCGGTGACGAGCGCCTCGCAGATCGAAAGCCCCGATATGATCATGCTTTCGGCCCGCAGGATCGATGTTAAGTCGAGCGATGTCCAGGCGGAGCGTCAAAACATCGGCGGGTTTTCAGGCAAGCGCCTGCATCTCGTGCGGTTCAATGGCCCGATCCGGAGCAAATGGGTCGATATGCTCACCGACTCTGGGGTGGAGGTCGTTAACTATATCCCTCATTATACTTACCTCGTTTACGGTGACGCGGCCGCCCTGTCGCGGATACAGTCCGAATCGCGAAACGCATTGTCGCCCATCGAGTGGGAAGGGCCATATCGCGATGAATACAAAGTGATGCCGACCGTCTATCGCGACCCTAAGGGCGAGAAGATGGCTCAGTCCGGCCTGAAGACCGACCAATTCTCGGTGCAGTTATACCGTGACAAGTTCGTGAACGATCAGACCTTGTCACTCGTCGATAAGATGAAGACGGCGCCGATAAAGGGCGGCCAGGAGATCCTGCACTACTACAATTTCGTTGTCGGCCTCGACAAGGACGGCCTTGCCACGCTGGCTTCCCAGCCGGATGTGATCTCGATACATCCATATGTCGAGCCGCAAAAATACGACGAGCGTCAGAACCTCATCCTCAGAGGCAATTTGACCGGTGTTAATCCCACGGCGGGCAATTATCTCGATTACCTGCTCGGTCAGGGCTTCACACAGGCTCAGTTCGACACGTCGGCCTTTGCCGTTGACGTTACAGATAGCGGCGTCGATACCGCTACCCCGGCTAACCCGAACATGTTCCTTCTCAGGACCGCGGGCGACCCGGCCGGCACAAGCCGTTATATTTATTCCAGGCTCGAGGGAACGCCGAATGCAGGGAGCACACTTCAGGGCTGTGACGGCCACGGGAACCTGAATGCGACCGTCGTGGGCGGATACGTTCCGTCGGGCGGCATCTTTGCGGCGGCTCCTCACGCGGACGCACTTGGCTACCGATACGGACTGGGTGTCGCTCCCTTCGTCAGGATCGGCTCGTCGGTGATATTCGACCCCGACAACTTTACGTCGCCCAATTATGCGAACCTGCAGTCGAGGGCATATCAGGACGGTGCACGCATCAGCACAAATAGCTGGGGTGCCAACGTAGGCGGTGCGTACACGGCGGATGCTCAGGCATACGATGCACTTGTCCGCGACGCGCAGCCCGCGACCTCGGTAAACCCCACGGCCGGTAACCAGGAGATGGTCATCCTCTTCTCGGCGGGTAACGCCGGGTCCGGGGCAAACACTATCGGAGCTCCCGGAACAGGTAAGAACGTACTCACGGTCGGAGCATCTGAGAACGTACATCCCTTCGGCGGAGCGGATGGCTGCGGACTTACGGATACCGGAGCCGACAGTGCAATGGATGTGATCGGATTTTCCAGCCGCGGCCCAAATGACGATGGCCGCTTTAAGCCGGAGATCATGCTTCCGGGTACCCACATCACGGGCGGCGTGGCTCAAAATGTAAATTCGAGTCCGGTCGCAGGAAACGGCGAGGCCCTGCCCTGCTTTCTTGCGACGGGTGTATGCGGCGGACCGGGCCCGAATTTCGATTTCTTCCCGCTGGGCGGGCAAGAGTGGTACACGGCCTCTTCGGGAACCAGCCACTCGACGCCAGCGGTTGCCGGTATGGCGGCCCTGATCAGGCAGCATTTTATTAATCAGGCTCTGCCGCCGGCAAGCCCCGCGATGACAAAGGCGATAATCGTGAACTCGGCCGAGTATATGACCGGCGCCGGGGCCAACGATAATCTGCCTTCGAACAATCAGGGAATGGGCCTTGCGGATCTCGACCGTTATTTCGATATCTTTGCCCAATCAAGCATCCTGGAAGATCAGGACAACTCGAATACCTTTTCCGACACCGGCCAGCAGCGGATATATACGGGAACGGTGGCCGTCACCGATAAACCGTTCCGCGTTACGCTGGCGTGGACGGATGCCCCCGGGCCGACGTCGGGCAATGCGTATGTCAACAACCTCGATCTCGAGGTAACGGTTGGCGGAAATACGTACAAGGGTAACGTGTTCACCGGCGGTAGTTCGACCACGGGCGGTGTCGCCGATGTGCGGAACAACGTCGAAAGCGTTTTCGTGCCCGCCGGCGTTTCGGGTTCGTTCATCATAAAGGTTAAAGGAACCAACATCGCCGGGGACGGTATCCCGAATAATGCGGACACGACCGATCAGGATTATGCACTGGTGGTCTCGAACGCTGACGAGTCGCCGCAGCCGGTGGTCGAATCGGGCAGTACGGCGATCACCGCAGAAAGCTGCGCGATCAACAACGCGATCGACCCGTTGGAGACCGTGACTATCGACTTCGCCTTTGCGAACGTCGGTACCGCGAACACGACGGATCTGGTTGCGACGCTTTTGGCGACCGGCGGTGTCTCGGCACCGAGCGCTCCCCAGAATCTCGGGATAGTGATTGCCAACGGGCCGACAGTCGTCAGGCCGTTCACCTTTACCGCAGACTCTGACTGTGGAGAGAGACTTACTGCAACCTTTCAACTGCAGGACGGCATGACGAATTTGGGCACGGTCACCTACGTGTTCAACACAGGTGCACTTGCAGCTCCGACGACAGTAACCTATTCAACGGGCAATATATCGACCCCAATTCCGGACCAGGGGAGCGTGGACATTCCGATCAACGCGACGAATCTGGGCGTGGTGGCGGATGTTAACGTCGGTGTAAGGCTCAACCATACATTTGACGGTGACGTGACGATGGCCCTGATCAGCCCTGAGGGCGTTACGGTCCCATTGGTCAATAACCGCGGCGGCTCAGGCGACAATTTTGGTACTGGTGCCAATGATTGCTCCGGAACCAGGACCATCCTCGACGACGCGGCGGGAACGGCTATCTCGGCCGGGACCGCACCGTTCGCTGGATCATTCAGGCCGGAATCTCCGCTGTCTGCGTTTAACGGCCAGCTCATGAGTGGCACGTGGATCCTCAGGGTCGCAGATACGGCCGCACAGGATGTTGGCACGGTCGGCTGCGTACAGCTTGAGATCTCGAGACAGGGATTTAGCTGCTGCGGTGTGACATTGCCTCCGAACGTCGTCGCGGGCGGCGCTGCTGCCCTGATCAGCGAGTCGTTCACTCCGCCCAACAGTGCTCCCGATCCCGGCGAGACGGTCACGGTCAATCTGCCGTTGCTAAACAATGGCGACGGCCCGACCAGCAGCCTCGTCGCAACCCTCCAGAACTCGGGAGGTGTGACGCCAATAACCAATTCGCAGAATTACGGGGCTATGTCGCCCGGTGATCCGGCGGTGTCTCGAGCCTTTACGTTCGTGGCTAATGGCGTCTGCGGCGACAACATAACCATCACTCTGCAACTGCAGGATGGTGCTCTAAATCTCGGGACTGTCTCATATAATATGAGACTCGGAACGATCAGCAGCAGTGAACTATCGTTCTCCAACAACACCTCGATAACGATACCTGGATCGGGAGCCGCGTCGTTGTATCCATCTACGATAAATGTCACAGGTGCACCAACGTCGATCTCGGGCGCGAAAGTGACGATCACCGGGTTCGACCACACGTTCCCGGCCGACGTGGATTTCCTGCTTGTGAACCCGGCAGGAAGGAAGTTCATTTTGGAGTCTGACGGTGGCGGATTAAACCCTGTCACAGCAAGGAACTACACGTTTGCCGATGATGCCGCCGGCCTGTTCCCACAGGCAACAGCGGCCTCAGGCACATATCGCCCAGCCAACTACGGTACGGGCGATGCGTTCCCGGCACCGGCTCCGGTCAGCCCGTATCTGTCTCCCGCAACGGCGGGCACCGAGACGCTGGCCAGTGCATTTTCAGGAGTGACGGGAGGCGACCCGAACGGCACATGGAGTCTGTATATCGTTGACGACGCCGCAGGCGATTCCGGTACGCTAACGGGCGGCTGGTCGCTCACGCTGATCTCATCTTCGAATGTCTGTTCGAATACGCCCGGCAACACCCGGCGCATCCGAGCCGATTTCGATGGTGACAAGAAGACCGACCTTTCTGTGTACAGGCCGTCTGAAGGCAACTGGTACGTTTACGGTTCGCAGCTCGGTTTCCTCGCGGCGAACTGGGGCATTCCGGGTGATCAACCCCTTGCCGGCGACTTCAGCGGCGACGGAGAGACCGACCTCGTCGTTCGACGCCACGTCGGCGACACGGTTACGCCCGATATCCATGTACTCAAGACCGATACCTTTACATACGAGGGTATTTCCTGGGGTACGGCCACCGATATCATTCTCGTCGGCGATTACGACGGGGATAATAAGGATGAGGTCGCGGCATTCCGGCCGGCAGATCAGGCGTTCTATATCAGAGACGATCTGCTCCAGTACCGTGTCGTCCTATTCGGCGCTAGTACCGACATTCCGATGGCGATCGATATCGATGGCGACCGCCGCACGGACCTCGGGGTCTTTCGTCCTTCGAATGGTACCTTCTATGTGGCCACCCAAAGCGGCAATTCGTTCGCGAATTTCCAGTCGATCCCGTGGGGAGTATCTACTGACATTCCCGTACCGGCCGATTACGACGGCGATGAAAAAGATGACATCGCGGTCTACCGGCCGAGCGACGGGACCTGGTACATACGACTTACGGCGACCGGAAATGTCAGGTACGAGCCTTGGGGCGTAAGCACCGACATTCCCGTTCCCGGCGATTACGACGGCGACGGCGAATACGATGTTGCTGTATACCGTGATGGAACGTGGTACATAAAGGGTTCGCAGGCGGGCTTCCAGGTAGGATTCTGGGGTGTCAGCACCGACGTTCCGATACCACGGAAATACCTTCCGTAGTAGGGAATACCAATTAGTTGATCTGCAGCATTATTGCAGACGTGCCGGCCGGAGTTACCCCTCCGGCCGCATTCTTTTTGTGGGCCGATCATGCGTTAAACGTTGACTTTCGCAGTCCCAACGCCGAAAATTCTCATAGTTTCCGACTTTTTTCGAATCCTCGCCGTCAAATCATAGATCTGGCACATTTTCAGGAGAATTTCATCAATGCCGAACAAAAGCGATTGGGGTGGTTGGGCACGCATCTCGGCGATCGGGATCTTTGTCCTTATAGCGATAATGGGATTTTGGGGTTTTCCCTCGGCGACGTATAAAGCTCATGCGTCCGCCTTCGGGCCCGCGCCGTCATTTACAAATGCTCCGGGAGAGTCGAACTGTACTGCCTGCCATTCGACGTTTCCCGTCAATAGCGGAGAGGGCGGAATCACAATCTCGGGAATGCCGGCCAATTACCTTCCGGGCCAGCAGATACCTTTGACGGTGACGGTAAGCGATAACAACGGTGTCAACTTCGGATTTGAGGGTACCGCCGTCGATTCGATCGGCCAGAAGGCGGGCGACCTCGTGCTCCCGTCGACAACGCCCGAGCCGATGCTCCTGCAATACGGAAACGTCGGCGGGGACGTGCGCGAGTACATCTCCCATACCGTCGATGGCATCGTGCCGACAGTTGCGGGAACCAAATCGTGGCAGTTTACCTGGACCGCTCCCGCACGCCGTGTCGGAAAGATCGGATTCTATGCGGCCGGAAACGCGGCGGACGGAACCAGCGGAACAGAGAGCGACTACATCTACGCGACCTCCGCCTCGACCCTCTCCGGGACCAATCTTTCAAGTTTTGACGGTGACCAGCGGTCGGAACCGGCAGTTTTCCGGCCCTCGGATGGCGGCTGGTACAGCCTGAACAGCACGGACGGCCAGTCTCAGGTCGCCCAGTGGGGGCTGCCCGAAGATGTTCCGGCTCCCGGCGATTATGACGGCGACGGCATAACCGACCGAGCGGTCTTCCGACCTTCGGCCGGCTTCTGGTATCTGCTAAAGAGCACCGAGGGTGTCGAGTGGATCCCATGGGGAGCCGCCGGCGACATCCCGGTCGCCGGGGACTACGACGGAGACCTGAAGACCGATGTCGCCGTTTTTCGCCCCTCTACCGGCTATTGGTATGTTCGAAAGAGTTCGGGTGGATTCGACTTTATATATTGGGGCGCATCGACCGATATCTGTGTGCCGGGCGATTACGATGGTGACGCGAGAACGGATGCAGCGGTCTACCGCCCCGGCGACGGCACTTGGTATATCAAGCAAAGTTCGGACGGCAATTCATTCCGCTCGTGGGGTGTTGCGTCGGACGTCCCGGTCCAGGCCGATTACGACGGCGACGGGCGATACGACATCGCGGTATATCGGCCCTCAGAAGGGGTTTGGTACATAAACGGATCGCGGATCGGGATCTCGGCGAGGCCATGGGGCGTGAGCACCGATATTCCCGTCCCGGCCGACTATGACGGCGACGGCTCTACGGACATTGGCGTTTTCCGCGGCAGCGAGGGCGTATGGTATGCCGTCAACAGCTCAGACAATTCTTTCTTCATCCGTTCGTGGGGTGCGGCAAATGATGTCCCCGTCCCTAATGCCTACCTGCCCTAAGCTTCGACAGCAACAAAGAACCCGCCTGACGATCTGTCGGGCGGGTTCAATGGAAGAAACAATTCTCTGCTTATGCTGTTTCCATAAGGGCCGTAATTACGGCTTCTGTCCGGACGCAGGCTGTTGTACCGGGACCGCGGGCAAAAGCACCGGGGTCGGGGTCGGGTTTGCTACCGGCTCCGCTGCATCCGAGTTCGATGCAGGGTTGCCGAGCGGCACAGGCTGAAGGATCGTCGCCGAGGACTTCACACCGGACGAACCGGCCGACGGCGAGTAGTCGGGACGATAGATGCGGGGCGTGATGAAGAACAATATCTCGTTCGTGTTCCTTGAAACGCCTTTACGCTTGAAGAGATTGCCAAAGATCGGGATCTTCGAAAGGCCGGGTGTACGATCCTGGCTTTCGCGTTCGTCGTCAAACAGAACGCCGCCCACGACGGTCGTTCCGCCATCGGGTACGGTGACCTGCGTCTGCATCTTCTGGGTGTTGATCGCAGGAGCGGTCCCGCCGCTTATCGGAGGTGTCGAACTGTTTTCGGCCAACACTTCAAGTACGATCGTGCCCTGATCGGTGATCTGAGGCGTGATCTGAAGTTTCAGCGGAACATCCACATAGGTCGTCGTTGCGATCGCGGCACCGCCTGCAGACTGTCCGGGCTGGACCGTCACGATCGGGATCTGTGTCTTGCTTTCAATGATCGCTTCACGGTTGTTGAGAGCCGTTACGCGTGGCGTTGCGATGACCTTGGCCTGGCCTTTCTGTTCACCGGCCGAGATAAGCATATTTATTTGAGCTGTACCGAAGATGCCTGTCGTCAGGCCGATCACGGTGTTCGGGATCGTCGAGCGAAGGTCGTTGTTCGGTCCGGCGTTAGGAAGTCCCGGAGGAACCGTTAAGCCGGTCGTATTGTTGGGCAATGTGCCGCCCTGTGCGCCGCTTCCGCGAGCCCCGATGACCAGGCCGGAAAGCTGTACACCGACGTCGCGGCTGAAGTTGCGTGTGGCAACAACGATACGCGCTTCGATCTCGACCTGCGGCTCCGGCTGGTCCAGTATCGCGACCAGTTGGCGGATCGCGTCGATATTCTCACGCACATCCGTGATTATCAGCGAGTTGCTGCGGCCGTCTGTTTCGATCGAACCGCGTCGCGAAAGACGTCGCTTGATTATCGGAAGTAGGCCCTCGCCGCCACTGCCGCCGGTCGAACCGCTCGATGAACCGCTCGATGAGCCGGCCGGGGTTCCGCTGGAGGACGTGCCGCGGTTGATGGTGCCGGCCGCTCGTGCGTAGTTCAGGCGAATGAACTCTGTATAGAGCGGCGAACCGTCAAGCTTTGTTTCATTTGCCTGGCGAAGGATCTCGCCTTCGGTCGCAAGGATCTTGGAATCCGCGACCCGAAGGATCGGGCCGTTTACCTGGATACCGAGTTCCTGTGCTCGCAGGATCGAATCCAATGCTATATTCCATGGAACGTCACTTACGTTAACGGTGACCGGAACCTGCTTGACCGATTTGTCGATCACGAAGTTCACGCCGTACTGTTCGGTAACGTAATTCAATATGTCTCGGACGTCGGCATTGACCACGTTCAGGTTGATCGGCTCGCCGCGGAATCCGGGATCGCCATACTGTCGTCCCTGCTGATCGGCACGCTGTGCGGAAGCCATAATGCTCAGCGTGGCTACTAAGATTAGTGCGATGATCGTTTGTTTAACGAGACCGCTTGGTGTGATTTGAGAATTCATGTTTCCTCCGTTTCAAACTTCGCTTTCGTTGACGTGTGCGCACAACGATCGCGATCCTTAAAAAAGAACTTGGTGGGCCCGTGACGGGCCGATCGAACCTTTAGCCCCGTTTCTTTGCAACCCGAACGGGTTTCTTCGATTTGGGCTCTGCCTTGTCGTTCACAGCGTCCTTTGTGGTCTGTGTTTCCATTTCAGACAGAGGGGACACGACAGGCGTGACAGTCAATTTGTTGCTCGGCAGAAGCGCGGCCGCATTTACCGGGGCGTCGGATCCACCACCCGCGCCTGCGGGTGCGGTGCCCTGGATCATATCCCGATCCGAATATTTTCGGAGCGACTTATTCTCTACCGACGAGACGAATTTATTCTTGGAGACCTTGGTCACCTTTCTGAACACGAGCCGGTTCTCTTCAACAGCAACCAGTTGTCCGTCAAAGAACTTGTCGCCCGGATAGATCGTGTAAGAGAGTTTTATCGGGGTTGCCTCGACCATGGCGGCATAGCCTCGCGGGGTTTTGAAAATGCCCGTGACGGCGAGCTCGTCGAGCGTGAGAACGCTTGTTACCTTTGGCATCGGCAGGCCGTTGGAGACCGCGTCCTCGCGAAGGCGCTTATAGTAATCGATCCGCTGATCGATCGCAGGCACGCCATAGGCAGGCTCACCCTTTACCCCCGGCGACCCGGGAACACCCTGACGCTGTTCCTTGGTACGGGCCCAGGCGGGTTTTTCAAACGGGTCTCGCTGAGCCGATGCATGGTTCAAGCTGCCGTTGAGCAGGATGACTGCGGCTGCCAGCATTGCGAGGCGTAGGAAGGGTACTGGTTTGAATTTCTTGGTCATGGCTTTTTCTCTCTGGTTCGGGTAGGTTGCGATCTAGATACTATTTGGATGCGGGCGGCTGGGCTGCGGGAGCCGGTTGGCCAGGGGCGGCTGCGGGTGCTCCGGGCTGGCCCGGTTTGACTGGTGCCGGCTTGTTCAACGCATCCGGATCGGCATAGTAGGCCGTGAGCAGGAACTGTGCATGCAACGTGCGGTCGGCCTTCTGCTTATCGAGCTGGTTGATCTTAAAGTCGGTGATCGAGACGATGCGGGGCAGCTTTGCCATCTTGTCGTAAAAGGCTCGAAGGTTGTTGAAATTAGCGTCCACTTCGATCTCGACAGGTTTTGCCTGTATCGAGTTCTGCGTGGTGTCGTCCCGCGGTGTGAAACGCATTACGATCAGCTTCGAATCCTTTGCATTGTCCTGCAGGCCCTGCAGCACATTTGTGATCTCACGCTGTTCCGGCAGAAGGACCTTCAGTTCGTCATACTCAGCTGACTTGCTGGCGTACAGAGCGCGGAATTCATTGATCCGCTGCGTCGCCAGGCGGGCTGCCTCGTTCTTCGCCTGAAGCTGAGCCACCTGATCGTTGAGTACGGCCACTTCTTCGCGGGTCGGGCCGGTCACGAAGTAATAGACCGTTCCGTATAACACGGCCGATACGACGAGCAAGATCAGGAGCTGGAAGTGCCACTTGAGGTTTTTGAGTTTCTCTAACATGTTCTTATCCTTCTGTTAATTGGTTCGTTAGGATCGATCTGGGCCTGATGGCAGGCTTGTCCGACTAGTTCTTTGCAAGCTGGGTCGGTGCGGCGGCGGCCGGGGCAGGAGCCTGGCCATTCGCGGCGACCGCATCGGTCGTATTGCCCTTTGCAGAGTTGTAGCCTGCACGGACCGTAAAGTTCACGACGTTTATCTTTGGCGCCTCGGCACCGGTGGGGACCGATGCGTTCTGGTTGACGATCTCCTGACGCTGAGTCTCGATATTCAGGTTGGAGAACAAGCCGTTCGAAAATTCCAGGCTCCGGCCGAATTGTGTGACCGCTGCCTCGTCGGGCGAGTTTCCTTTGATCGTCACCTGATCGCCTGCCTGCTCGACGCTCTGAAGGTAGAGCCCAGGAACCATCGCAATACGCTCACGGAGAGCTTCGAGTACGGCGCTTGGGCCCTTCTGCTCTTCGCGGAGTTTCTTGATCGCGGCGATACGGTCGTCGATATTCTTGATCTTCGCTTCGAGTTCCTTCTGTTCCTTCATTACGGCTTCGAGCTCGGTCGCGATCTGCTTCTGCTCTTCGAGCTGGCGTTCGGCGTCGGCTTTGGCCATCTGAGTGCTGATAACGTCCCAACCGATAACAGCGGCGAGTAAGAATCCCACGGCAAGCGTCATCAATAAGAGACGCATACCTGGACTTCCGACCTTTCGGTCCACCGACATCACAGCTCCGCCCTGGCGTTCTGTAACCGAATTAAGTAGGTTGATCTTTAACATTTTCTTAGCTCACTCCCCTCATTGCCAAACCAACGGCTACGGCCATTTCGGGCATGATTTCACTCAGATAATCGGGATCGAATTTCCGCGTATCTACCTTGATGCTGCGGAACGGATCGAGAACCTCGACCGGAAGCTCGAGCCGTGCAGAAAGATCCTGTGCCAGGCCCTGCAGCTTGGAACCGCCGCCGGAAATGAGGATCTTTTGGACGACCGTTTGATTGTCTTCTGTCGTGGCACGATAGAAGTCGAATGTCTTCTGAATCTCCATAGCGACGATCTCGGTTACGTTGTTCATCAAGGGCTCTATCGCCTTTTCCTCGATACCGTCGACCGCGTGATTCACGCCGCGCTTGACCGCTTCTGCCTGTTGAAAACTTAGGCCAAGGCTTCGCTGCAATACGTCGGTGAACTGGCTTCCGCCGACCGTTATGTCGCGGCTGAAAAGCGATCGGGTGCCCTTGACGATATTCACATTCATCGTGGATGCGCCGATGTTAAGCAGCGTAACGACCTGTGATTCGTCCGGGTGGTAGTTCACTTCGTAGCAATTCTGAAGGGCGAAAGTATCGACATCGATCACCACCGGCTGTTTGCCGGCAAGCTGTATCGCCTGCTTGATGTTGTCGATCCTCTCACGTTTGCATGCGGCGATCAGGACCTGGGTCGATTCGCTGTTCGATCCGGTCACCTGATAGTCGAGGCTCACGTCCGCGAGGTCGTATGGAATGTGCTCTTCGGCGTGCCAGTCGATCGACTCTTCCAGTTCTTCCTGGCTCATCGGCGGAAGCACGATGTTCTTGATGATGACCGAATGGCCGCTCACGCCCGTCACCACGCTGTCGGCCGAAACATTGTGATTCGAGCAAACATTGCGTATAACGTCAGACACGGTATTCAACTCCATGATCTGGCCGTCGATGATCGTATCGTCAGGAAGATTCTCGAAGCCCAGGCTAACGAGATTGAGGTTGCCGACCTTGCCGTCAAGCTCAACCATTTTGACCGAACTGGAACCGATGTCTAAACCGGCAACGCTTTTCTTTTTACCGAACAGCATTATTTTTCTTCACTCCTTTCCGGCAGGATTACCGGGGCTTAAATCAGAACTGTTTTGTGTGTTTTCTTAAATGGACGCGATACGGGTATTGGACTTTTGTAGGTTATTTTCTTGCCACGCCGGAGGTGCGAGTGTCGAGGGTATCTTTCAAAGGGACAGGCCAACTGAAAGCGGTGCCAATAAACCCGTTCGTTCCGGAAGTATCAAGCCTCTCTAGAAGGCCTGAAACAGATTGTTGTTTAGAAAACTTTTTCGCATCGGGTGGCGAAGGGAAACGATCGCGAGGTGCGTCGTCAGATTTGAATTTACACGGTTGAACAATCTATGTCAACAGTTTTTTACAATGTTGAACGACCAGTGGTTTGAATTCGTTCAGTATGACATGCAGGGCTAACTCATTGACAACACACGGGTTTTTGTTCATTGCCCCCGCTTGTTCACGGATTTTTGGAAGATATCAGTCAAAATTCTTTCATGCCGACGGTTTAACAATTCCACACTCTGACCCGACACAAGCTCACCGATTGGAACGGCGTAAGAGGGCCTTGGTCCATTACGTTCGGATCTCGGCCCGGGCCACACTCTCCAAATGCACCTCGTCGGGCCCGTCGGCAATTCGAAGCGAACGGGCATAAATCCAGAAAGCTGCGAGAGGTGTGTCCTGAGAAACACCGGCACCGCCAAAGGTTTGAATCGCGCGATCGATAACCTTGAGAGCCATCTGCGGGACGGCGGCCTTGATCATCGCGATCTCGTTTCTCGCAGCTTTGTTACCGGCCGTGTCCATTTTCCAGGCGGCATGAAGAACGAGAAGGCGTGCCTGGTTGATCGCAAGGCGCGCCTCGGCGATCCATTGGCGGACGACGCCTTGCTCGGAGATAGGCTTGCCGAACGCTTCCCTGCTCCTGGCCCGATCGATCATCAATTCGAGCGAGCGCTCGGCGGCGCCGATCAGCCGCATGCAGTGATGTACGCGGCCCGGGCCCAAGCGGCCCTGCGCGATCTCAAAACCGCGGCCCTCACCGAGGAGCAGGTTCGACTTTGGAACGCGAACATTCTCAAATGTGATCTCGGCGTGACCGTTCGGAGCATCGTCATAGCCGAAGACGTAGAGCATTCGCTCCACCTTTACTCCGGGCGTGTCCATCGGTACGAGTATCATTGACTGCTGAAGATGCCTGGCGGCCTTCGGGTCGGTCTTGCCCATGAAGATCGAAAGTTTGCATCTACTATCGCCGCCGCCGGTCGACCACCACTTCCTGCCGTTCAGTATGTACTCATCGCCATCGGCAACGATCGAAGCCTCGATGTTGGTCGCATCGGACGAGGCGACGTCCGGTTCGGTCATTGCAAAACAGGAGCGGATCTCGCCGTCGAGCAGCGGACGCAGCCACCGCTCCTTCTGCTCATCCGTCCCGTAGAGATGCAGCACCTCCATATTCCCCGTATCCGGTGCCGAACAGTTGAAAACCTCGGATGCCCAAACGACGCGGCCCATCAATTCGGCGAGAGGAGCGTAATCCACATTTGAGAGGCCCGAGATATCCGGCAGGAATAGATTCCACAATCCGTCGGCTTTTGCCGCTTTTTTGAGTTCCTCGATCAACCCTATGGTCTGCCAACGGTCGCCGCTTTCAACCTCGGCCACGTATCTCTTTTCGTTCGGGTAAACGCGAGCCTCCATAAAGGCGGCCAGGCGCTGCAGGTACTCTTCGGTTCTTGGTGAATTGTTGAGATCCATCTTCTAAGCTTTGAGCAGCTTCCTCCATTCTTTGCCTGACGCACGACCGCTGCGCACGTCTGCCTGGTCGTTGTGAGGTTCTATGAACGAGAATCGGATCTCTTCGCCGCCGATCCGCGCTTTGAAGCCGCCGCCAAAGTAGTGCCATGGAAAATGTACATCCTGAACGTCAGCGAGTGGGGCATCAAACCCCGGCTTTCCAGGTTCGGTCGGTGTGTAGAGCAGACGGCCGTCGCGAAGTTCCAGATGGCCGGCCTCGCTTCCGGTCAGCCCCTTAAGCCTCCAAACCGGTGTGTTCATCCTTTAGCTCTCCAGGCTACTGCAGTTTAGCCTATAATCCCCGAATTGTCTTAAAATGGTGTGTCCCGCAATTATGTCGCAAATACCCGAAAACACAATCGACGAGCGTGTTGACGAAAGGCTCGCGCGCGAACCGCTTTTCGCCTATCTTCGTTCGAATGGCCTCGACGGCAAGTTTGAGATCCGGCAGTTCCCGGCCGGAAGTTCTAATCTGACGTACTTGCTAAAGACCGGGACCGACGAGTACGTTCTTCGGCGGCCGCCGTTCGGCAACACGGTAAAAACTGCGCACGACATGCGGCGTGAGTTCGAGGTCCTTTCCAAACTCTCGGCAGTTTATGCTCCGGCTCCGAAACCCCTTCTTTATTGCGATGACGATGCGATCGTAGGCTCCGAGTTTTATCTAATGGAATGCCGCCGGGGCCTGATAATTCGCGGCCGCATTCCGGATGTAGGTAGCCCGCGTGTCAATAGCCCGCACGATAGTAAGGGCTCATCGCAGTCAACTGACCGGCCAGTCTCGCCACACGACCTGAACACGTCTCAGGCGGCTCGCGAACGGGTCTGCCAAAGCTTTATCCGAAACCTCGCCGAACTGCACTCGCTCGACTACACAGCCGCTGGCCTCGGCGAACTTGGCAAGCCGGTCGGTTACTGCCGCCGCCAGGTCGAGGGCTGGACCAAGCGTTATTTTGCCGCGAAGACGGACGAACATCCGGCCTTGGAAGCGGTGATAACCTGGCTGAGTGAGAATGTCCCTGCCGAATCCGGTGCGTCACTGATCCACAATGATTATAAGTTCGACAACATCATTCTCGATCCCGAAGACCTGACCCGCGTCACAGCCGTGCTCGATTGGGAAATGGTCACCGTTGGCGATCCGCTGATGGACCTGGGGACGACGCTTGGCTACTGGATGTCGGCGGACGCGGGCAAAGAAATGTTGAGCATGCCGTTCAACCCTCGAATTCTGATGGAGAACGTTTCGCGACGCGAACTGGCGGATATGTATTCGGAGGCCTCAGGACGGGACGTTTCAAACATCCTTTTCTATTATGCCTTCGGTACGTTCAAGGTCGCGGTTATAGCCCAGCAGATCTATGCGCGATTCGTTAAGGGATTTACTAAAGATAATAGATTTGCCAATTTTGACCGCTTCGTCGCGGCTCTCGGGCTTATCGCTGATAACGCCATCGAACGAGAGTGTATTTAGCGACCAACGGGACGCTTGATCTTTAGTCACCCGTTCCGTTCCCGCCACGTCTGCGGGTTCGTTCCGTCGTCACGGCGTTCCATTGTGATGGCACCGGGTGATGGACAGACGAGAGCGCAGAGATTGCAGCCGACGCACTCTTCCTCGATGACCCTCGGAAAGCGGTGGCCGTTGGACTCGACAAATTCAAAGCTTTGGTGTGCACCGTCCTCGCAGGCGACATAGCAGAGGTTGCAGCGAATGCAATGTTCTTCGTTTACGTGGGCTTTAACGTCGTAGTTGAGGTCGAGGTTGCCCCAGTCTGTGACGCGGTTGACGGATCTGCCGATAATGTCGCTGACCGACGCGAAGCCCTTAACATCGAGATATTGATCCAGGCCATCGATCATATCTTCGACGATGCGGTAGCCGTAGTGCATCACGGCCGTGCAGACCTGAACGCTTCCGGCGCCGAGCAGCATAAACTCCACAGCGTCACGCCAGTTCGAGATGCCGCCGATGCCGCTGATCGGAATGTTGAATTCCGCGTCGCGAGCTAGCTCGCTCACCATATTCAGAGCGATCGGCTTGACCGCGGGGCCGCAGTATCCGCCGTGTGCGGCCATGCCGTTAACGTTCGGGTATGGGATCAAAGTATCTACATCGACACCCATCACCGAGTTGATCGTGTTGATCAGCGAGACCGCGTCGGCACCGCCCTTCATCGCGGCACTAGCGGGCGGAACGATGTTTGTAACATTTGGCGTGAGCTTTACGATCACCGGGATGTCGCTGACTTCTTTGACCCACTCCGTGACCATGCACGTATATTCAGGCACCTGTCCCATCGCGGCGCCCATACCGCGCTCGCTCATGCCGTGCGGACACCCGAAATTCAGTTCGAATCCGTCGCAGCCCGTATCCTGCGAACGCTTGACGATCTCATGCCACGCTTCCCTCTTCGATTCGACCATCAACGAGACGATGACCGCGTGGTTGGGATATTTCTTTTTACAAGCTGCGACCTCTTTCAGGTTCACCTCGAGCGAGCGGTCGGTTATCAGCTCGATATTATTCAAACCGATCATCCGCATCGCCCCGTGGTCGATCGATGCCAGCCGCGACGACACATTAACTATGGGCTCGCCAAGCGTCTTCCACACCGCACCGCCCCAGCCCGCGTCAAATGCGCGCTCGATCATCGAACCCATGTTCGTCGGCGGAGCACTTGCCAGCCAAAACGGATTCGGCGATTCGATGCCTGCGAAATTGATACTTAGATCCGCCATATGTTCAACCTAAAGGCAAGTGCAGATAAGTCAGGTTTACTTTTAGTTGTTGTTTTGATTTCTTAATAGACTCTTTCTCATCTTCATTTGGCGGATATTGACCAATGACTCGTTCTTCTGGCCATCGCTCCAGGAATCCGTCGTAGAGGTTTCGCTTTTCGATCAAGTTCCTTCATTAGTTCTCAAATAACCTAAACCGTCTCGAGTTTTTCTTTCAGTGCCTTTAGAAACTTCGTGTTGTTCAGAATATCGTCTGCACCGCGAACCGCGTTTGATGTTTCATTTTCCATCACCTTTCGCAGTTCGCTATTGATCTGGGTTTGATACGGTGCGGCGTTCGGCTGTTCGGCTCGTTTCTTAAAGTATTCCAGAATGTCGGCGTCGACGTACATCGAAACCTTGACCTTGCAGTTTTTAAGGTCGGTTGTTCCGGGTTTAGCTCTAAAGCGGCTGGGTATGACCTTATACGTGCCGGGCTTCATAACTTCGTCTTCGGTCAGGCCGCTGGCTAGCTCCTCCCGGTACTCTTCTTCAGTTACCACGTACATTAGCTCTTTATCTTTTCCGTTCATTGTAAACCTGATTTGCTTCGAGGTCGCCTTTCTCGCCGAGAAAATTCTGATGTTCTCGTTTCGTTCGGAAAAGGCCACCAAAAGTAAACTTCTCTCTGTTAATCCGATAAGCTGATATCTGATCTCAGAGTCTGAATTCAGTATATCGAGCAACTCGACCCCATTCGGATCGTCGAAAGCTTTGACGGCATCTTCAAATCTAACGAGGTGCTTTCGATAATTCTCCTCCGCCTTCGCTTCGTCCCATTCGAATTCCATAGAAGATTATACCGACATGTATGGATATATCAAGATAATTCGGGAACCGATTTTCGGCCGAAGATAAGGAGTGTCTAACTCTTCACCGCTTCGATCACGCTAAAAGGAGACTGGGTCGGCACGATGCGGTTGAGTCTGAAGCCTGCTCGCTCGAATAGGCTGGCATATTCGTCCGCGGTGCGTTCGATTCCGCCGGGGGACGTCAGCATTTCCAGGTCAAGCATTTTGACGGGATGCGGTTCGTTACCCTCCGGAATTACCATTTCGGCGAGAAGCACTCTGCCGTCATCCTTCATCGAACGGTGGATAGTTTTCAGTATGTTGATCGACCGTTCGTCATCCCAGTCGTGGATGATGTGTTTCATTATGTATGCATCCGCGACCGGAACCTCCTCAAAGAAATCGCCGGATACTTTCTCGACGCGGTCTTCGATTCCATGGGTTCGCAGCATATCATCGGCGCCCTGGATCACATGCTCCATATCAAAGAGTATCCCCCTCATATGCGGATTAGCTTTGAGGACCTGCGCGAGAAGAAAACCGTGCCCGCCCGCGATATCGGCCAGCGTCCCTATACCGGAAAAATCGTAAGCCTCCACGATCGCCGGGGCTGATCCGGCACTTAGTTCGGACATACAGCCGTTAAATATCTCCGACGCATCTGGATTGTTTGCAAACCAGTCGAAAACTTCCATGCCGTGCGTGGCCTTCCAGGCGGTACCGCCGGTTTGAGCGCTGTGAAGCATATTGCTGAAGACATTGTAGTGCCAAGGTTCGCCCATGAAGATCATAGAATTCCGCATCGAGCCGGGGATGTCGGAGCGAAGCACCTCGGAAATGGCCGTGTTGCCGAAGGTACGTAACCCGATCTCGGTAAACACACCGATGGACGCAAGGGACCTAAGAATTCGATAAAGCGACGGTGAGTGAGCCCCGGCCGCTTGTGCGATCTCATCGATATGCTTTTCGCCGTCAGCGACAATATCTGCAATACGAAGCTTAGCCGCTACAAATATCGCCTGCGTGACCAAGGCGCCCATCGATAACTGCATCATAACTGCCTGCGGCGGCGGTTCCGGTTTCATCTGTTCCTTCGTGCTTTCCATGCCTTCTTCCGTAAAGAATAAAGAATGCTTTCTGCCAGCTGGGCACGACCAACTTGTGCCCTACTTAGAAGATTCCCTTGTTCGGTCGGTAGAACTACGCCTTGCTAGTTTTGCCGGAAACTTCATTTGACATCGCTTCCGGTAAATCTAACTGTCTCGCCGGTCAGATGCCGGTGGATACCCTGAGCAGCAAGTTTGCCCATCTGAGCGGCTTCGACGGCCTCGCCGCCGCCGTTCACGCAGTCGCCGCCGGCGAAGACCTTGGAGTTGGAGGTCTGCATCATTTCATTAACAACGACGCGGCCAGCTTCGTCAGTTTCGATCTCGCAAACGTCGGAGAAGAAGGAACCCATCTTGGTTTGGCCGATGGCTTTGATCACAACGTCGCACGCGAGTTCGAATTCCGTTCCGTCCGAGCGTTTGCACACCAGACCTGCGACGTTACCGCTGCCGTCGGACATGACCCGGACGGGCTCGGTTTCCCAGATGAATTCGATGCCGTCCTTCTTCGCGAGTTCGAGTTCGTAATCGTACGCCGGTGCGTCCTTTTCCGTTCGGCGGTAGATGAGGATAGCGTGCTCGGCACCCAGCCGCTTTGCCTGGGTCACGGCGTCGATCGCGGTGTTGCCGGCGCCGATGACCGCGACTGTTTTCCCGATCGGCACCGATGGCCAATTTCGCGTTTTGACCATCTCTATGAACCGAAGGGCATCATAGACCCCGCGCAGCCCTTCGCCGGCAACGTCGAGCTTACGCGTATTGCCCAATCCGACACCAATAAAGACCGCATCGTGCGCCTCCAGCAGCTCGGCAAACATCACGAATGTACCGCCCGATGCACCCGACGGCAGGACCAGATCTGTTTCGGCTTGCGACATATGGACCGCCGACGTCACCCATGTGTTTTGTCGGAACTTGACCCCGAGACGTTCGATATGGCCGATCTCCAACAGCGAATCTGACTGCGACATCTTATACTCTGCCATGCCGTAGGTATCGAGACCGCCGGGTTTCTCCCGCCGCTCGTAAACCGTGACCTCATACCCAAGTCTGGCAAGATACGCCGCACACGACAGCCCAGCCGGACCGGAACCGATGATCCCTACCGACTTGCCGTTCGGGACGCCTTTCTGTAACACCTCCATTCCGCTCTTTGCGATGTGATCGGTGGCGTAACGCTGCAGCCGCCCGATCTCGATCGGTTTAGCGACCAGGGTCTTTTCGACGCATGCACCCTCACAAAGAACCTCGACCGGACAGACCCGGGCGCACGTTGCCCCGATCGGGTTTGCGTCAAAGATCACTCGGGCAGATCCCGTAAGGTTCCCGCTGGCGATCTTTTTTATGAACGAGGGGACATCTATGTGCGTCGGACAGACGCGCGTGCACGGTGCGTCGTAGCAGTAGAGACATCGGTTCGCCTCCGCCAGTGCCTCGGCCTGGGTCATCGGCGGGTTTATATCCGCGAAATTCTGCTCGATCTGTTCGGTCATCATGTCGGGCATAGAGATCATTCACAAAGAAACGTTGCCGTGCGATGCAAACAAGAACATTATCTCAGCGAACTCTCTGCTCACTGTGATGAGACCTTAAAGTTCCGCGTCCGCTTCGATCTCGATCAGCATTTGCGGATCGATGAGGCCCGAAACTTCGACCATCGTGGTGGCGGGCATTATCTCTCGAAAGAACTCGCCGTGAGCACGGCCAAACTCTTCCCAGCGGCTGATGTGAGTGACGAACATTCGGGTCCTGACGATATGTTCGAGCGTCGCGTCAAATTGTTTCAGAGCCCGCTCGATGTTCAGGATGCATTGAACCGTCTGAGCATAGGCATCGCCGACCCCGACGACGTTACTTTCCTCATCCGTCGCCGTCGTGCCGGTCACGTAGATCCGATCCCCAACTCGAACCGCCCGCGAATAGCCGACGATCGACTCCCACTTTGCTCCCGATGAATAGCGTTCGCGATGCTGCATCTAATTCACCTTCACAAAAACGTTGTTATTGAATCGGTATATTATGTATTTGTTTGTAACTCGTCCCTGTAGAGCATCGTCGTCTTCAATTATGACCGGAAAGCGGAATTCCCTTTTCGCCGGGTCATAGAAAACGAGTCTTACGGGCCGTTCCGAATGATCGACTACGCTAAAGAAATCATAGGCAAAACTGATCGAATTCGTCAGTCCGGTGCTGGTCCGGATCACGTTCGGTTTTGCGTCAAACTTTTCTCCCTCGATCGCAAAAGCCTCGATCGATTGGCCGTTGAGCGATGATGAACCAATGAAATTTCCGTTAGCTAAATAGATCGGGCCACGTTTCGAATCTGTTTGAAATATCTGAGTATAGAATGATCCCGCGCTCTCTTCATCGTCGATCGGGGCACGAGTATAGACCTTGCCTGACTTTCCCTGATATTGAAATACGCTGGCGAAGTCATGCATTGTCCCGCCTGTTTCCAGATCCCAGGAATATATCCTGAATTTTCCGTCGGGCGACGTGGCGATATACATGTCACCCTTAAGCTTTGGAAAAGAATACCGAAGGATCGCCGCGGTTCGGCCGCCGGACAGCAGCAAGGCTCTTATCTTGTCATTTGCAGCATTCAGCCTCCTTTCGTTGTATCGGCTGCCATAATTGCCGTAGTCCGAAACCTCCTTTAAATAGCGCTTCAGGCTGGCCTCGACGCTCTTCGGCGATTGGGCGAAGGTGTTCGCCACAGAAGAAAGAACGAAAAAAATGATGAGCAATCTACCAATCATAAAAGAGCGAACTGAGACGTGGTGCGTGCCGAGCCTGCTCCTAATCCTCGACGATTGGACCGTAGAGGTCCGGCCGACGATCGCGGAAGAATTGCCAGGTGTTTCGCACCTCGCGGATCTTGTCCATATCGAGATCGGCGACGATCAATTCATCCTGATCGCGTGAGCCCTCGGCAATGATCTGCCCTCGCGGATCGCAGAAATACGACTGGCCATAGAACTCGCCGATGTTCCACGGAGCCTCGGTGCCGACACGATTTATCGCCCCGACAAAGTATCCGTTCGCGACCGCGTGAGCGGGCTGTTCGAGCTTCCACAAATACTCGCTCAAGCCGGCGACCGTAGCCGACGGATTGAAGATGATCTCGGCACCGTTCAGGCCAAGACATCTTGCCCCTTCGGGAAAATGCCGGTCGTAGCAAATGTAAACACCGATCCGTGCGAACGCCGTGTCGAAGCACGGATAGCCAAGATTGCCGGGACGAAAATAGAACTTCTCCCAAAAACCCGGGGCGACATGCGGGATGTGGGTCTTGCGGTACTTGCCGAGGTACTTACCGTCGGCATCGATCACGGCGGCCGTATTATAATAGATGCCGGTCTGCTCCTCTTCGTAGATCGGCACGATCAGCACCATTCCGTGCTGCTTCGCCACATCCTGCATCAACTTTACGGTTGGCCCGTCCGGGACCTTCTCGACAGCATCGTACCAACGTGTCTGCTGCTCGGCGCAGAAATAAGGAGTCGTAAAGATCTCCTGAAAGCAGAGCATCTGAACGCCCTGCTTTGCCGCGTTCTCGACCAGTTTCATCTGGTTATCGATGTTCGCCTTCTTGATCTCCTCGATCGGAGCATCCGCCTGCGCAACGTTATGGGCCTGTATCAGCCCCGCTTTGATTATTCTCGCCATATTTCTCTTGCCGCAGCGAAGCAGCGGCCTAACGGGTGCACCTCTAGACTGGCGCCTTAGATTCCCGACTCATCGTCTCCGCGTCTTTGCGGCGAATTAGTTTTCATCAGCACATAATACAACACAAATGCGACCGCGAACGTGACGAACCAAGCGTAAATATAAAGAGTGTCGAAAAGATCAGGATCGGCGACCTGTCCGCCCGGCGTGGTCGCGGCTCGCAGAAATCCCGGCACGACCGGAGTGATCGCGGCGGCGAGGGCGATGATCGCACGCCAATTGAACCCGCCTCCATAGGAATAAATGCCATCGGTCTTATAGAGCTCCGCGAGCTCGATACGGCGTTTTCTGATCAGCCAATAATCGCATATCAGAATGCCGCCGATCGCACCCATCAGACCGGAATATCCTATCAGCCATGTGAAGATGTACGCACCCATCGAAGACATCAACTGCCACGGCATCATCAGGATACCGATGACGGCTGTTATCAATCCGCCCATCACATACGAAATGCGTTTCGGGTTGAGATTCGAGAAATCATTCGAGGGCGATACCACGTTCGCCGCCATATTCGTCGATAGCTGCGCCGCAAAGATGACGATCATTGCAAACAAGATCACAAGAGTATTATCGAATCTCTGGATGAGCTTTACCGGATCGGGTATCGCTTCGCCGTAGATGATCACGGTCGCGCTGGTCACCGCCACGCCGATAAAGGCGAATGCGGTCATTGTCGTAGGCAGGCCCAGCGCCTGCCCGAGCATCTGCGATCGCTGCGACCTGGCGTAACGGGTAAAGTCAGGGATGTTCAAACTCAGGGTGGCCCAATAGCCAACCGAGGCGGTCAAAGCTCCCGGAAATATCGCCCAGAAATCTGCCCGATGCTTCTGTAAAACGGAAACTCCGGACAAGACGTTCCCCATTCCACCAGCAGCATTCGCCGCCCAAATTAAAAGGACGAGCCCGCCCAGCAAGAGCAGCGGGGCGGTCCAGGATTCCAGGCGTTTAATGCCCTCGATGCCGCGGAGAATTATGACAACCTGAATGATCCAGAATAAGAAGAAGGATATCCAGGTATGCAGTGCATTTCCTGCGATCACCAGATCTATGCTCGACCATCCGCCCCACATCGCTTTCAGAAGAGCATCGACCGCAGTGCCGCCGATCCATGTCTGGATACCGAACCAACCGCAGGCCACGATCGCCCGCAAGATCGCCGGAATATTCGCTCCCCTCGTTCCGAACGAAGCCCGCGCCAACACCGGAAACGAGACGCCGTATTTCGTCCCGGCGTGAGCATTCAAAACCATCGGGATCAGTACGATGCAGTTGCCGAGCAGGATCGTGATCATCGCCTGCCACCACGTCATTCCCGCCTCGATAAAACCGCCCGCGAGGGTGTACGTCGTGATGACAACGCTCATCCCGATCCACAAAGCCGCGATGTTCCACGTAGACCAAGTCCGCTGCTGAACGGTCGTCGGCGCCAGATCGGGATTCCAAAGCGGGGACGCCGAAACGTCTTCGTTTAGTTCTACAAAAACCCGTTGGTTTTCAGAATGGGTATTCATGAGATCCGCTGTTTACGCATCTATTATGGGTGTTCATCGAGGTGGGATTTGACCAAAGTCTTGAGATTATCGAGATCGGATTCGATCACTGCCCAAACAATGTCAGTGTCTATACTGAAATAATTGTGAACCAGAATATTTCTCATCCCGATGATCTTAGACCATTCGATCTCGTCGGCTTTTGAGGTGGTTTCGTTCGATAGTGCCCGAACGGCTTCGCCGATGATCTGAAGGTGGTGCAAGACCAGGTTTCGATCAGTTCGTTTTCGTCGAAGACAGAACGACCACGGGCCGTATACTTTTCTATCCTCTCGATGGCTTCGAGAATGTCGAGCAGACGTTCGCGGTCATCTCTCATATTTCACGAGCCTCGCTGAGCACTCTCTCGCGAATACGCGGCTTTAGGCCTTTCTCGGTAACAACATCGACGGGCCAGCCGAGAAGCTTCTCTAAGTCGATCAGCAATCCGCCGAGATCGAGTAAACTTCGTCCCTTTTCCAGGTCAACCAAAAAATCAATATCACTTGATTCATCTGCATTCCCGCGCGCAACCGAACCGAAGGCGCGGATATTCGACGCTCCGTATCGCTTGGCGATCTGAGCTATCTCACTTCTTTTACTTGTGATCTGCTCGATTCTCATTTCACCGATAATTTAGCATAACTCTATTCCGGGATCCCGACTCGTTTGACCAATTCCTTAAATCGCGGGTCGTCTCGCACGAAGTCCCAGGCTCTATTGGCCTTTAGTTCGAGCGATAGCCTCTCACGCGCGTCATACGCTTTGATCAGATATTCGATCGTCGTCTCTTTGTCTTTGCGCCAAACATATGCCTTGCCAAAATCCATAGCTTGTCATTCCATCTTTGACGCTTCGACGCGGCGCACCAGTTCGGTGAACCGCGGTTCCTCGCGCAGGTCGTCCCAAATCGGATTGAAGGACAATACCGACAGTCGTGAGCCGCGTTCCGCAATGTCTTTCTGAAGTGCAGCAAAGGCTTTGTCTTTTTCTCCGAGAGCTCCGTAGGCAACGGCGAAAGTGGAACTCGAAACATAACGGCGCTCGGATTCTGCCTGCAATTCATCAAGCAGTTTGACGGCTTCGGTGCGCTCGCCCGTTTTTGCCAATGAACGAATGTGCAGCGCCTTGAGAAAAGGATTATCATTTAACGACCGTCCTTTTCGATACGCTGCAACAGCTTCTGAGTATTCGCCTTTGCCGTGATAAGCCATCCCTAAATACCAGTAAGCGACCCAGAAATTAGGATCTAGGGTGAGCGTGCGATTTAGCTGGCCAATTGCTTCGTCGAAGCGTCTGGCGCGTATCAGAACGTTGCCCAAATCCGCGCCGATGATAGGCGATAGTGGGTCTAGTTCTTCAGCGCGTTTTGCTTCGGCGACTGCTTCGTCAAATCTGCCCGTTGATGTCAGGCATTCGCTAGCAAACTGCTGGTGAGCGGTCGCATAATTCGGATTGAGTTCGATTGCGCGGCGAAATTCTTTTTCGGCGGCAAGCTGATTCCACGCAAAGAGTGAATAATAGATTCCGAGAGCGACGTGCGTTTCCGCCAACGAATCGTCGATTTCAATCGCACGCAGAGCCGCTGCTTTCGTCTTTGGCATCGCTTCGAGTGGCGGCGCGACACTGTAATTGGGAAACAGCACATAACTTTCCGCCAACCCCGAATAGGCAAGAGCGAACTTCGGATCCTTTTCGATCGCCCGGTTGAAAAACTCAACCGCATGTTTGAGCGATTCGCCCGTACGCTTGTTCCAATGAAAACGGCCTTGCAGATAAAGCTGATAGGCTTCGTTGTTTTCGGTGTAATTCTTCGCCAGTTTTTGTTCGCTTTCGCCCGACAGTTTTAGCTGCAGTTTGCCCACGATCTCGGCGACGATCTCGCGTTGGGTGGTCAGTAATTCCGAAAGTTTCCGTTCATACTGCTCGCCCCACAAAGACTTGTTGGTGCGGGCATCCACGAGTTCGACCGTGATGTTCAGATTGTCTCCCCGCTTGGTAAGGCGTCCGGTCATCACCGCATCTACCCCAAGTTCGGAGGCGATCTTGGCAACATCAGTCGATGCTCCTTTGTAACGCATCACCGAACTCGTCGGGCTAACCCGCAGATCAGGGATCTGCGTCAGCCGAAAGATCACCGATTCCGCCAAACCATCAGACAAATATTCCGTATCGGCATCCGAATTCCTATTCTCAAACGGCATCACGGCAATGGAATTGATCTGTTTGGCTGGCGATAGATACCGATACGCAAAGAATCCGCCAACGAGAAGCAGAACCGCGAATACCAACGCGGCCAGTGGCTTCGCCCTTCGCCGAGCGGAAAAGCTCTGCTTTTCCGAAAGCCCACCCAAAGATTCCCGAGGCTCCGCCTCCGCCCCGGTCTGAAGTATCGCGGTCGCATCAGCCGTATTGAGCTGCGCACGAGTCGGAGCTTCGCCGGCGGCATCGGTCGTGTGCAAGATCGCCGTTTGTGGTTCATCACCGAGCTGGCCGGCCGCTGACGCAGGCGGTTCTGACCCGGACGCGGGGCCGTCGAGTAGCGTGTTGCCGTCATCGAGACAGTAGAGCAACGTCTCGTCGTAATAGTCGCGGCGGCACTGGGGGCAACGCTTCATATATGAATTAAGAGGGAATAGGGTCAGTAAATACTAACCCTAAATCACCCTTATTCAAAGAGTTGAACTTGTGTTTCGCTGTCTCGGGTTTACTCGTAAGATCGGCCGATCGGCGGGAAATTCATTGCCCGGCGCCAGACTGCGATCTGGCCGACATGGAATGCGGTGTGGCCGAGTAGAACTTGGGTGAGCGCGTGGCGGACGGTGGGGAACACGTCGGCGTAGGATGGATCGGGGAACGTAGCGTCTAGCTGGGCGTCTGTAAGTTTGTTGATGGCGGAGATGAGCTTGGTTTGGGCGGTGTAGAGGGCCGCGAGGAGGTCGGCTTTCGATGACGCGTCCTGATATCGCCCTTGCTCACGCGCGGGCTTGTGCACTGGGCTGCTACCAGGGCCGAATTGTTGTTCCCAATCTTTGCTAAGCCATGGTTCGATGCCGATCACGCCGCCGATGGCCTGGGCGATGAACACGAGGTGGCCGATCGTCCAAGCGGGATCATTTGTTATGCCGTTTGGCTGAGCCGTCATCGACTCTTCCGGCACATCTGCGATCAGTTCGCGAAGATAGTCGAGAGAGTAAGTAAAGCTGTGAATTATCGGCTCCATAAGGTCCACCGACAGTTAACGCGTATGGACGAAGCAAATTAGTTCAGCGCGAGCGTCTATCCGGCAGAAGGGAGGTGTAGATCGATGGTGATAGCTATTAGCGTATTTGTTGCATTGATGATCGTGTTCGCTCTTGCGGCGAAGATGCAGGCCGATGTGAATGCCCGGGGCGGGTGTCCACACTGCCACACACCGGTGCCGAGGTATCGGACGCCGACATCGTTAAAGCAAGCGTTGTGGGGCGGTTGGACGTGTGAGGCCTGTGGGACCGAGATGGACAGGAAGGGAATGGAGCTGACGCGAGCGATGAAGTGATCGCTCCGTGTTCTGCTAGTCTTCCTTCCGGCTCGGTACGAGAACGGCGTCGATGGCGTGGACAACGCCGTTCGAGGCTTCCAGATCGCGGTCGAGCAGCGCGGAGCCGTTGATGCGGTCGCCGTTTGTGTTGGTAAATCGGACGTCTTGCCCGGCGAAATTGACGGTGCGGCGAAGCGCTCCGGCATCCGCCGCTAGCAGGCGGCCGGGCAGTACGTGATATTTGAGCATCGCCTTGAGCTGCGAGCGATTCTCCTCGCGCATCAGAAAGCTCATTTCTTTATCTGCGATCTGCTGAAACGCGTCGTTAGTCGGTGCGAAGACGGTGAAGTCGCCATCGCGGATGAATAAGTCGTTTGCGGTTCGTCCGTGGGGAACCCAGTCGCTACCTGCACCCCGCTCGGAGATGCTCCGGCGGGGACCCCGCCCGCTCCCGGTTCTGACAAGATCGCCGTAACCGGCTCGTCGCCCGCACCAGACCCGCTCGCCGGGCCTTCGAGCAGCGCATTGCCGTCATCTAGACAATACAGCAGCGTATCGTCGTAATAATCCCGCCTACATTCAGGGCATCGTTTCATCGATTCTCTTTGTTTATGTCCTAGGTTTTTCCGCGTACTTATGCAAAATACTGGCGATCAGTGTCTGATATGGTATTCCCTCGGCCAAGGCTCGCTTTTGCAATGCACGCAGATCACGTGATGCGATGCGGATGTTGATCCGCGCGTCTTTTTTGAACGTACTTTCGGCTGCCTTGCGATGCCGGGCAAGTTCTTTTTTAACACCTGCGACCGAAGGCGTCTTACCGCTGTCATAGGCGGCCAAAATTTCCTTTTCTTCTTTGTCCAGCTTATTCATTTTCGTCTCCAAGATATCTTCTGGTGGCTTTGCTGCTCGGAATGATCGTCTTTAGAAATATCTCTTCATCGTTCTCGACGAACGGCACGAGATAAACGTAATCCTCCACGCAAACCACAATTATCTGTTGCCCTGGATATTTCGACTGATTCGGATGCGCAAAAATATCAACTGCATCTCCGGCCTCAATGTGAAACACGACATCCTCAAACGAAATGCCCCGACTTTTTCTCAAAAGGTCATTCTTTTCTGGATTCCAAGCGTAGGTTTTCACAAAATCAAAATATCACAGATGTGTGCCTATTGTCATCGTCGTTTTCCGCCTCCGCTCCGGTGTGAAGTATGGCGGTTTGATCGGTCGTACTTATCTGCGCGCGGGTCGGAGCTTCGCCCGGAGCGGCCGTCGAGTGAAGTATCGCGGTTTGCGGTTCGTCCGATGGAAACCAAGTCGCTACCTGCACCCTGCTCGGAGATGCTCCGGCGGGGACCCCGCCCGCTCCCGGTTCTGACCTTGCCGGGCCTTCAAGCAGCGCATTTCCATCGTCGAGACAATACAGCAGCGTATCGTCGAAATAATCCCGTCTGCATTCAGGGCAACGTTTCATAAGTTGTAGGTGCGGATTTACGCTCCTAGTCTAACCTACTAACTGCCATTTTGTGCGGGTATACGCGATCTGAAAGCCGTTCTTCTGGGCGTTCTTTTGAGATTGGCCGCCCGGTGCGGCTCCCATTACGGCGAGTTTGCAGCCGCGCGATGCGGCGAAATTCAGGCGCCGTCGCAGGAGCTCGTTCTGTGCACCCTGATTTCGTTCGCCAGGAATGGTGCTTGCCCCGGCAAGGATGCATACATCGTCATAGATGAACAGCATGCCGGTCGCGATCGGTTTGCCGCAACGCTCGGCAAGGTAAGGAAGAGCACCGTTGCACTGGGCGCTCACGGTACCGAAATTGAACATAAATTCAGCAAGGCCCGCGTCTTCGGTCGCCCAAGCATCTGCCGAGGTCTTCGCCCACATCTCTTCTTCGCCTTCGTTTATGACGCGGGCGGATATGTCGGGGTTCTGCCGGCCCGAGACCGGCTGGTCTGCTTCAAGTTCGCGGCACATAATGCTCGTAAGTTCGATCGGCCGGTAGCCGCGTTCGCCTAGAAGCCCCAATAGCGAAGGATCGGCCATCGGGCTCACCTCGTGAAAGACCGGCGCGCCGCGTTCTTTGAAAAACGCCTCGAGCGTTTCGAGGTGTTCGGCGGTCGCATCCTCAAAAATGCCCAGGCCGAACGTTTGTGTCAGCGGCGATTCGGGCCCGTCGAACATCGCGTACGCGCCGCCGACCTCGATCCAGGCGGCACCGGATTCGGGATATAGCCGCGCACGGGTGTCCACGAAGTCGGCATTTGCACGGGCTTCGGTGCGTTCGAGCTTCTGCGAGAGTGACCGGTCCGAAAAGATCATCTATTCATGCCTCCCATGGTTCCATGGCCCTGATCTGTAAGTACCGAATGTCCGGGCCTAATTATTCATCGAGTATCCGCTAAAGCGCTCATTTTGGCTGACTTCGGCAAAACCCGCAAGGGCTTTACGTCATTGTGTGATACTTTGCTTGAATAGTTTCACCCAATTGTAATGTGTGTTCCTTTCGGACGTAAGGGGACAGGTCCGCCGAACCGCATTGTTACTTACTTAACCCTTAACCGCAACAGGAGAAAACATGTTGAAATTTTCGGTACTGACTCTGGTAATGCTCGTGTTTCTGACGGCCGGGACCGTCCTCGCAGGCGACTGCAACAACGACAATTTTCCGGGTACTTACACCCGCATCGATGCGCCGATCGATATTTTAGGCGATGGCAGCGTGGTCAACCAGCACGTCTATACGCTCATACTCAACGCCGATGGCAGCGCACGGCAGGATTGGACCGGCTTTCAGGACTATATGCTGAACCTCGGAGCAGGAACCGCTGGAATCGGAAGCTGGAAATGCCGAGCAGACGGTAAACTCGTTGTGACGATGCTGGCCACGCTATACCTTCCGTCAGCGGCAGATCCGAATCTGGGCACCATTCCGGATATCACACTCTACCGACATCAGCGTATAACAATTCTTTTCAAGGTAAATAACCCTAACAAACTAACGAGAATTCAGTCGCGCAGCCGAAATTATTTGCCTGGGGAAGATCCGACGAACCTGGCGGGAGGAACATTGGGAGCTCTCAATAACGCTCAGATAGTTTATAACCGCATCGTCGCAAGCGATGCCGATCTTCTGGCTCCTGATCTTCTGGCTCCTTAAGAGAGTTCTTGAGCGGATACTAATGCGGCTGAGCACTCGGCCGCATTTTTTATTCGTTTAGTGTCAGGTTTCTGGCAGCTGAGACTTCGACCCCGAAGCTGACGAGGTCATCGGCTTTCTTTGAACTTTCTGTGAGAAGTATGATCGATCTTACTCCCAGATCCTTTAAGATCTCGGCCGCCGGACGATAATCCCTTGCATCTGCAGGAAAACCGGCCTTTTCATACGCTTCGGACTGGGTCGATCCCATTTCCTTGAAGGGTACGCTGAGCATCAAGGCCAAGTGCCCATTACCCTTCCCTTCCTGATCAAGGTAGATGATAACGCCTCGGCCTTCCGAATGTATGGCCGCTTGGGCTGCGGCCATTTCGGCGGCACATTCGCACTCGACGCTATTAAAAACGTGTCCGCCAAGGCACGCCGAGTGGATACGGCACAACACCCTTTCGCCCTCGCGAATCTCGCCCATGACCAACGCGATCGATTCGCGTTGGCCGTCGTGATAGAGGACCTCGTTGAACGTTCCGAATCTGGTCTTTAGCAGGCGCTCCGCCAGTCGTTTGATTGACATTATCTAATGCGTGAAATACGAATTGCGCTTCAAAGCGAAAGGATATAAGGTTAAGCCCGTCAAACCTAACAGTCTGATCTTGTTCTTGTCTTACAAACACGGGTGGTTGACGCTGGATCCGAGTGCGGCGCCGATCGAAACAAACCCCCTTTCGCTTTTGCATTCACCTGGTAACAGAGGAAACCTATATGAAACGCAATCTACTTTTAGTATTTTCGCTCTTCGTCGTAGTAACGGCGATGAGCACCGCCGCATCTGCACAAACCGCCCGTCCATATCACAACGGATCGGTATGGAGCATCGGATTCATTCAGATCAAACCCGGCATGGACACGGCATATCTGAACTACATCGCCACCGATTGGAAGAAAGAACAGGAAGCACTAAAGAAAGATGGGCAGATAATCTCTTACATGGTCATTTCCACAGAGGGCCACAGCGGGACAGACTGGAACATGATGTTGATGACGGAATACAAAGACCTCGCGACAATGGAAGCGAACGAAGCAAAGGCCGATGTGCTGCTGCAAAAGATATTCGGCAACGATGAAAAACAAATGCAGGGCTATCGTGACCGCCTGCAGATCCGCGAAGTTCTGGGTAGCAGGCTGGGCCGTCAGATCGTTCTGGAGCCCAAGCGTTAGTTGAATATTGCTGAATTATCGAATTTATCGAACGGCGGTGCGATCTCTCGAAGGAGATGCCCGCCGTTCTTTTCCCTTCAAACCTGTACACACTCACCGCGTTTGATGAATTGGCCGTCGCCCGCCGAGCCCTTGTGCTCACCGTTCTCGATGACGACCCGGCCTCGGGATAGCACGGTCTCGACCTTGCCTTTCACCGTCCAGCCTTCGTAGGAAGAATAATCGACGTTCATATGCTCGTGCTCAATGCCGAACTTCGTCTCGCCGTTCGGGTCGAAGATAACGATGTCCGCGTCCGAGCCAACCGCGATCGTTCCCTTCTTCGGAAACATGCCGAACATCTTCGCGGCGGCGGTCGATGTGAGCTCAACAAACCGATTGAGTGAGATCCGGTTCTCCACGACGCCGCCGTTATAGATCAACGCCATACGATTCTCGACGCCGGGCGCACCGTTCGGGATCTTTGAGAAATCATCGACGCCGAGCTCTTTTTGTTCCTTCATACAGAACGGGCAATGGTCGGTCGAGATCACCTGCAGGTCGTCCATTTTGAGGCCTTTCCAAAGCTCGGCGTGGTTGTGCTTTTCACGGAGCGGCGGCGTCATCACATATTTCGCACCTTCCCAGCCGTCGCCGTAATCGTCGATCGAATGAAAAAGATATTGCGGACAAGTCTCGGCAAATGCCGGAATGCCGCGGTCTCTCGCCTGTCGCACCTGATTGAGCGCATCCGTACACGAAAGGTGAACGATGTAAACCGGCGACTCCGCCATCTCGGCGATCGCGATCGCACGATGGACGCCCTCGGCCTCGGCTATCGTCGGCCGTGTGAGAGCGTGATATTTCGGAGCGGTGCGGCCGTCGGCGAGAAAGCGTTTGATGATCTCGTTGATGACGATGCCGTTCTCGGCGTGCATGCAGATAAGGCCGCCTCGTTTGCCCGCCGCTGACATCGCACGAAAGATCGTAGCGTCGTCCGCCAAAAACACGCCCGGATACGCCATGAACAGCTTGAACGACGAGATACCTTCATCGATCAGCGAATACATCTCTTTCTCATCGCCGTCCTCAAACTCGGTCGTAATGAGATGAAACCCGTAGTCAATACAGGTCTTGCCCTCTGCTTTTGCGTGCCACGCATCGACACCCGCGGTCATCGATTCGCCCTTCGTCTGCACCGCAAAATCAATGATCGTCGTCGTCCCGCCAAACGCCGCCGCCCGCGTCCCGGTAAAGAAATCATCTGACGAATACGTCCCGCCAAACGGTAGTTCCATATGCGTATGCGGATCGATCCCACCCGGTATGACGAGCTTGCCGCTCGCGTCGATGACAACATCCGCCTCCATATCCAACGACTTCCCGATGGTCGTCACCGTCTCGCCGTCAACAAAAATATCCGCCCGATAGTCGTCCACCGCCGTAACAACCCGCCCGTTTTTGATCAGTGTTTTCATCGTCTTAATACCTTTCTTTTAGCGTTAGTGGAATGTCGTTGTCGTAGTCTAGCGTTGAGGGAAGCTCGGTTGCAACGTAATGAGCGCAAGCAGGAATGTTAAATTTTTGGAGCAGTAGCTCTCAATTCGAAAGAGGCCAGACGAAAACGCCTTGGTGATTGATATATCCGGCTTTATTTCCGACGTGAACCTCGCAAAGTCCGTTTTCGAAATAGTAAGTCCATTCATCAAACTGTGGAGGAATGACGACCTTTCCGTCCTTATCGACAAAGCCCCATTTGCCCTTTATCTTCACCGCTGCAAGTCCTTCGGCAAAGACGCTTACGGCTTCAAACTGAGGTGAGATTACAAGTTTCCCTTTCTCATTCACGAAGCCCCATTTGCCGTTCAACTTAACTCCGCCCAGGCCATCGCCGAAGTGATTGGCATTCTGGTAAACGAGCGGAATTATCGTGCGCCCGTTTGTGTCAATGAATCCGTATTTACCTCGTCGCTTTAGAAATGCCTTGCCTTCCGAGAACTCTCCTCCTTCAGGAAAGAGAATCTTACCCGCAATGTCTATGTAGTAATGATGTCCATTAAATAGGTACACGCGAGCCCTACCATCGTAAAAGCGCCCGGCAGATTTGAACTTGTAAGGAATGACGTCGTTGAATGATTTATCGATGTAGCCCATCCGACCATTCTTTCGCACGGGAGCTAATCCTTCGGCGAAGTCGATTGTAAGATCAGAATCAGGAATGACCGTGAACTTACCTGCGCGATCAACGTAACCACACTTTTCCTCATTAACAAGCTTGCCATCGCGATACTTATCCCCGATGCATACTCCAGAAAAGCCTTCGTGAAACTCGTCATAGCATCCATACGAGGAATTGAACTGGGGTGGTATTGCATACTTACCGGTTGAGTCGATGAAACCAGTCTTACCGCTTCGGTCTACGACGCAGGCCAGCCCTTCCGAGAATTTCCATCCGTGCGTAAATTGCGGTTGAATCACGAGTCGTCCGCTTCGGTCGATATAGCCAATCCTGCCGTCGCTACGGACTGGGAAAAGTGCCGGTTCTTGGGCCACTACCGTGCTTGTGACCATGAAGAATGACAGAGCAATCATCAATAATACGAGTTTCATCTAGGTAGTATGATGCACCGGTCAGTTGATCGTATGCTAAATCAGGAGGCCGCTTTCACGGCCTCCTTAATTCGCTCTTTTTCTTGCGGCCCAACGTCATGGCTTCTTCTTCCGCGTCAAGCCGGACTCCTTCTCGGATTTGCGGACGAAGCCCATGGCTCCGCAAAGGGGCTGTCGTTGCCGTGGGCCGGGTCGCCGGCGACGCCGAGGCCGACCTCTTTGCGTTATATCGCCCACGGCCGAAGTATTTGCCACAAGCGCACATCGCGTTTCATCTCAAGTTTAGCTTCGAGATATGCGATATTTGCGCTGTCTGCGGCGGCTCCGCCCCCTCTACGGCAAAACACTCTTGACTGTCTGCCCTCCAAATATCAAGTTGTGCGGGTTGCGAACTTCATTGTATGCCCCGGACAATTTTCCGGTAAAAAGCGTAAAGGACGCACTTGCCAGCGAAGCCTCGACCGACCTTTGATCGCTCGGCGTTGAGGGCAAGGTACTTATCCTCGCGTATGTCCCGTTTCGTATTCAGTTCGGATTCGAGATCGACTTTCACCGCGTCGTCAACGGCGACCTAGATAAGCGAAACAACGTCAAAACCCGCATCCTTTGCCGCAGCTCCAAGCCGTTCATCTGCACAAATGAATGGTCGATTTCGCGGGCGTTCGCTACACCAGATCAAGGCCGCGGCGAGCTGGAAAGCGTCTAATGCTCGCAGACCGTGCCGGTCGGGCAAAGTTGCGGCGAGGTCGAGCACACGTTGCGATGGCGGTATTTTACGTCCACGCTGTGATATCGCAAACCACTTGTTTACAGCGATCTCGAAATCCTTATCGACTAACTCACCCGTACGTCTTAATCGCGCAAACGAACTGCGGATCTCAACGGCTGTTCCCCACCAGATGGTCTTGATCGAAACATCCCTATGTATCTGCCTTGCTGCCGCTGTCGTCGCCTGCGTTACACAAAGGGGAACGACCGCACTTGTATCCCAAAACGCAATTTCAGTCTTCATTTCGCTCTTCGACGATAACTTCTATTGCTCGATTTCCCGGAACATAAGGCAGATCGTCGAAGAAATCGTCCGGCAACGGTTCGTCGGTCTCAGGTAACGTCATTAGGCCTTTTGCGACCAATTCCATTTCCTCGGCGTCGTAATCGTCCGTGTAATTTAGAGGGACGATCTTGGCAAATGGCACATTTCTGTCACTCACCAAGATCTGGCCTCCCCGTTTGACCTCCGCGAGATAGGCACTCAGACCATTTTTTAGCTCGGCTATATTTGCTGATTTCATAACATGGCCATAATGGCCTACTTGGCCCACTTAGTCAAGTTATCTTTTAGCACAAAGCCGAGTATGGATCGAGAGCGTCGACCCGGCAATCGACCGAATTCGTCGTGGTATTGAGCATCAATCCCGTCCGGATGACGTTACCTTTGCGGTCGCGCTTGCCGATGGGGACGCTACTTTATTTTCTGATCCGTTCGAACAACATATCGCGCATTCGCCCCGTTCCGACGTGAAGCTTATCGATCTTGCCGGAGGCGTCGCGGGTAACCCAGACGACGTAGCCTTGGGTCGAGAAATGGTCTTTGTAAAGCGGCTGCAGCGGCAGTTTCAGCGAAGGTCGCTGGGTGATAAATGCCTTGTCGCCCTCGACGGCAAACGTGAATGTGGCCTGCGCCTCATCGCTGAACCAGGTGCCGGCAAACGGCGACAGATCTGCGGGCGTCGGTTTCCACTCGTTTTCCGCGTAATACTTGATCACGTCACCATCATTATTTCGCTCTAAGGAAATGGGTCGGCCTTTGGCGTCAAGTTCGAATTTGATCGTCTGACTTTCCAATTGGAACTGGACCTCCCCGTCGGGTCTAAGCGGCGCATCGCCGAATCGCAATTGGCTGCCTTTTACGGATATTCGGACCGGGAACCGTGTGCGCCCGTTCCGCCAAAGGCCGACGAATTTTTTCAATTGATCTTCCGGAACGGAGATACCTGCCGGGGGCTTTGGCCCTTCTGGAAAAGGCCCGAATATCTCATCCGTCACACTTGCCGCTAGGCCGCCGGCACTTGGGCTGGTGCCGTTGCAAAGAACGGCGACCGATACCTTCTGATCGGGATAACGAGCAAGGAAGGTCTGATATCCGGCGGTCGAACCGCCATGCGAGACGTCCCGCATTCCCCTGTAAGTGCTTACGTTCAGTCCGAGTGCATACACGATCTTTCGCCCGTCATTGAGCACTCCTTGTGTTTCAAGAGCATCGACAAGCGACGGATTCCAGGTACGGGCGTCAAGCATCGCGTTCCATTTGAGCCAATCGCCAACAGTTGTGAGCATGCCGCCGTTTCCATACACGTTCATAAAAGGCATGTTCAGTTCCCACGGCGCGTTGGCACCCTGACGGGAATATGCCTGGGCACGGCCGGGAACGATCCGCTGATAATTATCCCGCGTCGAACTGTTCGTCATTCCGAGCGGTTTGAAGATCCGCTCCGCTACGAACGCCGGAAATTTCTGCTTGGCTACGCGTTCGACGATCTCGGCGGCCAGTTGATAGCCGCTGTTCGAATAGGAATACTCGGCACCTGGTACAAAATCGAGATATTTTTGCCGGTAGATCACATCAAGCGCAACAGCCTGGCTAATGACGCGGTCTCCACGCCCGACGCCGGTCAACTGCATCACCGATCCCCAATCGCGAAGTCCAGCGGTGTGCGTCAGTATATGTCGGATAGTCACCGGCTTGCCGTAATCCGGAAGCTCGGGAATATACTTTCGGACGTCGTCGTCGATCTTGAGTTTGCCGTCCTGTTCGAGCAGGACGATCGCCGCCGCCGTGAATTGTTTAGCCACCGAACCGGATTCAAAGATCGTTTGCGGCGAATTGGGAATGTCGTGCTCCATCTCCGCGAGGCCAAACGCCTTCTCGAAGACAGATTCGCCGTTCAACGACACCCCGACCGCACAGCCGGGCGCCGGCATCGAATTCGTTTTCGAAGCCTTTTCAAATGCTCGTTCCGCACCGGCGGCGACCTTTATACGGTCTGGCGCCTGGCCATACAATGCTGATGAAAAAGCCGCCAGGGCAAAGACGGCCTTCGGTAAGAGTGTTCTGTCCATAATCGGTTTTTTGGTGCTGAAAAGCTTTCGACAATTCACGGGTGCGGATAAAATTCGGATTTTTGAATTTTATCCGCTCTTCTGATATTGTGTTGGCGCCAAGTCGTGACGCGGCGTTTTCCTGAATTCACTCCATCGCGATCATAGATAACTATCCAAAGGAGAATGCCACCGATGCGAGGAAGCTCTGCACTTGCGATCGCGGTCTGTATCGCCTGTTTTCTGATCGGCTATCTGTCATATTCGGCAGCGGCGCTTTTCGTCGATTTCCTGATCGAACGGGGTGTTCCGTGCCGATATACGGTTCAGGTTTGTGCCCAACAGGAAACGACGCCGAAAGACCGTTGAGGGCCGGAAGCGAAACGTATCTGCAATAACGGATCACCGGCATCGGCTAGCACGAAGCGAAGCCGGCATCCAAAGCCTCGACCAGCCGGTCAACCGAATTCGTCGTCGTGTTGAGCATCATTCCGGTCCGGATCACGTTGCCGTAAAGCCCACCTTTTCCGATCAATACACCTAGTCGTTTTGTATCCTCAAAAACCTTTAGCACGGCCTCGGGGTTGGGTTCTTTTGTCTTTCGATCCTTTACGAGTTCGATCCCAAGCATCAGACCCATGCCGCGGACATCGCCGATGATCGCATGTCTGTCTTGCAGTTCGAGCAGGCGGCTTTTCAGGTAGTCACCGACAATGCGGGCGTTCGTCCTTAGATCGTCTTCCTCGATCACCTTGATGACCGCAAGGCCGACAGCCGATGACACCGGATTGCCTCCGAATGTCGAGAACGTCAATCCCGGAAAGGCATCGGCGACCTCGGGCGTCGCGATGGTCCAGCCAATCGGCACGCCGTTGCCCATGCCTTTGGCCGATGTGATGATGTCCGGCTCGACGCCCCAATGCTCGATGCCGAACCATTTATCGCCCGTCCGGCCCCAAGCTGCCTGAACTTCGTCCGAGATGAACAGCCCGCCGTGGCTTCGAGCGATCTCGGCGACACGCGGGAAATATTCCTTTGGCGGGATGATAAAACCGCCAACGCCGAGGATCGTCTCTGCCATAAAGGCGGCGATGTTCCCGGTCGTGGTCGTGTTGATGATGTCCTCGACATCGTCGGCACAGGCGACTCCGCACGATGGATACTCCAGCTTGAACGGACACCTATAACAGTAAGGGGCGGCCGCATGAATTATTCCCGGCACCTGCGAAGCGATCGGCCGCCATGATCTATGCCCGACCGATGCAAGAGCCGTCGCCGACCTTCCGGCATACGAATGCCGCAGCACGATGATCTCCTGATTCCCGGTGGCGAGCTTAGCCGCGAGGATCGCGGTGTCGTCAGCCTCGGTTCCGCTATTCGTAAAGAACGATCTTTTCAAATTGCCCGGCGATATCTCAGCCAGCTTTTCGGCAAGGTCGCTCTGGGGCTGGTTCGCATAAAGGGTCGAAGTGTGAGAGATCTTGTCGACCTGGTCCTTCCACGCAGCATTGATCCGAGGATGCGCGTGGCCGAGGCTGACCGTCAGTACCCCGCCAAAACAATCGAGGTACTTGTTTCCCTGGTCGTCCCATACGTACTCCCCTTCTCCCCGTATCAAGGCGAGCGGCTCCTGGTAATAGTTCGCAACGGCGGGGAATAGAAATTCTTTGTGCTTCCGGACGGCGTCGGAGACGCTTGCTCTTTTCTCTTGTGGTTCCATAGATCTTCTGCACGAATTTGGTCTCGCGAATAATATCAGAATTCCCTTTCCGCTGAAAGAAAACAACGGGCCGGTCAAAAAAGCCTGTTGATAGCAAATAAAGATGTCGGGTTTTGCTAGCACATCAAATGTCCCCTTTGGCGAAATGGGAGCGAAGCGGCGGGCCGCTTCGGTTTCAATTCGCGCGGATGTCGGACGGGCCGTTTGAGAGGACGGCCGTCGCTTGAGTATCGGCCGATCTCAACCGCCGAAAGCGGACATATCATCTGCTACTTCAACCGGACATATGATGTGCTAGCTACAGCCGGTCGAAAAGGCCTTGACACCGTATCCGGATTAAAATATTTTGCTTAGCAACGCCTCGAAATTCGACAGGAGAATCAAACAACCATATGTCAGTCTCTCAAAAGCCACCTCGCGCCTTCGCCCTGGCCGTCGGTGTCCTTATATTCCTATTTACCCTGACGGCTTATTCGCAGCGGTCTGTTTATGACGAACTAAAAGCCTTTTCGTTGTCAGGCGGGAGCGTTCAGGTGACAGACCATGTGATGAAGGTGGACCGGGTGACAATGTCGTTCACGGGCACCTTTTATCTGACATCTCCGTTCGGTGGGAACAATACGGGAGCGGTATTTACCGGCAAGGGCACCTTTGTCGCGCCCGTTCCCGACAACACGTTTGAGAAGGCAAACGTCCAGCGGCTACTTAAGTCGGACGCGGTCCAGTCCGATTTTTCCCAAGCGGTGATCCGCACGACCGATGGTTCGCTCGACGCACTTGCCGCAAGGGCGGCGCCCGGGCCCGCACCGGCCGATATACAGAAATTCGCTGTCGAGGCGGACGAGAGGATGAGAAAGGAGAACGGCGTCAACATCGCCGGCCGTCTATCGATCTCGATCCAAAACAAGGAACCGGCCGGAGTGTTCGTCGGCACGTTTCGAGGTGGCAAAATGGACGAGTTCAGCTACGTTTTCGATCCGCAGAACCGCATCCCGACGGCGTTCTTCGACATCAACGGCGGCGAAAAGGGCCTGATCTTTGCGTACAAGGGCACACTTTACTCGAGCGAAGTATTGACCGCGTTCTACAGCCTTTCGGATTATGAGCGTGGCACCGTCCAGTACTCGGACCTTAGCGACCTGGTAGATATCACTACCTATGATATTGACCTTGATCTGCGCTCGCCAAAGAGCAAGGTCGTACTTCGCTCAGGGCTTAGAATGAAGGTCCTGGCCGATGGGATCCGAGCCATCCCTTTCAACCTCGGTGAATCTCTGAGCCGCTATGAGGACGAACGCTTGAAAAAGCAGCTTCGTGTAAGTTCGGTCAAGTACGGTAACAGCGAGATCGAGTTTGCGCAGGAAGATTGGGAGGGCGGTTTCACCGTCTTCCTTCCCGCGGAATTAAAGGCCGGCGATGAACTGACGCTCGAGATGACAATGCAGGGCGACTTTCTGGAACAGCCGAGCGTGGGGTCTGCCGGAGATTTCTCATATCCGCGTTCGACCACTACCTGGTATCCACGCCACGGGTATCTCGACCGCGCTAACTACTCGATCGTATTCACCCACCCAAGGCGACTGAAGGTCGTCTGCGTTGGCAACCGCGTCGCCGAGGCTCCGTCGCCTGACGATAAGGACTACATCGTCAGCCAGTACAAGATGGACCATCCGATCGCCCTTGCGACGTTTGCGCTTGGGCCATTTGTTCGGCACAACGAGAAGGCAAAGTGGGACGGCACGGATGAAACGCTGCCGCTCGAGTTCAACTCGGTGGATGGCGCCGTAATGTCGCTTAAAGAGAGTTTTGTTCTCGCGGAGCTGAGCAACTCGGTCAGGTATTTTCACAAACTATTCGGCAAGTATCCATACGAGACGTATTCTGCGTCGTTCCACCCGTACGGATTTGGCCAAGGGTTTCCCTCGATGCTTATGATACCCCGGACCGACAGTGCAAATAAGAATACGTACGCATTCGTCGCTCACGAAACCGGGCATCAGTGGTGGGGCAATATCGTTGCCTGGCGGTCCTATCGGGATCAATGGCTCAGCGAGGGATTTGCCGAGTATTCAGGCGTGCTCTATACAGGCCTTCGCGACAGCCCAAAGGCCTCGGTCAACCTAATCGAGAATATGCGCGAGACGCTGCGTCGACCGCCGCAAACGCTCTCCGGGCAGGGAAAAGGAAAGCTGAATGATGTCGGGCCGATCATTCTTGGCCACCGCCTGAACACGTCCAAGACGTTTGGCGGCTATCAAACGCTCGTTTACAACAAGGGAGCACTTGTACTAAGAATGCTGCATTTCCTCTTCACGGACCCGGCGAGCGGCAGCGGCGAGCCATTTTTCGAGATGATGAGAGATTTTGTCGAGCGGCATAGAAACAGCACGGCATCGACCGATGACTTTCGTGCCGTCGCGAACGAGCACTTTGCAAAGACACCCATCGCCAAGCGCTACGGTGCAAAAGACCTGAACTGGTTCTTTCAGCAATGGGTTTACGAATCAAACCTACCGTCCTACACGATGGTCCATAGCGTCGAGATGCAGCCCGACGGATCTGCAATGCTGACTGGTGAAATAATCCAGGAAAACGTGCCGGACAATTTCTTTATGCCATTACCCGTACTTATAAAGTTCGGCGGGGATAAGATCGCAACTGGAACGGTGGCGGCGCTCGGGCCCAAGACCCCGTTCAAGATAAAGCTCCCGCAGAAACCTCAAAAGGTCGAGCTTGACCCGAACAACTGGATCCTTTCTGAAAAGACGTCAACAAAATAACGGCGGGCGGCAAAAGCGGCGTCTTCTCAGAGATCCTCGACAGTTAGCGTGATATCGGCATATTTCCATGCTTCGCGATAGCGCTTTTCCACCGTCGCGGCTTCGTCCCTTTTGCCCTGCGCTTCGAGAGCCTTCATCAGGCCAAACAGCGAGCGTCCGCTGCCGGGATTACGCCGCAGATCTTCTCGAAGAGTCTTCTCGGCCTCGACGAACTGCCCGTCGCGGAGGAGTGCACCGCCGAGATTTTCCCTAACGGGTGCGATCGACAACGGAGGCTCGGAATATGGGAGCGTGTCTTCCGCATCGACGGCATCTCGTAAAAAATCGATCTCGGCGGCTTTGTCGCCTTTCTGACGAGCGATCGCCGCGTCGATGCGTGCATCATCGATCTTTCGCAGCGGAGATAAATCGGTAGTATCTTTCGGTCTTTCCGCCTGAGCCCGGGTAGCGTCGCCAGTGGCAATGTGCGCCATTGCCCGTGCCCACGTCCAAGCCTTCAACGTCTCGGGGCGGCTATCCGCAGGTGGAGCCGGAGCCTTGAGTATGTCATCCCAACGCTTGAATCGCACCCAATATCGAGGTCGCTGATCGCTCGCGCGTGGCGATCTGAATCCGAATTTGCGGTCCAAAGTATGCGTGACCCTAGCAAAATTGCCCTGCATGGCGTACGAGAAAAGGAGGAAATTCAGTACGTGATTGTAATGCCATAGCCTGAATTCTTCCGACAAGGTATCTGTTGGCATCGTTGCCGTTTCTTCATTCGATTCGATCGATCTTTGAAAGTTGCCGGTTCTCACATAGATATGTGCCGGCATATGGACAAGGTGGCCAAACGACGGGATGAAGATCTTTAGCCCGCGCAGAGCATCGGCCGCGGCGAGTGCACGTTCGGGCTGCATTGATTCTTCGACACCGTGAATATACGTATGGGTCAGGCCGACGTGTTTGGGATGAAGCTTGAGGCCTGCCTCGAGGACGGCTAGCATTTCCGGCCATCTGCCGACGGGCTCGCCGTCACGTGTCCAATTGGAATAACCGGCCGAATAAAAGATGCTCAGGGCGTAAAGAGCTGCGGCATCGGCATCTCGCGGCGACGCTTCGTAGATCGGTTTCATTGCCTCGCGATATGCATCCTCTGAGGCTTTTCGGTTGTAACCGGCTTCGTCGGGGAGAAGTTTAGACAGCGCTTCGATATATTTTCGATCGGATGGCGGAGCCGGCATCGACATCGCGGTCTTTATTGCATCCCGTGCCTCGTTCAGCCGTTTCTCATCGCCGGGATTGCCGCCGCCGGTGCTTCGCGGATACGCGGCTATAGCAATGCCCCAATAGGCCATTGCAAGCTGCGGATCGAGTTGTGCCGCCCGGCGAAACGATCTTACCGCGTCGCCGTCGTTAAAGGCGTAGTACAGCGTCAGTCCCTGATCGAAAAAAGCCTGAGCCTGTTTGTTCGATGTCGCCACTCTCCTGCTGCCGATCGCATCGGTCGATACAAGCTCTATCGGATCGGATCCGGCCGGGTTGGCCGGTGCATTGTGTTGGACATGCTGAGGAAAGACGGCAGCGGAACAAAACGCGCCGATCAAAGTTAGCTTTGCGAGTGGTTTCATATATTAGGATCGATCGAAAGACGCTCACGCGATTCGGCGAGGCCGCTGCCGATTCAAGTGCGATCGGGACAGGTTTCCCACGTCAATACAGATTTCCTTCGCGCTTGCGGCCGGTGTAGTCGACATACACTACCTTAAGTTCAGTATAAAAATCGAGCGATGTCGAACCCTGCTCGCGTGCGCCCAAGCCCGTGTGCTTGATCCCGCCGAACGGAACATGGGCCTCGCCGCCGGTCGTGGGGGAATTGATGTGCGTCATTCCCGTCTCGATCTCGTCAACGAACCGGTGAACCAGGTTCGCGTCGTTTGTGAATACCGACGACGAAAGGCCGTAATCGCTGTCGTTCGCGATCGCCATCGCTTCGTCGAAATCTTTTACCCTAAGCACCGATAATACAGGTCCAAAGATCTCTTCGCGTGCGATCCGCATATCCGGCGTGACCCGATCAAATACCGTCGGCTCGACAAACCAACCATTTTCCAACCCCTCACCTTCAGCACGTCTTCCGCCGCACAATAGCTCGGCCCCATCCTCGCGTCCGATGTCGATATACTTGAGAACCGTTTCGAATTGAGACCGGTCAACCGACGGGCCGATATCCGTGCCCGGGGCATCACCCGGCCCGAGCCTGAAGCTCTTTGCACGGCGGACAATGCCTTTGACAAATTGGTCCGCGATCCGATCGATCACGATCGCACGGGAAGTTGCCGTACAGCGTTGGCCGGTCGAGCCGAATGCTCCCTGAGCCGTCGATTCGACCGCCAGATCCATGTCGCAGTCTTCGAGCACCACCACCGGATTCTTGCCGCCCATCTCGGCCTGAACCTTGACCCCGCGGGGCGCAACCTGAGCATAGAGCTTCAAACCGGTCTCGGTCGAGCCGGTAAATGAGATCGCCTTTATCGCAGGATGGTTGACGATCTCGTCTCCGGCCTCGCTTCCCGAGCCCAGGATCAGGTTCAGAACGCCCTTAGGCAGGCCGGCCTCAATGAAGATCTCGGTCAGCATCACGGCGGTCGCCGGAGTTAGCGTTGCCGGCTTGAAGACGACCGTATTCCCCGCGACCAATGCCGGGGCGATCTTCCACGCAGGGATCGCGACCGGAAAATTCCAAGGCGTGATGACGGCCACGACACCGTGGGGTTCTTTTATCGTATATGCAAAATTTGCCGGCAATTCAGATGGGATCGTTTCGCCGACCATCCGGCGCGATTCGCCGGCGCAGAATTCGACCACATTGATCGCCCGCGTGATCTCGCCGCGAGATTCGGCTAGTGTCTTTCCCTCTTCGCGCGTGATCGCGGAGGCCAATTCCTCTTTGCGGTCCTCCATAAGGCGCGCGGCACGGGCCACGATGCGGCCGCGGGCAGGCGGCGGCGTCCGTTTCCACTCGCGAAAGGCGTCAAAGGCGGCTTCGACGGCCGTTCTCGCTTCTTCGCGCCCGGCCATCTCGATCTCGCCGATAACGTCACGGGTATCGGCGGGGTTCAAATTCGCGACCCTTCTGGCCAAGGGGGATTCGATCCATTTTCCGCTGACAAAGCTTCGGTAGACAGTCATAACGTTCAATGTCGATGCCCTCGAAATATATTGGATAACGGGGTAAAACGCAATCGCCTTTGCAGGCGCACGATTCCCGCGAACCGGGCTTCAGATAATGAAACGCCGGTCAAGCGGAAAAAAAAGAGAAATGGTGTTCGATCTTGGGATTACTGGTCGCCCCTGCTGTCTTCAGGACCGTCCGCCTTCGGGAATGAAAGAAGCCATTTACCATTAACTTTTTCGAAATCCATGGTCTTCCAGCCGCCCGTTTCCGTCAGATACTCAACCGTCGCCCGATCGCCCTTTATCTTTTCGTTACGCACTTCGGCTCGGTCCGCCTGCGGCTTTTCGGTCATCTCGCGGATCATGTCATCAAGCGATTTTTTCTCTTCTTCGCCCATCATCGTCAGGAATTCTTTGATGTCGTCTGACATTATCCTTTTCAGCCCTTCGACGTCCTTTCTCTTTCTGAGTTCGTATGCGGTCTTATAGGCCTCGGTCGGGGTCGCAAGAGAGCCGGCAGCCGTATCGCTTCCGGCAGGCGATCCCGACGTTTTCGGTTCCGGCTTGGTATCATTTGCCGCTGAATTCACCGCCGCAGAGTTCGTGTTGTTTGCCCCGTTGGTGCTTGTGGCTTGTTGACACCCCGCACTAAGGGCGGCCAGTACCATAATGATCACAAAAATAATAAAAGTTGGCATCAGAATAGAGTCTCTCCTTAATGACATGTGCGGTCTGCCCGCGAATGAGGTTGAAGTTAGCTTATCCGAACCGGAGCGAAAATACCCACGCGGGTAGGTACTTCCAGTGATCGGCGATTTATTTTTGCGGCGAAACAGGCTTATCCTGTTCTCGATATGTCATTTTCGAACATCGGCGAGCTGCTCCGGGCCCGAGTATCAGAGTACGATCACAAGCCCTTTCTCTTTTCAGAAGCTGACGGGCGAGAGTGGACGTATGCCGAATTTGAAAGTGCGGTGAACCGGACGGCGAATCTGCTGGCGTTGAATGGCATCGCAAAAGGTGACGTTGTCAGCCTTCTGCTCCCTAATTCTGCCGAATACATCGTCGCGTATTTTGCTTGCTGGAAGATCGGCGCCATTGCGGGGCCTGTGAATTCGCTCTTGAAGCCTGAAGAGGTCGAATGGATAGTCGGCAATTCAGAATCGAAGCTTTTATTGACTGGAGCGGAGGCGTCCCCGTTTGCAATTAGTGCGGAAAACGCCTTGCCGCCAACGGTCGACTTCACCAACCTCGATTCCGCCACCGCCGGTTTCCCCTACACCTTTCCCGACACCGTTCTCGACACCGACGACGAAGCCATCATCATCTACACCTCGGGGACGACCGGCAAGCCCAAGGGATGTCTGCTCACCCACGGAAACCTCCTCGCCAACGCCGAGCAGATCGCCGGTTGGATGGGCTTCGGCCCCGACGACCGGCTACTGACGATAATGCCGCTCTTCCATATGAACGCCGTGACCGTCACCACGATGACCGCGCTCTTCTGCGGCGGCTCGACAGTGGTTTCCCCTAAATTCTCCGCATCGAAGTTTTGGGAGATCATCGACAAATACAAGATCACATCCTTCGGCTCCGTCGCCACAATGCTGTCGATGTTGCTCACAAAGGCGAAACCGCCTGCGTCAGCTGGTGGCAAAGACGCAACGACGAGGCAGGACGCCCCTCCTTACGAAGGAGGGGAGGACGCCGCTTCGGCGGACGGGGTGGTTCGCCCTCTGACCACTGACCACCGGCCACTGACCACTTCTCTACGTTTCGCCATGTGCGGTTCGGCTCCGGTTCCGGCGGAAGTGTTAAGAAAATTCGAGCAGACGTTCGGCGTACTTGTAATCGAGGGTTATGGATTAAGCGAGTCAACATGCCGATCGACATTCAACCCGCCGAACGAGACGCGGCGTCCGGGTTCGTGCGGACAGCCGATCGGCAATGAAATGAAGGTTTTCGATGAGAACGATGAGGAAGTCGAAGACGGCGAACTCGGCGAGATCGTCCTCCGCGGGCCGAACATCTTAAAGGGCTATTTCAAGAATCCGGAGGCGACCGAAAAGGCGTTTGCAAACGGATGGTTCCACACCGGCGACATCGGCTATCGCGACGCCGACGGCTTCTTTTACATCGCCGACCGCAAATCGGACATGATCATCCGCGGCGGCGAGAACATTTACCCTCGCGAGATCGACGACATTCTGTATACCCATCCGGCCGTCGCTCACGCCGCCGTCATCGGCGTCCCCGACGAACTCTACGGCGAAGAGGTCGCCGCCTTCATCGTCCTGAAAGACGGCTGCGAGGCGGCCGCATGTGCCGAAACACGACCGTCACGGAGCGTGGCCGACATCGTGCACAAGCCCGCGCGTGAGCAAGGGCGATATCAGGACCCGACAACCCAGGTCACCCCAGACGACATCATCGCCTTCTGCAAACTCCACCTCGCCGACTACAAATGCCCAAAGACCGTCCACTTCGTTGCCGACATTCCCAAAGGCCCGACCGGAAAGCTGCTCAAACGAGAACTCGCGAAACTGCTCTCATCGAAGAGTCCCCGATGATAGTTATTGGAATTTTCTTGTTGTAAACTTACGGTTTCTTTATGGGAAAACGTGTTTTAGGGATCGCAGTGGTCGGCATCGGCGGCGCCGTCGGCACGACGATGGCGGCCGGGGTGGAATTGCTCAAGCAGGGCGTTATCGACGAGACCGGCTTGCCACTGGCGAATCTCGACATCGACGGCCTCACGGATTACAGTGACATCATATTTGCCGGCTGGGATCTGTTCCCGGATCACCTTGCAAAGGCCGCCGAAGAACACGATGTGCTGACCCACAAACAGTTCGTCGCTGCTGAAGAGGCGTTGAGGCAGATAAAGCCGTGGCCGGCTGTTGGTGACGAGCGGTTTCTATCGCTGATCGATGGAGAAAACAAGATCGGCAGAAAAGGACACCGTGCTGTGGTCGATCGGATCCGTGTGGATCTCAGACGCTTCCGTGAAAAATGCGATTCGGTCGTCGTGATCAACCTTGCCTCGACCGAAAAGCTCGCTGCCGAAGGAAACGAGATCTTCAACTCGATCGCTAGTTTCGACGCCGCGCTCGATGAAAATTCTCCTCAAATCTCGCCGGCGATGCTCTATGCCTACGGGGCTATCGCCGAAGGCGTGCCTTACGGAAACTTCACGCCCTCGCTCGCGGCCGACATACCGGCCTTGATCGAGTTTGCCGAAACGCAAAAAGTGCCGCTCGCCGGAAAAGACGGAAAGACCGGGCAAACATTTATCAAGACCGTACTCGCCCCGGCATTGAAGGCCCGAGCCCTCCACGTGGACGGCTGGTATTCAACAAATATTTTGGGTAACCGCGATGGCCTGGCTCTTTCGAACGAAGACTCGCTCGCCTCAAAGGTCAAGACGAAGAGCAGCGTGCTCGATGACATTCTCGGCTATGAGGTCGAGGATCACATCGTCGATATTCGTTATTACCGGCCGCGAGGCGACAACAAAGAGGCCTGGGACAATATCGACATCCGCGGCTTCCTCGGCCAGCCGATGCAGATAAAGGTCAACTTTCTTTGTAAGGATTCGATCCTTGCGGCTCCGCTCGCGATCGAGATCGCCCGATGTCTCGATCTCGCCAAACAACGCGGCGAATCAGGCATCCAGGAACAGCTTTCCGTTTTCTTCAAACTTCCGATGACCAAGTCAGGCAAACCCGAACAGGCGTTTCATAAACAGGAAGCGATGCTGCTCGACTGGTTAGGCTAATCTTCGAATTCAGCCGCTGCCTGCCGTTTTCTATCCACAGTTAATTTAAGTACATCCGGACGCGAGTAATGCCCGGTCGGGTCGAAGTTCTGGCGTTCTTCGCGCACGCGGGCGTGGTCGATAGTTGCGATCAAGATCTTCTCTTCGTTGCAAAACGGTTCGATGACCCAGTTACCGTCCGGCGCCGCGATGCACGAACCGCCATTGGCAAGGAACTCGGGCGAATTTTCGATGATCCGCTCAATTCCCGGCAAGTGCTCGGGAAGATCGCTCTTTCGCATCAGCCCTGAAACTGACGCGACGAACGAGCGTGATTCGAGGGCGATAAAGCGGGTTATGTCGTTCGTGTTTCGCTTGCTGCCGGGCCAAACAGCGACGTGCAGATCTTCGCCTTGTGCATAAAGCGAGGTACGCGCGAGCGGCATCCAGTTTTCCCAACAATTCAATCCGCCAACCGTAAATTGGCCCAGTTCATGAGTTCTCAGCCCATTTCCATCGCCGATCGCCCACGTCATTCGCTCGTCATAGGTCGGCATCAATTTACGGTGTACCGAACCGATCTCGCCACTCTGATCAATATAGACGAGCGAGGCGTAAAGACTCTCACCGCGGTCTTTAGGGCGCTCGATGATGCCTAGGTAGACCGCGATGTTCTTTTCACGCGCGATCGAGCGAACGGGCTTCAGATCGCCGCCTTCTATGCAGACCGCCTGAGCGATGTACTCCGCATGGAAGGCCTTGTGAAAAGCCGAGTTGAATGCGGTGACCTGTGAATACTCGATCCAGAACGGATATCCCGGGACCAGTGCCTCGCCGAATACGACAAGCTCGGCCTTTTCCGCCGCCGCATCGGAGATGCTGTCGCAAACTTTGCCGAGCGTCTTCTCACGATCGAACCAGGCCGGTGCGATCTGCGCCAATGCAATTCTTAACTCGCTCATTTTGGTTATCGGCCCCCGTGGCGGCAGGCGTCAGAATGAAAGTCGCTTCAGCTCAGCTTCAGCGGCGATGTAGCCAAAGCTCGCCCACTGATCCCCATCGACGATCTTTCGGAAGATGATCAGAGCCTTTTCCTTATCTCCGTTATAAAGAAAATAATTCCCGATGCCGTAACCGAGCGAAGCCGACCTAAGCGTATTCGCGTCTCCGCGGATCGTCGAGAGCAGATCCTCCGGCCGCTCCTCGTCACGGTTGAGTTTGATGAGATTGAGGTAATCTTCATTCTCGATGACCTCGAGAGCCTTTGGCAGCGAGTCGAGCAGCCGTTTCGCCTCTTTGGCCTTGCCCGACCGCCGAAGCGTCATGTATCGCCAATAGACGGTCGCGACCAGCATGTCGTTATTCTTTGACACCTTTTGACATTCGGCGTACGCTCGATTGGCCTTTTTGAGCTCGCCTTTCAGATAGTAAGCAAGCCCGAGGTGATACCAGATGTTCGTTTGCAATGTGCTGGTCGGTATATTGCGGGCGTTTGGCAGGCCGTCCGGCTCGACCGTGTCGGGATTGCCCTTGACCAACTTTGCCGCCGTTTCGAGATCGCGGATCGCGTCGTCAAAGCAACGGAGCGTGATAAAACGATGGCCGCGGTGCCGATACATTCGGGCGTCATTCGGAAACGTCTTTATGCCTTTGGAAAAGATCTCGATCGCTTTCTTGTATTCGCCCGTGTAGGCCATCCGTCGTCCGTACCAGATCAACTCTTCGGCGACGTTCGGGTTCTTGTTGTACGCTTCCTGTGCGACAGCGAGATGCGCCTCATAGGCCTTCGCGGTTTCGTCAGATAGCACCGGTCTCATCTGCTTGGCGACATCGACGCACGGCTGGGCCCACGCAACCGTTGTCAGGACCGCAAGGAACGAGAGTGAAAATATGAGCTTCATTGTACGAATGTTACCAGACAATTTAGGGACTTGCGCAAATCAGGTATCGCAGGGCTAGCCCAGTTCATCGAGTTACGCGGACACTTTGATTCCAGCCCGCTCTTGCGTGAGAATTGAACGCACCAAAGGAATTCAAAAGATGACAACAAACTCAATCTCATACTCGCTCCCATCCCAGATCGAAGACGACGTACGTGGGCAAATCGTGGAGTGGAATGCAGCCAACAAAATCAGACGCATCTGGGAGGCGGATGCCACCATCTGGACCGGCGATGACGAGACAAAATGGCTCGGATGGCTGAACCTCGTCAGTGAAGGAATAGGGAACACTTCGAAATACCACGATCTGACGTCCGACATCGAAGATGCAGGCTTTACCGATGTCCTCCTGATGGGTATGGGCGGATCTTCGCTGTGCCCTGAGGTTTTCGCGGTCACATTCGGCAAAGGGAATTTTCATATCCTCGATTCGACCGTTCCGTCGCAGGTGAAGGCTGTCGAGGATAAACTCGATCTCGCGAAGACGCTCTTCATCGTCGCGAGCAAATCGGGCTCTACGCTCGAGCCCAACTGCTTCAAACAATACTTCTTCGACCGCGTTTCGAAAATCTCGGAATCACCCGGCAGGCAGTTCGTCGCCATCACCGATCCCGGCTCGAAGATGGAGCAGATCGCGAAAGAAGACGGCTTTCGCCACATTTTTTACGGCAAACCCGAGGTCGGAGGCCGATTCTCGGCACTCTCCGCATTCGGACTAACGGCAGCTGCGGCGATGGGATTGGATGTCGACATTTTGCTCGAGCGGGCCAACGAAATGGCCGAACTTTGCAAACGGCACAATTCCGAAGAGAATCCCGGCGCCTTGCTCGGCCTCGTGCTCGGCACCTGCCACAGGCTCGGCCGCGACAAGCTCACGATCTTTACTTCGCCCGAGGTTTACGACCTCGGCGCGTGGCTCGAACAACTCATCGCCGAATCGACGGGCAAGAGCGGCGTCGCGATCATTCCCGTGGACCGCGAACCGATCCTCGACGCCGAGAACTACTACAACGACCGTGTCTTCGTGCACATCGGCGTTAAGGGTTCGCCGACCGAGGAAGGGACCTATACTCGCCTCGAAGACATCGAACGCTCGGGGCATCCGATGATCCGTATCGAGCTTGAAAGCCTCTATCACATCTCGCAGGAATTTTTCCGGTGGGAATTCGCGACCGCCGTTGCCGGAGCCGTGATGGGCATCAACCCATTCAACCAACCCGACGTTGAATCCGCAAAGATCGAGGCAAAGAAAATAACCGAAGAATACGAACGAACCGGTTCGCTGCCGAGTGAAACGCCATTCTTCCAAGCCGACGGGATCAGCCTTTTCAGCGACGATGCGAATGTCGCGGCATTGAACGAACTCACGACCGAGAGGACGCTCGCCGGCTACTTAAACGCCCATATATCACGGATCGGCTCAGCCGATTACTTCGCCCTCCTCGCATATCTAGAAATGAATGCTGAGAACGAAGCTGCTCTTCGATCCATTCGTGAGAAAGTCCTGCACAAAGAACTCGCCGCGACCTGCCTCGGCTTCGGCCCGCGGTTTCTCCACTCGACCGGCCAGGCCTACAAAGGCGGAGCTAACAATGGCGTGTTCTTGCAGATCACGGCGGAAGATGAGGTCGATCTTCCGGTTCCCGAACAGAAATATACGTTTGGAGTCGTAAAGGCAGCGCAGGCTAGAGGTGATTTTCAGGTGCTGCTTGACCGCGGAAGGCGGGCACTGAGGGTCCATATCACGGGCCAACTATCAGCGGGACTAAAAAAAATAGCAGAAGGTATCGGTTGAGTTAAGGTTTACAAACAGCTGAGAGCTATCAGCTTCGAGCTGCCAGCCAAAGGATCGACTGGAAGCTCGCAGATCATAGCTCGCAGCTGGGCGAGAATTCCCTGCTAGACCCCGACCGTCTCGCTCTCTTCCACCAAATACGGCGTTGCGACCGGCTTGTCGAGATCCTGCTCGAGCACCTTCGCGATCACGGGCAGCGATAGCGAACGTGTCTTGCCAATGCCCGGCACAGCTTTGCCTTTGGCATAAACATCGTGGCGGCCGTTCTCTTTGTACCATTCGCTCAAGGAAGCGGTCTTGTGCATTTCTTCGATGATCTGACGCCAGCCGACGCCTGTGTTGTAAGCACAAAACGAGATCTCGCCTTCCTGTGTCCCATACGGTATCACGCACATCTCAGTACGGCGGAAATCGTAGTTGAAGAGGTCCTGAAACCACATCCCTTCGACACAGAGAACCCGCCAGATGTCGTCGTCCTTTTTCTCGACCTGCATCCGGTCGTTGCGGTCTGAGTTTGATGTTGTGGACGACGGCTTGAAGAGATTGATGATTTGCGAGATCGGGAAGCCTTCGGGTGCCCGCGAGGCGTCGTAGTTGCGCATGATCGCCATTGCGAGCTGGGCCATCGTCAATTTCTTGCCGCGGGCCGTGTCGGTGATCTTTGCGACGTCCTTCATGAACTGTTCGTAATTGAAGAACTCAAAGAGCGACTTCATTTGGTTGGTCTTCTTATTGACGACCATGAGCGTGAAAATGCCGCAGTTCGGGTGACAATTACACGACGACCAACCCCACGGAGCGTCGGCGCCCTGCAGCATGTCCATCACCGACGTGAATGCCGAATATGACGACAGCGGGAACCAATCGCGCATCGGTTCGATAACGCCATCCAGCTGATCTCTAAGATCATGCGTCATCCCGGCAAGCGTGTATCGCTGCTTGATGCGGTCGGCGTCCGAAACGTCCTCGTCGCGGCCGGTGAACGAGACCGGCTGGAATGCGATGGTCTGCACCTTGTCGATGTTCTGGGCCGCAAACTTCACGATCGAACCGATGCCCTGGTTGTTCCACGAATTGACGATCGTAGTGACGAGCGTGACCTTGATGCCGACCTCGGCGAGATTCTCGATCGCCTTGAGCTTTACGTCGAAAAGGTTGCCGACGCCACGGTGTTTGTTGTCCTCTTCGTTGGTGCCGTCAAATTGAAGATAAACGCCGTGCTGGCCCGCTTCTTTCGCGGCCTTGGCAAACTCGATGTCCTCCGCGTAGCGGATGCCATTGGTCGCCGCAAGGATGCGATAGAAGCCGATCTTCTTCGCATAAGCGACCGCATCGAGAAAGAACGGCGAAAGCGTAGGCTCACCGCCCGAAAACAGAATTATGATCTGGCGTCGCGGCTTGAACGAAACGGCACGGTCGAGGATCGCCTTGATGTCTTCGAAAGTAGGTTCGTGAACATACCCGACCTGATTAGCATCCATGAAGCACGGATTGCACATCATGTTGCAGCGGTTCGTAAGATCGACCGTAAGAACTGCACCACGTCCGAATTTAATATCGCTAGTACCGTGATGGTGTACATGATCGTCTTCTGCAGATTTGAAGTCGCGCCCGAAGAAAAGCCCTTCGATACGTTCGAGAAACTTTGCGTCCGTGGCGAGCACGTCTTCAAACTCGCCGTGCGTCGGACAGGTCTTCCGCATCAGCACCTGGCCATTTTCCTCGACGATCTGTGCCTTGATCTCGCCGGGATGCGAGTTCATCAAGATGTCGAGCGGAATGTCGCCGCTGATCACGCCGTTGCGAACCTGTTTAACACACGCCGGGCAAAGCGAATCTGTTTCTCTAGGGAAACCGAGCGGAGGCGCGGTTCGCTCATAAGACTTCAAAAGCGGCTCTGCCGCCCATTGCGGCTGGATCGATTCGCCCTCTGGCACAAGCGAATTCACCGCCTGAAAAGCCTTCCATCCGATATCTGCCATTTTGGAGACGGCCTTAGACCCGGTCCTGCCGTTTCCCTTTCCTTCACCGCGCCTGAAATTATCGCTAAACATATTGTGCGTCTGCGTTTTGGGCACCTGGCCCCAAATGCAGATTCTAGCAAATTCGCTTTCGCCTTACTATCGTTCAATGTCCCTCGGGGCCGGCAGGCTAACCTAAAGGGCGTCCGACCTAGATTGCTGCGGCCAACTACCTTTCCGATACTCCCGCAGGTGAAGCTCAGTTATCGAACGCCTCGATATACTTGATCCCGGAGCCGGTGTTGAATATCACGACCGTCTCACCTCCAGAAACGGCGCCGTCCGCGATCAGCTTTCGCAATGCCGGCAGACAAGCCGCCCCCTCAGGCGCGGTAAAGACGCCTTCGGCGGCACCGATCTCTTTAACCGCGGCGACAAGTTCGCCGTCGGTGACGGCAACGGCCGTTCCGCCCGAGGCACGGATCGCATCAAGGATAAGAAAATCGCCGATGGCTTTCGGGACACGAAGCCCGGAAGCGACGGTAGCGGCATTCTCGAATTCGTCGGCAAATCGTTCCCCTGCGTGAAATGCCCTCACGATGGGGGCGCAAGTTGTTGACTGGACGGAGACCATCTTGGGGCGTTTCGAGCCGATCCAACCCATCTCCTCCATCTCGTCAAACGCCTTCCACATACCGATCAATCCGGTGCCCCCGCCCGTCGGATAAAGGATGACGTCGGGCAGGTTCCAATTGAATTGCTCTGCGAGCTCGTAACCCATCGTCTTCTTGCCCTCGACGCGGTACGGCTCCTTGAGCGTCGAAACGTCGAACCATCCTTCTGCTTCCTTTCGCTCTGCAACGATCTTTCCGCAATCTGTGATCAAGCCATCGACGAGGGTCACGTGAGCTCCGGTCTGTTCGCACTCGACGATGTTGGCCCGCGGCGTGTCCGAAGGCATAAAGATATGAGCCTCAATTCCCGCCCGGGCCGCGTAGGCGGCCATCGCGCCGGCTGCGTTGCCGGCCGATGGCACCGCGACCTTTTCTACGCCGAGTTCCTTCGCCATCGAGATCGCCGCCGTCATGCCCCGAGCCTTAAAACTCTGCGTTGGATTCTGCCCCTCGTCCTTGATGAAAAGTTCGATCTCGGCCGAAAGCGTCCGGGCGATCCGATCCGCTTTTAATAGCGGTGTCCAGCCCTCGCCAAACGATATGACGTTCGATTCATCCGCGACCGGCAACACCTCGCGATAGCGCCACAAACTTGACCCACGCCCTTCAAGGCCTTCAGGCGACAGGGTGCGCTTCGCCAAAGCGAGGTCATACCGAACTAATAGCGGCTTACCGCACTCAATACAAAGATTCTGCAGCCGGCCGGCTTCGTGTTTCAGGCCGCAATGCGAACATTCGAGGTGTGTGACGTTCATAACTCCCGTTTAATTGTGCCGTAAATTCAACGTATACTCTTTCCCATATGGGGCTCGATGCCAACGGTACCAAATTCCTTCTGTACGCAAAAAGCAAGGGCGTCGATTTTACCTCGACCGCGACGATCGGGCGGCAATGGCTTCTCGTCAGCGATCGCATCCTTGCCGCAAATATTCGAGAATCGGGGACTGATATCTCTACGGCTTCGGCGGCTTCGATCCTAGCCGCCGGAAAAGGTTTTTGCGAACCCTTCCTCGAATTTCTAGGTGCAGCATCGGTCACCTCATTTGACGCCTCCGATTATGAAAGTGCGACAGTAGTTCACGATCTGAATAAACCGATCGGCGATGAGTACCGTTCTCAGTTTTCCGCCGTTATCGACGGAGGAACTCTCGAACATGTCTTCAATTTCCCGATCGCCCTAAAGAATTGTATGGAGATGGTAAGCCCGGGCGGCCACTTCCTGGCCATCACTCCCACAAACAATTTCGCGGGCCACGGATTCTATCAATTCAGCCCGGAGCTCTTTTTCAACGTGCTCGACGAGCCGAACGGATTCGAGATGCGGGAGATGATAATGTTCGAAGATCGGGTCGGGGCTCCGTGGTACCGGGTGTCGGACCCAAAGGCGGTAAGAGATAGGGTGACGATGGTCAATAACCGGCCGACTTACCTTCTGGTTTTCGCGCGGCGGACCGCAGAGGTCTCGATCTATGACCCATTCCCGCAGCAGAGCGACTATTCCGCCGCGTGGCAAACGCCGAGTGATGACGAAGCCGAGCGGGCAAAACACGGTAATTCGTGGGCGAGTAGACTTTTGAGGCGTCTTTCCATGCCCGCAATGCACAATCGTCTCGACGAGAGGTTTTTTGAAAGGTTCGATCCCTTCAAATAGGGACTATTCTCTCCATATAAATTCTTTGAACAGATTAAAGGCGGCATTGATACAGAGCGAGATCGACCCGTTCTTTACCCCGTCCTTCCAATCATATCGGGATGGGTACCACGTCTCCGATGCGATGATGCTCGACGAATAGGTTCCCACGATACGGGGCAATCCGACAACGCGTTTTCCTCTTGCGTTACGGGCCGTGACCGGCGATAGCAAGGCGTTTCTTATCTTCGAACCGGCGTCCTTTTTCTTGCTCCGATAATAGTGGCTGTCGAGTTTTAGTGCCTCGTCAAGACCGTAGATGGTGGTCTGCTTTATCACATTCTTGCCAATATTCGATGCCACCCGACGCCCGAAACCTTCCCAGTGCGGCCCCCATTCCTCCGGAGAGTTCCGCCAGGTCGAAACGCCTGCTGAAGCGACCTGCCGTGCTAACACGACGGGCCCGACTGTGCTCTTCACGTACCGGTCGAACCGGGTTTTTGCATCCGGCCGAACATAGTCCTTTGAGTCTTTTGGAGTTGGCGTGGGATCGGGCGTGGGCGTCGTTATCTGCCCGGTCTGTGAAAATGAAATCGCTGCAGTTGCTGCGGTCAAAAAAAGCGCCGCAGTAAAATATTTGAACCCCATGGAACCCCCTAGTTTTTTCGAGGCGGACAGTTTTGACCTAATCGGTTAAAAGCGGCCGCAATGCTTCGTATATGTTCTTGGTCATTATTCGCGTGCCCTCCGCGTTCGGATGTATGCCATCCGCCTGATTGAGTTCCTTCTTTGTGGCGACACCGTCAAGAAGAAAGGGCAGAAATTCGACCTTGTGTTCGTCGGCGAGATCGGGAAAGGCGTTCACATATTCGCGCTGATAATCGCTGCCCATCGCGGGCGGCGCGAGCATGCCGCATAACAAGACCTTTATGTTCTTCTCTTTGGCCTTTTTTATTATTTTTTCCAGGTTGGATCTCATACTCGCGACCGGCATTCCGCGAAGAAGGTCGTTCGCACCGAGTTCCAATATCACGATCCTGGTATTCTCCTGCCCCAGTACCCAATCTGCACGTTCCAGCCCGCCGAGGCTCGTATCGCCCGAAACACCCGCATTGACGACTTCGTAATCGTATCCGTCAGCCTTCAGTTTCTGCTGCAGCAGGTACGGATACGACTCGGGCTCGGTCAAACCGAAACCTGCGGTAAGGCTGTCGCCGAACGCTATTATCTTCGGCCGCTCGGACCGAAGTTCAGGCACGGCAAGAGGTTTTTGCTCTGCAGCTTCCGGCCGCGGCTGAGGCGAACATCCAGTCACCACCAGGGCGGCGATCAAACCTAGGAACAGTGTGCGTAATTCAATCCCTTTTCCGTTCATATTTCAAAAGCAAGGGCTGCAAACTATATAGACATTCTCTTGGATGACGCGAACGCCCTCTTTGTTTGGATGGATCTTGTCCTCCAACATCAATTTGGATCTGATCGCACGCCTCCCATAAAATCGGGCATATATGCGATGGCATTCTCATTTGCAAGGTCCGAATACATCCTTTCAATGCTCGCCGAATACGCGGAACCGACTGCCGGCGGCGGCCTAAATCCGCAAAGCAGCAGTTCGACTTTTCGTTCTTTGACGCGCCTTATGATCTCGTTAAGGTCCGACTTTATATCGTCGGCAGCCAAGCCTTTCATTACGTCATTCGCACCAAGTTCGAGTATGAAGATCCGGATCCCCGCAACACCCAAAGCGAGGTCAAGCCGTGCGAGGCCGCCTTTCGCTGTGTCTCCGCCCTGTCCGTAATTGAGAACCTGAAACTCGTATCCGTCAGCATCAAGCCGCTTTTGCAATAGAGCCGGAAAACTATCCTCCCATGTTTCCAACCCGTAGCCCGCGGTCAGGCTGTCGCCGTAAGCGATCACCTTTGGCTGATCGCCGATAGGCGGCGGCGTGGACCTGGGCAATTTGGGAGTATTCTCTGCAACGCCCGGGCCCGAGCATCCGAAAAGGAGTGCCGACAAATATATGAAACTTATGATCGCTCTAGTTCGAATAAATTGATTCTCCCGTTTCGGCCAATAAAATATTGGAACTTGTTCGGTTTCATTTGGCAAGCTACGATTTGTTTGAGCAGGCGATATATGATCCAGCTAAGGGAGATCACAAAAACGGTCAGATCTGGTACGGAGGACCTGACAATACTTTCGAACGTCTCCATCGGGATCCCCGAGGGCCAGTTCGTCGCCCTAACGGGTGCTTCCGGCAGCGGCAAATCGACATTACTCGGCTTGATCGCCGGGCTCGACGCCCCCACCTCCGGTCAGATCTTGATCGACGGCGATGATATTACGGCGATGGGCGAAGACGGCCTTGCCGACATCCGAAGTGAAAAGATCGGATTCGTCTTTCAGTCGTTTCACCTCATTCCCAGTTTGACGGCATTTGAGAACGTTCTGATCCCGATGGAGATCCAGGGCGCGGCCGGAGCAAAAGAACGGGCGGCCCAATTACTGAACGAGGTCGGGCTCAGCGACCGCGGACACCACTATCCGAACGAACTCTCGGGCGGCGAACAGCAGCGCGTCGCGATAGCTCGAGCATTCGCAAACCGGCCAAAGATCCTGCTCGCCGACGAGCCGACCGGAAACCTGGACTCAAAGAACGGCCGGCACATTTTCGAGCTGATGGAGGACCTTCACCGGCAGAGCAATATCACGCTCGTGCTCGTGACCCATGACGCCGCCCTCGCCGCAATGGCCCAGAGACAGGTCGTATTAAAGGACGGCGTTGTGATCAGCGACGAGGTCAACGGATGAGATTTATTCTGAACCTGACCATGCGCGAGATACGGTCGTCGTGGCGCCGGCTTCTGTTCTTTTTTCTCTGCATCGCCCTCGGTGTCGGGTCGGTCGTCGGGCTTCGTTCGCTCATTCAGAACCTTACTCGAGCAGTGGGAACCGATGCCCGTGCCCTGATGACCGCCGATGTCGAGATCAGCTCCACAAACGATTTTTCGCCCGGCGATATTGCGAAGATCGAAGAGGTCGTCGGCCGCTCCAGCATCATCGACGGCCGAAACGAAGTGATCACCACGGCGTCGATGGCAAGGCCGTCCGACACCGCCAATACGAATGTGAAGTTTGTCGAGCTGAAAGGGGTCGAGGCACCTTTTCCGCTCGTGGGATCATTCACACTCGACGGCGGACAGCGGTTTGACCCTGCGATACTTGAGAAGAACGGCGCCATCGTCGCCCGTATCCTGCTTGAGGACCTCGCGGTAAAGATCGGAGACAAGATCAAGATCGGCGAGGGAGAGTTCGAGATACGAGCGTCGTTCGATCAGGAGCCCGGCGGTACTGCCGGATTTCGTTTGGGCCCCCGAGTGTTCATCGAAAAGCGGGCATTTGATGATGCGGGGATAACCCGAAACTCGGGCCGTATTCGACGGCGGATCCTGTACCGGACGACGGATGATCCGAAGGCCCTGGTCACAGAGCTCCGCGAGGCTCTGAAAGGCACAACGATCCAGGTCCAGTCCTATCGAGAAACGCAGGAGAATATCGGACAGCAGTTTACGCGAACCGAGAACTACCTCGCTCTCACGGGGCTGCTCATCCTCGTGCTCGGCGGCGTAGGTGTTTGGAACGTGGCCCGCGCTTTCGTCGAGCAAAAGCGGAAAACGGTAGCCGTACTCAAATGCCTTGGAGCAGGCGGGAACCGCATCATTTCGGTTTACCTGCTCCAGATACTCGTGCTCGGGTTCATAGGCAGCGTCTTTGGTGTAGTTCTAGCCCAGCTCACATTACTGCTGGTGAGGTCCCGATTCGGCACCGTTCTGCCCGAGAATATGACCTATCAGGTCGGGCTATCGACTGCCGCACAAGGGGTGATCCTGGGTGTCTTGATCTCGCTGATATTCTCGGCTCTTCCACTGCTACAGGTTCGAAATATCAAGCCGCGGCTCCTTCTGAGAGACGAGAATAACGTGAGCCTGAGGAGGCTTGACCCGGTAAAGTGGGCTATAGGCGCTGCATCTATCTCCCTTCTCCTTGCTTTGGCCGTATGGCAGGCGGGCTCGATAAACGTCGGGCTGCTCTTTCTCGGCGGGCTGGCTGCTACATCGATCGTACTTTATGTGGCCGCCTTCGTCCTCACGGAGCTGCTCCGGCGTGTCCGTTCGGTCGGCCCGTTCGCCGTTTCTCAGGCGATCAATTCCCTCTATCGCCCCGGAAACCAAACCCGGATAATCCTGCTGGCAGTTGGATTGGGAGCGTTCGTCGTTCTAACGGTTCAGTCTATTCAGGCTAATCTGATACGTGAGTTCGATTTCTCGCGAAATCAGCGTCTGCCGAGCCTCTTTTTTGTCGATATCCAAAAGAGCCAGATCGGCCCGCTCACCGAATTGATCGCAGCGAGAGCGAATGAGCAGCCCGAAACGACGCCGACGGTCCGGGCACGGATCGCTTATGTGAACGGCAAACCGATAGATTTTCAACAACGCGAGGTGCGCCAGCAGCAGGGCCAGATCGGCAGGGAATTTGCTGTGACGTACCGGCCGCACCTCGACGAGAATGAGAGCGTCGTCGCAGGTAAATGGTGGCAGGGCGAAGGCGAGGAACCGGGCGTATCCGTCGAGGAGGATATGGCGGAGCGCCTCAAGGTCGTGCCGGGTGATTCGATCACTTTTGATATTTCGGGGAGAAAAATAACCGCCCGTGTTGTCAATATCCGCAAGCTCGACCTGCGAAATACGCGAACCGCGTTTGTATTCGTCTTTCGTCCCGGCGTACTCGAGACCGCTCCCCAGAGCTTTGCCGCGACCGTTCTTTCCCGGATCGGTGCGACTGAGCGACAGCGGCTTCAGCGGGATGTACTTGCGGCGTATCCGAACGTGCAGATATTCGACGTCGCCGACATCGTCACAACGGTCCAAAGACTCGTTAACAACTTCGTGATCGCGATCTCGTTCGTCGGAAGTTTTGTGATCCTTTCCGGTATTTTGATACTTATCGGGTCGATCGCATTGACCAAATCTCAGCGAGTCTACGAGAATGCCGTTCTCAAGACCCTCGGGGCACGGCGTTCCACGCTTGCCTCTATCCTCTTTGCGGAATATGGATTGTTAGGGCTGCTTTCGGGCCTTATCGGTGCCGGATTTGCGGTGCTGCTTTCGTGGGCGGTAAGCAACTACATTCTGGAGATCGACTGGTCGTTCGATCCGCTGCTCACTTTCATAGGGATCGTTATTACGTCGCTCACGGTTCTGCTCGTCGGTACGGCCGCGAGCTTTGACGTGCTGTTTCGAAAACCGCTTCAGACGCTGCGCATGCAATAGCGCTAGTCGCCGTGCTCGAACGGCTGGTCCGCGAGCACAGCGCGCATGCTGACCTGGCCGAACAGTGTTTCAAGATAGGCCCCGAATCTATGGAGAATGGGCACCAGATCCTTCTTTTCGGCCGCCGCGTGCACCTCTTCATTGAATCGCTCGAATGTTTCTTCATCTTTGTAATGAAGGAACCGAATGGTGATCGAAACGAAATCGGCGAGTTCCTGCCTGAGTTGGCCCACTTTCTCCTTATCGGGCTTTTCCTCCGCGTCACGCACGGCTTTCAGGATCTGCCAGAGGTGTTCCCTTAGAATGAGCGATTGGTCGAGTTTGATCTGGAAACGCGGGAAAAAGTCGAAGAGGGTCGCTTTCGGTTCGACCAACCGGGCCAAATCGAGCAGTATCTGCTGAAAACTGTCGAGCAGAAGCGAATATGCCGTCTCGATCCGTGCAAATACGGATGGCGGCGGCAGGATGCCGACGATACCCCGAAGCTCTTGTTGAAAGACCTTTTTTAATTCCAGAGATGCGCTGTAGGAGGCACTGTCGAGCGAGCCGAAAAGCGGAGCATCTTCGTTCCCAAAGCGCGCAAGGCGGTTATTTATGTGTTCTATAAGATGCCGTGTCTGTTCGTGCACACCGGAGAATATCAGCAAGGATGGCTTCAGCGGCTCGTCGCTCCGCATCGCCTGTCCAACTATCTCGAGGAATCTCAAGGCGGTCCCGACCTTCGGCACGATGTCCTGAAGATCGATACGGTCGACCACATCGACACTGCCGGAGTTGAATAGTTTCACAAGCGGAGCGGGGAGCGATGTGCTCCCGCTTGACAGGGCAAATGACATTAGCTTTTTCGCCGGACGTGAAGCGATAAGATCATTCTCCAGTGCCTGGTCCCACGCATTCCACTCCGCCGTCGTAAGATCCTTCGCCGTCGAGAGCGATCCGCCTAAGAACGTCGCCCTTCGGATCAGGCCAAGCAATTCGACGACATCCTCTTCCAATATCGAACCACCAAAAACCGATTCGAATCGGTTTGCTTCCCGCGATAGTCGGGTCCCTGCGGCCGCCGCCTTTAGAAGCCCTTCATGCACTATCCGGAACTCCCGCCTAAGGTCCTGAGGACCACTTCGCCCGTCACCCGCGAACATGTCCCGACAGGTACTCGAGAACGATCTGATCCCGACGAGCCAGGCACCCAGCTCGAACGCCAGTTCAGAAGTGTCGTAGCGAGTCAGCGAAATGGGTTCCTCCGTCGAAACAGCTTCGGCCTCGACAGTGAAAGTGATATCGTGAACGGGAGTTTCGGGTAATGTTGTTTCCAAAATCGTGAAGACCTCGAACGGGGATAAAAAAGGCGAGCGAACCTTAACAAGGCCCTCTCCATTTATACCCTTTTTAAGGGTGTATTAGCAACATATTTCTGCGAATTGGGCCTGCCCCACGCGGCGGCAAGTCGTTATTATGCATCAAGAAGCGTCCCCGACTTTTGAATTGGAAAAGCCCGGCCGAATCGTGATCGCCACCAGCAATGCCGGCAAGACGTCCGAACTCAGGGAGCTGTTGAAGCCACTGGGTGTTGCGGTTCTGCCGATCGGCGATCTCGCGAATGTCGATGTTCCGGACGAAAGCGGCAGCACATTCGCCGAGAACGCATCGATAAAGGCCGCAGCCTATGCCGCGCAGATCGGGGAATGGGTGATAGCTGACGATTCGGGACTTGAGGTGGCGGCCCTTGGCGGTGCTCCGGGTATACGCTCGGCAAGGTTTGGCGGCGAGGGAAGCACCTACTACGATAAAATGCTCCATCTCTTAGGCGAACTGGAGCTAGCGGGCAATGATCAGCGAGAAGCCCGTTTCGTTTCCGTCATCGCACTTGCCGGGCCCGACGGCAAGGTACACCTCACGGCTCACGGAGAGTGTCGCGGAACGATAGCTTACGAACCTCGCGGATCGAACGGTTTCGGCTACGATCCTATCTTTGTACCCGAAGGCTGCGACCTCACCTTTGGCGAGATGTTGGACGTGGAAAAGAGGTCCCATAGCCATCGAGCGAAAGCCGCTGATGATTTAATTCGTCAAATGCTAGATTTTATCGGCCTTTGACTTGACCAATCGCATTTAGGCCTGTAAATTCCTTAGTGGAAAACGGGGCGTAGCACAGCCTGGTAGTGCGCACGGTTTGGGACCGTGAGGCCGCAAGTTCGAATCTTGCCGCCCCGACCAACAGGCTGGCTCAAAAAAATCCTTTGCCCAAAAAGCTGCGTTCCGATCTTTCAGGCAAAAGTTTCGACCAAGCAGTATTTCTTATTTTCAAACCTTGGAGGTTAACTAAAACAATATGGCTCGTTTGACACAGACCCAGATCATTGCCGCTCTTGCCGAAACTTCGGGACTAAAGAAGACCGAAGTAAAAGGCCTTATGGATTCTCTCGCGGAAATGGCCGTCAAAGAAGTGAAGAAGAATGGTGAATTCACCGTCCCCGGATTCGGAAAATTGAAGAAAACGCACCGTAAAGCCCGCGATGGCCGCAATCCGGCAACCGGTGCGGTGATCAAGATCCCGGCGAAGACGACCGTCAAGTTCAGCTTGGGTAAAGCGATGAAAGACTCGATCAGCACAAAATAAACCTCGATCAGATCTTTGTATCAAATCGGCCGCCGGGAGCGTTTCCGGCGGCTTATTTTTTGGGCTTTTATCAAAAAGACCGCTTTCGGGTCAAAAAAAGTGGTGACAGCGGGTAGTTTATTTGTTACGATTCTATTACAGGTAAGGCAAGCGTTTCGGACATTATCATTTCACAGCAACAACAAAGTGAAACCGGACATCTAAGTAGATGTAGTGGAAAAGTGTTTACAAGACCACAATATATTGATACGCTTGTACATCTGGATCGATCAATAGGACAAGGGGAACATAACCGAAAAGGAGAGAAAAGAGTGGCAGCAGCTAAACCAATGACATTGCAGGAGCGGATCTTGCAAATCGATCATATCCAGGCTCGCCGTTACGCGAAGTTGACGGGCGATACCATGGAGATCGCTACTGAAGGGATAATTAGACACCTAAGGGCGTGTGTCCGAATGGATGTTAATCCGGATGCATCGGCTGTACGCGAGATCATCGACGATGCTATAAACGGGCGACGCGTATTCGCGGAAACCTCCAACGACCTTCTAGCCGCTTGAGCAGTATTTAGATCTTTATTAGCAATTTTATTTGAGCCGTCTTCGGGCGGCTTTTTTTATTTCAGGCGGGCCTTAAAGAGCAGGTGGTCCCCGACGACCTCGCCCTCGTCGAGCTGATACCAGCTTTCCAGGACGGATGTATCCGTCTTGCCGTCATTGGGCACGATAACGAATTGAATGAGCGGTTCGGCCGCTTGCTCCTTGCTGAAGTTTGCCCTATATAGCCTGTATTTCTCGACTTCTCCGGCGATCTCACCGTAAGTCAAGGGCTTGGCGTCCACGCTCAGGCGGTCCGTATGTCGGCCCCAGCCGAATAGGGCGATCTGAGTCACAAAATCGCGCTTTAGCAGGTAGTCCAGTCCGTCCTCATCCACGTTTTGAAAGTAGAGCTGGCGGAAATATCGCTCCTTGCTCTCCTCCCACGTCAGGCCGGCAAAAACATGCTGGTGGCGTGCCCAGAGGATATTTTGCGGCGCAACCGAGGGCAGGTCGTCAGCGATCAGCCAGTCGTACGAGAGCACGGTGATGCGGTGCGGGTCGGGCCTCCCTTCGGCCATGGTCTCGAGGCGGCGGGCAAGCGGCAGAGCTACGTCGCGGGCCACGTTTGCTTCATCGAGTACGCGTACAGTGTAGTGACACTCCACGAATCCCCAAAAGGCCACGACCAGCAGGGCCGCCGCGCAGATCATCTTCGGACCGGTCCGCCCGAGCCCAAGCCTCCTACGCCAGACAAGTCCAACCGCAGCGACTAGGCCGAGCACGGCCACGTAGTTGCCAATGAACACCTGGTAGTGGATCGGCTGAAGAGACCGGCCCGTCACGACCTGCTGATTGAAGACCGCAAACGGCACCAAAGCGATCGCGATCGTGAACAGGACCGCCGGTTCGCGGACCGTGAACACCTTTCGGAGCATCCCGCCGATCAGGATGAAGAGCGACAAGATAGAGATCCACATCGGGACCCGATTCAGGTCCGGCATTCTCGTATAGACGAGTAGCTGGACGTGGTCCATCGAATCTGCCCGGCCCGATAATAGGTAAAAGTATGGAAGCAGAATAACGGCCCACACTGTCCCGAGCATGAGAAGGGCCTTTATATCTCGCCTCACCCCTTCGGGACGTTCGATCAGCCAGACCAGCACAACGCAGCCCAAAAAAGCGGCCGCCGTCGTCCATATGTAAAAGTACGAATAGACGCAGTACGCAAAGCAAGCAGACGCGATGATCCCATAAAACAGCCGGCTTTCAGTTAACCGCCAAAGACCCCTTCCGGACCTGTCACGGTCCGATCCGTCCGTTTCATCCGCATTAGGCCTGGAGCTTATGAACATCCACAAAGAACCGACAAGCGCTAAGAATGCAGGCATCGCCAAGGCTGGAATGTATCGGCGAAATCCCGGAAAGTACGGATACGAGAAGCCGTCAAACAGTATCTCCGGCAAGGCACCTTCGCCGGCCGCAAGCGCTCCCAGAGCGAATATGGCGAGCGATGCCGTCATCGCATACCATGAATCACCCGTAAATTTCCCAAGGAACCAGAACGCTGCAAGGGCGGCAAGCAACCCCGCAAAGGCGCCGGCGATCGTCATCGCCCACGGCGTACCTATGCCGAGCAGTCGGGCCGGGATAGCGATGGTATACGGAGCCGCAAACTGGATCGAAAAGAGTGATTCGGGCTGGGGTGTTTCCGGCGTGTCGTCGCGGCCCGAATAGGGATCGTTCTTGCGCGGGCGGCCATCGATCAAGGCTCGAACGTAAGACGCGTATGCCACTTCATCAATATCGTTGTAGGCGTAGTGGCCGTTCCATTCGCCGCCGCGAAGATACAACATCTTGAACTGCGGATACAGGCAAAATATCGCAAGAAATATCCCGGCTATGAGACCGAACCGCCAGCGTAGCTTCATAACAAAAGAATTGTCAGAGTAACACAGGAGGTAAATATAATCTCGATGCGGGCCCACTCAGTCAGTGGCAACTGTCGTCGTGCCTTAAGGCCCCGATGGGACCATCGCTCTCGACGCGGACCTGTAAAAGGGACGGGCAGCCGAAAAATGCTCATTAGCGCTTGAGACCTCAAGTATCAGGGCGACCTATCAGCGATTTCTGGGGATGAATTTACCGAGTAAGCGGTCGTACTCGTCTTTGACGACCTTATAGCATTCGCAGGCTGCATCCTCAAGACCTTTGCGGTCCAAGATCGTTATGGTCCCGCGCGCATATTTGATGAGGCCACTTTCCTGCAGATGCCCGGCCGCGATCGATACACCCTCTCGGCGAACGCCAAGCATATTCGCGATCAGATCATGCGTCATTATCAGCTCGTCCGCCTGCAGCTGATCGTGGTTGATCAGGAGCCAGCGACAGAGCTGCTGCTCGACGCTGTGAAGGCGGTTGCAAACAGCGGTTTGCGATATCTGCGTCATCAACGATTGTGTGTATCGCAGCAAAAGGCTCTGAAACACTCCGCCGAGCGCAAATGCCTCCTGCAAGTCCTTCGCTTTCATTCGCACCGCCCCGCCGGCACTCTGCACGACCGCTCGGCTCGAGGTGGTCTCCCCGCCCATAAATAGCGCTATCCCGACAAGCCCGTCATTGCCTGCGATCCCGATCTCGGCGGTACCTCCGTTTTCCATTATGTAGAGCAATGAAATGATCGCGGTGGTCGGAAAATAGATGTGGGTCAACTTGTCCCCAGATTCATACAGAACCTTGCCAAGTTTCAGCGAGACGGGCTCCAGCGAGGGCAGAATTCGGTTAAACTCCGCCTCGGGAAGAGCCGCGAGCAAGTGATTTCTTAGCGCGTTTGTACCAGAAACACCCATTGACATTTGGCATCTGAAGTTACGTTCGGGAACGCAGTATGAACTTTACATCTCGTATTGTACCACCGATGGCATCGTGAAACGAAGCGACATTTCGTGCCTCCTAACGCATTTGACGGGCTCCAGGCTAATGCTATGCGGGCCCCGTCGCCTCATTTGGTAGAAATTTGCTATATGTGCGAAAGCGAACAGACCGCGTAATTTCAAATGTATATATTGGTAACAAGCCTTGGTCCCGGATCGGTCACGGAGATGATCTCAAAAGCACTTCGTCCGAAGAAAACTCGGGTCGTGGGATCAAGTCGCGGGTTATGAGTAATGGAGATAAGTACGGTTTGCAGTACTTCACCCTTGTCCTGGTTCTGCTATGGATCATCGGGATGGTTACGTCAAACACTTTCGGCGGAAATCTCCATTTGTTATTGGTCCTCGCAGCGGCTATCTTCCTCGTTCAGTATTTCACCGGTCGACGCGCCTCAAGGACCGGCTTTGGACGACGATGAATGAGGTCTTGAACGCGGCCCGAAAGATCGCGGAGCAAAGTATGCAGCCATTAGGTAGTTTCCACTTTTTGACTTCGGTCAATATCAAGGGACGGTAGGACCTCTCTCAAGGTGCATCGTCGGGTTTAATAGCGAAAGCTTTATCTGGAAGGATGGCAGAAATAAAAAAGCCATCCTTCGTTTTTTCAATTTTTCAAGGGAAGTTCGCATGCCTCGCAGATCGATAAAGGTAATAAAACAAGTCACCGGCAGACCGGCCGTCGACCAAGTCGATTCAACCGTGCCGCACGATGTCGATAACGGTATGATCCGCGCGGTTGTCAAAGATTGGGTCGATAAGCGTCGGGAAAACGGCCGGCGGGAACGAAGGGTTTCCGCGGCAGCGATCGCAGCGTGGAAAGTTCCGCTTCCCATCTTGAACCCTGATCGAAAACCCGCTCGTTAGAAGTTTCTGATCCATCTCACCTTGCAAGCGAAGCCATCCAGCCAACAAAATTCAGCCATGCGGGAGTAAAGGCAAACCACAACCGCAGCGGCCCCGACACACTGAACAGGAATAAAGCGGCCGCAAAAACCCAATTGAATTTGCGTTGTTTCCATGTGTAGTAGGCAAAGCAAGCCACGCCAATAAGGATCGGAAATGCGATCCATTGCACGATCATCATCTCGGCGGGAAGGATCGGGATGCGGGCGATCGCGGCGGGGCTGAAATTGATCGCTGTCATCAGCATCAGGGTCTTGTGCTTTGCGGGCTGTTTACGCCAATAGATGGCCCCGCCCAGGAACAAAATGAAGAATGCCATGTCCAGAACAGGTATCAGGAAGAACGCATGCGGATCGAGCCCGCCCGGTGCCGTCCCACGAACGACGTGCGAATCCCAGGCCGTCAGCATTCCGACGACTACGACGATCGCCGCCAGGCCCACTCCGGCAAGACCCAGAGACATATGCAGTTTCAAATTCTTTGTCCGGGCAAGGGCTATCTGTGCTACGAAGTAGATGACCCAGGCCGACATCACGACCGCGTGAAAGTGCACCAGAGAATTTGCGAACGGTGGATTCTCAAAAAACGGCCGGAAATAGTAGGTCTTGAAATATCCGACAAGTACCAGCAGAGGGAAGATCGCTGCGGCGGCAATGAACAGGCCTTTGTCCGAAGGACGCGTGAACGTTTGAGCGTTTGTAGCCATATGAACTTCTCCAAAAACGCACGCGATTTCCCGGGCTCAAATGTATCAATCAGTCACCAGATTGGTTTGATTCAGAGGTCATTGGTGGTAAAGTTCCGCTGTACCCGACCGGGTCCAAACTCACTTTTAGGAGACGAACCTATGCGGCAAAGACCACTCGCCATAAGCTTATTTTTTCTATGTGCGCCGATAATTGCCCTGTCACAATCGGCACCGCTTTCTCCGAATGAGAAGATGCCCGGAATGATCGAGGGAAAGGTCACCGCCGTCAACAACGGAGACCAGCTTACGGTCAGAACTCGGAACGGAAGGTCTTATGTCATCCTGCTTCACGGTATCGACGCGCCCGAAGCCGAGCAGGACTTTGGAGCCGAATCCAACAAGGCACTCTCTCAATTGGTAATGAACCGGACCGTGTCCGTGGTCCTTCACAGGGACACGTCAAAGGGACAATATATGGGCACGGTTTATTACGAGGGACAAGATATTGGGCTTCGGCTACTTGAAATTGGCTCGGCTTGGCATTATAAAAGAGTCAGCGGAGAGCAATCGTCGGATGCACGGGCCGCATATGCACTGGCGGAATTGAAAGCACGTGAAGCACGCGCCGGCCTGTGGGCAGATCAAATGCCGATACCGCCATGGGAGTTTCGCGACGAGTTTGAAAGCAAGGCTGCGGCCGTCGGGCCGGACGCCGCTCCGGCAAAAAATGTCGATGCCGCCGCAAAGGCCGCGCAGCCGTCGAGCGAAGACCTCAACCCGGGCCGTGTATATATGCGTGGGCCGCGCGGCGGATGCTACTACCTGAATGCCGCAGGCGCTAAGGTCTATGTAAAGGATAAGGACCTCTGCCCGAAACCGTAAAACTAGATGAGTTAAAATTGGAACCCGAACGCACCATTTCGCTGACCGAACCGACCGTTTGCCCGGATTGCGGCGCGGCCCATACTGATGGAAGCGATGCTTGCATCTCTGCCTACCCGGTATCCGGCTCCATTTTTTTCGACGAAACAGAAGACGCCTCCGATCTACTTGAACTTCCCGAGGATAGTTCACCACTCCGCTTTTTTCCCGAAGAAAACGTCGACGTCAGCGAAGAGACCGAAATGACGGTCAAGAGCGATCTGCCGGCGTGGGAGCCCGGGCGGGAGACCCTTGTCATCGGACACGCCTCCGCGTCTAGCTTTGATGGCAGGATTAGGCAGGAAACCGATTCAGGGCCATCGCTGGCTACGCAGGTAGATCTCGCGGTAGCGTCGCATACCTCCTTTCAAAGGAAGCCGCAGGTCAAGAGTGTATTCCGAACGGCAGCGATGCTTGTGCTCGCCGCATTGGCCGGAGCCGCCGCCGTTTACTTCCTTGGTCGGACAGAACCGCCGCGTCGCGCCGTCATGCAGGAGAATGGAACCTCTGGCGAGATCGGTGCATCGACCTCTGAGGTGTTCGTAAGCCGTCCCCAGTCTGATGTTGCCCCCATTCAGGGAGTGGCAGAAACGTCTGAGGGCGAGGCCCAGCAGGATCCAAGGCAATGGCCGCAAGCCGCCGAGCAGCGACCTTCTCGCCCCGCGGCCTTGCGTTCGAATGCCGACGCTGGATCTACTGGGTCCGCACAAAATGCAGCGGCCGCCCCTGACATTGATTCATCTGCCGCCGTGCCGACGACGAATTCCGAAAAGGAGGCTAATGTTGCTGGAATGGTGATCCGCAAGCCGACCGAGCGGAAGCCGCTGGCTAGATGTGCGGATGGAACGTACAGTTATTCGGCCTCGCGCTCTGCCGCGTGTTCCGGCCGGGGCGGAGTGGGTGAATGGCTCTCGGGCGACAAGCCGGCGACCAATTCCGGAGCGAAGAACGTCGCCTATATTCTAGGTCCCCGCGGCGGATGCTACTACCTTGACCCTTCCGGCCGAAAGATCTACGTCGAAAAAAAATATTGCACATGACGACTGGCCAGAGGTTTCCCAGCAAGATATGAATCTCGAAGAACGGATCAAACAGGACCTTACAGATGCGATGAGATCTAAGGACGCCGGCAGGCTTTCGACCCTGCGTATGGTAAAGGCCACCCTTATGAATCGCAGGATCGATAAAGGCGGCGACCTAACGGAAGAGGAAGTACAAAAAGCCCTTCAGTCTCTCGTAAAGCAGAGACGCGATTCGATCGAACAATACGAAAAGGCCGGAAGGTCTGAACTCGCAGAAAAAGAGGCCGCCGAGATCGGTCATATCGAGATCTATTTGCCTCAGGCCGCGACCACGGCCGAGATCGAACAAGCCGTGGCCGAAGCCGTAGTCGAGACCGGGGCAACATCTCTTAAAGAGATGGGCGGCGTGATGAAAGCCGCTTTGTCGAAGCTCCAGGGCAAAACAGCCGATGGAAAATTGGTGAGCGAGGCTGTCCGCTCCAAACTCCAATAGGGCCAGACCAATAAGAACCTGATTGTGTTAAACTTGCCGCTGATCACGGCCCTGCACTGGCGTGACCTATGAGGTGACGTATGGCACAACTTGACCTTGAGATCAGAGTGATCGAGGGCAACCAGAAATGGACCCACGAATTCAGCCACAAGATCCATCATCTACAGGTCGGCGAACTGAAGACCTCCGGGCTTTCATTTCACGATGCGGGCCCTGGATACGTCGAAACCTACCGGAATGCACTGGCCGCCTGGAAAACACTTGTTCACGCGATAGAGGGCGTCAGAAGTATCTGGTTCGTCATGCCAAAAGATCCGGAGATCGAACGGTTCTATCTAAAGCACGTGCAGCTTGCCGACGCTATCAAGAACTTTTCTCTCGAGGCGTATAGCTCAGAACGCAAAAGGGGTTGGCAAACGCCGCCGGATCAGAGCATAGGGCTATTTGACGTGACCGCGATTCCCAGCATGTTCACTTTCGGCAAATGGACCACGCTTGGGGTTTATTACAGCGGTGCAACAAAGATCTGGTTTTAGAGGCGAATGAGCTTAGCCGAAAATATTCCGCACTTTGTCCATAAATGACGCGTCGTTGAACTGGGTATCCTCGACCTCTGCAAGCTGCTCCAGGAGCTTTCGTTGCTCTTTGGTGAGTGTCTTGGGCGTGATCAGCGTGGCGGCAACGAAAAGGTCGCCCCGGCCGCGTCCGCCAAGTTCAGGCATTCCTTTGCTCTTGATCCTGAAAACGGTCCCCGTCTGCGTTCCAGCCGGGATCGTAAGGTCTTCTTCTCCGTCCAGAGTCGTTACCTTTATCTCTGCCCCGAGAGCGGCCTGGGCAAAGCTGACCGGCACGGCGGAATAGAGGTTCGCACCCTGCCGCTCGAACAATTCATGTTCTTTGACGTGAATGACGACAAAAAGATCGCCCGCCGGGCCGCCGTTGAGCCCCGATTCACCTTCGCCGCTAACGCGAAGCCTCGACCCGGTCTCGACACCGGCCGGGATCTTGATCTCGAGGTTCTTCTCTTTCTCGATCCTCCCCTGGCCCCTGCATTCTTTGCACGGGTTGCGTATGATCGAACCCTTACCTGAGCAGTTAGGACAGGTACGCATTACGCTGAAGAAGCCTTGCTGATAGCGCGTCTGGCCGCTGCCGCCGCATGAGATGCAGCTCTCGGCCGACGTACCTTTTTCCGCTCCGCTGCCTGTGCACTCCGGGCAGGTCTCAAGGCGGGGTATCTCCAACAGCTCGTCTTTACCGTTAGCGGCCTCCTCCAGAGTGATCTCGAGGTCGTAACGAAGATCGGACCCACGCTGCACACGCGATCGGGTCCGCTGCCGCCCGCCGAACATATCGCCGAATCCGAAAAGGTCGAAGATGTCCTCGATATTCGAAAATCCCGGGTCAAAACCGCCGCCGCCAACACCCTGGTGACCAAATCGATCGTACTGCGCACGCTTCTGCGCGTCCGAGAGTATTGCGTATGCCTCCGCACACTCTTTGAACTTCTCTTCCGACGCTGCGTCGCCCGGATTCTTGTCCGGGTGGTACTGAACGGCCAGGGTGCGGTAGGCACGCTTTATCTCAACCTCGGTCGCGGTTCGTGAAACTCCAAGTACCTCGTAATAATCTCGTTTCGACATATTCAGAGAAAAAGCGTCAGCCCAAAACAATGAACTGACGCCAAAGATTATTGTACCGAATGTGTCAAGCGCTTCTCAAGCAGGGTTGACGGCCCGATCAGACGGCCGTAAGCATCGATGCGGTGATCCGGCCTGCGGTCTCCTCGACCTTTACCAAGATAAGTTCGATCTCCGTCTTGTCGTCGCTGAGCAGCGATTCCTCGGCGTTATTCAAAATACCGTTAATCTCGATCTGTTCCTCGGTCGGAAATGCCTTGCCGAATTCAAGCATCGCCTTGCGGGCGTTCTTGATCATGTTATCGAGGCGGTTGCGAAGCGTGATCAGTTCCCTCTCCTCGCGATCCTTTTCGACCGAGTGTTCGGCCTCATGGATCAAGCGTTCGATCTCGTCGGGTGAGAGGCCCGATGAAGGCGTGATCTGAACGGCCTGTTCGAGCCCGGTCATCTTGTCGGTCGCGGCAACGCTCACGATCCCGTTCGAATCTACCTCGAACGACACGTCGATCTGGGGCACGCCTCGCGGAGCTGGCGGAATACCGACGAGTTCGAATTTCGCCAGGCTTCGGTTTGCGGATGTTATCTCGCGTTCTCCCTGAAGAATATGGATCTCGACGGACTGCTGATTGTCCACGACGGTCGTAAAGGTCATCGTGTTCTTCAGCGGGATCGTCGAATTTCGATTGATGAGTTTGACGAACAATCCGCCGCGCGTCTCCAGGCCAAGGCTCAGCGGAAGCACGTCGAGCAATACGATATCCTTGACATCGCCGGTGAGCACGCCGCCCTGAATGGCGGCTCCCATTGCAACAACCTCGTCCGGATTGATCTCAGAGGAGGGCTCTTTTCCGAAGACCTCGGTAACGGTGCGGGTGATGATCGGCGAACGCGTCTGCCCACCGACGAGTATCACCTTATCGATATCCGTTGGCTGCAGCTTTGCGTCCCAGAGGGCCTTTTGGCAGGGCTCCACCGAGGCTTCTACAAGGTCGCGGACAAGCTCTTCGAATTTCTCGCGGGTCAGGTTCGAGTTGATGTGTTTCGGGCCGGTCGGGTCCGCCGCAATGAATGGAAGGCTGATCGTCGTTTCGTCCACGCTGGATAGCTCGCACTTGGCTCGTTCCGCTGCCTCTTTTAGCCGCTGAAGGGCGAGCCGATCTTGTTTCAGGTCGATCGAATTGACGGCCTTAAAATCCGCAACTAGCCAATCTATGATCCGCTGATCAAAGTCCTCGCCGCCGAGAAACGTGTTTCCCGATGTGGAAAGAACCTCGAAAACGCCATCGTTGATCTCAAGGATCGAGATATCGAACGTACCGCCGCCGAGGTCATAGACGGCAACCTTTTCACTCTTGTTCTTTCCGAAACCGTATGCGAGGGCTGCAGCCGTAGGCTCGTTTATGATCCGCTCGACCTCGAGGCCTGCGATCTTTCCGGCATCACGGGTCGCCTGCCGCTGCATATCGTCAAAGTACGCGGGCACCGTAATGATCGCTTCAGTTATCCGGTCGCCGAGAAACTCTTCGGCCGCTATCTTGAGCCGCTGCAAGACTATTGCCGAGATCTCAGGCGGGCTGTAAACGCGGTCGAGCACCTTGATATGAGCATCTCCGTTAGGCGCCTCGACGATCTCGAACGGAACGGTCTCGCGCATCTTTTCGACCTCGGGAGCGCTGTACTTTCGCCCGATCAGCCTCTTGACCGCATAAAGGGTATTCGCCGGGTTGGTGACCGCCTGCCGTTTGGCTATCTGGCCGACCAGCCTTTCATCCTTATCGGTAAAGGCAACGACCGACGGAGTGGTACGGCCGCCTTCCTTGTTTGAGATGATCTGCACCGTTCCGCTTTCGAGGACGGAAACGCAGCAGTTTGTCGTTCCAAGGTCTATGCCGATTACTTTGCTCATATACAGCTTCCTATTTGAGGTGGTTGGTTGAATGAAGGGAGCGGAGAAGGTGCTTTATTCGTTAGCGGGGTCGGTAGAGGATCGATCCACTTCCTGAATGTCATCATCGTTATCGAAAGGGTCGTCAAGCTGTTCGGAAGATGCTCTGGCAACCTTTACCATCGAGTGGCGGATCACGCGTTCACCCGCGATATAGCCTCTCAGCATCTCGCCGCAGACATAGTTTGGCGGGTACTCGGCCGTTTCCTCGGTCGCAACCGCTTCGTGGTAATGCGGATCAAATTCTTCGCCGATCGTCCGGATCGGCTTGATCCCCATCTTGTTGAGGATCTCGTTTATCTGCTCACTGACAAGCGCGATGCCCTGATAAAATTGTTGGAAAGCATCGCTTTTCTCATCGGCCAGATGTTCGACCGAGTCCAGGGCGCGATGCAGGTTGTCGAGTGCGGGAAGCATCAGCATCGCGACGTTGCTTATCTGATTTTGAAAGGTCTCTTTGCGTTCACGTTCGGCCCGGGCCTTCAATGCCTCGAAATCCTTCGTCCGCCGCTGCGAGTTCTTGAACATCTCGTCGCGGTCCGTCTCCATCTTTGCGATCGTCGCTTTCAGTTTGCCCAGTTCGGACTCAAGTTTTTTGACCTCGCCCGCATGGTTGTTCGCGCTGGCAGGCGCGACCGTTATGGAGCCGCCGGACTGCTTCGGTTCGAGAGCGTCTTTGAGAAACTCCGGTATCTCGTCGTCCTCAAAGCCTTCGGCGATCTCGATGATCGAGGTTTCAGCGGTTATATGGAGGTCCTTTTCCTTCTCTTCGAGTTGGCGAATGAAATCGTCTACCGAGACTTCTTCACCACCTTCGTCAAAGGTGTCGACCACCTCATCGATATTCTTTTCTGGATCCATGGTTTTTCAGGCTGAGTTCTGCCCGTTCTGAGGTCAGTTGCCGTTGACTTCGCGAGAGATGGTCCTCTCAAGCACGCGGGCAACATATGAGACGATCGAGATCATCCGGGCATATTCGATCCGGGTCGGGCCGAGTACGCTCAATGTTCCGATCGCCGAACCGTCGCCGACCCTGTATGGTGCGGAGATCAGCGAGCAGTTTTGAAGGGTAGGTGTGGGATTCTCGCTGCCGATTATGACCTGTACGACGCCCGGACGAGAACTTTCGTCCTTTGCGACGCATTCGTTCAATATCTGCAGCAGTTTCGACCTCTCGCCGATCGTTGAAAGCAAGCCGCGAAGCCGCTCCAGATCAGCGAAATCCTTTTTGGAAAGTATATTGGTCGTTCCGTCTATATAGACCTCACCAAGGCTTTCCGTATCGTCCTCGATACTCTGAGAACAAAGGATCACGGCATTCTGCAGCAACTTGTCGAAAAGTGCCTTTTCCTGATGCATTAGCGTCAGGATCTGGGCCCTGATCTCGGATAGGCTCTTGCCGGCAAATTCCGAATTCAGGTAATTGGCTGCCTGCTCAAGTTCTTCCCGCGTAAAGGCCACGCTGAGCCGAATTATGCGGTTATGCACAATATTCGGCGCCGAGACGAGCACTACCAGAACGCGGTTTTCGCTCAAGCTGACAAATTCGATATGCTGCAGGCGGTCCTGTGCCAGTGAAGGCGAAACCACGATACCTACATTATTTGAAAGAGCAGAGAGGAGTTGGGATGTGCGTTCCATCAATCGATCGGGCGTTTCCAAAAAATCATTCGCAATGCCGAATTCTCCGCCGATCAGGCTGAGGTCGTCATTCGAAAGGCTCAGAACACCCAACAGATTGTCAACGTAATACCTGTACCCCTTGTCCGTCGGGACCCTTCCGGCTGAAGTATGCGGTTGCTCGACGAGGCCCAGTTCTTCCAACTCGGCCATAACGCCGCGGATCGTCGCTGAGCTAAGACCCGACGCATTTGCAAATTTTCCGGCTAACGCTTTGGAACCGACCGGCTCCCCCGTAAGAAAATGTTCGTTGATTATCGCCGAGAGGATCAACTGCCCGCGAGAATCGGGCAAATTCGACGAATTTTCGATTCTAAGGTAAGATTCGCGGACCGGCATTATTTACGGAAAGAGCGAGGATCAAGACCCGATTGAGGGTATAATCCCATATAAAGAAGTAGCATTTTGATGCGGTTGTGTCAATAATTATTAGTTAAACTCTGATAAACATCGAATATGGGCGTGTCCACGGAAACTATTGCAAAATACTACACTCAGGCGTTTGAGACCTTTGATAAACATCGCGAGCCGCCGCCGATCGACGTTAGCTTCTACCCTTATGTCGGGATCAATCATACTATCCGCATAAGAAATGGGCGGGTTTTTGTCCGGATAGCCGAAATTTGCCGTGATCTTCCTGCCTCGGCCCAGCGAGCCCTGGCACTGATCCTCGTCGCCAAACTTTATCGCCGCCGCGTTCCGGCAGCCGCAAAAGATGTCTATTCGGCCGCGGTCTCGACCGACGAATACCGCGTCCGGGCCGTCGCAAATAAGCGTAAACATGGCCGAAAGGTCATCACAACGGCAAGGGGAGCGGTCTATAACCTAGAAAAGATCTTTGATTCGCTGAATTACGCCTATTTTGGCGGTTCGCTTGCCAAACCGACACTTACATGGTCGGTGCGAAAGACCTATCGCATCCTGGGCCACCATGACGCTACCCACAAGACCATCGTAGTGAGTAAATCGCTCGATTCCGTGAATGTGCCTAAATTCGTGGTCGAGTACATCGTTTTCCACGAAATGCTCCACATTTATCATCCCGCCAAGATATTGAACGGGCGGCGATACCACCACACTCCCGCGTTTCGCCGCAGCGAACGCAAGTTCGCCTATTACGATGACGCCGAAAAGTGGATCGAAAAGAATGTCAGGAAGCTAAAACGTGAGGCCAAGAAAAAATGATTTCCGGCTGGAAACTGACTGGCGAGTTGCCTCTTTATTCCTTAGCTAGCTGTTCAATTACCCAACCTATCAATCCTAAGTTCGAGACTGTTCGCCGTTGTATGCCTTTGTCATTAAGAGTCGTTTCGGTCGAATAAGGTTCTGCGACCGATTCATTTCCTTCTTTCGCCACTCCCAGAACCGCAGCGACCCGCTTAGCGGTTTCGCCATCCGTTCCAGCTGTGACGATAGGAGCAATCGACGACATGAAGATCGGCCCGAGCACGAATGTTCCGACGAGATTCTGTCCGTTGTTTCTTGCAGTGAGGCACTTCTCGACAGCACTTTTTTCGCCAAAGAAGACGTTCCGTTCGACCATACCAATGGCAATCTCACCATCTTTCGAATGCCAGATCTCCGCATTTTCAAAACTCTCGGGCTTCGCCGCGAGATCAAGATCTTTAGATAGCGCACGCTTCATCTTCTCAAGGTCTCGGATCTTTGCAACTCCGGCGACCTCTTCGCCATCGGCGTCGAACTTAACCGTCTGGATCGAACTCCCAATGGAACTTAAGAATAACTCCGAATCGTCAACACCATAAGGTTCGAACAGACTCGCCGAAACGATCGATAGAATGCTGCCGCTCACCTGGTCTGTACGCGATCGAGCCGTCAGAAGAACACCTCGCCAAGCGATCTGTGCGTCCTTCAGGTTGTATCGGGTGGATGAAACGAAATTAGCCGGAATGAACCGGCTAAGATCAAGATCAGCGTCTCCAGGCGCCAGCGATCCACTCAATGCGCTGGACACGTCAGGCACGAGCGATATCGAGAATTGATCGATCATCCGCTTGCTCGGCTCATCGCGGGTAGCGGTCCAGCTCACTTCGTTGACCGACTTTCGCAAGATCTCCGGCAGCACGCGGGCGATAAATCCGCGAACTTCTTCTCCATCGCCCGCACCGACCGCGAGCTGGATCGTCGCGATGTTCGCGATCTGCGCTACTCCGTCCGGGGAGACGTAGCCGGACGCCAGGAAGTCACCATTCGGCAATTTGGAGTTCTTCGCGATCGATTCGGCCTCGCCCTTCCGCACTGCGACACACTTCTCAATCGCCGTCTCGTCGTTACCGAAAAAGATCACGCTGCCGATAACAAGGCCGTACGCCTTACGGCCATCCTGAGCCGTCCAGATGAAATAATCGCCATCGTAGCGGGGAAAGCGCTCAAGCTCCACTCCGCCGCCGTATACGTCATTGACGAACTCGCCGAGTTTGTTCTCGGCAAACTTGATCGCCTGAAAATTCCATGCGTTGGTCTCGGCAACGGCGACGAAACGCGGCTGTACATCCAAGACACTCGGCCCATCCGGCGTCGGGATGTCCTTTGTCTCAAACCCCGTCACCGCCACACCGACCCTGATCCCGTTTAGAGCTGAAAAGTCCGGCTGCGACTTCGCCGCCGCCCGAAACGCTTCATTGTCCGTCACTGCGTGTAGAGCCTTTCCCAGGTCCTGCGTCTCCAAATAAACAAGCGCATCCCCGGGCACAACCGCCCTCACATCCGTCGGCCCCGCTGACGAACAGGAAGACGCGACGACAACAACGGCAACCGTTATCAGCGACCAAAACCAATTCGTGCAATTAGTATAATTCGTGGCTAATTTCTTCTGTGCTACCATCGTGAAAAATATGAGCAATCCAATTTTCGCAGATAACATCCTCGAGGGGAAAGTCGCTATCGTAACGGGCGGCGGGACCGGCATAACCGGCGGCGTCGCAAGAGCCTTTGCCGAACACGGTGCAAAACTCGCGATCACCAGCCGCAAGGTGGAAAACCTCGAGCCGATGAAGAAGACTATCGAGGAGAACGGGGGAGAATGTTTTACCGTTCCCGCCGATGTTCGAGATTTCTCGGCGGTCGAAAATGCCATCGCAGCCACTGTGGCTCAGTACGGCAAGATCGATATCGTGGTGAACGGGGCGGCGGGCAACTTCCTTTGTGCCGCCGATCAGCTCTCGGCAAACGGATTCGGAACCGTCGTCGATATCGACACCAAAGGCACCTTCAATGTATGCCGTGCGGCGTTCGAAGAACTAAAGAAGTCCAAAGGCCAGATCCTGAACATCTCCGCTACGCTTCATTACTTGGCCACGCCGATGCAGATCCACGTCTCGGCCGCAAAGGCCGGTGTCGATGCGATCACGCGAAACCTATCGGTCGAATGGGGACGACACGGCATCCGCGTCAACGGCATCGCGCCCGGCCCGATCGAAGATACCGAAGGCATGAAACGCCTCCTACCGGAACCTCTTAAGGAAATGATCACTAAGAAGATCCCCGTCGGCCGATTCGGCAGGATCAAGGACATCGAGAACGCCGCACTTTTCTTGACGTCCGATGCCGCAAGCTACATCAACGGCGTTACGCTTGTCGTCGATGGCGGGCAATGGCTTTTGGGAACGAGTTTGGGCTAACGAGTTCAACGTCAGCTATATCGGTCAAGGGGGCGGGCCTGCCCCGCTGACCAAGTGCCAGGACTAGCTATTTCTGTCCCATCACCCTCTCGACTTGTTCTTCGGCCGTCGGGGTCGCGACCTTTTTGCCCAATACCGACCGGAGGACGAGCATTTTTGCGAGTACACGTACCTCAGGACGGTCAAAACGGTTGGTCAGGGCTTTTGTCTTTGCAAAGTCGGCTTTGGTGAGCGTCGCCAGGGTAGATTCCGCGACCCCAAGTTCCTTCGAAAGCCCTCGGATCATGCCTCCGCCGAACGCACCGACCTGCACTTCGCCGTCAGAGATCATTTCTTCCGACACATCTATGAACTCACCGACGCGGACAAACGCGGCGATGAGGTCGTTTGCACGGCCGATGGCATCCTCCAATATCGGGAACGACTTGGCCGGATCGGACTCGGCATAGCCCGCGGCAAGCATCCAAGTGTAGATGAAATCCTGATAGTTCTTGGGATAGGGGTTGACCAGGGTTTCGGCATCCCTCATTATCTGCGCGGCGAGTTCTCGATCTCCGGCCCTCGAAACCTGCGCCGCAAGCATGCTGAGGCCTGAGATCTGCCGATCCCGAGTCTCGCCCTGCATCAGTATCTTGCGGGCCTCGGCGACGATCTTCTCGCGCTCTTCCTTGGGCAGCTCACCGTTGCCGATCCGGCCGACATCCGCTAAAAGCCTCTGCTCGGCCTGCTGTTGCCCGTTCTCATTCTGACCTCCCTCATACGAGTTTGCGTTGCTTCCCGAACCGCTGGTGCTGACCGGACCGGCATAGTCCGGCGGAGGAGCCGCTGAGGTGTTGGCCGCCGAACCGCGAAGATCGAACGTGTTCCCGTTCCGTATGCCGGGTTGTCTGAATTTCGCCCTGATCTGGGCTGCTCGGCCCGGGTGATATCGTTCGATCTGCGAGGCGTACTGCTCCACCATTCCATCGGCGATCCCGCCGCTCAAGACAGTGTTCGCCAATACCTCCGCAAGGTCGCGCAGATCGCTGTTGGAATATATCGCCTTCTTCCCTGAGGCAATCTGCACCGCTTCAAAATTCTCCGTACCGTAATTCAGCAGCGAACTGTAAATGAAGAGTTCGGCCGGATTTGGCTTACCCGACTTCGCCTTGCTTAAGATCGCTGAGCCAAACTCGACGCCCTTATCCTGGTCTTTGTTATAGATCCGTCGCAAAAGGTCCACGTGCTGATATTGCAGGCCGCTGGCCAATGAACGAATTCCGAATTGGGTGGCTTTGGCCGCATTCTTCTCGGCTATCTGGCCCATCAGGCTGAATTCGAAATACGTATCGGCCCGGGCCATTTCCGGATCCGAACTTGCACTATCGTAGAAAAAGCTAAGTGCGAGGTCCGGATCATGCTCGGCAATGCTCGATGCGATCTGCTGCCTGACGGCCATTGCTATCCGGTATTTCTGTTCGGTCCGGGCACGGGCCGAGACATCTCCGAGGCCGCCGCGACGAGACGGCTGTCCATCATTTTCGGGCAACATTGCAAGCTGTTGATCGAGCCGGGCGATGAGTTCCCTAAACTCGCCGATCGCGGTACTGAACATCGCGCGGGCTTCGCGCTCGTCGTGAAACCACATCAAACCCGCCATCTCGGCCGAAAAGCTGATACGGTTCTCCAGAGTTCGCAGATTCGCAACATCCGCCATGGTCTCACGAAGGAACGCGACGGCCTCGGTCCGCAGCTTCTCTTTTTCTTTAGCGGGGTCTTTCTTATCCGTTGCCTGCGAAAGAACGTTTCCCGCCATTGCAGCGATCATCACGAATGAGAGTATTTGTCGGGTCATCTGATTTCGGCCTCCGGGGTGGTCGAGTAAAATGATAGAGACAATGATCGGATTAGTAAATACCGTCGGTCTTGGTCAGCGGGTCGACTTCTTGCGAGCTTTGCAATTGATGCTGTAAGTGAGAAATTGGTTCAATGCTATTAGTCATCGACAACTACGATTCGTTCACCTACAATCTCGTCCAATATCTTGGGGAACTTGGGGCGGAGATGCGTATCGTTCGGAATGACGAGATAACGGTCGATGAGATCGAGAATGTGCTCAGGCCGGAGCGGATATTGATATCGCCGGGACCCGGCACGCCGGATTCTGCGGGCATTACGCTCGAGACGATAGCCCGGTTCGCAGGTAAATTGCCGCTGCTGGGCGTATGCCTCGGCCATCAGGCGATCGGCCAGCACTTTGGCGGAAGCGTGTCGCGGGCTCCCGAACCCGTTCACGGCAAACCGGTGGAGGTCACTCATGACGGGAAGACGATATTCAAAGGCCTGCCGGAAAAGTTCAACGCGGGCCGTTACCATTCATTGATCGTCGAACGCGACTCGATGCCGGATCGTCTCGAGATCTCGGCCGAATCGCCCGACGGCCTCGTGATGGGCATTCGTCACCGCGAGCTGCCGATAGAGGGCGTCCAGTTTCACCCCGAATCGATCCTAACCGAGCACGGGAAAACGATGCTCGCGAATTTCCTGCTAATTAGTTGAGTGCCAAACGTTTCTACGTGACCATCCTTTCGCCATTTGGAATGCTCTACGGCCGGATCATGGCCCTCCGGAACCATCTATACGACCGCGGACTTTTCAAAACTCGCGGCCTCGGTGCCAGAACGATCAGTGTCGGCAATCTCACTACCGGCGGGACGGGGAAGACGCCGCTCGTCGCTTTGATCGCGAAGATGCTGATCGACGACGGTGAGGCAGTCGGCATTTTGACGCGGGGCTACGGACGCAAAGACCCGAGAAGCCGCGTGCTGGTCAGCGATGGGGAAAAGGCCCTGGTTGATGCCGAAACCGGCGGGGACGAACCCGTCGAACTTGCGCTAAAACTCGACGGCAAGGCAGTCATCGTCGCCGATCGCGACCGTGTCGCGGCGGCCAGATGGGCACTCGAGAATTTCAAGATCACAACCTTTCTCCTCGATGACGGCTTCCAGCACCGAGGGGTAAAGCGTGACCTCGACATCATCTGCATTGATGCGACAAAACCGTGCGGGAACGGCCGTATTATCCCGGCCGGCACCCTCCGGGAATCCTTCGCGGGCCTGAGGCGTGCCGACGCGATCGTGATCACGCGGGCAGATCAGGTCGAGGATCCAAGTGACCTGGAGCGACGTCTTCGAAAGTGGAATCCGGCAGCACCGATCTTCAATGGATGGACTCAACTAAAAGGTCTCATCTCCTTGCATGATCTTTACGCAGAGGGGCCGATCCTGCCGAAGCCGGATAAAGGCGAGCTGTATGCGTTTACCGGGATCGGCAACCCCGACAATTTCTTCGCAACGCTCATTAATGGCGGCTTAGAATTGGCCGGCACCCGATCGTTCCCCGATCATCACAGGTTTTCGCAGGCAGATATCGAGAACATTGAAGCGTCGTTGAAAAGAGTTGGGGCCAACGGATCGGTAACAACGGCGAAGGATGCGGTAAAACTGAAAGGACTTAGACTCGAACTTCCCTGCTATGTCGCCATCGCCGAGACCGTCATCGACGATATCGATACCTTCAAAAAGCTCGTCACTTCTTTTTAGTCGGCGGTCCTTTCTTGTCGCCCCAGTAGAAGGCCCGTACGACCAGAACGTAAACCAAAAGGCAAACGAACAGCAGAACAAAAAAGAATACGACCAGCCAGGCCATCGGTGACATTACCCTGCGTCCTCCTCGGCCGCGCGCTCTTCTTTAACGAGGCCGTCAAACAACGTTCTGCTGCCCTGAAGGTCGAGAAAATGCTTGTACGCCACCGTTATAAGCGCCACGACGGGGATCGCAAGAAAAACGCCTGGGATACCCGCTATCTGCTCGCCAGCAAGCACGGAGAGGATGATTAGCACCGGATGAAGATGTATTCCGCCGCGGATGATGCGGGGATATGTAATATAGTCGTGAACCACTCGCAGCGTGATCAGAAATATCAGCGTCGGCCACGCCCTGACCGGGTAGTCCCCAAACCCGGCCGTCGCCGTCGCAATGATGCCGATGGTCAGCGGCCCGAGAAGCGGTATGAACTCGAATACACCGGCGAGAATTCCGAGCAGCAGAGCATATTTGAGACCGATGATGTAAAACGCGATCGTGCACACCACGCCGATCAGCACACAAGAGATCAGCTGCGCGCGAACGTAAGCAGCCAGCGTCTCATTCGCGTCGCGCAGGATGTTGTCCGCCCGGACCCGCCAGGGCCCGGCGGGAAAGAGGCGAAGCACCGTGACGCGAAACGTATTCACATCTTTGAGAAAAAAGAACCCAAGTATCGGTATGATGACCAGCCACGGCAGAAAAGTGACAAATGAGACAAGTGAACCGCCGACGGTACTGGTTATCGAAGCTCCGACCAATGCAGCCTGTTCGTTGATCCGGGTCTGAACCTCGTCCGGAATACGCAGCCTGTCGAACCGACGGTTCAGATCGTTGATGGTCCGCTGGATCGACATGCCGTAATTGGGGAGGCTCTCGGCAAAATCTCGTGCTTGCTGTGAGGCCTGTGGGGCGACGCTGGCGACGGTAATGCCGAGCACGGAAAATACGATCAGATACGCGATGGCAATGGCCAGGCCCCGAGGCATGAATCGCTCGATCGATCTTGCCTTGAATGGCGAACGGATGCTCTTGACCAACGGATCGATCAGATACGCGAAAAAGATAGATAAGACGAGCAGGAAGAAAAGGTACGTGAGCGACCCGATCACGCTTTCGATGCGGGAGCCGATGAATATAAAGATCAGCGCCACCACGAGAACACGGACGATCGACCGTATCGAGGGCGAGGAGCTATCCAGAACTACGCGCACCGGTTCGATCTTGGCGGGATCGACCAGAACCTCGCCAATCGCTTCAGTTTTTTCCGGCTCTATTGGTCTAGGCATGATCTACCGTTGGGGCCTTGGTACCGGATCGGAGGCGCCCGGCTGGGAATGATCCTCAAACGAAAAACGCTTTTTCAGACGCTCCAGATTCTCTGGCGGCATGCGAAAATTCGATCCGATAACGATGGCTCGGCCTTCGTCCGAGAGCATCCTCCGGTTCATTTCCGCCGGCACCGTTTCAGTCGCGAACCGTTTGTCATCAGCATCGAGGGCGAGGCCGTCCTTTCGGCGAAAGACATAAACGAAAACAAAATCAGCAGTTTTCATCGAGTCGACGTCCTGCTCAAGGGAGCTCCTCACCGGCGTACTCACCGCATTCGTTTGGACGTTGCCCGATCGGCCGCTCGACGAATCCACGATCCGTTGGTTGGGCGAACAGGCCGCCATCAGCAGGAGTGCCCCGGCCAACACCACATTACCGTTCGGGCTCATCTTCGTTTGCTTGAGTGTTTCCGTTCGCATTTTCCGTTCTTTCGAGCCGGTCGAGTTCCTCCTTCTCTTCGGGTGTTTCGGGCTTGTCGTCGGCATCGTTGGGCGGTTCTCCCTTTTCCGCCCTGATCCTCATTATTCGGGCCTCATCATCTTCATAGACCATATCGACCCAGCCGCTGTCCAGAAGTTTTGCGACCATGTCCTCGTTCTCTTTCGCGTCCGTGAAGATATAATTCGATCCGAATTTCTCCCGGATCAAAGGCGCTGCATCTTCGACCTTCCCGCCGGTAATTTCAAGCAATAGTTTATACAGGTCCGGGTTCTGAGAGTAGAGATAGTTGGGGTCCAGCCCGTAAACGTATGTATGTTTGGTGTCGAAAAAGAATAGTTTCGGAAAGTCGTCCCAGTTCGCGTTGAATATCCTCTCGCCTGCCGGAATGTTCTCGTTACCCTTCGCATCGGTCCCGATAGCCCAGGTCATCGCACGCTGATAGCGGTCGTGCGGCTCGTTGCCGCTGATCGTTTCGGCTAATCCCTCCTGGTCTATACCGAACCTGTGAAAACCGGTGATGTTGATCAGAAAATAGATCGCGAGGACGATGCCTATGGTCCAGGCGGCCGCTTCCCGCAGACTCAAGAGCAGCGTTTGGCTTGCAGGCCTTTTATCGACATCCAGGAGCGGCTCGATGTCGCGCCTGAACTCGTCGGGCAGTTCGACCGCCTTGGGTTGGCGAAATGCCTGAAGACTGAATGCAAAAAAGAGTACCGCGAACGGCGGAAAATACTCGGCAAACCTCTTCGAACGAAATTGGGCCGCGAACAATATCGAGACGAACATCAGGAAGAACGTCGCCTTTTCGGGGAGCTTTCCGCTGCGCGGCATGAAGAAAATGTACCCGAGCAGCATCGCCAGCATCGCGACCGGAAAATGGGTGAGCAGCTCCATCCCTGTGTAGGGATACCATTCACCGCCGACGGCCACCGCAAAATCACTGCCTACCTTGAATTTGGTCCAGAAATGTTCGATGAACAGCGTGATGTTGTTCGGAAAGTAAGGGTTGACCACGTTCCCGGCTATTATGCCGGCGGTCGTGTATGCCAGCGGGCGCCACTCGAACCGGCGTTCATTCCAAGCGAGTATGATGGTCCAAATGACCGCCGCGAAAAAGAGAAGCGGAAACAGGCTGTACGTCCAGACAAATGCGAACATCAGCGGCAGCAGCCAAATGTACCGTCGCTCGAAAAGAAAATAAATGCCTGCAATGGTAAAAATGATGGTCAGCGGCGGAGCCTTTGCCATGTTCATCCGGTAATAGAACATGTTCGCGCACGTCAGGATCGCCGCGAGCCAAACCAGCATATAATCGACCTTATATTGGTAGAGCAGCCAATAGACCGAGAAAACTGCCATCGTCCCAAAAACGACCGCGGCAACCTTGGCCGCCATCACCGGCTCAAAGAACCACAGGAATGGGATCTGAGCCAGGTGAAAGAGAAAGTGGTGGTCATTGTAATGCTGTGGATTAAGCACCGTCAGCGGGAGCCACTCAAAGGTGGGAAGCCATTTGCCCTGCGAGAAGTTTTCCCAAAGGAGCGACGACCAACGAATGTGATAATACCCGTCCCAATCTCCGCAGCAGATCGCCGACGTGCGAAACTGCAGATACCCCAGCACCATCGCGATCGCGATAAAGCCGAAGATGAGATAAACGAATCGTGTCGCCGCCTCTGACTCAAGATATTGTTTCCAGGTCATTTTCGGCGGTGCCGCGGCGATGCCGCCTTCTGTGTTCTGCTCCATTATTGCTGTGAAACTGCCGTAAAAATAAGCCGAATTAATTGAAAAAAGTACCACGAATACCAGCGAATTATCTAATCAAAGGGTTTGCCTTGCCAAATTGCGCGACCTAGAATCGAACCTTTGATATGTATCCGAAGGGCAATCTTTTCATCCCCGCTTCACACGGCCGGCTTGAAGCGATACTAAAGGAACCTGCCGGCACGGTGTCGGGCGTTGGCCTGGTCTGTCACCCACACCCGCTTGGCGGCGGGACAATGCACAATAAGGTCGTCTTTCGGGCGGCGGCCGGACTGGTCGATGCTGGCCTGATCACGCTCCGGTTCAATTTCCGCGGCGTCGGCTCCTCGACCGGCACACATAACGAGATCGAAGGCGGCATGGAAGACGTGCGCGACGCGATCGCATATCTTGCCGATACCTATCCAGGCGAACCGATCACGCTTGCAGGATTTTCCTTTGGCTCGAGGACGGGTATTGCCGTAGGTATGAATGACGAGCGGGTCGTGCGGCTAATAAGTATCGGCACTCCCGTCGACAAGTATGGCGACTATTCATTTCTTGCCGATATTCGCAAACCGGTCTTGTTCGTCCACGGGGACCGGGATGAATTCGGCTCCCTCGCGAATCTGAAGACCATTTTTGAGAAAGTGGCCGAAAACACCGATGCCGAGCTTCTGAGTTTTTCTGATTGCGGACATTTTTTTGACGATCATTTGAATGAACTTCGCGACGGGATCTGTGAATGGACGAAGAGACAAATTGCAAAGGTCGAGAGAATTTATGACTGACGAGATACACAGTACGGTCGATGAACGCAATGCCGCCATCCGCCTGACAATGATGCCGCGCGACACAAATGCGCACGGAACGGTCTTTGGCGGCATTATCCTGAGTTATATTGACGTTGCCGGCGGGGTCGAGGCGGTTCGCCACACGCGCCACGACCGCTTCGTGACCGTTGCGATGAAGGAGGTCATCTTTCACGAACCCGTTTTCATGGGCGATCTGGTCAGCTTTTACGCAGAGACCTTAAAAGTAGGCAAGACCTCGATCACGATCCATGTGGTCGTTGAGGCCGAGAGGTTTGGTAATCAGGGCCAGAAAGTGAAGGTGACCGAGGCGGAGGTCATCTACGTTGCGATAAACCAGTTTCGCGAAAAGGTGACGATCGGCCGCACCTAAAATTGGCGTTCGTAGCGCTCGGCCTCTTTGGGCAGCGAGATATCGAGCCAGTATGAGTCTTTTTTTGGCCTCTTCAATTGAAGCTTGTCACGGCCGATCAGGTTTCCCATTAGCCGCATCGGAGTGAAGAGCAGGAAATAGATCAGCGTAATTATCACCCGGCTCATCACGTTGCCCAACACGAATGCGATCCCAAGCCATGCCCAATAGAGAGGCATCGCTAGCCGCGAACCCGTCAGGCCTATCGCCCCGACGACGATCCCCACGGCGATCAGCCAAAACCCCGCCGTCTCGTTTTTTGAAATGAATCGCTCGAACGGCCACAGATACTTGACCAGGCCGATCAGGACGAACCCGCCCATGAAAATAGCCCCGAACATGCGGAGCTCTCGTCTATTCGGATTCCAGTTGAGCTTAACGAACGGCATCGATCAAAACAGAGTGTAGATGAACGGTGCCGCCGCACCGCCGCCCATGGCGCCGAGAATGATCAGGCCCGCGAGCAGCACGACCGCGATGATGATAGGCGTCATCCAGTAAGCCTTGTTCTCACGGATAAACGAATAGAACTCCGTCAATATACTGTTCCTTCTTGCCATTTCCTCAGTCCAGCTTAAACTCCTTCTTGTATTCGTCCGCTCCCGTCATCTCGGGCTGATCTTCTTTTATGCAGATGTGGTCCTCAAGCACCAGAGCATCCATATCCGTGAACATAAAGCAGCGATATGCTTCCTCGGGCCGGCAGACGATCGGCTCTCCACGTATATTGAACGACGTGTTCACCACGGCTCCGCATCCCGTCAGATCCTCGAATGCCTTGATGATCTTATAGTATCGCGGGTTTCGTGCCGAATCAACGGTTTGGATCCGTGCGGAGTAGTCCACGTGGGTGATAGCCGGAAGTTCCGACCGCGGCACGTTGAGCTTATCGATGCCAAATAGGTCTTTGTCGCCTTCGGCCACGGCCTTGCGGATCGATTCCCTGACCGGTGCCACCAGAAGCATATAAGGGCTTTCAGTATCTATATCGAAGTAATCGGAGGCCCGTTCGGCCAGGACGCTCGGGGCAAAGGGCCGGAACGACTCGCGAAACTTTATCTTGAGATTCATCTTGGACTGCATGGCCTCGTCGCGCGGATCGCCGATTATGCTCCGGCCGCCGAGAGCCCTCGGGCCGAACTCCATCCTTCCCTGAAACAGGCCGACCACCTTTCCAGAGTCGAGAAGTTCCGCGATGGTTCGACAAAGCTCGGCTTCGTCCTGATACTGCCTTGAGACAGCATTTACCGACGCAAGATACTGCCCGATCGAATCGTTGGAATAGCTCGGCCCGATGTACGATCCCTTTTGGCTGTCCGGCATCTGCGGGTGCCGTGGATTGTCCATAAGCTGATACCAGGCAAAGAGAGCTCCGCCGAGGCTTCCCCCGGCGTCGCCGGCCGCCGGCTGCAGCCAGATATTCTTGAACGGCCCCTCGCGTTCGACGATCCCGTTCGCAACGCAGTTCAGCGCGACGCCGCCCGCCATGCACAGATTTTCCATTCCGGTCTCGCGGTGAACGTGCCGCACGATCCTCATCATCACATCTTCGGTGACCCTCTGTATGCTGGCGGCGATATCCATGTGAAACTGGGTCAGTTTAGTCTCGGCATCACGCGGCGGCTGGCCAAAGAGGCTGTGAAATCTCGGCCCCGTCATTGTCAGGCCGGCCGAGTAATTGAAGTAATCCTGGTCGAGCCAGAAAGATCCGTCGTCCTTGATGTCGATTAGATGGTCGCGGATCTGCTGCTCGTACTTTGGCTCGCCGTACGGGGCGAGACCCATTAGTTTGTACTCGCCCGAGTTCACCTTGAAACCGGTGTAATAGGTAAACGCGCTGTACAGCAGGCCGAGCGAATGCGGGAACCTGATCTCCTTCAAGAGATCGATCTTATTTCCGCGGCCAACGCCCCACGTCGTGGTGCTCCACTCGCCGACACCGTCAAATGTTATTATCGCCGCCTCCTCGAACGGCGATGGAAAGAACGCGCTCGCCGCGTGCGATGCGTGGTGCGTGGTGAAATAGATCGGCCCTTCGTATTTGTCGTCCAGCCCTTTATCTATCTCTCGAGGCAGGAAAAGCTTTTGATTCAGCCAGAGGGGCAGGGCCATCATAAAAGAGCGAAGGCCAAAGGGAGCATACGCGAGATAAGTCTCCATCAATCGCTCGAATTTTAGGAAGGGCTTGTCGTAAAAGACCACCGCGTCGAGCCGATCCGGTGAAAGGCCGCCTTCCTCCAGGCAATACTTTATGGCATTCGTCGGAAACTCAAAGTCGTGTTTGATGCGCGTGAAACGCTCTTCCTGGGCGGCGGCGATTATTTCGCCGTCAACCACGAGGGCCGCCGCGCTGTCATGATAAAAAGCCGATATTCCCAGGATCGATGTCATTCAGTTTTATCCGGTCTATTTAGATCTTCCAACAGTGTTTCGTAAACAAGCTCGTGGCCGGCCGGGCTTAAGTGCATCGGGTCGGCAAATAGAAAGGCCATCGACGGGTCCGCCAGTCTCTGAAATCTCTCGCGTGTGTCGAGCGTGCGTATGCCATTCGCATTCAAGTATCGCCGCACCCGTTCCTGCGGTTCAAATCCATCGGAGAACGATCTTCGAAGCTGCACCTCATATGGACTGAGGACGATCGTGTATCCGATGCCGCGTTGCTCCAGGCCTCGCCCGATCTCTACCAGGGGCCTCATTACCTCTTCGAACCGGGCATCATCCACGTCCATATTTCGAATATCACTCAAATAATATTGCCGCGAAGGGTCGATCGTCATTCCCGTAAGAAAAACGTAGAGCTTTGATCGAGGCCCGAAGAACTCGTTCACCCATATGAAACCATTCCCTACGGCTCGCTTTACGCTCTTCCAAAGGCTCGAATCGGACGGCGTGGGCTTCGTGTATACATCGGGCATCTGAAAGTCGTTGAGACAATAGAAAAGGTAGACCTTCTGTATATCTCCCTTTTCCGAAAGTGCCTTTTCGACCGTACGAACATAATCGGGGATGGCAAAACCTATCACACCCGAGTTGTAGACCCTGGTCTCTGGCAGGGCCGTCCTAAGCCTACCCGCAAAGGTCGCCTCCTCGGGCACCCCGACCCCGAACGTCACCGAATCGCCAACCAACAATATCGCTTCATCGGCGGGTTGATATGAAAAGCCCGCGGGAACTCTAAAGCCGTTCTCGTCGGAGAACACTGGCACGCCGAATGAAACACCCTTCGCATTCGGCTCGTTGCCGGTCACGAATCCCCGGTCGCTTATCGTCACGAATTCGCGGCTCGTTTTGCGGAGATTGATGTCCAGGAAAACACGGCAAAACAGCTCACCCGCTCCGAGCAGGACGAGGACCAGAATGCTCGACATCGTAAATGCAAGCAGTTTTTGTTTCCAACGAAGATCGCCCTTGGACATCAATGTTCGGGGAGTTCGCGGCTTATATATCCGGAATTCGATTAAAAGCTAACAAATCGGATGATGCGTCACAAGTCGCTCTCACTTGGCGTGTTATCCTTTGAACCGGATGCACACCTGGAAACTCGAGATCGAATACGAAGGAACACGTTACCGCGGATGGCAGATCCAGCATAACGCCAAGTCGATACAGGGTGAGATGCAGGATGTTGCCCGCCAGCTTTTCGCTGGCAAATTCGAATTCTTCGGTGCCGGGCGGACCGATGCCGGCGTGCATGCCCTTCGCCAGGTCGCGCATCTGAAAGTCGCGGATTTGACCGCGAACGTCACGCCGCGGCAGATCCAACACGGTTTCAACGACCTGCTTCCATATGACATAAACGTCCTAAAGGTCTCCAACGCCCCGGCGGATTTTCACGCCCGGCACGATGCCGTTGCCCGATACTACCTGTATCAGATCTCAACCCGTCGAACGGCTTTTGGAAAGAATCTTGTCTGGTGGATCAAGGATCGGCTCGATGTGAAGGCAATGTCGGAGGCAGCTGGAACGCTCGCCGGCAGCCACGATTTCCACTCGTTTTGCGAACTCGAAGAAGGCAAGAGGCTATCGACCGTAGTAAAGGTCGAGCACGCCGAGATCTTTATTGACGGCGACCTGATCTGTTTTCGGATCGGCGCGTCGCATTTCCTCTGGAAGATGGTAAGGCGGATCGTGGGTATGCTTGCCGAGGTAGGAAGGGGAAACCTTGACCACGCCGGATTCGAGCGTCTCTTGAAGTTCAAGTCCGACGTTCCGGCAAAATTCACGGCGCCGCCATCGGGGTTGTTCCTGGAAAGCGTCCTTTATCCCGGCGACAAACCTCCGCCTCCAAAGCGCGGCCCGCTGTCGGTCGGATAGACTTCTAACTTGCCAATCAACGCAGGTTGTGACAAATTCATTTTATTCAGGAAACTCAATTTTTCGAATCCGGGAGAGACCATTTAATGCCCAATATCACCGCTGAAACTGCCGCAGGGACCGTCAATTTCGATTGTTCTGAAGGCCGAAAGCTCGTTCTCTGTTTGGAAGATAACGGCATCGACATCATGCACCGATGCGGCGGAAACGCCCGATGCACCACATGCCGCGTTGAGGTGTTAAGTGGCGACACCGGTTCACGCACCGAAGCCGAGGAAGCGATACTTGCCACCAAGCCGGACATCGCACCCAATACTCGCTTGTCGTGCCAGATACGTCTCAACGGCGACGTTCACGTCAAGGTAATAAACCAGGCCAGCGTCACGGGTATCGAACCCGGGACACGGCCGGAAGAATAGACAACCAATTGAAAAGGGGAACTATGATCGAAAGACTGAAAAACAAACTCGCTGATAAATTTGAAACTGCCGAGGCTCATTGCGATGCTCCGTGCGGTGTCTACGACCCTTCGTCGGCCCGAATAGCGGCCGAGGCAGTGCTGTCGATGACAAAAAAGATCCTCGACCTGAAAGCGCCGGACGGCAGCGACGCAAAGGCGACGGCAAACTATCACAACACGCTTACGCGTTACATCATGGTCAAGGAAGAGCAGGCGCGTCTCGCAAAGGAAGAGATCCTCATCCTTTGGACAGACTATTTCAAGCCGGCTCATCTGGAAAAATATCCTGATCTGCACGACACGTTCTGGAAAGCGGCAAAGCTCTGCTCCGCTTGCAAGGTCGAGGTCAGCCTCGAGCATGCTCAGGAACTCATGGAAGCGATCAAAGAGATCCACGGCATTTTCTGGGGAAGCAAGGACAAGGATGTTGCCTGGTACACTGCGTCGTAGTTTCCGATCGTTTGAAGGGCAGCGTGTTTGACGGCCGTTGCCCTTTTATGTTTTTATGCGCGACGAGATCCCCTCTGCCGGACTTCGCGAGTGGCTCAATCTGCTGTCGGGCCGGCGGTTCGGAATGCGGGTCGAGGGCGATTCGATGCTTCCCACGCTCGAATCAGGCGACAAGGTTCTCGTCGATCCGCGAGCCGCCATTCACGAAGGCGACATCGTTCTTGCCAACCATCCTTTCAAATCCCTTCGGATAATCAAACGCCTTTTGTCGATCGAATCCGATGGCCGAATGTTCCTGGCCGGCGACAACCCGGACGAGAGTTCCGACAGCCGAGTATTCGGCTTGATCAACCGAAAACACCTTGTCGGCAAGGTAGTTTCTCGGCTTTAACGACTTTCCAATCCTCGATATCCAGCGAAATATGTTAATTGACATCTGATGCAATGATGTAATAGCATCAGATGTATGAGAACCACCCTGGATATTGAAGAAGACGTTCTGCTCGCGGTCAAAGAACTGGCGAGGCACGAAAAGACCACAGCCGGAAAGGTGATCTCACGACTGATTCGAAAGGGCTTGACGGGCGACGTCAGCAAATCGAGAAAAATAACGTATCGGAACGGCGTCCCGATACTTCCAAGTCGCGGCCGGATAATTACCAACGAACTGATCGATCAGATACGAGAAGAGGAAGGTATCTAAAACGTGCGGGCCTTGCTTGACGTTAATGTAATTCTCGCTTTGATCGATTTTGATCACGTTTTTCACTCTCTCGCCCACAATTGGTGGGACGGAGTGAAAACGGAAGGTTGGGCAAGCTGTCCGTTGACGGAGAACGGAGTCGTCCGAGTAATGTCGCAGCCCAATTACTCAGCCCCTGATAACTACTCTGTCAATGACGTTATTCGATGGCTTGGTGAATTTGCTCGGGGTACTGACCACGAATTCTGGGCCGACGACATTTCTCTTCTGGATAAAGATCACTTTGACGCGAATCGAATCCTCGGACCAAAGCAGTTAACGGATACCTACCTTCTAGGGCTGGCCGCATCAAGGGGCGGGCGACTTGTAACATTCGACCAAAGGATCACCCCGGCTGCAGTTTCCGGGGCTTCAGAGAAGAACCTTTTTGTGATCGAATAGCCGCCAACGAGTTCAAGAGTGCATTAGAATTGCGAATAAGGCCGCCATCAATTGGTGGCCTTTTGATCGCCCATAAAGCTTCTCCAGGTCGAAATTCTTAATACTTTGGTACCGACCGGTCTACGTCGTCAGACCACGCGCCGATACCGCCTTTTAGATTTATCAACCGGCCTTCGAATCCAGCGTCCTTTAGATAGCCGATCGCTTTTGTGCTTCTGACGCCGCCTTTGCATTGAACGACCGTGACCTTTCCTTTGGGTATCTCGCAGATCCGATTTACAACCTCTCCAAGCGGGATCAGCTTTGCGGTGGGTATGCTCGCGATCTCGAACTCGTGAGGCTCGCGGACGTCTATCAGCTGAAAATCTACTTGTCCCTGAAGCCAATTATTGAGTTCAGTCGCGGTTATTTCCTCGATCTCGGGCGTCGGTGCGGCCGGGGCCTTTAAGCCGCAGAATTCCTCGTAATCGACCAACTCTTTGATCGAAGGGTTTTCGCCGCAGAGCGGGCAGTTCGGATCCTTTCGTAGTTTCAATTGCCGAAATGTCATCTTCCACGCGTCGAACAGCAAGAGTCGGTTGAGCAAAATGCCCTCGGCTCCAAGAATGACCTTGATCACCTCGTTTGCCTGAATTGTGCCGACGATTCCCGGCAAAACGCCGAGCACGCCGCCTTCGGCGCAGGACGGGACAAGTCCGGGAGGAGGAGGCTCAGGATAGAGGCAGCGATAACAAGCGCCTTTCTCTGCCCAGAAGACGCTTGCTTGGCCTTCGAAACGGAATATCGAACCGTAAACGTTCGGCTTGCCCGACAGAACGCTCGCATCGTTGACGAGATAACGCGTCGGGAAATTATCGGTTCCGTCAACGATCACATCGAAATCTTTGAAAAGCTCAAGTGCATTCTCGCTCGTCAGACGAGTTTCGAAAGCCTCGATCTTCGTGTTCGGATTGATATCGAGCAGACGATCTCTGGCCGATTCGATCTTCGGGCGACCTACATCTTTCGTTCCGTGGATGATCTGCCGCTGAAGATTTGATTCGTCAACAACATCGAAATCGACGATCCCGATCGTACCTACACCGGCCGCGGCGAGGTACAAACCCAACGGTGAACCTAGCCCGCCTGTGCCGATCGTTAGCACACGAGCGTTCTTGAGTTTTCGCTGGCCTTCGAGGCCAACCTCCGGCAGGATCAGATGACGAGAATATCGTGCGATCTCGTCGTTGGACAGAGGAGCGGGGAAACTCTTGTCCCCATCGCCGGTTCGTCCGGCGAAAAGGCTTTCGCCTGCATTCACGGCCGACGAAGCGTCGGCCGTTGGGGACAAGAGTATCCCCGCTCCAAAGCTTCCGCCCGCGATCGACGGAACGATCATGACCGTCTCGCCCTCCTTCAAAACCGTTGCAGGCCCGTCGAGATGGCGGATATCCTCATCGCCGACATAAACGTTTATGAAACTACGAAGCTTATCGTGCTCGGAATACAGATGCTTTCGCAATTCTTCATATCTCGCTGCCAAAGCGTGCAGCGCGTCGCCGGCGGTCGACGCCTGAACCTCGATCTCTGAATTACCGCCAGCGAATTGCCGCAGCGGTGTAGGAATAACTATTGTGACTGCCATATTATTGCTCCGGGATCAATCAAAATTTTCGGATGCCCCTCCTAACGGCTAGCATCCACGGTCAACTCAATCTTCACTATTTCTTCCTCGTTAAACTTTGACCGGTCGTTCTCCATTACCCACGATCTGATGTCCACAACGTTTCCCTTGATCACCGAGGTAATGACGTAAGACCAGACCGGCAGAGCGTGATCGAGATCGTATTGCGACGGCACCGCCAGATCGTCAGGATGCGAATGGTAATAACCGACCACGTCCCGTTTCTTTTCTCTCGCATACCGCTCGGCCCGCAAGACGTCTTTCGGCAAGATCAGGATACGATCGTGACGAGCCTCTTCCTCACGAGCGTTCTCGAGCGGAAATATCTCGAAGACGGTCTTCTTGCCGTCATCAAACTTTCCTATCAACATTCCGCCGCACTCGTGTGGGTAATCTCGCTCGGCGTGTTTGGTGACCGCCTCGATGATGTTTTGATTTACTTCGATCATTGAGTAAATTGCCGCTCTTAACGAATCGCAACGTCCGGTTGCAGAAGCCCGACCGTTAGGGGAGGCTTAATATCCAAGTCGGCGGTTAAGCCCTTGCTCACACGCTGGCTTCCGCATTTCGAAAGGGCCTGTTCGATGTCCGCGAGAATGTCATCGATATCCTCGATTCCTACAGATATACGGATCAAGCCCTCCGTGATGCCGACCTTCGCACGCTGCTTTGGCGAAAGTTCGCGATGCGTCGCGGTCGCGGGATGTACGATCCCGGTGAACAGGTCGCCGACACTTGCGGCCCGCGTGCACAGATTCAACGCATTGAGAAATCGATAGGAGACCTCTCTTGTATCTTCGACAAGACGGATCGTGACGATCGCGCCGAACTCGGTCCCGTGAAAGGTATTGTCGAGCGAGGCAGCCTGGTCGCCTTCAAAGAATTTCGGATAGAACACCTCGCTGATCTGCGGTGATCGTCTCAGTTCATTCGCAAGACGTTCCGCATTCGAGCATTGCTTTTCCATACGCAGGCCGAGTGTCTTTAGCCCGCGCAAGATGGAATGCGCTTCCCACGGGCTTAGCACGCCGCCTGCAAGCGTTAACGCGCCAAGTAGGGCAGGCTTATCGAAGTCCTCTTTTGCGATCACGACGCCGCCGGTCGCGTCGGCATGGCCGCCCAGATACTTCGTCGCGCTGTGAACGACGAGATCGGCGCCAAGGTCGAGCGGACGGCAAAGGTACGGCGTCGCAAACGTGTTATCGACGATCAGCTTTGCGCCGACCTCGCTTGCGATCTGCGAGCATTCACCAATATCGCAGACCTTGAGCAGCGGGTTCGAAAGCGTTTCGCAGAGCAAGACACGAGGCCGCAATTCGAACGCCCTTGCACGCAGGGCGGCGATATCGTTGAAATCTTCGGTGACCGTCGTTACGCCAAATGCACCGAAAATGGTCAGCAAAAGTTCCAAGGTCGAACCGTAAAGATCCTTTGATGCGAGCACGATCGAACCGCTCGACAATTCGCAGGCAAGCAACGCGGCGTGCAAGGCTGCCATCCCCGACCCATAGGCTAAGGCATATTTGCCGTTCTCGATCGCGGCCATTGCGTCTTCAAAAGCTGCAACTGTCGGGTTGCCGTAACGGCTGTAAACATACCCGGTCGTTTCACCATCGACAATACGGTCGATCTCCTCGACACGCTCGTAAATGAACGACGAAGACGCGTAGATCGGCGTCGATGCCGGAACGCCCGCCGGAGCGTCCCGCCGTTCGCCTGCATGAACAAATCTCGTTGATAATGAAGATCTTGTCATCGGTATTACCCTTACGCGATGAATCGCGCACCCTGAACAAATGCAAAAAAGCTCCCGTGCCAAAAACGGCACGAGAGCTTCTTTAAACTTCTCTTCCGGTATTTAGCAGTTTTTTTAGTGGAGCAAGTTACCTTAAATCGCCACTTTCAGATGCTTCGCTAACGGAAGCGTTAAAAGAACTTTTGGCAGATTAACGGAACGGTCTGAATGTTGTCAAGCCAACACTTCATTGCCGGCTAATATCTCGATTCTTGATGCGGACGACAACCGGCGATTCGAAATGTTAGAATATTTGTTTCGAGGCGATTGCGATCATGATAGAGGAAAAGGTGTTGGTTCAGTCATTTTTGAACCGAAAACAGCGTGAAAGGCTGAAAAAGCCGGACTGGCTTAAGATAAAATTGGGCGACCCTTCGAACCAGAATCAGGTCCTGAACCTGATCGACGGTTTGAATCTTCACACCGTTTGCCAGGAAGCAAAATGCCCGAACATCTTCGAATGCTGGACCGATAAGACCGCGACCTTTATGCTCGGCGGCGATACCTGCACCCGGCATTGCGGTTTTTGCGCTGTGAACAAAGGCAAGCCGATGGACCTCGACCCGATGGAACCTACACACGTTGCCGAAGCCGTAAAGCATCTCGATCTCAAACACGCGGTCATCACGTCAGTAAATCGCGACGACCTCGCAGATGGCGGTTCTATGCACTGGGCCGAAACGATCACGCGGGTGCGGGAACTGAATCCCGAATGCAAGGTCGAAGTTCTCATTCCGGATTTCAACGGCGACGAACAGGCATTGAATAACGTGCTGGCCGCACGGCCCGACGTCCTGAATCACAACACAGAAACGATCGCCCGACTTTACCGCCGCGTTCGCCCGGATGCGAAATACGATCAGACGCTCGAACTGCTCGAACGCGCCTCCCATTTTCGCGACACGCAGTTCCCAGCGATGCTCACCAAAAGCGGCATTATGGCCGGCCTCGGTGAAGAGTTTGAAGAGGTCGTCGGTCTGATGCGCGATCTGCGAAAGGTCTCGTGCGACATCATGACCATCGGCCAATATCTCCAGCCCTACGAAAAGCGTCTGCCGGTCGAGCGCTACGTGACACCCGAGGAATTTGCGGAGTGGAAAAAGATCGGCGAAGCGATGGGATTCAAGCACGTCGAATCCTCGCCGCTTACACGCTCCTCCTATCACGCACGGCAGCAGACCGAGATCGGCATCACTGCTTAGCATCGGCCAACAAGCGATAAATTCTAATAAAGCCCTGCGATCGTGCTGCGGGGCTTTTTTTTCGATCAAATGCCTACCCGTTCGGGTGGCAAAACTTGTCGTGAAACCCGTCAGACTCGTTTGGCGCGACAAGGGTTTTAAGGGAATTTATAAAAAGCGATCTTACGAGAAATAGGAAATGAATAGTTTCAAGGACTTCAAACACGCCGTACCGACGGCAGGTGCCGGACAGGAAACATACGAGCAATGCTGGTACGCTTGTTACAAATCACTGCTCGACTACCACACTCAGCCAAGCTCTGCGATCGAGAGCCGCCTTTCTGGTGCGGGCATCAACGTGAAAGATGCGAAGGATAACGGGCTCGAAGACAAGAAGTACCACGACGCCGGCACAGCGCTCGGTCTCACCATGTGGTCGGGCGAAAAATTCAAGGCCGAAGCTTCCTGGTACGACGTGGGTTTGACCGATGGCTGCGAAGCTTTTATCGAGGAGCTTGAAAAAGGGCCGTTATGGGTTTCGCGTTACATCAAGTCAGGCCTCTATCACATCACGATCGCCACGGGTTTTCGATGGGGTTCGAGTGATAAGGGCTACATAATCCACAACAATCCTTTCCCGGGGCCGAAGAACGCGGTCGAGGTGAACGAGGTCCTGGCGAATGTGTATGTCAAACACATCACGAGCGCACGCGGTTCCGTTCAGGCCTACCGATCAAAATCCTGATCGAAGGCGAATTACGCTTTATCCGATCAATAAACTAAAATGCATTGTCGCTGTGAAGGCCTGCATTTTATGAGATATGGATTGATCGCCGGGAACGGCCAGTTTCCCTTTCTTGTGGTACAAGGGGCCCGCAAGGCCGGGGTGGAACTGGCCGTCGTGGCAATACAGGAAGAGACCGACCGTCACATCGACGAGGTCGCTGACAATGTTCTCTGGGTAAATATCGGCCAGCTTGGAAAGATGATCGATTTCCTCAAGAAGCAGGGCGTCGAAAAGGCGATCATGGCCGGCCAGGTAAAGCACGTTCAGATCTTTTCCGGGGCGGTGCCGGATATGCGGATGCTGAAAATGCTCTGGAACTTGCCCAAACGAAACACCGATTCCCTGATCGGCGGTGTGGCGGCGGAAATGGCATCAGAAGGTATTGAGCTGATCGATTCGACATTCTTTGTCGGCGATCATCTGGCTCCTCACGGTCCGATCACAAGGCGGCGGCCCAGCGACATCGAAAAGGAGAATATCGAATATGGCCTGCACATCGCGTCCGAGATCGCACGCCTCGACCTCGGCCAAACTATCGTCGTGCGGGCGAAGGCGTGTGTTGCGGTCGAGGCGATGGAAGGGACGGATGCCGCGATCAAGCGGGCCGGCGAACTCGCCAACGGAAAGCTCACTGTCGTCAAAGTAGCCAAGCCGAACCAGGACATGCGATTCGACGTCCCCGTTATCGGTATGCCCACGATCGAAACGATGGTCGCGGCCGGAGCGACCTGCCTCTCGGTCACCGCCGGCAAGACTCTCATTTTCGACCGCGATCAAACCATCGAACTTGCCAACGAGCACAAGATAGCGATCGTCGGCAGTTGAATGTGAAACAAAATTCCTAGGAGCCGCGTAAGATTCGTGTATTCGTACGAGTCGATAAATTATTCTGGAGAAATGATGAAGAAGACCTTTTTAAGCTTTCTATTGGCTATTACTTTGCTTGCGCCCACGGCCCTCTTTGCCCAAACGGTAAAGATATCGCCGGCCGAACGCAAGATGGCGGACGAGATCACCGCCGCGCAGCTCAGCAGTTATTTATACTTCGTGGCGTCGGACGCAATGGGCGGCCGCGACACCCCGTCCGCGGGCCTGGATGTGACCGCGGAGTTCATAAAGATGAACCTTCAACGCTGGGGGTTTAAGCCCGCCGGCGATAACGGTACCTTCTTTCAAGAGATCGCGCTCACACGCGAAAGCATCGATCCGGCAAAGACAACGATGGAGATAAACGGCCAGAGTTTTGTATTTGGCGATGATTTCTATCGCGTCCGAGGGACGGGTTCAGCGACCGGGCCGATCGTTTTCGGCAAAGACGGCTGGATGGTCAGATCCAAGGGAATCGATGCCTATGCGGGCGTCGATGTCGCCGGAAAGGTAGTTGTTCTCTCGAGCGCGGGATTCAGCCCGCAGACAATGATCCCGCGCCCGGCGGGTGTGACGGCCGACGACCTAAAGGGCCAGGCCGGCGTTGATTGGGCAAATCCGGTCGACTACGCTAAGTCGAAAGGCGCGGCCGCGGTGATCGTGATCGCCCCGCCGCAACTGCAGTCGATGTGGCCGCAGCTTCGGAATTTCCTTGGCCGAGGCTCATTGTATGTGGACAAGTTTCGAAGCGAACAGCCAAATTCGGGCAAGGACATCCCTTTCTTTATCGTTTCGGAAAAGGCCGGCAATGCGATCTTTGCCGGGGAGACGGCGGACAAGACCTCGGCGACGGCCTTTGAACTCAAAAAGACCGCAAATGTGAGCGCGGTCGGAAAGACCGAGAAATTATCGACCCAGAACGTCGTCGCGCTCTGGGAAGGCAGCGATCCGGTCCTGAAGAACGAGATGGTAGCTGTCGGGGCCCACTATGACCACGTCGGCACCAATCCGAACGCACCCGGCGATGATAAGATCTGGAACGGCGCCGACGACGATGGCTCCGGCACGGTCGCCGTACTCTCGATCGCCGAAGCCCTCGCCAAAGCGAAGCAGCGTCCGAAGCGTTCCGTACTTTTAGTATGGCACGCCGGCGAAGAGAAAGGCCTCTGGGGAGCCGAATACTTCAATAAGTTCCCGACCGTCGATATTAAGAAGGTGATCGCGCAGCTTAATATCGACATGATCGGCCGTAGCCAGGACCCCGCAAACATCATCAAGTGCGATGCACCCGGCAAACGTTGTAATGAAGATCTCTCAAAGGCGAACGAGATCTATGTGATCGGATCGGAAATGATGAGCTCTACCCTCGGGGCCATTACAAAGGGTACGAACGACGCATTTCTGAAGTTGGATTACAATTACAAGTACGACGATCCTAAGGATACCAATCGATTCTTCTTCCGCTCTGACCATTTTCATTACGCTCAGAACGGCATCCCGATCACATTCTGGTTTGATGGCGTCCACGAAGACTACCACCAGGCCAGCGATCATCCGGACAAGATCGATTATGCAAAGATGGAAAAGGTCGCCCGGACGATATTCCTGACAATGTGGGAATTGGCCGACCTGAAGGAAAGGCCGAAGGTCGACAAGCAACTGCCGCCAGAACTGACCCAGCGATAAACGAAAAGGGCCGCCTCCGAATGCACAAGCCCGCTCGTTAGCAAGGGCGATACATCCGACTCATCCCCGTGTATCGCCCTTACTTCCGTGCGGGCTTGGGCAAAGAAAAGGCGGCAGGTGATGCCCGCCGCCTTCACTCCGCTAAACGGAAACTAGAACACGATTCCGGCGCCAATGCGGACGTTGTTAAGTGTTGCGCCCTCGACCCGGACCGGGTTGTAGTCGATCTGGATCGCACGGATCTGGATGCGGTTGTTCAGGCGGAAATCGATCCCGCCGCCGAGAATGGCCGAAAAACCGGTGTCCGTCAGCGTCCCGGTGGGTGGCAGAAAGGTCGGGCAATCGGTACCCGCGCAGGAAAAGTTGTCCAGCTTTGACCGAATGTGTCCGACGCCGACGAGAGCGTGTGCGAACGGCTTGAACCTACCCTCATTTGCGTTGTCCTTGACCTGGACGCCGCCCGTGAAGTTGTAGAGCGAAATCTTGTTCTCGCCGCTCAGCGTTACGTTCCCATTCGGGCCGGGGAAAGTGCCCGAAAAATCGTTGCTGTTATACGTCGCCGAAACGTCGCCCTTTACGCCAAAATAGCGGTTGAGGTTATAAACGCCAGCGACGTTGACCCCGTTGAAATTCTCCCGGTCGCGAAAGAAATCCAGGGCTGAATTCCCGGAATCGATGCCGGTATCGACCTGCCCGTTCGAATACCCGACGTAAAACTCGCCCTTCTTGCGATCGTCGACAGACTGAGCCTGTGCGACCGCCGTAGCCGCCATAGCGGCAGCCAGAGTAAATGAGATCAGTGCTTTCGTTAGCATATAAAACATCTCCCTTATCGTGATCTGTCGCACAAACGCACGAATGCCCAGGCAATTCGGTACTGCTGAATTCGCTTGGGCACTTGCACAAATCAATGTGCGACGAAGGCTTAGATGGATGTGAAAGGCCGTCGGTTGTACGGCCCTAATGTTTTTCGGATTGGAGAATGCGGTAGGCCTCTGATCGAGCGAGGCCGCGTTCTTTGGCGGCGATCTTCAGCGCCGCTTTGGGTTCGTTCCCCTCGGCGACGAGCTGTTCGACACGGTCTGTAAGTGTCTGCCGTGCTTTGATTTCGCCTGCATCCGCGTCGCCCGGGCGGTCGATCGTGAGCACGAATTCGCCCCTCGATCCTTCGCTCGTGAACCGACCGGCAAGATCCGACAAAGATCCGCGGACAACCTCCTCATGCAGCTTTGTGAGCTCTCGCCCGACGCTCGCCTGCCGGTCGCCGAGCACTTCCGCGGCATCGCGAAGAGCGGCCCCGATGCGATGAGGGGCCTCGTAAAACACCAAGGTCGCCTGTACGTCGCGAACGTCACGCAGCCGCCGTTTCCGCTCGCCGCTTTTCGATGGGAGGAACCCGCCAAAGAAGATCGAATCCGTAGGCAGGCCCGAAACGATGACGGCACTGACAAACGCGACAGCACCGGGGATCGGTACGACTTTCGCCCCGATCTCGATCGCCCGCCGGACCAGCCTCGCTCCCGGGTCGTTTATCGCGGGCGTACCGGCATCTGACACGATGGCGACCGACCGGCCTTCGCCAAGCAGTTCGCCCAGTTCGGCGGAACGCTCGGCCTCGTTGTGCTCGTGATAGCTGACCAGCCGATTCTTAATGTCGTAGGCGTTCAGAAGCTTTCGGGTATGGCGTGTGTCCTCGCAGGCGATGACATCCACATCTTTGAGCACCTGTACGGCACGAAAGGTGATGTCATCCAGGTTGCCGATCGGTGTCGCGACGAGATAAAGGGTTCCTGCCATTTCCGGTAAGAATCAAATTAGCACAACCGCCTGAATCTCGAAACCGAACGCGAAAAAGCCCGGGGACATCGGCCCAGGGCTTTGCTTCGCTTAATGGATATCGTCAGCGTCCTAGAAAGGGAGCGGGAAAGGTACTCGATTTCTCCAGTCACCGTTACGATTGTTACGGTTGTTGCGGTCATTGTAACCGCCGTTGCCGTAGTAACCGCCGTAAACGTTTGAGATCGCGTTAAGGTCGTATCGTATCTGGCTCCACTGCCGCTCAAGGTTCCGATCGCCGCGCAGATTTCTCAGCTGATTCTCGATCTGGTTGCCGATCTCGAGCACCCGTCGTGCTTCGTCGCGGCTGCCGTTGAGATTTCGGCCGTTGCCGTATTTGTCAGCAAGCTTGTCGGTGGCCTTTCGAAAACGATCGGCAAGGTCCTCGAGACGCCCGTAATCGCCGCCTCGGCCGTTCCAGCTGCCGTTTCGGCTACCCCAAATACCACCGTTTCGGCGGTCGTCACGGTCATCCCGGCGGTCTTCCGCACGATTGGTCGCAGACTCAAACCTACGTGCCCTGTTCTTCAGATTTTGAACCGTGGCACGCAGGTTCCGATTATTGCGGTTGTTTCCGTAGTAATCGTCATCGCGGTCGCGGTCACGCCATTGTGCAGACGCCACCGAGGGCAGCCCCAAGAGCAACAGCCCGAAAGCGCTTATCGCTAAAATTTTGCTTATTCTATTCATCCTTCTCTCCCCCAAACTTATGTTCTCAGGCAATGCCGGGCACTGCATGCAGGGGTAAAATGCAATGCAGGTGCCAATCTTTACAATCGCTTGCTAAACATCACAAAAGCCCCGTAAATACAGGGCTTTTGTCAGCTGCTTGTCGAGAATGGCCGTATCAGGGCGGTCTTCTACTGTTCCATTTCGTTTACGAAATTGTCTATTTGGTCTAGTTCATTCTCCCAAGGCCTTGGCAGCATTCAATCGTCCGCCGACGAGCGTTTTGCCGAGCAGCGTATCTATCGGATCGACCGACTTGAGTATCCGTTCGCGAAGTTTCGCCATCGAGATCTTCGGGTCGTTGGCGACGATAAGTGCCGCTATCCCAGCGACCTGCGGCGCCGCCATGGAGGTACCGGACGCCTCGCGATATTCGTCGTTAAGCCAGGTTGACAGTATCTCGCGTCCGGGAGCTGCAACATGAACCGTCTTGGCACCGAAATTCGAGAAAGTGGCAAGCAGATCGTTCCGGTCAAGCGCGGCCACGCTGATCACATTGGGCAGGTCGTAGTTAGACGGATAATGGCCGCGTTTGTCATTATCCGTGCTGCTGTTTCCGGCAGCGGCTACGAATAGAATGCCTGCGTCACCCGCAGCGCGGATGACATCTTCGAGAGCCTTGGATCTCTGCGTCGAACCCCAGCTCGCATTTATAACGCGAATGTTCACCCCATTCTTCTTGCGGTCGATCGCATAATTTATCGCCTCGATCGCGTTCTTTGTCGATCCAAAACCGCCGCGGCCCAGGAATTTTAGCGGCATTATGCTCACATTCCAATTGATCCCGGCGATACCTTCGCCGTTATCGCCCTCGGCACCGATGATACCGGCGACGTGGGTTCCATGGCCGTTGTCATCCATGGGATCGGCAGCGTTGGTGTTTGCGTCAAAACCTCTGAGGTCATCAAAGCTTCCAAGCTCGTCATCGGAATATTGTGGAACACTCTCGGGCCTAATCCACATATTTCCAACCAGGTCCCTGTGAGTATAATCGACGCCTGTATCAAGCACCGCCACGACAACGTCGGAGCTTCCCTGCGTCTTTGCCCACGCCCTAAGAGCGTCGATATGGGCATTCGCCTTGCCTCCGTTCTGGCCGGTGTTGTTCAGAGCCCATTGGTCGGGAAACTGAGGGTCGTTCGGGGCTCCAGGCAGATCTGACGGATCGATCTCACGCGGCCTGGTGTTGCGATTCACCGGATCATCCAGGCGGATCTCATAGTTTGGCTCCGAATATTCGACGTAATCGGAAAGGTCCTGATACTGCCGGACAACATCTGCGACATCGGCGTTATCAAGGTCATCGACCGCCACCAGGCCATTAACGGATTCGATCTCGTCCTCTATTCGGTCATTGTTCCGCGACACGATCCGCTTGATCTCCGGCATGGTCACACCGGATTTGAATCTGACTAACACCTCGGCCTCATTGTCCGCGGCCGTCCGTTGATTTGAAACGGTCTTCACGACTTTCTTGACACGGGGGACATCCTCGGTCTTAAGTGCCGATCGCCACCGGCCGATCTGCCCTACTACAGCTGCAAGCGAGATGAGAACCACTGCGATCACGATGTGTACTAAAATATTGCCGCGATTCATATAACTACTCCTGGATCCGCTTATCCCTTGACGAGATAATTCCGTCCTTCAAAACCCCTGGCGCGGAGCTGATATTTATCGGCTCTGTATTCGTATGCCTTTCCGTTCGCTTTAAGATCGATCTCCCAACCCGTCGATATCATCTGGGCCGACATCTCCCCGGATTCAGGGGCTCCGAGCGACATATCGGGAAAATCCTTTTCCGTCACACCACCGACCGATACATCCGCTTCCTGAATGCCCAAACGTCGGGCAAGATCCCGCCTGGCCGCTGCGGCCGCACTTTCCTTATCAAATCCCATATGTCGCTAACCTCCGATTCTGATACTTCTACGCGCAATAGTCAACGAATGTTCGCGGGCTCGCCGATCGTGTCACGGTCAGGTTTGGACGCTTACGTCGCTTCGCAGGTTTCTTACAATTTCAACCAGCGCCGGGAGAATATATGTGGCGCATGCGATCCCCAAAATAAGGCCTGTGATAAAACGCGACGCATGATTGTTTTCCCAGACACCGAAAACGCCAAGTGACCAGTCGACCCCGATCGGCACCATTGACGCGAGCAGCCAAAACCGAGGAAGTGGATCAATGTCATCTATCCGTCGCCACAAGGGGTACACAATGGAACCGAGGGCGAGTCCGAAATAGACCCCGAAGCACCTCGAACAAACAGCCAGTTGATGTTCAAGTATGTGAAATGAGCGCTCCGGCATTTGATGGCAGATCGACCCGAAAAACTTGTATAGAGGTGAGGAGATCCCGGTCTGTCCATAGGCGGAAAGAACCGGCGGCAGGATAATGAGGGCCAGCCAAACAAAGACGACGATCAACACTCCGTACCAAACCTTGAGAGCTTGCGACCTTGTAGCTGCTGGGAGATAGTTGGACGCGGATCGCGGCATATTCTGAGTTTATCAGCTCGACCCGAAAGGTGGGAACACGCAGGCGAACTACGAATTATTTCCGACGGCACCGGCCGATCGAGCGGCAATGGCCGCCTCGGTCTCGAGAACATGCTGTGTGGTCTTGATCACCGTATCGGGATTCAAAGATATCGAGTTTATCCCGCGTTCGACAAGAAATTCTGCAAATTCCGGATAGTCCGACGGAGCTTGACCGCAAATCCCTATCTTCTTGCCGCTGCGCTTTGCGGCGTCTATCGCCATCGCCACCATTTTTTCAACGGCACCGTTTCGTTCGTCGAAAAGGTGAGCGACCATTTCACTGTCCCGGTCGAGGCCGAGTGCCAGTTGCGTAAGGTCGTTCGACCCGATCGAATAACCGTCGAAAACCTTCAGAAATTCATCCGCGAAAACTACGTTCGCGGGCAACTCACACATTGCATAGATCTCAAGATCGTTCTCGCCCTGTATCAGGCCGTGCTCCGCCATGAGTGCGATCACCTTCTGTCCTTCCTCAACGGTGCGGCAAAAGGGGATCATCGGTTTTATGTTTGTCAGCCCCATGTCTTCGCGGGCACGCAGGAGCGCAAGGCACTCAAGCTTGAAGCCGGCTTTGTAACGGTCGTCGTAATACCGCGAAGCTCCCCGGAAACCGATCATTGGATTTTCTTCGAGAGGCTCGAATTCACGGCCGCCGATAAGCATCGCGTATTCGTTCGATTTGAAATCGGACATTCTGACGATCACCGGCTTTGGATAGAAGGCGGCGGCGATCCGCCCAACGCCCTCCGCAAGCGAACGAACAAAAAACTCCTTCGGGTCTTCCTCACGGATGCGTTGGGAGATGGTCTCCACATCCTCGCGGCGTTTGAGGTTCGGATAGTTGATCAACGCCATGGGATGAATACCGATGTGGTTATTTATGATGAATTCGAGCCGCGCGAGCCCAACACCATCGTTTGGAAGCCGCGAAACGGAAAATGCGTGGTCCGGATCGCCGACGTTCATCATGATCTGTGTCCTCGGGCGAGTGGTGCTGTCGATCGTGTGCTTTTTGACCTCAAAATCTATCTTGCCGTAATAGATGTTACCCACATCCCCTTCGGCGCAAGATACCGTGATCTCTACGCCATTCTTGACCTTTTCGGTCGCATCCCCGGTTCCGACGATGCACGGTATTCCCAGTTCGCGGCTTATGATCGCACTGTGACACGTTCGCCCGCCGCGCTCGGTAACGATCGCGGAGGCCCGCTTCATGATGGGCTCCCAGGCGGGATCGGTCATCGTCGTGACGAGGATCTCGCCTTCTTTGAAGGTGTTCAGCTTTGATGGGTCAAGCAAAACGTGGGCTGTACCCGTGCCGATCTTCTGGCCGACCGCAACACCGGACGATAACGGCGCGCCGTGGATGCCCGTAAGCTCGTAAGACTCAATAAAATTGGTCTCACTTTGGGCGTGAACGGTCTCAGGCCTTGCCTGCAAAATGAAAAGCTCGCCCGTGATCCCGTCCTTAGCCCACTCAATGTCCATTGGCTGGTGTTTGCCCGCCAGTTTGGAATAATGGTCCTCGATGGCGCATGCCCAGGTGGCTAACTGGAGCACCTCAAACCCCGCAAGGCACATCCGGTTGCGCTGTGTCTCAACGACAGGTCGGATCATCGTTCCGACGCCGTCATCATTGAAGACCATTTTTACTTCTTTCACCCCGAGCTTTCGCGTGACGATCGGGCGAAATCCGAGCTTCAACGTTGGCTTGAATATGATCCACTCGTCGGGCGTGGCCATTCCCTGCACGACCGCTTCGCCAAGGCCCCAGGCACCGTTTATGACGACTGCATCGCGGAATCCGCTCTCGGTATCAAGCGTGAACATCACACCCGAGCACGCCGCGTCGGAGCGGACCATCGGCTGTATCCCTATCGATAGGGCGACATCAAAATGGTCAAATCCCTTTGCGGTCCGATACGATATGGCTCGATCGGTCCAAAGCGACGCAAAGCACTCATGGCAGGCCTCGATCAGACGTTGTTCGCCGCGAACGTTGAGTATTGTGTCTTGCTGTCCTGCAAATGAGGCATCAGGCAGGTCCTCAGCGGTCGCCGAGGATCGAACAGCCACCTCAAACACCTTTTTTCCGATCCGCTCACCGAGCCGGCGATACGAATCGAGGATCGCCGTTTCGACCTCTTTGGGAAATGGCGTCTCGAGCATCATTTTCCGAGCCTCCGCGCCAACGCGGGCAAGCTCGTCGAGGTCGTTCACGTCAAGGCCCTTAAGCAATGCCCTAAGGCGTTTCCGGAGCCCGTCCGTCTCAAGCAGAGCATTGTACGCATGGCTGGTCGTCGAGAATCCGTCGATGGCCCTGACGCCTTGGCCAGTGAGTTCGTTGAAGAGTTCGCCGAGGGATGCACACTTTCCCCCGACGATCGCCACATCGCCCGCTCCGACCTGGCTGAAATCCAGCGTATACTCCTGAGATTCACCACTCATTTGATTCATGCCGCTGCCGCTGTGGCCATATCCTCCGGAAGGTCACCGTTATCAGCTCTAAAGAATTTCCACATCTTCGGGTTTACCGTCTTGATCAGCTCCGCCCGTGTAAGGGTCTTTATCGGCTTGCCGGCATAGATCTTACCCATTTTTTCGAGCCGTTTCTCGCTCAACGCCCCTGAGAACATCAACAGAGGATAGGTAAAATTGGGGCCGTTCAACTTTCTCAGCTTATAGAGCCACATCCCGATCGACCCGATCCGCCACGCCGTCGGCCCCCACCAGCTGTACTGCCCCGGCCGAAGGTTCATCTTCCAGCACTTCATCATCAACTGCCACTGTAGCGGCGTCAATTCACGGGTTTGCGTGACGCCCTTTTCCATCTCCATTCTCGTGTCGTGGAGCGGAGTGAAGATCGATGGGATAAGAAACGCGAAAAGGCCGCGTCGTTCCATTTCGTAAACGAGGTCGAGGGTCTCCCTCATGTCTTCATCCGTTTCGTCCGGATTCCCCACGATCAGCGTCATGGCCGGGAACCAATTGTTCTCGTTCAATACCCGAAGCCCTTCCAATACAACGCTTTGCCAGTGCTCGATGGGAAAAGGAACGCCTTTTCCGGGCATTATTTTCTTGGCCATTCGGACCGACCCGGTTTCGAGGCCGATCAAAGGCGCCAAGGCCTTTTTCTCCGGATGCGAACTTAAATAAGGAAAGTGGATCGGGCTCTTCGGCAACAGCAGATCCGAAAGTTGCTTTATCATTAGCGGATCGACTACTGCCGGCGCGATAGTCGAATGGCTGAGCACATGCTGCTCGACACCCGGCGTCTCAACCACACTTTTGTAAAGATCGACCAGCGCCTCGCGATTCGGAAAATAGAACGGCGTGTCGGTATGCACCTGTCCCCAGATGAACATATCCTCGGTCGCGAGGCTGATCTGCTTATTCCCTTCGCGGACGTTCGCCCGTACGGCGTCCATTATCTTGTCTTTAGGAAGGTCGATCTGCGGGTTGAGATCAGGAACACAGAACTTGCACCTTCGCCCACAGCCGGTCGTCATCTCAACTACGCCGAATGTCGTCCGCGTATCGGGAAACAAGATCGCGTCCCGATCCTGCGGGTGTTTGACCGTGATCTCTTTCGGCAGGTCCTCGCCCCTGATCGCTTTTGCGAAAAGGTCAAGCGTGTCGTCTGACTCACTCCGGCCCTCGACGACACAGTCCACGCCGAGCTCGTCGTAAAGATCGGTCTGAATGATCTGCCATCCGCCGGAACCGCCCACGATCACCTTAAAATTGTCGCGGTATTTGTTTTTCTTGATCTGTGCAAAGAGCTGCCGGGCATAGTGCGAATTTATCGGCATCTTTGACGATCCGAAAATAGAAGTATAAACCCCAGCGGCGAAGGTAACGCCGAGCGGATTGTGAGTCGAGACCGCGACCACACGAGTATTCGGTCCGATGAATTTATCGAGGTCTTCGGGAAAACACGAAACCATGTCGCCTTTGGAATAGGCTCGCTCCAAAGATCTTTCGACCAATCGCACACCTGCCGGCATATACTTGGCCGAACCGTCTTCGTAGCGTTCGACATCGCGCCAGTTCGGATACTTTCTGTTTAAGATCCCTTCGAGCCAGATCGGCAATGATGCCATTGCCATCTGAATGAAATAACCGGCGTGATCGATCGATTCGGTCAACGGGGCGGTCAAAACGATCAACCTGCCCGTATCTGCATTCTCAGCGGCCTCGACCATGGTCGAAGCCGCAAAACTCTCGTTCAGAACGTCTGCGTTAGCTGCCATTTCTTCTCCAATAAAGTAGAGTCGGGCTGATCGCTTTATCACGAGATCCCGCCTTTTTATTCCAGAATATGTACCTAATGGCAGGGGTGAGGGACTGCCTTTCTCATTAAAACCTGATCACGGCATCGGGCCCGCCTTCGACATGGACCGTATCGACAAAGCGAATGCTCTTACTGTCAGTGGTCATCACGACCGAATGGGTTCGTTTGCCTGCACCAAAGAACCTGACCCCGCGAAGCAAAGCCCCGTCTGTGACGCCGGTGGCGGCAAATATGATCCTTTTCCCGGGGGCAAGATCATTTGTGTCATAGATCTTCTTGGCGTCGGAGATCCCCATGTCTCTGAGGCGTGCCATCACCTGCTCGACGGGCGGCACCTTTGAGGCGTCGACGCCGAGTTTCTCAGGATCAAAAACAAGTTTGGCTTGTATCTCGCCATTGAGGCATTTCATCGCGGCGGCAGTGATCACACCCTCGGGAGCACCGCCGATGCCCATCAACGCGTGAATGTTGGTTCCGGCGACGGCGGCAGAGATGCCGGCCGAAAGATCGCCGTCGGAGATAAGCCTTATGCGGGCGCCGCTCGCGCGTACGTCGGCCACCAATTGCTTGTGGCGAGGACGGTCGAGGCAAATGACCGTAAGGTCCTCCACGTCACGGCCCAGGCGGCGTGCAATATTCTTTAAGTTATCCTGGACCGGAGCATCTATATCGACGGCGCCCTTGCAAGAGGGCCCAACGACGATCTTATCCATATAGATGTCAGGAGCGTTCAGGAGCCCGCCGCGTTCCGCGGCAGCCAGTACCGCGATCGCGTTGTTTGCACCCAGAGCGCACAGGTTTGTCCCCTCAAGCGGGTCGACGGCGATATCCACTTCGGGAAAATCTTTCCTCGCCTCCTCTGAAAAGGACCCGCCGCCGAGTTCTTCGCCGATGTAGAGCATCGGTGCTTCGTCACGCTCGCCCTCGCCGATGACGATCCGCCCTCGCATCGGGACCGTATCCATGACCTCGCGCATTGCTTCGACCGCGACATGGTCCGAGTGTTTTCGGTCACCCTGCCCCATCGTCTTGGCCGATTCAATTGCCGCAGCCTCGGTAACACGCAGAAAATCGAGAGACAATTCGCGTTCCGCTTTCATAATTTGTGCATTATCCCTGAAATTTATTGGACCCGTAACTATTGATTATGCAGGCATTCTAACACTTGTCTGCAGCGGTTTGACAACCTATGCCCCGCAATATTACGGTTTTATTTTGATTTT
>JBFWWI010000007.1:0-208426 GCA_050246275.1 Pyrinomonadaceae bacterium
CTCCGCTTCGCTATCCGAGAGGGCGGCCGCACCGTCGGTGCCGGCACCGTGTCCGAGGTCATTGAATAGGAAATAGTGGTCAGTGGTCAGTGGTCAGTGGTCAGCAAGACCAAACCCGACCACCGACCACGGATCACTGGCAACTGAGGATTTATGCCGAGAGATAACATCATTTTGCAGTGCACGGAATGCAAAGAGCGCAATTACGTGACGACCAAGAACAAAAAGAACACCCCTAACCGGCTTGAGTTCAAGAAGTTCTGTCGCCGCTGCCGCTGTCATACGCTGCACAGAGAGAATAAGTAAGTGGAAAGTGGACAGTGGATAGTGGACAATTTGCGAATTGTTCACTGTCAACTATCCGTTATCCACTAACACAGGGGTATGGTGTCAATGGTTAGCATGGAGGTCTCCAAAACCTTAGGTCCGGGTTCGAGTCCTGGTACCCCTGCCATTGAAGGATATGCAGGCGAGACGTGGCCTGAATTGAGGAGAAAAACGTGTCAGAAGCTGTTGACACAGTAAAAGATAGCTCTCGAAAGGAAGGTGTCGGCGATTTTATCCGCCACACCCGCGAGGAGCTTAGCCGTACGACCTTTCCGTCGTCCGAGGATGTAAGAAACACGACGGTCATCGTCATCATAGCGGTGATCTTTTTCGCGATCTACTTGTTCCTGGTCGATCATGCCTGGACGTACATCCTTGAGGGATTGACGTGGGCGGTCAACAAGATCGCGGGTATTTAAAGGACTATTTTTAATGAGGCAGTGGTATTTCATCCACACATATTCGGGACACGAAAATAAGGTCGTTGAGAGCCTTCAGGCCCGCATTCGCGACATGGAACTCGCCGAGCAGATCACCGAGGTCTTGTTGCCTAAGGAGACCGTGGTCGAGATGCGCGGCAACAAGCGGATAGAATCCTCGCGAATGTTCTATCCCGGCTATGTACTTGTCGAGATCGAGTGCGACGATAAAGGCAAGATCCCCGACAATGTGTTTCACGCCATTCGGTCAACGCCCAAGGTGACGGGTTTTCTTGGCGGGAAGCAGCCGACGCCGCTGACCCAGCAAGAGGTCGATCAGATCGTCCACAATATAGAGGTCGCGACCGAAAAGCCGAAACCCAAATTCTCTTATGAGGTGGGCGAGGTCGTTCGTATCAAGTCGGGCCCGTTCGCCAGTTTTACCGGTAAGGTCGAAGAGGTCAACGAGGATAAGAGCACGCTCAAGGTCTCGATCACGATCTTCGGCCGCTCGACGCCCTACGAACTCGGATTCCTGGAAGTCGAGAAAGTTACTTTTGCAGAGGAAGATTAATGAGGACATTCTCGGGTTCATTCCCGAGATCGTAAATCGAAAAAAATGGCTAAGAAGATAGAAGGATACATAAAGCTGCAGATACCCGCCGGCAAGGCGAATCCTGCACCGCCGATCGGCCCGGCACTGGGCCAGCACGGCGTGAACATCATGGAGTTCTGTAAAGCGTTCAACGCCAGGACTCAGAACGACGACCCGGATATGAAGATCCCGGTCGTGATAACGGTCTATGGCGACCGCTCGTTCACTTTCGAAACGAAAACGCCTCCGGCTGGCGACCTGCTTCGAAAGGCTGCCGGTATCCCGAAAGGTTCGGGTACGCCGAACAAGGAAAAAGTAGGTACGATCTCTCGGTCAAAGATCGAGGAGATCGCGAAGAAAAAGATGCCCGACCTCAATACGACAAATCTCGAATCCGCGATGCGGACGATCGAGGGTACGGCAAAGAGTATGGGCTTAGTAGTAGAAGGATGAAGGATGAAGGATGAAGGATGAATCGAAAGGATCATCATTCATCATTCTGAATTCCTCATTAGGGAGAATTGCCGAAAGCGATTCGCTAATACCTGGAGGTAAAATGAAAAGAGGAAAGAAATATCTTGCGGCTCTGGAAAAATTAGAGCCGAACAAGAAATACACGCTCGACGAAGCGGTAGCGAAGCTCAAGGAGATCGCGTTCGCAAAATTCGACGAGACCGTTGAACTCACGATGTGGCTAGGCGTCGACCCGCGAAAAGCGGATCAGCTCGTCCGCGGCACCATCGTCCTGCCCCATGGCCTTGGCGGAGCCGCCAAAAAGGTCGTCGTGATCGCCCAGGGAGACAAGATCAAGGAAGCTGAGGAAGCCGGAGCGGATATGGCCGGCGGCGACGATATTGTCGAAAAGATCAAAGGCGGCTGGCTTGATTTTGACGCTCTGATCGCGACACCCGACATGATGGGCAAGGTCGGCCAACTCGGAAAGATCCTCGGGCCGCGCGGGCTTATGCCCAATCCGAAGACCGGAACGGTGACGATGGACATCAAGACCGCTATCGAAGAAACAAAGGCCGGAAAGGTCGAGTATCGTGTCGATAAGACCGGGGTGATCCATTCGCCCGTCGGTAAAGTGTCGTTTGACCCGGCTAAGCTGCAAGAGAATACCAGAGTGTTGATCAACGCCGTTATTAAGGCAAAGCCGACGACGGCGAAGGGCCGGTACCTGAAAAAGATCAACCTGGCTGCGACGATGAGCCCCGGCGTACTGCTCGATGAGCTTGCGTACGTTTAAGTGAGGTGCGAATAGAGTAATGAAAACAAGAGAAACAAAACAAAGAGATCTGGACGCGCTCACAGCCTCGCTGCAAAATTCGACCTCGGCAATGATCGTCAGCTTTAAGAACCTGACCGTCGCAAAGGACATCGAGTTTCGCAATAACCTTCGTGAGGCCGGTGCAAAATATCAGGTTGTCAAGAATACGCTTGCTCGGATCGCTGTAAAAGGCACGGATTACGAACAGGCAACGGACGCTTTCAAGGGCGTTACCGCGATCGCATGGACCGACGGAGATCCCGTGGTGCTCACAAAGGCGATCTCGAAGTTCATGAAGGACAACGCCGACAACTACACGTTCAAGAGTGGTGTTGTTGACGGAAAGCTTGTGGACCTGCAGCAGCTGACGACGATCGCAAGCTTGCCTTCGAAAGAAGAGCTTATATCGAAGCTGCTTTATGTCATAAATGCACAGGCACAGCGTCTCGTGACCGTGATCAATGCGGTGCCGCGTGACCTTGCGATCGTGATCAAGCAGATCGGTGAAAAGGATACTGCATCCCGCGACGGTTCAGCGGAAGCTCCGGCGATCGAGACAAAAACGGATGACACTCCAGCCGCGGAAGCGTCGGCTGCAGAAACGCCGGCCGAAGCGAAGGCCGACGAGGCAGCGTCCGTCGAGGTGCCGACAGAAGCAAAGGCTGATGATGCACCAGCAGCGGAAGTGCAAGCCGAAGCCGCTGCAGAAAGTTCGGCGCCTGAAGAGGCGCCTGCATCCGAAGCCGAGGAGAAGGCTGAATAGGATCGAAATCAGTTTGGTTCAGCGGGTCCGATGTTTACTGGCTGAACTTAAAAGCCGTACTCAAGGAAAACGAGCCGGGTGATTTGTCAGGTCGCCTGTGCTGCTCGGATCGAAATGACGGAGATGCAACCTGTTATTTTCGGTCCCGTGGGTTCTACCGGCTGACACACAACCGGATCTTCGGCCAAACGCCGAGGTCCATAACACAGAACCCTATAGGAGATAGTTAAAAAGTCATGGCAATCACAAAAGACGATGTAGTCGAATATTTGAAGGCAATGACGCTTCTGGAAGCGTCGGAGCTAGTGAAGGAACTTGAAGAGGTATTTGGAGTTTCGGCAGCCGCCGCAGCTGCGCCTGTTATGGTCGCAGCCGCCGGTGCCGGAGCGGGCGACGGTGCGGCCGCGGCCGAGGAAAAGGATTCCTTTGACGTGATCCTTTCGGCAGCCGGCGGTAACAAGATCGCGGTGATCAAGGTCGTTCGCGAGATCGTTTCGGGTCTCGGCCTCAAAGAAGCCAAGGACCTGGTCGACGGAGCTCCGAAAGCCCTCAAAGAAGGTGTCTCGAAAGATGAGGCTGAAGAGATCAAGACCAAGCTTACCGAAGCCGGAGCCACGGTCGAGGTCAAATAGGCCGCGCAAATATGGGTGGTTCGGACTGGATGCGGACCACCCTTCTCAGAATTTGCTTCTTGTAACAGTTGCTGTTACACTTGGTGATAGGCTACGGGAACAATCTGCCCATAGGCTCGCTGAACGAAGCGGGCGGATCTCGGTAATTACGGGGTCAGAAGCGTTTTTGCGGGCGGTTTAACCTGAGATCAAACGGAGAGTAGGTGTCTCTTTCGACACTCTCGTACAATTTATTAGGCAAGCATTAGCTGCTTAAAAAGCGGTCAGGGTATGGTTTACCCTCGGCCGCATTTGCTGTCTTTAATATTGGGCCGGGCTCTTATGCGAGCTGTTTACACGGGCATCCTAGCAACAATCGGCACATAAAGCAATAGCTATTTTATCGGCTTTTCATCGGGGCATTCAAAGAATATGATCAACAATCCGCTTCAAAACAATACGGTCGGGCTTGGAAAACGAACCAGCCAATCACCCGAGCGTGTGGATTTCTCCAAAATCTATACCTCGGCTCAGATCCCGAATCTGATCGAGGTCCAGCGTGAATCTTACAACCGCTTTCTTCAGATGGACCTGATCCCGGAAGAAAGAGACTCGATCGGACTCCAATCCGTATTCGGATCGATCTTCCCGGTCTCCGATTTTCGTGAGACCGCGACGCTCGAGTTCGTCGAATATCAGATCGGAAACTGGCAGTGCAAGTGCGGAAATCTGGAAGGACTCGAACATCTGCGGGCGAATTGCAAGAACTGCGGCTCGAAGATAAAGGTCGATCCTTTCAACCCGGCCGAGGTGCTGTGTAACAACTGCGGCACATTCAACTCGGTCAGGCCAAAGCTTTGCCCGAACTGCGGCGAGCCTGTCGGCCTCAAGCACAAGCACGATCAGCAGGAGTGTCAGGAACGCGGAATGTCGTACAGCGTTCCGCTCAAGGTAAAGATACGGCTAACGGTCTTCGATAAAGACCCCGAGACCAATGTCTCGACCATCCGCGATATCAAGGAAGAGGACGTGTTCTTCGGCGAGATACCGCTGATGACCGATAACGGGACATTCATCATCAACGGTACCGAGCGCGTGATCGTTTCACAGCTTCACCGTTCGCCCGGCGTCTTCTTTAAGGGTGACCGCGACGAATATCTGGCCAAGATCATTCCCTATCGCGGCTCGTGGGTAGAATTCGAATTCGACCAGAAAGGCATCCTCCATGCCCGCTTGGGCAAGCGAAAGATCCTCGCGACGATCTTCCTTCGGGCTCTCGGACTGTGGCTCTCTCCGCAGATCGATATGAAGACCGTGGGCGACAACATTCTCGAAGAGGTCGTGAAGGGAGCCGAATATCCAAACGCCGAGATCCTCAAGCTTTTCTACACCACCGACGAGGTCGAGGTCGAAAAAGGAAAGGTTTATCTGAAGGTAAAAGAGTCCGGCGAAACGAACCTCGCCGGGATGCGTGCCGAGGAGACGATCAAGGACAAGAAAGAAGAGATCACGAAGACCGGTAAGAAGGTAACCAAGGCCGCTATCGCCGATCTGCGTTCGATGAAGGTCCCGCGGATCGAGATATCGACTGCGGATCTAGAGGGAGCCTTTGCTCTGGATGACATCGTAAATACGGAAACCGGCGAGGTCATCGTCGAATCGAACGGCGAGATCGCATCGGGCAAGCTGCAGCAGTTGATCGAAGAGGGCGTCAGCGGCTTCAAGGTATTTTTTCCGAAGAATGACCGTATCGGCGAGGTCATTTCGGCTACGCTTCGCAAGGACGCGATCGGAAAACCGGTGGACGCGCTGCTCGAGATCTACCGCAAGATGCGACCCGGTGATCCGCCGACCGTTCCGACGGCGTACCATCTGCTTGAAGGGATGTTTTTCGACGCTCGCCGATTCGACCTCTCGCGTGTCGGCCGCCTGAAATTCAACATTAAGATGGGAAGGCCTGAAAAGGACCGCATCAACGATCCCCTTCTGGCCCCGACCGACTTTATCGAAGTGGTCAATTACCTGCTTAGGATGAAGCGGGACAGCGAGCATTTCTTTCAGGACGATATCGACCACCTCGGCAATCGACGCGTACGTGCAGTCGGTGAATTGCTCGAGAATCAGTTTCGGATCGGGCTCGAAAGAATGGAGCGTGCGATCAAGGAGAAGATGTCCATCCAGCAGGATATGTTCACCACGATGCCGCGCGACCTTGTGAATGCAAAACCCGTCACTGCCGCTGTACGCGAGTTCTTTGGGTCGTCGCAGCTTTCGCAGTTCATGGATCAGACAAATCCGCTCTCCGAGATCACGCACAAACGTCGCCTTTCGGCCCTCGGGCCGGGCGGCCTCTCGCGTGAGCGTGCCGGATTTGAGGTTCGCGACGTCCACCCGACTCACTACGGCCGCATCTGCCCAATCGAGACACCTGAGGGCCCGAATATCGGACTCATCTCATCGCTCTCGTGCTTTGCCCGTATCAACGAGTACGGATTTATCGAGTCGCCGTATCGAAGGGTGGTGGACGGCCGCGTGATCGAATACGTGAAGATCCACAACGGCGGTGATACCAGCTTTAAGCCCAATGAACACGTTCCGCAGGAAGATGTGGAAAAGGCCAATCGTAAGGTGGCCAAGGAAGGCGGCAAGATCGCCGAATTCGAACCGTATCCGTTCTATCTGACCGCGTGGGAAGAGGACAAATGGATCATCGGACAGGCGAACATTGAGCTCGATCCGAAAGGCCATTTGGTCAATGAGCGAAACGCGGCTCGTCAAAAGGGGGAGTTCATTACCGCCGACCGGGCAGACATCCAGTATATGGATGTGTCACCGAAGCAGTTGGTCTCAGTGGCTGCGTCGCTGATCCCGTTCCTTGAGAACGATGACGCCAACCGTGCGCTCATGGGATCGAACATGCAGCGCCAATCAGTGCCGCTTCTCAGGGCCGAAGCACCCTACGTCGGTACAGGTATGGAGAAGATCGCGGCTCGGGATTCCGGTGCTGTGGTGATCGCAAAGCGAAACGGCGTCGTCGATTACGTCGATTCCGAGCGGATCATCGTCAAGGCGGACCATCAGGTCGACGGCACGATATCTCGCGAGGTGACCGCCGACATTTATTCGCTGGTCAAGTTCAAGCGTTCTAACCAGAATACCTGCATCAACCAGCGTCCCATCGTCTCGGTGGGAGAGCACGTACGGAAAGGGCAGGTTATCGCCGATGGCCCCTGCACCGATAAAGGCGAACTTGCACTGGGCCGTAACGTGTTGGTTGCCTTTATGCCGTGGCGTGGCTACAACTTCGAAGATGCCATTTTGGTCTCCGAGCGCCTCGTAAAGGACGATTTCTATACTTCGATCCACATCGAGGAACTGGAGATCGAGGCTCGCGACACAAAGCTTGGGCCCGAGGAGATCACCCGCGACATCCCGAACGTGGGCGAAAATATGCTCCGCGATCTGGACGAGTCCGGCATTATCCGGATCGGCGCCCAGGTGAAGCCGGGATCGATCCTCGTCGGAAAGGTCACGCCAAAGGGCGAGACGCAGTTGACCGCAGAAGAAAAGCTTTTGCGGGCGATCTTTGGCGAGAAGGCCGGAGATGTTAAAGATGCGTCGCTGACGTGCCCTCCCGGCATCGATGGAACGGTGGTCGAGGTCCAGGTCTTCACCCGCAAGGGACAGGAGAAGGACGAGCGTTCTCTGGACATCGAAGCGATGGAGGAAGATGCTCTTCGCCGCGACCTCGATGACGAGATCCGAATTCTTCAGGAGCAGCGTGATGAGCGCATCTTTGAGCTATTCGAAGGCCGCAAGCTTGTGAAAGACCTCGTTGACGGGCGTGACGTCATCCTGAAGAAGGGCACGACGCTCGATCGCGAAACGCTGAAAGGTTTGGACCCGAAACTCCTTCGCAAGATCGAGGTCCCGGCCGGAAAGATCGACATAACCGGCGAGATACGTGAATACGAAAAGAGGACCGAGCGACAGATCAACATCTTGTCAGACATTTATGACGAGAAGATCACCAAGCTCAAGCAGGGAGACGAACTCCCGCCGGGTGTGATCAAGATGGTCAAGGTCTTCGTCGCGATGAAGCGCAAGCTTTCGGTCGGCGACAAGATGGCAGGCCGCCACGGGAACAAGGGCGTGATCGCACGTATCCTGCCCGAAGAGGATATGCCGTATCTTCCTGACGGAACACCGGTCGAGATCGTCCTGAATCCCCTCGGAGTGCCCTCGCGTATGAACGTGGGCCAGATACTCGAGACCCATTTGGGATGGGCCGCCCGGGTCCTGGGCCTGCACTTTGCGACACCCGTTTTTGACGGAGCGAGCGAGGAAGAGATCAAAGGCTATATCGGCCAGGCGAATAACAGGTTTGACGAACTTAAGCTTCGCCCGTCGGTCGGCCCGTCCGGAAAGACACGTCTTTACGACGGTCTGACCGGTGACCAGTTCGAGCAGAAGGTGACCGTCGGGTACATTTACATGCTCAAACTCTCGCACCTGGTCGATGACAAGATCCACGCCCGCTCGATCGGGCCGTACAGCCTGATCACACAGCAGCCGCTCGGTGGTAAGGCCCAATTCGGCGGACAGCGGTTCGGAGAGATGGAGGTCTGGGCACTTGAGGCCTACGGAGCCGCCCACATCCTTCAGGAACTCCTGACCTGCAAATCCGACGATGTGGCGGGACGTTCGAAGATCTACGAAACCATAGTCAAGGGCGTATCGAATTTCGAGCCCGGAATACCGGAATCGTTCAACGTACTTGTCCGCGAGCTGCAATCGCTATGTCTCGATGTCGAGCTCATTCAGGAAGATGAGATCGATCCGGAAGAGATCGCGGCCGGCGTTGATGCATTGGTAGGGGTTGATTAGTCAGTTCAAGGTTCATGGTTCAAAGTTCAGTGCTTTGAACCGTGAACCCTGAACATTGAACCTGGAGATTTATGTTTCGATTTAATAACGACAACAAAACGCAATTGACCACAAATTACGAGGCGATCCGCATCAGCCTGGCATCGCCGGATAAGATACGTTCGTGGTCGCACGGCGAGGTCACCAAGCCGGAAACGATCAACTACCGTACCTTTAAGCCGGAGCGTGACGGATTGTTCTGCGCTCGCATCTTTGGCCCCGTCTCGGATTGGGAATGCCTTTGCGGTAAGTACAAGCGAATGAAGCACCGCGGCGTCATCTGTGACAAGTGCGGCGTCGAGGTTACGCAAAGCAAGGTTCGCCGTGAGCGCCTCGGCCATATCGAGCTTGCATCACCTTGCTCGCATGTGTGGTTCTTCAAGGGGCTGCCGTCGCGTATCGGCCACCTGCTCGACATCACTCTGCGCGATCTGGAAAAGATCCTCTATTTCGAGACCTATATCGTGGTAGATCCCGGTGATGTTCCGGATCTGAAAGAGAAGGACCTTCTCACCGATGAACGTTACCGCGAGCTGACCCGCGATTATCCGAATCAGTTCATCGCAAAAATGGGTGCCGAGGCGATCAAGGACCTTTTGATGAAGATCGACATCGTGGAACTCGTCGATGAACTTCGGGTCAAAATGCGCGAAGAGACATCGCAGCAGAAAAAGCTGAAGTTCTCGAAGCGGCTGAAAGTTTCCAACTCTTTCGCACGCTCCGGAAATAAGCCGGAGTGGATGATCCTGGATGTGATCCCGGTCATCCCGCCCGAGCTTCGCCCGCTGGTGCCTCTAGATGGCGGCCGATTCGCTACGTCCGATCTGAACGATCTTTATCGCCGGGTCATCAACCGCAACAACCGCTTGAAAAAGCTGATGGAACTTCGCGCTCCCGAAGTGATCGTCCGCAACGAAAAGCGGATGCTGCAGGAGGCTGTAGATGCCCTCTTTGACAACGGACGTCGCGGCCGCGTACTCCGCGGTGCGAATAATCGCCCGTTGAAGTCGCTGTCCGGAACGCTTAAGGGCAAACAGGGTCGCTTTCGCCAGAACCTACTCGGAAAGCGCGTCGACTATTCAGGGCGTTCCGTTATCGTTGTCGGGCCGGAACTCAAACTTCATCAGTGCGGATTGCCGAAGAAGATGGCTCTTGAGCTGTTCAAGCCCTTCATTTACAACAAGCTTGAGAAAGATGCGCATGCTGCGACGATCAAGCAAGCACGCGAAATGGTGGAACGCCAGGAACCCATCGTGTGGGATATTCTCGAGGACGTGATCAAAGAGCATCCGGTCCTACTGAACCGTGCTCCTACGCTGCACCGTCTCGGTATCCAGGCTTTCGAGCCCGTGCTTGTCGAGGGTAAGGCGATCAAGATCCATCCGCTCGTTTGTACCGCATTCAACGCCGACTTTGACGGTGACCAGATGGCGGTCCACATTCCGCTTTCGGCCGAAGCCCAGATCGAAGCCAGCGTCCTGATGCTTGCTTCGAACAATCTCCTTTCGCCGGCATCGGGACAACCGATCACGGTTCCCTCGCAGGATATCGTCCTCGGCTGCTATTACCTGACGCTTGGCCGTGACGAGATGAAGGGAGAAGGGAAGGCGTTCAACTCGATCGACGACGTTCTGCTCGCACTCGATGCGGGTTCGATCGAGACACAGACAAAGATCAGGCTTCGCTGGAAGGGCGATCTCATCGATCTGATAACGGAACACAGCCCGCAGGACGTGATGCGGGCAACGGTTCGCGAAAAGGTGGACCGCATGATCGACACAACCGCCGGCCGCGTGATCCTGAACGAACGTCTGACGCGCGACGGTTTGCCGTTCGTCAACGGAACGCTCAAGAAAAAGGGCCTTCAATCGCTCGTGAGTTTCTCCTACTTGAAGCTCGGCCACGCCTCGACGGTGGCCCTGCTCGACGACCTGAAAGCAATGGGCTTCCTGTACGCGACAAGGTCGGGAATGTCGATCGGTATTGACGACATGGTGACGCCGGCGAGCAAGAAGGGGATCATCGAAGATGCCCGCAAAGAGGTCGATAAGCTGCAGAAGCAGTACGAAGACGCGACCATGACGAACCTCGAACGCGAGAACAAGGTGACGGCCATCTGGTCCGAGGTGACCGACAGGGTCGCCAAAGAGATGTTCAAGGCCATGCATACTCGCGAAGAGGAGCGGAAAGAACTCAACCCGATCCTCGTCATGGCCGATTCGGGTGCCCGTGGTTCTGAAGCCCAGATCAGACAGCTTGCCGGAATGCGCGGCCTTATGGCGAAGCCGTCCGGCGAGATCATCGAAACCCCGATCGTCGCCAACTTCCGTGAGGGGTTGAACGTGCTCCAGTACTTCATTTCTACGCACGGCGCTCGTAAGGGCCTCGCCGACACGGCACTAAAGACCGCGGACTCGGGTTACCTTACCCGTCGCTTGGTTGACGTGGCTCAGGACGTGATCGTTTCGGAGGAGGATTGCGGAACGCTTCGAGGCGTTTGGGCTGAGGCAATCATTCGCAATGGTGAAGAGGTCGAGTCGCTGCGTGACCGCATCGTCGGCTGCACATCGCTCGACGATATCATCGACCCTGTCGACGGTACGACCCTGGTCACCGCAAACACGGAGATCAATGAGGATCTCGCCGCACAGGTCCAGCTTTCCGGCCTTCAAAAGGTCAGGATCCGTTCGGCGCTCACCTGTGAGAGCCGCCGCGGCATCTGTGTAAAGTGTTATGGCCGTAATCTTGCGACGGGCAACACCGTCGAGATCGGCGAGGCGGTCGGCGTTATCGCCGCACAGTCGATCGGCGAGCCGGGAACGCAGCTTACGATGCGTACGTTCCACGTCGGCGGTACGGCCCGGCTCGAACAGGAGACCAAGCATCTCGCCGCGATGGACGGGACGGTGCGATACCTCGATGATCTCAAGGTAATTAAGAATCGTGCCGGCGAGCTGATCTCGCTCAAACGCCAATCCGAGATCGCGATCGAGGATGACCGCGGACGAGAGGTCGCCCGATACCAGGTCGTTTACGGCGCGCAGCTTCACGTCAAGGACGGCCAGAAGGTCAAAGAGGACGACGTGCTTGTGACGTGGGATCCGTTCACCTTCGCGATCCTCACCGAGGTCAAGGGAACCGTGAAGTTCCAGGACCTGAAAGAGGGCAAAACGGTCGAAGAGGACATCGACAAGGTCACGGGCCAAAAGCGGCTTGTGGTCAAAGACTCGGATGAAAAGAACCAGCCGCGTCTCGAGATCAAAGACGGCAGCAAGACCCTCAAGACTTATCAGATGCCGATCCGTGCCAACCTTTTGGTCGAGGACGGCCAAAACGTGGCTCCGGGAGATGTGATCGCAAAGATACCGCGCGAGACTACAAAGACCAAGGATATCGTCGGCGGCCTGCCCCGCGTTGTCGAGCTTTTCGAGGCCCGGCGTCCGGGCGAGACGGCGATGATGTCCGAGATCGATGGAACGGTCACGTTCGGCCCGATATCAAAGGGTAAGCGTAAGATCATCATCACGGGCGACGATGGTGCCGAAAGGGAATACGACATTCCCCGCGGTACGCACATCAACGTTCAAGAGGGAGACCGTGTGAAGGCGGGTGAGCCGCTTATGGACGGCCCGCTGAATCCGCACGACATCCTTCGCGTTCTCGGAACAGGTGCCCTGCAGAATTATCTCGTGAATGAGATCCAGGAAGTTTACCGGCTTCAGGGTGTGAATATCAACGATAAGCACATCGAGGTGATCGTTCGCCAGATGCTCAGATGGGTCAAGATCAAGGAAGTCGGGGATACCGAATTCCTTATGGAAGAGCAGGTTGACCGATTCCGCTACGAGGACGAGAACCGTCGTGTCGCGGAGATCAAGGGCAGCAAGCCCGCGGTCGGTGAACCGCTTCTCCTCGGTATCACGAAGGCATCGCTTTCGACCGATTCGTTCATCTCGGCTGCGTCGTTCCAGGAGACGACCCGCGTTCTTACCGAAGCGGCCATTTCCGGCCGCGTGGATTATCTCCGCGGGCTGAAAGAGAACGTCATCATGGGCCGCCTGATCCCTGCCGGTACCGGTATGAAGTACTACCGCAATATCGAGATCTCGCCGGACGCGACGGAAAACCGCAAGGAAGCCGACGAATTCGACGAGATAGAGAATATTCGGGGCGGACTCGATATTCCTGTATTTGCAGGAATACCGGGAGTCGAGGACAGTAATGGTGAGATCGAAGAGGAAGAAGAAACTTTCGACTCCGATGACATCGACGCGTTCAGTGCCGACGAGCCGATCGAGATCGACCTCGAGGACGACGAACTTAGTTAGATGGAACTAGATGGAACGCGGACACCCCCGTCCGCAACCGGAGCGCGGACGCCGTCGTCCGCGTTTCTTTTTGTTTGAAGTGTTATAGTCGAAGCAGAGGGCCAATAATATAATGTTCGTAAAGGCAGGCGAGTACATGATCAACGTCGAGAACGTCACGCATATCCAATTGGAGGACGACGGCAGCGTTGTGGTGTTTTTCATCGGCGGTAATATGATCCGTCTTGTCTCCGAAGACGCCCGCGCCATCTACACCAGCCTGAACACCGCCTTCCCTACCCGATCGCAATCCCGGACGACCTCTGTAGCCTGACGACGGGATTTGTCCGCGCCTCTTGCGCGCGCGGAAGAATAGGCGCTGAAACGCGCCTGCTGACTCCGAAAACATCGCTGCTCGACGAAAGGTAGCCTTGTCAATCAACAAAAACCCGACGGACCTTTAACGAACTACGAGCACTCGATGATTGACGAAGAGTGTTCGGGAGGACGGCGCTGTTGGGAATCCGGGTTGACCTACAGCACTCGGCCTCGACTTGGAATTTGATCCCAACCAGTGACAATATCCCAGCGCCTCTTCAGCGTGCTGGGGTTGCACGGGTTGCTATACCGAAGCTTGTCTCGCACACGATCTTTGCGTCGAGCGCTTTGGAGCAACGAACCAGACGTGCATGATAATGCTTGCCGTCGCGGTCGCTTCTATGTGCAATCAGTGTTTTATTTGTTGAGATACGGCTATGGACTCGATAGATAGGAAGACTCCCTTCGTGGTGCTGTTGGCTCTCTTGCTCGGCTTCGGCGGATTGGTACTCGTTTTTTCCGACCTGGGACCCGGAGAGGGCGTGTTTCTCAGGGTCACAATCACTGCAGCGTTCTTTTTCTTGTCGGGCGGGGCGATCGGATACGCTCATTTCAAAGGCTGGCTCATCGCAATGCTCGTTGCGTGGGGCGCGGTGCTTATGGGCGGGTTCATCATACTCATGTCCATCGCTCGCTATGGCCGCGAAGCGTTTACTGCCATCGAACCACCCTACATTTCTTCGGGACTAATTATGTTATTTGGGCCGCTCGGCTTGGCGCTGCTGGGAGGGGTTCTTGGCAGAGCTCTGTCTAGACGAGCTCTTCCACCGCGATGACGATGCTCATCGGAACCCTTCGCTACGTATTATCGACAAAACGTTTTTACCAGATCGAGCAGGCGTTGGCCCGGACCATCGGTTGGCCGCCCTTGCAGCCGAAGGCTTTGGCGAACTGCGGCATATTCGAGAGCGGGCCGTTGACGCGCCATTTCGGCAGCGAATGCGGATTGCCCTTTACCTGTGTTCGTTCGGCTTCGGGTGTGTATTTGCCCGCCCAGACCTGTGCCCAGCCGAGGAAGAAACGCTGTTCTGGTGTGAATCCGTCGATCTTCCCGGGTTTTTTCTTGCCGGCGAGTGAACGCATATATGCGTCGTAGGCGACGGTCAGGCCGGCAAAGTCGCCGATATTCTCGCCGAGCGTGAGCTTACCGTTAATGAACAGGCCGGGTTGAACTTCGTAACCGCTAAATTGATCGACCACGCAAGCGGCCCGCTGCTCGAACTTCTCCCGGTCAACCGACGTCCACCACATCTTCAGATTTCCGCCCGCGTCGAACCGGCTGCCCTGATCGTCAAAACCGTGGGTGATCTCGTGGCCGATAACGCCGCCGATCGCGCCGTAGTTGATCGCGTCGTCGGCGTCGAAGTTGAAGAACGGCGGCTGCAGGATGCCGGCCGGGAATGTTATGACGTTATCGAGCGGATTGTACGAAGCGTTTACCGTCGGAGGGCTAAATCCCCAACGCGTCTTGTCGCGGGGTTTGCCGAGGTCTTCAAAATTCCGCTTGATCTGAAACTTGTTCGAGCGGATCATATTTGCCGCGTACGAATCGCGTTTGATCTCGAGCCCTTTGTAGCCGCGAAGCACATCCGGGTATCCGATCTTGCGTTTGAAAGTCGAAAGCTTGTTCTGCGCCTGGGCCTTGGTTTCGGCACTCATCCATTCGAGGCCGTTTATGCGGTCCTTCATCGCAGCCAATAGGTCATCGATAAGCACGTTCATACGGGCCTTTGCCTCGGGTTTGAACGCTCGCCGGGCGTACACCATCCCGAGCGCCTCGCCGAGGGCTCCGTCCGTCGCCTGCACGCATTGCTTCCATCGGGGCTGACGCTCCTTGGCGCCGCTGAGATACTTGCCGTAAAAATTGAAATTCTCGTCGGCGAAGGCTTTCGGCAGCCCCTGGGCCGCGGAGTTGACGAGCATCCAGCGAAGATAGACCTTCCAATCCGCAATGGAAACGTCGTTCATCATCGCGTTCATTTCGCTGAAGAACTTGGCCGGCGCCATGTTTAGGTCGGGAACCGACGGCACGCCGCGCTCTGACGCGTAAACGGCCCAAGAGAAATTTGGGGTCAGTTTCTGTGCGGCGTCGAATGTGATCTTGTTGTAAGTGTTATCTGGGTTGCGACGCTCGACGGGCGTGAGCGAGGCATTGGCAAGCCGGGTTTGGATCTCCAATACCTTTGCCGCGTCGGCGGCCGCCTTATCTGCGTCATCGCCCAAAAGCTTGAACATATTCGTCATATGCTCTACGAATCGGCCGCGGATCTCGACGGACTTTTCGTCGGTCTGGGTGTAATAGTCGCGGTTGGGCAGGGAGATGCCGCCCTGTCCGGCGTTGATCAGGACGGCGTTCGAATCTTTGAGGTCCGGTCCGGCGCCGAAACCGAAAACGGCCGCAACACCATTGTCGTGCATATAAGCGAACACACGCTGGAGGTCTTCGGCGGAGCTGACCTTATCGATCCTTTCGAGAAGAGGTTTGATCGGGTCGATACCGGCCTTTTCGATACCGGCCTCGTCCATGCAGGTCGCAAAGAAATCACCGATCAGCTGATCGTTCGAGCCGGGCGCCGCCTTTGTCCTGGACGCTGTTTCAAGGACCTCCTTGAGAATGGCATTGTTGCGGTCGGCCAGGATGTTGAACGTGCCCCAACGCGATTCTGAGGCAGGGATCTCGGTCTTCTTCAACCAGCCGCCGTTCGCATACTGGTAAAAGTCCGTACACGCCTCAACCGCCGTATCCATATTGGCCGGGTCAAACGCCTTCGCCTGTCCGAGCGCTGTGACCGAAAATGCGGCCATCATCGCCAGTGCCATCCACGAACGTAAAGTAAACTGTCGCATCAAAGTCTCCTGAAAAGTGAATTATTTTCTAAAGATTGTACGTGAAAGGAGCCCAAATGTTTACCGCAGAGACGTACGCCGAGATCGTCGGACCGTCACAATCTCGTTTCCGAACCCGCACGGATCCCGCCAATCCATTGGCGGTGAAGCGGCGGCGTCAATCTTTACCGGTGTTCGGGTGCGGCTTTGCGAAGGGCCGCGTCTCAATGCACAAGCCCGCGCGTTAGCAAGGGCGATACATCCAACTCATCTCCCGATATCGCCCTTACTTACGTGCGGACCTGCGCAAAAGGCGGAATGATGTCCCGATCGATCTATGAGTTCCGGGGACGACTTTTCCGAGCAAGGGCGGTACCTTCAACCCAGCTCCCGATATCGCCCTTACTGACGTGCGGGCCTGCGCAAAAAGCGTGCAGGCATGGTACGATCCGTTTGGCAACGCGACCGGCACGCTCGCGACCCGCTATGGCTTCACGGGCCGCGAACGCGACGATGCCACCGGCCTGATGTACTACCGTGCCCGATTCTACGACCCCAAACTCGGCCGTTTCATCTCCGAAGACCCGATCGGTTTCGGCGGCGGGGATATAAATCTTTACGGGTATGTGTGGAACAATCCGGTCAGCTTCACCGATCCAATGGGCTTGGATGGTTGGGGAAATGATTTTGCCGATTGGGCGGATGACAATATCGAATATGCTCGCCGATTCTACCAACCTGATCCAGATTCCGTAGATTGGAACACGGCTGCTAATTTCACCGCCTATACCGCATCGAGTGTTTCGAACTTGTTTCGAGTCGGCAACGGGTTAGGTTATGCGATATACGCCGACGACGAGAACGCATACGGCCGGGCCGCGTTCGTTGCGATGGACGTGGCAAGAGCATCTGGACTCTTCACCCTGTTTGCCGCCCCGATTGCTCGACCGGCTGCATACGGGACGGAGTATTGTATTCCCCGTACAAATATTCGATTCGCACCTTTCGGGAATCGGACGAATCCACCCCATCCTTACGGGCAGTTTCCTCACTATCACCGCCAAGGTCTAACGTATACCAAGGGAAACAAGAAGGGACAGGCTTTACCTGGTCAGGGCGGCGGGCGTCACCGGCCGTTCGAACCATCGCGATTCGACAGGAGATTTCGAGACAGGTTTTAAGTATGCATTTACCGTTAGTTATAAGTGAAAACGGAAGTCTGGAGTTCTACTGCACTCTTGATTATGCCCAAATTGACATCGAACCGATCGATGTCAGAAATGGCGAGTACGTGATCTACGACGCGTCGGGGCGCCTCCTTGAACCCAAAATTGAAGTAGAACGCGGAATCGAAGTTGTCCGACTTGTTCCAACTTCTGAGGTTCGCGAGATAGAATTGATAGAAACCCTCATAAGCTTTTTTGGCGGGCTTGACCACGATGAGGCCGTATTACGAACAATGACCTCAAATCAGCTTGCTGAAATCGGAAGAGCATATGCCAAAGACAGGAGCCATCGATGATTTTTTCGGTATCTATCCCGCGTATATAGGGAACAGGACGAGTTCGCATCTGAGTTCGACTTACATCGGGCGGCGTGTCGAACGCAACCGCGGCTACGGCACCGAGCGAAGCAAGTTTACGCACGACGGCGAGGACGTGCTGACCGAGGACACGAACGGCACCGTGCTCAAGTATCAAAACGGCCCCGGTATCGACAACAAATTGAGCGTGAAGCAGGGAACGACGACGAATTACTTCCTGGCGGATCATCTTGGCTCGACGAATGCGTTGACCGACTCGACCGGTGCAATAACTGCTTCGCAAAGCTACGATTCTTTCGGAAATCCGATGAATAGCAATTTCCCTACAAGGTACCAGTTCACCGGTAGAGAGTACGACCAGACCACTGGACTCCAATTCTCACGTGCCCGGATGTACGACCCCAAACTCGGCCGCTTCATCTCCGAAGACCCAATCGGGTTTGAAGGTGGGGATGTGAATCTGTATGGGTACCTCCGAAATAAGCCGCTCAGTTACCGTGATCCTTTAGGTCTATTTCCGTCACTAGGTATTTGGCCGTTCAATGTGCATCAGGCGATCGGCAGCCGCGCCCTTGCGGGTCGGGCGACGCCTTACCAGATTGAGGTTATCAATCGGGCAAACGAGCGTTTTGACGCTCGGACACAAGACCTTGCATACGCCCCGCAACATGCAATGCGGCGGCAAGGACAAAGCGTCGAGGATGCTCGAGCAGAGGCAAATCAGTTTGTTAGAACAAAGATTTGCGAGGCACGGGAGTATGCAGGTCGCGGCCTTAATACATACGCCATGCAATCCTTAGCCGAAGCTATACATACGGTTCAAGACGCCGCTTCGCCCGCTCATGCGGGATTTCAAGAGGCATGGCCAAATGACGTCCTGTCCATAGTTTTGAATTCTAGCCATTATTTGAAAGAGCAGTTTGACCCAGGAGCCTCAAGCGTCGCGGACGAAAACACTAGAAATATTGGGGACTACTTTACGGGACAACGCGAAATGCCGGCTGACTATTTCTCCAGCGGCTTCGACCGGCAGCAGGAGCCGACTATATATTATGGATTCTAAAAGAATGCTGATTGTTGCGAGCGTAGGATCTGCTCTTGGGGTAGTGGCCGTTCTCTTGTCGTGGTTGATCGGGAGTGAGACATCACCGTGCTACCAATATTTCCTTGAGAACGTAACCGTGAAAAATATATGGATGGTGGTGAATTTTCCTGCGTTCATGGTACTTATTCTAACCGGAGCTCGCTCGTTTGCAATCGGTGCTCTATTGATTTTCTTCCAATGGCTACTCATCGGGTTTCTTGCGAGTTTCGTTTTCCTGAAGGTGAAAGGAACAGATAGTTCTCCCAACTTACGTTCGGGACGGTAGGGTCCCGATAGGCAAGGCACTACGCGGCCGCTTAACCGCCGAAGACCCAATGGCTTTGCAGGTAGCGGCGTCAATCTTTTCGGGCATGTTCGGGTGCGGCTTTGCGATGGGCCGCGTCTCAATGCACAAGCCCGCGCGTTAGCAAGGGCGATACATCCAACTCATCTCCCGATATCGCCCTTACTGACGTGCGGGCCTGCGCAAAAAGCGTGCAAACATGGTACGATCCGTTTGGCAACGCGACCGGCACGCTTGCGGCTTACATCATCGGAATGAAGCTTTTTTTCACGCGTTCGCGGAGTTCGGCGGCGAGCTGTTTTCGGTCAGCATCGACCACGGTCTCATCGCCGAAATTCAAGATGGCGGTGAACCGTCGAAGCGAGAGAAGCCGCAGCATATGGTTGAGAAGCGGCGTGTCGTCCCACCAGCAGATGCACTCGCTCGGCGGCGGTTCTCCGTTGGGAGTCCGGTAACTGATCGAGACATATGAGACCGGAATGTCGGTCTTGGCGGCAAAGGCAAGAAACGATGAATTGAAGGGCAAAACGGTCTCGCCCTTTGTACTCGTCCCCTCGGGAAACACGATCACCCCTTCGCCTCGGCCGAGAGCCTCGATCACCTCGCCGCCCGCCCTTGGAATGTCGCGCTTGACGGAACGATCGACGTAGATCGTGCCCATGTTCCTTATCATCCTTCCCACACAAAGCCATCCCTTGATCTCGTGCTTTGCCACAAAGATACCCTTTGCCGCAGAACGTATGACCGGGATGTCGATGTATCCGACATGATTGCTGACCAAAAAGAATGGGGCCTTCGGAGGCGATCCGATGATCTCGATGTCGATGTGTGCGATACGCACGAACCCCTTGGCCCACCACTCTAAGATGAGTTGACGCCAAAAGAGCTTGTTCGGGATAAAAAACCTGAGGATAAGCCAGATGCCGTAGATGCCGAACGTGAATGAAAGCAGCAAGACAAACCGGAAAACTGCTCTAAGGTGCTTCATCTTTCTCAATCTTCGTAAAATTGTATCGCAGCAAAATGCGCATCGGCAAAGGCTTGCCGTTTCGCATCGCCGGACGCCAGTTCATCGAGCGAACTGCATCTTCCACAGATCTCTCAAGCCCAAAGCCCACCCAACGAAGGATCCGCGTGCCGGCGACGCTTCCGTCGGCATCGATCTGGACCTCGATATCGACCGTACCTTTTATGCCGTACAGGTATGCTGTCGAGGTGTATTCCGGCTTAATGCGCTTGTACGGGATCGGGGTCGTCAGCCCGGCCGCCCGGCGGCTTCCCGGTTCGGGTACGGATTCGAGAACGCCTTGGGGCATTTGCGAGATGCGTGTGGATCGCTGCTCGATAGCTGAAGATATGGCCGCGGCCATTTCCGCGGCATCGGAGAGAAGCCGTGTTGCTGCCTGGTCACCGACCGGAGCCTCCCGGTTCATCAGGTCCCACGCTATCATCTCCCCGCTTCTTGCATCGATAACGTACGAGACCGCATACGCCTCGAAATACGCGGGACGGTCGAGTGATTCGCGCCGCTGCACAGCGGCCCTAATTACAACAAAAACATCGCAGCCGATCACCGAACCGAGGCGGACGCCCTCTTCGGAATTCATGTTGAACGGTTCCGGGATCTCAGCCGACCGGAACGCGCTCTCTGCCATCGAACGGTCGAGCACCCTGAATCGGGCCTCGAGCGCGCTCTCGATCTTTGCGGCGAGCTTCTCCGTCAGGTCTGCCTTTTCGGGTGATATCGTCGCGACCCTCTGACCGGCAGCGGCCGTGGCCGCGATGAGGATCACGATCGCGGCAAATGAAACGAATTTCCGATCATGAAATTCCACGATAATTGGATTCGATAAGCGCGCGGGCCTCGGCCGGAAAGCATATTCGGTGGATGCCGGTACCATTCTGAAGCCCGCGGACCGCCGCACTCATCTGGGATATCTCCCTGATCTGCGGTTTTGAGAAACCGTCTTCAACGTATATCAGGTCCTTTGGCCTCGCGAGGTCGCCGGCGTAAAAGAAGTATGGCTCGCGGCCGGCCGTGTCCTCGACAAAATAATGATCCACGTCAAAACCCGATTCAGCTACCGCGTTGCGGGCCGCTTCGACAAAGGCCGCCCGTTCCGGTTCCGGCATATCCAGGTCGATGGCCTTGAACAGCCGACGGTCGATGAATCTTTTTGCGAGGTCCGACAGGATCGTGTCTTCGGATAGACACCAGCGTTTTATATGGAACAGGACATCAGAATCATCAAGCGACAGATGCTCCTCGATCGAGAGCCGCTTTCCGGAAAGCACCGACTCGAACGGCGTGCCTTCGGCGTACCACACCTCTCGCCCGGATGATCGCAGCTCCATTGCTCGCCTGACGATCGATCTGAGGACGGCCTCCGCCGCCCGGAGAGTGCGGTGAAAATATACCTGTCGAAACATATAATATCTGGCTTGCAGGTAATCCTCCACTGCGTAGAGCCCGGGGGCGGCGACGTAAAGCTGATCAGTTTCTTCGTTGATCTCGATCGACTTGATCACCCACTCAAGGTCGTATATGCCGTACTTTACCCCTGTCATCATCGTATCGCGCAGTAAATAGTCCATTCGATCGACGTCAAGCTGAGACGAGACAAGCTGGCCGAGCGCCATCCGCCGAAATTCACCGCGTATGATCGCGGACACGTCGTCGGGAAGAGACTTTGAATAGGATGAGAGGATGCGTCCGACCGCGGTCGACTGGCTTTTTACCGCCTCGACCGTAAAATCCTCATGGTGAAAGCCGAGGATCGATTCGACCACATGCGAGAACGGCCCGTGGCCGATGTCGTGAAGCAAGGCCGCTACTCGAACAGCCAGTGCGTCGTCATCAGAGATCGAATACTTTCGCGAGAGCCGTGCGAGCACCCGCGTGGCAAGATGAAAGGCACCCAGGCTGTGTGTGAACCGGGAATGCTCCGCCGTCTGATACGCAAAATATGCCAGGCCGAGCTGCCGTATCCTCCGCAGCCGCTGAAACTCCGGCGCATCGATCAACCTGCCGATCAGCTCACCCCCCGGCTCACCGAGATCGACCCTTATAATATTGTGCACCGCATCGCGATAGATCCGTTCGTTCCCAGTCATCTGCGGTTAACAATTAAAGTTGACGGATCAGGCATTGAAAATTTACTAAGAAGAAATGAACTCGCTGACAAGCTACTGTGACTAATCTATCAGAAAAGTTGTGAAATCGCTGTTAGGGGCCCATCCGAATCGCTCTAGACTACCGCGGTTAATTGAGGCACTTACTGCAAACAACCCTACCTGTCCCTAAACCTTAGATCCATATTTGAGGTCGGGAACAACGGGCATTCTTGATAGACAACACAAGGCCGCCTAATTGTAAATCCGGGGCTGAAGCAAAATTCAAAATATTGGATTTCCGACAAATTATTGGTGACAGATTCTCAACGTTCTACAAAAGAACTCGTTCGAGCACTTGAATAATGTTGCAGTTATTGAACTTACGTGCTCTAACAGCCTGTTGGGGACTTTTATCGCTTCTGGTCTGCAAATTGCCTCATCTGTAATGAAACCTCCCTTTGCGGAGTATTGAAATTTCCATTTCAAGGATCTAGGAGTACCTAGATTATGTTTAGGAGTATAAAAATGAAATCAAATTTTAGATATGTGCTCTCGATGTTTGCCATCGTTTCGGCATTCGCCATTTCGGCGTTTGGGCAGGAAACGACAGGCAGCATTGAGGTAACAGTACGGGACCCGCAGGGCGCGGCCGTTCCTAACGCATCTGTTTCGATCGAGAGCGTCGGAGGTACTGCGGGATTCCGTAGGAATGTGACGACCAGCGATCAAGGGACGCAGCGAGTCCTTCAGGTGCCCCCCGGACTTTACCGGATCAGTGTCGATAGTACTGCCGGCTTTGCGGCGAAATCGGTCGACAATGTGAACGTCGTATTGGGTAAGATAACCCCCGTGACCGTTGACCTCGGCCTTAGCGGGACGACCGCTGTGGTTGATGTTGCGGCAACTGAGAACCCGATCGACGCGACCGATTCGAAGATCCAGACCAACATCACGGCGCAAACTGCGGAACTTCTTCCCAAGGGCGTCGGGTTTACGAGCCTTTTGAAGATCTCACCAGCTACCCGTCCAGAGCCAAAATCGGGCGGATTTCAGGTTGACGGTGCCAGCGGCTCGGAAAACACATTTATTATCGATGGCAATGAAGTCACTAACCCGATCTCCGGAACTTTGGATGGCAACAACAACTTGCCGTTCTCGATCGTTCAGGAAGTTCAGGTCAAATCGAGCGGATTCGAGGCGGAATATGGCGGAGCCACCGGCGGTGTTATCAATGTGGTAACCAAGGGTGGAAATAACGCTCTCCGCGGCGAATTTGGCGTTGGGTTCATGCCGGGCAAGTTTCAGGCCGCCCGACGTGACACTTTGTACGTTGATGAGAACGGAGATCCGATTCATCTGCGGTACAACAACATCGATTCTGAGTCAGGCTTTTTCCCGGTGGCCAGCTTGAGCGGCCCGATCATCAAGAACAAAGTCTGGTTTTTCGGAAGCTGGTCGCCCCAGATCGTGGACGATGAGCGGACGATACCGTATCGACCGTCTACCGGACTTGCTCCGCAAACTTATCGACGGAAGACAAAAAGCGAATATGGCTTTGGTCGTATTGACGCTCAGCCCATCAGTTCGGTCCGCATTTGGAGTTCGTACATCTGGAACCCGATCGCGGTCGATGGCGATATCCCGGCACTTTCCAGCCAGTTTGACAGCGGCTATCCGAGCGGTAGGGGCCTTGAGGGTCCTCAGTTCACTGACCAGCGCGGTGGACGCCAGAATTCAAACGTTGTGACCGTCTCGGGTATCTGGACCCCGACGAGCAACTTTATATTCGATGCTCGCTATGGGCGGAATTTCCTCAATAATAAACTGGGAACTTACGGGTTAGAGCCGCCGCTTCCTGCTTCGGCTTCAAATACTTTCATTTTGGTCGAGCCGAATAGTTCGAACATTCCTGTAGGTACCGGTGCTTCGCCTGGAGCTTCCAACGGAATCCCCTGGGCCGACGCGACGATCTTTGACGCGACGACCCGCGAAACGTTCGACACCGCCGCAACCTTCATCACAAACTTTGGCGGTCGGCATGAGTTCAAGGGCGGATACCAGTACAACAAGATATTCAACACGGTACAGGCCCCGAGAAACCCGTACATCCGGGTCTATTATGGATACACGATCGGGCAGGCGTCAGGAAGAACTATTACGCCGACTCCCGGAGCTATCGGTGTCGGACGTGTCCGCCACTTCGGCGCTTTTGGAGAAGCCAGCAGCACGAATGACGGCATTTATTTCCAGGACAAGTGGCAGCCTACCAGGCGTTTGACGCTTAACCTTGGAATACGTGCTGAGAAAGAAGCCGTGCCAAGCTTTAACGACTTCCCCGGTATTGAATTTGGCTGGGGCGATAAATTTGCTCCTCGTATTGGCGTGGCGTATGACCTGACCGGTGACGGAAAGACCAAGATCTCCGGATTCTTCGGTTGGTTTTACGATCGGTTCAAATATGAACTTCCGCGTGGTTCGTTTGGCGGAAACGTCTATCAGGACTACTATTTCGAGCTGTTCGATCCGAATCAGCCATATGATCAGATCTCTGCTGCCACGGCATGGGGTGCTTCGGTTCCGCCGCTCTTCCTTGGCGGAAACTGCCCGCAGACAGGTTTTGTTACGGGCCAGATCCGTTGTGTCATTGACCGCCGCGTTCCTTCCAACGATCCGTCTTTGGATGTAGCGACGCAGGGCGGTATCGACCCGAACATCCTCCCGTATCGACAGACTGAGCTTACATTCACCTTCGAGCGCGAATTGACCAGTAAGTATGTGTTCGCTGCCCGTTACACCCGTAAACACCTAGACCGCGCGATCGAGGACATTGGTTTCCTTACGGCGGATGGTAGTGAAGCGTACATTATTGGAAACCCGGGATTAGGTTTAGGAAAAGAGTTCTATGAACTTAATGACTGGATCCCACGCAAGGCAGTTCGCGACTATGATGCTGTCGAGGTAAGAGTTGACCGGCGTTTTGCGGATGACTACTACTTCAATGCAAACTACACCTGGAGCCGACTGTATGGAAATTACTCAGGGCTGGCCAGCTCTGATGAGAACGGACGTACAGATCCGAACGTATCACGAGCTTTCGACGCACCGTTTACGGAAGCAACGATCGCTGGTGGAGAAACGCGAGGAAAATTGGCTACAGACCGTCCGCATGTGTTCAAGTTCGCGGGTGCTTACAGCCTGGATTGGAATAAACGATTCGGTTTGGGATCAGCCAACACCACGGAGTTCCAGACCTTCTTTACTGCCCAGAGCGGTACACCTCTAACCACTTATGCAACGGTTGCAGGTTATAACAGTATTGTTCTTAACAAGCGTGGCGACCTGGGAAGGAGTGACTTCTTTACCCAGACAGACTTTGCACTGCGTCACCGATATAAATTCGGTAGGGACAACCGTTTCACCCTCGTGGGCGAAGTGGACGTTATTAACCTCTTTAATCAAAACGCCGTAACCAATGTATATAACTTGATCAACGGCGAAGATTTCGACCTGACCGATCCGGCTTACGGACTGGTCACTCAGGCTGAAGTTGATGATCCGAATATCGACATAACGCAGCTCGCGGAACGACGTTTCCAGGCAAGTGGAGCGCCGGGTATCCTGAGTGTGATCAATTCGGGAGGAGGCATTCCGGAAAATCGGTACAAGCTTCCTACGGGTTACCAGGCTCCGCGGTCACTCCGCTTTGGATTTAGATTCATTTTCTAATCCTATATTGGTTAAATCCAAAATTGACGAGGCTGTCCACGACGTGGGCAGCCTCTTTTTCACGCCTATTGACATCCGGAGATCAATCCTTGCGAGTAGAGAAGAGGAGCGAGACGTCAGAAAGAACAGGAGAATGAGGTGTGTCTTCTACCGGAGCCAATCATAGACTCTGAATCGGGCAGCCAATAAATGAGGACGGATTGCCTGGGTCTGTACATCAAGGGGAGCGGAGCTAGGGGACCGGCCGGAACGTTTAACAGGCCCAGGCTTTAACGCGCGAGGGAGTCCATCGAACCAGTAGGCACGCGAGCACCCGAGTGTCGGAGTTGGATAAGGTCTGGTTTTTTCGGTACTGCCCGTCGATCAGGGTCGGTCAGCGGTAAAGACATCAATCACGCTTAGATCTTTCGCGAAATGTCTTTATAAGCAATTTTATTTTCTCGGGGTCTTTGTCCTTTGGCATCTGCTTTAAGAGTTGCTCAAGCTCGTCAGCCGCGTCGTCATACCTTTGAAGATTGTTGCCGTAAAGTAAGGCCAATTGCCAATGAATCTCAGGTAAAGGTTTCCGAGCGAGCTTTTTTGCCTTGGTCAGGACACTCTCTGATTCCTGATAGCTCCCGGTTTGCCTTAAAAGTGTGCCAGTCAAAAGCAACGCGTCCACCGAAGACGGATTCAATTCCAGTGCGGCCCTTGCTGAGCTGAGAGCATCAGCATCGAGGTTCAGAGAGTACAGCGTGAATGCGAGCCCGTATAAAGACCTGAAACTCTTCGGATTGATCTGCACCGCTCGTTGAAGCAGGATCTGAGCGGCTTGATAATGTTTGGAATTTACATACTCCAATCCCAAGAGCTCAATGGCCAGGTAGTATTCCGGAAATGCCTCGATCGCCTCTATCAATTTTGCGTAGGCTTCCTGGCTTTTTCGTTCTTTCAGGAGATCCACTGCCTCCTCGTAGAGCTTTTGCGACCGTTCAGGCACGTTTTGGGCAAAGATAGTCTCATTCGATATAAAGGAGTCGTCCTTCTTAGCTCGTAAGTAAATGTCGACCTGGGCACTATCGAGTCCCGTAGCTATGCTGTTACCCCTGGAATCAGTTCGAAAGAAGTTCCGGATCTCTACAGTTTGCTCTTGCTCTTGATAATTTGTCCCAAGGGGCATCACTCGCACACGATAGATCCCGGCGGGCAACCTGCCAAAGTAGAAGCGACCCGTGGAATTAGTTCTGACACGGGACAGAGTCCTCGAAAAATCATCCAAAAGATCTACCGTTATTCCTTCCAGCGGCGTTCTTTGGTCCCCGAATACATGCCCTCCGATCGAGTTTCCACCCTGAGCGCAGATATTCGCGGTAAGGGCAAGAAAATATACGACAAATAACCAAACCAGGCATTTCACAAATTTCATTACTTTACCTCCCAAGGCTATCGCAGTCGTGGATCTCCTCAAACCAGAGAATAAACCATCAATGGCTCCGGACCTGTGGCTGATCCGTTAACCCAGGCTCAATTGAACATTAAGGTGTCGTAGTGCTCCAACGGCGATGAAGACCTGTATCCTTTTTCACGATTATAGCGCCGCAATTCGGTGAAATGTAACAAATTCGAAATATTTTCTCCCGCGAGGTAGATGACCGGACCCGCCATCTGCATCGCTGCTTGCCCGGAGACCGGATAATTCTTTGGGAAAGGCCTCCTTTTCACTTCGGGTGTCTTGCCGGGTTCCGATGTGCCGAATCCTCAAAAAAAACTATACGACCAAAACCGTCCGCTATTTTTGCCGGCTCGACCCCTGTTTCTCTCTGCCAAGCTCGGTCTGCTTGCAGCGGACGTTGCGGCACTATTTTCCACGCGACTTTTCACGGAAGCTGGCGATCAGTTTTTCGACGTTGGCGCGATTCGGATCATTGGGAGAGAGACGGAGGTAGAGTTCAAGATGTTCGGCGGCTTCTTTATAGCGTTTCAGGTCGTTGCCGTAGAGGAGTGCGAGGTTCCAGTGGACGTCGGGCGATTTGCCTTCGCTCAGCGTATTGGCGTGGATTAGTGTCTTTTCGGCGTCGGCGTAGTTCTTGAAGTGCCTCTGCATCATGCCGAGCAGAAGAGCCGCGTCGAGCGAGGCGGGATCGAGTTCCTGGGCCTTCTTGGCAGCCTCGAGTGCGATCGCAAAATGCCTCAGCTCGCGGGCCGATGCCCCAAGGCCGTACCAGCTCCAAAAGCTACGATCGTTGACCGAAACGGCTTTGATATAGACAGCCCGGGCGTATTCAAAGTTTCGCCTTTTCAGAAATTCGAGCCCGAGGCGTTCGAGCGCGGCAAAGTATTCCGGGAAGATCTCCAGTGACGACATCATAAGGCGGATGCCTTCTTCGGCCCGGCCCCGGTCAAATTCTGCCACCGCATCATCATAGAGCCTTCTTGCTGCATCCGGGACTTCCTGTACGTAGATGGTTCCCGCGGTGGGGCTGAGCCGGTTATCGGGCTTTGACGACTTAAGGAAGAAGTCGCGGTGTTCGGTGACGGACGACGAGCCTCCGATGATCACTATCTCGACCTCGACGGTCTGTTCCTGATACGGCAAGCCGAGCGGCAAGACCCGAACACGAAACCGACCCGATGAGAGCCCGCGAAAGACAAAGCGTCCGCTGCCTTCGGTGCGAGTTCGCTGCAGGACCTGATCGACATCATTCATGACCTCGACCGTGACCTGGCTTACCGGCTGGCGTTCGGGTGAGAATACGAATCCGGAGATCGAATGACGGCCGATCTGCGCAGATACCGGGGCGGAAAAGGCGAGGATCAAGCCGGCCTGCAGTAACCAGCCGGCTAAAAGCCGGGGGAAAAGAGTACGTCTTTGGTCGATCGAGACCGGCATTACACTTGAAGAGGGCGATCGGATCACTCGTCGATATCGAGAAGGTGTCCGAGTTTGATCTTTTTGGTCATTAAATAATGTGCCGCCGGAGCATCGGTCTTCACTTCGATCGGGATGCGTTCGACGATGTTCAGGCCCGCTTGTTCCAGGGCCCTTAGCTTGTCGGGGTTATTTGAGATGACCTTTACCTGGCAGAGGCCGAGGTCGAAGAGTATCTCGGCGCATTGCTGATACGTGCGTGCATCTACGGCAAACCCGAGCTTTTCGTTCGCTTCGACAGTGTCGGCGCCCTGATCCTGAAGGGCATAGGCGCGAATCTTGTTAAGGATGCCGATGCCTCGGCCTTCCTGCTGCTGGTAAACGATGGCGCCACGGCCCTCGGCTTCGATCATTTGCATCGCCTTATTCAGCTGCGGCCCGCAGTCGCACTTGATCGAGCCGAAAACATCTCCCGTAAGGCACTGGGAGTGGATACGCACCAGCGTCGGGACATCCGGACGCATCTCGCCCTTTATCAGGACGACGAATTCCTCGTCGCTCGTTAAGGATCTGTAGCCGGCGATCCGAAAGTCGCCGATCTCGGTCGGCAGGTTTGCAATGGCGACGCGCTCCACTGTGAGGGTGCGGGCAGCCGGCGGGCAGTCGAATGTTGGGCTCAAAGCTATGTTCTCCATAAAGGAGACGTGGAACGCCTTCGGTGATCTGTATCTCTTTTCCCGATTATAGCGCCGCATCCGACGAAATGTAACAGATACGCAAGATTTTCTGTCCCGGAGAAAAGAAACCGGCCCCGCCCATTATGCAATCGCTTGCTGGACGCGGCCGGATCCTTCTTTGGGGGAAGAATTTACTTTTTCTCTTCGGTCTCGTCTTCGTTCGACTGAGGCTCGTCGGTCTCTTCGTGGGCAAATACTGCACCATCCGATGTGCCAAAGATCTTTGAAAATATACCGCTCAAAACCTCTGAAATCTTCGCGGGCTCGGCCTTTGCCTCGATCTGTGAGGCTGCCGGATCCTCAGCGAATGCAAGCTCGAGCCTCACCAATTCAGCAGTCGTGTTCCGGCAGAATCCGCAATCGACCAGGTGCGTAACGATCGGGCCCGACTCGCGGAGATTCAGCGTCCCCTCGACAAATGCAGAAAGCGTGTCGTCATCGATATGGCCCGTCGGCGATGAAATTACGTTTCGAGAGTCTAGATACCTGCTCAGAAGTCCTTGGATCTGAAGCTCTTGTGGGTTTAATGTGATTTCGTTTTCCATGTTCGGTATCAGCCTCCCGACTTACAGACGTAACGGTTTCGTCACATTTGCATAAAATTTTATCGTTCGGCTAGTTAGATACCTCCGCGGCAGATCGTGTCACAGCCAGATCCTTAAAAAAGCTGTTGCTTGCGAGGTCCTGGGTCGCCAACTGCATACATATACCGATCTCGTCTTCGGTCATTCCACTTTCGGCCCGCAAATTTCCACGGAAACCTTCGAGCACCTTCGAATAGCATTTCTCCAGCCATCGCATGACCGTCGATTCATGGATCCGCCCCGCCGGATTCTTATCGCGTGAGGCTGAGCGGCGTTGAAACCAGGCCCTGAGCGGGGAATCCTCGTTCTCGACCAGGCGCGAGATCTCACGCAATTTCAGGTTCTCAACGTGATAATAAAGCAGGATCAGCTTTTCGTGGTCATCCAGGCCGGAAAACGCCTTCTCGATCGCGGTGACCGTGGCCCTGCGATAACGCTCGCGAGTGATCTGGTCCACCATCTCTTCGTCACCGCCGGCCGGCTGCTCTGCAAAAGTGGCGTGGGCACCGCCTTCGCCGATGGTCTCGGTCATTTCATCGAGCGAGACCTCGTCGTGTCCGGCCCTGTGGCGGTCCACCAGCGAATGCCAGATCACGGTCCTGAGCCAACCCCTGAGCGAGCCGCGTCCACTGTATGTGGCAAATTTGCTGACCCTCTCGCCATCGACGATCCGGGTGCCGTAAAGCTGCTCATAAACGGCATCCACGATGTCGGTCGCATCCATTTCCGTGCGAGCAAGATGTCTTGCGACCCGCTCCATATATGCCCGGTGCTGCTGGTCGAATTCCCACCAGGCGCGCTCGTTGCCGTTAGCACACGCGATTGCCATGAACAGATCGTCGGCCTGGATCTGGCCAAGGAAATCGTCGATGTCTTTTTGTGTGACCTCCGCCTGCGATGAACCGGAAAAACGTGTAAGTGTTGCAGTGAGTGAGGTTTTGAAACAATCCGGAGTGACCCCAAAGTTCGGAGCATTCTCGTGGCAGCGCTCGAAGATCTGCCCGATCACCGTCTCGCAATGGCCCTGAAGTGTTTCGTTCATACAAATGCCGTCGTGGTGAAAGAACGTCCCACATTATAGTTTAAGTTGAAAAATTATCCTAGTTTTGCGTAAGGGTCGAGTTACCCCTAAGAAAGGGAGGGTGAAGGCAGGTCGCCGGCGAGGTTCGCGTCTGCGGAGATATGAAGCTTTTCGTCGGAATACTGCAGTTGATAAAGCCGCCAGTAGAGCCCCCGCTGGCTTAGTAATTCGTTGTGTGTGCCGATCTCGCGAAGATCTCCATGGTGAAGAACAAGAATTCGGTCGCACCGCTGAACGGTCGAGAGCCTGTGGGCCACTACCAAGGAAGTGCGGCCTTCCATTACGGTCTCGACCGCGGCCTGAATAAGCTGTTCTGTCTCGGTATCGATCGAACTGGTCGCTTCGTCCAGGATCAGTATCTTTGGGTCAAAAGCCAGGGCACGGGCGAACGAAATAAGCTGTTTCTGGCCGACCGAAAGCCCGGCACCACGCTCCTTTACTAGCGAGGCATAGCCATCGTCCAATTTCGCGATGAATGGGTCGGCATGTACCTCTTTAGCCGCCTGGCGGATCCTCTCCGGCGAGATCTCCTTATTTCCGAGCCTTATATTGTCTTCGATCGAACCGCTGAAGAGAAAGACGTCCTGGAGGACGACGGCAAAATTCGCACGCAGGTCGTGCAGGTCCCAATCTCTGACGTCCACACCATCGACCAGTATCCGGCCTTTGCCGACATCGTAGAAGCGCATTATGAGGTTCGTGATGGTGGTCTTGCCCGATCCCGTATGCCCGACGAGGGCGATGCTGTCTCCCGGCTCCACCGCGAACGAGATGTCCTTGAGCACCCAATCCTCACCCTTGTAGGCGAACCAAACGTTTTGAAACTCTATTCGTCCCTCGACCGCTCCCTTTTTCTTTGGTTGTTCGGGGCTCTTTAGGTCAACCGGAAGATCTAGGAGTATAAATATGCGGTGCGATGCCACGATCGCCGCCTGCAGCACATTGAACTTGTCCGACAGATCACGGATGGGCTGGAAAAGCTGCAGCGAATACTGGATAAAAGAGGCGAGAACGCCGACCGTCAAGGCCTGCCCTGCAGATGAAAGGCCGCTCAGATACTCGTAACCGAAGAAGAATATGACGACAGCGATCCCGACAGCACCGATAAAGTCGACCAGCGGGTAAAAGATCGAATAGTAATAAATGGTCTCGATGTTGGCGTTCCGATAATCGTCATTGATCTCGTGAAATCGCCGCTTTGCCTTTTCCTCGGCATTCATTAGCTGAACGGTCTGGGCCCCGGAGAGATACTCCTGAAGAAATGCATTCAACTTTGCATTTCGCGTCCGCACCCGGTCAAACCCTCGGCGAGCGTGCTTGCGAAACCAGTTGGTACACGCGAAAAGGAGAGGAACCGTAACGAGCGAAACGATCGCAAGCTTCCAATCGATCGCGAACAACCACGCTATGATCGCGAATATGACCACGAGGTCGCCAAGCACATCGATCACGCCTGAGGTGAACATCTCATTGAGAGCGTCCACATCCGAAGTAAGCCGTGTGATGATGCGTCCGACAGGGTAGCTGTCGTAATAGGCAAGTTCCTGCTCCTGGAGCTTTGTAAAGATCTCGGTCCGCAGATCGAACATCACGCGCTGGCCGACCTGATTCAACAAGATCTCCTGAAGATAAGAGAAGATGAACCGAAACAGGAAAACACCAAAAAACGCGAGGGCAAAAAGCCACACTCCATCTGTCTTTTGCGGAATGATGAAATCATCCACCGCTACCTTTGTGAAATAAGGCTGGGTGCTGAGCAGGATGTTGGTAAAAAGGGTAAGCGTCAGCGCACCGGCGACAATCTTCCAGTACGGCCTAAGATAACGAAGCAGGCGACGGGCCACCTGCAGATCATAGGTCTTACCTATCGATTCCTCTTCGTGATATTTCTCTACTTCGCTTGCCACTTTGCTTGTATTGATTTTAGGTTTTGCCAATCCAAATTCCAAAAACTAAAATCCGAAACTGAGTGAATAGATTTATCAGCGACCGAAAAGACCGCTGGCAGCGGTTGGAAGACCTGCTTGGCCTGCTCCGTGGAACAGGCTTGCGCGGCCTCTCGAGGGCCGAGGTCCGCGAGTTTGGCGAGTTGTACCGAAGGGCGGCGACGGATCTTGCAATCGCACGCGCCGAGACCCGCGACCCGAAGCTAATAAACTATCTGAATAGCCTTGTAATTCGCACCCACGGAAAGATCTATCGCTCCGAAAGCGAAGGGGCGAGCATCATCAAGCGATTCTTTGCGGTCGAATTTCCAAGGGCAGTCAGGGAATCGTCGCGATTCTCGCTGCTTGCTTTCGGGGTGTTCTTTCTGTTCGGGATGCTCTCATTCGCTCTCTGCGTTTACGATAAGGAATTTGGGACAACGATCGGCCTGGACGAGATCAGGATGGCTGCCGAATCGGACCTTCGCTGGTGGGAGCGGCTGAACAACGCTAACCAGATAGGCTCGAGCGAGATACTTACGAATAACATTCGAGTCGCATTTATGGCTTTTGCCTTCGGTGCATTCTTTGGCATCGGCACTCTATATATCCTGCTGATGAATGGAATAAGTATCGGAGGAGTTATTGGCATCTGCTACAGCGTAAATCCCGCGTTTGCAGCCGACCTGGTCACCTTCATGGTCGCGCATGGAGTACTGGAGCTGACCTCGATCTTTATTGCCGGCGGTGCGGGAATGACCATAGGATACGCCCTTATCGATCCCGGCGATCTCACACGGAGGCAGGCATTGAAAAAGGCGGGAAATCTGGCTACCAAGGTCGTGATCGGATGCGCTTGCGTGCTCTTCGTCGCCGGTTTGATCGAGGGTTTTCTTTCTCCCTCGGCGCTGCCGCCCATTGTGAAATTTGCCACCGGCGGTCTTACCGGCCTTCTTTTATTCGCATATGTAATGCTCGCCGGGCGCCGTGAGCAGGATGTTTCTACTTTAGCTTCGTGAGCGAGGATCTTGGGGTTCAGCGTTCGTCCCACTCCAGGTTCTGGTCGTTGGCTAAGACCCAGCCGGCCCTTCCATTTTTGGCTCGGACCTTTACCCACCATTTCATATTCGCTTTCCGCTCGAGTTCGCCAAAGCAGTTTACAGGGTCATCCTGACAGCGATCTCCCGCGCTGCCGCCCCATGGGCTGAACGCCAGATCTTCCTGATACATCTTGCCCCTGTACCAAACTTTGAAGAAACCCTCGCCGAGATATGTATAGACCCAGATCACGTCTCCACGCCTATACTTTCCGGAGCGGCGGCTCACCAGGAAACGCCCCGCTCGCGTATGCACCTCACTATCCACGATCCGGACCCTCTCGCCCTTTTTAAGTGTGAACAGAGCTTTCTGATCCCCGATGGCGGCAAACACGGCGGATGGGGCCTTAACGACCGCCGACCCGCGATAGTCGCAGCCCTCGCCGGGGCAGATGTGGCGGTCGCGATAGACCGCGGGCGGCTTGCTCTGGGAAACGGCGGATTCGCCCAGAATAAGAATCAGAAGCAGCGGCAGAGCAAAATGAATCTTCATAACGAACTATATGGCGACCTTCTTAACACCTTGAAGAGTAACCCCGAAAGCAAGCGAGGCACTCATTTTCATTTGCATTGGATCGCCGGTTGTCAGAAATTCGTCATTTCCCGCTGTAGGCAGTTTCCACCTACGCACCTTGGCGATCGCGGCTTCAGCCGGATCTATAAATTCGGTGCCCGGCGAAACAAACTCGCTGAGCAGGCCTTCGATCGCGGGGTAATGCGTGCAGGCAAGCAGGATATGAGAGCAATTTCGGAGCGGCGACAAGATGCGGTGTGCTTCACTTCTCAAACTAGCTGAAGAAACATCGCCGCGTTCGATCATGCCCGAAAGCGGCTGAGCGATGCGCTGTTCGAGCGGTATGCCGCGGTCGGCGAATGCTCGTCTGTAGATCCCGGAGAGTACCGTTCGCCTTCCGCCGATAAGCCCGAGACGAGTCGGCCTCCGCTTTGCCGCCGCCTCCACCGCGGGAACGATCACGCCTTGGATCGGAATGCCGTGATCTGCAAGATCGGGGATCGCCGTGCTCGCCGCATTGCAGCCGATCACCAGGTGGGTCATGCCCCTTGTCTTCAGAAATACGACGACACGATCGAGACGGGAAGCGAGTTCCCGACGCTCCATCATTCCGTAAGGCGTCGCTCCGGTGTCGGACAAATACACAACCGGGATGTCTCCGAGGCGTTCCTTGATCAGCTTGAAGATGCTGATGCCGCCAATGCCCCAATCGATCATTCCAAGCATACTTTATGGATAGGTCAGTTTCGCTTCGACGCCATTCTCCGCCGGCCCGCTGTCGAACGCAACGATACGCGAATTCCACGCCATGTTCAGTATCTCCATTTTCTGTCCGGGAAAGCGGCTTTCGAGATACCACTTCATTTCGTGCTCGGACCGGATCGGGTTGTATTCGAGCATCTTTTTCCAATCGGGGTGCGAGACGAGGCGCTGAAGATTGCGGTTGTACTCGGTGTTCTTTCTTTGGGCAGACATCGTTCTCAGCTTGTCTCTAAGAAGTCGCGGATACTCGCTCGTCTTCACCGGAACGGTCACCATATCGACGACCAGGAATTTTCCACCGGGCTTCGTGATCCGCTTGATCTCGGCGAGCAGCGGGTCCCAGTCGAGATATCGAAACGACATCAGCGAGATGACGATGTCAAAGGAATGGTCCTCGAAAGGCAAAACGGGTCCGCTGATCTTCATAAATTCAAGGTTGTTCTTGTCCGCGTTCCTTTTTCGCGCCCGTTCGAGTATCGCTTCGGATTCATCGACGCCGACACCGTTGCCGATGCGATCGGACAAAGCGTTGAGCAATGCTCCATTGCCGCAGCCGATATCGAGCACCCGGATCTCGCGGCTTTCCGGAAGATGTTCACTCAGCCAATCCCATTCATCCTTGCGGACCCGAATATCCGAGAACACGGCATCGTAGAGTTCCGCGACCTCGTTGTAAGTGTCCTCGCCCGTTACTTTTTTGGGTTCGAACACTTTCATTTTCTCAGCAGGCATCATCCCGGCACGTTTTCGGACCGAGGCAAGATAGCCGTGCGATTTTCGCCCCATACAGCCGATCGTATAGAGCTTTCCGTTGGTACTTTCGCCAGCCGAAACATAGCGTTCCTTGCTTCGCGAAAATGTCGTGTACCAAAAGAAACCGTAGGACTTTGTATTAAATGTTCGAGCAAAGAACGGTGCGAACCAGCGGGCCGAGCGACAGCAATGAAAATATGCAGCGGCGTCCTCGGCAAAAGGAATGTCCATTGTCTCCCATTCGTACGGTGAGAACTGCTCGGGAAACGCGGTCGTGCCGAACATCGGCCCGTACATTCCCGAATGCCCGACGAAATGAAACTCTTTTATACTTTGGCCCGAATCTCGTATTTCGGCGATCGCCCTTAGGACATCGACCTTGCTTTCGACCGCACGGGTGAGGATCTCGCCCGTGAATCCGCTTTCGCGCTTTTCGTCCGCAAGCGTTCGTGCAACCACCGGAAACTGTGAGCCCCCAAGGCGATACTTCGTGGTGAAAACTATCAGGATAACGGGGTCTTTCGGCATTAAGGTCCGTGCAAGAATAGGGGATTTTGGCCGCAGTGTAAAGGGATTGAACCGACGTCCGAGAGCTCAAATAAGGCCTCTTTCTTTGACCTTCAGGTAGGTCTCAAGCAGACGCGTGCCGAGAGTTTGCGTGGTCACGTCGAGGGCCAGGCCCCCAAGCGATTCGACCATGCGAAGCGCGGAACCGCGCTGAAGGATTATCTCTTCCGCAGCGGATTGGCGGAACACATCGCGGAGGTCCGGGGGCGGCCGGTCTACGATGGCGTTAAGGTCGCGATCGCCGATCGTCACGATCAGCGGAAGGTGGCGCGGCCGCAAAAGCTTTAGCGAGTTGAGAAGCTCTCTTGAGCTGTCTTTGTCGACCAGATCGGTCAATATCACCACGAACGCACGTTTTTTCAGGTTCGACGATATGAACTGGAACGCCCGGCCGTACGAGGGCTCGATCAGTTCCGGTTCAAGATCGTACAGGGATTCGAGCACAGATTCGATGTGGTCAATACCGCGTTTCGGCGGCAAGTACTTTTTCACGCGGCGGCCAAATACCGCGATCCCGCAATTATCACCCGCTTTTGCGCATGCCGACATCAGGGCGAGCGTGGCATGGATCGCGGTGTCGAACTTGGTCTCGTTATCGATCCGCCCGGTCATCAGGCGGCCGGCGTCAAGGGCGATAACGACCGTCTGGTCGCGTTCGATCTGATACTGACGCGTGGTCAGCTTTGACCGCCGGGCCGTCGCCGTCCACGAGATATGCCTCAATTCGTCTCCGCGAACGTAGTCACGCATCGATTCGAATTCACGCCCCTCGCCCCGCCGCACGGCACGCCGCTGAACGGCCAAAAATGAGTGGGCACCCAGGGCCTTCAACTCGATCTCACGGGCCCGCCGCATGTTGGGGTAGACCTTGACCGTCTGAGGTTCGCCCAATTCCGTCTGACACCAAACAAGGCCCAAACGAGAGAGATATCGAACCGCGACCGACCCAAAGCTGTAACGTCCGCGTTTCGGCGGCGTCAAATGATAGAAAAATTCAGCGGTCGAGCGGGGTGCGACCGAAAACTCCGACTCCCTCGATTCGCCCAGGCTCATTTCGGCAGGGTACTCGTCCTTTATGCGGAGCAGGATCGACTGGCTGCTGTCATTATCGATCTTCAGGCTTACTTTCGTCCGATCGCCGATCGCAAATCGTTTGTCGAATTCGCGCCGGAGTGTGATCCCGACCGGTAATGTGCGGCTAATAAAATGGTCGGTTATCGCCGCGGCGATGAGCAGTGCGTCATAAACTAAAACCAAAGTGCGCAAAAGCGGCACGCTCCACGAAAGCGAGAGCGGGACCAGGCCAAGGGCGAGCAAGACGAAAAATCTGCGAGAGAATATGAACGGCATAGCCGAGCGTAAATTGTAGCACCGCAAATGCCAAAATACGTTGCAATCGGCCTCCAACTATGTTCCATTACTCGCAGGAAATGTCTGCTAACCCAACGGTAAAGGTTGAACGCAAAACGCCGACGAGGCGAGAGGCGGCGCTCTTTAGGATAAAGACAGCACTGCTTCAGGCCCGCCGACTCGTCGAAGACCGGACATCGAAAAGAGTGGCCCGGTTCCGGCGGCGGGATGACCAGTCTCAATGGCCCGTGATCGCGCGGTCTGTCACACCGCTCTGGACGGAAACCGATCCTCGGGAAAGATCTCTGACGGCCGGCAAGATCCAGAATCTGCGCATTGCTGCCCTTCGCCTGAACGGAGTGGAAGTGCCGGCCGGCGAGATGTTCAGCTTTTGGAAGCACGTCGGGAGAGCGACGCGTAGGCGCGGTTTTGTCGCCGGCCGTGAACTTCGCGAAGGCTGCATAATTCCCAATGTCGGCGGAGGCCTCTGCCAGCTATCTAATGCTCTTTTCGAAGCAGCGGCCGAGGCTAATTTTGAGATAGCCGAGCGTCACCGGCATACTCAGATCGTTCCGGGGGCGCTTGCCGAGGCCGGCCGCGACGCGACCGTCTTCTGGAATTATGTCGACCTGCGTTTTCGCTCGTCAAAGCCGTTTCGGCTTGCGGCCCGACTCGACACCGAGAGTTTGATCGTCGAGATCAGGGGAGAAAAGGCCGAAGCCAAAAAGTTTCATCAGATAGATCGGAGGACGGCGTCAAGCGAACCGGGTTCGTGCGCTACCTGTGAGGCCGGCGATTGTCATCGCGTGATCAGATCCTCCGAAGCGACCGAATTTGGAAGGCGGGCGTGGCTTGTTGACGAGTATTTCCCCGAATTCGACCATTATATGAGGGAGATGCGGGCCGCCAGCGATGTCCTTTGTATTCCGCTCGACGGCAAGCGATTTCGAAAGGCGAACTATGCCTGGTCCACAGCCGGTTTTCGAAGCCGTCATCAGAGTCTTTGGGTTGCCGCTGTCCGCTCCTACAGATCTCGGAAACTTGCGGCACAGGGCGCGGCAAGGCAGCGAGATCTACTCCGAATGTACCGGGCTCTTGCAGAAAGCTATGCCGCTCGGCTCTCGTACGATGTCCTTCATCTCACGGTTCAGCAGAACCTTCTGCCGTTCTTATGGCAAGCGGGGGTGCTCGGCGGCCGCACGTTCGATGTGCTGATGTCCGCGCTGCCAATGAGAGAGATCCAGCGACGCCTAGATCAAGCCGCCGCACTTCACCCGGAAAGCCCGACGCTCGGCGATTTTCGGGCCGACAGCGACCTCGTGGCCTGCGAGGCCGAAGCGCTATCCGAGGCGAGAACGGTCATCACGCCCCATACCGAGATCGCGTCTTTGTTTCCCGAGAGAGCGATGCTCATCGATTGGTCGATCCCGAAAGCTGAACGAGTGGATAAGAAGGCAGGCTGCAAACCCGTGATCGTTTTCCCCTCGTCTACCGTCGGCAGGAAGGGCTGCTACGAGCTTCGAGACGCGATCCGCGGCCTCGACGCCAAGTTGATCACGCTCGGGCCGTATATTGAATCGGGAAGCTTTTGGGACGGCCTTGACGTCGAACGAGGGGGCGGCGATTGGCTCGCCCGGGCAGATCTCGTCGTTCTGCCCGCCTTTGTCGAACACCGTCCCAGGCGGCTTCTGGCAGCGGCGGCGGCCGGGATTCCGGTCATCGCATCCGAGGCGTGCGGCGTCGGTAATGTCAGTGGAATTCAGCCAATTCAGGCAGGCGATACCGAGGCGCTGCGGTCGGCCATCCTCAAAAGCCTGCCAAGTGCATGAAAACGGCGGTATGAAACGGCTTCACGGCCGATTTTTCCGCTTGCTAAAGCAACTTTTTCGGGAATTGAGGGCTCAAACCACCAGCATACCCAGAGGTTTTTATGCGATTTGCCCATGCCTTCATACTCATTGCCCTGTCAGTCGTTCTGGGACGCGCGCAGCCTCCCTTGCCTGTGGCTGATGTTGAACTGGAACCTTCAGTCGTTGTTGAGGACGTATATCTGGCGCGTGATGATGGAGCAGGAAAGGTTGGGGAGATCACGGATAAATTCTCTCCATCCGATATCCCGATACATTGCGTTGTGATGCTCATCAAGGCCGACCCGGTGACGGTCAAAATGGAGCTCGTAGCGGTAAAGGTCGCGGGAGTAAAACCTGGTTCCAGGGTCATTTCGTCGAGCTACGAGACAAAGCAGGGCCACGACCGAGTTTACTTTACCGGCAAGCCGGAGGGCAGATGGGTTGCCGGGGATTACCGGATCGATATCTTCGTGGCAGGAAAACGGGAGCGGAGCGTCACGTTCACTGTGAACGGGTCAGCGGTCCCTCAAGCGGCGAGCCAATTCACATCTACTCCACGGCCAAAGCCGAAGGCTGGAAAGAAACCGAACAAACCTTAGACAAAATAAAAAGGGCAACCCGTTGTGGACCGCCCTTTCATGTATTTGCATACGTGAACTACCAACGGTTGCGTCCGCCGCCGTAGCCGCCGCCGCCACCGCCGCCGCCACGGTTTCCGCCGCGGCCACCGCCGCCGCCGAAGCCGCGATCTTCGCGGGGCTTGGCCTCATTTACCTTGATCTGACGGCCATCAAATTCGGTTCCGTCCAGCTCGGAGATGGCTTTGTTGCCATCTTCTGCAGAAGCCATTTCGACGAAGCCGAATCCGCGCGAGCGGCCCGTTTCACGATCCTCGACAACGGTTGCCGATTCAACGGTCCCGATGCCTGAAAAAAGCTGTTCCAATTCACCATTGCCCGTATTAAAGGACAGGTTTCCAACGTAGAGTTTCATTGACATATTTCCTAAGTTTTCTCGTACTTTGCGAGAACTGTCTGAGGAAGCATTGACCTAATGAATGATCTGACGGAGAAACGGTCTGCTCCGTTCGAAGTCGTGCATTAGTGCTCGAGGGACTCTTGAGCTGCTTCCAAAACCAAAAAACCGCCTACCCTCGAACTTCCAAAACACGCCGTCGAATGAAACTTGTTCGGCCGGGCGCATCACCGTTGATGCGCGAGAGAAGGATTAACAGAGGTTATGATGCACGTTTACACGCCCCGAAGCAAGCCAAATCGTACGAAACTGGATGCAAAAACGGTCTAGATAGTGCGAGGCCCGATCAAACACTTCCAAACCGAGCGCCGGCGGCTGTGCTCAGATGATCTCTCGGATCCGTTCGACGGCGGCGAGCCCTGCCTTTTTGCCAAGCTCGATCAGCTCGTCTCGCTTCGCGATCTCGTCCGGGCGAATGTGTGAGATCGCCGGTTCGATCACAATATCAGCGCGATAGTGCTGATGTTTCGAGGTCGTTCGGAGCATTATCATCGCTGATTGGAAAAATGTTCCCACCAATGTGGTCGGAGTGCCCCAATACGTCGAGCCGCACGTGATCAGATCGACCGCGATAATGATCTCCGCTCCCATCTCTTTCACCGCTCGGGTCGGTATCGGCGAGACAACGCCTCCGTCCACCAATTGGCGGCCATCGTCGGTAACGGGAACGAATACGCCGGGGATCGCGCAGCTTGCACGGATCGCATGGGCGAGGCTGCCTTTGTCCTTCAATACCACTTCTTCTCCCTTTTCGAGATCGCACGCGACGGCGGCGAAGGGGATCTTCAGATCTTCGAACCGGTTCGCGGGAAAATGTTTTTCGATAAACGTGCCCATGGGCGAGTTCGACAGAAATCCCCTCGGCGAGTATGAGAAACCCGCCACGCCGAACCAGCTTATTTCTTTCCCGACGCCGACGATCTCATCGACACTGAGGCCGGACGCCAGTGCACCGCCGACAAATGATCCTGCCGAAGTGCCGGCGATGAGGTCGATGGGTATATCGTTTTCGACAAGGGCCTTCAAAACGCCGACATGAGCGAATCCTCTCGCTCCGCCGCCCGATAGTGCCAGCCCGATCCGTTTTCTCTCCATATATATGATTGATTTTATCTATGCGGTATGAAAAACTTAAGCCCGCCCGATGTCCCTGCACGAATCGCTACAATTCGATCGCCCGGCCCTGACCTCCGATACAGCGGCCGGTGAGATAACATGCCCGGTATGCAGCAGGGAGATCGCGGACGAGGCGGTTCCGCTCGCGAGCCTGGACCCGGACATCCGCCGGCTTTTGTTAGCGAATGCTCCGGATAGGACCGAATTCGATGGGGTCTGCGCACGTTGCGTAAGGATATTTACGCGTGCAAAGGACCAGATCGTTGCCGATGCGGCCGTGCAAAAGGACGGCTCTCACGTACTTTCCACCCCGCTGCGCCTCGATGCTGACGAACGCTTCTCCGGAAAAGGCGTCACGATCGCCTTTCTGGATTCCGGCTTTTATCCGCACGTCGACCTTACATCCCCCAAGAATCGGATCGTGGCCTATCACAGCCTTCTCGATGGTGACGGCCGGCTAGATTCGCTTTTCAGGCCGGACGTAGCGAGTTGGCATGGAATGATGACCTCGGTGGTCGCGTCGGGCAACGGGTCGCTTTCCAACGGATTTTACCGCGGCCTCGCCCCGGATTCGGACGTCGTCCTGGTCAAACTAGCCAGGACGGGCCGCATCACCGACGAGGATATCCGCCTAGGGCTTGAGTGGGTACTCGAAAACAGGGAACGTTACAGGGTGCGCGTCGTAAATATCTCTGCCGGCGGCGACGAAGAGCAATATTATCTCAACGACCCGCTTTCGCGCCTGGTCGAAGAATGTACCATGGCCGGTATCGCGATCGTGTGTGCGGTAGGAAATGCCGGACACCTTCCGAACCACCCGGTCGTCCCGCCTGCGAGTGCTCCTTCCTCGATCGCGGTCGGCGGTCTGGACGATAACAACTCGCTCGATCGGGCAAAGCGAGGAATGTACCGTTCATCCTACGGGCCGACCGTTGACGGATTTCAAAAGCCCGAGGTCATTGCGCCCTCGATCTGGGTCCCGGCCCCGATACTTCCCAATACTCCCACGGCCCAGCAAGCCGAGCTTTTGACCAAATTGGACGATGCTCCCGATGACCAACTTCACTCGATCATTCGCGACCACGAGGGCGTTGATGCCGAACTCGATGCGGCACTCGACCGCCCCGTCCACAGCATCCGGCAGATCATCACGCTAAAGATCCGCCGCGAGAACGTGATCACAAAACATTATAAGTACGTTGATGGAACGTCTTTCTCGGCGCCGATCGTTTCCTCCCTGATCGCGCAGATGATCGAGGCAAACCCGGCCCTGACGCCGCAACAGATAAAGACCATCCTCATAAAAACGGCCGAACGCCTCCCGCATTACGAGGTGGATAGGCAGGGCTGGGGCGTGATAGATCCTCGCCGTGCCGTCGAAATGGCGGCGATCCTCTCCTGAACTTAACCCGACCCCGAAAGCAATTCCTGCCTTTTCGCCAACAAAAGTGCCGGATCGTTGGTGATGATCGCGTTGAGCCCGAGTTTGAGGCCCCGCCTCACCCACCGCGGGCTGTCGGTGGTCCATATCGTCACGCGAAGGTCGTGCCGGGCGGCCTTTCTCATGAGCTTTCTTGTTGCGAGGGAATAATGCAATGAGATCTCGTCGGCACCCGCCTCGACCGCCAGACGCAGGAGATGCTTGTCCTTTCGGAGAATATTCTTGATCTTTGGCGCGAACAGGGCCGCTGTCCTTACATCCGGACACGCCTGCTTGACGCAGGGCAGGGCTTCGAGCCTGAAGCTTTTTATCACGATCTGAGGCAGCAGGGACGATTTGCGAACGACATCACAGACGGCCCTGGAGAGTGGCTCGACATCTCCCGCCTTGCACTTTAATTCGATATAGACAAGCCCTTTGAATCCACTCAAGAACTGAAGCGCCTTCGCGAGGGTCGGAACGCCTTCCTTCTCGAACTCCGGATCAGCAAACTTCGGAAAATGTCGGTTGAACCAGGAACCGGCATCGAGGCTTCCCAGCTCCTTTGAAGTGAAGTGTGAGGTCTTTCCCTTTCGGCCGGCAATGCGCTTCAACGATGAATCGTGAAACACCACTGCTACACCGTCCCGTGCCAGGCGGACGTCCAACTCGATCCCGTCAGCTCCGGCATCGATAGCCCTTCGGAAGGCCGCAAATGTATTCTCGGGTGCGTGAGCGCTTGCCCCGCGATGCGCGATTATCAGCGGCATGTACTTATTTGATGATCGATGTCCCCCTGGGACCGCTATTTCTTCTCCAATAGAAAGATAGCTTTAGACCACGCGATCGGCTCGGCGATCGGGAACTTATAGTTCCCGACTATCTTAAAGTACCGTTGTGAAATCTTTCTTACATCTTCGAGGGGATGGATCTTAAAGTTGTAGAGCAATTCGAGGACGGAGCCTACCAACGAAGGCTTTACAGGAAGCAGTACGAGCTTGCCGCCCGGTTTGAGGATGCGGGCCGTTTCGCGGAGGCCGTCATCGAGCGGCACATATTCGAGCACCCCGCATGAAAGTACGATGTCAAAGGACGCGTCAGCAAATGGAAGCGCGAGTATGTTTCCTTGTACCGCCGCGATGCTGCCGGGATCGATCTTTTTTTCTTTTCGGGCCTGGCCGAGAGCCAGCTTTAGCGAGTTGCGCGAAAGATCGAAAGCGATCGTCTTTTTCGGACGGAACCCGGCCTGGTGAAAGGCCAGAGTGACGATGCCGGTCCCGCTGCCGGAGTCGAGCACCATCGTCTCAGGCCCGACCTCAAGATTCAGAGATCTTAGAAACTTTGCGACCGAGTCTTTATACCCGTTAAGTTTGAGCGCAAGATTATGAACGTCGGCGATGCGGTCGTAAAAGGTTGCTGTCGTATCGAGCCTCCGGGTCCTTGCTGCGGGTATCATTTCTCGTCAAGTAGTTTCAAGATCATCTCTCGCATCTCGACCAACCGGCTTGAGCTCGTACCGGCCTCGACATAACGCACGATACCTCTCCGGTCGATAAGCACGGCCGTCGGCAGGGCGGTAGCTCCGTATAGCATCTGCGTGCTCTGGTCTTTTCCTACCACAAAATCATACGGCAACTTCTGCTTTACTTTAAAGCGCTCCAACATAGCGATCTCTTCGGCTTCGTTCGCCGGCCTTCCGTCGCCCTGACCGTAATATCGCGTGAAGCCGAGTATTACAAGGCCCCGATCGGAGAGGTCCTGATGCCACTCGATGAGCGACGGGAAGGCATCGAAACATGGGCCGCACCATGTCGCCCAAAAATCGATCAGCACGACCTTTCCCTTAAGATCGGCTATCTTGACGGGCGAGCCCGGGAACCACTTGTCCACCGTCAGGAATTCAGGAGCCGGCTCGCCGAGCATTTTGTAATGTTTTTCGCGGCGCTTTAAGCGATCAATGGCGTCGGTCCGCTGGCCCTCCAAGGGCAGTTCCTGTGTCGCCGCAATGAGCATCGAAAGGAACGTTTCCATCGCGAGAGGCTTGCGCCCCGTCTCGATCCGATAAGTGATCAATTTATCGGCCGCGTAAAAAAAGAAGATCGAGTTGCCGAGCGACCCCGCCGTCTTTCTCAGATCCTCGAGCGCCTTTTCGGCGGCGGCCGTATTGCCGGTCAAACGGGCCGCGTCGAAGAGCAGCATTGCATTGTCATAAATAAGGTCGATGCCCACGGAACGGAGAGCTGGATCGGTTGCGAGCGTGCGGGAAACGGCAAATGCGGTCTCGGCAAAAGGTGCCGCCTTTGCAGGCATGCCCGCCGCCAGATAGGCCTTCGCGATCTCAGAATTCATTCGCAGCCGGTCCGAAGCCTTGGTCGGCTGATCTCTCTCGTAGTCGGCGAGGGCCGCAAGCGCCTCATCAAAATGTTTGCGTTTTGCCGAGACCACGACCTTTAGCGAACGCGCGGTCTGAATTCGGTCGGCGCTTCCCACCTCGCTTGTGAGGAATTTTTGCAGAGCCTCGGAGGTCGCCTCGAGATTCTCGGCTATCCAGTGCAGCAAGGCGAGGTAATAATTGTCGTTCGCGGTCAGATCCGGCCGGGCTCCGGCGATCGCGGCCAGCTTTGCGGCGATCTGCCTTTGTTCGGTCTCTGTTTGCTTGCGTAGGCGTTCGTTGACGGGGATCTTCTTCTTTTCGAACTCTTCGTATTTGACCCGCCGATATCCGTTGGCCTCGTCAAATAGTTCCTTTACCGGCCGCGCGTCCGCCGACACCACATCCGCCTTTCCGTTTCGCCCGGACTGAGCGATCAGGCCGCCGGCAATGGATAATATAAAAATTAGAGCAAATAAGAACTTCATAAAATGCACCCTGGGCCTAGGGTTTGTTGGACGGGGCCGCCGCAGCGTTGCCCGCCAAAGCCGCAACTCGCGGTGCAAAACATTGGTAATCAGCCGATCGTATGCCGTCCAGTATCTGTTCGGCGGCGATCCGTCCGGTCAACGGGGCGAGCAGGATCCCATTGCGATAATGACCCGTTGCGATGTAGGCATTTCTGATCTCGGAGGCCCAACCGATCACCGGGTAGCCGCCATCCGCGAGCGGGCGGAGGCCACACCACGCATTGCCGACATCGACACCGTCGAGCCGGGGGACGGTCCGCACGGCCATCGCCTTTAGCTGCGAGATCGCCTTGGCCGTCACGGATTTATCAAATCCAGCATCTTCGACGGTGGCGCCTGCCAGGATGCGGCCGTCCTTTCGGGGTACGAGGTAACCCTCCGATGTGTAAACGACCGAATGTAGAAACCGTCCGGGCGCAGCAAAGCTGATCATCTGTCCGCGGATCGGCTTGACGGTTCCCACCGACGGCATAGTGCGTGCCAGCTCTGTGGTCCATGCTCCCGCCGCGACGACCGTTTTCGAAGCAGTGTAAGTGACATCCCGGCTTACAGCACCCAAAAGCACGCCCTTCTCGATCCGCAGGCCGGTGATCTTTACTCCCTCGACAAGTTCCACTCCTTCGATCTCGCAATACTTTCGAAGTGCGGCGACCAGCATTCTGTTTTCGACCTGGTGGTCATCCTCATAACGCAGCGCGTATCGGGCCGCGGACGAGACAGCGGGTTCCCGTTCTCTGATCTCAGTCGCCTTTAGCGATTGGACGCAAATACCTGCGCCAGACTGCCACGCAAACTTCTCGGCGAGATCGGCTTCCTCTTGTTCGGTGAAAGCGAGGCATAGGGTTCCGCCGGTGTCCAGTTCGATATCGATGCCGGTTTCTTCGAGGAGCTCCGCCGCGAACCGCGGATAGAGTCCGTTCGATTCTACACACAGGCGAAAGAAAGGATCGTCGATGCGGGTCTCAGCGTTCGCGGCGAGCATACCGGCAGCCGCCCACGAAGCCTCGCCTCCGATCCGGCCTTTGTCGATCACCATTATTCGCCGAACTCCGCGTTTATTGAGCTCGCGGGCGATGCTTAGGCCGATAACTCCGCCGCCGATAATAAGAACGTCTGTACCCATTATGCCAAATCTTTATTACCGTTAGGTTTAAGGATTATTATAAAGTACTAGGATATGAAACACACTATTACACTCATCCCAGGTGACGGGATCGGCCCAGAGATCATAGCCGCGACGGTGCGGATAATCGAGGCCACCGGAGTCGATATCGAATGGGAAACGCAGATACTCGGGGCACAGGCACAGGAAAAATTCGGCACCACTTTGCCGGACGTTACGATCGATTCGATCAAGCGGAATAAGGTGGCGCTTAAAGGCCCGCAGATGACACCGATAGGCAAGGGCTTTACATCGGTCAATGTCGGACTCCGCAGGGCGCTGGACCTCTATGCCAACGTCCGCCCGGTCAAGGCGTTGCCAAACGTACCTTGCCGTTATCCCGAACTTGACCTGGTCGTCGTAAGAGAGAACACTGAGGACCTTTACGCCGGCCTCGAACATGTAGTTGTGCCCGGCGTGGTCGAAAGCATCAAGATCATCACCGAAAAGGCCTCGACACGCATCGCCAGATATGCCTTCGAGTATGCGGCGGCAAACGGCCGAAAAAAGGTTACGGCCGTCCATAAGGCCAACATTATGAAGTTGTCCGACGGCCTCTTTCTCGAGTGCTTCTACAATGTCGCGAAAGACTTTCCCGACATCGAGGCGGATGACAAGATCATCGACAACTGCTGCATGCAGCTCGTCATGCGGCCCGAGCAATTCGACATCCTTGTGCTTGAGAATCTATACGGCGACATTGTTTCCGACCTATGCGCGGGCTTGATCGGGGGGCTTGGCCTTGCACCCGGGGCCAATATCGGGGAACAGGGCGCGGTCTTTGAGGCGGTGCACGGTTCGGCTCCCGATATTGCGGGACAGGGCATCGCAAATCCCACGGCGATCCTGATGTCGGGCCTGCTGATGCTGCGGCATCTCGGTGAGCACGATGCGGCCAACCGGGCGGAAAAAGCGATGCTCGAAGTTTTTGCCGAGGGCAAGCACATCACTCGCGACCTCGGCGGCACCGCCAGAACGAACGAGTTTGCCCGTGCGATCTGCGATAGATTGGCCGGCGGTGCGGCAGGCGCATAGATGCAAGTTTCTACGCCTTCCAGCGTTCTCTAATTGGCAGATTGAGATATTGCCGCGTTTAAGAAGAGGCAAGGGGGACAATATGAAAAGATCTATCGTTGTAATGCTATTTGTCATGCTGGCGGCGGGCGTGCCGGCGTTCGCAAATCGCACCGATGAGGTTGAGGTGCAGATCAATAAGCAGGTTAAAACGACCGGCGGATTGAAGATCGCGTTCATCGAATTGGTAGAAGACTCGAGATGCCCGGCGGATGTCCAATGCGTGTGGGCGGGAAATGCGAAGATAAAGGTCCGCGTTACAAGGAACGGACGATCGAAGATACTCGAATTGGATACGATGACGAAAGGGATGGCCCCGAATTACGGCAATTACCGGTTGAGGCTGAAAGCTCTCTCGCCCGAGCTGCGTACGAATGTCCGGATCGATCGGAACGCTTATCGTGCGACGATCGAGGTCACAAAAGTTAGATAGACAAATATTGAAAAAGGCGGACTAGCGGCCCGCCATTTTCGTTCGGATGGCTACTCGGTCGCCGGGCAGCTTACCTTCGGATTAAAATCCTCGAACATTCCCGCCGGGTTGTTCTTCCACACCCATGCGTGCAAGGTCCATGTGTCCATAGGCCCATCGTGGAAATGCCGGCCGTAGAGTTCAGGCAAGCCGGAGACGAGGATCTTTGGGATCATATATTCCACCGCGACGAGGCGAAGGTCGCCATCGGCCTCCGGTGCGTAAACCAAGATCTCCGGATCGTTTACGCTGATCTCGCCATCGACCTTTTGAATGTTTACGTAATGTATGCCCATCGCCGGGCCCGTCGGGAGTGCGACACACCCGCCGACGGGAACGTAACCGTCGAGTAACGCCTCGTCGACGTCGTGATACCTGGCCGTCGCGGCCCGCACTTGGGCAAGCTGTCGGCGGCATTCCTTTCCGCATCTCTCGTCGCCATCGTGGGCCGAAACGCTGTTGTCAAAATATGATCCGAACGCAACCGCGATCGCCGCAGCCGCTATGAATGAGAAGAGTGCTTTTGATATGAGCTTCATACGAATTTTCCTTCCTGAGTGAGCGTCTATTCACTATACGGACACGCGAGGAAAATTCGTGCAAAGTATCAGGCCGGGCGGGTCAGATACATCACTATCAACATCAGGATGAAGTAGGGAACCAGGACGGCGGCACCCGGATAATCTTTGGCGATCCGCTGGCCAAAGAAGAGCGCGGTGAGCGATGCGGCCCCGAGTGCTCCGGAGATGAAGATCAGCAGCGTCGATCCGGTCGCAAAGAAATAGACGATCGCTATTGCCGACAACAAGCCCGTAACGATCTCCATTAGCGTGATCGTACCAAACATCATCGGGACCATGCCGGCGACAAATGTTTTTGAGAAATGGCCGGTCAAAAATTCGAGATTGCCCTTCCGATCGAGCACTTTATCGAGGCCCGATTGGATGAAAAGAATCGCCGTGAACAGTGCGGCGAAGAGGGCTGGGAGATTCTTGATTATCAAGTTGAGATCCATACACTTACGCCGCAAGCGGCGTTGCAGGCGGGACGCCTGCGGTCCAGTCAAAACAAGGCTTCAAACCGGACGCCTGCCGTCCAGTCTATTTGCGGCCCTTTTGCATTAAAGTTTCGATCTCGTCGGCGTTTTTGGGCACTTTCGATGTAAGGTTTCGGTTGCCGTCTTCCGTAACCAGGATGTCGTCTTCGATCCGAATACCGATGCCGCGATACTTTGCCGGAGCATCCTTAGCGTCGGGCGGAACGTAAATGCCCGGTTCGACGGTCAGGACCATTCCGGGCGCGAACGGCTTTGAGTTCTTTGCCGCCTGATCCGTAAAGTAGCGTCCTGCATCGTGCACGTCAAGGCCGAGGTAATGGCCGACGCCGTGCATGTAATACTTCAAATACGCTTTCTTCTTTATCAGGTCTTTCGTCTTGCCTTTCAGAAGCCCGAGCTTGACCATACCTTCGGTCAGCAATTCGATGGAGTATTCCTGGCGTCCCTTTACCGTGTTTCCGGTCTTGGTGTATTCGATGCACTTTTCCTGAACGTCGAGGACGACGTCATATACCTCACGCTGTGCCGGCGTGAACTTGCCATTCACAGGGAACGTGCGGGTGATGTCCGATGCGTACCCTTTGTACTCGGCACCGGCGTCGATCAGGATCAGGTCGCCGTCCTTTAACGGCATATTGTTCTCGACGTAGTGCAGGATGGTCGCGTTCGCGCCGCCACCAACGATCGAATTATATGCCACGCCGCTTGCACCTTTGTCCTTCATATAGGCTTCCATCAACGCCTCGACCTGGCCCTCGTTCATTCCCGGCTTTACCTTTTTCATCGCGAGGATATGGGCTTCGGCGGCGATCGTCCCGGCGGTCTGCATGTACTCGGCCTCTTCAGCGGACTTATGCAGACGCATCTCGCCGAGGATGATCGTCGGGTCGATAAAGGTGTGGGGCGGATACGCGGTCTTCAATCGGCGAACGCGTTGCGGATGGAGATAATCTAGGATCTTTTCGTCAAGTTCCTTATCGTGAGCGAACTTGTAATAGAGCCGATCGTGGCCGTCGAGCAGTTTCGGCAGGTCGGCGGGGAACTTCTCGATCGAGAACGCCTTATTCGCTTTGTAGTTCTTCACCGCTCCGTCGACGCCTTCGCGCCGGCCGAACCATGTCTCCATCTCCGGATCACGCGGACGCACATAGAGCGTATACGGCGACTTCTTGTTTTGCGGATCGATCACTGCGATCGCATCCGGCTCAGGGAATCCGGTCAGATACCAGAAATCCGAATCCTGTCTGAACTTGAACTCGGTATCGTAACTGCGTGTCTGTTCGTGAGCGGCGGGAATGATGGCAATGGAATTCTCTTCCATCTGATCGATGAATCGTTTCAGTTGTGGTCGCATAATTGAGAATCTTAACCCAAACAGGCGAAATTGTCAGAGTTGCTGGTGAGGCATTCGGTTTAGCCGCAATTGAACGTCAAACAAGCGTTCTTGTTTTGGAGATTGCTGTTATAATTCCCGCATTTCGGAGAAAGGAGATCGTTATGTTCAAAAAGATGCTGCTGCCCTTGTTGATACTGGTGTTTGCCGCGACAAGCTTTGGCGACATCGCCCGACCGGACAAAACACCGAAGAGCGTGAAGAAGCCGACGGCCGTCGACGCCTACCTTTCAATAAAGCTCGACCGTGATGCGAAAGAGGCAAAGCTGATCATTCCGCGCAGCCAGATAAAGGCGTTGCGTGCTGAACTCGAATCTATGGACGAGGACGGCACGACCGCCGCTTTCGGAGGAATATCACGCATACAAACCATCGTAAGCGGAGCGTTAATCAGCCTTGCATTGGTGTTTGCCGGAGTCTGGTTTGTAAGAAGCGGCCGCCTCTCAACGAACGGAGGCAAAGCGGCTGCGGCAGGTCTGTTGATCGCTTTTACCGGATCGATGGCGGCCGTCGTTTATGGAAACGCAGGGCCTCCGGCAGAGGCGAGGTCCATAACCGGGAAGATGTTTTCGCAGGCAGTTCATATCTATAAGTTTGGCGGCGGTAGGATAAAGCTGGAGGTCTCCGACACTGAAGAGAATCTGCAGATGATCGTCCCGGACCCTGAATCGACACCGAAGCCGGGCGAATAATACCGGTCACTTCTGCAGGATCGTTCCATGTTGTTCCATCTAAAAGTGTAACGGAACGGGTAATATCAAATGGCGACAGCAGCACATGAATTGATCGGTAAGCGTTTCGAGATAAGGGACGGGCGAGTGCTCTTTGTCTCGTTCGTTGCTGCCTGTTTGTTTGCCGCCGTGGTCATCGGTTCGTTCCCGCTGCAGCTTTCGATCATTACGATCTTCCTCTTTGCGGGCCCTCATAACCTGATGGAGTTTCGATATTTCGCCGCACGTATGCCGGTGCGATGGGGAAGATCGAAGCTTTTCTATTCGGTGGGAATTGGCGGTGTCGTCCTTCTGGCGTCAACTTATCTAACGCTCTATTTCGCAAGCGGAAACTGGCTCTGGTCGGAAAGTGTGTGGCAGATATATGCGGCGGTCTGGAACACGGCGTTCGTGCTCTGGGTCGGGCTGTTGTTCTATTTGCGAGGCAAACAGCGTCGGCGTGATTGGTCGATAGCAATTGCGGCGGCCTTGTTTCTGGCGGGGCTTGCATGGATGCTGCCTCAGTACTGGAGCCTTGCACTGGTGTACATACATCCATTTGTGGCGATGTGGTTTCTCGAAAGGCAGATCCGCCGAACGCGGCCCGAATGGCTTCGGGCATATCACGCTTGCCTTGCTTCGATACCCGTTTTTCTTGTCGGGCTTTGGATCGCCCTGTCAGGACAGCCGAACCTTTCGGAAGAAACCAATCTCTTCTGGCGTATCGGCCAGCACGCGGGAAGTTCGGTCTTGCCGTCGGTCTCGAGCCATCTGCTCGTTGCTACGCATGTATTTCTCGAATCGATACATTACTTTGTTTGGCTTCTTCTGATCCCGCTGGTCGATCGGCGGGCGATGCCGTGGCGGTTGAGCGATGTACCATTGTTCGCAAATAAGAAAGGTATTCCGAAGATGTTCGCGGCCTTCTTGATCGTTAGCTCGCTCATAACTATCGGACTTTGGTTCGGATTTGCCTTTGACTACACGACGACACGCGACATCTACTTCGCCTTCGCCATCGGGCACGTACTCGCTGAGTTTCCGTTCCTTGTGAAAATGCTCTAGCTGCACAAGCCCGCGCGTAAGCAAGGGCGGTACATTCGAGTTTGAGTATCGCCCTTGCTTACGCGCGGGCTTGTGCATTTAATCCATGTTCCTTTTCGACGAAGTCGATCTCGTTCAAACGCAGAGCCTGCCGCTCGGCGATCTGTGGTACTTTCTGCCGTTCGGGTATCTGCTCACGATCCTGATCGAAACGCCGATACTGCTGCTTGGTCTGTCGTCTAGGCTCACGATCAGGCAGCGGTTGATGTGCGGAGTTTGGCTGACGGCATGTACATACCCCATCGTGGTCCTTGTACTGCCCGCTATCTTTTTTGGCTATCCGCGGTGGGAGTACCTCCTGGTTGCTGAGACTTTCGCTCCCGCGGGCGAATGCCTTTTGTTCTGGCTTGCATTCCGCGGCCAAGTATTTGAATGGACCGGTTCGCTTGCCACGATCATCGCGGCAAACCTGGCCTCGTTCGGAGCCGGTGAGGTCCTCAATTATTTCAACTGGTTCGGACTGTTCTAGCCGCGAATTTCTCGAATTCCTCGAATTGTCGGAAAATGGTATTCGCAATATAACGTGGATCTTCGCATAACCGAAATCTTTCTTTCGATCCAGGGCGAGTCATCGCACGCCGGACGGCCGTGTTCGTTCGTACGGCTGACGGGCTGCCCAATGCGGTGCGTCTGGTGCGACAGCGAGTACACTTTCACGGGCGGCGATCGGATCTCGTTCGATGAGATCTTCGCGAGACTCGAAGAATTTGGCTGCCCGCTGGTCGAGATCACGGGGGGCGAACCGCTCGCACAGGCGAATGTATTTCCCTTCATCGCCAAACTTGCTGACCGCGGCTACGAAGTGCTCATCGAGACCGGCGGATTTGTTTCGACCGAGGCGGTGGACCCGCGTGCGAAGATCATTCTCGACGTAAAGTGTCCGGCTTCAGGTGAGTCAGAACGGAATCATTGGCCGAATCTCGATCGCCTTCGTGCAGACGCGGACGAGGTCAAGTTCGTCATCGCCGACCACGCAGACTGGGAATTCGCAAGAGCAACGATCGCGAAGTACGACCTCGAAAACCGCGCTCGGGAGGTCCTTGTGTCGCCCGTCCACGGTATCCCGGATCTATCCGCAGTTGCCGAGGCCATTTCGAAAAGCGGCCTGAAAGTGAGGCTGAATCTGCAGCTGCACAAGTACATCTGGGGAACGGATATGCGGGGCGTGTAAGCTCGCGGGCGAAGGGATCGTCGCCGCATTGGAAGAGAATATTATGCAGCAGCTTTCCGTAGTTCTGGTTTCCGGCGGGATGGATTCGTGCGTTACGGCGGCGATCGCGTCGGCGGAGAATGATGAGATCGCCTTTCTGCACGTTTCCTACGGCCAGCGGACGGAGACGAGAGAGCGTAGGGCGTTCAACGACATTGCCGCTCATTATCGAGTCGAGAAACGCCTTGATGTCTCGATCGAGTACCTTGCAAAGATCGGCGGGTCGTCGCTGACCGATGAGAAGATCGCCGTCACGGAAGCAGACCTAGACTCAATAGAAATACCGACGAGCTACGTGCCGTTTCGCAATGCCAACATGCTCGCGATCGCGACAAGCTGGGCCGAGGTGATCGGCGCAAACGCGATCTACATCGGTGCCGTCGCCGAAGACTCAAGCGGCTATCCGGATTGCCGTCCGGAGTTTTATAGAGCTTTTCAGCACACGATAAACACGGGCACAAGACCCGAAACTCATATCGAGATCCGCACGCCGATCATCGAACTTTCAAAAACTGAAATAGTGAAAAAGGCAATCGAGCTCGATGCTCCGCTACATCTTACGTGGTCGTGCTATCGCAGCGAGGATGTTGCCTGCGGCACGTGCGATTCATGTGCTCTTCGGCTGCGTGGGTTCGAGCGGGCAGGTGTTACCGATCCGATCGCGTGCACTGCATCATGATGCTTGTGTATGGACATCAACACATCACCATGATATAATCGTGATCATGAGAACAACGTTGACGCTGGATGACGACGTAGCAGCTACCGTTAAGGAAGTAATGAGGAAGGGGGAGGGAAAATCGTTCAAACAGGCCGTGAACGAGTTGATCCGATTGGGCCGATACCATTTGGAGGAACTCGAGAAGAAGCCTCGAAAACGGTTCAAGGTCAAACCCAAGGATATGGGTGTTTTCCCACACCTTAATTACGACAACATCAGCGAACTCCTGGACGAGGTCGAGGGGCCAAACCACAGATGATCCTCGTCGATGTTAATTTATTGATCTACGCGTACAATCGGTCGGATAGGCGGTTTCCGAAAGCAAGCAAGTGGTTTGAAGGCTTATTGAATGCAGACGTCGCAACATGCTTCTGTTGGGAAACGGTCAACGGCTTTTTGCGAGTTTCCACCAATGCTTCCGCGATGCCGGTTCCGATGTCCCTGCATGAAGCCTTCGATGTCGTTGAAACTTGGCTCGAGGCTGCCAGTTCTGTTTTCTTAAAGCCTTCCGCTAACCACTTTGACATCTTAAAGAGAACGAGTATCGAAGCCGATGCAAGAGGGAAACGCTATTCGGACGCCGTTCTTGCGGCCTATGCGATCTCCCACGATGCGACTTTTGCTACGACCGACAAGCACTTTCGAATGTTCACCGGCCTTAGGATCATTGATCCGATCGCTGATTGACAGGGTCCAACTCCGCCCTTCTTGTTTCCAATTCTACGATCTTGAGCCGCAACGCGGCGATCTCTTTGTCCATCTCCTGAATGGTCGGTTCGCTCGAACTCAGCTTATGAAAGACGGGCGTGATCACGGTGAGAGCGGCGATGATGATGCCGAGTACGCCGATGACGCGGCCCATCAGGTCTTCGTCGATGTTGCCGTTCGTCCAGATAAAATAGAGCAAGAACGCGGTGAGGGCCCAGATCGCGATGTGGGCGACGTATCGCGACCATATGAATTTCCGTTCGAGCCGCGCGAGCGAAAGAAGGGAAATGTGCGAGCACGAAGCGGCGAACAGCGTCGCGGACATCAGCGACTTTATGTATGTGTCGTTCTCGATTCGCATCTGCCAGATCAGAATGATCCACATTACCGCCGAAACGATAGCCAAAACGATCCCGGCCGAAGGAAGCATTCTCCCGCGTCCGGTTTCGAGATAGGCCCCGCATGCAAGCCCGAGAATGCTCGTGACCGTAATGGTCAGCGTGGTCAGCAGGACCTTGGTCTCAAACTCGCCAAAATTGCCGATCAGGATGACGACGATACCGATCGCCGCACTTACGACGACCGAAAGTACAAGCGTAACAAGGAATAGTCTCTTCAGATCCATCTCAAAAGCCTCGACGCGACTCTACAACAGATCGCGCAAATGCCGCACATCGGATTTTGCACATTGCAAAGTTTTTGCAGGGCATTTTGCAAAGTGACAGTCGGCGAAGGGCTTAACTTAATTGCCGATCTATGATATGTTTCGCCGAAAAACCAGCAAAAATACAGGCATTCTTCGTGTACCGGCATCTTTGGCAGCGGTATTGCACTCATCGATGGCTGTAAGGCAGCCCGATGGAGGCGGAAGATGAATGACGATCTCAAAACAAAAGGAGCGACACATATGAGGTTTAGAGCGGCGGCGATCTTTGTTTCGACAATTGCGGTTCTGGTGTTTTTTGCCGCGGCGGATGTTCAGGCGCAGCGCAAGTGCGGTGCTGAGGGACAGCGGCCGTGCAAGATCTGGGAGCGGATACCATCGTGCAATAAGGGTTTGTATGAAGATTTCCGGTTGAACATGTGTGTAGGTAGGAACACTCAGGTAGACGCCGGGTCGGGTAAATATATCCCGCGCGATACCCGCAAGATGACGGTGCTGAACCTCTGCAACAGGTCTTCGCGTCCGGTGATCTACGCCGCTATCGCTCAATGGCTCGACAACGAGTACGGCTGGGTCTCTCGGGGTTGGTTCAAGATACCGTCAGGAAGGTGCAGTAAAGAACAGATCGACCTTGCGTATTCGGGCTCGGTCTATATTTACGGTTCGGCACCTGACGGGACCGAGTGGGACAGTGCCGATGCAAGGTTCTGCATCAAGACGTTCGACACGTTCGAGATCGACAACGCGGATGAGCTTGTATGCCCGACGCGGGACTTCTCGATCGTGGGGATGGCCAAATTCGATGTGAAGCCCGGCAACAACACTTTCAATTTCGGAAATTAGCGTCGCGATGCAAGCCGCCCGTGGCGCGGACGTTCAGTTAATAGGTCGGCGGCTGACGCCCGACAAAATATCTAAACTGGACGGAGGAAAGAACGGTGATAGACAAGATCTTAATTCGACACGATAACTTACGGCTTATGCGGGAGGCGGCTTCCCGATCGGGAGGTTTCAAGCGGGTTATTGTGATCCGCCCGCTGAAGTTGGTCATGATCGCAGCGGTATCGATCTTGTTATTTACCGTGACAGGCGAGGCCAAAGGACGATGCGGCGGCGAAGGACAGCGTCCCTGCAAGATCTGGGAACGGATACCTTCATGCAATAAGGGCCTAAAGGAAAGCTTCAGATGGAAGATGTGTGTAGGGCCGAATACCAGGATCGATGCGAAGACCGGAAGATACATACCGGAGAAAAAGGTTACCTACTTGAACTTGTGCAATCGTTCCACGCGTCCGACCGTCTATGCGGCGATCGCCGAATGGATCGATGCATACGATGTTTGGAACACACGCGGCTGGTGGGCGGTGGCAGCGGGCAGATGCGCCAAGATCGCCCTGGGTCAGAACTATAGGGGCTCGGTCTATGTCTATGGCTGGGCCGACGACGGCACGGAGTGGGCCAGTCGTGACGCACGATTCTGCGTCGATGGCTATAATGCGTTCGAGATCGTTGACGCGGACAGGCATCAATGCCGGACGAGCGGCCTCTCAGGCGTCGGGATGGCCCAGTTCGACGTGAGGCCGGGAAACAATAATTACAATTTCGGGAACTAGGCTCGCGAGGATGAGGCGGGTTGCGATCATTTATCAATTTTATTGCGAGGAGGCTAGGAAATGAATACGAGAATATTGTCATTGTTTGGAATTTGGATCGTTGCGTTGGCCGCGGCCGCCGCCGCACAGGAAACGCCTTCCTCGTCTGTGATCACGGGCGAAAGGGCGGGGCGGATAAGGCTCGGGATGACGGTGGCCGAAGCCCGCAAGGCCGGCGCACCGATGAAGCTCGAACGCACGAGCGACGGCGAGGGCATCGCCCTGATCGCCCTCAAGCGAGGCAAAGATACCGTGATGACGATCTACGCCGGCGAGGAGGACCGCGACGCCGCGATAGCAGAGAATGCGAAGATCGAACAGATCTGGGTGTGGGACAAGAACTACCGGACGAGTGAAGGCATCTCTCCGGGAATGCGGCTCGCCGAGGCCGAAAAGATCAGCGGCCCGGTAAAGGAGATCGTGCAAAGCGAGATCGAATCGCGCGAATTTGTCGAGTTCGCACGACAGCCATCCGGCATCATGTTCCGATTGAACAGCGGCGACGGCGTCTTTGCGGCCGGTTCTTCAACGACGGCGAAATATAAGCCCGCGGCCCGCATCCTCTCAATAGAGGTCGTCGGTGAGAGGGCGCAGATGGACGGTGACGACAACGTGAGCTTTACTAGCACGCATACGGACCTGCGCAGCGGCTGCACATCGGCCGGTGGTGAAGAGGGCGGCCACGTATCGACCTTTTGCAAGGGGCCGGCGGGCTATCAGGTCCACTTCTTTGATGCCGCGACCGTTTACCAGCTCAATGTCGCCGATGAGAAGCGCGACTTTGAAGAGCCGGTGGCAATGTTTGGCCTCGATAAATTGAAGGCGGCAAAAGCGGTCGAGTGGCGGATCGCCGATGGAACTCCGTTCGCGGCGATCTTCACGCATCCGGGAAACGGAAAAGTGATAGTCCGCGGGCTAAAGGGCTTTGAGCGGATCAAGCTTGAAGAGGAAGGCAAGGGAGCGCTCGAACGAGCGCGATCGATGGCCGATGATATGTACGCCGACATCATCGTCCCCGCGACCAGGATAGACGCCACGCCGACCGTGACGGTTTACGGCAAGCTCGCCAAATATGACGACAAGGCGAAGTACGTTGTAAAAGCCTCGGCCGGCGATCACCTCAAAGTGAGTATCAAGGCACGAAAATGGACGGGCGAGGAAGGGCCGATAATGGTCGGCATAGTGATGATGCCCGACGGTTCGAGCGACGGAGCACCGGGCGGAACCGTCTTTGACGATGCGCTGACGCAGGACGGCGATCACGAGATCCTTGTGTATCAGAACGGAGCAAAGTCGCGTGCCGAGAATATCGATTACGAGGTGACCATTTCCCTCACGCCAAAAGCAAATTAGCCGATGTTCAGGCGCTCGCGCGTGACCGTCAAACCGTCAAGATCGCCCAAGGCAACGAAGGCGATCTTTTCCGTTTGAAAGCACTCGTTCGCGAGCCGCTGGATATCGCCTGCGGTGACGGCCGCGACATTTGCAATCGATTCTTCGACCGGTATCTGCCGCCCGTGGACCATCTCGCATTGTGCAAGCGACCCGGCGCGTCCCGCCGAATCTTCGAGCGAGAGCAGGATAGCGGCTCGCGTTTGTTCTTTCATCAATTCCAGTTCGCCGTCGGCAATGCCTTCTCGGGCAGCTTTTCCGATCTCGTCAATGACTATGTCGAGCACCTGCTCCGTCTGATCGGGCGAGGTGCCGGCCGAGACGGTAAAGAATCCCGTATCGTTATAGAAGGCCGCTGAGGCGCCGACGCTGTACGCGAGGCCGCGTTCTTCGCGTATCTTTTGCCACAGCCTGCTTGAGGTTCCGCCGCCGAGCGCATTGGCGAGCAGATCGGCGGCGTAACGTCGCGGGTCGCGCGACGAGACGAGCGGGGTCGCGATGATAAGGTGTGCCTGCTCGAGGTCAGCGCGTTGTTCGACAAAGATCGGCGCGGCGAGGGCCGGGATCGGGAGTTCGGGCCGCTGTTCGCGGATCGATCCGCTTTCCGACGGAATGTTCTCGTTCACGAGTTTCAGAAGATGCCCGTGATCGACATTTCCGGCGGCCGCGATGACCAGATTCTGAGGTGTGAATGCGGAGCGATGAAACTCGCTCGTGCGTTCGCGGTCGAACGTTCTGACCGTATCGGGCGTGCCGGTGATCGCCATGCCAAGCTGGTGGCCCGGGAAAAACTCGCGATGAAAGATATCGCTCAAGAGGTCCTCGGGCGAATCCTCGTTCATCTTCATCTCTTCGATGATGACCCGCTGCTCGTTCTGGCAATCGGCATCGTCAAAACGCGGATGCTGCAGCATGTCCGCCATTAGGTCAAAGGCTGCTTCGATCTGGTCGTCGATCACCTTGATCACAAAACCGGTTTCCTCGTGCGTGGTGAATGCATCGAGGTTGCCGCCGAGGCGGTCTTGCTCGATCGCGATCTCCATCGCGCTTCGCGTGCGGGTGCCCTTGAATACGCAGTGTTCGATAAAGTGGGTGATGCCGTTCAGTTCGTCAGGCTCGTCGCGCGAGCCGACGCGATAGAAGAATCCCAGCGTCGCCGACCGCACGCCGGGCATCCGATCCGTCAGCACCACAAGGCCGTTATCGAGCCGTGTTTCTTTAATGTCTTCTTTCATTGATTTGAACCGCAGAGACGCGGAGACGCGAAGCAAGGTTTTTTAAGAGTTCTTTTCTTTTTTCTGCGTCTCAGCGTCTCAGCGGTTAAGACTATCGCGATATCGCATTGAACAACAATGGGAAGGTCGCGAGCGACTGGCCGCGGTACTGCGGGCGGAAGCCGAAGAGCACGATCTTGCCTTTGCCGAAGGTGACCTCGACCAGAGCCGCCTTGCCGGCGATCTTCTCAGCCCCGAGAGCCCAGCCGGAGAGCAATATCTGCTTCGGGTCGGACGGGTAGCGGGCGATGACGCGCGCGTTCAGAGTGCGCGATTCATCGCGTACTGACGAGCTAAAGCTCGCACTCTGAACCAATTCAAACGCGGGTGAGTTTTCGAACCAGGCGATGGATTGCTGCGGCATTCCTTTGGCGATCGGGTGCGAGAGGTCGAGTTCGGTGCGGAGGATCGAGCCGGGAATGTAAAAGTCTTTGCGGGCGAGGCCGCGCGTCACGTCCTTTACAGGCAGGTTGAACTGCTCGATGGCGAATTGCGACGAGCGGTTGAGAAAGACGAGTGTGCCGCCCGCCTCGACAAACTTCTTCAGATTCTCAACGCCTTCCTTTCCGACACCGCCCACATACTCATCCGGCATCGAGCCCTTCCGATGACCGTTCAGGATGGCGTTGGGTGATTGGTCGGGGAAGATAATCGTTTTGTTCCGATATCCCGGTATTGTGGTCGCTCCCGGAGCATTCGGTGGAATCGAAACGACAGCGTCAAGATCCGCGACCATTTTCGATTCACGAATCAATCTATTAGAAAGCTCCTTAGGCACCAATTGCGAACACGTATAAGGATCTCTTGTTTCGATGATGCTCGAACCAAACTTCTCGACCACCCACCTCGTCCATCCTTCATCCATCGATGGAACGAAGGAGCGGTAGACCCAGATCGGATCTTTACGCTCGGAGCAACCATGGTCATTTGGGCCTGAATTGCCGCTACCTTCAGGTCCTTTCGGTTCGGGGCGACGCTGAAACCTAGCCCGAAAGGGTTCGAGAATCGTATAACCCTGAGGGTAATACTTCGTCGCGTAGAGGAGCGAGGCTGAATGGGCTGTTACATCATATGGTGCAATCGGGTTCCCGCTTGTATCCTTTAGATCCGGATACCTTTGCGATTCAAGCAATGCCTTCGCGAACGAGCCATAGGGTTGATCCATTCTCACTACATATTGAAATTTTTCCGTGGTCTTCCCGTTAATTGTTATTCGATTGATTGGGTCGACCTCCAGTCCCGCATCTTCAAGAATTGAAGAAATGTAGGGTGAGTGGAAAACAAAACCGTGAACTTCTCCCCTCCTCCTCGGCCGAACCGCTTCCTTCCCGATCTCATAAAACCTCGCAAGCCAACGTTCGCGGTTGTCGGCGGCGTGGTTCATTAGAGCGAAGGCTGCAGTGGTCATGTAGTCGGTTATGTTGCGGAGTTTCCATTCGCCGCCTTTCCATACCGGGCCGAAGTTGGATGATTCCACGCGGGCATCGTAGCCTTCGCCGCCGCGGAGGTCTTCGTATTTTACGGTTATCGGCGTCGCGAGCCGTGCGGATGCGGTTTCCGAGAGAATTCTCACGCCGCCGTGGTAATGCGAATAGGCGCGCGCCGGGGTCCAGGCGTCGTAGGTCGAATTCGTCGTGATCCCCTGATAGCCTTTGTCACGCAGCGACTTCGCCATGTAGTTTCCAAGCTCGGTGTAGCCCTCGACTATCTGTTTCGGCACGTTCGGTTCGACCGGCTGCATATACGGCGGCAGGAAGAGCCGCGAGCCGTTCGCACCCTGCTGGTGGCCGTCGTGGACGATCTGCGGGTGCCAGACGTTGTGGATCTTATCGACCGTCAACTGCGTTTCGACCTGTGTGAAGGCGTACCAGTCGCGGTTGTTATCGTGGCCGACGTATTTGTGATAAAGCTCCGGCGGCGACGTGCCTTCGTATGGCGTGCCGAGCGTTTTGTCGTACCAATTCTTGACGATGTCCACGCCGTCCGGATTCAAACTCGGCACCAGTAAAATGATCGTGTTTTCGAGAATGTTCTTTATCTCAGGCTCGTTGCTGCTTGCGAGCCGATGGGCGATGAGCATGCTTGACAAGGTCGAGCCGACCTCGGTCGAATGGATGCCGAAGGTGATGAGGACGATCGTTTTGCCTTCGGCGATCAGCTTCTGTGCGGCTCTTTGTAAGCGGCGTTCGCCGCTTGGGGACAGGAGTGTCCCCGCTCCGATCTTCCTCGGATCTGCCAATTTATCATTGATATCCCGGTATTTTGTCAGGTTCTTGAGGTTGTCCGGCGAGCTCACCGTTGCATAAACGAACGGAGCACCCATCGTCGTCTTCCCGATCTCTTCGAAGATCATCCGGTCGCTGGCGGCATCCAGCTTTTTGAAATAATCGACCACCTGCGCCCAGCTCGCGAGTTTGCGGTCATCGCCGGGCGTGAATCCGAGGGTGTCTTTGGGGGCTGGTATCTGGGCGAACGCCGCGATCGCGAGAATTGCGGTCAAGCCGCAGAGACGCAAGGACGCTGAGAGGAAGTTCATAGAATTTCTCCGGAAGTGTTTTTTGAAAGTTTAGACGAAAAACGATCGAAAAACGACCGGTCGCGAGTGTGGCCGGTGCCGCGTGCGAACAGGCGGCGTTAACCGAGCCCCTACTCCTTGCGTGGGCGAGAAGGCACAGGCCACCGTTCGTGTTTCGGCCTGTTGTATTGCGTTTTTTGGGGACGCAGGTTACATTGCAAAGCAGAACTTTCCGTATCTTGCCGCATCGACACATCACGCCGCCGATCTTCGGGCGTGAGAAAAGGCACAATCAGGAGAAACCATAGGATGAAAAATCCATTTCTTGAGAGATTCCGTCCGTATATACCTGCGAGCGTTTCGAACCTGCGCGAGCTTACACCGCTTCCGCTTATTGTCGGGACGCTGCTGGGAATAATCTTCGGAGCTTCGTCCCTGTATCTCGTGTTAAAGGTCGGCCTGACGGTGTCTGCCTCGATACCTGTCGCGGTGATCTCGATCACGCTGTTCCGCCTGCTTTCCAAGGCTGGGATGCGCGATGCGACCATCCTCGAGCACAACATCGTACAGACGGCCGGCTCTGCCGGAGAATCGATCGCCTTTGGTGTGGGCGTGACGATGCCCGCGATACTCATCCTCGGTTTCGATCTCGAGGTTTGGCGGGTCACGCTCGTTGCCGTGCTCGGCGGTGCTCTCGGCATCCTGATGATGATCCCGCTTCGCCGCGCGCTGATCAAGGACCAGCACGGCATACTCAAATATCCGGAAGGCACGGCCTGCGCCCAGGTCTTGATGGCCGGGGCATCAAAGGAATCACGCGAGGCATCGCACGCGGGCGATTCGGCCGAAGCGGGCGATTCGGCAACGCATGGCGGTAAGATCATCAGCCTCGGCTTTGCGGTCGGTTTCGTATTCAATTCGCTGATGCTGGTGCTGAAGACGTGGAAGGAATCGCCGACTAAGGTTTTCGGGCGCCCGTTCGAGGGCGGCTCCATATCGAACGAGAACAACCCGGCCCTGCTCGGCGTCGGCTATATCATCGGGCCGCGCATCGCCGGGATAATGTTCGCGGGCGGAGCATTGTCGTACCTCGTCCTGATCCCGATGATCAGATATTTCGGCTCAGGGCTGACCGAAGCCCTCGCTCCGGGTACGGTGCCTATTTCTGAAATGGGCATTCAGGGCAAAAACAGTATTCAGGCCGATTATATTCTCTATATCGGTGCCGGTGCAGTCGCGGCCGGCGGCGTCATCAGCCTGTTCCGTTCGCTCCCGGTCATCTGGCACGGCATCAAGGGCGGCCTTGCGGACCTTCGCCGCGGCAACGGCGTCAAGGAGGGCGAGGCACTGCCGCGCACCGATCAGGACCTGTCGATAAAGTTCGTTATCGCCGGCATATTGGCGCTGATCGTGGTGATCACTTTCGTTCCTGCACTCAAGATGAACCTTCTCGGGGCGATCCTGATCATCGTCTTCGGGTTCCTTTTTGTGACCGTTTCGTCGCGGCTCACGGGCGAGATCGGCAGTTCGTCGAACCCCATTTCCGGAATGACCGTGGCGACGCTCCTGTTCACGTGTCTTGTTTTTCTGCTCGTCGGCTGGACCGCACCCGACCCATATTTTGTCACCGCGCTTTCGATCGGCGGGATCGTCTGCATCGCCGCGTCGAATGGCGGAACGACCTCACAGGACCTAAAGACGGGCTTCTGGGTCGGCGGCACCCCTCGAAAACAGCAGATCGCCATACTTGTCGGCGCCACTGCATCTGCGTTACTTCTCGGGCCGATCCTGCTTGCACTGAATAACAGCGGAACCGTCTACGCCGGGCCGACGACATTCTCGCGGGTAAAGGACAAAGAGATCGTCATCAACCCTTCCGGCCTGCCTGCATATAGCGGAGAGATCCAGCCGCCGGTGGCCGGCAGCTATACGGTATTTGAGAATCGAGTTCCAACGGGGCAAAAAGAGCCGGAAAATAAGGACCTGCCCGCGGGCAAGTTCCTCGTAAACCCTGAGGGAAGGGTCGTGTACAAGGTGCAGGAGAATTTTCCAAAGGGTGCGGTCGTCCCCGCGGGCGTCGCGTTGGGGCCGGCGGAGACACTCTCGGGCTCACAGGCGGCCTCCGATGCGGAGACCTATCGCGGCTGGCACAAGACGGATAGCCAGGGCGGCATCCAGCCGGGCAAATATCTGGTGGGGTCGAATGGCGAGATCAGATACCTAGTCGATCCCGGCGTCAACGGCAACATCCTCGAAAAGCCCGACGGCAGCGAGGTCACCAAATACTCGGCGCCAAAGGCCACGCTGATGAGCTACATCATCAAGGGCATCCTCAGCCAGGAGTTGCCCTGGGGCCTTGTCATATTGGGGATAATGATCTCGGTGGTGCTCGAGCTTGCAGGCATCCCGTCGCTCGCATTTGCGGTGGGCATATACCTGCCGGTGTCGATCTCTGCCCCGATATTTGTGGGCGGCTCCGTGCGGTGGCTGGTCGACCTGGTGATCTTTAGAAAGCTCAAGGAAAGGAATCTGACCGAGGAAGAGATGATCGCCGAGACCGACAAGAGCCCCGGCGTGTTGCTTGCCTCAGGCTACATTGCCGGCGGCGCCCTCGCGGGCATACTCGTGGCGTTTTCGGCAGAGTTCCTGGCCGACACCGTCCGCGGTTTTGAGCTTTGGTCCGAGGCGAACAATCCGTTCTTTGCCGGGGACAATTCTAATTGGCTCGGGCTCCTCCCGTTTCTCGGGTTGGCCGTTCTTCTTTACTTTGTCGGCCGTGAGGCCCTGTTCGCAAGAAAGGGATCGGGCAAATAGACCGCCCGGTCTAAAAATTGTTTTACATTTGGCGAAAAGACACGTTATACTTCCGTTGGCGTGTCTTTCGTTTTTTGCCCCGGCACCCGGTCCACAAGGGGTATCTGCTTAACTCTCTCGAACACACAGGGTAACAATTTAATGAGCCGTTGGTTTTCGATGCCGAATTTCTTCCTCTGTATCACTACATCTTTAGCCATAATTTGCGGCGGCTGTGATGCCGAAGCGACGAGGGCGGATAACGCGGCCCTGAGTGCCCAATCGTCATCAGCAAGTAAAACCAACTCAAACCCCCAACCGCCATCCTCGATCGAGATAAAGGCCGGTTCCCCGGCCGACACCGTCAGAGCGTTCTACACCAAGCTTCGCGAGAGGAAATTTCGCGAGGCTATATTTTTGACGAATCTACGCCCTGCGGTCGAGGGATTGACCGATGCAGAATTGAAAGAGTTTCAAGTGGATTTCGAACGCATCGCAAGCGCGATACCGGCCGAGGTAACCATAAATGGCGAGATCGTCTCGGGTGAAAAGGCGACCGTCACCGCGAGCCTTCCCGGCGACGATCCCGAACGGCATGATACACAGCAGATCGAGCTTCGCAAAGAAGATAATATCTGGGTAATACTGACTGTCGATGAAGCGGCCGAGGCGAGGATAAAGAAAGAAGGAAAGAATTATTTCTATGCCCTCCGGATAGAGACCCACGAAGACGAGGCCCGCGATATGCTCGACCGCATCGCCAAAGCCCAACTCGCCTTTTCGGTGCAGAACGGAGGCAAATTTACCGATATCAACGCTCTGGTCGGGGCCGGCCTCTTGCCCGATGACGTAAAGACATCAGAATCAACAGGTTATAATTACTCTGTGACACTTGACGAGGGCAATGGATCGTACTCGGTCAGCGCCACTCCGGAGAGTTATGGAAAGTCGGGGAGCCTTTCGTTCATGCTGAAGTCCGACGGACGCGCGACCCCGCGGATCAGCAGTAAAGATAACGGCGGAAAGCCGTTGCCGCTGTAAACACGCTGTTAAGTCAGGTTTATTCTGACTTGAAAATTATGTAAACTTATAATTTGATCTCATTTGGCTAATGATAAGGGCACTCGTTACAAGACTTACCGGATTGATCGCTGAGCGGTCACATTCTCCGCGAAAAAAATACGCGGCGCCGGTCAAGATATCGTTTGAGCGGGATGCGAGCCGGGCGATCCATACATCGACTGCGGACGGGGTCTTTATGTCGGGCCAGACAGTCGATATGAGCAAGACGGGCATCGGCTTCATGGTCTCTGCCATCCGTATCAAGGAAAACTACCTCGTCGGTCAGGACCGCATCCTTAATGTAGAGATCGATCTCCCGCGTGAAAAGGTCCATATGCAGGTTGTCGGCCGCCGATACGAGCGCGATGCGATACACGAATCGACCGAAAGGTACGTCGTCGGGGCCGAGATCGTCTATATCTCGGACGAAGATCGCGAGATTTACGAACACTTTTTGAGATTCGGAGCGAAACGCCGGCGAGCGCCGAGCCCCGGCCTGGAGATGGGCGGAAACTAGAGCGGCGATCATTCAAAGAAAAGGCTTGGGCTGCGATCTTCGCGGCCTTTACTTTTTTTGCGGCCGCCCGTTCGAACGCGGAGTGTGCGCCGGGCGAGATCTCTCGTTATAATGGCGTTATGAAAGTGCCGGTTGGGATAGGATTTATCGGGACAGGTTTTGCTCGGCGGGTTCAAATGCCGGCATTTGATGCGTGCGGTGACGCTCGGCTTGTTTCCGTCGCGAGCGGCACGCTCGAAAATGCGCGGGCCGCGGCGGCCGAATTTGGCATCGGCCACTCGACCGCCGACTGGCGTGAGACGGCCTCTCATCCCGATGTCGACCTCGTTTGCATAACGACACCGCCGGTATTTCATAGGGAAATGACGCTTTTTGCTCTGGAGAATGGCAAGAATGTCCTAGCCGAAAAGCCCATGGCGATGAATGTCGCCGAAGCCGAGGAAATGGCTTCGGCGGCAGCTGAGGCAAATGTGCTCGCCCTGATCGACCACGAACTTCGCTTTCAGCCGGGCCGCCAGCGGGCATATGCAATGATCCGCGAGGGCGTGATAGGAAAGATCCGCCATGCAAAATACGATTTCCGGGCGCCGCATCGGGGCGATCCGAACCTGCCTTGGAACTGGTGGTCGGATAAGGTCCAGGGCGGCGGAGCGCTCGGAGCTATCAATTCACACATCATCGATTCGTTCAACTGGTTCTTGGGAAGCGAGATCTCGTCGATGTTCTGTCAATTGCAGACCCACATCAAGCAGAGACACGGGCCGACAGGGGCGCTTCGCCCGGTTACCACCGACGACGAGGCAAACATGCTTCTGCGATTTGCCGATGGCGAGTTTACATACGATGCGACGGGCATCGTGTCGGTATCTATGGTAGAGCAGCCCGAGTACCTCAATCGCATCGAGTTCTTTGGGACGGATGGAGCGATCCGCATCGGCCACCGCGGCGATGTCTACATGGCCCGGAACGGCGAGGATAGCTGGGACGAAGTTCCTGTGGAGTTCGCTTTAGGGATCGAAGGCGTCCCGGAATCCGGATTCCCGAGCGGCTTTATGTCGTTTGCTCCTTTGATCGTGGCGGCAGTAAGCAAAGAAGACAGAACAGTGGAGTTTGCCGCGACTTTTGAGGATGGCGTAAAGGTCCAACGCGTGCTCGACGCCGCGCGAGAATCGGACGAAAGCGGAGCGCGGATCCTATTATCCTAATGATTGTCGCATAATGAGTTTTCGCAGGACCCTCGGATAAGATCGAGCCTACCCCGTGGGCTCGTCGAGATTCTACGTCCGTTTCTCCAGACTGGCCAAGAGTGGTTTGCTGACCGGCGTTCGGAAGCGATACTCGATGCGTCCTTTCCAATCGGGGTGGAAGAGATCGGCATCAAAGCACACCGCAAGTGTCTCGGGCTCCTCGATGCTGAGATCGATCTCTTTCAAACGGGGATCGTCGAACGAAACGTCGATAATGGGATGCCGGAGCCGATATGCCGCAAGGCGTTCTTTCGTCAGAACTATCGCCGCTGCGAACCATTGGCGCTTCCAGTTGCTAATGCGTCCGCCGCCGCGAAAGTTCTTGTACGTGACCGTTCCGCGGATGCCTTCGTCTGAGAACAGCACGCCTTCACGTTCGAATTCTGCCTTGACATCAGCAGGCATCCTGCCAATGCCGAACAGACGATAGAGTAGTGTTTTAGCCATTTGGAAAGCTCCACGCTAATTTAAAACACACTTCCTCATAAACGCCAACTGGCCGGCACGCGAACACCCTTCATCAAAAAGATATTATCTAAGCGAGTACTGAGGGACGGCCATACGTTCCCGGGCGACCGGCAAAAATTTGACGGTCTTCTCACCCTCCTGATCCTTGACCTTTAACTCGATCTCAGTTGCGGTGTCGCCGAACCGCAGCGAAAAACCCGCTGTTCGATGCTGGCCATTGCGGAGCCCAGCCGCATAGGCGGAACTGTTCGGATCGACGCCGGCGACGATGCGGTCTTTGGCGAGTTTGTCGAAGTCAAAGCCGAGTTCGAATACGGGCGTCTGCACCGTATTCTGAGAGACATCGGCCCCGAGGGCGTCCGGAAGCGGCACGATCAATTCGCCGTCCACGAGGTGCTGCCTGATCATCGGTCCCGCATCGCGGCCCAGGTACTTTGTGAACAGTGCTTCGAGTGAGCCGAACGACAGAGGCTGCGGCGTTTTCTTTGAGGCTGAGAATAGTTCGTGAACTGCATCGTCGAGAGATGCCTTTCCGTCCGTCGCCCTTTTGATCTCAGCGTCCAGATTTGTCGCAAACAGGAAGCCGCGAAGATATGGGAGCCGTTGTACGTTCCTATCGGACCAGAAGTCTTTTACGATGCGCTCGTTCGAGGCGGTTCTCACCGGCAGCATATAGTATTCGAGGATGAGTTCGTTGTATCGTGCGACCAATTCCGCTCGCGTGATCAGGCCTCCGGCCGCGAGCAGCCTATAGGTATAAAATTCCGTGAAGCCCTCGCTGAACCAGTACAATTCCTGCTCCGGTTTGGGCATTCGGCCAAGCTTGCCGGGGATCCAGTTATGTGCGTATTCGTGTGCGAGCAAGCCGCGAAGCCGGTCAACGGTCGCATTCGGCGTGGCAAATAATGCGAAAGAATCGGTAAGGCCCGTCCCGCCAAACGACATGGCATTTGGGCCTTCGTCGATCGGTACCAGCGTCACTAAATAACGATCCTGCGAATGATCCTTCCAGAATTCGCGCTCAGTCTCGATGACCTTTCGGACCATTTCCGCGAGTTCGGTGTCGGTAAATGCCCACTTTCCGCGGATCGCTACGTCGACCGGTTTTCCCGCAGCCCTTGTGGACGCGATGCGAAAATCGCCCGCTACCATGATCGAGGCGCGAAGCTCGCCGAGTGCAGCGGTGAAACGCTTAGTGCGTTTTCCCGTTGCAAAGCTATGTGCGGTCGTCCAGCCGCCCGGAAGATCCTTCCACTCGAGCGACACATCGAGTTCGGCCTCGTCCTTCCAATCGGGGAGCACGAAGACGGTATTGCCGATCCAATGGATGTAGCCCTTATCGACAACCGGACGATACCGTACCTCGTTCCTGAATTTCCCCTGAAAATCTCTTACGACCTCGTAGAGCACAGTCAGCTTTTCACCGGCTTTATGGGTGACCAGTTTGACATAAGGCAGGTCGGTATCGGATATCTTTGCTGATGCTGGTTGGACGCTGATCGATCGGATGGATCTAAAAAGCTCGCTTTGGCCGCCCCATTCATTCGGCAATATCAGGCGTGTCGAGCCGTCGGCGTCTCCGGCAAATGTGACGCTCACCGAAAAGGCCGCATCATTCAGCGGCGTGACAGTGACCTTCAGCCGATCTGGCGTCGCAAGAGAGGTCGTCGTAAATGCCGCAGCCGCTATGAAAAAGTAGATAAGCTTTTGTCCAAACATAAAGAACCATAAACGCCGGCGGCGCAGAATTGTTCAAGGATAAAGACGAAAAGCACGTTATAAAATGTCCACACGGGCGGCGAAACTTAAGAGGTGTGGTCGTGAACGATCTTCCAGCCGTCTTTGAACTTGCGAAAGATGAGGGTAAATTTTCCGCCCGGAGCATCGTTCGCCCGCTTGAGCGACCAACTGCCAAGGACGACGGCGGCGTCTTTTGAAAGCACGGTTATCTCCAGATCGGAAAACGTCAGCGTGCCCATCCGCTCCTTGGTCGGATAGCTCTTCTTGTAATTGTCGAGCGTCGGCTGCCAGCCGCGAGTGACCTTCGAACCGACAAAGACGAGCTTGTCCGACTTCCAATAACCCTGCATAAATGCATCCACGTCACCACGATTCCAGTCGTCGGCCTGCTTGTTCATCACGGCCCGGATGTCATCGGCGATACTGGTCTTTTGGGTCTCGGACTGAGCGAAAGTCGTAACGGCTGCGACGAAAATGACGAGGATGGCTAATTTCATAGAAGAAGTTTCACGCAAAGACGCGAAGGATGCAAAGTGGTGACTAGGCCGGAACAAGTTTCGGGCTGCTTGGCCTGAAATATATGCTCGTCCAAAGGATCGAATATGCTGATACCGCAAGCAGAGCAAACAGCGGGACTGATGGTTCGTAAAGGGAGTTCGTCGCCATCAGAACAAATGCGGTGACGATGACTCGCAGATTCTCGGATGCCCATAGCCAGGATTTGGCTTCTAGGATCCCGCTCCAATTAATGATGTGCCACCAAAGGAGCGTTGCTCCGACCCAGCGTTCGGCGGTCGTCCAGGCGAGCAGGTTGGATATGACGCCCAACATCAAGAACACCCCGACCGCAAACTGGACGATCAGATACAGTCTTGCGTTCTCAAACATCGCGGGCCGGAACCTGATCTGATTCTCGACGGTGATCTCGACCATCTGCTTTGGCTCGATTCCGGGCGGGCGCCAGCCCGCGGGCATGAACCAGACACGGATCTTGTCCCACAACTTCGGTGTCGCCATCGCGTATTTCCAAAGCACGATAAAGAAGTGAAAATTGATCCGGAGCGGATTCCAGCTTTGCGGGTGGTCGTAGATCCCATAGACGACCTTTTCTTTTTCCTCGGCAAATGAACCGAAGATCTTGTCCCAGATGATCAGGAATTCGCCGAAGTTCTTGTCCAGATACTGAAAATTCACACCGTGGTGGACGCGATGGTGCGACGGTGTGGTGAAATATTTTTCGAACCAGCCGAGTTTGCCGATCCATTCCGTATGGTGCAGAAAAGCGATGAAAAGGTGAATGCCGCTCATCATGTATATATGCAGCGGCTGAAATCCGATCAGCGCGAGCGGCCAAAAAAAGAGGAAGGAACAAAATCGCTGGGTGACGCTCGCTCGCAGGGCTACCATGAAGTTCATCTCTTCGGCCGAATGATGCGGCGAATGGGCCGCCCACATTATATTTATCGCATGCCCCCAGCGGTGAACCCAGTAAAAGATGAGATCGACACCGAGAAGGAGCAGGATGAACGACCACAGGTTCATCTCGATGGTGAACAAACGAAAATTTTCCCAGAGATATCCGTAGAGATAATAGACGCCCGCCGCGATAAGAACGTTGACGGTCTGATTGCCTAACGCCGTGCCGAAATTCGCAATCGCCTCGGGGAATGAAATATAACTGCGTCTAAACGCGATGCAGGCTCCGACCTCTAGCAGGACAAAGAAAAGCGCGATCGGCGTGAGGTATGTGTATATGTTCGTCTCTGCCATCGCGCTCTGCACCTTATGCTCGTCAGCGGGCTAATTTGCCGATTCGGACGTTGTCGCCGCCGCGGCTTTTTGCTTATCGGTAAGCTCGATTCCCATCTTTTCAAGTGTCGCCTGATTGAGCGTTTTGGTTACTTTCAACCCGTTAGCTTCCTGAAATCTCCCGAGTCCGTCGCGCGTCGCCGTGTCGAGCTTTCCGTGCGCGTCGCCGCTGTACATACTACCGGCCTTGAGTTTGTTTTGAGCCGCGATTATCTGGTCTTTTGTCGCTCGGAAGATCGTCCGTTTAGGCTTGGTCCCACTCGCCGAGGATGTTTCTTTCTTCGATGCTTTCGCTGGTTCGCTTTCCGCATACGAACTTTCCGAAACCGGCATCAACTTCTGGTTCTCTGTCAGCTCGATGCCCATTTTCTCCAGGGTCGCGCGGTTGAGCGTGCCGGTCTTTTTCAGGCCGTTCCCGCCTTGCCACTCTTTGATAGAGGCCCGCGTCGCCTTGTCCAGCTTTCCGGTCGATTCGCCCGAGTAGAGGTTTGCAGTTCGCAATTTCGTTTGAACCTGCATTATCTGGTCCTTTGTGGGACGGAAGATCGGGGGCCTGGTTTTCGTGCCGGCCGAAGCTGTGGTAGCCGGCCCCGTTTCCTTGCTCTGTGCCGCGACACCAAGTGTGAGGATCGTCAAAGCGACGAAAACGTAAACAAATCTCTTCATTCTTGTCTCCTGTTTGTGACGGATCTATCGATCGCAACCCATAGCAGCGACAGACTTTGAACGAACTTCAGGGAGTTGTAGCGGCATGGGCGTGTTTTGGTTCAAAGAAGTATCCGACGAATCAGAAAATGTGTCAATACCCCGCCGATAAGGCTTGCTGAATGAATGTTCATTCAGTTATAATCGACGAATTCAAATTTCACATTCGAGGCGTTCTGGAAAAATGACAAACACTGCAAAGGCGGCCCTGGATAGCGAGACACCCACCAGGCAAGACAGCAAATTCACCGTAAAGAAAGCGGCGGTACTCGGCGCGGGGACAATGGGTGCGGGCATAGCCGCGCATCTGGCCAATGCCGGTATTCCGACGCTGCTTTTGGACATTGCGCCCAATGAGTTGACACCGGAAGAGGAGAAGAAAGGGTTAACTCTTGAATCCCCTCAGGTCCGCAACCGCATCGTCAATTCCTTGTTCGAAGCGGCAAAGAAATTGAGACCCGCTCCGTTCATGCTTGCCGAGAATGCACGCCTAATAAAGACAGGGAATTTCACCGACGACATCGTAAAACTGAAGGAGTGTGATCTCGTGATCGAGGCTGTCGTAGAGAACCTCGACATCAAGCATAAACTCTTTGCCGAGGTTGAAAGAAATCGTAAGGCCGGTGCCGTGATCGCGTCAAATACGAGTGGTATCCCGATCGATTCGATCGCCGCGCCTTTCTCAGACGATTTCAAGCAGCATTTCGTCGGGATACATTTTTTCAATCCTCCCAGGTATATGAAACTCGTCGAGGTGATCCCGGGTGCTCAGACGAGCGGCGAGATAGCGTGTAAGGTAAGCGGTTTTCTCGATCAGCGGCTCGGAAAGGGAGTGGTACCGGCAAAGGACCGGCCAAATTTTATCGCCAACCGTGTCGGTACATTTGGGATGATGGCGACGGTGCACGAGATGATCGCAATGGGCTTTACGCCGACCGAGGTCGATCAGATGACCGGAAAGGCTATCGGCCATGCGTCATCGGCGACATTCCGCACATCGGACCTCGTCGGACTCGATGTGCTCGCACACGTCAACAAGAACCTCTATCCGGCGGTTCCCGATGACGAAGACCGCGATGTTTTCAAGCTCCCGCCGGTGATCGAGACGATGCTCGAAAAGAAGCTGCTCGGCGACAAGACCAAGGGCGGATTCTTTAAGAAATCGACCGATGCCGATGGCAAACGCATAATCCTGGAACTCGACCTGAACACCTTTGAATACAAACCGCAGGAAAAGAAAAAATTCCCCTCGCTCGACGCAGCGAAAGGCGTCGAGGACAAGGCGGCACGCATCAAGCAGCTCGTCTGGGGCGACGACCGCGTGGCCGAATTCTTGTGGAAAACGATGTCGCGGACCTTTGCGTATGCCGCCAACCGCATCCCGGAGATCGCCGACACGATCGTGGATATCGATAATGCGATCAAATGGGGATTCGGATGGGAGATCGGTGTTTTTGAGACCTGGGATGCGGTCGGGCTAAAGGAATCGGTCGAACGAATGCGCGCAGAGGGGAGGACGATACCAGCCAATGTCGAACGTATGCTCGCCGCGGGTGCCGAGAGTTTTTACAAGAATGAGAACGGCGACCGATCTTTTTACGACCTCTTGAATGGCGAGTACAGGCCGATGCCCACTCGGCTCGGCGTGATGGTCCTTAAGGACATCAAGGACCGATCGGGCGTGATCAAGTCGAATCCCGGGGCTTCGCTGATCGATATCGGCGATGGAGTCGCGTGCCTTGAGTTTCACTCAAAGATGAACTCCATCGGCAGCGACACGGTCGCGATGCTCAACGCTGCGATCGATGAAGCAGAAAGGAATTTCGACGGCCTCGTCGTGGGAAACCAGGGCGGCAATTTTTCGGCCGGGGCCAACATTATGATGCTCTTGCTCGCCGCGCAGGAAGAAGAGTGGGACGACATCAATATGATCGTTCATGCGCTGCAGCAGGCGATCATGCGGCTAAGATACTCCTCCGTACCCGTTGTCACGGCGCCGTACGGCCTGACGCTTGGCGGCGGCTGCGAGATCGCGATCCACGGTAACCGCGTTCGTGCGGCGGCCGAGACGTATATCGGCCTGGTCGAGGTCGGCGTCGGCGTGATACCGGCCGGCGGAGGCACAAAGGAAATGACGATGCGTGCGATGGATGCCGCCGGCAAGGCCCCCGATGCCGATCCGCTCACGTTCCTCAAGAAGACGTTCGAGATGATCGGCATGGGCAAGGTCGCAACCTCGGCTCAGGAAGCGAGGTCGTGGGGCTTCTTCCGTGATGTCGATTCGATCTCGATGAACGGTGACCGCCTTATCGCCGATGCCAAACAGGAGGTCCTTAACCTGGCGGCTTCCGGTTTCACGGCACCCGTCCCGCGTGAGGATGTTCTTGTAATGGGCGAGGCAGGCGAGGCGGCGATGAAACTTGCGCTTCATATGATGAAACGCGGCGGATTCATTTCAGAGCACGATGAATTGATCGGCACGAAACTGGCCCATGTAATGAGCGGCGGATCGATGAATCATCCGGCCTTTGTAAGCGAGCAGTATCTTCTCGATCTGGAGCGGGAGGCATTCGTCTCACTCTGCGGAGAGCGGAAAACTCAGGATCGCATCGCCGCGATGCTCAAGACCGGCAAGCCGCTTCGTAATTAGTTACAAGACATTCCGAGGGCGTTTTTCGCGTTTTATCTATGGAGAAGACCTATGGACGAACGTATCAAGAGCATTATCACCGAGATGGAAAAAGTTGCCGAGGATGCCCGTGCAACCTTTGGGGAAATGAACGGCGACCAGCTCAATTGGAAACCCGGAGAGAAGAGCTGGAGCATCGCCCAATGCCTGGATCACATCATCCGATCGAACACAGAATTTTATCCGGAATTTGAGAAGCTGGCATCGGGAACGCGAAAGAACTCCTTTTGGGAAAATTACTCTCCGTTCACAGGTTGGGGCGGCCGATTCCTGATCAAGGCAGTTTCGGAAGACTCGAAAAAGGCAAAAGCCCCTTCGAAGGCTATCGTGCCGCCGAGCGACATCGGTGCCGACATCGTCGAGCGTTTCTGCAGCCACATCGAAGAGGTCAACCGCAAGATCGGATCCGTCGCCGACGCGGACCGCAAGAAGACCGTCGTAACTTCGCCATTCCTATCGGTTTTCACTTACTCGCTGGATGACGCATATTCCGTGCTGGTCGAGCACTCCAAGCGGCACATTCGCCAGGCAAAGCGTGTGATGGACGGCGAGGGATTTCCGCAGGGCAGTTCGGCGGCGGCCGTATAGACCGCCGGCTATTGGTCTTTGAAAGAATGCCAGAGAGTTTCAAAAGCCGATCGTTCAGGTGGGGATTCAATCTTTTTCCGGCCTATCGCGGCTCCGGCGGACGCGTGACCTATATCGCCGAAGATTGGCATGATGTGCGCGTGAAACTGCCGCTCAACTGGCGGACGCGCAATTACGTCGGAACGATCTACGGCGGCAGCATATATGCGGCGATCGACCCGATCTATATGCTGATGCTGATGAAGATCCTCGGCCCCGGCTATGTGGTTTGGGACAAGGCCGCAAAGATACGATTCAGAAAACCGGCGAGAGAGACGCTGTATGTCGATTTCAGTCTCGACCGCGGCGAGATAGCGGAGATCGTAAAACTGGCCGACGAAGCACGATCGGTCGACCGCATCTACAATGTCGAGTTGAAAAACGGCGAGGGACTCGTACACGCCGAGATCGAAAAGACGGTTTACATTGCGAAAAAGGGGAAGTAGATGGCCGATAACCACGACCGGGCGTTCATATTCGATATGGACGGAACGCTAGTCGATAATATGAGGGTCCACACCGAAGCGTGGCGGACGCTGATGGACGAGAACGGGCTTGAATTCGATGAGCGGACCTTCCTTATCCAGACGGCGGGGCAAACCAATCGGGAGATCATCCCATCGGTTTTCGGCCGATTGAGTCAGGAAGAGATCGCGCGGCTGGCCAGGAGAAAGGAAGAGATATACCGCGAATCGTACTTGCCGCACCGAAAGGCGATCGAAGGCGTCGTCCCGTTCCTGGCAGAGTCGAAGCAGATCGGCGTTAAGCTGGCTGTAGCGACGGCGGCTTCCAACGCGAACATGGAATTCATACTTGACGGCCTGGACCTGCGGCGGTTTTTTGATGCGATCACCACTGCCTCGGATGTTGCCACCGGAAAACCCGACCCCGAGATGTTTCTGGTATCGGCCAGGAAGCTCGGTGTCGAACCTGAGAATTGTCTGGTATTTGAGGACGCATTCGGCGGATTTGAGGCCGCCCGCAGGGCCGGGATGAAGGCGATCGGAATTACGACCGTAAATTCGGCCGAGGATATTATGAAGACCGGTTCGGTGGCCGAGACTCATTCTGATTTCACGCATCTCCGGCCCGATGTCCTGATCGCTAAATATCTGCCGTATTGAGATATGGAGGAATAAGTTCCGTGAAATTGATCACCGTTTCAGTACTCGCGCTGGCGGCTTTTGCGGCGGGTTGTTCGGTTACGGGCGAGCCGGTCGAGTTCTCGAAAGCCTGCTCCCTCGAGAACGATGGCAAGACTTTCGAGGTGAGTGGTGTCCTGGCACAGCGCGGCAGCGTGTTTTGCTCGAACACCGGCGGCCGGATGGAGTGCGGCTTTGACCTGCTCGAATCGGCGGGCAGCCCGAACAAGCTTCGCGTCGATATCGAACAGGGTAGCGGGCGAACACGGTCGATAAGCTTAGCAGCGGATACAAGAAAGAGGATATAAAGATCCGCGATAACGGCGGGAGCGAGATCGCTCTCGACAAAGATATGTTAAAGCTGACCGGAAAGATCTCGGTCGCACCCGCCGCACCCGGCGGCCAGGGTGTCTGTTTCATGCAGGTCCGGAAGATCGAGAAGTGACGACACGAAGATCGGAGATCTCAGATCTTAGGAACCTGGGCGGCAAGTCGGAAGAATGGCTGAACGCGATCGGTGTTTTTACCCGCCAGGATCTTGAAAGGCTCGGTTCGGTCGAGATCTACAGATCGTTGAAGGAGGCCGGTTTTCCGGTGAGCCTGAACCTTGTTTGGGGTATTGAAGGAGCGTTGGCGGATCTGGATTGGCGGGACTTGCCTGCCGATCTGAAAGCGGAATTGAGAGCCGGGATACGAAAGCTATGAAACGATGCGGTTGGGCGACGAACGATCTTTCGATCCTTTACCACGACACGGAGTGGGGCGTGCCGCTGCATGACGACCGCGGGCTGTTCGAATTTCTGATCCTTGAGGGTGCGCAAGCCGGATTGAGCTGGGATACGATCCTGCGAAAACGCCAGGCATATCGCGACGCATTTGATAATTTCGATCCGGCAAAGGTCGCGCGTTACAGCGAAGCTAAAATGGCAAAGCTGCTTACTAACGAGGGCATCGTCCGCAATCGGTTGAAGGTCGCATCTGCCGTTTCGAACGCAAAGGCGTTCCTTCAGGTGCAGAAAGAGTTCGGTTCGTTCGATACTTACATTTGGGATCTCGCCGGCGGGAGACCGATCGTCAATAAGCCAAAGGGCCTGGGCGATGTGCCCGCAAAGACCGCGATATCGGACGCGATCTCGAAAGATCTCAAGAAGCGCGGCTTCAACTTTGTCGGCTCCACCATTATGTACGCCTTTATGCAGGCGACGGGCATTGTGAACGACCATTTGACGACTTGTTTCAGATATAAAGAGATCTGTCGATGATTGACTATCCGATCACAACGGCGGTCAGGTTCCTGAGAGAGAAAAAGGTCGAGTTCGTTCCGCACGTCTACGAATATGTTGAGAAAGGGGGTACGCGGGAATCGGCCAGGCAGCTTGGCATCGACGAACACAGGGTCGTAAAGACATTGGTATTTGAAACAAGTGAGAAGGCGCCGCTGATCGTGCTGATGCACGGCGACAAAGAGGTCTCGACAAAGAAACTCGCCCGATTTATCGGAGTAAAGTCGGTCGAGCCGGCCACGCCCGAGAAGTTGTCGAAGCTTACCGGCTATGTGGCGGGCGGAACGTCGCCGTTCGGGACGCGGACTGACTTGCCGGTCTACTTCGAAAAGACGATCGTCGAGCTCGAGACGATCTACATAAATGGCGGTAAGCGCGGGTTCCTGATCGAGGGCGACCCGCGGCTCTTGACCGGCATATTGAATGCCGTGCCCGTCGAGATCGGTATATGAGACCTCCTTGCAGGTCGGGAATGGCGATACGAATATGAATAAGATTACTCTTGCGGGGCTGTTCGTGCTGCTCACTGCCGTGTTTGCAACGGCCCAGGTCACGGCGATCAAGGCCGGACGGATAGTCGATCCTGAGACCGGGAATGTGACGACGAACCAGATCGTCCTGATCGAAGGACAGGACATCAAGGCGGTAGGCTCGAACGCCACGATTCCGGCAGGTGCGACCGTGATCGATCTTTCCTCTCAAACGCTGATGCCGGGAATGATGGATGCCCATACGCATCTGTGCATGAACACACAGCACAAGCGTGACGGCGGACGATATTATTTCACGACGCTGCTGGATTCGAACGCGAAACGTGCCATCCAGGGCGCCGTGAATGCGAGGTCGATGCTGGAGTACGGCTTTACGAGCGTCCGCGACGTCGGGAACGAGGGGAATTACGCGTGCGTCGAGGTGAGGCGGATGATCGCGAGCGGCGAGATCGACGGGCCGACATTCATAACGGCCGGCCGTATCATCGCACCTTACGGCGGGCAGTTCGCGCTGCAGCCGGACAAGCAGGATCTCGCCGAGCCCGAGTATTTTTTCGCCGACACACGAGATGAGATCAAGAAGGCCATCCGGCAAAATCTCCATTACGGCGCGACCGTGATCAAGCTCGTTATCGACGATCAGCGTTACATTTACTCGGTCGATGACATCAAGTTCGCGATCGAAGAGGCACACGCGGCCGGGGTGAAACTAGCCGCTCACGCATGGACCGCGGCCGGTGCGTTGAATGCAGCGAAAGCAGGTGTCGATTCGATCGAACACGCCGTCGCGATCACCGATGAAGCCCTCGCGATAGCAAAGAAGAACAACGTCGCGATCACGCCGATCCCGTTCACGGAACGTGACGCGGTGCTAAGTGGCGAGCCCGGCGGCAACAAGGAAGCCAACGAGCGAATGTTCATCGACCCCGTTCGGCGTGCTCACAAGGCAGGCGTAACGATGGTCTGGGGCCCGGATGTGATCTACAACACCAAGGAGTTCCCCCGCGGCAAGGTCTCGATCGACACGGTCGACGAATGGAAAATGACCGGCGTCCCAAACCTCGTCATCCTCCAGGCATTGACCACAAACGCCGCGAAGCTCCTCGGCATCGAAAAGACACGCGGCTGGATCAAACCCGGCTTCCGCGCCGACATCATCGCCGTCCGCGACAACCCGCTCGAGAAGATCGAGACGGTAAAAGATGTGGTTTTCGTGATGAGGAACGGCAAGGTTTATAAGCGAGCCGCAGCCAATTAGGTCGGAGTGTACTTTATGCAGCAGTTTTATAAATTGCCCATTGTTCTCGATCCCCAACCGGAAGGCGGATGGACTATTACCTGTCCGTTGTTGCCCGAACTTCACACCGAAGCGGATACGTGGGACGAGATCGAACCAAACGTCAGCGATGCTCTTCAAGCGGTGATCGAGATCTACGAACATCTTGAAAAGCCGCTGCCGAGCGTCCTTAAGCCCATCAATGGCGAGGCGGTCCTTATGGATACTATTGTCCATCTGGAGGCCGCTGCTTGAGGTATCGGGACGTTGAGCGAAAGCTGAAGAAGCTCGGATGCGTAGAGATTCGAAGCAAATCCGGCGGATCGCATCGCAAGTGGATCAATCCAACGACCAATCGCGGAGCCGCTATCCCCGATTGGGGAAGTAAGGATCTGAAGAACGGCACGCTTCGTGGAGCGATAAAGCAGCTCGGTTTTTCATGGGATGAGTTTATGTCGGCCTGAGAGGATGGGCCGTTACGAGGGCATCGGGCAAATTGGGTACAGGTGAGGTAAGGGAGAATTATGAGAGAAGCAGTAATCGTATCGGCCGTGCGTACGGCCGGGGGAAAAGCACCGAAGGGAACGTTGAAGAATACGCGTTCTGATGAGTTGGGAGCGGCGGCGATCAAGGAAGCCGTCGCCAGATCGGGCGTCGACATATCTCTGATCGACGACGTAATAATGGGCTGCGCGTTTCCCGAAGCCTCGCAAGGGATGAACGTCGCCCGCACGGCGGCGATCCTCGCCGGCCTGCCGGTCGAGACGAGCGCGATGACAGTCAATCGCTATTGTTCGTCCGGCCTTCAGACCATTGCATTGGCGGCCGAGAGGATCAGGGGCGGCGGCGCCGACGCGATCGTCGCGGGCGGCCTTGAGTCGATGTCCGCGATACCGATGGGCGGTAACACGTTTCGGCCCAATCCGCGTCTTACAGAATCCTATCCCGATTATTATCTGAACATGGGGCTCACAGCCGAAAACCTCGCGAAGAAGTACGAGATCACCCGCGAACAGGCCGACGAATTCTCGATGCGGTCGCACCAGAAAGCGGCCGCCGCGATCGCCGCCGGTAATTTCAAAGAGGAGACGGTTCCATTCACCGTGCGTGTCGATGAGATCGACGAGAAAGGACGCGTTCGCAGCAAAGAGGTCGTTTTCGATACGGACGAAGGCGTACGCGCCGATACCTCGATGGAAGGACTCGCAAAACTCAAGCCCGCATTTCACGCAAGCGGGACCGTGACGGCGGGTAACTCGTCCCAGATGACCGATGGGGCCGCCGCTGCGTTAGTGATGTCCGCCGATAGGGCGAGGGAACTCGGGCTGACGCCGATCGCCCGCTTTGTATCGTTTGCCACTGCGGGATGTTTGCCGGAGGAGATGGGTATCGGCCCCGTCTATGCGATACCCAAGGCGCTGAAACTTGCAGGGCTCACGCTCGACCAGATCGATTTGATCGAACTCAACGAGGCCTTTGCGGCACAAGGGTTGTCGGTGATGAAGGTGCTGGAGATGGATCCCTCAAAGGTCAACGTAAACGGCGGTGCCGTCGCTCTCGGCCATCCGCTCGGCTGTACCGGAGCCAAGCTGACCGCGACGATCCTCCAGGAAATGAAACGCCGAACGGCGCGCTACGGCATGGTCACCATGTGCGTCGGCGGCGGTATGGGCGCCGCTGGTATCTTTGAAATGCTATAAACTGCCGGCGAGTCAGATGATATAATTCAGCTATGAAGAGCGACCTGATCGAGATCGATCCCGGAAAACTTGGAGGCACCCCGGTTTTTGCGGGAACGCGGGTGCCCGTCCAGAATCTCTTTGATTACATTGAGGGCGGGGAGACCCTCGAGGAGTTCATCGAGGGATTTCCGCCGATCACGCGCGAACAAGCAGTGGCGGTTCTTGAATTGGCCAAACGATCGATAATCGCCGAAGTCAGGAAAAATTGAAGATACTTCTCGACCATAATCTCGACCGTCGCCTAAAAAGATTCCTGTCTCCGGAATACGATGTTTCGACCACCCAAGCGGAAGGTTGGTCTGACGTGCTTAACGGTGAACTACTGAGTTTGCTCGATGCCAATGGTTTCGATGTGATGCTGACCGCTGATTCGAATATTCGATCACAGCAGAACTTTGCATCAAGAAGTATAGCTGTTGTGGTCTTGCGCGCAAGAAACAACCGTCTCGCAACCCACCTGGAGATGATAGACGAGATCGAGACGGCACTGGCGACGGTTCGCAAAGGTCAGATCGTCGAAGTTTTTCACCGAGAGCTTCGAAAGTGATATGAAACCGGCTCTTATGATCATCGATATGCAGAAAGAGTTTTACCAGGGTGAGACTCTTTCGCAGATGGACGCGGCGGCGGAGCACATCAACTACGTGCTGCCGCGTTTTGAGGAAAAGGGACTGCCCGTGATCTACGTTCAGGATGTTGACGAAGGCGACGGAGTCGTGCCGGGAACCGAAGGCTTCGAGATCATCGATTCGCTTACGCCGAAGGAAGGTGCCATCCGCATCCACAAACGCTACGGCAACAGCTTCAACAAGACCGATGTCGACGCGATCCTGAAAGAACACGGCGTCGACACGCCCGTGATCACCGGCTTCTGTGCCGAATACTGCGTTCTCTCGACCTATCGCGGAGCAAAAGACCTCGATTATTTCCCCGTCATCCTCAAGAACGGCATCGCGAGCGTGAAGGAAGCGAACAAGGAGTTCGTCGAGAACATCAGCGAAACGATCACGGCGGGGATGTTGGTGAAGCTTCTGGGCGAGGTTTGAGAAGCCGAGAAACGTTTTCCCGATCCTCGCCGACCGTTTTTTTTAAATTGAGTGAAGTTGTTCGTGTGATTTCGTGTAGTTCAGTGGTTCGCCTTTGGGATGCGTAATCACGAAACCACACCAATAAACACGAAACAAAAGCGCACCCGGCAAAACGATTTTTCGCTGCCCGAACGCCTTTTTACTTGCTGAATGAACGTTCATTCAGTTATAATTTCTCTCACCGACCGAACGATTTTATTAGGAGAATTCCAATGGACACACGACTCGAAAAAGAATATTTGAAAGGCGGCGAATTTCTGATCACCGACCGATCTCCGGCTGAGATCTTTACGCCCGAGGACTTTAACGATGAGCAGAAGATGATCGGCGAAACGACGCGCGAATTCATCGATAACGAGGTGCGGCCAAGTATCGAGGCGATGGAGAAGCACAATTGGGGCGTTGCCCGCGAACTTGTCAAAAAAGGCGGCGAACTCGGCATTCTAGGGGCGACCATTCCCGAGGAATTCGGCGGTGCGGGGCTCGATCAGACGACCGGAGTCGTGATCGCTGAGATGATGGGGCGTGCCGGCGGGTTCGGTACGACATTCGGTGCTCAGACGTCGATCGGGCTGCTGCCGATCCTGTATTTCGGGTCGGAGGAATTGAAGAACGAGTGGATACCAAAGATCGTCTCGGGCGAGGTCGTCACCGCGTATTGCTTGAGCGAGGCCGGTTCGGGCTCGGACGCTCTTGGGGCAAAAACGACGGCTAAACTTAGCGAGGACGGCACGACCTACACGCTCAACGGCGAGAAGATGTGGATCTCGAACGGCGGCTTTGCGGACGTCTTCATCGTATTTGCAAAGGTCGATGGAGAAAAGGAAAAGTTTTCGGCATTTGTCGTCGAACGAAGCGAAAACTGCCGCCCCGGAAATGAAGAGCACAAGATGGGCATCAAGTCTTCTTCAACGACGCCGCTTATCCTTTCCGACTGCAAGATCCCCGCGACCAATCTCATCGGCAACGTCGGCGACGGTGCAAAGATCGCCTTCAATATTCTCAACGTCGGCCGGTTCAAGTTAGGTGCATCGGTGACCGGCGGTGCAAAACTCGCCTTACATGATGCCATCCGTTACGCGAACGAGCGGCATCAGTTCAACAAGCCGATCTCGAGCTTTGGCGCTATCAAGCATAAACTCGCCGAGATGGCTATCCGCACATGGGTCGCCGAGTCGATCACGTATCGAACGGTCGGCATGATCGACGCGCTGATCGGCGACGGGGCCGACAATGCGAAGAAATTACAGTCGATCGAGGAGTACGCGGTCGAATCGTCGATCAACAAGGTGGCTTGTTCCGAGGCTCTGGATTACGTAGTCGACGAGATGGTCCAGATCTACGGCGGATACGGCTATTCGGCGGATTACCCGGCGGAAAAGGCCTATCGAGATTCGCGCATCAACCGCATCTTCGAGGGCACGAACGAGATCAACCGGCTTCTAATTCCGGGCCAGTTAATGAAGCGTGCGATGAAAGGGAAGATCGGGCTGCTGCAGGCGGCGAAGGCTCTGCAGGACGAGATCCTAAACCCGCAGATGTCGTTCGACGAGGATTCGGGCATCCTTGCGGCGGAGACCAGGCTCGCCCAAAACGCAAAGAAGGTCGCCCTTATGGTGCTCGGCACGGCAGCTCAGAAATACATGATGGCGCTCGCCGACCAGCAGGAGGTTCTGCTCAATTGTGCCGACATCATTATGGACGCTTACCAGATGGAAACCGCGATCCTGCGTGCAAAGAAGGTGGCCGAAAACGACGGCGAAGAGGCTGCCGCACGCCTTGTCGATATGGCATCCGTCTATTGCAACGACGCTATGATGCGGATCGACGCCAAGGCGCGAAATACCATTGCCGCGATCGCCGAAGGCGACGAGGGCCGCACGCTCCTCGTAGCCTTGAAGCGATTCACCAAGAACAACTCGCCGATCAACACGATCGCGGCACGTCAGCGGATAGCCGACACGCTTATTGAAGCAAACAAATACGTGTTTTAGCTCTCGTTGGATATTCGAGCTGCGAGAATGCCCGGGCCGCCGGGCATTCTCTTTTTCTAGGAAAAGTCGCAAAATAGTGAAATGATGACTAAGTACCATATTGAAAAGTGGCGCGAGGTCCACGCCCCGAACGCCGCAATGCTCCGGCTGCTGCTCGAACGCGAGGGCTACCGTGTTTATCAGTGGTGCGAGCAGCCGGGTGCGACGCGCGGAATGAATAAGAGGCTTGAGGCCCAGTCCTACTGGGTGATCTCCGGGGTTCTCGAGATCTCGGTGGAGGCCTCCGGAACGTTTCAGCTCGAGGCGGGTGACCGCTCGTTTCTCGAGGGCGATCTATATCATTCTGCGCGAGTCGTCGGCGACGAACCGGCGCTCTATTTTATCGGTTCGAAACTGCCGCCAAAAAAGAAACGCGGTCGACCAAAGAAGGTGAAGAAACCAGCCGAGGACGAACTCCCGCCCGAATTGGGCGACTTGCTTCGGATGCTCGGCGAGTAAATTATCCGCCGGGTTGGTAAGCTAGTAAGCAGATGTCAAAAGAAATTCGAACACTGGGTGACCTTAGGTCGAGCGGCTATGCGTCGCGCTCCGTCAAGGACGAGATGCGGGCCAATCTAATTACAAAGCTTCGCAGCGGGGAACGTTTATTTCCCGGAATTCTCGGGTACGACAGTTCCGTAGTGCCGCAGATCGTTAACGCGGTTCTTGCCAGGCATAACTTCATCCTTCTCGGTCTTCGCGGCCAGGCGAAATCCCGGATCATCAGGCAGCTTACAGCGCTCTTTGATGAAACGATCCCGATCATCGCCGGCTCCGAGATCAACGACGACCCGTTCAAGCCTCTCAGCGCATTCGGCCGCGGCCAGATCGAATTGCACGGCGAGGAGACCAAGATCGATTGGGTCAGCCGCGAGCACCGTTTTGTCGAAAAGCTTGCGACGCCGGATGTGACCATCGCGGATATCATCGGTGATGTAGATCCGATCAAGGCTGCCAAAGGCGGCCATTTGCTGAGCGACGAACTGACCATTCACTTCGGCCTGCTGCCGCGTGCGAACCGCGGGATCTTTGCGATCAACGAACTGCCCGACCTTGCGGGTAAGATACAGGTCGGATTGTTCAATATAATGCAGGAGGGCGATGTGCAGATCAAGGGCTATCCGGTCCGCCTTCCGCTCGATGTGGTCCTCGTATTCTCGGCAAATCCGGAAGACTATACGGCACGCGGTAAGATAATCACGCCGCTAAAGGACCGCATCGGGGCCGAGATCCAGACCCATTACCCGGCCGATGTTCAATTGAGTTCGTCGATCACGAATCAGGAAGCCTGGATTAAAAGAGAAGGAACTGAAGCGTACAGTCTTGAGATCCCCGAGTTCATTTCCGAGCTTATCGAGCAGATCGCCTTTGAGGCCCGCGATGACCAACGGGTCGACAAACGCAGCGGCGTATCTCAGCGTTTCTCTATCTCTGTGCTCGAATCAGCGGTATCGAACGCCGAGCGCCGTGCTTTGATCACCGACGAGGCTGAGATCGTACCCCGAATTTCAGATATCTACGCCGCGATGCCGTCGATGACCGGCAAGATGGAACTCGAGTATGAAGGCGAACAGATCGGTGCGGCGCGGCTCGCAAAGGACCTGATCAAACGGGCGTGCGGGGTCATATTTGAAGGATTCTTTCTCGGTATCGATTTTTCGCCGGCGGTCGCATGGTTTGACGAGGGCAACAAACTGCTGCTCTCGGACACGGCCTCGGCCAAAGAGTGCATCGGTTTACTCGGATCGGTCCCCGATCTTATCGACTCGACGCTGGTGCCGCTCGATCTCAAGCGGAGCGACAGTGCAAAGCTGGTGTCAGCCTGCGAGTTCGTTCTCGAGGGCCTATACGCTCAGAACAAGATCGCCCGCAACGAATCCGGCGGGTTTGAGGCAGTGACCAAGGCCAAACGCGATCGCCGCGGGATGATCTACGAAGATTTTACCGATATCGAGGGTTATAATTAGAAAAAATGGAGGCAGAATGACAAGCGGATCAGACCCAAAAGCGGGCGACGGAACGAGGGCGGACGAAAGCTCCGTAAGGCGATGGGCGATATGGCTGGGCGTGATCGTGGCTGTGTTTCTCTTGGGATTCGTACCGATGTGGATACAGAACACCCGGCTTGGAAACGAGATCTCGCAAAAGGACCGTGAGATCCGCCGGAGCGAGATACGCGGCAGCTTGGCCTCGGCCGCGATCGGATCGCGCCGGGGCGATTACGAGCCGGCACGCCAGAGCGCGAGTGCGTTCTACTCCGAGGTTTCGGCGGAGCTGGACAAGGGCGAGACGAGTGTCTTTAATGCGAGCGAGCGGACCCAGATAAACGGGCTTCTTACGGGCCGCGACGAGGTGATAACACTTTTGTCTCGTGGTGATCCGGCATCGGCCGAACGCCTGTCCGACCTTTATGTCGGCTACCTCGCCGCGACTCAGGGAAAATAAAAAAGCGTGACGGACCCGGCGAGATCCGTCACGTTCTTTTCCTTCCCCTTGTTCGTTTTTCTATTTAGCGCCTGTAGTAAACGCGTTCGTATCTCTTTGTTTTCGGATTCAGCTTATAGGTATATAGAGCCGAACCACCCGCGCCTACTGCGGCTCCGATCAGTGCTCCCTTCTTGCCGCCCAACAAGCCGCCCAGCAGAGCGCCGGCACCTGTGCCGATACCGATGTTGATCAGGTTTCGATGTTTCTCGTAAATGTTCCTGTTATCTTCGCGGCAGATCCGCTTCCCGTAGCGATCCGTATAACAGCGTGACTGAGCGTCGGCGGTAGAGGAGAACAGCGGGACCGCCACTGCCATCATCGCGAACATCATCAATGTACTTAATATCTTTTTCATTACGTTTCCCCCTTTCGGTCAAAAATCTTGGAGGCAATCTCTTCCTCGCACAGCCTATATAACAATGGCTGTGCCAGAGATGGTAAACGCTGTGGATACTGAGGTTAGGGTTGAATTAACAAATCGGGGCCGGGTGTTGAAGATACGATTTCGTTAAGAGTTTTCGCGTATCGTGCGCAGTGGAGAAGGTGCTTTACGAACGTTTACAAAAGAAAGGGAAGGCGTCCGACCCCATCGGGACCGAGCGCCTTCATCAGCCGTTGTCGCTCCAGGAACAGTGGCTCTAGTAGCGGCGACGTTTCGGATTGATCTTATAGGTGTAGAGAGCTCCCGAACCGGCACCGGCGAGAAGGCCCCAGCCCGCTCCACGGCGTCCGCCGATCAATCCGCCCGCAAGAGCGCCGACCCCGGTCGCTATTCCGATGTTGATCAAGTTTCGATGGCGGCGATAAAAACTCGGCCTCCGCTGCGCGGTGTAACCGTTAACGGCATACCGCGGAGTTGACCGATAAGTGCGCGAAACAGAGCTTTTGCGCACTTTGCGGCGGCAGCTCTGACCATCCGCGGCAACGGGCAGTGTCACCGCGAAAACGAACAATGCGATCAATACGACCAAAACCTTTTTCATAAGACAGTCCAATTCCTCCAGAAATATATTCTTGCGGAGAGAGATGTGTTAAGTTTTTGGAGAGAGAATAATTCGCTTGGTCCGAGTGTGGTAGCACTAATATATCCATCCGTTTTAGGGATTGCAAGATGAAGTTCATCCGTTATTCAAAATTCAAGGGGTTTGACGTTTCGGGAATAGATCTTGGCGGACTGATGGACGCCCTCTCAAATCAGGTCCTGGATTCGGGTTATAACGACGATTACTGGTGGACACGGGAGAGGAATTCGCCGGACGATTCGCTCGACGCTCTTCGCCAGGCCATCCTTCAGGCGTTGCTCGATCAGGAAGTAATGTCGGAGAAAGACGTCGAGCAGATGCTCGCCGACAACGGCGGTAAGTTCAAGGGGTCACTGCTTGAAGAATTGATAAATCAACTGATCGAGAGACTCGTCGAGGAAGGGTATTTAAACCTGAAGGAAGTTCCGCAGGAACAGCCGCTTCGAATGCAGAACGGCGAAGGCGTGGGTGAGATCGCCCAGCCGATGCCGCGAAACATAAAGTTCGAGGTGACCGAGAAGGGGCTGGACTTCCTTGGTTACAAAACGCTGCAAAAGCTGCTTGGTTCGATGGGCAAGTCATCAATGGGGCGGCACGAAACGCCTCACCTGGATACGGGCGTGGAGGCGGCTCTGGCATCAAAGCAGTACGAGTTCGGCGATACGATCAACCTCGACGTCAATGCGACCCTTATGTCCGCGATCGCCCGCGAGGGGCTCGGCGTGCCGCTCAATCTTGAGTACGGCGATCTCTACGTCCGGCAGCAGGACTATTCGTCGTCCTGTGCGACGGTAGTGATGCTCGATTGCTCCCATTCGATGATCCTGTACGGCGAGGACCGTTTCACCCCCGCAAAAAAGGTGGCTCTTGCCCTCGCACATCTCATTCGCACACAGTATCCGGGCGACAGCCTGAAGATAGTATTGTTTCATGACGGCGCCGAGGAACTGCCCATCGCAAAGCTCGCGACGACCCAGGTCGGGCCGTATCACACGAACACGGCCGAGGGATTAAAACTCGCACGGCGCATCCTCACGGCCCAGCGAAAGGACATGAAGCAGATCGTGATGGTGACCGACGGCAAGCCTACGGCGGCCTTCGTAGACCCGTCGAACGCTGCTTATTTCAGCTACAAGAGCTATTCCGACACCGTCCCCGGGGGACAGCGGCTTCTCTATAAGAACTCCATGGGGAACGACCCGTTCGTGATGGCAGAGACCTTTAAGGAGGTTCAGGCATGCCGCAGATCGGGTGTGATGATAAATACCTTTATGCTTGCCAGCGATCATTACCTCGTCGAATTCGTCAAACAAATGTCGGCGATGACCCACGGCAAGGCCTATTTTGCCAACCCGAATAACCTTACACAATTCGTCCTAATGGACTTCCTGAAACGCAGGACGAGCCGCGTGAAGTAGTTCGGCCAACTCTAATTAGTGGAAGATCATCCCCTTTCGGCAATAATGGCCTGCGTTTTTTCCTCGATTTCCGCTGTGCTAAACTTCGACGCGAATGCTCAAGAAAGAGATACACGATCCCGTATGGTTTTTTGACATGGAGTGGGTTCCGGACGCGGCCGGGGCCGTACGCCTCTTCGGCCTCCCGCCCGAGACGACCGAACTCGAGGCGATGGAAAAGCTCTGGGAGACGACCAAGGGCTATGATGCCGAGACATCCCCGCGGCCATTCGTAAAGCATCTTTTCTCCCGCATCGTTTCGATCGCGTTTCTCTCACGCCGGATCGTATATGTCGACAGCATTCGCCGCGTGGAGTTCGGTCTTCACTCGCTCCCGCGTCTCCCGCTTTCGGACGACGCTCCGTCGGAGGCGGAGATCATTTCGGAGTTCTTGCGTTACGTCGGGGCCCGCGAACCGCAGCTCGTCGGCTACAATTCGCTCGAATCCGATCTGCAGGTCCTGATCCAGCGGGGCTTGATAAACGAGGTGCGGGCCGAGGCTTTCTGCCGGCGTCCCGACAAGCCCTGGAACGGGCGGGACTACTTCGATTCGAGGTTCGGTGAATGGCATCTCGATCTCCTGCAGCGATTTTCGAGGTTCACCAATACGCCCCGCCTGAACGAACTCGCACGGCTCTGCGGATTTCCCGGAAAGGTCGATGTCGATGGCACGCAGGTGGCCGATCTCTGGCTCGAGGGGCGGTTAAGAGAGATCATAGAGTACAACCAGATCGACACGCTCAATACATATCTTGTCTGGCTGCGGGTGGCCAATTTTTCCTGCAAGATCTCAGAGGAAGATTATCTCGCCGAGCAGGACGATTTTCGCGAGTTCCTCGACCGCGAGGCGGAGAACGAGAACAGCGGGCACATCCGCCGCTTTCTCGAGAAGTGGGACGAGGCGTGAAAAAGCTTCCGAAGCGCGCGCCATGGTTGCATTCCGCGCGCCATTCGTGAAAAAATCCAAATGATGACCCGATCGCACGATAACGATCCTTTCGGCCCGCCTATCGATGGATCGGCATCGGTCATGTGGGCATCGCTCGTTTACTCGCTCGTTCCGTATCTTGGGATATTGTTCGTCCCGGTCGCGATGGGAGCCGTCGTCTGGGGCGTTTTAGGCCGCGGCGGCGCGGGAGCAGAACGCGGGCACCACCTTCTCGCCTTTTCTTTCGGACTGGCCGTACTGGCGTTCCAGGTCTTCCTGTGGTGGCTGCTTTATTACATACCTGAGATCAGTGTCTGAACAAAATGAAGATCGCAAAGATCGTCAGTTCAAATTCTCATATCGCATACATCGCCCGCGTACTGGATAAGCGCGATGGCGGAGAGGAACCGTCCGCCGAGGACTACAGCTTTGGCAGGTTCGTCTCGATGGACCGCGGCGATGAGAATGTCATCGGCGTGATCAGCGACTCGAGGCTGGTCAACCCGGAATACATCAGCCCATCTACGCGTCTTGGCCAGGCGTCGGCGTTGGGCGAACTTCGGCGCGACCTGGTCGAGGACAAACGGACCCTGGTCGCGATCTTGCTCCTCGGGTCGGTCGTGGATGGCGTGCCGCAACACTCGATCCCGCTGCGGGTACTTCCATCGGGAATGGATGTCGCATCCATGCCGCCGGATGCGGCCGCGGCCTTTCACAGAAACAAAGACGGCAGCGTGAATATGGGCTATTTCCCGAGCCTTATGTCCTATGCCGGGCCGCTCGCCATCGTCCTGGCAAGGACCATCATCGGCCAGCTCTCGCCATTTTGCAGCGAAGCGGACCGGCAGAGGTTGGCTGTGATGGCCAATTCGCTGCAATGGAAACAGGCGTTTGGCGATTCGAGGATCTGACCGAGATGATCAAGACAAATACCATCTATACCGAGAATTGCCTCGAGACGCTCAGCCGCATGGAGGACGAGTTTCTCCATATGACGATCACTAGCCCGCCGTACGACGATCTGCGCGAATACAACGGTTACCATTTTCCGGTCGAGGAGATCGCCGCGGGCCTCTTCGCCAAGACCAGGACGGGCGGTGTCGTTATTTGGGTGGTCGGCGACCGCACCGTAAATGGTGACGAAACGCTGACGAGCTTCAGGCATGCGTTCGCATTCAAGGATGCTGGTTTCCGCGTTCACGACACGATGATCTATGCCAAGAACAATCCGATCCCGAGCGACTGCGGCAAGCGATACCGGCAGTGTTTCGAGTATATGTTCTGTTTTTCGAAGGGCCAGCCGGAGACCTTTAACCCGATAACCCAGCCGATCAAACAGGAAAAGGCATTCAAATCTTTTCGGATCACAAAGGTTGGCCGTAACGACCTGGCCCACGACCATGTGGCTCCGAAAGAGCGAAAGGTGAACAACATTTTCTCTTATAATGTCGGCACGTCGAGCTCGCGCGACAAGATAGCTTTTGAACATCCGGCCATCTTCCCGGAACAGCTTGCCGAAGATCAGATCTCGACCTGGACCAATGAGGGCGATCTCGTTTACGACTGTTTCATGGGCAGCGGGACCACTGCAAAAGCGGCACATCGGCTCGGGCGGCGATGGATCGGTTCAGAGATATCGGCAGATTATGTCCGCATTGCTAACGAGCGGCTTCGGCCCTACCTTAACAACCGCGAAAAAGCGGCCGTCTAGCGACAACTATTTCGCGTTCTCAAGCGTCTATTCGGTGCGATCCGAAAATTTAGGTCCTCTCTCCTTGATCAAACGATGAAACGTCTATTTCTACTTTCTCTTTTCTCACTGTTTGCGATCGCTGCACCGGCGATCGCTCAGCCGCGGCCTCCGGAGCGCTCGACGACGCCGAAGGACGTAAAGCCGGCCCCAGAAATCGTATCTGCCAAGTACGAGGGAGGGCTATTCGGTTACAGCGATAAAGAGGAAGGGAAGTTGAAATTTGACGATGCCAACCAGCGCCTCGTTTTTTACGGAGAAGACCAGAAAGAGCGGTTCGGCATCCCTTACGGGTCGGTACTTATGATCTATCCTGATGAGAAGTCGGTAACCTCAACGGCGGGAAACGTGGTGAAATATATTCCGCTGCCCGGGGCAGGCCTCGCCGGCCTTATTAAAGAAAAGCGGCGATATCTGATTCTTCAGTACGACGATCCGGATGTCGATGCGAAAGGGACGACCAGCTTTAAGCTGGAAAGTAAAGAGATGCTCGATTCGGTGATCTTCTCGTTAGGCACAAAGGCGAAGCTAAAACAGCGTGGCGACGCATATGTCCGGCCTCGCCCGGCCCCGACCGAGTCGAATTAGTTCATATCGCCAAAACGATGCTGCAGGATCGAGGCGATCGAGACCGCTGCAGTATCCGCTTTCATAACGCGGCCGCCGAACGTGATCGAAACGATCCCGGCGGTTTTCGCTTTTTCCAATTCCGCGTCGTCCCAGCCGCCTTCGGGGCCGATAAATGCAAGGATCCTGGCCGCTCCTTCAACGGTGCCGAAACCACCTCCGTCGCGTTCGGAGAAATGGATCCGGACGCCGTCAAAGGCCTCTGAGCGATTCACAAGCTCACGAAAATCTACTACGTCACCGATCTCCATCAATCGAGCACGGCCGCATTGTTTTGTTGCTTCCATTGCGATACGCCGCCAACGGGCCGCTCGCTTCGAAGGGTCGGCGGCTTTCACATCGCAGCGGACCGAGGTCATCGGGAGAAACCGGTTAACGCCGAGTTCGACAGCTTTTTGAACGACAAGGTCGAGCTTATCCCCTTTAAGAAGGACGGCCGCGATAGTAAGGTCGAGCGGCGATTCGGGCGATGCAGGAGTGATCTCGTTGAGAATGGTAAGCTGAGCCTCACGCTTTTCGATCGCCTCGATACGGCAGGAAAATTCATTGCCAACGCCATCGAAAATACTCACAGTCTCGCCGACCTTGAGCCTGAGCACATCGCGAAGATGCCGAGCCTCGTCAGCGTCGAGGCTGACGGAGGATCCATTGAATTGTTCCGGTGGTGCGTAAAAACGTCTTACCGTCATATCTCTGAAAATCTTTCCTGAAAATCTGCCGTGCGCTGCCGCAGCGTCACCCAGGCCTCGAAGGCTTCCGGGGTCTGGAGCCAGACAGCCAACCATTCGGCAATCTCCCGCTCCAACGGCGTCGCGGTGAGTCCATTCTTTGCGGCGATGACCCGTTCGCGGATCAGCCTCAGCCCTTCTTTGTCACCCTCGGCGGCAAATTTTCGCCTGAGATTTTCCAGGCGGCGAATTGATGTCAACGTACTTCGCAGCGAAGTAAGTCTAAGGATATTGCGGAATTCGGCGGTATACGGCCTGCTTTCAAACCGGCGGACAAAAAGCTCCATGATCTCGGAGTGGCGGAGTTCGGCGCCTTCATCGGCGAGCAGACGGGCTATCCTCATCGGGGACTCGACCGCCGACGAGCCATAGACGCCGTGGACGGCCGCCTCGACCGCCTCGATCTCGGCAGCGCCTACGCTTTCACAATCAAGCTTTTCCCAGACCTCGATCATAAGATCGCGGCTGTTCTTCGCTTCCCACATTATCTTTCGGCGATCCTTTCGATCAGCTCGGTCGACGAATGGTCTTTTGGGTCTCCCGCGATCGCGACCCGTCCGCCGTAGGAGAGCACGACTTCTCGTTCTGGGACCGTGTCGACCGTGTAATCAGTTCCTTTTACGTGAAATTCGGGCTTGACCGCAAGCAGGATCTCTTCGACGGTGGCCTCGTCAAAAACGGTCACGAGATCGACCACCCGAACCGACGCGACTATCTCGGCACGCTCGGCTTCGTTGATGTAAGGCCGCCCTTCGCCTTTTAGTTTACTGGCCTGGGCGTCGGAATTTACCGCGACCACGAGTACATCCGCAAACTGAGCGGCGCCGATCAAGTAGCGGAGATGGCCGACGTGGAAGAGGTCGAAACACCCGTTGGCGAGTGCGATGGTCAGGCCGGCCGACCTCGATCGCTCGATGGCACTCAAAAGGTCGGCGCGGTTCAGGATCGGTGCGGCTGGTGACTTCATTGTCGGGCAGGGGCGGCGGTGTCGCCGAGCAAACGGTTCGTCTCGCGAAAGGAATCTGCCAATTCGTTAATGCTCGCCGCGGCCGTTCCTTTTTTCATGACGACTATACTGCCGGCGTGGTTGGCGATCTCGGCGGCCGTAAAATGGTCAAAACCGGCGGCAAGCGAAAGGGAGTACGCGGCTATCACAGTGTCTCCGGCTCCGGTCACATCGACGGGCGATCTCGACCCGACGGCATCAATGTGGCGGGGAACCGAGCCGCGTGAAACCACCGTCATTCCTGCATTTCCCCGCGTCACCAAAAGCGTCTCAAGGCCGAGCCTGTCGAGCAACCGAACGCAGTCGGCATCCGTAAAATCGGGCCCGAGAAGCTGCTCGACCTCTTCCTGGTTGGGCGTCGCACTGGTAGCTCCGTGAAATTCGCCTAGCCGGAAACGCGAGTCGAGTATGAGCGGGACGCCTGCTTCGGCCGCAGCTTTCCGGGCACGCTCGAATGTGCCTGCGGTCACGACGCCGTAACCGTAATCCGAGACGACGATCGCATCGGCCGTGCGGCAGGCATCGTCTATGTGAGCGGCAAGTAGGCGTTCCAGTTCTTCCGGCTGCGGGACATGGCTTTCGTAGTCGATCCTGATAACCTGCTGGCGCGGTGCGTAATGCTGGCCCGCGAGAACGCGGACCTTTCTCGTCGTTTGTGCGGAAGGCAATGTCTCGATACGATCCAACCCGACCGAGAAAGCCGCCAGGCTCTGCCGCAAAAGGCGGCCGGCTTCGTCATCGCCCACGCATCCGATCAGAAGCGGTACTCCGCCGAGCATCGCAACATTGACCGCCGCGTTTGCCGCGCCGCCGGGCCGGGTCTCGGTCTCGTCATGGCGAAGTATGAACACGGGAGCCTCGCGCGACACGCGCGAGATGGTGCCAGACAAGAACTGGTCCGCGACCAGGTCGCCGACAATGGCGATCCGTTTTCCGGCAAGCCTTTCGGCCAATGTTTCAGCTTCGGCGGTCACTATCTGGATAGCCTACTATGGAGGATGCGGGAAAACAAAAAGGCCGAACGCGACGAACGCCCGGCCGTTTTGGTTCGAATATCTGCTTGAATGTTCAGTGAGTGTCGTAAACCGCGATCGGGAGGTCGTTCGCCCCGCCCCAATATACTCCGCCAAGGAGATTGTCCGAACTTCGAAGGACGTAGAACACGCCGTCCGAGTCGCGCCAGACCGCAATGTCCGTCCTGCCGTCTCCGTCGTAATCACCCTGAGCCGTATAATCAGGACCGGTGGCGCCCCACGAAGTGGCGAAAAATCCGCCGCCGCTGAGCTTTATATACCAATCCAATCCGGACGAAGGATCGGGCCCCTCTCTCACGATCGCAAGATCTGTCTTTCCGTCGGCATCATAATCGCCGGGCACGACAAGGTCGGTGCCGATGCCCCAAAAGTCGACCTTTATACCGTCGCGGCTCTGAAAGATCCAGAACGAAGCGTAGTCGCCGGATGTAGCACCGGGCCGCTGTATGGCAAAGTCGAATTTACCGTCGCCGTCGTAATCGCCCGGAGCGGTAAAGTCGGAGGTCGCGCCCCAGCCGAAGGAAAAGATGCCGTCGGTGGTGCGATTGACGTACCAGGTCATGACGCCGTTCTCGCGTCTTACAACGGCCGGATCGACTCGGCCGTCGCCATCGTAATCACGGGCTACCGGTTCGTCGCCGGAAACGCCCCACGAGTTGATGCCGATCGTCGAATTCTGGCTGCTGATCCAATAGAACACCCCGTCGGTGTCACGCCAAACGGCGATATCGCCGCGGCCGTCGCCGTCCCAGTCGCCAGGTGTCGGCGTATCCTCATTGGGAATGCCCCAATTCTGAAACAGGTACTGGCCATTAGATTGAAAAATATACCAATAACCATCGGAAGGCCGAAAAACGGCATAGTCCGTACGGCCGTCTCCGTTGTAGTCCATAGCCTTGCGCAATGCGGGCTGCGAGATCGCCATCGAAGAAGCTGCGAGTATCATCGCCGCCGAAAAAGCGGCCCGGACCGCAGACTTGATAAAGGTGTGCATTTGGTAATTCCTAAATGGTAATTTCAGAACTTTGTGGCGCGAATGCCGTTTTCGCAAACGCAAACTAATAATATACTAGGTTTGCTACGGCTTTTTCAACAAAATATGCCATTCCGTGTAAGGGCTGCGATCTATTTATTTTTGAGGACCGACGGTTTAGACGGACCTAAACGATAAAAAGTTGGAATCGGCCAAGGATTTCGACAAAATTTACATTCTTGACTGAATAACGGTCACCGTCTGGCCGGCTATGGTCAGGGTTCCGCTCCGGCTTATCCTCGGGTTTACGCCGAGACGAAACCGGACCCTTGCGGAGCCCGACCTGTGATCGACCCCCTCTATCCTCAGCCAACGGTCGTTCGAGCGTACGGCGAAGTCGCAATTTTGCGGCGCCGTGACGTCCACAAAGTAATAACCGCCCTTTGTGATCGGAAAGATCTCATTCGTCGATAGCCCGAAACCGCAGACCGTCTTATTTTGAAGGGCGTTGAAGACATTGAGCCGTCCGTTGGTCCTGATCGGCGTCGCTTCCCAGCCCGTCAGCGGGTCTGCCGTATTCAACAGGGTCGCCTTGATTGACTGTGCTGAGAGCGACGGATCGTACGCCGCGAGCAGGGCCGCCGCCCCGGTCACATGCGGTGCGGCCATCGAGGTGCCGCTCAGATTGCCGTAGCTTGAATCGGTGGAGAATGTGGTGCTAAGAACACCTGATCCCGGTGCGGCAATGTCCACGCCTACCGCTCCCCAATTCGAAAATCCCGCCCGCGCGTCAGTACTCGTAGATGCCGCGACCGCGAGGATGCTCGGCGACGTAAAGGCCGCCGGATATGCCGGCGCGGCCGCGGTATCGTTGTTCCAGCCGTCGTTGCCCGCAGCGAACACGTTCAGGATGCCGGCGTCGCCCATCGCATCGATCCCGTCTTTTGTAGCCTGGTCAAAGCCGCAAGCCTCGGTGCATCCCGAATAACTATTATTCGTGACCCTGATATTTATTCCCCTCAGCTTCATCATCCGCAAATAATCGTACGCATTCACGAGCATCGCGGAGGTCGTCCCGAAACCGTCGCTGTCGTATATCTTGATCGCCATTATCCGGACGTTCCAGTTCACGCCGGCCACGCCTTTCGAGTTATTGCCGACGGCGCCGATGATCCCGCCGACGTGCGTGCCGTGCCCGTGCTCATCAAGTGGGTCGGGATCGTTGAAAAAGAAGTCGTAGCCGTAAACGTCATCGGCAAATCCGTTGCCGTCGTCGTCGATGCCGTTGCCGGGGACCTCTCCGGGGTTGGCCCACATATTAGCCGCGAGGTCTTCGTGGGTGTATCGCATACCCGTATCGATATTCGCGACCACCACTTCCGAACTCCCGGTTGTGAGGTCCCAGGCCGCCGGGGCAGAGATCTTCGGCATTCCATACATTCCCGGATCCGGCCAGAGCGTATCGTTGGGCGTCGCAGCGAGACGATAATAGAAATTCGGCTGTACGAACTCTATCTCATGCTGCCGTCCCAACTCGGCGATCGCTGAATCGATGCTCTGTTTGCCGCCGATCTTTACACGTTTCCATCGCGTCTTGCCGAGCGGTTCGATCGCTGCCGATCCCGTACGGGCGAGTGCCTGCTCAGCCATTGCAGACGATGTTCCTTCTTTGAATTTGACCAGGACCTCGTCCATCACGTACGGCCCGTCGGGTTTTTGGGCCCACGCGGCCGACGCGAGGAGACCTGAGATCAAAATGCACATTAAGGACCGCATAATTTCAGAGTTCGGGTGCAGAAGATGGACCTTTTACTATTATACGAGGCAAGATCGAACCGAAGCAATAAATGGGAGGTCAGGCCGAACAATAGGATGGGGCGGCTAGTGGGAATCGAACCCACGACATCCAGAACCACAATCTGGCGTTCTAACCCCTGAACTATAGCCGCCGTATTTGAATTAGATCCGCGCCCCCGGCAGGACTCGAACCTGCGACCCACAGCTTAGAAGGCTGTTGCTCTATCCAGCTGAGCTACGGGAGCATATCAAAAAAGCAATCTACGATGTTAGCTATTGACGCCCGCCAAGTCAATGCACTTCCGTCGCTATGCGGACACGGACCGCCGGTCATTGATCTTGGCCAGCATCTGGTCGAATACCTCTGAGAGGTCGAGTTCGCTGGTGTCGATCACGACAGCATCGTCAGGTATCAGCAAGGGCGAGTCGGCCCGCGAGACATCGCGTTCGTCCCGTTCGTTGATCTCGGCGAGCGTCTGCTCGTAGCTGGTTTCGCGTCCCTTCTGAGCGTCCTCATTGAATCGACGGCGGGCCCTCGCCTCCGGTTCGGCCGTAAGAAAGAACTTGATATCCGCATTTGGGAACACAACACTTCCGATGTCTCGGCCCTCGAGAACGCAGCCGACAGGGCTTTCCTCACCCAGACGCCGCTGGAGGCGGACCATCGTCTTTCGCACTTCGGAAATGGTCGACACGACCGATGCCGCTTGAGCGATGTCGAGGGTTCGGATCGCATCCGAGATATCCTCACCATCGAGGAGCACACGGAGCGAATCAGCCTCACCTTTCAACTCGATACGTATTTCACGGGCGATCTCTGCTACCGCTTCGGAAGCGTCGGGATCGATCCCTTCCCGTACCGCCGCAAATGCGACCGCCCTGTACATTGCGCCTGTATCCAGATAGAGAAGCCCGAGCCTCTTGGCCAACATTTTCCCTAACGTGGACTTGCCCGCACCCGAAGGCCCATCTATCGCGATGATCATCAGAAAGATTCTACCGAAATTTGGTCGAATGTCATTGGCCGCGGAAAACTTTCACGGCGCGGTCTGGGAAGTCGGTGATGATGCCGTCGATCGGGAAGCGTCGCATCTTTTCGAGGTCGGCGATCTCATTGACCGTCCAGGGGACGAGTTTGATCTTTCGCTCGCGGCAGAGATCGACCGTAGCCTGATCGACAAGTGAGAAATGCGGGCTGTACGTATCAGGGTCGAAGCCGAGGCGTTCGATGCTCTTTTCGATGCCGTCCATATTGCCCACAAGCAGGGCGATCTTCATTCTGGGCCAACGCTTGCGGACCTCCTGCAACGGGCGGACATCGAAAGACTGCAGCTTTGAGCGGGTCGCCATTTTGTATTTGATGACCTCCGCCATCACCAGCGAGGCGAACTCGGGCGGTGAGGGATGATAGACCCCGTCGCCATCCGGGCTGGATTTGACCTCAATGTTGTATTTGACCAAGGGAAGTTTCTTGCTCTTGGTGAACTTATCGAGCGCGATAAATACCTCCGAAAGGAGTGGCTTATAAGCTCTCTGCGGCTGTTGGTCGGGGAACTGCGGATTGCCTCGGATACCGACGTCGTATTTCTTGATCTCGGCATAGTCCATCAGAAACAGATTGTGCTCCTTCTCGTTCTCTCGCGTGATCCTATCGCCGTTCGGCGCGGTCGAGATGAAGTAAGAGAACCACGGTTCGTGCGATACGACGACCTTTTTGTCCTTGCTGATCACCACGTCGAGCTCGAGCGTATCAGCCCCAAGCTCGACGGCCTTGATGAACGACGCGATCGTGTTTTCCGGAAGATGCCCGCGAGCGCCGCGATGACCTTCAATGCTTACGAATTTCGCTTGGGCGACGGTGATGGCGGCGAGTAAGAGCGTCAGCAGAAGGATCAAAGCGAGTTTGTTCATTTGGTTAGATCGGCCCTTGCTATTAGAAAGAAGTTTCACGCAAAGACGCGAAGATCGCAAAGAGATCGCGGCTGCGTTTCACCTATTGTTTACCTCTGTTCGAGGGTGGTACGGACCTTCTTCGGCAGTTTGTCGAAGACCAGTTGATACGAGTTCGCGATGAGTTCTCTTAGTTCGGCTTTGTCGATCGCGTCGGAGTTCTCCACTGCGACCCAGTGATAGCGGGCGACGTACGGCGCGGGAATGATGCCGTCGCGTTCTGTGAGTTCGGCAAATTTCTCGGGCGTGGTCTTGAATGAAAGATGGCTGCCCGCGTCGAGGCCGGTAACGCAGAACATCTTCCCGCCCACGCAAAAGCAGAGATCGTTTCCCCACTTCACGTCCTCAGTCGCAAACGGCAGCGAAAGACAAAAGTTTCTCAACTCCTCAGGATTCATGAAAGGTTAAGAGCCTCCCTTAACGCCCAGGCAGCAGACTCGACATCCTCTGCCCTGAAGCCGTTGTGCGTGACCAACCGGATAACGGAATCCCAGCCGAAGGCGAGGACGCCGTGGCTCTTGAGGCGTTCGCAGATGTCGGTGGGCGTAAGGCCGGTCCCGGAGATATCGAAGATGACGATGTTCGTGACGACAGTTGCCGGATCGATCGCGATGCCGTCGATCTCGGCGAGGCCTTCGGCGAGTCGGCGGGCGTTGGCGTGGTCTTCGTGGAGGCGTTTGGGTGATTCTTCGAGGGCGATCAGCCCGGCCGCCGCGAGGATCCCGGCCTGCCGCATTCCGCCTCCGAGACGTTTCCGCCACGCACGGGCTTCGTCGATGAAATCACGCGAGCCAGCCAGCATCGACCCGACCGGTGCACCGAGGCCTTTCGACAGGCAGAATTGTACCGAGTCGCAATGACGTGTGAGATCAGCGACGGTCGTGTCGAGGGCGACGGCGGCGTTGAAAACGCGGGCTCCGTCGAGGTGGACGGGAATGTCGTGAGCGTGTGCTCGGTCGCAGAGATCTTTGAAGTGTTCGGCGGCCATCACGGTCCCGCCGGCCATGTTGTGTGAATTCTCGAGGCAGATCAGGCCGGTTTGCGAGCCGTGGTAATCGTGATCGATATGCAACGCAGGCTCGATCTCGGTCCATTTGAGATGGCCGCTGCGGTCGTCGCTGCGAACCGGCTTGATAAGCACGCCGCTGATGACCCCCGCCGAGCCCATCTCGTGTTGATAGATGTGGCCGCGGTCTTCGATGATCACTTCGTCGCCGGGTTTGGTATGAACCTTCACAGCGATCTGATTTGCCATGCAGCCCGACGGGACGAATAGTGCGGCCTCGCGTCCAAAGACCTCGGCCGCTCGTTCCTGCAGGCGATTGACCGTCGGGTCCTCGCCGAATACATCGTCGCCAACCTCTGCGGCCGTCATCGCGGCACGCATTTCGTCGCTGGGTTTCGTTACGGTATCGCTTCTGAGATCGATCATTCGGATAGATAGATTCTGCCACGAATTGCAGCGGTCCAGAAGCCGAACCGCTTTGAATGCGACCGTCGCCCTACTATAATCGCTCAAGTTCTGACGAACTTACACCACGCCGGAGAGATCAAGATGCAACGCAAATCCTTCTCGCTCGTCTTTTGTCTGCTATTGCTGGCAGTAAACATTGCCGCCCAGAATGTCGGTGCTCCCGGCGAGCGTAAAGGCTCGGGGACGGTGGTGTTAAAGGCAGCTCGCATTATCGACGGAACGGGCGCGCCGCCGATCGTCAACGGAGTGATAGTCATTCTCGACGATACGATAATGGCTGTCGGGCCCGCCGGCCGGATAAACATCCCGACGGGTGCGAGGGTCATCGACCTCGGCGATGCGACGCTGCTGCCGGGCTTTATCGACGCACATACCCACATCATCGGCCGTGTTTTGGGCGACCCTGAGGCAAATAATTCCATCTTTCGCGACCCCGATTCCTTCGGCGCTATCCTCGGCGTCCGCAATGCCCAGATGACGCTGATGGCGGGCTTTACCACGATCCGCAATGTCGGTGCGGGAAACTTCAATGACCTGGCCCTCAAGCGGGCGATAAACGAAGGCTGGGTGCCCGGGCCGCGAATTCTCGGAGCGGGCCATGCCCTTGGGATCACGGGCGGTCACTGTGATGAGAACGGCTTCAAACCCGGCGCCGCCGATGGCGATTACAAAACGGGAATTGCTGATGGCCCGGAACAGGTGCGGGCCGCGGTGCGTTATCAGATCAAGTACGGCGCCGATCTCATCAAAACTTGCGCAACGGGCGGTGTGCTGAGCGAGGGCGATGCGGTCGGCGCCACGCAGTACACATTCGAAGAGTTAAAGGCGATGGTCGAGGAGGCCAATAAGCTGGAGCGGAAGGTCGCCGCACACGCTCACGGGACGGAGGGCATAAAGATCGCCACGCGGGCCGGTGTGGCGTCCATCGAGCACGGCTCTTTCCTTGACGACGAAGGCGCAAAATTGATGGCCGAGCGAGGCACATACCTCGTTCCCACGCTAATGGCAGGCGAAACGGTGGAAAGTCTCGCGAAGAACGGTGTATTGAAGGGCTTTCGCGGTGAAAAGGCTTTAATGGCGGCGGCAGCAATGCGTAAGGCTATTCGGACAGCGATAGCCAACAACGTCAAGATCGCCCTCGGGACCGACGCCGGCGTGATCCAGCACGGCACGAACGGGCATGAATTTACCTTGATGGTCGAGTGGGGCGGAATGAGGCCGATGGACGCTATTCAGGCGGGAACTCTGAACGCCGCAAAGCTGTTGGGTTTGGACAAATCGATCGGTTCGCTGTCCATCGGGAAGTTTGCCGACATTGTTGCAGTTGCGGGAGATCCGCTCACCGACATCAAACGGATGGAGAATGTTGTCTTCGTGATGAAGAACGGAGCCATCTATAAAGGTGCGAAATAGGCCTTAATTCGCACCGTTCTTTTCGGTCGAGGCGACGGTTGTGACCTTCCATTTGCCGTCGACCTTTTCCCAGACCTCGAGCCAGGCGAAGATGGTATGATCGAATACCTCTTCGCCTTTGTCGTTCTTGTACGTTCCTTTTACGCTTTTTTGAACGACGATCGTTGCCATCGAACCATCGTTCGAGACCTTTACGATCGGCGGCTTGATATCTTCCCACTCCTGGAACTTAAAAGTTGAAAAATAGCTTTTAAATCTCGCGAGGTTCTCTGATCGTGAACGGGTGACAACGCTGCCGCGCTGCAGCTGCATCAACTGATCGACGAACATCTCAACGAAAAGCCCGGCGTTGTAACTCAAATGGGCTTCTTTTTGCTGTTCGTGCAGCCTCATCAGCTCGGCAATGTCTGCGACCCGCGGCGGTATTTCCAAGAGTTTCTCCACCGCTTTATTGAGAGTGATCGTGTGAAACCTAAGCGTCCAATCTCCTTGATCGTCGGTAGCGCGAACCACCGAAGGAAGCCTCAAATTGCCGACTCTTTTCCATTCGAGAACTACATTCTTGATCGTCTTGTCGGAGTTCGGGATCTTCAAGACATAACCGCTGAATCGTTTTGTCAGCTTGTCGAAATGAACATCCGCGTCCATACCAAGTTCATTCTTTCCCGACAACTTAATGCTTGGGTTGCCTTCGAATTCTTCTTCACCAGCTAATTTAAGGCCGGAAAAAAAACTGCGAACATCGAAAGCCATTTTCTGATATTCGTGGCCGCGTGCCGCCATTCTTTGAAGCGCTGTCGAGATGTCGGGCCCTTTTTCGCTCACGGTCCAAACTGCGTCCTCGTTTATGTTCACGATAAGTCGATCGGGCTTGTAAGAGTAGGCCTGTTCGAATCGTGTCTTGTTGGTGCGAAAGGAGGCGATCTTCGTTGAGTAAGTACCTTTTGGGCCGACGCAGTCCGCGAAAGCGAGAATGCTTTTAAGTTTAGCGATATCGCCGGGCCGTCCGACCGAGGCAGCCGCTTCCGCGAGTATTTGATCGACCGTCGGTGATTGTCCGTAAACGGTCATCGGGACCGAAAATATCAAAACGAGGAGAACCAGATGGGGATTTATCATACGCCTAAGAACCGAAGCGTTGATCGGTATCGACTACTCAATAAGCGAGGTCGTCGATCTTCCACTCAGCGCGTTTTGCTCCGGCTTGGTAAGCAGATTCCAGAAAACCGAGAACGGTTGCATCGGGGTCGGCGGCGTTCCGAACATCGTCGTACAGCAGCAGCGCGAGATGAGCGCCGTTCGATTCAACCCATTTTGCCGCGGGCGGCGAGAGCGGCTCTTCGGCGAGCCCGGCAGGTTCGGGAGCCGTGTATGAATAAAAGGCGGGTGCGGCCACGCTGTTTTCCTTGTCGTCGCCGAACCAGAAGCCAAAGCTGATCACCTCGTGCGAATACGCCTCGCGTTCGACCGATCCTGCTCCTTCCCTTACCGGAGCACGCCTGCCCGAAAACCGCGTCAGGGCCAGATCGAAACTGTGCCAGAACATATGGACCGGCGTGGACTTCCCCAGGAACCTCCCGCGAAATTCGTTCAAAATGTCGTCCACGATCACCAGCGTCTGGTGAAAGAGCTCGACGTACTCCTTGTCGTATGACTTGTTCTCCGTGTCCTCGGCAAAAGGTGTGGTCGATGGAGCCTCATATGGGATCGCCCGGATCTTTGGCTCGATCCCGAGTTTCGCGAGATTGGCGAACACGCTGCTGTAAAAATCCGCGACGGTCAGCCCGTCATAGAGAGCGAAATTCTCGTGCTTGCCATCGCTAGTACTGATGACGAGTTCGTGCCTGTGAAGGTCGAACTCTATCTCGAAGTTGCCGCCGGAATACGGAATGGTCCGCGTCGAGAGACCGCGGGGCGTGACGTATAGCGGCACATGCCACCAGTGGTTGATCCGTGGATGCATCGCCAGCCGGATCTTGCCGACGATCTGGCAATACAGATGAAGAGTGTTCTTGGTTGGCCGCCACGCCTCAAGTGGAATATCGGGGAAATTTTCGTTGGTCATAAATCGTTACACGCAAAGTACGCAAAAGTTGCTTAGGGTCGGTGCATTCGCCCGGAGAAATAAAAGGTTTCGCGCGCATCCGCGCTTCGCGGACTAACCTTTTCTCGACAGCCAAGCCGCCGCATTCTCGACGTACCGCTTGACGTCGTCCAGCCTTTCCGGAAAACGTTTGTATTCGTCACCCGGAGGTTCCTCGAGAAATGTAGGACACCCGGCCTCCGGATCCCAGTTGTAATCAACTAGATGATGAAAGCTCGATTCGGCAATGCCGCGGCCGCAGACGTTGCCCGAACTATCAACCATATTCTCGAAGGCGACCACCAGGTTGAACGGGCGATCCGTTACCTTGCTCCTCCCCAGGGCCACGACGGCCGCTGCATCGATACTCTCCGGCGGGCCGACGGCGCCCTCGTGAGGATGGGCGGGGAAATACTCGATCAACGAGCCGTCCTTTCGCCGCATCAGAGGATGATCGACCGCCTGGATGTGTTGAAAATCGCCGTTCGCTCCGGAGTGGTAGTTAGGCCAATCTATGTTGAGCGACACATTGTCGTCACGCGAATGCCTGGATACGTCTGGTTCCTGTTGCTTTGAATGGAAAAAGTGGGCGGCCCCGATGCCGCCGAGCATACAGAGCGAACAGCCCAAATCGTTATGATCGCGAGCCGAGAGAACCCCGCCGCCGCGCTTCCGGAATCGTGTGATTCCCGCACAATCGGCAGGCGAAAGACCATCACCCATGTCCAAGGCGAACAGCCAAAGTTGGTCGTAGTCCGTTTCGTCCAACGAGCTCAGAACCGGGTCGATTCCGTGTCCGTCCGCCTCGCGGTTGCGTGTCGTGACTTCGTATAGGGGATTCTCGCCGCCGTCCTTCAGCGAGCGTAAGGCTTCGGTGAGCTTCGAGAACCGACCGATATGCCAGTCGTCCTCGGTATAGGGAATCGTCGTCTGTAAAAGGATCTTGACCTGCTTGCTCATAAATTCAATATCGTGTCGCCGATAGGTTCAAGCATTCGGCAAACTTTCATAGAATCGATCATCGGGATAGCAAAAACCCCAATTCTCGCCTGGTTCGAACGACTTGATGATCGGATGTGCCGTCGCTCGATAGTGCCTGGTCGCGTGGCGGTTCGGCGAATTGTCGCAGCATCCAACATGGCCGCAATTCTCGCAAAGCCTGAGATGGACCCACCAATCGCCGGTCTTAAGGCACTCTTCGCATCCCTCGGCACTCGGGGTCACGGGGACGATCTCCTTTACGTGTTCGCAGTAGTCCATAGCATAAATTAGCGGCGCGGCTAGATTTTACGCTTGCGGGGGTGGTTTTTCAAAAGAGGTCAGCTAGGCGCCAACTTCTCGGCGGATGTAGGAAATTTACCGCTCAGAAAGGTCTTGATCGAGCCGAACACAAGCTTTGGATCGTCAATCCATGGGAAGTGCGCAGCGTTCTTGATGGTGACGAGTCGAGCGTTTGGCAGCAGCATCGCCCATTCGCGACCGGCCCCATATGCGACGTTTCGATCTTTAGTTCCGTGGATGGTAAGGACGGGCACGTTAACCTTCGCAACCTCTAGTTTAGAAATATCGAGCTTCTGTACGGATACGAAATGAGATCCAAAATGGCGATAAAGGTTCAGCGGCCACTCATTCGAGAGGTGGCAGACGCTCCGAAGCTTATCGACATTCTTCGGATCGCCGACAAGCCCAAATCTCGAAACCGCCCAATCCCTCTCGCAAAAATCTTTCGGATTCGTTTTGTGATATCCCTGTTTGAAGAGTTCGTCGATCTTGGCAGATGCCGCTGCGTCCGGCACCGGCGTCGGATCGTTAGCGGTCAGTTCCTTCGGATATTGCGTCCCGTACTTCAGCGGCACGGCACCTATCTGAACCAATCTCTCGACGTGCTGCGGATACTTCATCGCATACATCACGACCATCAGCCCGGCGTACGATTCGCCGATCAGAGACATCTTCTCGATCTTGAAATACTTCCTCAGCGCTTCCATGTCTTCGACATCCTGTTGGATCGTTACATTCGTCAGGTCCTGCATCGAGTCCGATCGGCCGCGGTTCCGTACATCGTAGAAGATGAACGTCTTGCCTTTAGCGAGGTGTTTGAGATCTTCGAAGAGAAATAAGTGGAGGGGAACCACCACCGTCTGATCGCCGCCTCCGACCTTTTCGTAAAAAAGGCGAGTTCCGTTGATCTCGGCATAGCCCTTTTCACTTCGCTCCGGCTGTCCGGAAACCGAAACGACAGTGAGACATACCGCAGTCCATATCACAGTGATCAATTTGCCTAAAGTCTTCATCTTTCGGTCCCCCGACCATTCAAGCCATCCGCGAGAAGTTCTCGGCAAAGAACGTGTTATCGGATCTTCAAATATTGGTTGGGCTCGATCAGTTCCATATCGGGCGAGCTTTTCACCGCATCTCGTAAATACGGCGCGTGGCCCTGGCCAAATATGACCAGTACCCGAGTGTCCGAAGGCTCGATAGCGCGAACGAGATTCGAGAAAATACGAAAGTTTCGCTGATACCAGCTTGTCAGGACATCGGCGCCGATAAACGAGTCGCCGCTGCCGACGCGCGCCATCTGCAAGTAAAAATCCTTGGTCCGCTGCTGAAGTGCCGGTTCGTTGAGTTCGGTAAGTGCCTGGATGACCGTTGCGGTCTCGTGCCGTTTTTGCATCGCCTGAACTTCAGCGATCACGGCCTGGAACGTTGAAAGAAATGCGGTATTTTTGGTCTGATTTGCTGCTGCCATTACCGAATTGATGTCTAGCCCGATCCGATGATCGGCCCCAAAGACCTGCTTGTGCCCAAACCTCTTCGCAAGGCGGTATCCTATCTGGTCCGTCTCGTTTGCGGTCAGTACGTAGCTGCCTTTCAGGTACTCCACATAATTGTCTTTGACCCGCTGGTTCTCCGGGACAGCTTCCACAACGATCTTTGTCGGCGCGAACTTGGCCAACGCTTCGAGCACCTCCTCGATCTCCTTCTGTTTCGTTGCGGATAAATGATCGGGAAAGTTCGTTTTCACAACGTCCGCATTGGGATTGCTGAAATGATAGACGCCAAGGATCATCACCTGAGTTCTACTCTTGTCGTCGGCCGTCTGAGCGGCGATCTCGACAAGAAATACACCAAAAAGAAATGATCCGAGCGCGGCAATTCGCACGAAAGATCTTAACCCCTGTTTCTTCATCGTATCCTCCGGTGTTTTAAGTTTTCGGTACCGTGCCGAATGAAAGGGTGTGCGCCGCTCCCAAGCACTACCTAACTTTAGAAAGGATAGCCTTTCCGGCTGGCGTGGCTTGGCCCTCAAGCACACGATAAACGGACTCGCGCGTCATCTGAAACGCCCGGTTACTTTTGTGAAGGCGCCGGAACCAATTGCCTTCCTGCACGAATCCGTGAAGTTGAAACACTACCAACTCCGCGTCACAGTTCTTATTCAGTTCGCCGAGCCTGATCGCCAATTTCATCTCTTTCGTCAGAGCGTCGATCCATTGGCGTGTCAACTTCGATATAAGTTCTCGGACCTTGCCCGGCCGGTCATCCATTTCGGCTGAAACCGCATAAAAGAAGCATCCGCCACGGTTGCAGGTGTTATCGACGCTACTGATCCAGGCGTCGAGCAATGCGAGCAGCCGCGCAAGCCCGTGCTCGATGTGCTCCGCAGGCTTGATGACCTCGGCCACGAACAAACGGCTTGCCGCTTCGAGCGTCGCGATCTGAAGGTCCTCTTTTGAGCCGAAGTGGGCAAAAAGTCCGCTTTTGCTCATTTGAAGCTCATTTGCGAGTCGCCCGATCGTGAGGCCCTCAAGCCCGTCGGCAGAGGCGATATCGATGCTCGTCCGCAAGATCTCCTGGCGTGTCCTTTCTCCTCGGTAAGTTGTATTAGCTGTATCCATCATAGAACGACCGTTCGTATTTTAAAGTACGACCGTTCGATGCTCGGGGGCTCTCTGCGGTTGCAACTCTCCCGGTAACGATTGAACGGGGTCGGGCCAGCCCCTTCCATAAGATCGATCTTTGCTGTGTTAAAATGCGCAGAAGTATGCTGGCGAAAGAAACGGTCGATTTTCTCAAGAAACTCGACAAAAATAACGATCGAGATTGGTTCAACGCGAACAAGGACGCATTCGTTAGGGCAAACGACAATATCATCGCGGTCACCGGCGACCTTATCAACCGAATATCGAAATTCGACCCGGAAATATCCGGCATAGATCCGAAGTCTTGTATTTTCCGAATTTACCGCGACGTTCGTTTTTCAAAGGACAAGAGCCCGTATAAGACCAATCTGGGCGCCTTTATTGCCGCGGGCGGCCGCAAAACGATGTCGCCCGGGTATTACTTCCATGTCCAGCCCAGGATGTATTTCTCGGCCGCCGGCAAGCATATGCCGGATGCCTCGGAGCTGTTGAGGATCCGAACCCATATTGCCGAAAATACCAAAGATCTTTTAAAGATCGTCGAGGGAAAGAGATTTCGCGACCGTTTCGGCGAATTCCACGGCGACAGACTTACGCGGCCGCCGAAGGGATTCGACGCCGGCCACCCGGCGATCGAGTATTTAAAGTTAAAGTCCTTTACAGTAGGCGAGGAATTCACTGAAAAAGAGGCGCTCTCAAAGGACTATCCGAGAATTCTCGCCGAGAGTTTCAAGGCCGCATACCCTCTCGTCAGATATCTCCGCGACGCGCTTAAGTGATCGAAACTGGTGTCAGCTATCAGTTATCAGCGGTCAGCCGTCAGCCGTCAGCTAGCAGCTATCAATTGTCGTATTGCGCCGCTCCCTGCACTAGCCCGCGCGTAAGCACGGGCGATACGAACGAGTCAGAAGGTTGCCCGTGCCCTAATGACACCGCGAATGCGATTCCTTCATCGCCTCGACGATCGAATCATCCAACTGCTTCGCGTCTGTTAGGACGAACATATGCGAGATCCGCGGCATCGGGCCGGTTAGTTTCGCCTTCTCGAGCCTGTCGTCGAAGGGCCGGTCGCCGAGGTCGAGTCCAATGCGCAGTTCCTTTGGTTTTATATTCACCGCGGCAAACTCGCGGTTCTCGAGTATCGAAACATAGGTCTTTTTTGGCAACACTGTGGAATTTGGGAACTTTGCTTTTACAAATGCAGTGAATTCCTCGAACAGCGGTTTCATCTCCGCGGCCTTTGCGAATTGAGCATCCAGCAAGTTGTCCGTGCTCTGATAGACGGGTTTGCCCCCGTTCGCGTGTATCCCCGCTAGAAGCGAGGCGTTCATATGGCCAAAACCGTGTTCGGATTTAAGCCACGCGATCACTTCATTTCGTTTTTTGCTTCCGAAGGCGTCGATCGCCTTCATCCACGCCGAAAGGTCTTTTCCGGTCGAGGCTTTTAAGCCATCCATGAACTCCTTCTCGAATTCTCCCGATGTTTTCTGTGCCATGAATCTCTCCTTGTGTCGGTAGCCCGCAGTAAGTAAAGCATCTCAGCAACTGGAGACCTTACTTACGTGCGGGCCACTGACAGAACCTATCTCCAAATACCTAGTATGAATCCGATCACCGCGAAGTACACGATCACGTAACCGCAGTTGATCGCGATGTATCGGAGCGTTCGCTGCTCGAACAACGCGATGATCGTGAACATTGCTACCACCCAGAGAGCGGCGAGAAGCGCTGCCCCGATCCCCCATTGCCAGGTCGTTCCGGGCGCTCCGATAAAGAACGCGAGGTTGTAAGAGACGAGCCAGGCGAGCAAGAACGTCAGCCCGAACGTCTTCGCCGGATTCGCCTTTGCAAGCTGTTCGTCGCTCAAGCCGACCTCAGCCTGCCAGGGTTTCTGAAACAGGAATGGCGACCACCAAAGAAAGCCGATGACCAAACTCATCACGGCACAGACGAATACTGCTATGTGATTGATGTAAAAGTTTTCCATAACGGCTAGAGATTAGCCGCTGCGGCATTCGATGTATTGGAAAAAATTTACCTACCGTTTCGACCAGAGAGGGTCGCCGATGCGACGAAGGCAAGCCCTGCAATGACAAACATTATGAACGGGGGCAAAATAGCGTAAATATAAGTCACCGCGGCAGACGCGAACATCGCGAACGCCGCAACTAACAACACTGGCCGCGGATCCGGCAGTTTTCGGACGGTTAACCAAAGAACAACGGCTAGAGTGATGGGGAAGATCACGAAGTAAAGGCTGAAGGCATTCTGGATATCTATGATCGTTCGCATCTCGCCAGTGGGCATCGCAAATCGGATCGTAGTTGCTAGGTCCATCGCGCGCTGCTGTTCGGCGTCGAGGCCGGCCGGAACTCCTGAAAAATGGGCAAGTGAGTGTATAGCTCCCAACAGAAACAAAAACACCGCTCCGATGTAAAAGGCGACCCTCGCTTTTCTTTCCATTTGCTTAACCTACCGGGATGTAATTCTGATAATTTGTATGGATCTTAGAGTACTGTTCGGGAGTAAAGCCTGAGAAATGTTTGAAGTCATGAATGAAATGGGCCTGGTCGTAGAAGCCGCAGTCACCGGCGATCGTGCCCCAATCGATCTCGGCCGACGCATCGATCGTGCGAACAGCCTTTTGGAACCGCATTATCTTGAGATATGCCTTTGGTGTCACTCCGACTGAGCGGCGAAACAGCTCGGTAAAGTGCTTTTGCGAATAGCCGATCTTCTCGTTCATCCGACGAATGTTCAACAGATCGGGCCGCTCGATCATCTCGCTGACGGCGAACGCGACGCACGGATTCAGATCCAGCTTAGATCGGAAGCTGCGGAGCAGATGATCCTCGACGATCGAAAAGCGCCGATCGACTTCCCGCTCCGCGAGCAACCCCTCACGCAGATCGCCAAAATCTCTGCCCCAGACTAGGTCCGCATCGACGACGCTGTCGCGGATCTCATCCATTGGAAAAGGGAAGAACGGCGCGGCCATGCCTTTCTTGAAAGCGATCACCATCATTGCCGCTCCATTGCCCGAAGGGATCGTGATCGGCTCCGTCCGAAGGCCCGACGCCCAGACGTGATTGCACGCCTGTATCTCTTTTAAGGTGTGGTTGTCATAGATGTACTGCGGCGTGTCGTGAAAGTCGATGAGTATCTCGGTATCGCCGTTGGGCAGGAAACGGTCCACGGTGTGAGCATGCTCGACACGTTCAAAGTAGATGAATGCATCGATGAACTGGTCTAGCGGGTATGCCGGAATGTGAACCTTGTAGATCATTACCAGTGCCGCTAAATGATAGTCCTAAACGGCCGGCCACTCCAAATCATTATTTGAGGTCCGATTGCTCGATCTTTGTGATCTTCTCTACGCGGCGTTCGTGCCGGCCGCCTTCGAAATCCGATCCAAAGAAGGATCTGACGATCTCTGCCGAAGCTTCTTCGCCGACGAACCGTGCGGGCAGCGACAGTACGTTTGCGTCGTTATGCTGACGTGCAAGTGCCGCGATCTCGGGCGACCACGCGACAGCGGCACGCACGCCTTTGACCTTGTTGGCGGCGATCGCCATTCCCGTCCCCGATCCGCAAACTAATAGGCCCTGTTCGTACTTGCCGCTCGAAACACCTTCCGCGACCTTTTGAGCGTAATCCGGATAATCTACACTTTCGGCCGAGTTTGTGCCCATATCGTCGTATTCAATGCCCAGCTCGTCAAGCGTTCTCTTGATCTTTTCTTTCGCTTCGAACCCGGCATGGTCGGCCCCAAGTGCAATTTTCTTGACCATAATGATGAATATTAGCGTGTAACCTGTATCGTTGCCACTCTCGCACACGGTTGGCCATGTGCCTCCCGCGCCCGAATTTGATTGTTCCGTGTCTGTTTACAAACTATAATCGAACCCTGATCGTGCTCTGGATGAAGAAACCGATTTTTCCAATTTTGTTCCTTGCTCTCCTGTTTTCCGGTGCCGCCCGCGCCCAGGATTTCCTTCCGGAGTTGGTAAAGCGTGTAAAACCCTCGGCCGTGGCTGTCGAGACGTTCAACGCCCGCGGCGAGACCTTGTCGCGCGGCAGCGGCTTTTTTGTCGATGTGAATCGCGTGATCACGAATCGCCACGTCATCGAGCGGTCAAGCCGCGTGATGGTCACCCTGATGGATGGCAGAAAGTATGTCGCAAAGGGCGTACTTGCGGTTGATGGCGAGGGTGATCTCGCCCTGCTTCAGGTCGATGTCCCGCCCGGATCGGCGTTCCCGCTTCCGATATCGGGCCGGGTTCCCCAGGAGGGCGAATCGATAGTTGTCATCGGAAATCCTTTCGGGCTCGAGGGCAGCGTGTCTGACGGCATAGTATCGGCGGTTCGCGAGATCTCCGGTTACGGAAAGATAATCCAGATCACGGCTCCGATAAGTCCGGGTTCGTCGGGTTCTCCCGTCGTGAATATGTACGGTCAGGTCGTCGGAGTTGCAACGCTGCAGGCGGCCGAGGGTCAAAGCCTGAACTTCGCCATACCGGCGGAGCGGATCTCACAGTTGAAGGTCAGTCAGCTCCAGACGGTCTCGGCGCTCTCGGCAGATACACAGAGGAACAAGCGTGCAAATGCCGAACGGTCGTATTCGCAGGGCGTAGCGATGCTCTCGACCGACGATTTTGCGCGTGCGCTACCCTTCTTCGAACGGGCCGTCGAGCTCGACCCCAGCTATGCCGAAGCGTGGTATCAGGCCGGCTTTGCATACGGTTTCCTGGGCCGCCACCAGGATGCCCTCAGGGCGTCGAAACAGGCGGCAAAGCTGCGGCCCGACTGGCCGGAGACCTATGTGAATATCGGCGCCTCGAGCTATGCCCTGGGCGAATTCAAAGACGCGGCGGATGCCTATCGGACGGCGACGAAGCTCGATGATGACAATCCCGACACCCAATACGCATACGGCCTCGCACTGAACCGGCTGAATAAGTCGGATGAAGAGATCCTTGCATACCGCCGTGCCCTCGCTCTGAAACCCGATCACGTGGGCTCGCTCGAGCGGCTCGGCCAGGCATACTTCAAGAAGCGCCGCTGGGCCGACGCTATCAATGTCTTTGATCAACTCCAGATCTATAAGCCGGATGCACGGACGTTTAATATGGTCGGCGAGGCATATTATGAAGTAGGACGCCTCGAAGATGCCCAGGCCGCCTTTAACAATGCGCTTGGCTACGATGCCGACCTTGAACAGGCCCGCTATAACCTCGGCAGGACCTTTCTCAAACTCAAAAAGCCCGAGATGGCGCAGGTCCAGTACGAGATACTCCGCAACGCAAAGAGCGATTGGGCCGACCGCCTCCTCGCCCTTATGAACCCGTAGTCCCGTCTACTTGAAAGTTTACGGAACCCCATCCACCCTTGCTTCGTTATCTGAGACGGAGTTCAACAATATGAAATTCGACCTTGAGCGCTCTATCGAGGTTCTGTCTGCCACGCCGAAGGCTCTGCGGGCCTTGCTCGTCGATCTGTCGGGTGAATGGACGGCGAGTAAGGGCGACCGGGACAACTGGGAGCCGTACGACATCATCGGCCATTATATCTACGCCGAAGAAGCCGATTGGATACCGCGTGCCAAGGTAATACTCGCCCAGGCTGACGGACGTGTGTTCCCGCCATTCGATAGGTACGGTCAATTTGAGAGGCCGCCGGGCAAGTCCCTTTCGGCCCTTCTTGATGAGTTTGCCCATGTCCGGGCCGAAAATATTGAAATGCTGCGGTCGTGGGAATTGGTCGATGAGGAACTCGAACTCACAGGGGTTCATCCCGAATTCGGCGAGGTGACGCTTCGGGAACTGATCGCGACATGGGTCGTCCACGATCTTACGCACATACGCCAGATCGCGACCGTGATGGCAAAGCGTTACGAAGACGCGGTCGGCCCCTGGAAAAGATATTTAGGGATACTCAACTGAACTCGGCCACTTGCGGTTGATCAAACTTGCCGAAAAACCGGCTCCGAAGCCATTGTCTATGTTGACGACTGTCACGTTCGAAGCGCACGAGTTGAGCATGCCGAGCAGGGCCGCTACACCGCCGAACGAAGCCCCATAGCCGATGCTGGTCGGAACTGCGATCACCGGCACGCTCACCAGGCCGCCTACCACACTGGGCAGAGCGCCTTCCATCCCTGCAACAACTATAACGACCCGAGAGTTTTGCAGACGTTCGCGTTCGGCAAGTATGCGGTGTACGCCGGCGACGCCTGCATCCCAGATCCGCTGCACTCGATTTCCCATCGCCTCGGCCGTTAGAGCGGCCTCTTCGGCTACGGGGATATCGCTGGTCCCGGCGGTGCAGACGGTGATCTCGCCCGCGCCGAGGTCCTCCGTTTCACGCCTCACCCGGATCAATTTGGCAGATTCATGCCATTCCGCATCGGTATAGATATTTCGGATATCGCCGAACACATCGAGATCGGTCCTCGTGATCAGCACATTCGGAGATCGTGAGATCAGCTTCTCGAATATGCCGCAGATCTGTGCCGACGTTTTGCCCTGGCCAAAGATCACCTCGGGAAAGCCCTGGCGTGCCGCCCGGCCGTGGTCGACGCGGGCGTAGCCGATGTCCTCGAACGAGAGGTTCTTTAGCTTTAGAATGGCTTCGTCATCGCCGATGCGGCCATCGCGAACGCCGTTGAGGATGTCCTGGATATCTGAGGGATTCATTGAACGGATAGAGTACCAAATCGAATAGCCCGAGCGTTAGGGCGATAGATCCAAGGTGAGTGTATCGCCGCCGTGCAGACGCGCAGGCTTGTGCAAATAGAAAAAAGGCGGGGAAACCGTTCCCCGCTGAGGATAATTGAAGAAGAGTATTACTTGAAGAGATCTGTTGAACGAATTACTAGATGAAAAGGCCTATGTACTTATACAGGGATGAGACCTTTATAAAGACCTCAGCGAATGCCGCGGTGCCCGCCACGTCCGCCGCTTTCCCGATGATGCATTCGATGATGTTCATGTCTCGCCCCTCCTTCCGATAATATTAATCCCTTTGCCCGTACCGTCTATTCCCGTGCCGGGGAAGAAGATCTTGTCCCGACACCATTTAACGCGTCGAATCCCACCGATACATATCAGACGAATACCCTGCTTTCATTAAATTTCGACAGAATATAGAATCTAGTTACCACAAATATGGAACTGACCGTCGCGATCACCGGAGCCTCCGGAACCGTCTACGCCCACCGAACACTTCAGCTTTTGGCCGAGAGCGGTGTGGTTGAGACGATAAATCTGATAATGTCCGGCACGGCCGCGACCGTCGCGCAGATCGAGATGGGCGTGAACCTGAAAGAACCGACGCCCGCGAAGTTGAACGAATGGCTTGGATTCGATGGCGATTCGAAGTTGATCAGATACTGGCGGCTGGACAATCTGGCCGCAAAGCCGTCGTCCGGCTCGAATAAACAGGCGGGGATGATGATAATACCGTGTTCGATGGGCACGCTCGGCGCCGTTGCAAGCGGTGCCGGCACCAACTTGATCCATCGGGCAGCCGACGTCTGTCTAAAAGAGGGCCGCCGGCTTGTCCTGGTTCCCCGCGAAACTCCGTATAACTCGATCCACCTGGAAAATATGCTCAGGCTCTCTCACGCGGGCGCGAGGATCTTGCCGGCAAGCCCGGGATTTTATCATCGTCCATCGAGCATCGCGGAGCTGGTAGACCATTTGTGCTACCGCATTCTGGATCAGTTCGACATTCCGCATTCGAGCAAGACCAAATGGACCGGCAAAGAAGTTCCAGAGGAGTAGAATGAAAAGGATCCTGTCTCTTTCGATCTTCATATCGATCGCGGCCCTTGCGTCCCTCGGCCAGGAGCGCTACGTGGGGCCCAGAGACGAAGCGTCGCAGGACAAGACATTTGTCGCGTTCAGGAACAAACTGATCGCGGCAGCGGAAAGGCGCGACCTCCGATATGTAAAAAGTGTGATGGATCCTAAGATCAAGCTCAGCTTCGGCGGGCATGAAGGCGTAGAGGACTTCGAGGAGCTATGGCCCGACAAGATGAGATTTTGGAAAGAGTTTCTCGCGGTGATCAAGAATGGCGGTGTGTGGTTTCGTGAAGGCGGCGCCAGCAAGGGCCTCTTCACGGCGCCGTATTCGTTTGACGGCTTTCCATCTGACCTCGACGCCTTCGAACATTTTGTGATCTTCGGCTCGGACGTGAACCTGAGGAAGTCTCCCGGGACCGGCGGAGAGATCGTCGGCCGGCTTTCTTACAATATCGTCAAGATCGTGGATGCTGCCGTTGACCATAAGGAAAGACCTGCCTGGCACAAGGTGAGGACACTCGGCGGCCAGACAGGCTATGTCGCGGCGGATTATGTCCGAAGCCCGATCGACTATCGAGCCGGCTTCGAAAAGAAAAAAGGCAGTTGGGTGATGACCTTCTTTTTGGCGGGCGATTAGATGGAACACAACGTGAAGACCCAAGTCGGCGATACCGTCGAAAGGTTCTCGAATCGGGTAGAGAACTACGTAAAATACCGGCCGCACTATCCCCCGGCGGTCCTCGAACTGTTCCGGGCGGAGATGGGCCTTACTCCCGGTTCGATCGTCGCTGACATCGGCTCGGGGACCGGGATCTCATCGGAGCTTTTCCTCAAGAACGGAAATACCGTGTACGGCGTCGAGCCGAACCCAAAGATGCGCGAGGCCGCAGAACGCTATTTAAAGCGGTTTCCAGACTTTCACAGCGTCGATGGAACGGCCGAGGCGACCGGGCTCGCCGATGATCTTGTTGACATAGTCGTCGCAGGGCAGGCGTTTCACTGGTTCGATCCGGTTGGTGCAAAGCGTGAATTCCGGCGAATATCGAAGGACGGGGGAAATGTCGCCTTGATGTGGAATGAGCGTCAGCTCGATACGACCCCGTTCCTGAGGGAATATGAGGCGTTCCTGATCAAGTATTCAAAAGACTATGAGGTCGTCCGCCACCTAACCTTCGACGCATCGCGGCTCAGCGACATTTTTGAGAACGGAATTCGGACTAAGTCATTTCCAAACAGTCAGGAATTCGATTTTGATGGCCTCAAGGGCAGGCTCTTGTCCGCTTCCTACGTTCCGGCCGAAGATGATGCCCGTTTTCCGGCAATGGTGAGCGAATTGAGATCGTTATTTGCGAAACACGCTCAAAACGATAGAATAACAGTTTTCTACGACACCAATGTCTATTATACGCAGTATTGAAGTATGTCTGTAAAAGCTGAGACCACGCCCGCCGCACGAACCATTACCGTTGCGCATTCGCCAGATTCCGACGACGCGTTCATGTTCTACGGGCTTGCGACGAACAAGCTCGAAACCGAAGGCCTGAAGTTCGAACATACGCTCAAAGATATCCAGTCTTTGAATGAGGACGCCAAGAACGGCGTGTTCGACGTGACCGCGATCTCGTTTCACGCCTACGCATATGTTGCCGATAAATACGCACTACTGCCGCATGGCGCAAGCATCGGCGACAAATACGGCCCGATCCTAGTCTCAAAGGAACCCCGGAGGCCCGACGAGATCTCTAAAATGAAGATCGCTGTGCCCGGGGAATTGACCAGTGCGTTCCTTGCGCTTCGGATATACAACAGCGACTTTCAGTACGAGGTCGTTCCGTTCGACCAGATCATCGATGCCGTGCAAAAAGGCAAGGTGGATGCCGGGCTTCTGATCCACGAGGGCCAGCTTTTTTACAAGCAGATGGGTCTGGACAAGGTACTCGACCTCGGCGAGTGGTGGCACGAGCGAACGGGGCTTCCGCTGCCGATGGGCGGCAACGTCATTCGCCGCGATCTCGGCGACGACCTTATGAAACAGGTCTCGAGGCATCTGCACCGAAGCATTCTCTATTCCATGGAGAACCGCGAAGACGCCTTGAGCTATGCGATGCAGTTTGCACGCGATATGGCCCCGGAACTCGCCGACAGGTTCGTCGCTATGTGGGTAAATGACCTGACGCTTGATTACGGCGAGCGCGGTCGCGAAGGCGTGCGTCGGCTGCTGAAAGAAGGCTTTGACGCCGGCATCATTCCGCACGAGGTCGATATTCAATTCGTCGATTGACCGTGCTCGGGGAAAGATCGCCCGCGTGTCGGCAGATCGGCAGGACTTTTTCGCCCGCCGCATATTCCGGCTACGCGGGTTTTGTCTTTCTTGGGTTCAGCCGGTCTTGCGAACTTGTAAACTATCGCCCGAAATAGTGCATCTATACTCCTGAGGTATCATCAACGGAATGAAAAAAGCGGGTATATTGGCTTCTCTGGTCTTTTTTGTATTGTCATTCGGCGCTTATGGCCAGTCGAGCATATCGCCGGGCACGCTGAGCAAGGCAGAGGCGGACTCGATCGTCGCTAAATTCACGGCCAACGAGGCGAATTTTCGCGAGGCGCTCACAAATTACGTTTTCAATCGCTACGCGACCATAAATACGATCGGCCTCGGCGGCCAGATCACCGGGACATATCGCCGCGATTCGTTCATGACCTTTACCTCAGAAGGGCAGCGGTTCGAGCGGATCTTGTTCGCCCCAGTGCCGACCGTTCCGCCGGGTTTTGTAACACCTGAGGACCTCGAAGATCTCGGCGGCGTGAATCCCTTCGCCCTCGAACCCCGCAACGTCTCGCAGTACAACTTTACCTATCTCGGGAAAGAGAAGATCGACGAGCTCAACCTCCATGTATTTGAGGTAACGCCGAAGGCCATACCCGACCCAAAGAGCAAGATCCGTTTGTTCACCGGGCGTGTCTGGGTGGATGACGAGGATCTTATGATCGTAAAGTCGAAAGGGAAGGCTGTGCCCGAGACCAAAACGAATAAATTCCCCGTGGTCGAGACGTGGCGCGAGAACGTGGACGGTAAGTTTTGGTTCCCATCGTTCGCCTCTTCCGATGACGAACTGGTTTTCGACAACGGCGCCGTCGTCAAACTTCGAATGCGCGTCAAATATACCGAATACAAGCTCGGCCGTACGGATGTCATCATCGGCGATGCCGAAGATGTGTCGCCTGCCGATAAGCCTGCTCCGAAAAAGCCCTGAACGCCGGTCAGGCGGCGGCGGTCAATTTCGGGCAAGTTCGGCGGCGACCGCCTCACGTGTTTCGCGAAGCAGATCCATCATCTCGCGGCCTTGCGTGCGTATGGGAGGCATCAGCACCATCTCGATCGTTCCGAAATTGAGTACGCCGGTCTTTTTGCCCATCAGGCGATCGGTATTTCTGAACGCAACAGGGATTATATCTACGCCTGTCTGCAACGCGAGATGAAAAGCTCCTTTCTTGAATGGCAGCAGCTCGCCCGGCATCGCACGAGTACCCTCGACGAAAACACCGAAAGAATAGCCGTCCTTTATCACCTGAAGCGCTTTGTCCATTGACTGGCGTGCGCGCTCCGGATTGGATCGGTCGATCGCGATGATGTTGACGAAACCCATTCCCTGGCCCAGGACCGGGGCCTTCAGCAATTCCTTCTTTGCGACAAGCCCGATGCGCCGGCCTGCGTATTTGAATAGGGATGCCGTGTCGAGATACGAACGATGATTTGACGCGAAAACGTACTGCTTTCCTTCCTCCAGGTTCTCGAGTCCGGTGACCGACACTTTCGCCCCGCACGCCTGAAGCCATGTCTTCGCTCCCCAAAGTGCGAGCGGGTACAGCCACAACCGACGGCCGATCACCCAAAGGAACAGCACCGCGGGCAGCCCGACGAATAACAGCAGGCCGGAGGCAGCCGTCCAGCACCACCAGTAGCGAAGTTTTCCCGCGAGCCGCGATTTGTTATCCTGCTCGAACGGGAAAACGATCTTCTTGTTCTCGCTTATTCCAAGCATACCTTCACCGCTGAGACGCTGAGACGCGGAGGAAGCACCAATACTCTTATGCGCAATTGCCATCTCGTTCGATCACTGAAATGCCATCTTCTCACCTCGGCGTCCCTGCGCCTCGGCGGTTTAATCTTACTTTTTTCCTCGATAGTTGTCGCTCAGCCGACGCCGCGATCGGTGCTGGGCTTTGTGCCGACCGACGACAAGACGATCGCCGATTGGCCGCAGATCACTGACTATTTCGCAAAATTGGATGCCGCCAGCCCCAAGGTGCTCGTAAGGGAGATCGGCAAGACGACGCTGGGCAAGCCGATGATAGTGGCCTTCATCTCGTCTGCGCAAAACATAAGGGACCTCGAGCGGTATCGCCGGATAAGCGCAAAGCTGGCAGATCCCCGCACGATCAAAAACGAGGCCGAACTCAAAGATCTAATAGCTTCCGGCAAGACGATAGTCTCCATCTCGTGCTCGATCCACTCGACCGAGATCGTAGCGTCGCAGATGTCGATGAATCTCGCGTACGAACTCGCGACCGCAAATGATGCCGATACAAAGGAGATGCTCGACAATACCATTCTCCTTTTGATCCCCTCGTCGAATCCTGACGGCGTGCAGATCGTCGCCGAATGGTATCGCAAGACGCTCGGGACCAAGAGCGAAGGCTCGTCGCCACCCGAGCTTTACCATCACTATGCCGGCCACGACAACAACCGGGATTGGTTCATGCTCAATCTGCAGGAGACCCGCAACATCACGAAGCTGTATTGGCAAGAGTGGTTTCCGCAGATCGTTTATGACGTCCATCAAATGGGCCAGGCCGGAGCGCGGTTCGTGATACCGCCGTTCTTCGACCCGCCAAATCCTCGGATCGACCCGTCGATCGTCCGCGAGGTCGGGCTTGTCGGTTACAAGATGGCCGCCGACCTGCAGGCAAAACGCATCGAGGGCGTTGCGACAAATACGACGTTTGATATGTGGTGGCACGGCGGATTTCGTTCCGCTCCTTATTATCACAATTCGATCGGCATCCTGTCTGAGGCGGCGAGCGCCGACCTGATGTCACCCGTCACGATCACCCGCGAACAGCTTCATCGGACGCGCCCGGCACGCGGGCTGCAGTCGCCGCTTGAGACGTCAACAGCTTACCCGGATGCATGGGAGGGCGGCGTTTGGAGGCCGCGGGATATCGCCGAGATCGAGATGACGGCAAGCCGCGCCCTTCTATCGCTTGCGGCAAAGTATCGGCAAAGATATCTCGCGAATTTTCATTCGCTCGGCCGCGCAAATCTGCGGCTCGACGCGGCGGTCCCGCGGGCATTCGTCGTTATGGCCGGCCAGCCAAATAGCGAGGCGGTGGCAAGATTTCTCGAGATACTCGCATTTCAGGGCATCGAGGTCCATCGCATGACGAGCGAGCTATGGGTGAAGCATTCCCCGGCCGAGGAGTTTCACGAGATACCCTTGAATAGTTTTCTCGTTTTTACCGATCAGCCGCAGAAGAACAATGTCCTAAGCTTGTTTGAGAAGCAGGTATATCCGAATCGGGTCGGGGCGGGCGGCGAACCCGATCCGCCGTACGATGTCGCCGGTTGGACGCTGCCCCTTCAAATGGGTGTCGAAAACTATGAGGTCTGGGACATCCGTGACCTCGAAAAATTTCGCCCGACGCTCAAGAAGATCAACACCCAAAACGAGGTAAGGGCTGCGTTGAACCTCGCGCCAGCCGCCGCAGGGTTTGCAAAACACCCGAACCCGCTCAAGACCGACCCGAAGATCGGCATTTACCGCCCATTCGCCCCGTCGATGGACGAAGGCTGGACGCGGCTCGTGTTCGACTATCATCAGATCCCGTTCAAGTCTATCTCGAACGACGACGTGCGTTCCGGCCGTCTCGACTACGACGTGGTCATCCTGGCCGCGGACGGCGAGAACACGATCTTGAACGGACTGAATGCGGATCGATACCCAGCGGAATATGCAGGCGGGATCGGCGATGCGGGAGCGGAAAACCTCAAGAAATTCGTCGAGAACGGCGGCAAGCTCGTCTGCCTCGACGATTCGTGCGAACTCGTCATATAAAGCGATTCGGGCTGCCCATAAAAAATGTCCTGAGCGGTGTGCGGCGCAGCGAGTTCTATAACCCGGGCTCGATAGTCAAGATCAATGTAGATCGGCGCAGCGATCTGGCACGCGGCGTCGCCGATGAGCTTCCCGCATATTTCATCAACAGCTCGGCGTTCGAAGAAGCACGCGATGGATCGCGCACACTGAAAGTCATCGCCCGCTACGCCGAAAAGGACGCACTGATGTCCGGCTGGATGCTCGGCGAAAAGCTTATCAACGGGAAGATCGCCCTGGCCGAAGCCGGTTATGGCAAAGGCAAGATCGTCCTCTTCGCCTTTCGTCCGCAGCACCGCGGGCAAACGTACGCCACGTTTCCCCTGTTGTTCAATTCACTGGAAAAATATTGAACTGCCACTTGCGTTGAACTATGATCTACTTCAGGCGCTACTTCCCGCCGCTAGAGAACACCGAAGTAATTGCAAGGCGCTTTTCGATTCGTGAACTGGAACGGCTGCGGCGAGACTATGGCGGGCGGGACTGGCGGAAACTAAAGGGAACGGCACGTGTCGAACTGCTTGATGGCACGATACGGATAGCCGAGTTACACTGGTACGAGTGCCACGGGATCGGAAAACGTGAAATGAAGATCAAACGGTTGTTGGATTGATGATATGAAGATCACGGGCTTTGTCATCTGTATGAATAATGAAGGTTATTCCGCTTCGTTGGAACTTCACAAGATATACGGGGTGGCGGATGTCTTGCCGAATGATCCGTCTGAGTACATCCGTATAATGGATGAAAGCGGCGAAGATTATCTGTATCCAGCGGAATGGTTCGAGCCGGTTCACCTTGGATCATCTCTTGAGGCGAGGATCATGCGATCAGTCGTCGTTTAGTTTCCGCTTAGGTTCTCGTCCTGCCTTTGAAAGATGTTTGTGTCGACGCAGCGGCCCATTAATTAATAGTAAATGTTCAGTAGCATCAGGGTTTTGCTCCCGATCTTATTCTTGGTATCGAGTAACGTGTTCGCCTACGAACCGTTCTTCCTCGGTTCGGAGCCGCTGATCCGTATCGGCCTCTCGACCAATTCCAGCTCGGTCTCGATCACGACAAGCGACTCAACTCTTGTCGCATATTCGCCGGATGAACAGCTCCGAGTGCTATCTTCGAACCGCGTTGCGGTGGCGGCGCGAGCGTATCGCCCGCCGCAGGTCGAGCAGTTTCGGTTCGAGATCCAGGGCCTGCCGAATATGGAAGAAGCGGCCGAGATTGCCGGCGATATACGCGAAGCAACCGGCGAATCGGCCATTACGAGCATCGATCCGGCAACCAACACTTGGCGGGTCTGGGTCGGATCGGTCTTCGAGACGATCGAGGAGGCCGAAAAATACAAGAATTTGATGGCCGAAAAGGGCTTCGATGATCTCATCCTGGTGGCCGAAAAGAAAACGGTAATTTCGGACGAGGCGATCGCACTCTCTCAGCAAAATCGCATGGCCGGGCAGTCACAGGTTCGCAGCCTCATCAGGCCGACCGGCGATTCGTCGCAGCTCATCGGCCCGCCCGTGGTCGATCCAAACTTGCGCGAGGTCGTGGTGAACGGCCCTGCCGAGGCTGCCCGATACACATCACTCAAGGCCGTCTCATTCGGTTCGTTGAACGAGCGATCCAATCCCGTCCGTCTCAACGGCAAGGCGTACCGCGGAAAGATCGAGGTTTTCGTAAATGCTAAAGGGACGCTGACGGTCGTAAACGTCGTTCCGCTCGAAGAGTATCTGCTCGGCGTCGTACCGGCGGAGTTGTCCCTGCCCCATCTCGAGGCTCAAAAGGCACAGGCCATTGCGGCCCGCACCTACGCGGTCGCAAACATAAACGGCTATGGTTCCGAGGGCTTCGATATGGTGCCGACCGTCTGGTCACAGGTCTACAAGGGTGTCTCGATCGAGACCAATATGGGCACGCGGGCCGTACGCGAGACCGCCGGCCAGATCGCGACATACGACGGCAAGCCGATAATGGCGTATTTCACGTCGACATGCGGCGGGCGGACCGAAAACTCTGAAAATGTCTTCGACCATGCCGAGCCGTATCTTCGCGGGGTCGAATGCTCGCTCGAAGGGAAACGACACTTTGACCCGTTCCTTGTAAAGACCTCCCGCAACCCCGCAAAGCTGCGCGACGAAGCAAACCTCGAACTTGTCCGGCTGATCTCAATGCTCGCGGTCAACGGATTCTCGCTTACCTCGAATACGATCACCGACGAATGGTTAGATGATGTTCCGACCGAAGGCGAAGTATCGAATTGGCTTAACAACCTCGCATCAAAATTCGGCAAGACGTTTCCGAACGTGACCAAAGAAACGGCAAAGCCGCCCGAACTCGCACGCATTCTCGCATCGTTCATCTATGCGCCGGGCGAGCCCGACACGCTGCTTAGCGATTCGGACGTGAACTATCACCTCTCGTTCGACGACGCGGCAGAGATACCTAAAGAACGGCGTGCCGAGATCGCAATGCTGATGCGTGACGGCTATTTCACGCTCCATCCGGACCTCACGCTAAAGCCCAACCGGCCGTTTACCAGAGCAAAGATGCTCCGCCTCATTCGCCAGATCTACGAAAAGAGAAAGTGGATGCCCTCGCTCCAGACCGGCACGACAAAGGCGAGTATCGACGGCCGTCTCGTACTTCGCTCGGGCCGGAGCGAACGGCAGGTCGCCATCCGGCCGGACGTCTTCCTGTTTCGCCAGTTCGGCGATGCGATGTATCAGATCAAAGAAGCTGCATTGGTCGGCGGCGAGAATGTCCGCTATCTGACGGACGCCGGTGGAGCCGTTTGGTATCTTGAGATCGAGCCGACCGCTCAGCCGACCGCGGCGGAAAATATGTCGCCGTTCACCAACTGGACGACGTCGCTCTCGGCCTCGGCGGTGCAGTCGCGGTTATCGCGTTATGTCCGCGGCATCGGAACGCTTTACGATGTGAACGTTAAGAAGACCGGCTACTCAAGGCGCGCCGTGGAACTTGAGATCATAGGCTCGAACGGCGTCAAAACCCTAAAGGGCGGAAAGATCCGATCTGCCCTTCGTCTTCGCGAACAGCTTTTCGTGATGAACAAGCGCTATTCGGGCGAAAGGGTCGCCGCCTATACTTTCACCGGCCGAGGTTGGGGCCACGGTGTCGGCATGTGTCAATACGGCGCCTACGGACTCGCAAAAATGGGTGTCAAATACGACGACATCGTCAAGCACTACTATACTGGTGCCGATGTCGTGAAAGCTTATTGAGATTCAACTCTTACTCTATGCGGCACATTACTCTCATCACCCTCTTCGGGTTACTCGTCATTTCGTCGACTGCTCAGAATAGTAAGACGGAGCTTAAGGCTGAGTTAAAGGAGTTAAACAAGCGGGTCTTGTCCTCGACTTCAAATAAGACGAAATCCGAGCGCCGCCAAGTGAATGACCGGGGAACTAGTTCCGAAAGTCGATTGGCTAAATTTTCCGGCTGCACGTTAAGGTTTTCCGGGGCGATGACGAATCATCGTGAGAACGATCATCACTACTGGACCGCGTCGATCCCGTTAAAGTATGTTGATTCGACATCCTCGTCGATCCGGCGAGACCAAGACGGGTTGTGGATAGATTTGCGGACGTTGGGCGCGAAGATCCGCCGGTCGGGGCTTTCAAGCGGACTGTCTCCGATCACAAGATCAGAGCGACAGACATCTACTTTATCCATGGCGTCTCGTTTTATGACTTGGCTGAGAACAGACGGGGACCCTGTCTCATTGGCCACAGATCTTCTTCGAGCCATTGAGATCTGTAGGGTACTGTGACCGATGGGCCTCATAGTATTGAGTATGCAGCGAATCTGTTCTGTGTGTTTGAGACCGATGAGCGATCATGGCGGTGTCACCCGCGTCGAAGATCTGTACTCGACAGTTGTCCGGCGACGCGTCAAACTGACCACCCACATACGCTTCTGACCCATTTCTCTTTCAAACGATAAGGTCAGGGTTCAATCCTTCCGCTAAATGTGTTCCAAATTTCGAGAGCGATTCATATATCCATTGACCAACTGCTAAACATTGTTGTTTAATAGTGTTAGGCGTTTCTGCTGCGCTTCCCGTCCCGCCAGCTCCTCACGCTTCCAAATGAGTCGATCGATCAGAATCCTGGCCGTTGTGTGTTTAGCCGTCTCGTCGTTATTTGCGGCGAGCGGAAGTTACCGTTTTGATACGTGGACGACCGACAACGGCCTGCCTCAAAACGGCGTCCGGCAGATCACACAGACGCCCGAAGGTTACCTTTGGTTCACCACCTTCGATGGCCTCGTGCGGTTCGACGGCGTAAGATTTACCACTTTCAACAAGAGCAATACCAGGGGGATCATCAACAATCGCTTTACGGGAATTTTCTCCGACCTCGACGGCACCATTTATGCGACGACGATGGAAGACGGCATCCTCACCATCTATCGCGACGGTGTGTTCAGTTCGCTGACCTCGGATATTGTGCCCGGCCATTACATCGGCAGGATCGAAAGGGCGGAGAACGGCGAGATCAGATTCTTGTCAGAGGATGATGATCGCCGTGGCAGGAGCTGGTATCGGCTCGTGAACGGAAGGTTCGAATACATAGAAAAAGAGATCGGAGCCACGCAGGACTACACTTTTACGAGCCGCTCGGGCCGCAAGTGGACGATCATTGTAAGCGGCGTCGGCGAAGAGTTCGAAGGGAGGCACAGCTTCACTCCCGTTGACCTCTCGATGGTGAATTTTCGCCGGAGCACCTTTGAGGACAGCCGCGGCGGCCTTTGGATCGGAGGCAACCGGGTCCACCACATCAGCGATGGCAAACTCGCCACGTTCGGCGAAAAGGAAGGGCTGCCGGTCAATTCTCTATACCATTCGTTTTGGGAGGAATCAGACGGCAGCGTCTGGTTCTCGAGCGGCGGTGCATCCACTGCCAGCATCGGCCTTGTTCAATACATTGACGGCAAGATACATATCTGGGGCGAGAACGCAGGGCTGCTAAGCCCGTCGATACAGGATATATTTCACGACCGCGAGGGCACGACCTGGCTCGCTACGGCACGCGGCCTTAGCCGGCGTCGAAAACAAGTGATACGTGCTTACTCGACCGCCGATGGGATCGATCACTCCGAGGTCTATCCGCTGTATCGCGACAGCAAAGACAATATCTGGATCGGCTCGACAAAGGGCCTCAATATCTATCGCGACGGCGTCTTCAAACCGGTCGAATTGAGGTCGCCCGCAGGCACCTCGCCGGAACAGGGCTGGAAGAACGGGCGGATGAGCGTTCAGTCGCTTTACGAGGATGCGAACGGCAAGATGTGGGTCGGCCTCAACGGCGGCATCTATCTCGTAAAGGATGGATCTGCCGAATTGCTCCTGCGCGGTTCGCACGTGCATGCGATCAAAGGCGACCGCGAAGGGAACGTCTGGGCAGCCACGAATAAAGGATTGCTCAAATTCACCGACTATGAACTTGCCCGCGAATACTCGACAAAGGACGGCCTGCCAAACGAGTTCATGACCTTTGTAATGCAGGACGCAAAGGGAACGATGTGGTTCGGCGGCTACGGCGGACTTAGCAAATTCGAGAACGGACGTTTTGTAAATTTTACCAAGCGGGAAGGCCTGGTCGGGAACTATATTCGTACCGTTTACGAGGATCCCGAAGGAACGCTTTGGATCGGCACCTATGACGAGGGAATGAGCCGTCTCAAGAACGGAAAGTTCTTTAATTATCGCGAGGAGAACGGCCTCTACAACAGCGGTGTTTTTGCGATCGAGGAGGACGCGAAAGGCAACTTTTGGATAAGCTCCAACCGCGGTATTTATCGCGTCAGGCGACAGGAACTCAACGACCTCGCTGACGGCCGGATCGCAAAGATCAACAGCGTCGGCTACGGAAAAGGAGACGGCATGCTGTCGAACGAATGCAATGGCGGTCGTCAGCCCGCAAGCATACGCGACAAGGACGGGCGTTTCTGGTTCCCGACACAGGATGGGGTCGCCGTGCTCGATCCGAGGGTCGACGATGAGAACCCGCTGCCGCCAAAGGTCGTGATCGAGAATGTATTGGTCGAGCGTGAATCGGTGGATTTTCGAAATGGTGTGGCGGTAGAGCCTGGCCGCAAAGACCTTGAGATCCAATACACCGGCATCAGCCTGTTGAGATCGGATCAGGTCAAGTTCCAATATATGCTGGAGGGCCACGATTCCGGCTGGATCGACGCCGGGAACCGAAGGGCCGCCAATTACTCCTATCTGCCGCCGGGCAGTTATAGATTCATGGTACGCGCGGCCAATAGCGACGGCGTTTGGTCGGAAGGCCCTGCCGCTTTGAGTTTAGAGTTAAAGCCGTACTTTTATCAGACGACCGCATTCTATATTGCAGCCGTCGCCCTGACCTGCCTTTTCCTGTTCGGTGTTTGGCGGGCGAGCGTTTATCACTTGAAGCGGCGAGAACAAAAACTGACTCGCCTCGTCGAGGCCCGGACGGCCGAACTCGCGATAGCCAACGAGAATCTCGAACGGCTCGCGAACTCCGACGGCCTTACCAAGATCGGCAACCGTCGGCGGTTCGAAGGCTTCCTTTCGGACGAATGGCACCGTGCCGTCCGGTTCAAGACCGAAATATCGCTGATCTTATTGGATATAGATCATTTCAAGGCGTTCAACGACACGTACGGCCATCAGGCCGGCGATGATTGCCTCCAGCGTGTTGCCGAGGCGTTCGCCGAGACGATCAAACGGCCGACGGATCTTGTGGCCCGCTTCGGGGGCGAGGAATTTGCCATCATTCTCGGCGGGACCGACTCGGCGGGCGCGGTGATGATCGCAGAAGAAGCGGTGGCAAATCTAAAACGGATGGAGATCCCGCACGCCTCTTCGGAAACCGGTTCGCAATTGACGGTAAGTGCCGGCGTCGCCACGGTCATCGCCGGGTTCGAAGGCAGCGAGGCCGAGCTTATCAGAGCGGCCGACCAAGCACTGTACCAGGCAAAGCGAAACGGCCGCGACCGCATCTGCGTTTTCGATCACTTTTCCGGCGTTATCGTCGAGGCCGACGTACTCTCGGGGGACAGTCTCGAGTCGGCTTAGACGCGCGGGCGAAGCTCGAGGCCGGCCTTTTCCGCGGCCGCCTTGTTTCCGGCAATTACAAATTTTTTCGCCGCCCGGACAGCCTTTGGGCTCGTCGCTGACGAAATTATCTTGCCGCACTCGGCAAGCATCGGGCCGATGTCTTCGGCCAAAAATGCCGAACCCTCGAAAGTGTCGTTTGCACGCCCGATCTGTGGGAACTGTGCCATCACTTCGTTATATCGTTCCATATAGATGGCATTCTGTTCGTCGAGGTCGGCGGCTTCGATACTTGCCCACCGGGGTACGCCTATACCTTCGAAAAACAGGGCTTCGATGTCTTCGGGATGTATGTCAAAGCCCACGTACCTGGCCGACGGCGACCCTGAAATATAGGGCGAGAGCGAGCCCTGTCCCTTTTGTTCGCGTGCGAATTCCGCTTCCAATTCGGCCAGGTCGTCCATAGTTTTATCACTCATATCGTTTTCTGATCCTTGCTGTTTTCCTGCTGACGTTGCCGTTGATAATATGGCGTATTGCATCTATTATCAACGCCGGGCAATCGCGACAGTTCAATTTATGAAGTTTCTGCTGCTAAGAATTGTGGTCGTGGCCCTCTTCATTCTCACGGGCGGAGAGGCGGCCGAAGCGTGGGGACAGGGAACTGCCGCAGCGCGCGAGCTGGGTTCCAGGACGGCGAAGGCTGGTTTTAGGAACGAAGACGAGATCGCCGCAAAGTTTCGCGATTGGCGGAGCGATGCTGAGGCACAAGGCTGGCTTGCGGTAATGGGCTATGACCGCGACACCGTGACCGGCCTTACCGTCTCAAAACCTCACGGCGAAAAGGCTGACATTATGGTAGCCGTCACGACGCGGAAGGGGTCCTCGCTTCACGGCATCTCGATCAAGCTCGTAAGCAATGCCACGGGATTCAATCAGATAGATAAGCGTTGGCTCGGACAGTATGCCAGGAGGTGGCGCATGCCCGACGACATCGCTGCCGCACTTCGAAAGTTCACGGGCGAGGATCCACCCTCGGAGCGGTCGCGCGATCCTCACCGGATGTTCCTGAACGAGTTTTCGTCAGAGATGCAGCAACGCATCGTCGAATTCTTTTCAGGTCGAAAGCAAGCCATCGTGAGCGACCTGATCAAAGGCGAAGGCGACCTGGATGCGGACTGGCTTCTCGTTGCGGTAAAGTCGGCCGGCCGGCCGCGTTGGCGGCTAGTCAGCGCCGCTGAGGCGATCCGGTTCTTTTCCGAAGGCCCGGTCGTCATCACCAGATCCGGAAATCTCAAGATCGGCCGCGTCTCGATGCAGCGAAAAGGCGGCGACGGCGGCCGCGAGACCGCAAATATGCTTCAGTTCAAGATCAATCCTGCGCTGCTTTTAGAGGTGAAATGAGACTGTCTCGCGGCCAGGTGGCCGGGGCGATGATTGTGCTTCTCGCGATCGTCATATTCTCAATTCTACGAGCCTTTGTTTCGAACTGAGCACCGAAGAGCTATCGATCGGAACGAAGAGCACCGATCGCGGCACGGATCTTTTTCGCGACCAAAGCAAACTCATCGTCGGTCACACCGGCCACGCCTTTGCGTGTTAGCTCGTTGCCTCCGTTGATAGGAACGATATGAACGTGGCAATGGTCCACGCCAAACCCTTCTACGATCACACCGACTCGCTTTGATGACATTGCCGTCCTGACGGGAGCGGCAAGCCAGCGGAGGCGCGTCATCATCTCGCCGTAACGCTTTTCAGGCATATCGAACAGGTACGGATAATGCTCTTTGGGAATTAGCAGCGTGTGTCCCGGGGTGATCGGTTTGTGGTCGAGAAAGGCGAGGAAGTGCCTATCCTCCCACACCTTGAATGCCGACAGCTTACCCGCGTCGATGCGGCAGAACGGACAATTCTCATCCTGCTTTACCTCTCGTGTCTGAGCGATCAGTTCCTGCGATAGAGCCAAGCTCATGCCGCCGGCCGCGACGAACGAACGTCTCGAGATGGGTGAGCCGCTCGATCCGTGGTGTTTCTCTGGCATATCCTTGATCCCCTTCGTCACTTCGTCGGCCTATCGCTCATAAAAAAGGTCAGTTTGCCTCCGAGCGTGATATCTGAATGCGTGATGTACCGCCGGTCGAGCTTTCGCCCGTTTAGCGTGACGCTCGAAACATACACGTTCTTCTCGCCCTGATTCACGGCCTCGATATTCAGAACGCGGCCGTTCTCTAACTTTACCGCCGCGGTCTTGATCACGGGACTTCCGAGCGCGTACTCCCCCGAACCCGGAGCCACCGGATAAAAGCCGAGGGCGGAGAAAAGATACCATGCCGACATTTGCCCGCAATCGTCGTTGCCGCCGAGCCCGTCCGGCGTCGGGCGATATTGGTTCTTCAAGATCATCCGCACGCGTTCCTGTGTCTTCCACGCGTCGTCGGTCCAGTTGTATAGATACGCTGCGTGATGTGCTGGCTCGTTGCCGTGAACATAATTTCCGATGATGCCTTCGCGGGTGATGTCCTCTGTCTCAGCGAAAAACTCATCCGGCAGGTGCATCGTGAAAAGCTCGTCCATATGACGCGAGAATTTCCCTTTGCCGCCCATCAGGTCGATCATCCCTGCCGGATCGTGCGGAACGTACAGGCTGTAATTCCACGCGTTCCCCTCGATAAAGCCCTGTCCGTGCGTCGAGAGCGGGTCAAAATCTTTCTTGAATGAACCGTCGCTCATCTTTGGCCGCATGAATCCCGTCGATGGGTCGTAGAGATTTCGCCAGTTCTCCGACCGCTTGATGAATTCCGCGTAAAGGTCATTTCGCCCGAGCTTCTTCGCCGCCTGTGCGATCGCCCAATCGTCATACGCATACTCGAGCGTCTTCGAGACCGACGACGAATTCTTGTCGTCCGGCACATAACCCATCGACATATACCACTCAAGCCCATCGTAGTATTTCGTCCGCGCCGTCTGAGCCGAAGCCTCAAGCGCCTTCATCGCTTCAGGTCCTGTCAGATTTCCCGTAACGATCGCATCGGCGATAACCGACACGCTGTGATACCCGATCATGGTCCAATTATCGTTCGCATAATGCGACCATACGGGCAGCATTTTATGCACGCTCTGATCGTAATGCGCCTGCATCGACCGCACCATATCCAGATTCCGCGTCGGCTGAATAATGTTCAACAGCGGATGAAGCGCGCGGTATGTGTCCCAAAGCGAGAATGTCGTGTAGTTGGTGAATGCAGAGGCCCGCGCGTTAGCTAGGGCTTTACCTCCAAGTTGACCGTTAAGCCCTTGCTCACGCGCGGGCTTCTGCACTGCTTGATGGACATTCTGATCCAACCCCTTGTACCGCCCATCCACATCCATATAGACCGTCGGCGTCAGCAGTGCGTGATATAGTGCCGTGTAAAAATTCACCATCTCGCCTTCGTCGAGCGTCGTGATGGCGATCCTCGACAGCTCCTTGTTCCAGGTCGCCTGAGCCTCTCGCTTCACGCGGTCGAAATCCCAATGTGGAACTTCGGCCTGCAGGTTCTTGAGCGCCCCTTCCGTCGAAACCGGCGACAGCGCAAATTTGATCTGCACCTGCTCGCCCGCCGCGACGTCGAAGTCGAAATATCCGCGGATCTGTTTTCCTGCCGCTTCTGGGAAGTTCTTCGTCTGATCGAACTTTCGCCAGAAACCCTGATAATCGACCTTGCCGAAATTCCGAAAACCGTAAGATTTGAACGGCTTAGAAAACTCCATAGCGAAATACACCGTCCGCGTCCGGGCCCATCCGTTCGTCTGGCGATAACCGACGATCCGCCGGTCGCCCTCGACCCGCACAAACGTCCACACGTTCTTGTCGTCGTAGTTGTAGATGCCGTGCATCAGATCGAGGATGATATGTGCCTCGATCTTGTCAGAGCCGGGAGCGATAGCTGGGTTCCTGCCCAAGAACGTGTACCGATGAAATCCGACGCGGGTCGTCGCCGTCATCTCCGCAAGAACATTTGGGTCGTCAAGCAAGACCTTGTAATAGCCGGCCTCGGCTTTCTCATTCGCATGCGAAAATGCTGACCTGAAGCCACTCGCCGGATCACCCTTCTTTCCCGGTTCCAATTGCAGAGGCCCAACCGTCGGCATGATCAGAAAATCACCGAGATCCGAATGTCCAGTCCCGCTGAAATGCGTGTGCGAAAATCCGACGATCTCCTTATCGTCGTACTGATAGCCAGCGCAGTATTTGTATGCGTCGGGGTTATACTTCCCGCCGATATTGTGCGGCTGCTGGTCGGTATCCGGCGAGAGCTGCACCGACCCGAAAGGCACCGTCGCCCCCGGAAATGTATGCCCCATTTTCTGAGTACCGATCAGCGGGTTTACATATCCGACAAAGTTTCGGCTCGGTTGCGCAAAAATGAAAAGGTTCAAGAAAACTGCGAGGACGAGTACGGCTAGGGTCTTCATAATAAGATTTGGGAAAGATTATCGCCCAGAATTGTCATATTCGGTAGCCGTTCGCCTTTCTGCCCGGCGTGATAATCTTCAATAGCAATGGAGCTTGCGTTCAAGGACCAACCGATCTATGCCATATCCGGGCCGACGTGTTCAGGGAAGACCGCGCTCGGCGTCAGGCTCGCGAAGCACGTCGGCGGCGAGGTCATCAATTTTGATTCTGTGCAGATCTACAAGGGCATACAGATCGCGACGGCGAAACCGTCTGATGACGAGATGCAGGGAATTCCGCATCATCTGATCGATTACGTCGATCCGAATGTAAACTACACGGCAGCCGATTGGGCGGCTGACGCGGCGCAAAAGATCGCTGAGATCGAATCGCGGGGAAACGTGCCGGTCCTCGTCGGCGGAACCGGATTTTATCTCCGCACGCTGCGTGATCCGCTTTTTGAAAGTCCAAAGACCGATCAGGCATTGCGGGAACGACTGCGGGCGATCCGTGATCGAAATGGCCCCGAACATCTTCACAATTTGCTTCTACGCCTAGATCCGGAGGCAGCCGCCAAGCTGTTTCCGCGCGACGCGCCGAGGGTAATGCGTGCATTGGAGGTCATTTTTCAAACCGGAGAGCTCTTTTCCCGCCAGCAGCCGAACCGTGCCGACCCGCCCGAATTTGCCCGCAGGATCCGGCTGTTCGTCCTGGAACCGCCACGAGGCCTTCTTTATGAGAAGATCAACGCTCGAACCGAGCAGCATTTTGCCAATGGCCTTGTCGATGAGGTGAAACAATTACTCTCCCAGGGCGTAAATGAAGCGTCTAATGCGCTTGGAGCTCACGGGTACAGGCGAGTATGCGAATTTCTACGCGGTGAACGGACGCTTGAGTCGGCCGTGGAACGATCGAAACAAGACGTGCGGAACTACGCGAAACGCCAGTTGACCTGGTTCCGACGTGAACCCGACGCGATCTGGCTTAGCGGTTTTGGCGACGATCCGTCAGTTTTTGAGAAGATTCGGGGCTTGCACGTATGAAATTCGGTCATTTCCAAAATTTACTTGTGAGACTGTGGAAATTTGCTATAATCTTCGAGTAATTGTAAATTCAACAAAATAAACGAGAAAATGTTATGGAAAAACCGGCGGCCCAGAACATTCAGGATGCCTTTTTAAATTCTGCAAGGCGGGAAAAGATCACGGTGGTAATTCACTTGCTGCAGGGGTCAACCCTATCGGGGCGTATAAAGAGTTTTGACAAATTCTCGGTCTTGCTCGATGTCGGCGGGCAGGACGTCCTTATCTTCAAGCACTCCATCTCTACCATTTCTCAAGAGAGAAAGACTGACTAGACCAGATTGACCGGGAAATTCATTACCTTCGAAGGGATCGACGGCAGCGGTAAATCAACTCAACTACGAATGCTGGCAGGGGATCTGCGCGCCCGCGGCATCGATATCCTTTCGACCCAGGAGCCCGGCGGGACACCGCTCGGACGCCGGCTTCGCGAGGCATTTCTCGAAACCGAGGAAACGGTCGCACCGCTTGCCGAACTGCTTTTGTTTGCGGCCGACCGGGCTCAGCATGTCGAGCTGCTCATCAAGCCCGCTCTCGGCGCAGGCCGCGTCGTGATCTCGGACCGCTACGCCGACGCCACGTTCGCATATCAGGGAGCGGGGCGCGGCTTTAACGAAGAGACGGTGAACGCCGTGATCGGCCTCGCGACGGGAGGGCTGAAGCCCGATCTAACGCTTTTTTTTGACATCAACGTCGAAATGGCATTGACGCGGATGCGTTCCTCTCGGGGCGACGAACGGGTGCAGAACCGCATGGACCTCGAGGCCGCAGAGTTCTACCATCGTGTTCGCAGTGCGTATCTGGGCATCGCCGAGCGCGAGCCTGATCGATTCCGCGTGATCGACGGCGCGGGGCCGGTCGATGAGATCCATAAGACGGTCGTTGAGATGGTCGTTGGCTTTATCGGAACATGATGTTCGACAAACTTATCGGAAACGAAGAAGCAAAGTCCCGCCTCGGCCGCATGGCAGCGAGCGGGCGGATACCTAATGCGCTTCTTTTTTCCGGCCCGGAGGGCGTCGGGAAAAAGGAGTTTGCATTCGAGTTCGCACGGCTCCTGATGTGCCGTGCGGGCGGCTGCGGGATCTGCAGCATTTGTTCCAGGATCGGGAAGGTCGAGATTCCGAAGCCCGAAAAGGGTGAAGATTTCGATAGGGTTTTCTTGAGCGATCACCCGGATGTCGGACTGGTCGTGCCCTATAAGAGGAACCTCCGAGTGGGTTCGATCCGTGCGCTCGAGCGCGAGGCCAATTTCCGTCCGTTCGAATCAGCGAGACGCATTTTTGTTATCGACGATGCCGAGAAGATGAACGACTCGGCCTCTAATGCGCTTCTAAAGACGCTCGAGGAGCCGCCAGCTACGACCGATATCATAGTGATCAGTGCGCGGCCGGATTCGCTACTTCAAACCATAAGGTCGCGGTGCCAGATGATCCGTTTTGTTCCGGTCGAGGCCCGCTCCATCGAGACGTTCCTGAGATCGTCCGGCACATATTCAGCCGAAGATGCTGCTTTGGCGGCCCGTGCGGCCAGGGGAAGCGTCGCAAAGGCTCTGTCCCTGGACCTTGAATGGTTTCGGCAGATGCGCGGGCTCCTGATCGACGTAATTCGCTCCGCCATTCTCACCGGCAGTGTGGCGACGATGCTCCAGATCAGCGAGCAAGTGAACGACCCACGGAACAAGGATCTGTTCGAAGAGTCTGTCGATATTCTCCAATCTCTGATACGGGACACGCTCGCGTTTCAAAAGGGTTCGAGTGATCTCACGAACCCCGACCTTGCCGACCAACTCCGGGAGTTCGCCGACGCCGCTGAGACCTCTGCGATCGAACGATGGAATAACGAGATCGAAGATATGAGGCTGAACCTTTCCGTCAACATAAACCGAAAGGTTGCGATCGACGGCCTCTTCGCCCGGATGGCGGCCTGATAATGAGGATCGAGAAAGTGAGGTTTGCTGGAACCTTTTCGTCTTTTCTGGTGTCTAAGCTAGAGGCGGACGAGTCGCCAATATTCCATCCAAAGAGGAGAGTATTATGATCAGGTTGCTAATCGCAGCGGTTTTACTTTCGGTATTATCTGCCGCGTCTCTTGCCCAGGAAACCACGAAAGCAATAAACGGCGGAGTGTTGAACGGAAAAGCAAAGAGCATTCCCAAGCCGGAATATCCCGAGGATCTAAGGGCGAGCGGCATCCAAGGTGTAGTACGGGTGGAGGTGATCGTCGATGAGGGAGGAACGGTAATTTCCGCCGAACCCGTGACGGAGGCCAAGCCTCGGAGCACCGAGGCGGAGACTGCCTTTCAGCTTTTATTTCCGTATGCCCGCAGTGCGGCATTAGAGGCGAGATTTTCGCCCACGTTTCTAAAAGGTTCGCCCGTAAGGGTCAGGGGAGTTCTCGTCTATAATTTTCTGAAGGAGGATAGCGTCAAGTCGGCGGGTCCCGTGCCGGGCGGCGGCGTGCTGAACGGAAAGGCCATTGCTCTACCAAAACCGGCGTATCCCGCTGGAGCTCGTGCCGTTCGGGCCAGTGGGACGGTCGCAGTGCAGGTCTTGCTAGATGAAGAGGGAAGGGTCATTTCGGCTGTGGCGGTCTCGGGTCATCCGCTCCTGCGGGCCGCATCGGTCGAGGCCGCACGCTCGGCGGTATTTTCACCGACCACACTTGCCGGAATGCCGGTCAAGGTTTCGGGCGTTCTGGTTTATAATTTTATTCCGCCCGAAACTAAGGGCGAGCATCTGAATAACTGATGGAAGAGGCAGTCGCCGGTATTACTGATCCAAACTCGCAGGAGAGGCTTTTCGCCGCTGTCGGCGTCGTGGCCGTCGTGACCGGGGCGGCGGCGACCTGGTATTTCGACCCGACCACATCCGGGTTCTTTCCCGCCTGCCCTTTATATTCGACCACAGGATTTGCGTGTCCGGGCTGCGGCCTGACGCGCGGGTTTCATGCCCTGTTTCACGGCGACATAATGACCGCGCTCGACTACAACGCTTTGATCCCGGTAGTGATGATCTTCTTTGGTTATTGGTTCGTGTCGATGTTTCTGGTCGCGGTCCGCGGCCGCGGGCTGGGTTTTGGAAAGCTGAGCCTGACGATGGTGATGTCCACGCTCTTTTTGCTGCTCGTATTCGGCGTTCTCCGCAATCTGCCGTTCTATCCGTTCACGATCCTCTTCCCGTAGATGGATCGCACGCGATCTAATTGAATTCTTGATCTCGCGGCCAATATTATGTGATCTGGACGAGGTTTTTGTTGTCGAGAAGTGATCTGGCGGCCGAACCTTCCTTTCGCAGGATCTCGACTTCTTTCACAAATTCCTCGACGATATCCTCGCCGGAGACGCGACGCATCGGCACGCCGTCCTTGAATATCATGCCGACATTTCGTCCGAAGGTAATGCCGAGCTGCGAATCGTGTGCTTCGCCCGGGCCGTTGACCGCGCAGCCCATTATCGAAAGATGCAGCGGTTCTTCGACGTGTGCGAGGCGGCGTTCGACCTCGGTCACGATCTCGACGAAATTATCTATATCGAGCCGGCCGCACGTCGGGCAGGCCACGACCGTGACACCGCGCTTACGAAGTTCGAGAGATTTTAGGATCTCCCACCCGACGCGTACTTCCTCGTGCGGTTCGGCGGCCAGGGACACGCGAATGGTATCTCCGATACCCTCATGAAGCAGAATGCCCAGGCCGATCGCCGATTTGATCGTGCCGCCAAATGGCGTTCCGGCTTCGGTCACGCCAAGGTGGAGCGGATAATCGACCTTTTCCGCCATCAGCCTGTATGCGGCGACCATCCGGTTCACGTCCGAAGCTTTCAAAGAGATGATCGTGTCGCTAAAGCCGAGATCCTCGAGTATCCTGATGTGCCGCATGCCCGATTCGACCATAGCTTCCGGAGTAGCCGAACCGTATTTCTTCAGAAGGTCTTTTTCAAGCGAACCGCCATTTACGCCGATGCGGATCGGTACCTTTTGAGCCTCGGCGGCGCGAACTACCTCGCGAACTCGGTCGATCGAGCCGATGTTGCCCGGGTTGATACGCAGCTTGTCGATGCCGGCGTCGAGGGCTTTGAGTGCGAGCTTGTAATGGAAATGAATGTCCGCGACGATCGGCACATTTGTCCGTTTGCGGATCTCGTACATCGCGGCAGCGGCGTCGTCATCAGGAACGGCGATGCGGACGATCTCGCATCCGGCCTCGACCATCTCGTCGATCTGGCGGATCGTTGCGTCCACGTCGGTCGTATCCGTCTTGGTCATTGACTGAACGACGACCGGTGCTCCGCCGCCGATCTGGATGTCGCGAACTTTAACTGGGCGTGTGTTACGCATAAAATGCTAGTTGCGGAAGTTGCAGAAGTTACGAAAGCTATTTCTTCTGATGACCTCTTAGATATTTAGCCAGACCAAGCGTAAGGCGAGATATCTCCGCAAGCGAATTATATAGTTCATCAAAGTCTTCCCTTTTTAAATATCCAAGCCCCAACGCTATGTGAAGATGGCTCTGAGCCTCGTGCGAAGAACCCCTCGCAATATTTAAGAAGTTTGCAAATTCGGTATTGCTCTTACGACCGTATCCCTCCGCAATATTCGCCATAATCGAGACTGATGCCCGACGAATCTGATCACGAAGCCCAAAATCCCTTGAAAATTCTCCCGCTTCGGTCAGTTTATAAATTTGAACAGTAACTGCGTAAGCCTTCTTCCAGCTTTCGATATCCTCAAATTCCTCTAATCGCGCCATTTCAATCGCTTTTGCGACGTCGCAACTAGAGAAACTACCGCGACTGTTCGTAACTCCTGCAACTTTCGTAACTTCCGCAACTCTAAAAGAACCTAGACACGTCAAGGAACAACGTGAAAACCATCAGCAGCAGAATGATCCCAAGCCCCGCGAGCTGTATCTTTTCCTTGATCGCCAGCGAAAGCGTCGCGCCGAACCATGACATCACCTTCTCGATCCCGAGCACCATGATCTGGCCGCCGTCGAGCAGCGGTATCGGAAGCAGGTTGAACACACCCAGGTTGAGGCTGATCACGGCCAGGATCGAGAACAGTCCGACGAACCCATCCTCGCGCACCACATTCGAGATGATGCCGACGATGCCGACCGGCCCGGCCAAACCGGCATCCTTGACCGCCCGCTGGCCGCTGAATAGCTGCCCGAATACGCGGCCGGTGAGGGCGATGATCTCGTAATTCGAGTTGACCGCAAATGCTGCGGCGTCTGTAATGCCGGCAGGTTCGCGTACCGAGCTGCCCTTGCCCTGCAATTCGATCCCGATCCGTGCCTGTCCCGTCTCGGTCATCGCTGCCGTCGCCACGAGCTGCTGGCGAACGCCGCCGCGCTCGACCACGATGTTCAGCGGCGATTCCTTATTCTCCTGCACGAGCGACATGAAGTTCGTCACGTTCCTTACGTTCGAACCGTTGACCGCCACGATCTTGTCGCCGCTCTGCATGCCTGCAAGGGCCGCTGCGGAACCATCCTCTACCTTGCGAACATATACGTCCTGTACGCCCGCATCCGGGCGCATATCCGTCTCGCCAAAGGCCTGCCCTTTTCGGTCGGCCTTGGTCGGCGAGATCGTCAGAGCGATCCGCTCTCCGCTGCGCTCTACCACGACCGGAACAGGCACCTCGGGCGATATCGCCGCGCCCGTCTCGATCTTTCTCCAGGTCGGATTGTCTTCGCCGTCAAAGGCAACTATCCGGTCGCCCGCCTTGATACCGGCCTTTTCGGCCGCACCATTCGGCACGACGTACGAGATTATCGGGTCGGGGATGGCCGGCGTTCCGTACATCAGAGCACCGAAGAACGGGATCGACAGGGCCAAGACGATATTCATGAACGGCCCGCCGAGCATCACGAGGAATTTCTGCCATCGCGGCCGAAGCTCGTAGAGTTCCTCCGCAGGTACCGACTCGTTTGCCGAATCGCCGCCCTCGAGCGGCGCCGTTGCCTCGTCACCGTAGAGCTTTACATAGGCGCCGAGCGGTATGGCGGAGATTCGGTAATCGGTATGCCCGACCTTGAATCCCCAGATCCGCGGCCCCAGACCGAAGAACGAGTACGCCTCCACGCGCATCCCGAACAACTTTGCGACGATAAAATGACCGAACTCGTGGATGTTGATCGCGATGCCGAGAACGAATATGACGGCTAGAATTACTAATAAAATATCAGGCATATAAAAATAATACGTAACAAACCGCGGTTTGTTACCGATTAGAACCTTTTACCGCGAGACAAGTTGTAATCAATTAGTGGCCGCGGAGCCTTCGATCGTTATTATAGCGCGTGAACGCGCCCATCCGTCGGCGCCGAGAACGGCATCCAGCGTATCGGCCGGCGCCGTCTCGTGCGCTTTCATCACAGTTTCATTCACGGCGGCGACCTCGCTGATCCGGATCTTACCGTCCAGAAAAGCCTTCACCGCGATCTCATTAGCCGCGTTCAATACGGCGGGCATAGTGCCGCCCGCTCTGAGGGCTTCGAAAGCGAGCCTCAGGCACGGAAAGCGATCCAGGTCCGGTTCTTCGAACGTCAGGCTTCCGATCTTTGCCAGGTCGAGCGGCTCTAGACAGCCGGGAGCACGTTCCGGATACGTGAGCGCATACTGTATCGGATGCTTCATATCCGTCACGCCAAGCTGTGCGATCACCGAGCCGTCGATCATCTCGACCATCGAATGGACGACCGATTGCGGATGTACGATGACCGAGATCCGGTCCGCATCGAAACCGAACAACCAATGCGCCTCGATCACCTCAAGCCCTTTGTTCATAAGGGTTGCGGAATCGATGGTGATCTTTTCGCCCATGTTCCAATTCGGATGTGCGAGGGCTTCCTCGCGGGTCGCGGAGGCGATCTGGTCTTTTGTCTTCTGGCGAAACGGGCCGCCCGATGCGGTCAGCACGAGCCGTTTTACCTCGCCGAGCTTTTCACCCCTGAGGCACTGGTGGATGGCGTTATGCTCACTATCGACGGGCAGGATCTCAGCTCCCGACCGCGCCGCCGCTGCCGTCATCAGTTCGCCAGCCATCACGAGGGTTTCCTTGTTCGCAAGAGCGATCCGCTTGCCGGCCTCGATCGCGCGAAGCGTTGGCATAAAGCCAACCGCACCAACAGTTGCAGAAACAACAGTGTCGGCTTCGGCGTGGGTCGCGACGGCGATCAGCCCATTTTCGCCAAACTCGATCTTTGGTGAGCCATCCGGGCCGCGGCCGTTCACGCGGAGCAGACGCGCGAGTTCCTCGGCGTGCTCCTCTGAATCGACGGAGACCAATTCCGGCCCAAACATTGCGACCTGCTCGGCAAACGCCCGCATATTGCGCCCGGCGGCCATCGCCACAACGCGAAAGCCGCCCAGATGCTCAATTACTTTCAGGGTGTTGCAGCCGATCGAGCCGGTAGAACCGAGGATGGAGATGCCCTTCATACAAGAGAAATGAACCTTAGATTAGCATAAACGCCATACTTTGGGCACGACGCTTGCTTTTTCCGCTGATGCTAGCAAAGAGTGGGGCCCAAAACGAAGCGTTTGCCCGATATTCCATTCGAATGAGCGGGCCTTGCAGATTCGAAACCGTTTAACGGCAAACGAAATCGTTTGGGGAACCGCCGCTAAAGCAATTTTTCGAGGAGGTCGTTATGAAAAAACTATTGATCATTTCGCTTATGGTGGTCACGGTCGGGATCGCCGCGCCAATGACCGAGGCCAAGCCCTCTACGGGCACGACCTCGGTCGCCGTCCCGGAACCGCAGGTTTGGGGACGCCGCCGCGGCCGTAACTGGAACCGCGGGAGGGTACGGTCTGTGATCAGGACGCGGATCGTCTGGAGGTACGGACGCCGCTACCGCGAAACGTACCGAATAACCTATCTGCCGAACGGACGTACCCGCGTTCACGTTATCAGGCGTGTTCCACTGAATAGTTATCGCCGATATTAAGGGTTCTCGCGGGGCGGCCCGCTCTCGTTTTCCGTCCCGTCTTGCTCTGAGAAGTCGAGGGCCGATCCCATTCGGTCCGACTTCTCGACACCGGCGGCCTGCCGGTCCGCCAGAAATTGATTGAATTGGGCCGACCTGTTCCGCGGCACGCTGAGCGTCTTCCAATCGGCGGATCTCAGATGTTTGGCGAGAAAGACGATCTGGCCGACGTGATAGGCGTAATGAGTAAGGTGCCGATTTATCGCCTCAACTACCGAGTGTGGTTCGCCGCGTATCGTTATCGTCTTAGTGAAATCTTCTTCGGTCAGCGGTCCGATCGCGTCGAACAGAGTCTGCCAGCCCGTTTCCCAAAATTCCGTCAGCGACTCTCGCGTATCCGCGATCAACTCAAATTCCGTGTCGCGGTTGCGGTCCGGCTTTTCGCCGTCCGTCGTCAGAAAGTCGCGCCAGCGCGAGTGCAGATTACCCGCGAGGTGCTTTACGATCACCGCTATCGAATTAGATTCCTCGTCAATTACGGAAAAGTATTCCTCATCGCTCACCTGCTCGATCGCCCGCTCGGCAAGTTTCTTATAATTGCGGAATGATCCAAGCGCGTCGTCTTTGTAATTCTCTATGAACACTATTGCCTCGTTCTCTCTATATCTCCCTGGTCCAGATGCTTACGAGCGATCTCAAGAGCGCCGAATATATCGGGAGCAAAATTTCTCTTATCTACCAGATCCACAAAACCGCTTTTGCGCATCACGCGGTAAACCGAACGGGATACGGCAGAGAATACTATTATACAGCCGCTCGCGTGCGAATCCCTTACAAGCTCTTCCAGGATATGGATGCCGCTCGCGTCGATCGTCGGCACGTGGCGTATACGCAGGATTATCACCTTCGGTTTATTGGCCACCACGCGGATCGATTCCTTGAACTGGCTGACAGCGCCAAAGAAAAGCGAGCCATAAACCTCAAAGACCTCTACACGTTTTGGAATGTCGATCTTCGACATATCTCGCGACTTGAATTCCTCGTCCTCGCCGAGCGTGTCCGTGATGACGCTGACACGCGATTCGGAAGACATCTTTTGCAGAAAGAGAAACGCCGCAAGCAGGATGCCGACCTGGATAGCCACCGTCAGCTCGATAAAAACGGTCAGCAGGAATGTCGCGAGCAGCACGGCGATGTCGCCTTTCGGGCTTTTCAGTAGGTGCTTGAACTCACGCCATTCGCTCATGTTATAGGCAACGACGATGAGCACGGCCGCAAGCGTGGCCATCGGGATCATCGCGGCCCATTTCCCGATCAGAACCAAAACGAGCAAGAGAAAGACCGAATGGATCACGGCGGCGAATGGAGTTTTTCCGCCGCTCTTTATATTCGTCGCCGTACGGGCGATCGCTCCGGTCGCCGGAATGCCGCCAAAGATCGCCGATGCGATGTTTCCCGCTCCCTGGCCCACGAGTTCCATATTCGAGCGGTGCCGTGTTCCCGTCATTCCATCTGCCACCACAGACGAAAGCAGCGATTCGAGGGCGGCAAGAATTGCTATGGTGATCGCGGGAGCGAACATTTGTTGAAAGATCGGCCAGGTTACTGTTGGTAGATGCGGCATCGGCAGGCCAGTCGGCATTCCTCCGAACCTTGACTCGATCGTGTCGACCGGTATCTGGAAATAACGGACCGCGGCGGTCACCGCGAGGATCGCGATCAACTGGCCCGGAACGCGGTGCGTGACTTTAGGCCAGAGCACGATGATAAGCAGCGATGCGAGGCCCACGCCGACCGTGTTCAGATCGATATGTGAGAGGTTACGCCCGTATTCGATCCATTTTTCGACGAAGTCGGCCGGCACTTTCTCGATCCGTAAGCCGAGAATGTCGCTCACCTGCGAAGAGAAAATTATCAATGCGATGCCCGAAGTAAACCCGACGATCACGGGATAGGGAACGAACTTTAGCAAAGCTCCCATCCGCACAATGCCCATGATCACAAGCATCACGCCCGCAAGGAGCGTCGCCACAACGAGGCCGTCGTAACCGTATTTTTGGACAATACCGTAAACGATCACGACAAAGGCGCCCGTCGGCCCGCTTATCTGGGTGCGGGAGCCGCCAAGGATGGCGATCAGAAATCCCGCCACGATCGCCGTGTAAAGGCCCTGCTCCGGGTTTACGCCCGATGCAATGGCGAGCGCGATCGAAAGCGGCAGAGCGACCACGCCGACCGTGAGCCCGCCCATCAGATCGCCCTGGAACTGCTTGACCGTGTAACCCTCTTTCAGGACGGAGAGAAGTTTTGGCTCGAGTTTCCTGTGCATAGAATCAAAGTCTGCTCATAGACTAAACGACCCCTTGATAAATCCATAGGCTCCGCCTGTCCCTTGCGGCAAAGCCCTCCTCCTTTTAACCAAGCCTCCCTACCACAATAGTTGAAACGTGATGACGATCAAGAGTCTCCTGTTCGCCGGTCTTCATATTCTTGACCGTCACATTCCCCTCGGCGATCTCGTTCTCGCCCAGGACCGCGACGTAGGGTACGTTGATCGCGTCCGCGTATTTGATCTGTTTGCCGATTTTGTCGGGTTCGGGATAGACGGTGACGCGAAGCCCGGCCTGGCGGAGGTCGGAGGCGAGCTTCAGGGACTCGGAGAGTGTCTCCTCGCTCCAGATCGTCACCATCACATCGGCCGGTGTCGATTCGGCGATCTCCGGCGGGAACATCCCTCGTTCGTCCATTACGACCAGGATACGCTCGAGCCCCAGCGAAAGGCCGCACGCCGGTATCTGCTCTTTGCCGAACATCCCGATGAGCCCGTCATAGCGGCCGCCGCCGGCTATTGAACCGGCAAGGTCGGCAACGTTGATCTCGATTATCGCACCCGTGTAATACGAGAGGCCGCGGGCAAGCGAAGGGTCAAGCTGTACAGGGCAGCCGGCGGCGTACTTCAGAATTCGCCCCACATCCGTCAGCACCTCATTACTGACTATATTGATCAGATTGCCGACGATAGTACGATTGATGTCCTTGCCGTCTTCGACGATCTTTCGCGTTTCTTCGAATATCCCGAGAAGCATCTCCGCCGACTTATCGGCAATGCCACGGTCCGACAATTCCTTTGCTACGCCGTCGGCCCCGATCTTGTCCAGTTTGTCGATCGCGACCAGCGCATCGCCCTGCAGTTCCGGCGGTACGCCCGCCGTGTCGAGGATGTCCGAAAGTATCTCCCTGTGATTGAGCCTGATGATGAAATCGTCGAACCCGAGCCGCCGCAAGATAGCCGTGACGGCCGAGATCTGCTCAGCCTCGACGGCCATCGAGCCGGAGCCGATCGCATCGACGTCACACTGATAGAACTCGCGAAATCTCCCACGGGCCGGGCGGTCGGCGCGCCATACCGGCTGGATCTGATAGCGTTTGAAAAACTTTGGAAGCTCGTTCTTGTTGTTCGCGACCACGCGTGCGAGCGGTACCGTGAGATCATACCGGAGCGCTAAATCAGCAAGGGGGTCAACAATCGCTTTTTTAACCTTTGATTCTAAGATGTGGCCTTGGATCAAGGCTTCCAGGCTGTGTTCTTGGAGTTTTGTTCCTAAGCTTGCCCCTTTAATCATTGCTTCAAGACCCTCGTCAAACTTCTCGCCGCGCTTTTGGATCTTGAAGATCAGTTGATTGCCTTCCTCGCCGTACTTGCCCATGAGCGTTTCGAGATTCTCGACCGCCGGCGTTTCGAGCGGCTCGAAGCCATAGCTTTCGTAAACTTCCTTGATGATCCCGATCACGTAATTGCGCTTGCGTACGTCAGCGGGTAGAAAATCGCGCATGCCGCGGGCTGGATTCGTCTTCGACATAAGAGGCTATGTTACAGCAGAGAGGTATTAGCCACGAATTGCCCTTACCACACAAATGGGATCAGGCGCCGTAAACACACCCTGCGTCCGCAATGCGCCGATTGGCTGATCGGGCCGTAATTCGTGATATGCGTGTAAATTCGCGGCTAGGTCAATACTTCGACTTCAATTCGACGTAGTTTCGCCACGACTGGTCGAGATATGCGAGCTCGTCGTCGGTCAATTCGCGTTTCACGCGGCCGGGCGAGCCGAGGACCAGCGACCGCGGCGGTATCTGCGTGCCCGGCGTGAGCAGGGAACCGGCGCCGACCAGCGATCGGGCACCGACCCGCACGCCGTCCATTACGATAGAGCCGATACCGATCAGACACCCGCGTTCCACATGGCATCCGTGCAGCGTGACGCGGTGGCCGACCGTGATCTCTTCTTCGAGAATTGTCGAGTGCGTTCGCGAGCTGACGTGTATTACGGTCGCGTCCTGAATGTTGGTCCGAGCGCCGATCCGAATGAAGTTCACGTCCCCGCGAATGACCGACCCGAACCAGACGCTCGCATCTTCGCCGATCACGACGTCGCCGATCACGACGGCATCTTTCGCGATGAAAGCGGTCGAATGAATGGTTGGCGTTATCTCGTTGAAGGCTTTGATCATACGTCTATCCCCGTTTCAGAACACGTCTGCTAAATGCAGCGTATAGCTTTTCGAGTTCTCCGACCCGCAAGATCTTCGCAGCAATGACGAAGGCGATCCCGGCCAGCCCGATGGGGAGGAATGCCTCGAGCGAACGGACCGCAAACGACTTGTCCGGAAAATATCGGGTAAGGAAATGAAAACTGAAATAGGCAACGGCGGACATAACGGCCGATGCGATCGCGATCTTGATGAACGATGAAAAGATCTCGCGTCCGTTCAAACGGCCTATCTTTCGACGCATCAGCCACGCCAGTGCAAAGAAATTCACAAGGGCGACGCACGAGGTCGCAAGCGCGACTCCGACGTGGCCGATCCCGCTCGGGGCCGCGGCCGTGACGAGAACGCCCGAGAGCAGGTTCATCAGAAAATAGCTCGCGACCGCGTTCACGGCAATGGAAACGACCGCGATCACCATCGGCGTACTCGCGTCGTCCATCGCATAGAATGCCGGCGAGAGTACCTTGATAGCCGCGTAGCCGGTCAGGCCGATCGCATAGCCGCTCAGCGCCCACGCGGTCATCGGCACGTCCGATTCGTGAAAGGCCCCGCCGTGCGAATAGAGCAGGCGGATGATCGGCTCGCCGAGAACGATAAGTCCGCATGCCGACGGGAGCGTCATCAGGAATACGAGACTTATCGACGACGACAAAGTGTTGCGGAAATCCTGTACCCGCCCCTCGCTTGCCATACGCGACAGGACCGGGATCGAAGCCGTGCCGACCGCGACGCCGAAAAGCCCTATCGGGAATTGCATCAGCCGGAACGCGTAGCCGAGCCACGAGATGCCGCCCTCGATGCCGGAAACGAAGAATGTATTTACAAGTACATTCACCTGCACCGCCGACGTGCCGATTATCGCCGGGCCCATCAGCGCCATCACCCGCTTTACGCCGGGATCGGTAAAACTCAGCACAGGTACAAAGCGAAATCCGACGCGGAGCAGCGACGGCACCTGCATCAGAAACTGGGCCGCTCCGCCGATCAGTGTCCCGATGGCCATGCCGACGATCGCCCACTGAGCCGGAGATTCCGGGATCGCGTTAGGATCGCGGGGAACCGTCCAACCGCCTCCGCTCAGCCAATAGGCGAAAGCGAGGCCAAAGATGATCGAGCAGATATTGAAAACGGTCGATGCAGAGGCCGGGATACCGAATATCCCTTTTGTGTTCAGCACGCCCATCGCGACGGCAGCAAGCGCCACGAGCAGAATGAACGGGAACATTATCTGCGTCAGCGTCGTGGCGAGCGCCGCTTTTTCGGGCGAAAATCCGTCGGCGATCAGCTCGACGAACTGCCGCGAAAAAATGACGCCGATGATCGTGATCACGCTCAGGACGACGGCAAGGGCGTTCAGGACGAGGCTGGCGAGCCTCCACGCCTCTTTCTCACTGCGGTTTATCTGGTAATCGGTAAAGACCTTGACGAATGCGGCCGAGAGTGCGCCCTCTGCAAAAAGATCTCGCAACACGTTGGGGATGCGAAAGGCGAGCTGAAACGCGTCGTTGAGAAATCCGGCACCGAAGTAAAATGCGAAAACCTGTTCGCGGACGAGTCCGAGCACGCGCGAGAACATCACGGCGATGGAGACGATCCCGGCCGATCGCGCTACGCTTTGCTGCTTCGTGGCGGCCGGCCGTGCCGCCTCGATAACCTCTTCCGGGTCACCCGGTTCAGCTAGGTTTTCAGGTGTTTCGATCTCGGGCGGATCTTTTTCGAGTTCGCTCATCGGAAAGCTAAAGGTTAGAGTGTGCTACAAATGGGCGGGGCGAACAAGCAGGCGCAAAAAAAGGAAGCATCGTGCTTCCCCGGCTGCAAATCTCGTTTCGAGCATCCGCTACTCGCTGCCCATCGTCCGGCCTTCGGGATATGAGAATTTCGTCTTGGAGAGCCGATGATCGAGCGAGATATGATTGTAGCTGATCGGGGCCGCACCGCCGAACTGTCCCTGGATGGTTGCGATGTAAAGATTCTGAAAGCTTCTGAAACGCGAGACGCTGCCGCGCTGATTCAATATCACAAAGAGCAATCGGCCGCCGCGGGTATTTATCTCACCGGCGAGAGCACTGACGCCGCCATCCGTGCGGCCGAGCGTGCCGGTCTTGCCGATCACGCTGCCCGTGGCAAAATCGCTGTCAAAACGGCCCTCGAGCGTTCCCTTATCGACACCGGCGACCGGCATCACATCGGCAAACGTCATCCTGTATCTGGCCAGGTCGCTGCGGAGCACACGGAGCAGTTTCATCATTGCGGCCGGCGTGACGCGGTTCACGCCAAGCCCGCTCGACGTCTGAATATAGAATTCCGCCGGCTGTAGGCCCGCGTTCTGCTGTACAAGGCGGGCGACACCGTACGGGCCGCCGACCATGTCGCCGAGCCGCTCGGCCAAGAAATTATTCGAGAAGCACATCATCGCCTTCACTATTTCGCGAAGCGGGGCCGATTCGTGCGAAAAGATGAGCTTTGCGTTGCTCGGCATTGACTGAACGTAGACACTGCCGGTGAAAGCGATGCTCGGCGATTGGATCGTCGTTTGGCTAAGCCGCCCCGAATTGATCAGAAAGTTCTGCCATACGCGGTTGGCCGCTGCCGAACGCTTAGCCGAATCAAGCGATGCGAAAAGCGTGCGGCCTGACGCGGTCGGCGAGGTCGAATAATTCATCGCAAAATTGTCTGTTACGATGAGGTCGCCCTCGACCGAGCGGATGCCCATCCGGTTAAGTTCCTGTGCCAATTCGATCGCGTGTTCGTAGCCAAAGACCGGATCGCGGCCCGAAATATACAGATTTCCGTGAATAGTGCCCGTCGGTTCGTCCCAGCTTCCGTCGGTCCAGACACTCGTCGCAAATCTGTAGTTCGGGCCAAATGTCTTCAAGATCGCATAGGTCGTGGCGATCTTAACATTCGACGCAGGGTTGTATGTGAGATTCGAACCGCTTTCGACCACCGGCTCGCCGTCAACCGTCTCGACCAAAATACCCGAATATCCGGGGATCGCCATGCTCTCTAGCACCGGGATCGTCGTGACGATCGGGCTGAATGAGATCGATGCCGGCTTGACCGCGTCAACGCTGGAAGTCTTTTTAATTAAGGGAGTTGCCGACGCCGCAGGCTGCGGTTCGTCGCGAACTACCTGAATATCCTGGAGAAATGGACGGGTCTGGGCCGCAGCAGTTATCGCACTCACGCCGAAAATAACGACGACAATGCAATACCAAAAACTAATTTTGCGGCTTGATGCGGGCATTTATTTTGTTGTTACCGGCTGGCTGTTCTGCGAGTCCTGCAAGAGGTGCCAACCGAAAGTATAACATACATATCCACATTCTGTTCAATCCCGTTTTCCATACCGGAAATTCCCGGAATATAGACGTACTTCAGATGAATTTTGGCCGTTTCGCGATGCTCCTCATTCTACATATTCTTATGGATGCCATACAACCGGCTTATGTTAAGTATGAACGAGCGGACTGGCCCGGCGGTTCCGGAATTCCTTTACGAGGCGACCAAGGGTTTGAATTTCCAGCTTTAGCTGGCATGGGCTGCCGGGTTGGAGAATTTCGTTGACTAGGGTTTGGGGCGGACTTATGATGGTTGAACCTTACTGATGTGAAAAAGCCGCAAGAGCCAGTTACTATCGACCGCATTAAGGAAGTTCATCGTGAGCGCCGGGGCGAGATAAGCGACCGTTTGGCGGAGTTTAGGGAGATCCGTGAAAAGGGGAACGACGCGAAACTCTGGGAGGAGATGGTGTTTTGCTTCTTCACCGGCGGGTGTTCGGCGAGGATGGGGCTGCGGTCGGTGGAGGCGGTGCGGCCGCTGCTCGGAAAGGGGTCGCATGAGGAGTTGATGAACGCTCTGGTCGGCGTGCACAGGTATCCGAGGGCCCGGTCGCGGTATATCGTCGAATCGCGTGATTTTCTTAAGAAGCACTGCGGCCTGAAACTGCGGGCAAAGCTTGAGAATTTCGACCACGACCACGATCGCCGCGACTGGCTCGTCAAAGAAAAGGGTATAAAGGGCCTCGGCTACAAGGAAGCCAGCCATTTTCTGAGGAATATCGGCTTCAGGGGCTATGCTATCCTCGACAAGCACGTCCTTCGTTGTTTGGCCGAGCTAAAAATAATTGACGACCCAAAGCCACCAAATACACGTTCGAAGTATCTAAGGGTCGAAGAAAAGCTCAAAGATCTGACAGAGATGACCGGGATAGATCTTGACGAAATGGATCTGGTCCTATGGTCGATGAAAACGGGCGAGATCCTCAAATAGGAAGACCGTTCGGGAAAGGAGGCATATCTATGAAGTCCTACGCAGCCGCATTTTCACCGTTGTTCCATCCTTTCCGATCGAGACGCGCCTCACTTTTCTTTATTGTCACTACACTCGCAGCATTTCCAGCTTTTGCCGCCGACGACGTTCAGCAGGTGAGCGAAAATCCAAAGGCGCTTATCAAGCGAGCCGAAAAACTCTTTCGCCGCGGCGATCTCACCGGGGCCGAGGCGTATTTCAAGCGAGCAGTCGATGCCCGCCCGAACGATGAGGAGGCGAAGCTAAAGCTCGCGTACCTCTACATAAAAATGCGTCGGCTGGTCGAGGCCTATGAGCTGAGTTTTCCTTTGGTCAAGGCCGACCCGAAGAATGCCCACGCCTCGGCGGTCGTCGGTGCGACGCTTCTCAGTGCCGGGCGGTTTCGAGATGCCCGCCTTCTCTTTGTCAATGCCATACGGCATGAGAATGACGAGGCCCTCGCATGGGCCGGCCTCGGAATGTTGGAATTTTATGAGAACAACATCGACGAAAGCCTCAAGAACCTTCAGGCGGCCGTCTTCTACGAGCCGCTAGAGCCGGATTATCTTTTTGCCCTTGCACAGGTCTCCGCCCGTGCCGAAAAGTATAACGAAGCCGCCCGGGCGTATGAGGATTTTCTCCGTGCCTCTCGCAACGAGGACGACGAACGCCGGGCACGCATCAAGGGGCTGATCAACTTCCTTCGATTTCTGGGCAACAAGCAATCGCTCTATCAGACCGGCGGAGCGGACCGCACAGAGGTCAAATTCGACCTCGTCGGTAATCGGCCGATCATACAGCTTAGGGTCAACGGGCGTCCCGAGCCGCTGAATTTCGTGCTCGATACCGGTTCCGGCATCTCAGTGATCTCTGACGAGACGGCACGCGCACTCAAGATCAAGCCGATAACCAAAGGCGGAATGGCCAAAGGTATCGGCGGAGACGGACAGTTCGAGATCGTATACGGCTTCCTCCGCGACGTAGGTATCGGTGATGTCGTAGTCCGAAACGTGCCTATCTATATCAGAAAGTTTCACAGCGATGGCAAGATCCACGGCTATATCGGACTTTCCCTGATCTCAAAGTTTCTTACCACGGTCGATTACGGCGCAAAGACATTCACCCTTCAAAAGCGGGGTTCATTCGTCGAACCGCTCAGCGCGGCTAGCCTTAGCGTTCCGTTGCGCCTCACGTCGAGCGGTTTCCTCAGCGGGGAAGTTCAGCTTGAGGGCATCGAGGAGCCTCTGAATTTCATAGTCGATACCGGCGCGAGCGTTTCGGTGATCTCGTCGGACATCGCCACCCATAACTCGATGGCGCCTTATGCCCAGGAAGAGCGGATGCGGGTGATCGGCGCCGCCGGGATCACGGAAGACGTTCCGTCATTCCTTTTGCCAAAGGTGACGATGGGAAATCACTCAAGGAAAAGCGTGACCGCTATCGCACTTAACCTCGATCTGATAAACGAAGCTTCGGGTTTCGAACAAGCCGGCATACTCGGCGGAAATTTCCTGAAAAATTACCGGATGACCTTTGATTTCCAGAACTCCAAGCTCACGTTCGTATCGGTCAACACCGACCCTGATAAGCAGGAATAGCCCCGAAAGGTTATGATATGACGGAAGATGAAGTTAAGCCTTTACCTGGAGACTTCCGTCATAGGTGCATACCTCGACAACGGAGACCCATTTCGCCGCGACCTGACAATGCGCTGGTTCGAGCGCGAACTGGGCGAATACCGCGCCTGTACCTCGCTGCTCGTCAAGCGTGAGCTTGAGCGCATCGACGAGCCGCACCGCACCGGTTATCTCAAACTGTTAAGAGGGCTCGAGGACCTGGAACTCGCGGACGAGGCCGCTATCCTGGCCGAAGGGTATATCACGCGGGGTATATTCCATCGCAAGTTCATGGCGGACGCCCTGCACGTGGCCCTTGCCTCGTTCCACAAGATCGATTACCTCGTCACATGGAATTTCGGGCATCTCGCGAACGTGCGAAAGCAGGCCCGCATCCGGTTATTCAATACTTCCGCAGGTTTCTTTTCACCGTCGATCATTACTCCGGAGTTTCTCGTTCACAGTCTTTAGCAACATGTATCCGCGCTCCAAGTTTCAGGAAGTACTTCTCGCCATACGGCAGGAGATGGCACGCGAGGCCGACTTTGACGTCGACCTGTTCACGGAGATAGTCCGCACCGGTGCGGGGCCGCGCGACCCGGCCACCCACTCGATGAATGAACAGGAGCCCGACGGAAAGACACCGGCCGGCCGATCGAAGAGGAGGAGGGGATGAACACCGTCATCTCTTGTGCCCGGCAAAGAGAACTGCTTTAATTCTTCCTTGATACCGGCACAATTGTTTCGTCCGTTCACCCGCGGCCTCCGGTTTTCTTGAATGCTAAGATATTTAATTTCCTGCCTGATAATTCTGGCGGTCGTTGCGGCGTCCGGCTATTACTTCTTTTCTGAATACTGGATACACCGGTTTGATGAGGTGATCGCCCGCCAGGCCCGTGTTTACAGGCTAGATGAAAAACTGGTTTGGAGCGTGATCTACGAAGAGACCTATTTCCGGCCGACGGTCCGCGGCGATGCCGATGAGGTAGGGCTTATGCAGGTGACGCCGCTCGTCGCGCGGGATTGGGCCAAGGAGACCGGCCTGACCGACCTCGAACGCCAGGCTAACGAAAATGTCGTCGCGTTCCTGACCGACCCTGAACGCAACATTCAGATCGGCTGCTGGTATCTCGAAAAGCTCCGCGAGCGTTATCGAAACCGTCCCGCCGAGACGGCAATGATGCTCTCCGCATACAACGCTGGCCCAAGCCGCGTCGAGGAGTGGACCAGGGATTCTGATGCGCCAAGGCTTTCCGAATCTGACTTTATCGAGAGGATCAATATTCCCTCGACCAGGACGTATGTCACTTCCATCCTCGACCGCTACCGTGCGAGCACGGTCAAGAAGCAGCCGTAGGGAAGAAATCCCCGGATCCATATGAAGCTCCTCGCTGCCCAATACGTCCTGCCGATCTCATCCGAGCCGATCAAGGATGGGGCGATCGCGCTCGATGCGGACAAGATCGTCGAGGTCGGAGATCGAGAGGCTTTGATCTCGAAATTTCCGGCCTTCCTTGTAGAAGATCTCGGTCGCGCGGCGATCCTGCCCGGATTTGTGAATTGCCATTCGCATCTCGAACTCACGGCGCTTCGCGGAGCACTCGATGAGGTCGAGCATGATTTCAAGGCGTGGCTGCTGAAGGCGACCGCGATGCGCGCCGCATTGTCCGACGACGAAATTATCAGCTCGGCGATCGACGGTGCTCGCGAAGGAGCCGCGGCGGGCGTCACGTGTTTTGGCGATATTGGACGGTTTGGCCATGCCGGAGTTGCCGCTCTCAAAGAGGTCGGCCTCCGCGGTGTCGTCTTTCAAGAGACCGAATTCTCGCCCGATAATTCGACGGCCGACGAAGATCTCAAAATCCTCGTTGAGAAGTTCGAGAAGCTGAAACAAGAGGAGACGGATCTCGTGAAGGTTGGACTTTCTCCCCACTCGCCATATACGGTCGGCTCGCGGCTGTTCGAGCTGATCGCCCAATATTCGATCATCAACCGCGTCCCGCTTACGATCCATGCCGCCGAATCCGCCGATGAGGATGCGTTAATGATGCGCGGCGAGGGATTGTTTGCGGATTTCGCTTCGCGTGCGGGACTCGAGTGGAACAGCCCGCACTGCACATCGATCGAATATCTGGAGCGGCTTGGCGTGCTTTCGGCCCGGCCGCTGCTCGCACACTGCGTGACCGTTTCTGATAGCGACATCAACAAGATCAGGTCGAACGGGGCAAAGATCGCTCACTGCCCAAAGTCGAACGCAAAATTCGGCCACGGCTACGCGCCGTTCGAGAAGTTTCTGGATGCCGGGATCGCGGTCGGCCTCGGGAGCGATTCGGTGGCGAGCAACAACGTCTGCGACCTGCTCGAGGAGTCTCGCTTCGCCGCCCTCGCTGCCCGAAACCGTCCCGGCAGCAATCGATTCGTTTCTGCCCGCGAAATCCTCGAAACCGCCACCCTCGGTGGTGCGAAAGCCCTCGGTCTCGATCATCTGATAGGAACTCTTGAACCCGGCAAGCAAGCCGACATCGCTGTAGTTTCGCTCAGCCAGCACGCTCAGCAGCCGGTCCGCGATATTTACGCCACGTTGGTGTTCTCTTCGAACGGACGGGATGTAGTAGAGACTTTGGGAGCAGGAGTATCGATTTTCACAAAAGCTAACTGAGTCGATCTGTCCAATATTCCGGCTCGCGGCTTTGGTGGGCGACGGCAACGATAAGAACTGAATCGGCCTCGATCGAATAGATGAGGGTGAACGGGAATTCGAGAATAACCAGGCGACGAAAAGGCGACCTATAGACGGGGAAGGAATCAGGTGATTTCCCAATACGTTTGACCGCCCTCGCAATCGTATCGAGTCCCTTGCGTTCGCGTTCGTAAAAACGGGCGGACTGTAAATGCTCTGCACGCGCCTCGGGGTGAAAGCGCGCTTTCATTCTTCCAAAGCTTTCCGCGCTTCGGCAAAAACGATCTCTGCATCGATCGCTTCAACCTTACCTGAACGCACTTCGTCGAGCCGTCTCTTGGCGACATAGAGCCATGCATCTTGAGTTTCTCGCTCTCGCTTCGTGAGGAGACTATCTCGCAGGCGGTGGAGAAGTATTGTTCGCTCCTCCACCGGCAGTCGGAGGGCCATCTCGGTAATGTTCTCAATGCCAACGGCCTCAGTCGTGGTGCTCATAATCAAAAAATACGCCCAATTCGACCATATCGCAATAATAAAATGTAGAACATCATCCCAGTCTTGATCTTTGCGACGTGCGTAATGGCGGAGCGTTCACGGAATCCTTCGCCATCCTCGAACGGCGCTCCCTTGAACTCCTAGCCGAATGGGGATCTTCATTAGCTCCGGTCCATGATGATGCGTGCGAGGATTCTAGAGTGTCCGCTTTAGTTCCGCAAGTACTTCGTCGGGCGTCCAGCGTCCGCCGGTATAGATCCGGGTGACCTTGCCGTCCGGGGCGATGACGGCGGTGACGAGCGAGTGGTTGATCTGGGTCTTGTCGGCGGCGTCGGTCTCGTACTTAAGGCCAAAGAAATCGGCGACGGCTCGAACTTCTTTATCGGTCCCGACGGCGAGGTTCCAGACGGTCAGATCATCCTTCGCATCTTTGCCCAGGTAGCCGAGTCCGTATTGCTTCAGCTTTTCAGGAGTATCGCGCTCCGGGTCGAACGATATCGAGAGCAGACGGACCTTGTCCTTCGCCGCCGGGTCGTCCGCGATCTTGTTGGCGATGTCGCTGAATTGCCGCGACATCTTTATGCAGAATTCGGGCAGCGGGCATTCACGATATATGAACGTGACCGCCAATGCCTTGCCGCGATAATCTCTAAAGGTGAACCGCTTGCCGTTCTGGTCGGTCAGCGACAGGTCGGGGACGGTCTTGCCGATCTGTTCCGGCGTTTTCTCCTCGACCGGCTTGCCGGGCGCCGAATTCGCCACGATGGATAGATTCTCGAGCCAGTAAGGCTCTTTTGCCGAGCTGTCCACCACCAAATCGGCGCGTATCTGAACACCCGGAACGAGGTCATCCCAAACCCAATCCGCCTTTATCGGGAACTCCATGGTCATCTTTTCCATGAATCCGGGTATATCTTCGTGATCGATCCTGGCGCGTTTCTGGAGCCGATCGACGGAAACGACCGTACCGCGAAGTTCGTACCGTTTTTGCGCGGCTGAATTGACGGTATCCGACGGGGCGGCGTTCTGACAGCCGGTCAGAAGTCCGGCGGCGATCAGGAGCAAGGGAAAAATATAACGCATATATGTTAAGAGTTTCACGCAGCCGGGTGCGGAAACAAAGCCGGCAAACATCACCGGTGCTTATTTTCGGTTCAGCTTTTCGTCATAAAGCAGTTGGTACATCCTGTAATTGGCCATCACTCGCCAGACATAGTCCTTTGATTGAGCGAACGCGATCTCCGGCACATATCGTATCGGCAGGTCGGAGCGGGCCCGGCCATACCAGCGTTTCATATTGTCCTCGCCGCCGTTGTAACTTGCGGCGACGGCCTCAGGCTGATTCGGGAAAAGGGTGAATAGCTCTCTGATGTATTCCGAGCCGAACAGGATCGCGGTTCGCGGCCGATACAGCTCGTTTTGAGCAAAGTCGCCGCGGCCCAATCGTGCGGCGACCCTCTCTGACGTATCGGAAATGAACTGCATCAGCCCGCGAGCGGCCGCTGAGGACCTCGCGGTGGGTTTGAATCCGGATTCCTGCCGCATGATCGAAAGGACGAACCGCGGGTCGACGTTTCGCTCGGGAGCGTATTCCATGAGCGGTCGCTTATAGGGTGCCGGATAAAGCAGCGAGGCCAGATCGGGCGGCAGCAGCTCGGGCAGATGATCGCCTCTAATGCTCGCGTTGATCTCCGCCCACGCAAGGGCACGGTCGGCGCGCCCGCCCATCGAATAATATCGGGCGATCGGAAATTCGGCCTTCGGCGTCAGGTCCTTTGCACCTTTCGCCCTCCGCTCCGCCGCTTCGTATTCGGGAGCTGCTTCGTCATACAGACCCAGATAGAGGAGTTCGTCGGCCACGGTGATTCTCTTTTTTGTAACGGGCTTGGATTCGGTCGTTATTTTCGGCCGGGCGTCTTGAGATCGCGAATATACGGCCTTCAGCGCGTCAAGTATGCTTGTTCGCCGTTCGCCGTCCGGCTCCAGCCGATACAGGGCCTGGAGCCGCTGACGTTCGCCTTCGGTGTCATCCGCCGCTGCGGCCCTCAGCCGTGCGGCAGCCTGTGAGATATCACTCGCCGACCTCTCCGCCGATGCCAAGTTCCGGAGCCGCTCGGTCGCGATCTGGCCGTGGTATGCGTTTCTGCCGTCCGGGATCGAAAGATAGGTCTCGATCGCCTCCGGAAATCTTTGAAGCTGTTCGAGAACAAAACCTCGAAGAAGCTTCACCTCGTTCTCGGTCGTGCCGCCCGGCACCGATGTGCCGCCGAGGTCCTTCAGCCCCTGAAGACGCACGAGGTCAGCCAGCGCTCCACCCCAATCGCTCCCGGCGATCCTGATACGCGACTGGACGAATAGCGCCTGAGCCTCGGCGGCCTTTCCGCGAAAGACCTCCTGCGTGCATTTAGCTCGCTCGATCGCCTCGGTCTCTTCGCCCGCATCGCGGAGAACGTCGATGATATTCAGATACGCACGATCGAGGCGTGCGTCGTCTGGATAAGCGGTGATAAAGCGCTCGTATCTTGATACCGATTCACGGCGGCGGCCCAGACGAGCATAGGCCGAGGCCAGCTGCAGCGTGGCGTCGGCATTGATCGGGTCTTGCGGAAATTGCTCCGCCAGCCGCTCGTACCACTTCACCGCCTCTGTAAAATCCGACGTCTGCGAGTGGCCGCGTCCGATCAGATAGAGTGCCTCGGGCGTCGAGTTGCTGTCGGGAAACCCGTTGACGATCGCGATGAAATGTTCCCGCGCCTTTGCAAAGGCCCTGTTGTACTGATAGACCTTGCCTCGCCGGAGGTGTTCTGCGTCGGTCATTAGGGCCGGCGCATCGCCCTGGCCGATGCGGTCGAGGCCCGTGACCGCTTCGAGTGAGAGGTCGTCGGGCCGTTCGATATCCGCCGCCGCGGACACGATCTCATTGAAAAGCCGGCGGGCGCTATCGGCGTCACCACGAAGCAGGAAAGACTCGGCCAGAAGCATCTGCAGTTCTCGTGAAGGCTTTCCGGACTCGTCAGAGACCGCTCCGGTCACCGCCGTCTCTAAAGCAACAAGATCTCCGGAATCAAAATAGCTTTCGGCAAGCCGTCGGTTTGCCGTTTCGGACAACAGCGACGCCGGCGTCTCGGCCAGCATTTCCATTAGCAGCATCCGCTCGAGTACGAGGTTGCCGGAGCGGCGGGCGATCTGCGAGAGATGCCAGGCCGCATACCCACGCAGCCGAGACCCGCGTGACCGTACTGAGTGATACAAAGGGGCCGCCCTTCCGGTGTCGCCGCTATCTTCATACAAGCGGGCGAGCAGGTAATCGTAATTATTCGATACGAACGCTTTAGGGTCGTTCGAATGAAACGCCGCCAAGGCCTCGACGGCCGCGGCGGTATTGCCCAACGCCAGATCGGCAATCAGGCGCGAATGTATCTGCGGCGGCTTTTGCGAAAAGGCGGCCGAGACGATGATCGCGGTGAATAATGCAGCGGCGAGCGGTCTCATCCACTGACACTTTAAACAAAAAAATGAGAAGTCCGAAATCGAACTTCTCACAGCGGGGGAAATCGCTCATTTCGAGCCAGTTCAGGGTGAAAAACTATTTCGCGTCAGCGCGGCGTTGAGCGGAACATCGTCGGCATTGCCGAATTCGAATGTCCGGAAATTCGGTTTACCGCTTTCATAGATGTACCAGGTACCCTTTCGATAGACCGCAAAGTCGGCCGTTCCGTCGCCGTCATAATCGCCCGGTGCGGCGATGTCGTCGTCAAATCCGAAGACAAAAGGCTCGATCTCGCCCGTTTCGCTGTTCAGGACGAGCCATTTTCCAGTGCTGTAAACCGCGAGGTCTGCCTTGCCGTCGCCCGTGTAATCCGCGGGGACGAGCGTCTGCTGTCCGGCTTTGCCAAAAACGACGCTTCGCAGTGTTCCGTCGGAGCTCTGCAGTATCATCCAGCGGTTGTCCGTCGGGCGATAAACTGCAAGATCAGCCCGGCCGTCGCCGTCATAATCTGCCGGTACGGGAACGTCGCCCGCAACGCCGAAAATGACCGGCGTACGCTTGGTAGAACCATATATCCACTCGCCGGTCGTCGATCTCCAGACCGCGGCCTCGGCCTTTCCGTCACCGTCGTAATCCGCCGGTACAGGGACATCTGAGCCTGAAATTTGGTTGCCGCCAAAATTGAGTATCTGAGCTTTAGCATCGCTGCTTCGGCGGATGAACCAGGTCCCCGAAGTCGGCCGCCAGACTGCCGCATCTACCTGCCCGTCACCGTCGTAGTCGGCCGGAACCAGCTTATCGGTGGTCATTCCCCAGCGGATCGCAACAAACGCGCATCCATCGCTCGAGTTCGTGTACCAGACGCCTTTTGCCGGGCTGAAGAGCGCAAATTCGCTATTGACCTTTGTTTCCGATTGACCCGCTGCGGCCGTGACCCATGTAAGGCCGGCGATCGCCAGAAGTATCGAAATACCCTTTATTTTGTTTCTCAGTGAGTCCAACGGTGAATCTCCGGCTCTCGTGTTCTCGGTCGTCTTGATAGAGTTGTCCTGTACCGATAGACGTATCGCCCTCCGGCCTTTTGCGGATCGTTCTCGACTTATGCCCTACGAAACTAACAATCCGCCCCGTCTTCCTGTAAAATCATAGAAATTTATGACCGCAATCCTGCTGCAAGGCCGCGAGATCGCCGATGAGATCAAACAAGAGGTCCGCGACGAGATAACACGTCTGTCCGAAGAGAACGGGATCCGCCCCGGGCTGACGGCCGTCCGCGTCGGTGAGGATCCGGCTTCGTCGGTGTATGTCGGCAACAAGGTAAAGACCTCGCACGAGCTCGGCATCGCATCCGAACACGTTCACCTCGATGCAGATACGACGCACGGCGAGCTTCTGCAGATCGTGCAAAAACTTAACGCCCGCGATGACGTGGATGGAATACTCGTCCAGCTTCCGCTGCCGCGCCATATCGATGAAGCCGCCATCCTCGAGGCGATCGATCCCGCAAAGGACGTGGACGGGTTTCATCCCGTCAATGTCGGGCGGCTGCACCAGGGCGTCCGATCGCTCGTACCGTGCACTCCGGCCGGTGTGATCGAGATCTTGAAGCGGTCCGACATCGACATCGCCGGCAAACATGCGGTCGTGGTCGGGCGGAGCAACATCGTCGGAAAACCGATGGCGGCTCTTTTGCTGAGAGAGAATGCGACGGTCACGATCTGCCATTCGCGAACGGCGGACCTGCCGTCGATCACTCGTCAGGCCGACATACTCGTCGCGGCGATCGGACGCGCGGGCTTTGTCCGCGGCGAACATATCCGCGAGGGCGCCGTCGTGATCGACGTTGGGATCAATAACGTTTCCGACCGCGCGTTCGCCGCAGAACTCTTTTCAGAAGACGATCTGCCAAAGCGACTTGCCGCGATCGAAAATCGCGGAGCGACGCTCGTCGGCGACGTGAATCCCAGAGAGGCAATGGAAAAGGCGGCTTACTTTACGCCGGTGCCGGGCGGCGTCGGGCTTCTGACCGTCGCGATGCTTATGAAGAACACGGTGGATGCGGCAAAGACGAGGAGAAAGATCTAGATCTACCATTACCACTTTTCACTTTGCCCTTATCACCTATCCCGAATTAAGTGATAAATGAGAAGTAGAAAGGGATAAGCTCGGATCAAAAACACACTATGAACTTCGAAGAATACCAATCAGAAGCGAGCCAGACGGCTCTCTACCCGCGGCGCCTCGAGAATCTCGAATATCCGACGCTCGGCCTTGCCGGCGAAGCGGGCGAGGTGGCGAACATCGTCAAAAAGATCCAGCGCGATGCGGGCGGCGTGATAACCGACGAAACTCGTGCAAAGCTCAAAGACGAACTTGGCGATGTGCTCTGGTACATCTCGGCGTGCGCCGACGAACTCGGCCTCACCCTGGATGAGATCGCCGCCTACAATGTCAACAAACTGGCAAAGCGACACGGGCGCTAGAAAGGATAACTGAAAACGGAAAGCGGAAAATGCAAAACCGGGAAAACATTTTACGCCAAAAGTCTTACCTGTTCGCCCTACGGATCGTTCGCGTCTACAAGTTCCTGTCGGAAAGCAATAAAGAGTATGTGCTTTCGAAACAGGTGCTGCGATCCGGCACCTCTATCGGTGCAAACGTGGTCGAGGCGACTCAAGCTCAGTCAAAGGCCGATTTTGTTTCAAAGCTCTCAGTTTCTTTGAAGGAATCATTTGAGACAGAGTACTGGCTAAATTTGCTCAGGGATAGCGAGTATCTTACCGATGCTCAAGCAGAGTCACTTATCAGCGACTGTTGTGAGTTGCAAAAGATACTCACATCCTCGATCAAAACCGCGAAGGCTAACAGTTGAGGTTTTTTCCGTTTTCCATTCTCCGCTTTCCGTTATGCTAAGGGTTGGCCTAACCGGATCGATCGCAGTCGGCAAGAGTTTCGTTTGCGAAGTGTTTCGCGAACTGGGTTGTCACACTCTTGACGCCGACCGGGTCGCGCGCGATGTCGTCAGAAAGGGCACGCCGGGGCTCGAACAGATCGTCAGCGCATTCGGGATCGGCGTTCTTACCCCCGGCGGCGAGCTTGACCGGCCGAAAATGGCGTCGATCGTTTTCGGCGACGAAGAAAAGCGCCTGCTGCTGAATTCGATCGTCCATCCGCTCGTCTTCGAATCGCAGAACGCATGGCTGGCCGCCCGCGAAGCCGAAGACCCTGGCGGAATAGCCATCGTTGATGCCGCGTTGATGATCGAATCGGGCGGCTATCGGCGCTTCGACAAGCTTATTGTCGTCTGGTGCGAACCTGAGATACAATTCGAGCGTCTAAGAAAACGCGATGGATTAAGTGAAGAGGAGGCCCGAAGGCGTATCTCCTCACAAATGCCGCAGGAAGAAAAGAAAAGATATGCTGATCTTTTGATCGACACATCTTCCGGCTTCGATGCGACGCGTTCTCAATGCAGGCAAGTTCACTCTGAGCTATCAAAGATATCGGCTGAAACGCGTCGCGATTGAGCGTTTTTATCCTACGATGCCCATTTTTCCGGTCCAGCGACGATCTCTCATTCTGGCCGCAGCGGCGGCATTTCTTATGTCGTCGAGCTGTGCCCAGTTAAAACAGCCTGAGCCGGAACCCTACTTTGCAGAGACGCCTCCGCCGCCCGTACAGGAATTCAGATGGGCAAACGGCAAACCGCCCAAGAGCCTCGACCCTGCAAAAGCCGCCGCGGCGCCGGAAACCGATATCGCACGGGCGCTTTTTGAAGGACTGACCGATCTGGATCCGCAGACGCTCGCCGCGGTGCCGGCCGTGGCCGAGCGGTGGGACGCCAGCGACGATAAGCGCGTATGGCGGTTCTATCTTCGCGAAGAGGCCGTCTGGTCTAACGGGGAGAAGATCACCGCTGAGGATTTCGTAAGGTCATGGAAGCGCCTCGCGGCCCTCGGCGACGAAGCGGCCCACAGGGCACTGCTCAAGAATATTCGCGGCCTCGCTGATCCGGCAAAGAGAAAGGAGGGTAAGGCCTTGGAACCGACACCGTCCGCGACGCCTCCGCCGGCCGATGGCCCGCCGACGGCTTCCGGGCCTTCGCCATCCGAGGCTCCGGTTTCGGCTCAAGAAACTCTGGGAGTCGCGGCCGAGGGCGATCGCGTGCTTCGCGTCGAATTGAATATCGCCGACCCCGACCTGCCGCAGCTTTTGGCGCACCCCATTTTTCGCCCCGTCCATGACGACCCTGCCCCTGTCGATGACGACCAAATGGTCACGAACGGCCCGTTTCGGCTTTCGAGCCTGAGCGATGAAAGCGTCGTGGTCGACCGTTCTGAGACCTATTGGGACCATGATTCCGTAAAGCTCGAGCGTGTAAAATTTGTCTCATCGGAGACACCTGAAAAGGCGCTCGAGGCATATCGTTCGGGTGCCGTCGATGCGGTCACGAACGCAGAGTTTTCGCCGGCTGCCCTGAAACTCCTCGAACCATTTGACGACTTTCGCCGGACGGCGCACAACGCCTTGAATTTTTACGAATTCAATACGAAACGAGCTCCATTTGATGACCGGCGTGTGCGCGAGGCTCTCGCGATCGCGATCGACCGGGAAAAGATCACCGAGGGCGAACTGCAGGGAACCACACGTCCCGCCAATACATTCCTGCCGCAGGGTTCGAAGAAGGAGTTGAAGCTCCTGATGGACCTGCCAAAGGCTCGTTCGCTGCTTGAGGAGGCGGGCTTTCCCGAGGGCGCGGGTTTTCCCGTTGTACGGCTCGTCATCAACCGCAACGATACGCAGCAGCGCATCGCCCGTGCGGTCGCCGATATGTGGAGTAAGAATCTTGGCATCACGACCGAGATAGTCACGATCGAGCTCGCGGAACTCGATGCCGTCCGGGCGGCCGGCGACTACGACCTTATTCGGCGCGGTGTCGTTATGCCGACCTCTAACGAGACGGCGAGCCTGCTCTCGATCTTCGAAGCGGAACCGACCGCCGCGAAAACGGGCACGGCCGTGTCCGTTCCGCGAATGGATCTTCAGGCGTCTAATGCCAACATCAAGCCAGATACTTCTCCGGCGCCGCAGGCCGGCAGATCTCCGGCGCCGGCGCGTCTGACGACAGAAAGCGAAGCGGTATATGAGGTACGCGCGATCCCGCTCTATTTCCCGACCTCCTATTCGCTGGTAAAGCCTTACGTGGCCGGTTTCGACTCGAATTCGCTCGACGCTCCCTCGCTGAAAACCATCCACATAGATCCAAAGTGGCGAACCCGCTAGCCCGTTTTCGAATCGTAACTTGCTGAACGGGATACGTTTGGTCACATTTTTCCGCGTGAATGCGGTGTTTTTCTGTTACAATGCGGTACCAACGGATCGACCGTACCCCTCCTCCCCATTTCGAGCGTTAATTGGAGTTAGAAATGAATTTCTCAGTGTCACGCGCAGGGCTCTCCATTGCCTTGATCGCCTCCGCAGCATTCGTTATGACGGGGTGTTACGCGAGTGCTTCGTCGATGTACTTCGGCAAGACGGCGCCGCCCTCGGCTAACGTGCTTCGATACGTGTCGGGCAGCGAGCCGGAATCGCTCGACCCCGCTGTTTCGAATAGTCAGCCGGACGCTCGGATCTATATGTCGATGTACGACGCATTGATCGAGTACGAGCCAAAGACAATGGAGCCGATCCCTTCGCTTGCCAAGTCGTGGGAGATCCGCGAGGAAGGGACCGAATACATCTTTCACCTCCGAGATAACGGAAAATTTTCGAATGGCTCGCCCATCACCGCCCACGATTTCGTTTTCACTGTTCGCCGCGGGTTCTCGCCTGAACTTGCATCGCGCAACGCGAGCCTCGGCTATTACATAAAGTATTCTGAGGCATACAACGCCGGCAGGGTCTTCGTAAAGTGCGGCGAACGGTATTTGCTCAAAGAAGGCGGCCTCTCTGAAGCGACGCAGGCGGCCGACATTCACTCATTCCTCGATCAGCCGGAGCGGCTTACGCTTGCCGGCGACGAAGCTGGCCGCGAGAAGGCCTTCACGGCTGACCCAAAATTGAAGGCCCAAACAGCCGGATGCTCGTTTCAGCCGGTAAAGGCCGAGGATATCGGGATCGAGGCCATTGACGACCATACGCTTCGGATCAAGCTCTATCAGCCCGCTCCATATTTCCTCGGTCTTCTCGGCCACCAGTTCTTCCGGGTGATCTCAAAGGATGTCGTCGAAAAATTTGGAAGCCGCTGGTCGCGCCCCGAGAACATCGTCACGAGCGGTGCATTCAAGCTGCTCGAACACCGGCCTTACGATCGCTTGGTCGTAGTCAAGGATCCGAATCACTGGGACGCCGCGAACGTACATCTGGACCGCATCGAGTTCTTTCCGCTCGACGAGCAGACGACGATGCAGAACCTTTACAAAGCGGGCGACCTCGACGCGACTTACAACCACACGGTCCCGGCTGCCTGGTTCGATACGATCAAGAAATTTACAGCCGAATACCAGCTTCACCCGGAGAACGCTTCAGAGTTCTACGTTATTAGCGTAAAAAAGCCGCCGATGGACAAGGTGAAGGTGAGGCAGGCGTTTAGTCTTGCTATCGACCGCCAAGCCTGGGCTCAGTTCAGGCGGACCTACAAGCCGCTTGTGTACATAATTCCGTTCGGAATATATCCGAAGTATGAAGAAGCACGCACGAAGGTCTGGGACGAAGAACTGAAGAAGCAGGGAAGTTCACTTGACGAATGGAAGACACGTGAGTTTGACGCCGAAAAGGCTCGTAAGCTTCTGACCGAAGCGGGTTATCCGGTTCAACAAACCGCATCAGGCTGGTCATGCCCGTCATTCCCGGTGGACAACGTCAGCATCACTTACAACACGAGCGAGAGTAACAAGGCCACCGCCGAGTTCGTTCAAGCGCAGTGGAAGCAGAACCTTGGCATCACCGTTCCTCTTCAGAACATGGAGTTCCGGACGTTTCTCCCGATGCTGAACAAGGTCGAGTATTCAGGCTTTGGCCGCCGCGGTTGGATCGGCGACTATATGGACCCGTTCACGTTCCTATACCTGTATTATTCGGAGGGCAACGAGAGCGCGACCGGTTGGTGGGACCCGAAGGTCGATGCGGTGCTCGACGAAGCGAACAAGACCGTTGACGAACAAAAGCGGTACGAGTTGCTCGCTAAGGCCGAGCTGATGGTTGCCCAGGCCGAGCTTACGATCCCCTTGGGCGTCCCCGGAACGAGCTATATGAAAAAGCCCTACGTAAAGGGTATGTATCCTAATCCGGGCGTTCTCCATCCGTGGAAATTCGTATATATCGAGCGGGATCCGGCGAAGTGGGATAAGGTAGCAGACGACATTCTGAAGATCTCCGATCCACAGGTGGACCAGGAGGTGCGGAACTTAAAAGCTACCCAGGAAGAATTCAAGGCCCAACAGGCCGCCGCGCAACAGTAATTTGGCCGAACGAAACGAAACTAAATGCTGACCTTCATACTCCGACGGCTTCTCCTGATCGTGCCGATGGCGTTGCTCGTCGTGACGCTCACTTGGGGCCTGATCCGAATCGCCCCCGGCACCTTCTACGACAGCGAGAAGAAACTTCCGCCTGCCATCGAGGCGAACATCAAGAAGAAATACGGACTCGACAAGCCGTGGTACACGCAATACTTCATAATGCTCGGAAACGTCACTTGCCGGACGATGTCCGAGGATGAGGCTACGCCGAACGGCGTCCAGTTCTCGCTCGGCAGCACGCGGGTAAAGTGCTTCGATTTCGGCGATTCGCTGAAGTACGAAGGCCAGTCTGTAAACGAGATAATCCGCCGGCACCTGCCGTACTCGGTGACGATCGGGATCCTTGCATACCTGCTTGCGCTCCTGATCGGCGGTGCGGCCGGCCTGTTCGCGGCCCTCAAACAAAATTCTTTTGCGGATTACTGGCTGATGGCCCTTGCGATGGTCGGACTCTCCGTCCCCAATTTTGTTCTCGGGCCGATCCTCGTGCTCGTTTTCGCACTCGGGTTATATTGGCTGCCGGCGGCGCGCTGGGGCGGGATTGAGAATCTCATTCTGCCTGTCATCACGCTGTCAGCGATCTATATGGCGTATATCGCGCGGCTGACCCGTGCCGGAATGCTCGAGGTTATGCGTTCGGATTATATCCGCACCGCACGTGCTAAGGGGCTGAGCGAACCTGCGGTGCTGATACGCCACGCGATCCGCGGCGGAATAATCCCGGTGGTCTCATTCACGGGCCCGGCGCTCGCGGCCCTGCTCGCGGGGACGGTCGTTGTCGAAAGGATCTTTTCGATCCCCGGGCTCGGCAACATCTTCATCCAGAGCGTGCTGAATCGCGATGAGCCTCTTACGCTTGGCATCGTCGCATTCCTGTCGGTGCTGGTAATGATCTTGAATCTGATCGTCGATATCTCATACGGTTTCCTCGATCCGCGGATCCGATACGAATAGTTTCTATGCTGAAAGAACTGAGTTGTCCAAAATGCGGTGCACCGGTGACGATCCAGAGCGAGCGTCAGAAGCTGGTCGTTTGCAAATTCTGCACGGCGACGCTGACGGTCGATTTCGGTGAACGCGAGCATCCGCGGCTTACGATCGAAGAGTCGGGCGTGATCGATGCGTCCAGGGCCGTATCCGGTACGTCGCTCTGGAGCGATGCGTGGAAGCGGCTTTTAAAGAATCGGCTTGCGGTGCTTGGCCTCGGAGTGCTGGCTGTAATGGTCGTGCTCGTGGTTATCGGCCCGCCGATCTTCACCGGCCTCACCGGGATCACTGCCGACTATATCCCGGACGACGGCGACCTGATCAAGTCCTTTCCGCCTTCGTGGCAACACCCGATGGGAACGGACGAGGCCGGACGCGATATCTTTGCCCGCGTGCTGCAGGGCGGCCGTATATCGATAGCGGTCGGCATCATCTCGACCCTCGTCAGCCTCATCGTCGGCGTATCGTACGGCGCGATCGCCGGCTATCTCGGCGGCACGATCGACAACGTGATGATGCGCATCGTCGATATCATCTATGCGATCCCGTATATCCTTATCGTGATCGTGCTTCTTTCGGTTTTTGGTGGGCCGAACACACAGGTGCTCATCCAATGGCTGCCGTCGATCATAGCCGGCGTCATTGTCGGGGTCGGGGCGATGCTCGGAGCTTTCAATCTATATCGCCGCATCTTCGGCGAGCGTAAGGCTGACAGCATCGGCGACCGCATGGTCAGGTTCCTCGCGGGTGTGGTGATCGCCGTTGTCGTCTTTGCCTTGATCGGCGGTGCGGCGTATCTTGTCGGCGAGACAGGGCTCGGGGCCCGGTTCGCCGAGCGCTACAGCGACCGCGTGAATCTCGGATTAAGTCAGATATTCCTGCTCTTCTTCGCTCTCGGCCTCGTATCGTGGCTGACGATGGCCCGCGTCGTCCGCGGCCAGATATTGAGCCTGAAGAACCAGGAATTCGTGACAGCCGCAAAGGCGACGGGCGTCTCGACCTTCGGCATCATCTTTCGACATCTTGTCCCGAACGCCCTCGGACCCGTGATCGTCTACGCCACGCTTACCGTTCCCAGCGTGATGCTCTCCGAAGCGTTCCTCTCGTATCTCGGCCTAGGTGTGCAGGCGCCCTACGCGTCCTGGGGAAGCCTTGCGGCCGACGGCGTAAAGAACATCGCGATCTTCCCGTGGCAGCTTATCTTTCCCGGAGTGACGATGGCCCTGACCCTATTTTCACTTAACTTTTTGGGCGATGGTTTGCGCGACGCCCTCGATCCGCAGACGCGGAAGTTTTAGAGTTAGTTCGCCACAGAGAAGACAGAGAGGCGAATTAGTTTAGGCAAATGTGAAAGGACATCTCCTAAGAAACCCGGTGTCCTCCGTGGCTAAAATCTGAATGACGAATAACGGCACAATTTTATCGGTCAGAGGCCTCAAGACCTATTTCCATACCGAGGACGGCGTGGTCAAGGCGGTCGATGGCATTTCGTTCGAGCTGAAGAAAGGCGAGACGCTCGGCATCGTCGGCGAATCGGGTTCGGGCAAGTCCGTGACGAATCTTTCGGTGATGCGGCTCATTCCTGAACCTCCTGGAAAGATCGTCGGCGGCGAGGTGGATTTTGACGGCATCGACGTCCTGTCTCTTCCGATCGACGACGTCCGAAAGATCCGCGGCAAGCGCATCGCGATGATCTTTCAGGACCCGATGACGTCGCTCAATCCGTTCCTCAAGATCTCGACGCAGCTGATGGAGGTCACGCAGCTTCACCTGGGCCATACGCGGCAGCAGGCCTACGACCACGGCTTGAAGATGCTCGAAACGGTCGGCATACCGGACGCACGTTCGCGTATGGAGGGCTACCCGCACGAACTTTCCGGCGGAATGCGCCAGCGCGTTATGATCGCGATCGCCCTTTCGTGCGACCCCGAGCTGCTCATAGCCGATGAGCCGACGACCGCTCTCGACGTGACGATCCAGGCACAGATCCTCGAACTGATAAAGGACCTGAGATCGCGAATGGGAACCAGCGTGATCCTCATTACGCACGACCTCGGCGTCGTTGCCGGAATGACGGACAAGATCATCGTGATGTATGCGGGAAAGGTCTTCGAACAGGCGCCGACACGCGAGTTGTTTTCAACTCCGGCTAATCCATACACCAAGGGTCTTTTGAAGAGCGTGCCCGATCCCGCTCACGAGCAGGGAAAGGAACTCTACCAGATCCCCGGCCTGCCGCCCGACGTCGCGCACCTGCCGCCCGGCTGCCCGTTCGCCGAACGCTGCGACCGAGCCGAAGAAATTTGCCGCAAAGACTTTCCGCCCTTTGTGCAGATAAACGAGGGCCATCATTCGCTCTGCCATTTTGCGCAGGAAGTGTATGAAACATCCAAGCAGGAGCGGGCCGCCGCGGGCTCGGCAGCCTGATCTCCGAAAACTATGAAACGAGATATCGCACTTCCGCTGATGATCGTCGCCGCGTTTGCCCTCGGCTGTTCACAGTTGAGCGAACTCGGCTCTTCAAATTCTCCCGCTGCGCCAAATTCAAATGCTGCTTCGCCCGGCACATCGCCCGCTACTGCCGATCGGGCCGGGGCCATCTCGCCGAGCGGCGACCCCGCGGCGGATATTAACTCGATGGCGGACCGGTTCCTGGCCGAGAGGTCGTTCAGGGCAAAGATGACGGGCAAGGGCGACAAAGACTTTCGGACCGATCTGGAGTTCGTCGCACCCGATAGGTTTCATATGAGGACCGGGCCGGGCCTCGAGACCGTGATCATCGGCAAGGACGTCTACCTCTCTATGGGGGATTCCTGGCAAAAGATGCCCGGCGGACTTGGAAGTTCCGTTCCGGATCTGCGGGCGGCGTTCGACAAGGAGGGCCGCAAGTGGTTCAGCGATGTGCGGTTCGTCGGCGAAGAGACGGTTGACGGCGTCCCGGCGCTTGTCTATCAATACAAGAACCGCGGTGCCGGCAACGCCGGGGAAAATGATTCAAAGATCTGGATCTCAAAAGCCGATGGCCTGCCCTTAAAGCTGGAGGCGACTTATAAGAGCGGCACGCTGCGGTCGATGCTGATCGAATATGAATACGACCCGAACATAAAGATCGAGGTGCCAAAAACAAAATGACAAACTCTTTGCGTACTTCGCGTCTTTGCGTGAAACTTCTTTGGTTAGTCCAGACCGAAAGAAGCTACACGCAAAGTCGCCAAGATCGCAAAGAGAGCTCTGGTCACTTTCCGGCATCTCACAAAGGACTCTTTGAAACTTCGCACATTTGCCCAGGGAAATTTCACGCAAAGGCGCGAAGAAGCAAATTTAAGAACGAATAGATGGAAGACAACGACAAAACCCTGATCTCGGTCGAGGACCTCGAGGTCTATTACCCTATCGGCGGCGGGCTGTTCAGCGAAGCAAAGACCGTAAAGGCCGTCGACGGTGTGACGCTCGACATCCGAAAGGGCGAGACGCTCGGCCTCGTAGGCGAATCTGGCTGCGGCAAATCGACGCTCGGCAAGGCGATCCTCCGGCTCACCGAACCGACCGGCGGCAAGGTCATCTATAATGGCAAAGACCTCGCCCATCTGCCCAAGGCCGCGATGCGGGATCAGCGCAAACACCTTCAGATGATCTTTCAGGATCCGTACGCATCGCTTAATCCGCGAATGACCGTTGGCCAGATCATCGGCGAGCCCATCAAGACATTCGGACTCGGCAACGGCAGCATCGATGAAAAAGTCCAGGCGCTAATGGAAACCGTCGGCCTCAGCCGGCGTTTCATCAAGCGCTACCCGCACGAATTCTCCGGCGGCCAACGCCAGCGTATCGGCATTGCCCGGGCACTCGCGGTCGACCCGGAATTCATCGTCGCCGACGAACCGATATCGGCCCTCGACGTCTCGATCCAGGCACAGATAATGAACCTGCTCGAAAGCCTTCAGGCTGAAAAGGGGCTTACCTACCTATTCATTTCGCACGATCTGCGTGCCGTCCGCCATCTCTCCGACCGCGTGGCGGTAATGTATCTCGGCAAGATCGTCGAACTGGCGCCCGGCAAGGACATCTATGCCGAGCCGCTGATGCCCTATACCAAAGCGCTCATCTCCGCCGTGCCCGTTCCCGACCCTGAGATCGAGGCCACCCGCGAGCGCATTATCCTTAAGGGCGACGTCCCGTCGCCGATCGATCCTCCTCCGGGCTGCCGTTTTCACACCCGTTGCCCATTTGCCATCGACGACTGCAGGCGTATCGATCCGCCGCTGGTCGAGATCAGGCCCATGCATTTTTCCGCCTGTATTCGTATCAGCCCCGAAAAGCCCGATATCGAGGCAAATGCCGCGGCGGGCCTCGGTGCCGTCGGTGCATGAGAAAAGGCTGCCCCGAAAGGCAGCCTCTTTTGGCCGGCACTAAGCCCATTAACGAAAAGGAAAATTAACGGCTTGATGCGGCCGATGACGATTGGTTGTTGAATGCGTCACGCAGGGCCTTGACCTTGTCGTGAACCGTGACAACACCCTGGTACTGCCTCTGAACAACCTCTCTCATATAGTCCGGAAGAAAGCCTTCCAGGGCATCCTTGTAAGCACTCTTTGCAGAATCCTCGCCGCGCTCACATTCGTTCAAGATCGCGCCTTCGTCTCTGCCCGTGACCGCGGCCTTGATATTTATCCAGCCGCGATGAAGCGATCCGGCAATGCTGCCCGAGCTTTCAGGATCGCCGCCGAGCGTCTGAACCAGCGATTGCAATTCGCCCGCGAACTGCGCCCGCTGCAGAGAACATTCGGCAAAGAATGATCTCAGGTCCGTTCGCTCCACGCCTTCCGAAGCCTGTTGAAAGCCCATCTGGCCGTCCTTACAGGTTTCGATCAGTCCGTTGAGCACCGAAATTACCTCGTTATTGTTCAGCTTCCCCGGTATCTCTGCATCCGTTGTGATCGGTTTCGTTGCTTCGTAGTCATTGATCATTGTCATTGAACCTCCTTGAATTGATTTAGATCGTACAGTCTTGATCGACTCATAAGGGGTATGCTTCAATTCCCGTGCCAACGCCCTCTACCGCCGTGTTTACGCCGTTTCACGGTTTCTAGCAAAAGCGGCTTCCTCTCGCGCGGCGAGTTCTGCATCAAATCACTTCACCGGCCGTGTGCCGCTATGAGCGCACCTTCGGTGTATGTGATAATCTGCCCTAAAGAGATCACCCTAATACGGAAAATTTTGTTGAAACCGCTCCTGGATTAGTTGTATCTAGCAGGTACACCTGATTCACCACCTCATTCGCGCGCTGCCGCACCCAGCGCTCTGCGGGGTGGTTTGTGCAATATCCATGAGTTTAGCCGACGAAAACAAGGCGCAATTGCTTGATCGCCTCGCCGCCGAGAGCGGCGTAGCTGTCGTGGTCGTCGACGAAAATTCGAACGAGGTCGCGGCGGCAAACAACAATTCGATGTGCCGGCTTCTCTACCCTTCGGCCGATTTCGGCCCGTTCTGTGCCGAGTACTGCGGCAAGGCATATAAGCGTGCGACGGCTGCCGGAAAGGCGATCGAATACGAGTGCTACGCCGGGCTGAAGTGCCGCGCCACTCCCGTCGGCAAACAGCACGTTGCGATACTCGGCAGGGCATTTGAAACATCCGACAACTATCGCCGTGCGACCGATAAGGCGATCAACGGCGACTGGCGGCGATTTCGCCCGAACGAGTTCTTCGACAACGTGATCATCTCAGGTTCGGCCGCAACCCTCGAGCGTGCCGAACGCGAACTCGATGTCTCCGTAACGGACCTTTTAGAAGGTATCGAAAAGCAGCCTAAGCGCGGCCGTGCGCGCACGCAGGAGCCCGAACCTCAAATTATCGAAACGCCGTCGATCGCGGAGCCGCAGCAGCAGCGGCCCGACCCGCTCGAGTCGTCGCTTCTCAACTACAAGCTGCCGGCCGAGGATACGCCGTCGCCTGTGAGCGAAGCGCGCCCCGATCCGTTCGAGACGTCGATGGTCAATGCGAAGATCGATCTCTCGGGCGTGCTCGTCGATCAGGACCTTGCGGACCGCGAGGCCTGGCGGGCATTCATCCCGACGCTTCTCAAGGTCTCTTATCGCCTTGCGTGCCGCCGCATACTCGAGTTTCTTGCCCGCCACTACGGCATCCAATCTTCCCTGTGGCTCCAGCGTGAGGGCCAGCAGTTCGAGATGGCGGCGGCGATCGGCGATCTCGAAGACCAGCCCGTACGCATCGAGATACCGGTTGACGATAAGCGGATTAGGGCAGCCGTGCGGGATGATTCGCCCATCGTTCTGAAGGAACTACAGACCGAAACGGGGAAGAAGCCGCGTGTGATCCAGCTCTTTCCGGTAGTGATCGGCGGCGAGGTCCGCAACGCCCTGGGCATCGCACGCGCCGAGATCGACCCCGAATTGAGCGCTCGCATCCTCAAGTTTTGCCGCTATGTAGCATCCCGGCTCGAGATACTCCGGCTGCGCGATGCCGTGGCGCAGCAGGAGCGTCTTTCGCGTGTGCTGAAAGAATTCAACGAACAGCTTCGCAATATCGACAGTGAGAGCTTCTGGCAGCGGCTTACGTCCATCATCGCCCAATTGGTCGATGCCGAGCGGGCATCGCTCCTCATTCGCGGTTCGTCGGACATGCTGCTCGCCAAGGCGTCGATCGGGAATCAGGCCGACCTCTCGACCTATCCCGACCTCGGATCGCGCGTGGCGCGAACGATTCTCGAAAAAGGAAAGCCCGCGCTCGTCGCCGACGTCTCAAAGGCGTCCTTGTCCTCGGTCTCGGCCGAGCGAAGCTATAAGACATCTTCGTTCATCAGCTATCCGATCGTCTTCGGCGGCACCGGCATCGGCGTGATGAACTTTACCGATAAGGCAGGCGGCCTGCGTTTTGATAAGCACGACCTCGAGGCTCTCGATTCCATCGCGCCGCAGATCGCCGTTGCCCTCGACCGGATCGCGTTGAGGGATAAGATGGGCGAGTTCGCCCAGCTTTCGGTCACCGATCCGCTCACCGGCCTTTTGAATCGCCGCTATATCGAAGAACGCCTCTCTGAGGAGATCAACCGCTCTGACCGCTCGGGCGAGCCGCTGAGCTTTCTAATGATCGACGTTGATGAATTCAAGTCCTATAACGACCGTTTCGGCCATCCCGCCGGCGACGAGGCGTTGAGGGTCGTTGGATCGATACTCCGACAGAACCTGCGCGGGGCCGACGTGGCCGTCCGCTACGGCGGCGAAGAATTTTCGGTGCTTCTGCCGAACACCAATACAGAAGAGGCCGAGGCGATCGCAGAGCGCATCCGCTCCCACATCGCGCGGACCGAGTTTCCCAAGCGGCAGGTCACGGTGAGCATCGGCGTGGCAAGCCGCTTGAATGGTATTCAGAGTGTGAAGGACCTCATTTCGGCGGCCGACAAGGCGCTCTTTCGAGCAAAAGAGACGGGCCGCAACATGGTTCTCGTATACGACCCGACTCTGGACGGCGGGGAGAACGTTCATTAGATGAGCCCGCAATTTGACAGAAAAGTGCTTGGCCGGACCGATCCGGACAAGTTCGCCGGACGAACCGATGAGATGGAGCGGATCTATCTCCGGGCGGTTTCCGGCGCTGAGAACAAATTGGTCTGGGTCGCCGGCAAGCCGGGTGCGGGCACATCGGAAACGCTTCGTCAGGTGTACGACCGTCTTTTCCGCGAACAGCGATTCACGCTTCCATTCTACTTTGCGCTCCGGGCATCCGACCTGAACTCCCGCCGTGCGGCCGCTCGCTTCGCTTACGAATTCCTGCTTCAGGCGATCGCGTTTCGGCGGCGCGAATCGGGTTTGATCGCCGCGTCGCCCGATATCTGCGAACTCCAGAAACTGGCACCCGTCGCCGACCTTGCCTGGATAAACGCCGCCTGCGAAACGTGCGAGAGCGACAGTCCGCTGAATGACGACGCCGCCTTCATCCGGTCCGCGATCGCGATGCCATACCGCGCCGCGGCTAACAACCGGTTCCGCATCTGCCTGATCGTCGACGACCTGCACAATGCCGACCTGCTCGATGATGGCTCTGCGTTCGTCCAGTCGCTGCTGGAGCTGGAACATTCCAGATCGGCGAGCGTCATTGTAGGCTCCCGGAGAGGTGCTCGCCTCCCCGCGCCTGTTTCCGAAGTGATCCGGATCGAACGCCTGAACGAAGGTGATGCGGCGCGCATCTTTGCCGCACATGCCGCCGCTCTCGGCGTGCCCCTCAGCGACGCGGTGAGGGACATACTGCTATTGGCTCTCGACGGCAGCCCTGAAATGATCCGCTCGGTGGTCTTTGCGGCGTCAGAAATTCAGATCGGCCTCGAGACCTATCGCGACGCGGCCCGCGTCTATGCATCCGAACTCACTGAAGGGCGAATCGGCGAACAGTTCCGGAGGCTTATCGAGGACGCGGCCGTCGAACCTTCGGCTGCGAACGAGCTTGCAGCGGCGCTTCGGTCCGCTGCGGCCGGACGCGATCCATTTCGTCTCAGCGATCTTAGGTCACGGCTTGGTATTTCGCAGCAGCGTTTCGACCGGATGGTCCGCGTGCTTTCAGCAGCCGAGGTCATCGAGATCGGCGGCGGTTCGGGGCGTTTCACCGGCACGCCGGCCTTTGCCGATCATCTCGAATACCGCCATCAGGTCGATTTCGTCGGTGTCAGCGAATCGGTAGCTTCGGCATCCACAACGCTTGATTTTCTCAAGCGTTCCTCCAAGACGATGTCCCGCGAGTATCGGCGAAAGGCCGCCGCCGGCCTCAGGGAGATATTGAGCGGTTTCGACCTTCAGGAAGTGCCGCGTGCCCTGCTCGATTACCGTGCGTTTCGCGATCGCTATAAGGGATTGGAAGATCCCGAGGTACGTTCCGCCCTGTCCGAAGACCCGGACCGTATCGCCCTGCCTCTGATCTCGCACGTCGCGACGCTGGCAGATTATATCCCGCTTTTGGGCAGCGAGATCGACCGTGAGCGGGCCGTCGTCGGGCGTGGTTTTACCGGCAGGTCGTATCGCGATGAGGATGAGGTCGCGTGGATCGGCGCCGAGATAGATTCAAAGCTCGAGGCAGATCCCGAACTCACCCTCGAGTGGTGCGGCGTGATCGGGTCGGCCGCCGAGCAGATCGGCCTGGAGAACTATCGCATCTGGCTGATCGCTCCCGAAGGGTTCTCGCCCGGCGCACTCGACATTCTCTCAGAGCGCGGGGGCATCGGCACCAGCCGGCGCCAGCTCGAGCTGCTTCGCGATTATCTCAATGCGGGCCGTACCATGGAGAATGCGGGCAAGGACTACGAACTAGTGATCCCGGCGGGCGACGATTCCGAGATCATCGCCGCACATGCTCTCGATGAGATCGCACGGCGGTACAACTACCCCGCAAAGGCCCTTAACCAGGCAAAGACCGCACTCGTCGAGGCGTGCATAAACGCGGCCGAACACGGCCTCTCACCCGACGGGAAGATCTATCAGAAGTTCAGCTTCTTTCCCGAGCAGCTGATCGTCACCGTCTCCAACCGCGGCATCCGTCTGGGAGATAAGCTCCGCGAGGTGCCGGAGACCGAGATCGATGCCGGCGAGACGCGCCGCGGATGGGGACTCAAGCTGATCCGCCAGCTTATGGACGACGTGCGCGTCGAGGCCGTCGATGACGGCACGCGGATCGTCATGACCAAGAAAATGGCCTGAGGCATCCACTAGCCTTACTTTCCCTTAAGCGATAAATAATAGAACGGGCTGAATCGACGCACGGGCGTTTTCCGTTTAAACTGACCGCATAGCGATGGCTCCCGCAAAGCCGAATCTATGATTTGCCCCGAGTGCGGCAGTTTAACTTCCAACGATCAGGCATTCTGCACGAACTGCGGCGCCTTTGTGCGTTCGAGGTTTGGAAAGATCCTGGTCCATGAGCCCCCGGCCGCCCCGCCGGTCCCGCTCGTCGATACACGGCATGAGATCGCACCGGCCGAAGCGCTCGACGAGATCGAATGGTCCGCGGTCGAATCGGACCTTGAACCCGACCGTCCCGACGCCGAACTGTGGCCGCAGGAAACCGTCTTTGTACCGACCCTTGACGAGGCACCCGCTAGTCCCTCGACCGAGATACCGGCGGCGGCGGATACGGTTTTCGAGGACGATCACGCCGATGATTTCTTTGAACAGAGCCTTTCGGGCCGTATCCGGCGAGAGGACCTCGATGCCGAAGAGCCATTACCACAACAAGAATATCCGCCGGTTGGGCAGCAGGCCGATGCGGATGAGATCGGCCGCGTCACCGCCGAAGTACTTTCCCCGGCGACGCTCATGGAGCTGCGGACGGAAATCTCTCCGGATGATGCCGCCGCATTGGCACCGGCCGTGCCGCTTCCGCGGCCGGCCTCGCGCCGCCTCGGGGCAAAGCTGGCGATGCTTGCCTATCTGCTTACGCTGCCGCTCGTATTCGCGGGCGGTGTCTGGCTCGGTTCGCTCTATTCCGAACTTCGCGGCCTGCCGATGCCGTCCAATACCGATGTTCCTCCGGTCGGGCTCGCTCCATCCGCGCCCGTTCCGCCGCCCGGAATGGCTTTTGTCTCCGGCGGCGAATTCCTGATGGGAAGCGACCTCGGCGATCCGCTATCCCGCCCCACTCACTTGGTAAATGTCGGGCCTTTCTTTATGGATCGGTTCGAGGTGACGAACGCAGAATTCGCCGCGTTCATCAAAGCGACGGGGCAGCGGCCGCCCGATAGCTGGAAAGACGGGATGCCCGAGGGTGAAGCGGTTCGGCTCCCTGTTACGGGCGTTACGTGGTATCAGGCCGCCGAGTATGCCGCATGGGCCGGAAAGCGCCTGCCGACCGAAGCCGAATGGGAATTTGCCGCACGCGGCACCGATGGCCGGATCTATCCGTGGGGCGATGAATGGGACCCGAAGCGCGCCAATGTTGACGGCGACGCACGCGGTGTCCGCCCAGGCAGCACCTCTGGCGCATCGCCTTTCGGGATCTACGACATGAGCGGTAATGCCTGGGAATGGACCTCGAGCGACGCGCGGCCCTATCCCGGCGGCAAACAGGTTCCGTGGTCGCGGCTCCGGCTTAAGGTGATTCGGGGCGGCAACTGGCAAAGCGGCGAACGGGCGGCCGCCGCGATCTTTCGCGGTTACTACGGCGCCGAGGGCGAAAGGGATTATAGCGGAACCAGCTTTAGGTGCGTCAAGGATATTCCTGAGTTGCGATGAGTTTGATTGGCAGGTTGGTGGTGTTGGGGTTCGTGACGGCGGTGTTTTTCGCCGCGGGAGCCCTGGCGCAGGGAGGTGACGGGCGGAGCGACACGGCCGCCGTGACAAGACGTGCCGCCAAGTCTGCCGAACGAACTCCGCGAAAACCGAGGCGTACATACGTCCGCCCCGCCCGTCCGAGACCGATACCCATGGGCCGCGTCGCTCTTTTGGTGAACGAGGGCGAAAGCATAATCGAATTGAGGCGGATCGACGCCGAGGGCATTCAGGAGATCGTCAAGGTGCCGAGAAACGCATCGTCGCTGATCGTCAGAAAGCTGCCCGCCGGATTATATTTGGTCATAGCCTCGAAGCCGGGCTTTTTCGAGGAGAAGCGCGAATTCGAGATCGAAAAAGGCAAGCGGAATCGAGTCGATATCGTGCTTCGGCCAAAACTCGCGGCGCTCACCGTGAGCGCCAACATCGCCGATGCGAGGATCACCATTCCGAAGGTCGGCGTATTCGACGAGCCCGTGGTCAAGCGGCTGGTCGAGCCCGGAAAGTACACCATCGACGTGCGGCGAAGAGGTTATCATCCGGCACAGGTATCCGTGGAATTAAGGTCGCCGGGAAGCGAAGAGATCCTGAAAGTCATTCTCGAACCGCTCCGTATCGATTCCGTCCTCGACCTTGCCACCGAAAATGTCGATCGCGGGAACTTTGCAGAGGCTCTCGAACTCACCAATGAAGTGCTCGATCTGAACGCCGCTCATGCCCGTGCAAATTTTGTGTTCGGGCTGATCGGGTTCCGGCGCGGCGACCCGGCATCGATCGCCTATTTTCTTAAAGCGGTCCGAAATGGTATTGCCGCCCGCTTTCCCGTCCGCTTATTGACGGATGTGCCCGGCGGCAGCCTTCAAAGTGCCGACCTTTACATCGATCGCGAGGGCCTTCGGTTTCGCAGCGATGAGAAAAAGGGCTTTGACATCTTTATAAAGCGGTCTGATATAAAGATCCTGCAGCCTTCAAAGATAGACGGCCTTGCCGGTCTCGACCTCATCGGGGCCAGTGATTTTCACGGCCGCCCGATCGAACCGCATTTCACGATCCTATCGCAGAATGCCGAATCAGGCCCTGAAAATGGGGCTTTCGGCTGTCGCCGGCAGGCCGGGCGGCGTACCTGCACCACCGACATCGACATTCTCTTCAGGCTCTTGTCGGACTGGCGGTCCGATGCACCACCCGCCAGTTAGGAACCCTTGTGGAAAAAGTTGTTGTTTTCTTTCGAACATTATGTTAAACAATAGCTTAAGTAGTTCCAATACCTTAGATATCTAATCAAGAAACAGGAAGATCAGGATCATCGATATGCTCGATAACGACGTTGTTGCGGCTGTCATGCCGGCGGAGACGTATGCGGCCCGTGAAGCCTCGATTCTCTCTCCCGCGGCCGGTGTCGCTACGGTTTTTGCCGGCGATTATCTGAATAAGCTCACGGGCGAATCGGTCGAGCGCGAGTGCCGTGCAAAGATCGCCTCGGGTGCGAAAGAGTTGATAGTCAATTTCTCGCGGACCGAGATCGTGAACAGTATCGGCGTTTCGATCCTTTTGGGCGTCATCGACGCGGCACGCTCGTGCGGGGCCCGCGTAGTTTTTGCGGATGTTAACGAGAATACGGCCGAGCTCTTCGAGATGCTCGGGTTGACCAAGCACGTGCAGATCGTCTGACCTTAGAATTTCTCCCCGCACCACCGAATTGGACAAAAACACGGAAAGATCCGACGAGCCAAAGAGCCGGCCCGATGAGCGCAGCAAATTGATCCACGCTTTTGGAGCGCTCGCCGATCTGGGCGCCGAGGTGGCGAACAAGGGCAGTTTTCAGGACACTGTTCGGACATCGCTTCATCTGCTGCTCGGGTCTCTCGGTATTATGCGGGGCGGGGTCGCCCGCTATTCCAGGTACGAGAATGAACTCGCGATGGTCGCGATGCGCGGCCTCGGCGATCATTTTCCGTTGGTTCTGGACATCGCTCTGGAAGACGAACGGCAATTCGAACTGTCGGGTATCGCCGCTCTCGATGTGCCGCAGGTCCGGGCGCTCCCGTTCTTTCAGGCCCATTCCCGGAGCATCGAGCGTGCCCGCATCGAGCGCATCGTGCCGCTGGTCATCCGCGGCGAACTCACCGGTGCCGTTTTCGTCGGCGAAAAGGCAAGCGGCGAGCCTTACTCGCGTCACGATCTGGACATCGTCTGTGCGATGGCCCGCCACATCGGCGTCGCGATATCTCAGCGCAACCTGCTCACCGAGCTCGAACGCCGCGCCGACGAGAACCGCAAACTCTATGACGAGATGCGGGCCACCTATAAAGATACGGTCAAGGCATTTGCGGCCGCCATCGACTCGAAAGACAAGTACACCAAGGGCCACTCGGTCCGCGTCGGAAAGTATACCGAGATCATCGCCCGCGAACTCGGCTGGGCCGACGATGAGGTCGAGGGTGCGGCGGTCGCGGGCTACCTGCACGATGTCGGGAAGCTCACCGTCGAACGCAAGATCATAAACGCGCCGTACCGCATCGACGCGAAGGAATCAAAAGAATTGAACCGCCATCCGTCGGTAGGGTACGAGATACTTTTGCCGATCCATCATCCTTACGCAGATGTACCGCTCGCCGCCAAATATCATCACGAACGCCTCGACGGCCGCGGCTACCCGGACGGCCTCTACGACCGCGAGATACCGTACATCGCAAAGATCGTAAACCTCGCCGATTCGTTCGACGCGATGACCACCGACCGCCCATACAAACGCCGCCGCCCGGCCAACGAGGTTTTCGAAGATCTGCTGCGAAACTCGGGCAAGCAGTTCGCACCTGATATCACCTCCGCGCTGTTTCGCGGCATCCTGCGCGAGGCCACCGGCGAATCCAAAGAAAAGCGCTTTCGCCGCCTCCTCGGGCGCGAATATATGGAAGCCGAAAACCTCATCCCCCTCGTCGGGCACGCCCTCGACAACATCGGCTCAACTCAGTCCATAACTCTAACCGTATAACTGACGTATCCACGAGTATCGTCGCTGGAGGCAGAGGTTACGCACCAGCATAAGCACCTTTTTGTTCAAGGTATTCGGAACTCGGCAGTCTTGCTGCGAGAAAGGAATGTGATCATCTCCTCCGCGCCTTGGGGCTTGACGCTTTCGACGTAAACATCAAAAAAGACGTTGGTCGTCATAGACAGAACAGATCCCGAATCGTCGCACTGAACAAAGACCAGCGCCAATTCCCTGAAACCAAGCCGTTTATAACCGGGCTGTGTGTGCCTCAGGAAGGCAAACATTCCGATGCGAGACGAATGATGGTCGGGTTTGCGATAAACTATCAGCCGATTTCGTCCACCGGTCGAGGCCCTTTCCGAATACTGAGCCCCGGCTATCTTCAATGTCAGGTCGCCGCCGCCGTTGAAATAATCGCTTATCCTTATCGAGGCCCCACACATCATTTTATAGTCTTGCTATCGAATTTTCATTAAAGCGGCGTCAAAGAGGCTCACCATCCTTGCATCGAGCGACTCCAGAGCCGGCTGATATAGGACAAATTCGCTTTGACTCTTGCCGATCATAAGAGCGGCGTCCACGGCATAGAAATGCAAAAGGGTTATCGTCATGAAGCGACGGCCCGACTTGGATATTCTTCTACCTTTATAGTGAGCCGGGTCGATCCTGTCATCGAACGTGAGCAGTTGGTCACGGTGTGCTATTTGAAACTGTCCGATAGCGGAATAGGTATCCGCGTCGATTGAGCCAGTTATTTCAGGAATGTTGTAGTTGGGATCGTCAAGCCCAGCCGCATTCCGGCTATAAGACGCGATCAGCTTGAGCATTGCCTGAACAAGCATTACATCCTCGGGCAGATTCGCCGCTTTGTACCCGACCGGTCGTGATACGTTAAAGCAGTCCTCTGAGCTACCATTTGTAAAGTGGATCCTGTCGTATTTCATATTCGACCTTTTAGCCTTTGACGGCCCTGTGAGCACGGCTAGTCCGGTGATTTCTCGAAAATGCCGTACGTCCCGTCGACCTTGACCTTGCCTCGCTGAATTCGAGACTTCAAGAATTTGCACTGATAGAAGTTGAAGTGAAAGGAGGATCTGAGATTGTCGCCATCCAACTCCAAGATTCGCAGTTCGAAACTAAAATCCTCACCGTATTTGAGTGAAGTGAAAAGAGCGGCGGGAACGTTCTTTTCAGGCTTCCATATGAAACTGAACGGCGCGGGCTTCGTCATACTCTTAAAGCCGGTGGCAAGGCTCGTAATAAGGCCGTTCCCGGTAGGGGTCTTTTCCGAGATCTCGCTCCGGACACCCGCGATCGTCGTAACAGTTATCAGTTTTACGTCGCGGGCATGTGCATACGCATACATCCTAAATGCCATTTTTCTCCCTTATGCCTCTCGAATTTTGGATCGCCTTAGATCTCCCGCGCGTGATTCGGTTTGATCATTTTCCTGCTTTGTTTTGACAAACAAAGTAGTATCTCTTTGCGCCGAAAGTCTTGAAAAAATAATGGAATTTTTGTGAAAGAGTTGTGGGAGCAGATATGTCTGCGAAAAGACGGTCTAGTCTGCCGAGTTCGCGAACTTCCGCTGCGTACCTCTATGCTCAAGCCCGCGCGTCAGCAAGGGCGATATCGGGACGCAGCCTCGGCCCTAGCCCACTCGGGCGAAACACGCGACTCGGACGTATCGCCCTCCCTCACGGTCGGGCCTGTGCACCCTGCCAAGCCCGCGCGTCAGCAAGGGCGATATCGGGACGCAGCCTCGGCCCTAGCCCACTCGGGCGAAACACGCGACTCGGAGGTATCGCCCTCCCTCACGGTCGGGCCTGTGCATCCTGCCAAGCCCGCGCGTCAGCAAAGGGCGATATCGGGACGCAGCCTCGGCCCTAGCCCACTCGGGCGAAACACGCGACTCGGAGGTATCGCCCTCCCTCACGGTCGGGCCTGTGCATCCTGCCAAGCCCGCGCGTCAGCAAGGGCGATATCGGGACGCAGCCTCGGCCCTAGCCCACTCGGGCGAAACACGCGACTCGGAGGTATCGCCCTCCCTCACGGTCGGGCCTGTGCACCCTGCCAAGCCCGCGCGTCAGCAAGGGCGATATCGGGACGCAGCCTCGGCCCTAGCCCACTCGGGCGAAACACGCGACTCGGATGTATCGCCCTCCCTCACGGTCGGGCCTGTGCACCCTGCCCAAGCCCGCGCGTCAGCAAGGGCGATATCGGGACGCAGCCTCGGCCCTGGCCCACTCGGGCGAAACACGCGACTCGGACGCATCGCCCTCCCTCACGGTCGGGCCTGTGCGCCCTGCCCAAGCCCGCGCGTCAGCAAGGGCGATATGAGGACTCCACTGATCTCACGGGGCCCATTAGTCGTGTTGGTTTAGATTCTCGCGGCTTGCCGCAACAGATCCGCTGGTATTAAAAATAGGCGGGAGGCTCAGCCTCCCAGGTAGTGGGCAGGCCCCCGGAAGGGCACAGCCCTTCCGCTCATCATTGCAGCAAGCTGCTGAAACTGTGGAACAACACAATTCTGTACTTAGGTCCCTCGTATTGGTTTATAATCGTCGCAATGAATCTGTCATTCTTAGCTAGCCGATATTTCATGGCCGGGTCGGTTCTCTGCATTGGCTTGCTTGTCTTTGCACAGTATCAGCTTCGCTACCCTGAGGCATGGGACGGAGTGAAACTCGGAATGACTCGAGAGGAGGTATACTCCCTCGTCGGTACGCCATCCGCGACGACGGGTGATATTAAAGGTGACTTCTGGTACTCCGATAGAGTCACCCAGCAACACGAACTGCACACGTTCTTTGAGGATGAAAGAGTGGTCTCTCTATACGTACTTCGGAGGATCGGCAGCAAGCATCACTTTCGAAATTTCTATGCAAAGGATGAATTCGTTGAGCCAATCCCAAGGGTTACATACTGTCAGCTTCGGGAGAACCCGGATTATTTTGATGGGAAAACAGTGAGGGTTGAGACCGGGCTCTTCTGGTTCCAACATGGATACTATTTCTTTGATGAGGTTTGCGCTGAATCAGATGCTGGTGATCCTTCCTTGATCGATGAAGGCCGGACGGCGGTTAGTTTCGAGGAAAGACAGCGTGCTTCATTGTGGAATCAGTTGCAGGAGTTTCCCCATGATCGATTCAGTTCGCCTATCGCGAGGATCGCTGCTATCGGAAGATTCGCCCGACGGTTCCCCGGTCTTAACAGGTCCGACGCTATCGGAAGTCGAACGTCATTTCATTTTGAGATCAGTCGCATAGAGAAAGCGATCGACCCTGATTAGAGAGGCTCACTTCTCGTCGCACTCGATGCCCTTACTGATCCTGAACACATGGCCGTCGGGGTGGCGGATGTGGAGTTCGCGGACGTTCCAGGGTTCGTCGGTGGGCGGCATTGTGACCTCGATATTGTTGGCGAGGCAGTGTTGGTAGATTGTGTCGACGTCGTCCACCCAGATGGACATCCAGACGCCCTTGTCGTTGTCGTCGTTGGTGAAGGTTTCGGTGTTCGTGCCAAGCCCTCGGCCGCCCTGGCCGTCGTGACACAGGAAGATCTCGACCTTGCCGCTGCGGACCGCTCCGAAGCTCGGCGGGTCGCCCCAGTCCCAAAGCTTCTTCCACCCCAGCCGCTCGAACCACGCGATGCTCTCCGCGAAGTCCGACACATTCAATATCGGCGTCACTCCATGTGCGATCATAGTTTCGCTGAGAATATTTCGGTTTGTGTACGGCTGTCAACGTCCGATCGCTATCGATCGGAGATTTTCCGATGCGGCGGGGCGGAGTGGGTCAGCCCGCGTCCTTTTCGGCGGAGTCTGTGTCGTGGTGTTTCTTTGCCGGTTCGAGAAACTTCTTTTCAAAGACGCTCACGAATCGCAGGACGATGAAGACAAGCACGGTCGCGGTGATCGATAAAAAGAATCTGTTCAGCCCGACCAGCACGCCGATCGCGGCGGTCGTCAAGATCCCGGCCGCGGTCGTCAGCCCTTTTACGCTATTCTCTCCGCGCCGGAATACGATGATGCCGGCGCCCAGAAAGCTGATGCCCGTGACGATCGCCTCGACGACCCTCACCGGATCGAACCGCATCGTCGCATCGTAGACCCTGTAATTCTGAATAAGCGTGTCAGAGATGGTGATGAAAAGCACGGCGCTTATCCCGACCAGGATGTGCGTCCGGAGGCCCGCCGACTTGCCCGAGCTTTCGCGCTCCCAGCCGAGAATGCCCGACAGGACGGACGCTAGTGCGACGCGGAATAGAATGCTTAAGTCGTTCTCGTACATAGGGTGATCCGCTCAGCCGTCATTCGCTGAGCAGCCATTCCAGGGCCTCGTCACGGTCGTAAAAGACCTTGACATTGATCCCGCGATTGCGGGCGACCAGCTCGCCGAAAAGGTTTTGGTCATACTGTTCCGGGTCGGCGTCATAGAATGCGATCTTGATGCCGGTGAGGCCCATTTCGTGCCGCTCGGCCGCGGCCTGATAGGTATCGGCAACCGTCGGTATCTGTCGCTTGAGCCGTTCCTCGACGAAGAGCTTTTTTACGTTCGCCTGATTGCATCTCGCGGTCACTTCGGCCCAATATTGCTGCGTGATCTCATAGGTGTCCGATTCGCCCTCGATCACCGCCCTCAAATGGTCTGGAAATTCTTCGAAAGCTATGGTGTATTCCATATTCACAAGGTCGTGGTGCTATCTAAGACGCGGGAGATTCGTCCAGTAATTGTACAAATTTTTTTGCGGCAAGCGTGAGTGTCCGGTCAGAGCGGTAGATCACGCCGACCGGACGCACCCACTCCTTTTCCGCCAGCCGGACGACCGCCAGGCGGCCAGCCTTTTCCTCGTCTATGACGGCCGGAAGCGGTAGGATCGCCATGCCGAATCCCACCTCCACGGCCCGCTTGATCGTTTCGATGTTGTCGAATTCGGCCACCTTTTTTACCTCGACACCCGCGCTTTTTAAGATCTTGTCCGTAGCTTTGCGTGTCGGCGTATCGCGCTCGAAGAGTACGAAGTCGAGCCCGTCGAGGTCCTTTACCTTTATCTGCGATCGCTTTGCGAGCTTGTGGTCCGGCGGACAGATGAGCACCATGCGGTCGCTCGGCATCTGCACGATGGTGAGCCCGCGTTTCGGTTCGGGAAAAGCGAGTATGCCGAGCTCGACCGCACCGGACATCACATCGCGGACGACCTTTGTCGTGCGCGAATATTCGAGATCGATCCGCGCCGACGGAAACTTCGACATAAATTCGCCGACCTTGGCCGGCATCTCGTGAAGCCCCACGCTGTAGGTGCACGCCACCTTTACGGTCCCGCCGATCTTGCCGACCAGTCCCCGCAGGCTCTCCTGCAGTTCGGTGTACGCGGCGAGCACCTTCATCGACTCGCGGTAAAATACCTCGCCCGCGGCCGTGAGCTTGACGTCCCGCCGCCCGCGGACGCGTTCGAGCAGCTTGCGCTTGAACCTCTCCTCGAGAGCCCTCACCTGCTGGCTGACGGCCGATTGCGTCACGAAATTTCGCTCCGCGGCCAGCGAAAAGCTCTGAAGGTCCACAAGGTCGCAAAAGATCTTAAGTGTTTCGATATGCATCTTGCCCAATAAAACGGCCAAATCGCGTCAACGCTAATATTTGGCAGCAAAAGAATTCATTTCTACTAATAAACCAAATTCTGTAACATAAAATCAAATGATCCGGTTTCCCATTTGGTTTGAATGGAATTAAAATCGCTTGGGTTCGATCAAAAACAGGGCGCTTCATACTGATTGAGAAATGGCGATCAAATTTAGCAGGACATTCCTGCTGCGAAAACTGCATCAATTGACCGGCATCGTTCCGCTCGGCCTTTTCTTTTTCGTGCATATGTTCACGAATTCCAAGGCGATGAACGGCGAGGCGAATTTTGAAAAGGCGGTGCAGGAGATCCACGACATCCCGTTCCTTCTTTTTCTCGAGATCTTCGGTATATTCTTGCCGCTGCTTTTCCATTCGGTGTATGGAGTGATCATCTCGACCGAGGCTCGGTCCAACGTTCTAGGCTATAACTACGGCCGAAACTGGTTCTACTTTTTTCAGAGGGCGACGGGCATTTTCCTTTTCGCTTTCATATTCTTTCACATCCTGAATCTGAGATTCGGACTGATCCCCGGGCTAAATACCACGCCGGTCGCGGGTAACGCGGACTTGTCCTTTAACATAATCGCCGCCGAGTTTCAGATCGCGTGGGTGATGGCCCTGTACATCCTCGGCATTGCGGCGACAGCGTGGCATCTGGCGTATGGTTTTTGGCTTTTCGCCGTCGATTGGGGCATCGTTATCGGCGAGAACGCACAGAGATATGCGCTCTACGGCTGTGTGCTGCTCGCCGTCGGACTTTTTGGCGTGGGTGCAAATGCCGCTGTGTCGTTCGTGCGACCGTGCGGCCTGCTTCCACAAGCCTTGTGCGAGCACCAAGTCGAAACCAAGAGACCAACGGCACCGAAGAAGTTTTAAACAGTATGGCAACAAACGGGTTGAAAATTGCGATCGTCGGCGGCGGGCTTGCGGGCCTTGCGGCGGCGATGAAGATCGCCGAGGCCGGGCATGACGTCGATCTGATCTCCGTCGTTCCGGTCAAGCGTTCACATTCGGTCTGCGCCCAGGGCGGCATCAACGGCGCGGTGAATACTAAAGGCGAGGGTGATTCGCCGGCCAAGCACCTCGACGATACGGTCTACGGCGGCGACTTTCTTGCCAATCAGCCGCCTGTGAAACGCATGACCGACATGGCGCCCGAGATCATCTATCTCTTCGATCGGATGGGCGTTCCGTTCTCGCGCACCAAAGAGGGCTTGCTTGATTTTCGCCGATTCGGCGGCACGCTTCATCACCGAACGGCATTCGCCGGGGCCTCGACCGGCCAGCAGCTTCTCTACGCGCTCGACGAGCAGGTCCGCAAGTGGGAGACCCAGGGCACGGTCAACAAGTACGAGGGATGGGAGATGCTCTCGCTCGTGCTCGACGATCATCAGGTCTGCCGCGGCCTGATCGCGATGAATCTGCAGACGCTCGAGCTGAAGGCTTTCAAGGCCGATGCCGTGATAATGGCGACCGGCGGGCCGGGATTGATCTTCGGAAAATCCACCAATTCGATGACCTGTACCGGCAGCGCGGTCTCGGCCGCCTATCAGCAGGGTGCCCGCTACGCGAATGGCGAATTCATACAGGTCCATCCGACGAGCATTCCGGGCGAGGATAAGCTTCGGCTGATGAGCGAATCCGCACGCGGCGAGGGCGGCCGCGTCTGGGTGCCAAAGGCCGACGGCGACAAGCGAAACCCGAAGGATATTCCGGAAAGCGAACGTTGGTATTTCCTCGAAGAGAAATATCCCGCGTACGGCAACCTTGTCCCGCGCGACATCGCCACGCGTGAGATCTTTCAGGTCTGCCTCGAGGGGCACGGCGTCGGCGGTGAGAATCAGGTCTATCTCGACCTTACGCACATACCGGCCGAGACCTTGACACGCAAGCTCGGCGCGATCCTCGAGATCTATGAGATGTTCGTCGGCGACGATCCGCGATACGTCCCGATGCGGATCTTTCCCGGAGTCCATTATTCGATGGGCGGCCTCTGGGTCGATTTCGAACAGCGGACGAATATTCCGGGCCTGTTCGCGGCCGGCGAGTGCGATTACTCGATCCACGGGGCAAACCGGCTCGGTGCCAATTCACTTGTTTCATGCGTATATGGCGGATTCGTCGCCGCACCCTCGGCGATCGAGTACGCGAAGAATGTCGAACGAGGCGAAACGGAAACGAACGGGATCTTCGACGCCGAGCTGAAACGCCAACAGGAGATCAACGACTCGATCGTAAAGAACGAAGGCGGTGAGAATCAGTACAAGCTGCACGAAGAAATGGGCAAGGTGATGACCGACAACGTGACCGTTGTCCGCTACAACGACCGCCTGAAAGCGACCGACGAAAAGCTGCTCGAGCTGCAGGACCGGTTCAGGAAGATCTCGATAAACGATTCCAATCTTTGGGCAACTCAGGCCGTACCGCACGCACGCCAGCTTTGGAATATGCTCCAGCTCGCCCGCGTCATCACGCTCGGCGCGCTCAACCGGAACGAATCGCGCGGTGCACATTACAAACCCGAGTTTCCCGACCGCAACGACGAAGAATGGCTGAAGACGACCATCGCCGAATACTCCGACGAGGCGCCGGTCTTCAGCTACGAACCGGTCGATGTCTCGCTCGTCGAGCCGCGCAAGCGCGACTACTCGAAAGGCAAGGCGAAAGGGAACTAAGCGGTTGAGGCCGAAACCAGATGTTGGACATAAAGAAATACAAGAACGATATCGACGCACTTTGTCAGGAACTGTCGCTGGCCCGTCTCGATCTGATCGGTTCTGCGGCCCGTGAGGATTTTGACGAGACTAGTGATGTTGACGTACTTGTGACCTTCGATGGTAAGGAATCACTTTTTGACCGGTATTCTAGATTGAAGGAACGCCTTCAAGCGATATTTGAGCGAGAAGCGGATGTGATCGAAGAGCGAGCCATCAGGAACCCGTATTTTAGGGCATCCATCGAAAGGGACAGAGTGAACATTTATGGAAGCTGATGTTCGCAGACGACGAATTGGTTTGGGGCATCATTAAAGAAAAACTCCCGATCCTAGGGAGCTTCTGCGAGAAATTATTGGACTCAGATGAGTAACAAAGAGCATCAGGAAAAAAAGCGGCTTGAGAATCCGCCGGCGAAGTTCAAGCTAAAGATACAGCGGCGCGACAGGGAAGGTGCACCGGTGCGGTGGGAGACATTTGAACTGCCGTATCGCCGCAATCTTAATGTCATCTCGGCGTTGATGGAGATCCGCAAAGACCCCGTCACCGCGGACGGGACGAGGACCACGCCGCCGGTGTGGGATATGAGCTGTCTCGAGCAGGTGTGCGGCATCTGCACGATGGTCATCGACGGGCGCGTGCGTCAATCGTGTTCGGCGTTGATCGACGACCTTTTGCTTGCCTCCGGCGGCGACACGGTCACGCTTCAGCCGATGTCGAAATTTCCGAATGTTCGCGATCTCAAGGTTGACCGAACTGAGATGTTCGATCATCTGAAAAAGGTCCACGCCTGGGTCGAGCTTGACGGCAGCTATGCCCTTGGGCCTGGCCCGCACGTTTCGAACGAACTTGCTCAGGAGCGGTATGCACTTTCCCGCTGCATGACCTGCGGATGCTGCCTTGAGGCCTGCCCGCAGTATGGCGACGGCAACTACATCGGCCCGCAGGCGATCGGCCAGGCGCGCTTGTTCAATATGCATCCCGTCGGCAAGATGGATATGGACCAGCGTCTCAACGGCCTTTTGGGCGACGATGGCATCGCGAATTGCGGCAACGCACAAAACTGTGTTCAGGTATGCCCGATGTCGCTTCCGCTGACCAAAGCGATCTATGAGACCAATCGGGACGTAACCGTGAACGCCCTCTTCGGCTGGCTCAAAAAGTAGTCAAGATCGCATCCACAACAAATGTAGCCGCAGTTAGATCTGCTGTGGCTTTCATCGTTTAGTGAACTCTCACTGCAATGTGTTCCACTCGGCTATTTCAGCCTGCGGCAGAGGCAGAAGGTCCGCCTTCAGGCCGCTGGTCAGATACTGCTCGATCAGCTCGGAGCTTACCGGGCGCGAATAAAAATATCCCTGGCCGTAATGGCAGCCGAGGCCGCGGAGTACGTCGCGTTGGGCCGCGCTCTCGATCCCCTCGGCAACTACTTTGAGCCCGAGGTTGTCGGCGAGCGACAGCACAGTCCGGATCACTTCGCGATTGGCCGGATTCTCCGACATCAGCATCACGAACGAGCGATCGATCTTGAGCGTCGAGATGGGCAGCCTTACAAGGTATCCAAGATTTGAGTAGCCCGTCCCGAAATCGTCGATGTCGGTCTCGATGCCCGTCTCCCTGAGCTTGCGAAGCACGCCGAGGGCTCGGTCGTGGTCCTCAAAGAATACCGATTCCGTTATCTCGATCTTTAGCCGGTCTGCCGGAAAGTCGGCTTCCTCCAATATTGCAGCTATTCGGTCCACAAGGCCTGCATCGGCGAACTGGCGGCTGGAGAGGTTGATGCTCAGCTTCAGGTGCTCGAGTTCCGGGTGCGCATGCCTGATCCGCCCGATGGTCGAAGACGCGGTGCGCAAGACCAGATCGCCAAGCTCATCCATCAGCCCGATCTCCTCGGCGAGCGGCACAAAACGCTCCGGCGACACCGTGCCAAAGGCCGGATGCTCCCAGCGAGAGAGGGCCTCGACGGCGTAGAGCCCGTCGTCGGCGAGCGTGAAAATCGGCTGATAGCTCACCTTGATCTCGCCGTTGCCGATGGCCCGGCGAAGGTCGGTCTCGAGCTGAAGTGTCTCGCGGACGGCCTCGCGCATATTGTCGTCAAAGGTCTCGTAGCAAGCCTTGCCCGCACGCTTTGCCTGATACATCGCCGTATCGGCATCGCGAATAACGTCTTCCGAGGTCACGTGCTGGTCCGATGCGTTGAGAATGCCGATACTCGCCGTGGTATAGACCTCGTGGCCCTGCAGCTTGAACGGGGAACTGATCTTTTTCTGAATACGCTCGGCGATACGTGTGACCTTTTCGGAATAGTATCTGCCCTCGACGAGAACGACGAACTCGTCACCGCCGAGACGCGCGACCATATCGGGCGGCCGCATCGAGGCATTCAGACGATTCGCGATCGCCACGAGCAGTTCGTCGCCGATGAAATGGCCGAGGCTGTCGTTGACGAACTTGAAACGGTCGAGGTCGATAAAGAGAACGCTCACGCGGTATTTCGGGTCCTTTCGTGCCTTCTGCAATGCCGCCTCGAGCCGTTTCATGAAATTCGAACGATTGGGCAATCCGGTGAGTGAATCGTGGGCGGCCTCGTGATGAAGCTTTTCCTCGGCGATCTTTCGCTCGGTAATATCCTGGAACTGGAATATCAGGTTCGCTCCGGCTTCGCCCGAATTTCCCGCGGTGGATGCGCTCCAGGATGCCCAAACTGTAGAGCCGTCCTTGTGGATGTACCTCTGTTCAAGCTGGCATCCTTCGATCAGGCCGGCCTGGATCTCGTTCAGCTTGATCAGGGTCTTGCCAAGGTCCTCCTCGAACAGGATAGAGTGAAACGACATCGCCTTGAATTCCTTCGGTGAATAACCGAGGATCTTCGACAACGCCCGATTGGTCTTTAGCCATTTCCCGACCGGCGAGACGATCGCGATGCCGATCGGCGCATGGTCGAACGCCCGGCGAAATCGCTCTTCCGAATCGCGAAGGGCCAGAGTCCGCTCACGCATCGCCCTCGCATACTCGCGGGCCTGTTCCACCTGTTCGATCGACATCTCCACGTTGCGCAGGTAGATCCGATAGGCAAGAAACACGAAAACGATGACCGGAACCGCGGCAAATAGCACCGCAAACCCGCCGAGGTCGATCAGCTTGACCAACGCTCCGGCCCCGACGGCTCCGACCAGGTAGGTCGGGAAGGTCATTACATACTTGTTCTTCCAGGTTTCCCAGAGCGGGATCGAATCCTTGAGAGAATCGTGGCCCGCGGCAAGCAGCGTATTGATCAGGAACTGCGTGACGGCTACCAGCGACAGCGCCGTAAGGAACTCCGCGGCAAACCCAGTCTGTCCGTGGAGCTGGGCCTCGCCGTAAAGCCCGTACGCCCAAAGCAGCAATACGACCGCCGTCATCGAGACCGAAAGCGTTCCCGCATTAAAGAAGACCGTGATCTGCCGTTTGCAGAATCGCCGTGCAGAAAGAAAAGCCTCGATGGCAGCGAGCAGGATCGCCGCCTCGCCTCCGTAGAGCAAGAGCGTGAGAAAGATCAGCGTATCCGAGACCGATATGTGCGATTTGAATCGCGGTATCGGTAGAGTGATCCGCGTGCCGAGTCCGGCCGTAAGGATGAAGAGGATCGCGAGATTCAGGTCGAGCTTCTGGGTCGGGAATGTGACGATGGAGTACACGGCGGCCATGCTGCCGGCGGCTATCACCGCAGACATATATCCCAGACTGATCGTCGACCTCTTTGTAGGGGCTTGGTTTTCCAGAATCATTCTCAGGACAGTGGAAGAGAATATCCTGTAAAAAGGAAGGGAAGGCCATGAGCAGCCTCCCCTCAATTATCGACGTTTCCTGCCGTCGTGTCGAGAAAAATCGTTTAGGGAGATCGGGTTGGCCCGGATCTCAACGCATCTTACCGGTCCGGTCGCCGATCAGCACTCCGTCGCCTATCAGCACGCCGTCGCCTATCAGCACGCCGTCGCCTATCAAGACGCCGTCTCCTATCAAGACGCCGTCGCCGATCAAAACGCCATCACCGATGAGCACTCCGTCACCGATCAGAACGCCATTCGGGACGAACCAATCGCCGACCAGGACGCCGTCGCCGACGATGATCCCGTCGCCGACAAGCACGCCGGACGACATCAGAACCTGGCCGCTGCCGCCGGCGCCGCCATCGCTGAGAACGACGTTGGAACTGATCGAAAGCCCGCCGGTGTAGTGGTTTCCGCTTAGGCCGAACTGGCCGTTCGATTGTACTATTCCGTCGCTGAAGATCCCTCCGCGCCGGTACACTCTCTGAAACTTGCTGACCAGATTCTCACCGGTGATGTAAGAGTAGTTCGATTGGACCAACTGTGCCCACGGGAACGTGTGGCCGTCGATCGTGGTCGAAGGCTGCGGCATCGACCAGCCGTAGCCGACCATCGACGAGCCCTTCGACATCCACTGGAATTCCGTATCGGAACGAAGCGAACGGGCAAGCCGCACCGCACCCTCAATATTGAGCTGGCCGGCACCCTGTTCGAAGGTGTTTGCCCCGGCGATCGGCTGCGCAGAATATTGAAGCAGCATCCGCACCATTCCGGGCGTGAGCCGCGGGTTCATTTCCAGCAGCAGTGCGACCGCCCCCGAAACGATCGGGGCCGACATCGACGTGCCGCTCTGGTACATCGTACCGTCCGCATTCGTTTCCAAAAGGCCGAGCGGAAGCACGAGATCAGGGCTGAGGTTGGCAAGCAGGCTCGAACCCGGGCGATAAGATATCATCTCGTTGCCCGGTGCTACGATGTCCGGCTTGATCAGATTGTCGTAAACGCGATGGCCGTTCGCGTCGGTAAAAAAGCTGCGCGTCGGGCCGCGTGATGTGTAGGTCGTGATCGAATCGTCGCCGCGGCCGTCGGTGCCGTAGCTGTTCGACGCTCCGACCGTGATCACATAGGGGCTGTTGCCCGGCGAATGTATCGTCCCGTAACGCTTCTGGCCATTCTCGCCGCGGCCCAGGTTTCCGGCCGCCGCGACGACCACGATGCCGGCATCGGCGAGCTCTTTCACCTTGAGGCAGAGCGGGTCGTTAGTATAAGTATCGATCGCAAGTGTCCCGAGCGAGAGATTCACGACCCTTATGTTATGCGTGTTGCGATTCTGCAGTACCCAGTTGAGGCCGTTCAGCAGCCATGAGGTCTGCCCGACGCCCTGATCGTTGAGCACCTTGACGCTGACGATGTTTGCGTCCGGAGCAACGCCGCGATAAGCGCCGCCATTAGTGCTTGCGTTGCCCGCCGCCAGGCCGGCCACATGCGTGCCGTGCCCGTAACCGTCGCCGCTGGGCGAATCGGTGAAATTCACATTTGCCCTCACCCGCGAGAGGCCGAGGTTGTTCTGAAATCCGTTGTGCCCCGCGTAAATGCCCGAATCGAGCACCGCGATGCCCACGCCCGTGCCGTCAAGACGCCATCCGAGGTTGAGAAATCCCCCGGACTGCTGCCGCATCGCCTCGGCACCCGAGGTCGTCTCGACGTGTCCCGTGCTGCGGGTCTTGCGATCGGGCGAGACGTAATTGATCATCCCGCTCGTCGAGAGTTCGCCGATCGCGGCAAGCGAGGCGTTAACGACCAAGGTATTCGATGTGCCGATGCGGCTCATGATCCGTGCCGATCCGTTCTTCAGCAGGGCGCGGAATGCAGGGTTCGCCGCACTCTTGGCCTGGACGATCACGTCGAGCCGCGTGCTGCCGCTTGGGTCCGCGGCCATCATCTGCCGCAGGTCGGGCGAAACATTATCGCCGCGAAAGCTCTCGTCGTCTGCGGTATTTGTGTCGGATCCCTGAGCTGCCGGTGCCGCCTTTATCTCGATCACATCAAAGAGGCTCGCGATCTTATCGTTGGCCGCGATCCGTTCGACATACGCCTGTTTTGAGCTGCCGGCTATCAACCGAAGGCTGCCCTTGCTCACGGCTTCGTAGATCGTATCGTTTGCCGAGATCAGGTCCGCATAGGCGCTCAGGTCGTCGAGGTAAACGATCGCCTTCTTTGCCGCTGCGTCTTCGAGCAATGCGAGCACGGCCGCATCGAAGGCCGGCTTGCCCTTGGTGTTCGAAGCGATCACAGCCGTTTCGAGCTTTACAATAGACACGCCATTCAGCGCCGCCGGGGCCGACTTCGCCGCCAGCCTGAGCGAGGCCTGCTCGACGATCTCGTCCTGCACGTTCCCGGTCGCATCCACCAGGAGCGGATGAGCGGCCCCACCTTTCCCCAACACTTCCAATAGGCGGCCTACTTCCGCTTCGAAGCTCAGGCTCTCACGCAATCTTCCTTCACGGCCAAGCTGCGTGAGATCAGTGGTAAAGCCCGCCGTGGCCGAATTGCCGGCGGCAAGCACGCTCGAGACTGCGGCGTTCGTAATGAGGAACGCGGCAATGAGCATTATCGAGAAGGTCTTTCTGAGGATCTGTGTGCGATGCAATTTGGTGATCATTTATCAGGCTCCCGTGCCGGCTCGATCGGGTAGAGCGGGCACAAGACGGGCGTATCCCGTCCGCATATCCAATATCAAGCGGCGTACCAGAGGGTTAAATGTTGAACGGGAAAGAGTTAACGGAAATGAGGCAATCGGTCAGGCGTGCAGTTTAAATCAGTTTGAACGACCGATTCGGTCAGCGTGACCGCATCGCAAAGAAAAAGGCCGCCCGAAAACGAGCAGCCCTTCAAACGTCCTTGATCGAGAGGTCAGATCCCGAGCACGTCGATCAACTCCTGCACGGCACCCGCGCTCTTCTGCAATGCGGCGCGTTCGTCGTTGGTCAGGTTGATCTCGATGATCTGCTCGACGCCGTTCTTGCCCAGCTTTACGGGCACGCCGACGAAGAGGTTCGAGATGCCGTATTCGCCCTCGAGAAAGACGGCGCACGGCAGTATCTTTTTCTTGTCTTTCAAGATCGCCTCGCACATCTCGACCGCGCCAAGCGAGGGTGCGTAATAGGCCGAGCCCGTCTTCAGCAATCCGACGATCTCGGCGCCGCCGTTGGCCGTGCGGGCGATGATGGCGTCGAGCTGATCTTTGGGGAGCAGTTCTGTGACCGGGATTCCGGCGCATGTCGAATACCTCGGCAGCGGCACCATCGTATCGCCATGGCCGCCAAGCACAAAGGCCGTCACGTTCTCGACCGAAACATTCAGGGCCTCGGCCAAAAAGCAGCGCATCCGTGCCGAGTCGAGCACGCCGGCCATGCCCATCACGCGGTTCTTCGGAAAGCCGGACTTGCGAAAGGCGACCTGCGTCATCGCATCGAGCGGGTTTGAGACGACGATGATAAAGCAATCCGGCGAATACTTCGCCACCTGCTCGGTCACCGCGCTCACGATGTCGGAATTCGTCTTCAAAAGGTCGTCGCGGCTCATGCCCGGTTTGCGCGGCAGGCCGGCCGTGATGATCACCACGTCAGATCCGGCGGTCTCCTCATACGAATTCGCCCCGACCAGCTTTACGTCAAAACCGTCGATCGGTGCCGCCTGTGCCAGGTCGAGCGATTTGCCCTGCGGCACGCCCTCGACAATGTCCACCAGCACCACGTCCGCCAGCTCCTTAGCCGCTATCCAATGCGCCGCCGTCGCACCCACATTTCCCGCTCCGACGACCGTAACCTTATACCTTCCAGCCATTCTTAAACCTTCCTGTTCAAAATATTAGTGTGTAATGAAAACGCTATTTTGTCACAAGGCCCGTGAAACGGCAAAAACCCGCAAACCTCTCCGCCCATCGCGGCGTGGTTTTGCCGCCCATTTGCAAGACCCATCCGCGGCCCTGCCTCTCCCTTTGCGATAATGCTGAGGCCTTGCGCGGTTTTGCCGCTCTTGACGTGATCGGCGCGATCGAAGCTCTTCGTCGCAGAGCGACGCCTGACTGTAGCCGTGGGTCTCAACCCACGGAAAGGTTCCAACCACGGAGCGGATTCCACGACCACGATTCCCGTCGCGTCAGCGACGATCGAGGGCAAGCTCACCAACAAATCCGCTCTTGACGTGAACGGCGCGATCAAAGCTCTTCGTCGCAGAGCGACGCTTGATTGTAGCCGTGGGTCCTAACCCACGGTACGAGCGCCAAAAATCATCCCGTCGCGTAGCGACGATTGAATCACGCCTCACCCCAACAAATAGCGCTCGTCGAAATCGATATCATGCAACCGCAACAACGACCGATACTCGTCCTCAAACGAGAACTTCGAGTGATGCTCGCGCTGATTCCTAATGTAATCGACGACGTCCGGTAACGCCGATCTCGAGACCGAGAACGCTCCGTATCCATCCTGCCACGCAAAAGATCGAAGCTCAGGAAATTCCTGATGGATCCACAATGACGAATCACCTTTGATGGCCTTCGCTGCTTGGCTCGCTGACATTGTCGTCGGAACGCCGACACAAGCGTGCGCATGATCTTCAATTCCGCCGATCTGAATCGGTGTCATCCCGTGCCGTTTCGCGATCCCGCCCATCACCGACCAAAGACGTTCCTCGATGTCCGCATGGATGAGCTTTTCCCGATTCTTCGTACTGAAAACAAGATGCAAGTATATCTGTGAGAAGGTGTTCGCCATTTGTTTTGCTTGAAGTTCAATCGTCGCTGACGCGACGGGAAATTGGTTGGGGACATCATACCGTGGGTTAGGACCCACGGCTACAATGAACCATCGCTACGCGATGAAGACCCGATCCCCGGCCTCCTCGACATCCGCTCCCAAGGCCATAGCGAGGACTCCGACTGGCACGGCATCACCCACGAAGACGTCCTCGCCGAACCCGGCACCGCATTCGTCTCGACCAAATAGCAACCCCTCGAACTCTGGCCGCACTAACCCGGATTCAACCTCTTCGTCGCAGAGCGACGCCTGACGGTAGCCGTGGGTCCTAACCCACGGTACGGATTCCACGATCACGATTCCCGTCGCGTCAGCGACGATCGAAATCACCATTCAACCCACCAAATATGACTCGCCGAATTCGATACGCCGTGTCCGCGGCCCGCGTGTCAGTAGCCCGCGTGTCAGTAGCCCGCACGTAAGTAAGGGCTCATCCCGCCGATAGTCGATTTTCTCGCAGTCGTAGCGTATCCTACCCTGATCAGCTACATCCGCGATAATCGATCTCCCACCCCAACCTCCGACGCCGTCTCGCGCGTCATGAGCGCTAACCGCTCTCGCGACACCAAACCCGAGATCACCCTCCGCAAGGCTCTCTGGAACGCAGGCCATCGCGGCTACCGCCTGCATTATAAAAAGGTCCCTGGCCGTCCCGACATCTCGTTCGTCGGCAAAAAGGTCGCGATCTTTGTCAACGGATGCTACTGGCACCGCTGTCCGAAATGTAATTATCCGCTTCCAAAGAACAACACCGCATTCTGGCAAGCCAAGTTCGATCGGAATATCGAACGTGACGCCCGCAAACGTAAAGACCTGAAGGCTCTCGGCTGGAAGGTGATCACTGTTTGGGAATGTGACCTCAAGAAACGTATGCCTGCAACGCTTGCCCGGATCGTCAAAGCTCTCTAATAGCTCCCCATCAACCCGGTTCAATGCCCAAATAGTCGGTTTTGGACTATTCCAAATCGGACTATACCTTGCCTCTAACAGAAAATCTGAAATGGAAAAATCTATCTATACGAAGGAGTACTCCCTCTTTCTCGAACAGCTCCGAAAAGCCCGCGAAGAAAAGGGATTGACACAGACCGACGTGGCAGAACGCCTTGGCCAAACACAGAGTTTCGTAAGCAAGGTCGAACGCGGTGAACGCCGTCTCGACATCGTCGAACTCCGAGCCTTTTGCTCAGCTATCGGCGTCGCATTCCCGATCTTCATCACCCGGATCGACAAGGTACTCGGCTAAACCATGACTGACTCAAATCGACTTAGAGCGATCGATCTTTATTCTGGGATGGGCGGCTGGTCCCTTGGTCTGAATATGGCCGGGATCGAGGTTGTTGCTTCGTACGAATGGTGGTCAAAGGCGGCTCGAACGAACAAAGTGAATAATGGTCATGTGGCTTGCGAGGTGGATATTCGCGAACTCGCGCTCGAAGATCTTCCAGAAAACATCGATATCGTCGTCGGGAGCCCCCCTTGCACACAATTCTCGTTTGCAAATCGCGGCGGACAGGGAAATATCGAGGACGGTCTCAGAGACGTTGAGAAATTCCTTGAGATCGTGGAATATGTAAAGCCCAAGTTCTGGGCAATGGAAAATGTACCCAGGACGGCCGATATCATCACCCAACGGCTTAGGAGCGGCGGAACTCTGGAACGGTTCTCTAAACTTCTGCCGAACATCATCGTAGTCGATATGTCCGAATGGGGCCTGCCTCAAGGGAGGAAGCGCTGCATTATCGGTAACTTCGATATCGGTTTGCTTTATGGGTATCAGAGGCTAACTAAGCAACGACATCTCCGAGACGTGGTGGAAGCCTTGGATAAGGCGGTCATTTACGACCCGATCTATGGAATCCGGTTATCGCGGAATCAGCTTACAGATCACCGCGTAGAAGATTATCTCTCAGTTGAGGAGGCCAGGTTGAACCGAGAAGGGAAGGCCCACCACCCGATCTACAACAACATGAGTTTTCCCGACCTTCTCGATAGGCCGTCGCGAACGATAACCGCTACATGCACACGAGTGTCCCGAGAAAGCATTGTTATCGAAGACTTGGAGTCACACGGGCGCTATCGACGTCTAAGCGTTCGTGAACGTGGGTGCCTTCAAGGGTTTCCCATCACCTATCAATTCTACGGTGATAGCTATGCCGAGAAGTTGAAGATGATCGGCAACGCTGTTCCCCCATTGATGACGTTCTATATCGCTCAGGCAATGTTAGAACGTCGACCAGACGACGTTTTGACTCCGCGAGAAGCGATAAAGAGATTCAATCCACCATCGGAGCAGCCGGCACTTACGCTTCCAGACAAACCCGGCAGTGTGTATCCACGTCAACGGCGATTTCGACTTGCTATACCCGGACTGCGTTTCAAGAGCGGTGTTCGATTCGAACTTTCGAACGAGTCAGCCCAAGCCGAAATTACTTGGTCAGTGGGATTCTATTTTGGCGACTCCAAGAATATCCAGCGAATAGATTTGAATGACGATCTTCTGTCGGACCTTCAAAGAGACACGGCTCTTGCAAATTCTGTAAAGCAGATCGCCGCTACGTGTGACGCAGTTCGCGATGCTCTGTTGCGGACAAATTCGAAGGAATTACAGAATACGTGGACACACGTATCAAAAAAAGGCACTCATCCATTCGACATCGTCGACCGATTGGGTCGCCTTGCTAGCGATCTGGAACAGAATTTCGAGAACCAGAGCGTGGATGCTTCTGCGGTGCTTCTTGGAGTTCTTCAGGACCGCGAGAGAGGAATCAACAAGATTTTAAGACACTCAAACGCAGTGTTGGCCGGTCTCTTTGTTGGATCTGCCGCGAACTCGGTGCTCCATACTGATCAGTTTCTATCAGGTGAAAGGGTGAGGAGAGTCCGTGCGAATTGAGACTTTCTACTCCCACTTGAATGGTTATGAGTGGCTCGAAGTCCGTCGCAAGGGCTTCTGGACGGAGATCGAACAGGTTATAGCCTCGATTGATGCTTCAAAGTTTCTCACTAAGGTGAGTAAGGAAAAGACCATGAAGGGCCGGTTACTCTATGATCCCGGTACGATAAATAAGGAGTTCAAATGGTTATTGGAGAGTGCTGGTTGGAGCGAGTCTCGCGTGCAATATTGGGTGACCGATGATGCCCAGCTTATCCGAGAAACGCTACCCCTGGAACCCTCGGAACAACATGCAAGGATATTAGCGCAACAAAAGACGCCCATAAGATCCTATAACCAGACTGACTTCGTGAAAGAGCGCGTAGCAATCGAAGTCCAGTTTGGCAAGTACGCATTTATCGCGTACGACTTATTTGTAAAACATCTCGCGTTTTACGTAGGCGACAAGATTGATTGCGGAATTGAGATTCTACCTATGAAATCCATGCAATCGGTCATGTCGTCTGGACCAGGTTACTATGAGGGCGCGCTTTATGATCTTGTACGACAGGGGCGGGGCGTCCCAGGTGTCCCTCTTGTACTAGTTGGTATCACGCCTTGATCGGAATCTCGCAAAAAGTACTGGTTCGGTAGTTAGTACGCGGTTTATTCACGATCGCCCTTCGCGAGATTATGAGGAATACAAAGCACTTGACCGTTTTCGACGGTCGTTCGTCCACCCCGGCTGTGGGCACGAATATGGTCCGCGTGAAATTCGGCCTCGTCGCATTTCTTACCGCAGCCGGGATGCTGACAGATTCCACCGCACTTCCGATAAATCGCCATCCGCTGCTCATCCGTGAATGATCGGTTCGGGTCTTTCAAGACTAAGGACGGAATACCCTCGACGATCGCTGCTTTTAGTGTGTCATACCTATACCGCATATCGGGGATGCTGTCAGAGCGAGCTGCATCAGTAAAGGCCGATAGCGTGGGATTTTGTTTCTCTTCGGGCAAATCCTTGTTAGCGATTCGCCTATTCTCAAAGTCTAAATAGACGATGGCGAATTCTTTCGAATGCTTCGATAAGTCATATGTCTCAAGGAGTTCCGCGACGAGGTAGGGCAGCGTAACCATCTCATACTTCTTTAGTGCCGGCTGCGTCCCGGCGAAGGACTTACACATAAAGCTGAAGGCTTGTTTGAGTCTCTTGACTTCTCTGCTACCAACCGATATCACAGGGTTTTCACGATAAGTTTTCGCAATAGAGGTCGGTTTGATATCCGTAATGCTACCGTATAGAAATTGATGAAGCACTTTCGCGACCGCATCCTCGTAAGCAAATCGAGAGTCAGTAAAGGAGCAAAACTGAAAAACCTTGTCCTTGGCGAGTGTTTTTACGACATCTCGCATATTTCCTTGAATAGCGCGGCGTTTTTCGGCCGCATTGAGCGGCGTACCGTTTTGCATCCGCAGGAACGTCTCCTCAATTTCGGCGTCGCTATAGGATTTGTCATAAACAATGACGTCAAGTTGCGAGTTCTGCAACTTCATGGACATCTCAATGTCTAGCGACGTATAAGCCTTGCCAGCGACTGTGTGGCCGTCCACCTGATCGTTGTCTCCGGGGAGTTTGAAACTGTCAGACATGAATTCAAAGATCGCCCTGAGCCGTTGCTGTCCGTCAACGACCTCATATAGGTGTCCAGCGTCATCGCGGATCTCTCTGAAGTAGATTTTCGGAATGTCGATTTCTCGCAAGATTGAATCAATTAGCAGCTGCTTTTGCGACTTTGTCCAAACCGCCTCGCGTTGATACTTAGGGTTCAAAAATATCTTCCCTTGGGTATTCAAGAAGTTCAGATTAGAAACGAGAAACGGTTTGTAGTTTTTACTCATACAATCTTTTTTCGAACTGCAGAAGTTCAGAAATCTCAAGTTCAAAAACCTTCGCGAACACACCGATGTTCGAGAGCGAGAGGTTTCGCTCGCCGCGTTCGATCATGCCGATGTAGGTGCGGTGAAATCCGGTGAGTTCGGCGAGTCGTTCCTGGGAGAGGCCTCTTTCCATTCTGAGTTGGCGGATGCGGCGGCCAAACGCTTCGATGAGTGGCTGATCCGGCATTGAGGATCAACTATACGCATTGTATGCACGCCGATCTACATACGATGAGTAGCAGAATGGAGAATGGAAAATGGAAAAAGGTAAATGGTGAATGGTGAATGGTGAATGGTAAATGGTAAATGGTAAATGGAAGGCAGAAGGCGGAAGGCAGTAGGCGGAAGGCAGTAGGCAGAAGGCAGTAGGCAGAAGGCAGTAGGCAGTAGGCAGAAAACAGAAGGCAGAAGGCGGAACGCTGACCGCTGACCGCCGAGCGCCGACCGCCGAGCGCCGAGCGCTGACCTCTTACCGTTGAGTTTTCCGAGTGCGGCTGACGCGGACGGTTTCTGAGAGGTTTAGGATGAGGCGGCCGTCGGCGGTGATCGCGGGGCGGACGAACTTGTGGGTGGTGTTGACCATTATCCGAAAATGGCGGCAGAATGGGCCGGCCATTATCTGAAAGCAGCGTCGGTTTTCCTTTACTGGAAATGCCGCGGGGTCGTTCGGTTGGGCGGGCTGGAGTGCGATCTTGCGCGACGCCCGGTCAAAGAAAAGATGGGCCGCGGCGGGGCGTCCCCACAGATCGTACAGGTTCGCATTGAGCAGGATCTTTCGCTTTGGCCCGATCGTGGCGTGGAGCCTTTCGCGATAGGGCTTTGCGGGCTCGCCGATGAATTTTTCCCAATTTTCTGCCATCCGAAATAATACGCCCCGCACGGTTACTCGCGGACTGTATCATAGATAGCACATCGTCGCATCAACAGTCAATAGTTTTGGCGCTATGGTGTAGCTAGCACATCATATGTCCGGTTGAAGTAGCAGATGATATGTCCGCTTTCGGCGGTTGAGGGTAAGAATGGCTGAACTGGAGAAGTAAGCCATGAAGATGTACCCGGAGATCGCGATGGAG
>JBFWWI010000008.1:0-107695 GCA_050246275.1 Pyrinomonadaceae bacterium
ACAACGGCAAAAAAGAACATCGTCATCAGGCCGGCAACGACCCAGACCCAGCCAGGTATGCCGCCTTTCGAATTCTGCTCTTGTTCGGTTTGAGCCGCCTGTTCGGTTGGTGTGGGCGGCAGCTGTTGATACTTCGCCCGTTCAGATTCGGGTAGTTGAAAGTAAGGGGTCGTCTTATCCGGCCCCGGGCCCCATTCGGACGGAGCGGATCCGAGATCGCCGGCCGGGATATTGACGTTCGCCTGCGTCGCTCCCCAATCGGCCGCGGGCGGCTGAGAAGCCGCGCCAGGATACATCGTCTTGCCAAAATCCTGGCGGTTTGTGTCGATCGGCTTTATGTTCGTTACCGTCTTGCCGAAATCGTCGGGGCCTTGACCCGAGCCTTGGCCAGGGTTAGGCGGGATATTCACACGATAATTGGTCTTGGCCCAATCGGGTTCATTGCTGCCGCCAAAACTGCCGCCTCGGTCCTGAGGCAGATTGATATTGGGCGTGGTCTTTGCCCAATCATCGGGCGGTGGCCCTGGCTTGTCCTTAAAATCGCTCACGGGTTATCCAAATAAGTAAAATCGGCAGCAAAACGCAAGCTTGCGATTCGCTAAGTCTATCACAAAACCGAAACAAGAAGCGCCGAGTCAGTTCGATTTGATATTCGGAGGCTGTGCCGTTTTTGTGCGGACCGCAATGCCCTCATTTGCTATGAGGAACACGCGGCGGGCGTCAAATGCGGACGTGTTTACAGGCTGGTAGGAGAGCAGATACCGATTCTTTCGCAGCTCGTCGCAAATGAACTTTGCCGCTTCCTGCGCTTGCTCCAGCGGAAACACCTTACCGCCGGTGCCCTCGGTAAGCTGCGTGACGACCGCCGCTGCTTTGGGTTGATCGCGGCGATACGCTCCGTTGGACCGGTCAGGGATCTGTAAAAAATAGACCGTAATGTTGTTGTTCTGGAGATTGCCGATGATCTTGTCAAATTTAACTCTGCTGCCACGGTCCAGGCCATCGCCTATCACGACAATGGCCGTTTTGCGGGTTCCCGGCATGAGAGGGAGCAACACTTCGGTCGAAGCGGCGTCGAGTGCGTCAAAAAGGTAAGGATTACCTTTCTTTCGAAAGGTCGCCAGCGACGCCTCGAGTTTCTTTGCGTCGTCCGTCCACTCCTGAATGATCTCGGCCTTTTCATCATAAGCTAAGACAAAAAGCTGGTCGCCGTCGAAGATCTCGTAAGCGAACTCCATCGTAGCCGCCTTGAGCCTCTCAATGTCCGTCGGGAGCGTTTGTGAGTTGTCGACGAGCAAGACGATGCGGGACGGCGACGGATCGTAACTGAAGTTCTTGATCTTTTGCTCGATGCCGTTCTCATAGAGAAAAAGGCTCTCGAGCCTGATCGGCTCCTTTTTCTCGTCGGTCCGCCACGCTGTCACGGGAATAACTGTACCCTCAATGTCCGACGAACCGCGCGAACTGTGCCCCGATTGCGCCGCGACCATCAAGGGCATAATAGCTGCGACCGCTAAGAATGTCAGAGCTTTATTCAGATTTCGCCTTAGTATCACTTTTAGGCTTTGATGCAGATTCTGCCTTTGCGGTTGATTCTGATCCCGAACTTTTTTCAGTCGTAGTTTCTGGTTTGGGCCCACTCTTTTTGGAATAGTCCGTCACGTACCAGCCCTCGCCCTTAAAAGCAAAACCCGACAGCGACCACTGCTTTTCGAGTTCCCCGTCGCAATGCTCGCATATCTTGAGCGGCTCTTCGGAAACGGCTTGACGCTTCTCAAAGTGCGAACCGCATTTCTTACATTTGTACTCGTAGATCGGCATAAAGATAACTAGACTTAGCTTCCCTTACAATTCTCGCTTATGCTATTCGAATCTGCTAGTTATGAATCGTCGAATCAAAGGTATAGCTATGAAACACTTAACCGCAACCTTTTTAACGGCTATTTTAGCAACCCTGTCCTCCTACGCTCAACCGCAGGGAAATACCCCGGTTAAGGCAGTCGATTCGGTCGATCTGAACAAATACGCTGGCAAATGGTACGAGATCGCGCGGTATCCGAACAAGTTTCAAAAAAAATGTGTAGGCAATACGACGGCCACATATGTGCTCAAGAGCCGGGAAAAGCTCGAGGTGATCAATCGATGCCTGGAAAAGGACGGGACGATCAGCGACGCAAAGGGTGCAGGGAAAGTTGAGGATAAGCAGACCAACGCCAAGCTAAAGGTTCGTTTTGCGCCCGGATTTCTCTCATTCCTCCCCATGGTCTGGGCAGATTACTGGGTCATCGACCTCGCTCCCGATTATAGCTACTCCGTCGTGGGAACGCCCGACCGAGACTATCTCTGGATACTCGCGCGCGAACCGGAGCTCAAGGATTCCCTATATCAAGACATTTTACGGCGGGCTGAGAAGCAGGGTTTCCAGCCCGCCAAGGTCGTCAAGACGCCGCAGGGACTGGAGACCGGAAAGGGGTCGGTGCTCAATTAAAAAACGCATCGGCCGGCTTCGTCCCTACCAGCGAATGGCGGTTGATATCTCTACTTCGCTTGAGTGTTCGGCGAGAAAACGCTCAGCGTCGATCGCCGCCATACATCCCGTTCCTGCGGCCGTGACCGCCTGACGGTAATATGCGTCCTGAGCATCGCCGCAGGCGAAGACGCCTTCAATGTTCGTCTTCATCGTTTTCCCTTCGGTGATCAGATAACCCACGTCGTCCATGTCGAGAATACCCTTAAAAAGGTCGGTGTTCGGTTTATGGCCGATCGCGACGAATACACCTTTCGTCGGAAAGTCCGAAGTCTCGCCGGTCTCGCTATTGTAGATCGTGACGCTGTCGACGCCGGTCTCCTTGGTGCCGTTTATCGCCTTGATCTCGGTGTTCCAAAGTATCTTTATCTTCTCGTGATTCTTTACCCGGTCGGCCATGATCTTCGATGCTCGAAAATCGTCGCGGCGATGAATGACGGTCACACTCGAGGCAAATTTGGTAAGAAAAAGGGCTTCTTCCATGGCCGTGTCTCCGCCGCCGACGACGACGATCGGGCGCTCGCGGAAAAAGAAGCCATCGCAGGTCGCGCAAGCCGACACGCCATTGCCGCCGAGGCCCTCGGGGACAGGCTCTTCTCCGGGTACACCAAGCCACTTGGCGGAAGCTCCGGTGGAGATGATCAAGGTCTCAGCCTTGATGATGGTAGATACCTCTTCCGAATCCTGGCTCTCCTTTCCGTACAGGGTGAAGGGCCGCTGGCTAAGGTCGACGCGGTCGATCCACACGTTTATTATCTCCGTGCCAAATCTCAGTGCCTGCTCACGGAACTCGTCCATCAGGACCGGTCCCATGATGCCGTTCTTAAAGCCGGGATAGTTCTCCACATCGGTCGTGATGGTCAATTGCCCGCCTGGCTGCGGGCCGTCGATCACAAGCGGCTCCAGCTGGGCCCGAGATGCATAGATCGCCGCGGTGAGCCCGGCCGGTCCAGATCCAAGAATAACGACCTTTTTGCTTATTTCTTTTATTGACATGGATTTTCGTTTAACGCTGATAAACAATTTAATTGAACCATTCGTCCTTTATGTAGTATAACTTTGGCGTACGCGCATAGTCGAACAATCAGGTTTCCTCATAACAAGATGACATAGAGCTCGATGTATATTCCCGGTCCCCGTCCTTTGTTGGAAGTTTGCCAACTTTGCGTGTTAATATTTACATGCTCGGGATTCACCTTTTCATTTACGACGCATAATGCCGACAAGTATGAAGCCTCAATTTGAGGAAAAACGCTTCGCCCTAAGAATGGCGCTGCGGCTTCCCATCGTTGTATCGGGCCGGACCGATGATGGGTCGGCATGGAGCGAGCCAACCGAGACCGACGATATCTCTACTCTCGGAGCCCTGTTTCAGCTCAACCAAAAGATCGAACAGGGTGAGAACCTGTATATTCGATCGCATCGCCCGGACGGCGTTCCGGTCGAGGTAAAGGCCAAGGTGGTCAGAATGTCGGCCGGGAATTACGGCACCACGCGCGTCGGCGTCTCCATACAGGAACCAAAGGACAGCTGGCTGCGGTTGTTCGTCGCGTGGATCGCCGACGACAACGTCGAAGACGGCCACGATGAATGATCCCGCGGCTTGGAAAGATCAAGTACGAGAAAGGAAATCGGACAGGCTCACGGGCCTGTCTTATAAGTTTTTATGGCTGATCACGAGACCTTAAAGATAGAACGCCGCGGAAGCGTGGCCATCCTGACCATCGATCGCCCCGACAAACTAAATGCTCTAAACAAGCAGGTTCACGTCGAAGGCGTCGCGGCTCTACGTGAACTGAAGGAGGATACGGAGGTCCGCGTATTGGTGTTGACCGGCGCGGGCGAGAAAGCATTTATCGCCGGTGCCGACATCAGCGAGTTTGACGGGCAAACCCCCGTCTCGCAGCGGAGCCTTTTCAACGAGCCTACACTTTTCAACTCTATCGATGCATTTCCAAAACCGGTGATCGCTATGATCAGCGGATTCTGCCTTGGCGGCGGCAACGAGCTTGCCCTTGCCTGCGACCTGCGTATCGCGAGCGAGACGGCAAAATTTGCTCAGCCGGAGATCAATCTCGGGATCATGTGCGGCGGCGGCGGAACGCAGCGGCTAGCGCGTCTTATCGGCGAAGGGCGAGCAATGGAAATGTGCCTCTCGGGCGATATGATCGACGCGGCGACCGCTCACCGTTTCGGTCTCGTGAACCACGTTTTCCCGGCCGCCCAGCTTGAGGCAGAGACGATGAGGATCGCGGGAAAGATCGCCGAAAAGGCCCCGATCGCCCTCGCTCTCACAAAAGAGGCGGTGAAGTTCGCCTCTCGCTCGAACCTTGACGAAGGGCTGCGGAGAGAGGTCGACCTGTTCGCGATCTGCTTCTCCACAGAGGACAAGAAAGAAGGCGTCGCGGCATTTCTCGAAAAACGCAAGCCTGTCTTCAAAGGCAAGTAGGCAATTGGACAACTGAAAATGGAAAATGGATAATTGTTGTTCGGTTCGTGGGGTCTGGGAGGGTCTAATTTTAGGCTTTCCATCACCACTTCCGTTTCCATCTGTTGGGGACGTAGCTCAGCTGGGAGAGCGCATGAATGGCATTCATGAGGTCAGGGGTTCGATCCCCCTCGTCTCCACCAATAAGATCGATCGTAAAGGCATCCGCTCGGGATGCCTTTTCTAATGCTTGAGTGCCCGCAGGATGCCATTTCGTACGCTCAGCGTGCCTTTGACCAGGCGGCCCTCAACAGAAAGCTCCCCTTCGTTACAACTCGGTCTCCTACTGCCAGCCCCTCCTGCACTACCCGTCGGCCGTCCACTTTAGGCCCGAGCCGTACAGAGCGGAGTGCGAACACACCCTGATCGTCGGTGGGTACGAAAACTACGTCATGATCGTCGATCCTCTGGACCGCTCCCGCCGGGATCACGGGCGATGTGCGTTCGGCATCGCCAAGGGCTCCGAAGGCCGCATTGACGTACATTCCGAGCTTGAGTGCCTGGCTCGGATTTGCCAGCTCGATGCGGACCTTTCCGGTGCGGGTGGCATTGTCTAATTGCGGGTCGATGTAGGTTATCTGGCCACGAAAGATGCCGTCGGGAAACGCGTCGGAGGTGACGCTCGCTCCGCTCCCGACCCGCAGCCGGGTAACGTCGCGCTCAAAGACCTGGGCGATCACCCAGACTGTCGATAGATCGGTGATGCGCAATAACTCCTTGCCGGCGTCAACTACCTCACCTGCATTCACCGCCCGGCTCGTGACGGTCCCCGAGACGGGAGCGGGAACGAAGAGTTCCGCACTGACCTGCGACGCCGAGCGAAGCGAATCAGCCTTTGCGGATGGCATTCCGTAAAGGATCAATCTCTCTCGCGTCGCGGCAAGTTCCGTCTCGGCCGTGCGAAGTTTATTCAGGGCCTCCTCGCTCGCTGCCCGAACTTCGGGGCTGATCGGAAGCAGCCGTTGGGCACGCGTCTCGCGAAGGCGAGCCTCTTCGAGTTCCGCTTCCGCCGTGCGAAGCTTGGTCGTGTCCTGTTCGAGTTCTTCGCGGCTGGCCGCGCCGATCCCGATCAGCTTGGTCGTTCGTTCATATCGATTTCTGAACTCCGTCACAGCGGCCTCGGCTGCCTTTCGCTGGCGGGCCGCTTGCTCGACATCTCCGCGCCCGGGTTGGTTTATCTCGACCAGACGCAGCGAACGTTCGTAGTTTCGGCGGGCATTTTCGGCCTCCGTTCTCAGAGCAATGTATCGAGATTGCGTCTGAGCGAACTCATCGCTGAAAACGACCGCGATGGTCTGGCCGGCCCGGACGCTGTCGCCGAGTTCGGGCAGACCTCCGCGCACGATGCCGCCGACAAGCGACACGGCTGGTGTTTGCTTGTATGCGTTAGCCTCGACGACCCCCGTCGCCGCGACCGTTTCACTCTCGGCCGAGAGTTGCTCGCCGACGGTCTCGATCGCGAGTCCGGCATTCTCGACCTCGGTAGCAGAGAGGGTGATCGTCTGGCCGACGAACTTATCGCCACTTGAGTCGGGTGTATCGGACGTTGACATCGTCGGGGCGGGTACCGGTCGTCCCGCGTCGCCGGGCCGCGTGAGATACCAGACAAGCAGCATGATAAAGGCGATCGAGGCCACGCCCGCTCCGATCGCGGCCATCATCATCTTTCGTCTTCGGGCCTGCATTCCATGCACTGCGTCGATCGTTTCAAACTCGCTTTTGACAGGTGTTTTCTCTTCCATTCTATATATGGCCTCCTGAGCGGGCCGCGATCACCAAGCCGAAATTTGCAGCATGTCTCTTCATCTCAACAAAGCATCGTTCGTCGCTTTCAGGATCTCCACCATCGCGAGGTACGCTTCGAGTTGGGCATCGATGAACCCGTTCTCGGCCGCGATATACCGATGGTGTTCCGCAATGTAATCGAGCAAGGTCTTTGAACCGAGTTCGTATGTCTGGCGGACAACCTCAGCGTTCTCGGCTGCCCGATCGCGAACCCCGACGCGGTAGATCTCCATCGCCCGAAAGGCTCTGTTGTACCGAGCGTAGGCAACGGCGACCTCGCGGCGAATTGTAAGCTCGCCAAATTCTCGCCTGTTCCGAGCCGCCTCTTCTTCAAGCAGGGAGGCCGCGACAAGGCCCTGATTTCGATCCCGTGCCGGCAGATTCAAACGGACGCCGAACGTGAAAAAATTCATCCTCTGCTCGATCGGCAGAAGAGCTCCGGACATCGCTTCGACCCCTAGGAGCGGAAAGCCGTTCTGCATTCGCTGATACCCGACCATAACGTCGGCATCGATCCGGCCCTCGCTTCGTGCCTGCCCGACGCGCGCACCCGCAAGACTTTCGACAGCGATCGCACCCAGCAGGTCTGGCCTCGACCGTATAGCTTTCTGTTCGGCCCCGACTTGCGGCGGCAATCTACGGCGAAGTGTGTCCAGATCGCCTTTTAGTTTGAGAGGTTCAACGGGCCCCATTCCGACCAAATTTCTAAGCTCGAAGAGGCGAATCTCCACCGCGCCTTCACTTGTTTCGCGCATTGCTCTGATCCGGTTCAGCTCGACGAACTCCTGGCTTTCCTCGAGTGGAGGTGTGCGCCCCTCCGCCACTCGGGCGGAGACGAGTTGAACATTCTCTTCCGCCATCGCGAGCATTTCTTCGCTGAACTTCAACTTCAATATCGCGGCGATGGCTTCACCGAATTTGGCACGCACGTCGCCTGCTAATTGCCGCTCACGCTCCGCGAGTGCTTGCCGCCGGATCTCAAGCTCCTTTTCTGCGACATTTATCCGTGCGGCACGGCGGCCGCCTAGTTCGAGCGGCAAGGCACCCTGGACCATCAAACTGTTGTCGCCCATTCCGCCGATCTGCCTTGTGCCGCTGACCTCGAGGCTCGGGTTAGCTCGGAGACGTGCCTGGCGAATAAGTGCTTCGCCCGCCTCAGCCTCCTTTCGCATCGCGATCACTTCGAGATCGTTCGCAAGTGCCGACCTTACAAGGTCGTCGACCGATCGGCCGAATATCTGGTCAAAGTATTTCTTGTACGATAATACCTGGTCGGTGGCCGGTTCTTGTGCGAATGCGGCGCCTGAGAGCAGCAGCACAAATGCCACCACGGTCAAATTGAAGGCCTGCGAAACGCACCTGATTCGACGGTCCGTGCTCATTCAGTGACCTCCGCCGTTCGCTCTTCACGCTTCAGTTCCCAAAGCCTGATCCAGTAGAAGAGGACCGGCGTTACGATCAGGACATGAACCAGGCTCGAAACCATACCGCCGAAGACGGGAGCGGCCAGCGGCCGCATCACCTCGGAGCCCGCACCCGTGCTCCACATTATCGGCAGCAGGCCGGCGATGATGGTCGTCACGGTCATCACCTTCGGCCGCAGCCTTAGCAGCGCTCCTTCGGTTACCGCTTCGAGCAGCGTTTCGCTATCGAGTATCCCCAATTCTCCACGCTTTCGCTTTACCGCCTCTTCGAGGTACACGACCATCACGATGCCGGTCTGTACTGCGGCTCCGAACAACGCGATGAAGCCGACCCAGACCGCCACCGAGAAGTTGTATCCGAGCAGCCAGATGAGGTAAAAGCCGCCGGTCAACGCGAACGGTACCGCCATCAGGACGTGAGCCGCCTCAATGAATGATCTGTAGGTCAGATAAAGCGTCGCAAAGATTATAAGGATCACGATCGGCACGACGATCATCAAGCGGTCACGGGCACGCTGCTGGTTCTCATACTGGCCGCTCCACGAAAAATAATATCCCGATGGCAGCCTGACCTGATCCCTAACTGCGGCATCCGCCTCGTCGACAAAGCTGCCAACATCTCGGCCGCGCACGCTCAGCAGGACGGTCCCTCGCAATAGTCCGTTCTCGCTCTGGATCATCGCGGGCCCATCCACCGTACGGATCGAGGCGAGTTGCGAAAGGGGGATCGGAGCCCCCGTCGGTGTCGTGACCGGGATGCGGCCGATCGATTCGGGAGTTCCACGATACTCCGGCGCGTATCGGACCCTGATCGGGAAGCGGTTGCGGCCCTCGATCGTGACTGTGAGATTCGTCTCGCCGACACCTTTTTCGATCAGGTCCTGGATCGTGCCGACGTCGATCCCATACCGGGCGGCGGCCTGCCGGTCTATATCAATATCTACATACGGGGCGCCACCGATCTGCTCGGCATAGACATCGGCCGCTCCGGGCACGCGGCGAACTACCTCGGCGATCTCGCGCGAGGTCTTCTCCAGCTTTTCGAGGTCGTCGCCGTAGATCTTGATGCCCACCTGCGACCTAATGCCCGTCGCCAGCATCTCGATGCGATTGATTATCGGCTGCGTCCAAATGTTCGTCACACCTGGTATCCGCAGGGCCGCATCCATCTCGGTCACAAGTCTTTCGCGGGTCATTCCCGCCCGCCACTCATTTTCGGGCTTCAGATGGATGACCGTTTCATTCATGTTGATCGGGGCCGGGTCGGTCGAGGTCTCGGCCCGCCCTGCCTTCCCGACCGCCCATGCGACCTCCGGGAACCCTTGAATGATCTCGTTCTGCTTGCTCATCACCCGGGTCGCCTCCTCGAGCGAGATGCCCGGGTCGGTGACCGGCATATACATCAGATCGCCTTCGTTCAGCGGCGGCATGAACTCGCTGCCGATCTGCGTCGCGACCAGCATCGCACCCGTAAAGAACACTGCGGCGATCGCGACCGTCGCGACGCGATTACGCAACGCCTTTTCAAGGAGCGGTTTGTACAACCGACGGAGGTAGCGCATTATCGGGTTTGCTTCCTCGGGCCGTAATTTGCCCTTGAGCAGGAATCCGCACAGGACCGGGACCAGCGTTATCGCCATGAAGGCCGCGGCGATCATCGCGAAGGTCTTAGTGAGCGCGAGCGGCTGAAACAGCTTTCCTTCCTGGCCGGTAAGGGCAAGCACCGGAATGAATGCGACGATGATGATCGCGGTCGATGAGAAGATCGGCCGTCCGATCGTCTTTGTCGCCTCGCGGACGACCTCCCAAACGCGGGAGCGGTCGGACAAGCTCACGCCTTCCTTTTCGAGCGCTCGGTAGGCGTTCTCCGTAACGACGATACCCGAATCCACCAGGTCCGACACCGCGATCGCGATCCCGGCGAGCGACATGATATTTGACGTCACGCCCCACCAATACATCAGGAGGAACGAGGCCAGGGCTGCCAGGGGAAGCGGTATAGTGACGATGAAGATCGACCTGAAGTGAGCAAGGAATATCAGGTTGACCAGCGTCACGAGGATGAATTCTTCGACAAGCGCGTATTTCAGGGTGTCCGCGGTACGGTTGATAAGTTCGGTGCGGTCATAGAAAGGGACGATAGAAACGCCTTCGGGAAGCCCGGGCTGGATCTCTTCGATCTTCTTTTTGACCGCATCTATTGCTTCGAGGGCGCTGACGCCGTACCGCATTATCACGACACCGCCGACCGCTTCCTTTCCGTTCTTGTCGAGCGAGCCTGTGCGGAAGGCATTCCCGAGCTTTACCTCGGCGACGTTTTTCACATAGATCGGCGTGCCGCTGCTTGAGCCGATAACGATGTTCTCCACGTCGGCGACCGACTCGACCAATCCGATCCCGCGAATTACGGCCCACTCGCCCGCTTGTTCGACGACGTTGCCGCCGACGTTATTGTTAGACCTTTCGACCGCGTCGAGCACGCCCGAGAGCGGTAGGCCATAGGCTCGCAGCTTGTTCGGATCGACGTCGATCTGATACTGCTGAACAAAGCCGCCCACGCTCGCGACCTCGGCGATGCCCGGAGTTGAGCTGAGCTGATACCTGACGAACCAATCCTGCAGCGTGCGCAGGTCACGCAGGCTCATCTTGTCCGACTCAAGCGTATACCAGAACACCTGGCCGAGCCCGGATGCGTCGGGCCCGAGCGTGGGCGTCACCCCCTCGGGAAGCTGCCGCTGGACCAGATTAAGGCGTTCGAGTATCCGGGTACGTGCCCAATAGAGCTCAACGTTATCCTCGAAAATCACGTTGACCATCGAAAAGCTGAATGCCGAACTCGCACGCACAGTTCGCACACCCGGCAAGCCCTGCAGGTTGGTGACCAGCGGATAAGTGATCTGGTCCTCGACCTCTTTGGGCGAGCGGCCCGGCCAGTCGGTAAAGACGATCACCTGATTATCCGAGAGGTCGGGGATCGCGTCTATCGGCGTCCGGATCAAGGCCCAATAGCCCGCCGCCGCGAGGGCGATATAGATCCCGATCACGATGACGCGATTCCTGATCGACCAATCGATAAGCCAGTTGATCATAGCCGTGGACTAATTGTTCCGAAACTGCTTCCTCCCACCGCTTGGGAGGAATCGCTCACGCCGCCAATGCCGATCATTGAACCGTCACCGGCAGATTCGCCTTGCCGCTTCCTGCGGGGCCTTGATACGAGATCTGCGCCTGCCATCCACCTGACATCTCCAGATCCACGCTGCCCGAGTAGATCCCCGGCGTTGCGGTCGTCGTCAGTGTCGCGGCATTATTCATCGTCGCCATAGTACCCATCGCAGGCATATGGAAATTTAGCGACGCCGCCCCGACATCGACGGGCTTGCCCGACTGATCAGCGAATTTGAGCGTTACGGTTTGCTTGCCCTTCCGAAGCACGCCGTCCGCGCTCGAAAGGGTTGCCGTCAGGTTGTTGCCCGCGGTTCCGCTCTTGATCTCTTTACCTACGGCGGCCGATCCGCCGCCCGTATCCGCACCTCCGCACGCCGCGGCAAAGGCGGCGACGGCCAGAAGCAATAAGACAAACATGGTCTTCTTCATTTTTTGATATCTCTCCTTTTCGATATTTGTTTCCGTGCGCGCCCGAAAACGCGCGAATGGGCGCACGCAAACACGCGCGCACAGGCGTCAATCGCGAAAAATGTAAACTAGATCAGAAAGGAATTATGGCGCAGATAGAGCGCATCAGGAGGGCGTGCCAGCTTAAGCCGCTGTTCTAGACGGGCCGACCAAGCGAACGCACGAGCCGTTATGATATGCCGTGCGGGCCAAAATGCAGTTCGAGCCTCGGACGAGACCAGTTCTACTTGCGAAACGGGCGAAACGCGGTCGGAATTCTTCCCAGGCATTTGCGAACCCGTGACCGATTCGCAATCTCTTGGGCAGCAAGGCGGAGCGGCGAGCGAGTCTTTGCCGCTTTTGTCGGGTTTGCAGCAGCTATGTGAATCGCTGTGGCTGTCAAAACAGCCGCAGGCGCCCGCCCACACCTGGCCGGTGAGGGCGAAAAAAAGCAGCAGCGATGTGACCCATTTCAGCATTCGCACGTTAATGATGACCGCACGCCTCGGGTCTGTCAAGACCTTTAGTCGGCTACAGGCCGCAATTCTTTTCAGGTTTTTGCCCAGTAATTTACCCGTGATCTGTGATGCCTTAACGAGCAATTCCATTCCTGGGAGCCATCCTGACGGACAAACGGCGGATCTTCGATTTCCTCTGTTCGAAAAGCCCTGCCGACGTGAAACGAGCCGGAATGGGCCAAAATAAGGGCCGCCGCCGCGCTCTTGCCAGCCGGTTGGAAACCATTTGGAAACCGCTTGGAAACCAGCTTGGAAACCGGTTTGGAAACTCCTTCGGCTGACGCTGCAAGTCGTTGTTATAGATGCAGTTACGGTGTTTCTAAGAAGGTTGGAAACCGCAGTTTCTTTCAAAAATGTTCTCCGGTTAATTTCTACCGTCGCCGCCGCCGCCGCCACCGACGCCTCCATTTTCAATGAACCAGGCTCCCGCCGGCCCGAACCGCCGAGACGCCGTTGCGAGTATAGCACACTTTCGCATCAGCGAATTGCTCTTTCTGCTTACGCCTCTTCGATCCAGAACTCAAAGGACGTTAAAACGCCCTTTTATACTCTCTCATCCTCACCACGTCCTGAAGGACGTGGCTATTTGCCCTACGGGAAAGCCGCGCGGCGAGGCTCGATTTTGAGATCGCCTAATCTCTTATGGTGCCAAGCACGATATCGCACGCAGCGTCGGGATGTGCGCTTTTTTGCGTAAGCCCGCGCGTCAGCAAGGGCGATACATCCGACTCACCTCCGGATATCGCCGTTACATAGCCACCACTTCGGGATGTGCTCTTTTTGCGCAAGCCCGCGCCTCAGCAAGGGCGATACGTCCAACTCATCTCCCGACATCGCCCTTGCTCACGCGCGGGCTTGGGCACCGCTACCGCAAGTGGAACTGAAATCGGCTGAGTCATGATATCGCCCTTGCTCACGCGCGGGCTTGGGCATTTTTTCTTTGATTCAGGCTCGTGCTGACCTCTGAACGGGCGGCGATCAGCCCGGCCCGGGCGTGGAGATGGAGGCGGGGATGACGGAGCGGCCCATCTGGGCGGCGTATTCTGCGGCGAGGCCGAGGCGTTCGAGCCAGTCGTTCTGTTCGCTCATCAGGCGGGGCAGGTGCACGACGTCGGAGAGGGCATAGTTGACGAGATCCTCGGTCCATACGCCGTCCCACTTGCGTGTGAACCTGGCCCGCTGCGATTTGTCGAGGTCGATGGCAAAGTATCGGTAGAGCGTCTCGGCGAGCGATGACGATTGGCCGGCGCCCCGCGTCAGGACCTTTTCGGCGATCATCGTATCAAAAACGTTGCGGACCGCATGGCCCGATGCCGACAGGAATTCGAGGTCGAAGCGCGCGTTGTGAAATATCTTCACGACCGCGTCATCCGACAGGATCTCGGCAAAGGCACCTAGCTCGACACCCTCGCTCAGCGGTACGAGCGCGTTAAACTCGCCGTCGGAGAATTGTATCGAATACAGCTTCCCGTACTTTGGCGAGAGGCCCGATGTCTCGGTATCGCACCCGAGGGCGCTCGCACGCCCGAGACGTTCGATCGCCCTGCGTATGTCCTCTTCGGTCCGTGTGATAAAGACGTTCATGCTCTCTGACCTAGATTTTCCCGCGAAGCCGCGGGAGACGCAAAGGCCGTCGGGAATGTATCATTGTGAAAGAAACCGATATGTCCACGATATTAAGTGCAATTGAGGCCCGCGTGCTCGCAAGCCTCGTCGAAAAACAGCTGACCACGCCGGAGTATTATCCGCTCACGCTGAACGCGCTCACGGCGGCGTGCAATCAGAAGAGCAACCGCGACCCGGTGATGTCGCTCGGCGAGACCGAGATAATGGCGGCGGTCGACAGGCTTCGCGACGAAAACCTCGTCTATCTCTTCTACGGCAGCGGCAGCCGGACCGTGAAGTACAAGCATATGCTCCCGAGCGTCTATGAACTGGATGCCGCGGGAACGGCCGTGATGGCGGTGCTGATGCTTCGCGGGCCGCAGACGATCGGCGAGATACGCTCGAGCAGCGGCCGTCTGCACGAGTTCGCCGACCTCAACGAGGTACAGGCGACGCTCGACGAGCTTGCGCGGCGCGATGAGCCGCTCATCGTAAAGCTCGAACGCCAGCCCGGCCAAAAGGAGGCTCGGTACGCGCATCTGCTCTCGGGCGAGATAGATATCGCGAGCCTGCCGGCCGCCGGCGAAAGGCGATCGGCAGCCGCCCCCGATGCCGGCCGCATCGAGGCGATCGAAGCGGAGGTCGCCGGCCTAAAACAAGAACTCGCCGAGCTCCGAGCGATCTTCGACGAGTTTCGCAAGCAGTTCGAGTAAAGCGTCAGTGCCCGACAAGATGTTTCGCGAGCATGCTGTTGAGCGACGGTTGGTCGATCGGCTTGTAGAGTACGTCGCAGCATCCGGCACGTTGGGCCTGGTCGAGAATGTCGCGAAATGCCGTGACGGCGACGATCGGGGTCTTGTCGAGATCTTTCAGCCCGCGTATTACGTTTGCCGCCGACAGGCCGTCGAGCAGGGGCAGGCCGATATCCATAAGGATGAGGTCGGGGTGGCACTCGGCCGCTTTCTCGATGGCCTCGTAGGCACCTGCGGCCTCGATCACGGCGACGCCCTGCTGCTCTATCATCAGCCGCATCATCACACGCGAATCTTCGACATCTTCTACCAAAAGGACCCGTTTTTGCATTTTCGCCGCCTCGCCTAGCCAGTCTAGGCTTTGTTGCGGGTCCAGGCAAAAGCGTTTCTCAGAATTGCAGGCCCGAGCTGATGGTGTATTGTCGCGAGGCCGTAAACAGTGGATCGCCGAGATCTGTCGCGCGGACCGTGAACGTCCAGGTGCCCCGAAGCCGTGCCCGGCCATGGATCCGGCCGGTCGCCGCGTCGAGACGCATGCCGGGCGGCACTGATCCCGCCGATATGCTCCAGGAATAGCCGCCGGAGCCGCCCGTCGCCTGGAGCGAGGCCTGATACCAACGCATCCTTCTGGTGTTGGGAAGCGACGGGGTCGATATCTGGACCGGGGCCGCTGCGGCGAATTCGAAAGCCCCGATATCGATCGCACCCGACAGGGGACGGGCCGCACTCGCCTGGTGTTTGACGTAGTGCCGCACGACGGGGTTCGAACCCGCCGCATCGGGGTGAAGAGCGGTGCCCGCATCCCTAGCCGCGGACGTGCCGGTCAGCGAAAGGTCCAGAGCCGCAGCATCGGCAAAGCCCGGCGATGCGCCCGTGACCATTGTTGCTCCGCCGGCCACGCTGCCTGAAAATCCGGAACCTTCGTGAGAGTTTCGCCAGCCGTTCTTGGCCCAGTTATTCGCGAGCGTTATCACACCTGCCTCGGCAAGCATCGCGAGGCTCGTCCCGGCCGCGGTGTTGTAGAAGATGTTATTTCGCGCGTCGCAAGCCTCCTCATTGGTCGAGAGGCGAACTACGACCGTGGTGCCGGCACGGATCGAATAGAGGGTGTTGTTGTAAAGGTAGAGCATACCTTTGCGGTAATCGGCGGTGTTGCCGCTGTCGCCGCCATAATGGATCGCCTGGTTATTACCGCCGTCCTGCTTGATCAGGATGTTCCCGTAGACAAAGGTCTTTCGGTATTCGGCGGCGCTCCTTATCTGAACACTGTCTTCGCCGTCGACCATATCGATGTTGCGGTTGCCGCCCTCGATCCAGTTGTAGCGTATGACGAGGCCCGCCGAGCGGTCCTTGAGGTTGACGCCCGGTGCTCCGGAGCGGAGCGGCCCAAAGCGGTTGTATTGAAAGGTGATACCGATCGCCGCCGTGTAGTTATTATGTTGAAAGATGCTGCCCGAAACGCCGTTGCCGTAGATGTAGTTGCCCTCGACAAGAATGTCCCGCGAAACGGTATCGTCGCTGGATGCGGCAAAAAAGCCGTTGGCGCCGTCGGTGATGATGTTGTTGCGGACCGTTATGTTCTCACCCTTTTCTATGTAGATAGGTGATGCCGACGTCGAGTAAGTCTGTGTCTGGCCGCTGTCATCCGTGAATTGATAATTGGGATGAGCCCCGCGGATCTCCAGGTTCTCGATAACTATGTATCGGGGCATAGTATCCTGCGGGACATTCGCACCGCCGATCTTGATGGTGCCGCGCGTCTCGCTCCAGAAGTTGAGGTTTTGCGGCGTCGTCGCTCCGTTCCCGTCGATCACGGGCAACTGGCCGTTGGGGCCCGGAACGCCGCGAACCGTGATCGGGGCCTCTGCTGTTCCCTGCCGGCAGATCACCCATTTTTCCTTGTAGGGAGACGAGCGCCAGCGGATGAGCACTGTGTCTCCGGGTTGGAGGGCCGCCCACGGCACTTCGGCGATGGTGTCGAGAGGCGTTCCCTCCTTTACTTCATAGACCGTGGCCGAGACCGAAGACGCCGCAGCGAGCATTATCAGGACCGATATGACAAGAGTTCTCATTGCAGTGGTAAGAGTTAAATGGGCAGTGTGTAAAGAATGACCAAATGGCGGAGGAGCCTCTATATTAACGAGATGAAGAATGAAATACTAATTCCGGATACGTGTGGTAAAAGAAGTATGTGGAGATCATCACTGTCGACTCGGCCATACGGGAAGAAATGGTAGATATCACCGCTCGAGTGGAGCTCCTCTTGAGCGGCGTTGGCGAAAACAGCGGGGTATGTATCCTATTCACCCGACACACTACCTGCGGGCTGACCATTAACGAGAACGCCGATCCGGATGTCAAAAGCGATCTGCTCGGGCTGCTGAATCGGCTGATCCCGCAATACGACAAGCAATTCAGACACTTCGAGCATAATTCTGACGCCCACATTAAATCAACGCTTGTAGGGTCGAGCGTTACCATTCCCTTTGAAAATGGAAAGCTGTGTTTGGGGCGGTGGCAGGGAGTTTATCTTTGCGAGTTCGACGGCCCGCGAGAGCGAGAGATCGTGGTGCGGTTGATAACCGCATCGTAGCTCTTTATCGGAACATATTTATCTACTTGAATGACCACAGCTTACTCGGGAACTCCGCTGGCAAAAAAATTGGGTATAAAGGAAGGGGCTTCGGTCCTCGTGATCGATCCACCGCACAATTACCTTGAGTTGATCGCGCCGCTTCCCGCAGATGTTCGAATTTTTGGCTTGCCCGACGGCGATCCGCGTCCGAGCAAGGCCGAGGCCGGCGGAGTCTTTGATCTCATACATCTATTCACCAACAGCCGAACCGAACTCTTTCAGGAATTGCCTAAGGGCATCAGAAAAATGAGGCCCAATGGTTCGATCTGGGTATCGTGGTACAAAAAGGCCGCGAAGCTGCCGACCGAGATCACCGAAGACGTAATCCGAACCGCTGCTCTGCCTCTGGGATTGGTGGACATAAAGGTCTGCGCGGTGGATGAAAATTGGTCCGGATTAAAACTGGTCATTAGAAAAGAAAATCGTATATAATCTTCGGGCTCTTACAGTTGTACGACCCGATCACTTCACCGAGGAGTGTGTGCCGAATGCCGAAAACGGACCCGAGGATAGATGCTTATATTGAAAAGTCTGCCGACTTTGCACGGCCTGTTCTTGTTCACCTTCGAAATCTCATTCACGGGGCGTGTCCCGACGTTGCGGAAACACTGAAATGGAGCATGCCGAGTTTTGAATACAAGGGTATTCTCTGCGGCTTTGCGGCGTTCAAGGCCCACTGCACGTTCGGTTTTTGGAAGCAATCGCTGATGGAAACCGACGCGTTCCCCAGGAATAAGACCGCAATGGGCAGCTTTGGGCGGATCACATCCCTGAAAGACCTTCCGTCGGATAAGGTCATGATCGGCCTCATCCATCAAGCGATGGAGCTTAACGAAAAAGGCGTGAAAGTGAAGAAAACGCCGGCGGCGAAGAAAGATCCTTTCGTGCCGGACGATCTGAACAAAGCCCTCACAAAGAATAAGAAGGCAAGGGCGCAATTCGACAAGTTCAGCTATTCGCACAAGAAGGAATACGTTGAGTGGATAACAGAGGCAAAAACGGAGCCGACGCGGTTGAAAAGGCTCGCGACCACGATCGAATGGCTTGCAGAGGGAAAGGGCCGGAACTGGAAATACGAAAAGTGTTAAGGAGAATTTGATATGCCAGGTGTAACACCATACATTGCGTTCCGAGGAAATTGCCGCGAGGCATTGGAATTTTACAAGGCTAAGCTTGGTGCGGAGGAGTTGTTCGCCCAAACCTATGGCAGTTCGCCGATGCCGGATATGGGAGATCCAAATGCTATCATGCACGCGACCCTGAAGATCGGCGATTCTCATGTGATGTTTTGCGATGACTTTCACTCGGAGAACTTTTCCACCGGTGGGAACATCTCGCTCGCCATCGGCCTCAACGATGTCGAAAAGGCCCGCGAGTATTTTGACAATCTGTCCGACGGCGGCAAGGTCACTATGCCGCTCGACAAGACATTTTGGGCCGAAGCTTTTGGTATGCTGACCGATAAATTCGGTATCAACTGGATGATCAATTGCGACGCTCCGCACGAAGTAGATAAGTCCGCAGCAGCTTGATCTATGATCTCGGCTTGTGTCTATATCGGTGCTAGCCTTGACGGATTTATCGCACGGGCCGATGGCGACATCAGCTGGCTGGTCAAGTTTGGCGATAACGACGCGATCGAAGCCTACAATGAGTTCTTGGCGACGATCGATGTGATCGTCATCGGCCGGGGCACGTATGAAAAGGTCCTTACTTTTCCTCAATGGCCATATGACAAGCCGGTGTTCGTGCTTAGCAGGACCATTAAAGAAGCACCAGTGCGTCTAAAAGACAAGGCCTCGGTCCTGGCGCTGAAGCCATCGGATGTATTGAAACGCCTTTCAGACGAAGGCTTCAGTGCCGCCTATATAGACGGCGGCAAAGTGATCCAAAGTTTCCTCGCAGAAGACTTGATCGATAGTCTGATCATTGCGACGGTGCCCGTACTGATCGGAAGCGGGTTGCCGCTGTTCGGACCTCTCGATCGCGATATTTGCTTCGATCATGTACAAACGCGAACGTATTCGAACGGTTTGGTCAGAAGTTATTACCAACGAAACCGCGTTATTTGATCTGATCCTGATGAGTACTTTTTCTATATGACAGAACCGATCTTAGTTGCGAAACGTGAGGCGGCGGAATATTTTCTGCTTCCGCAGATGGCTAATAGGCACGGTGTCATCACCGGCGCCACGGGCACCGGTAAGACCGTAACGCTGCAAAAGTTGGCTGAAGGATTCAGCCGGCTCGGCGTTCCCGTTTTCATGGCTGATATCAAGGGCGACCTTAGCGGGGTCAGCCAGCCGGGCGGAACACATCCCAAGATAGTCGAGCGTTTGAAGATGCTCGGTATAGAAGGCGCTGTATTCGAGGGCTTGCCCGTGACCTTTTGGGATGTATTCGGGAAACAGGGCCACCCGCTTCGGGCGACCATCTCCGAGATGGGCCCGCTGATGCTGTCGCGCATCCTGCAGCTCAACGAAACGCAGGAAGGGGTGCTGACGCTTGCATTCAAGATCGCGGACGATCAGGGCCTGCTGCTGCTCGATCTGAAAGACCTCCAGCAATTGCTAATCTATGTCGCTGAAAATGCGGACGAGTTCACGACCAAGTACGGAAATGTCTCGAAAGCGTCGGTCGGCGCGATCCAGCGCGGCCTTCTTCAGCTTGAACAGCAGCAGGGCGAAACATTTTTTGGCGAACCGGCCGTTAAGCTCGAAGATCTTATGCAGACGCTCGGCGGCAAAGGCGTACTAAACCTGCTCGCAGCCGACGACCTTATTAATTCGCCGAAGATCTATTCGACCTTCCTCCTATGGCTGCTCTCAGAACTCTTCGAAATGCTTCCCGAGGCCGGCGACCTCGACAAGCCGAAGATCGTCTTCTTTTTCGACGAGGCGCATCTCTTGTTTGACGACGCACCGAAAGCTCTTGTCGATAAGATCGAACAGGTCGTCAGGCTGATACGTTCGAAAGGCGTCGGGGTATATTTCGTGACGCAGAGCCCGGCGGACATTCCCGATCCGGTGCTCGCACAGCTGGGCAATCGAATTCAGCACGCCCTCCGCGCCTACACCCCCAAAGAACAAGAGGCGGTAAAGGTCGCCGCCAAGAGTTTTCGCGAGAATCCGGCGGTCGACACGGTCAAAACGATAACCGAGCTGGGCGTCGGCGAGGTTCTAATTTCATGTCTGGACGAAAAGGGCGTGCCGACGGTAGTGGATCGGGCGTTCGTCGTTCCGCCGTTCAGCCAGATCGGACCGGTGACGCCCGAGCAGCGCGCGCAGCTAATGAGCGATTCGCTCGTTGCAGGCATCTACGAAACGGAGGTCGATCGCGAGTCTGCATTCGAACTTCTCTCAAAGCGGGCCGAAGAACGAATGGCGGCCGAAGCCGAAGCAAAAGCAACGGTTGAGGCCGAGAAGGAAGCCGCCAAACAGGCAAAAGCCGAGCGTGCGGCGGCGCGGCAGCCCGACGGGATCGTCGAATCCGTGATGAAGAGTGCGGCGCGGTCTGCCTCGACCTCCATCGGCCGGCAGATCGGTAATACGATCATCCGCGGTGTGCTTGGCAGTATTCTCGGCGGCAGCTCGAAGAAGAAATCGAGTTGGTTCTAATTAAAAAGGTCTCAACAGGAGGAAATGAATGAAACGGGATAACTTGATCTTATCGCTAGCCTCCCTCGCCGCGGTCATGGCGATCGGGCTCGGCTGCAACTCCCTCCAGCGCTTTACCGCGAACGGCAATTCGGCGGCGAATGCCAATTCGGCCACCTCAAATTCGGCATCATCGTCCCCAAATTCGACGCCGGCAACGACCTCCCCGGCCAAGGTCGAAAAGGCCGATTTCACTATGACCTCCGAGCAGCTGGATCAGGAATTCACGCGCAAAGGCGTAAAGGATTCGGACCTCGAGAAGTATGCAAATAAGACGATCGCCGTTTCGGGCCGCGTCGAACTGCTCGTAAAGGAAAAGAAGGGGACAACACAGCCATGGGTCACGCTTGCCGCTCCCGGGCTTGGCCACGGAGTGAGCTGCTATTTTGACGACGAGAACGTGAGCCAGATGGATATGTTGAAGGACGATGCGATGGTAAAGGTTCAGGGTTACCAGGATTCGTTCATCGTTCCCGAAGTTTCGCCGATGCTGAAGCATTGTGTCGTTTTGGAAGGCGCTAAATAGAAAGGAGTCGCAACCAATGGAAACCGGCGGTGTTTTGCTTTTAGTCGGAACGGCAAAAGGGCTTTTCGTTTTGAAACAGGCCGGGGGAAAGTGGTCGCTTGACGGGCCTCATTTCCCCGGCCTCGCCGTCTATTCGGCTTTTTTTGATCAGCGAAAGGGCCGAAACACGATGTGGGCCGCTCCGGCAAGCTGGCATTTCGGCGCTGAGCTATGCAAAAGCAACGACTTGGGCAGGACCTGGGACCAACCCGAGAATCGCCGGATCAAGATGCCGAAGACGACAAAGAAGTCGCTCGAGAATATCTGGCAGATCGCTCCGGGCGGCGATGCGGATTCGTTGTACGCCGGTGTCGCACCCGCAGCACTATTTGAATCGCACGACGGCGGTGAGACATGGGCTCTTAATAAAGGACTGTGGAGCCATCCGCATCGAAAGAAATGGACGCCGGGGTTCGGCGGCCTGTGCCTGCATACGATAATTGCGGACAAGAGCGATATCAAGATCGCGATCTCGACCGGTGGTGTTTATCGATCGGCCGACGGCGGCAGGTCGTGGACGGCGACGAACACGGGTGTCAAGGCCTACTTTCTTCCGAACCAATATCCGGAATTCGGCCAGTGCGTGCACAAGATCGCACGGCATCCGTCAAAAAAGAAGCTCTTCTTTCTGCAAAATCATCACGGCGTCTATCGCAGCCGCGACGGCGCCGCGACATGGGAGGAGATCGAGGACGGCTTGCCGTCGAACTTCGGTTTTGGGCTGACGGTGAGCGAGGTTGGGTCGGTTTTCATCGTTCCGCTCCAGGCAGACGCTCAGCGATTCACGTGCGATGGCAAGCTGCGCGTTTATCGCAGCCGCGACGAAGGCAGATCGTGGCAGCCGCTGTCCAAAGGTCTGCCGCAGAAGAATGCGTATGAGGTAATCCTGCGCGATTCGGTCGCTTCGACAGGCAGCAACATATTCTTTGGTACCAAGAACGGCAAACTTTTCGGCTCGGCGGACGACGGTGATTCGTGGAAGCTGATCGAGGGCTCGCTTCCCGAGATCACCTGCGTGAAAGCGTATAGCCTGTAGTACGCCGCCGGATCGGACAATCTTTCGATCCGATTCTCCAGTTCTTGGTTGATGGGGAGATCCGGGAAAAAGAGTTTCTTTGAATAGTCAGATGTCCCTAACTATTTACCTCAGCGGCCATTTGAGATCCTTTACGGGCGGAATGACGGAGGTTGCCCTGGATCGGGAACACTCAACGGTCGGTGAGGTGCTTGATTCGCTTTGGGCAAAGTTCCCAGCGCTACGCGACCGCATCATAAACGAGCAGGGCGAGATCCGCCAGCACGTCAACATCTTTGAGGGCGGCCGTGATGTGAAGCGAGTCGATGGACTAGCAACCAAGATCCGCGACAAAGAGATCCACATCTTTAACGCGGTCAGCGGCGGGTAAAGCAGCTCGGAAATCCGCCGGGTCCCGAGCCCAAAAGCATGCTCATTAAAAACGTCATTCTGGAACGGATCAGATCCGGCGAGATAACGCTTATTTTTCGCCGCTGGAAACGAGCGGGCGTAAAAGCCGGCGGGACGCAGTTGACGCAGATGGGCGTCGTCGGGGTCGACACGGTCGATATCGTTACCGAAAAGCAGATCACCGAAAAGGACGCGAAGGCTGCGGGCTTTGCATCGAAAAAAGAATTGTTCGCCGATCTTTACGACCGCGACGAAGACATATACCGCATCGGCGTCCGCTGGCTCGGCGAAGATCCGCGGATCGCCCTGCGGGCGGCCGACGATCTATCCGATGCCGAGCTCGCCGAGATCATCGCCAAGCTGGACAAGATGGACCGCAACAGCAAACACGGGGCCTGGACCCGATCGTACCTCGAGGTCATCCGAGATATGCCCGCCACCTACTCCGGCCTGCTCGCCAACTATCTCGGCATCTCGCAAGCCGACTTCAAACCACGGGTGCGAAAGCTGAAAGCATTAGGTCTCACCGAGAGTTTGGAAGTTGGTTACCGACTTTCTCCGAGGGGTGAGAAGGTTCTTGAGGCGCTAATGCAGAGACATGTTTCGTAGCGCGCATCGTGGAATGAGTAACCAGTTTGACATCCGGACCGTCAACAAGCCATGAATAATATTTCGCGGGGATACCCGATCTCTTCTTTCGCATCGCTCCTTCTTTTTGTTCTCCTCTTCGCGGCACCGGCTGGTTTCGCTCAGACCACCGTCATTAAGGCCGGACACATGTTCGACTCGCGGACCGGACAGGTTCGTGATAATCAGGTGATAATCATTAAGGGTGGGAGGATCGCCGAGGTCGGGCCGAACTTGAAATATGCCGCGACAGATACGGTTATAGATCTGTCCGATTCGTGGGTGCTGCCGGGGTTGATGGATTGCCATGTCCATATCACGGCCAATTACCCATACCGAAAGTACAACGGCCTCGCGAGCATTTATCCGACCGAGAGTACCAGCCTGAGGGCCTTACGCGGCGCGGCCATAGCGAAGCAGTTGCTGGAGGGCGGTTTTACCACGATCAAGGACATCGGCAACGATGCGAATTATGCGACCGCCGACGTTATCAAGTCCATACGCGCCGGATGGTCGATCGGGCCGACGATCTTCTATTCAGGAAAGATAATCGCACCGTACGGCGGCCAGTCAAGTTCGATAAATCCGGAACACGAGGGCCTTTGGCAGATGGAATATATTGATGGCGACAGCCCGGACGAGATCCGAAAGGCAGTCCGGAAGAACATCTACAACGGCGCGAACACGATCAAGATGGTCTCTGACGATCACCCAGCCTACTTCAGCCGGGAAGATATCGAGACCGCGGTCGGTGAAGCGAAGAAGGCAGGAATCAAGGTAACCGTCCATGTGATGGGTGGCGAGGCGGCCAGGAACGTGATCATGGGCGGGGCGGCGGCGATCGAGCACGGCTTTTCGCTGGACGAGGAACTGTTGAAGCTAATGAAGGAGCGCGGCACTTTCCTCGTCGGGACCGACATGTCCGCCGACAATTTCTATGCCTACGGAATGAGCATGGAGGCGGCAAAATCCACCGAGGCCACTGTTGTCGACCGCCTGAAGCGGGCCTACAAGATCGGCACCAAGATGGCGTTCGGCACCGACATCATTATCGATATCGAAGGGCTCAACCGGCTTCAATCGAACCTCAAGGTCCTGCAAACCTGGAAAAAGGCCGAGATCCCTGCTTCTTACGTCCTCCAAACAATGACACTCTATTCGGCCGAACTTCTCGGCACTGATAGGTCCCGTGGCGTGATCGAACCTAATTTCATCGCGGACATCGTCGCCGTTAGATCCGACCCGACGAAGGATATCGACGCGATCGGGAGTGTAACTTTCGTGATGAAGAACGGGAGGATCGTGAAGCACGAGAACAAGCGACAATAGAGTTTTAGGGAGCGATCAACTCCACTGTCGGAAAGTATCGGCGGAACCGACGCGGGTCGCGGGTGAGAACACGGAACCCAGAGACTTCGGCGTGAGCACCGATGTAGAAGTCGGGCATTGGAGAAGTTCGTGAACCTCCGTGTCGTCGGTACTTGACGAATGCCCTACCAGCAAGAAATGCGGCTTCGTACGGAAGTTCTTCTCTTCGATAAAGGGAAGTCGGAAGTACCTTGTTCAAATCCTCGACCGATCGATACCGAACCGAGACCTCGGCGAAGATAATCGGATTAATCACCAGTTCGCCATCGTCACCGGCAGCGGCCAAGGCTGCAGCTGACCGCTCGAACCATTTCTTATCGCGCAGGAGTACGTCGATGAGGACGCTGCTGTCAACTAGCACGTCCTTCAATCGTCACCTCTCGTCAAGAGTAGGATCTCGTCAGTTGTCATCCCCAAGCTCATGTCCGTCGCGGAGCCCGCAAGAAGTTCGACTGCGCGTTCACCGCGGCTCGGGCGACTGCCGCTCGATGCCTTTCTGATGCTCGCTGTATTGCCGTTCTTAACGATCTCCACCTCAGTGCCAGGGTGCATTCCGAGACTTTTCCGCACGGAGAGTGGAATCGTTACCTGACCTTTCGTAGTAATTCTCATGGTATTACTCCAGCAAGTAATACTACCACGATACATCTCTTAATACAACAAATGCTTCTGACGAACCTGCAAAAATTCCGGCAACCCGTCCGCTAACGGAAACCTCGATAAATCCAAACCGCTCTCGATCGCTTTACGGATCTTGTCGGTACCGCAGACGACATCGAACGGGTTTTTGCCGAATTCGTATTCGTATTCGTTCTGGCGCCATTGGAAATGGTCGGGGTAGAGGTCGCGGGCGGTCTTTACCATGGCGATGCCGACTTTCACCGGGGTAAAGGCGGCGCGGTCGGTTACGTGGAGTTGGATGCCGCCGCAGGTTTCGCCGGCAAACTCGGAGAACCACGGCTGAAAATAGCACTCGCGGAAAGCGACGCCGGGAAAGTCGAATTTGCGAAGTTCGGCTGCCCAGGCGTAAGGGTCTATGTAAGCGGCTCCGTTTAATTCGAACGGCATTGTCGTGCCGCGGCCTTCGCTCAACTCGGTACCTTCGAGGTGCACGGTCGCCGGGAAAACGGCACAGGTGTCGATCGTCGGGATGTTCGGCGACGGCAGTATCCACGGCAATCCGGTATCCTCGTGCCACATCTCGCGGCTCCAACCGGTCATCCCGACGACCTCGAGATCGCAGCCGATGTTCCAATGTTCGTTGAACATCCTGGCCATCTCGCCGATCGTCATTCCGGGCCGCGTCGGCAGTTCGAATTGGCCCACAAATGAGGTGAATTCCTTTTCAGTGACATTTCCCTCGACAGTGACGCCGTTGATAGGGTTCGGCCGGTCGCATACGACGACGCGTTTGCCGTATCTGGCGGCGGCGATCATGCAGTTCGCCATCGTGTAGGTGTAGGTATAGATGCGGCAGCCAACATCCTGGAGGTCGACGACGAAGGTGTCGATCTCTTCGCACATCTCCTCGGTGGGAATTCGCGTTTCGCTGTACAGCGAATAGACCATCAGCCCGGTGCGCGGGTCGCGCACGTGCGGCGTCTCGATCATGTTGTACTGAACGTCGCCGCGAATGCCGTGCTGCGGCCCGAACAGCGCCGTTAGTTTGATGTCGGGATGCTCGAAGAAGATATCGGCGGCGTGGCGAAAGTCGGGAAAGACCGATGCGGGATTGCAGACCAGGCCGACCCGCTGGCCGCCGAGCATTGTGAGCCGTTCTTCTTTCAACACCTCGATGCCGAGGCGTGTGCGCGATTTGGTCATTGTATCTCTTCGGGACCGACGGCGTGGATGATATCCGAGTAACGCCTGAAGTCAGCGATGTTGAAAGTCAGAACGTTTGTGATGGAATGCGATCGCATTGCGGCAACTATGCGCGCGTCATGAACGGCCTTTCCGTGCACGCCATGTTTTTCAACAAGCCGTTCCCAATTTTCGAGAACGGTTTCGTCATCCCCCTTCAGAATAAAATGGATCTTTATTTGATCGAGTTGGAGGCGGGCTTCCTGGATCGAAAATCCGAGGCCGTTGCTGTCTTTCGGACGCGTAGCTACTGCCCAAAACTCGATAAGGTTCTGAGGAAAGACGCAGAGGATCTCGTCTTGCGTACGGAGCCGGGAAAGAGCCTCGACCGCGGCGGTTTGTTGGGGGCTTCCCGCATCGAGCATCCTAACGAGAACACTGGTATCAATGAGCCAACTCATTAGGTCCGATCGTTATAGATGCTGTCGCGTCGAAGGGCATCCTCCGAGAGACCGGCCCCCCCGGGCGATCGACCTGACCAGCCCTTCAGGGAAGTGATCCATTCCTCCGAACTCATCGTTCGTTGAGGGTGCTCGTCGGTTTCCATCTTATTCAGCGCCTCGTGAAGAACATCGTCGAGAGAAAGACCCTTGTCCTTGATCCTCTCGAGGAGTGAGTATGTCCTTGGCTCAATGTCGATCGTCACCTGCATTTCTTACGATTATACCAGTATTCGATCCCCGCTTCGAAAAATGGCTGTCCGTCGATCGGAGCCTATTTGGCGTCGGTAACGGCAGCATCCGGGGCATTCTTGCCGACCGAAGCGATCCCGTTCTCCATCGAACGTTTTGTCTTGTACATTTCGCTCTTTCCGATGGGTTCACCGTTAGATGCCTTTAGAACAAAGTAAGACGAGCCGTCCTTCGCGGTCTTGCGCTCAAAGCGGGCGTCGTTTCCCGCGTTCTTCTTTACCGAGGCTATTCCCCCCTCGGCGCCCTTCCGCGAATCATAGGCTTCACTCGTGAGGATCACTTGTCCGTTTGACGCCTTAAGATTGAAGCGAAATTTTCCGCCCTTTCCGGTCTTGATCTCAAATTTTCCAGCCATTGCTTATACCTTCCTTGTTTTGAATTTGTTCACGGAACCAATGCCCGCTGTTCTCGAGCAGGTTAACACACCAGTGATGCCTATTCGAGCGTATCGCTCGCGGTCATCACATGCGGCTGCAAATTGTTTCGATTGATGATCCGTGCACAGCCGTTCCACCGGAGTATCGCCTCCTCATTATCGCCAGGCTTCATCGCCTCTGCCCGCTCGAACCAATCCATCGCCTGCACAAAAAGCTCATAGGCCTGCAGTCCGCCTTTTGCTAGCGTAGCCTTGGCACGGCGTTCATACACGATGCCCGTGTAATACGCTCGCTGATATTCGTCCCTTAATTTCGAGACATATTCATTTATATTCGTATCCCCTACCGCATAGTCCTTGCCGAAGCGGTCGCTCATAGCAAGCACCAAATTCTTGATCGCGTCCTGATTTTCGGGATCGACCGCGAGGATGTCGAGGTAAATGCTCTCGGCCGCGCTCGGTTCGTTCAGCAGCCGATAGCGGTTCGCCTTTTCAAGAGCGGCGGGAATCGCTTCAGGCGATAATGGTTTTAGTTCGAACATGGCGTTTATTTCCCTCCGTCTTCCGATGACTTGAAATTCTTTTCGTTGCGGAACCAGTTGATCGTGCCTATCGTCAGGCCGAATAATGTGCCGTGAAGAAGGAACGTCACCCACGTGCGGCTCGACGAAAAATATTGCCCGATCGACTGTCCCTCGTCCCTCAGCAGGAATACGCCGATGATCTGCATCACCACGGCGAAAGGCCCGCCGGCAAAGAGGATCCCGTCGATCAACAGATACCGCAGAAGGCCTTGCTTACGCTTTTCGGCCCAGATCTCTCGGGAAAAATTCATTCTTATGCAGCCGGTCCCTTCAATTGCCAACAGCTAAGGCTGGTGGCAACTTATTTCCTTCTAAAAAGCTTTACCAATTTCTTCAGCGGATCGTAATGTTCATCGACGACGCGTTCCTTTAGCGGGATGATAGCATTATCGGTGATGGTAATATGCTCTGGGCAAACCTTTGTGCAGCACTTAGTGATGTTGCAATAGCCGATTCCCTGCATATCTTTAAGGTCTTCGGTGCGGTTCTCGGTATCGAGCGGATGCATCTCGAGCGCCGCCGTGTAAACCAGAAAACGCGGGCCGATGAACTCTTCGTGCTTATTGTGGTCGCGAAGAACGTGGCAAACATCCTGGCAAAGATAACATTCGATGCACTTGCGAAATTCCTGAACGCGATCGACATCAGATTGCTGCATCCGCCATGTGCCGTCCTCGGCATCGGGCGGCCGCGGTTTGAATTTCTTGATGCGTTTCTTTACCTCGTAATTCCAGGAGACGTCGGTGATAAGGTCTTTGATCGCCGGAAAGGCGCGCATCGGTTCGATCGTGACCGGCTGCGTGATGTCGATCGTGTCGAGCCGCGTCATGCACATCAGCTTCGGCATGCCATTGATCTCGGCCGAACACGAACCGCATTTGCCCGCTTTACAGTTCCAGCGGCAGGCGAGATCCGGAGCCGTTTCGGCCTGGATCTGGTGAACGGCGTCGAGCACGACCATTCCCTCGGTCACCTGCGTTTGGTAATCGACCATCTCGCCGCCCTCGCGGCCCCCGCGCCTGATTGTAAATGTCGCTTCCATAAATTAGCCACGAATTACACGAATTTCACGAATAATTTGTGTAATTCGTGAAATTCGTGGCAAAAATCCTACCTCGGGTCTTTGTCCGGGTAATCTTAGCGAAACTGCCCGCCGCGGCTTTCACGTCGCGGCCCCCGCGCCTGATTGTAAATGTCGCTTCCATAAATTAGCCACGAATTACACGAATTTCACGAATAATTTGTGTAATTCGTGAAATTCGTGGCAAAAGATCCTACCCCATCTCTTCGATCACCGCCTTCAACTCTGCAGGCATTTGCGGGATCGGTTCGCGCGATATCTGCATATGGCCATCGTCATCCCTTTTGACGGCAATATTGATCTTGCCGAATTCCGGGTCTTTGTCCGGGTAATCCTCGCGAAACTGTCCGCCGCGGCTTTCCTTGCGTTCGATGGCGGAGCGCGTGATCGCCTCTGAAACGGTAAGCAGGTTGCGTAGGTCGAGCGCCGTGTGCCAGCCCGGATTAAAATCGATGTTGCCGGTCACCGACGATCTGGACGCCCGCTCGTTCAGCTTTTTCAAACCATCGAGCGCCTCCATCATCTCGTCCTCGAGACGGACGATGCCTACGAGCCGCTGCATCATATCCTGAAGGTCGTGCTGAATGTTGAACGGATTGTCCCCGCCCTCGCGGTCGAATGGTTCGAGGGCGCGTTTAGCTTCACGGTCTATTTGTGCGCCGTCGATAGTGCCGTGGCCATTCTCCGCGGCGAATTTCGCGGCATATTCGCCGGCCCGCTTGCCGAAAACGATCAGGTCCGAAAGTGAATTGCCGCCGAGACGGTTCGCACCGTTGATGCCGGACGCGCATTCGCCGCAGGCGAACAAGCCGGGCACGGTCGAGGCCTGTGTGTCTGCATCGACGCGGATGCCGCCCATGATGTAGTGGGTGGTGGGCCCGACCTCCATAGGCGTGGTCGTTATGTCCAGATTGGCGAGCTGCATGAACTGGTGATACATCGAGGGCAGCTTGCGTTTTATATGCTCGGCCGCATTCGGCAGCTTTTCTTTTATCCAAGCGATGTCGAGAAAGACGCCGCCGTGCGGGCTGCCCCGGCCTGCTTTCACCTCTCGGTTGATGCATCGGGCGACGTGATCGCGCGTGAGCAGTTCGGGCGGGCGATTCGCGGTCCTGTCGCCCTGCGTATAACGCCAGCCTTCTTCCGGGTCCTTCGCGGTCTGATCTTTATAGAGGTCAGGGATGTCATCGAACATGAACCGCTTGCCCTCGCTGTTCTTTAAGACTCCGCCCTCGCCGCGGACGCCTTCGGTAACGAGAATGCCGCGGACGCTCGGCGGCCAGACCATTCCGGTCGGATGGAATTGAATGAATTCCATATCGATCAGCTCCGCCCCGGCGTGATATGCGAGCGCGTGGCCGTCGCCGGTTCCCTCCCACGAGTTCGAGGTGATCTTGTAAGCCCGCCCGACGCCGCCCGTCGCCAGAACGACGGCTTTCGCTTTGAACACACGAAAACGGCCGTGTTCGCGCTCGTATGCAAACACGCCGACCACGCGGTCGCCGTCCTTCAGCAGCGAGATCACGGTAACCTCCATATGGACGTCGATGCCCTGATGGATGCCGTGATCTTGAAGAGTTCTTATCAGCTCGAGTCCGGTGCGGTCTCCGACGTGTGCAAGCCGCGGATAGCGATGGCCGCCGAAGTTACGCTGCAGGATCTTGCCGTCTTTTGTGCGGTCGAAAACGGCGCCCCACGCTTCGAGTTCACGGACGCGGTCGGGAGCTTCTTTTGCGTGAAGCTCGGCCATCCGCCAGTTGTTCACATACTGGCCGCCGCGCATCGTATCGGAAAAATGGACCTTCCAATTGTCGCGGTCGTCGACGTTCCCCATCGCCGCCGCCATCCCGCCCTCGGCCATCACGGTGTGCGCCTTGCCAAGCAGCGACTTGCAGATCAGCCCGACGCTGACGCCCGCCGCGCTCGCCTCGATCGCCGCACGCAGCCCCGCTCCGCCGGCACCGATGACGAGAACGTCGTGTTCGAATGTTGTGTATTCAGTCATTAAAAGGAGCGCGGACACTCTTGTCCGCATGAGCGTCGCTTCGACGCGAAAAGTGATCGTGATCTACTGCAACTTTCGCCGCAGGCAGCGGCCATGCGGACAGGAATGTCCGGGTTCCGTCTCAGCTCCTCAAAGCCAATTCCGGCACATTCGCATTTTCATAGTTTTCGATCAAGGCTGACAGCACATCCATCATAGAAGCAAGAGGGTGCGATTCGTCTTCACCTACCAGATCGACCAGGTCGTCCAGCATTTTAACCAGACGGTCATATTCCGCTTCTGAATGAGGTACAAACACTGTGGCCGAAATATTTTTCCAAGATTGAAGATCGATCGCTTGCATAGTTACTCCTTCCATTTGCCGGAGTCGTATTCTTCGTGTGTCAGAACGGCCCGGATATACAGTTTCTTACGATTATAATGGATTGCAGCCACGAGACGTACTTTGTTCCCACCTATATTGAATACGGTTAGCTTGCCGACCTTGTCAGCGGTTGGAAATACTTCGCGAATCTCCGCTATCGAAGAAAAGTCTCCCGTCTTCATTTGACGATACCAATCAGCAAGCGCGTTGTTCGTCTCAGGATACTTGGTCGCAAACTCGTTCAGACGCTTACGGGTAATGACGTGCATAGTGAATCCCGGGCTTAATAGTTGGGTAGAATTGCCCAGTAGACGCCTGTACCGATGACGAGAACGTCGTGTTCGAATGTTTTGTATTCAACCATCAATTAAGTTCACCGCCGAGACGCGGAGACACTGAGAATGATCTTTCCCGCGAATCTACGCGAACAAACGCTAATACTCTCAGTTCAAACGGATTCGCGTTCTTTCGCGTCATTCGCTGTAAAACGCTCTCCGCCTCTGCGTCTCGGCGGTTCAAAAAATCCGGTAGTCCGTGAAGATCCCCATCGAACACATCCGCACGTAAAAATCGGTAAATCCCACCCAGAACAGAGACATCCAAGCGAAGAGCATATGACGTCGGTTCAACCTGCTGACCCAATTCCAGAGGCCCTGACGCACGGGTTTATCCGACATCACGTCGCATCCGCCGCCGACTAGATGACGAAGCGAGTGGCAGCCGAACGTATAGCCGCCTAGCAAAAGAACATTTATCGTGAGCACAATCGTTCCGACGCCGATGCCAAAGCCGTCTTTGAACTGCGTCGCGGCAATTGCGTCATACGCGAGTATCACGATAAAGATCAACGCAACATAAAGGAAATACCGGTGAATGTTCTGCAGGATGAGCGGAAACTTTTTCTCGCCGCGGTATTCGTGCCGCGGTTCGCCGACCGCGCACGCGGGCGGGTCGGCCCAAAAGGCTTTGTAGTAAGCACCGCGATAGTAATAACAAGTGAAGCGAAAACCGCCGGGTGCCCAAAGGATGAGGATCGCCGGAGTGATCGGCTGCACCAATAAATAGGTCGGGAGCCACGCGGGCCACGCGCCCAGCCACGCGTGTCCGGACAACTGCTGCCCGGCAGCCTCCCAGATCAGCGGAGAATACATCGGTGAAAGGTACGGCCCGAAGGAGTAATGCTCACCCTGAAACGCCGCCCACGTCGAATAGACGATGAACGCCGAAAAACCGAGAAAGGTCACCAGCGATTGCCACCACCAGCCGTCCTTTCGCATCGTCTCGCCAAAGCCGCGACGCGTAATATGAACCAGGTTCGATGCCATCAAACTGCTTCGTGCCTCCGTCCTCAGATTTTCTTGTTTCACCGACCGGGGCCCGCAGTGAGCCTGGGCCCATAAGTGCCGTAAATATCGTAAATTAGCTAATGTTTTACGCGATATTGTTTCTCGCGTCAAGGAATAGCCAGAAAACGCCCGACTATACGCCGAAGCGTTCGAATATCCGCAGCCTTTCGCTTACCATTTCGGCCTCGATCGCATTTTCATCGACATACTCGCAAAAATGTGCCGAATTTATCCAGCTACGCGGAATGACCGCGCACAGCGCGAAGACATCCGCCTCCAGCTCCTTTCGAGTTCGCTTTCCGACGCCATGGTAATTCGCGGTCGCACCGCCCTCCGGTGCATGTAGTAGAAAATGTGCGAACTCGTGAAACATCACGAGGAGTTTCTTTTGTCGCGAAAGCCTGCTATCGATGGCGATGCAGTGCCGTCCCAGCACCGAGTAATAGAAACCGCTTACGCGCAGGGGAATTTCTTCGACCGTCACTTTATGCTTCCGGCAAAGGCGGTAAAAATCGGCCTCGGTCAGCGGCCGGCGATTCCAATCAATTTCGAGTCGGGTGATTTTGTCGATCAGCAGGTGCATCGGCGTAGGAGTTTGTGTGTACGATAGCTGCAACAAAGTATCACAGCTCGCATCGGGAATCAACCCTTGATCAGGTCAATTCTTCGCCCGCTGTTTGCTGAGCGTACGGTCGAGGACCTTTTTTGCGTCGCGGATCGCATCGACGCGCTCCTCAGGGGTAAAGGATTCCCACCCCTGAAAAAACACTACGCCGTAATCCTTTGGGTATTTTCGCCCCTCGAACTTGAACCACTCGCTCATCACCCGATGGGGATCCGCATACTTTTCCAGGGCCCGCCGGACATCAAACGCCGGCGGTTCGTCGATGGTGCCGAGCTCCTGCACTTCGCCTTCGGACCTTTCACTGAGCTTTTGGTCGATGATCTCTGCGATCCGTTTCTCAAGCAAACTCCCTATATCGATCCCCTTCGGATCGCCAACGTACATCTCGCCCCGGCCCGTAAGCAGCCAGTTCAGGGAAACGTTCGTTTCATTCGCGATCAGGATCAGCACCTCAGGCGAAGGAAGCCGGCCGCCGAAATAATTTCGTATCGTCGCATGCGGAAGGTTGAGCCGCCGCGCGATCTCCGCCATCGAACCATCTGCGAAGATCTCTTTAAGACGCGACCGAAAATCGGATCTATTGCTCATCGGATAATATTGTATAGGCGACGCCCCGCGACTTGAAACCGGATCGCGACCCTGGCCTTTTGTCCACAAACGTAACATAGACGTAGGAATTTTTCGAACGCTCGACACCTCCGCCCGCTTTTGCCCCCACCCGAAGCTTGCACCGCGACGCCATGTTTTGAAATTCCGCTCTGTCGCCCCACGCCCAAAGCTTGACATCCAACAACTGCGAATCTATGTTTTGAAACTCGCTCCTCATCCAAAGCTTGACATCCAACAACAGCGAATCTATATTTTGAAATTCGGCTCTGTCGGCCCTCGCTCGCTTTGCACCGAGCCGAACCATCAATGCGCCGCCCTAGCTCAGTTGGTAGAGCATTCGATTCGTAATCGAAAGGTCGTCGGTTCAAATCCGACGGGCGGCTCCATTAAAGTCAGCACTTTACAGCCATCATTGCGATGGCTGTTTTCGTTTACTCACACCTTTACTCACACCTTGGATTTATTTTCAACTTGATTCGCCCTTCTGACTCACATGAAGTTGGCCTACAATTTACGCATGCCGATATCGAAGGATGACTCGCTCCGATTAGCTGAGGAGATTTGGGCGTCAGTTCTTAAGGATACAAACATCCAACCCGTTCGAGACGGGATTGTTCCAGCACTCGACCCAGGAGCCGTGTGGGTCGGCTACAATCGCAGGTCGAGCGGGACTGAGATAGATCTAATAGTAAAAGCGCATCATGTGTTTCTGGTAAGCACCTTTCAGTTCCCCTTCTTTTCCCTAATTGCGCAGATCCTTACGGAGGCGGACGAGATACTTCGAGACGAGGACGTGCAACGTTATTTCAGGATTACGCCGGACGAAGCTGAAGGCGTGCGAGACACTTCTGTAAAGGTCTTTACGCGGCATTTATTGGACAGCCTGTTCATTTCTCAGCGTTTCAACTTTCCCATGATGCTGGAGCAGGCGATCGTGACAGTGGCTAATACTATCGGGAGGCAACAATGGGAGGTGAGCCTACGAACCCGACCTCAAGATACCGATATCGTCAGGCCACCTGAGTGGTTTCTGAAAGAACCTGATGTGCGCTACGCGTTTAGGAAATTTCCCAACGTTCCTTTCACCCTGCTTCGATTCATTGATTCGCTTTGCCGGCCTGAAACATCCTTTCGAAAACGACTTAGAGAAGGTGGCTCCGCGTTAATTGACCCAGAGTTGCTCGTCGAAGAACATCGCGAACTCAAAGACTCATACACCCGAGTAAAAGCGATCTACAAGAGAGCCCTTCGTTTCTCCGAACGACGCAGACGCCATGACTCAACAAGTTTCAATCAGAAATGGTCCGACTGGGCTCGGCGACGATTCCGTCACCTCCCCATGTCCGTTTCATGCCATCAGTTTGCACCCTACCAGCTGGCACACCATCACCTCGCGATAGTCTACGTGACTGGCCCGAAATACATCGAGGAATTGCTTCGAAAACTCAGGAGAAAACAAGCCCCATAAATTCCTTCGAAATATGGGGGTACAAGATCCCCAACGTTCACCTTTAATCAAGGGTCATGACTAGTTAAGTCATAGTTCTTTGACAACATTTAAGAGAACTGAGTAGAGATTTCGTTGTCTGTAATTGAATCTAAACTCACACTCTTTCAGGTGCAAATAGAAGGTGGATTTTCGCATACCTCGGAACTTTACGAGGCGGACTTTTGCGAAGCCCCAGAAGCCTTCGATCCCGTTGATGTGGTTCGGACCGAGGGCAAATATGTCTTTGTTGTGTTCGATGCGGAAGTGCTTCTTGTACCCCATATCGACCACGGAATCATAGACACGAAAACCGTCAGTAAGGATGGTTGAATTCGTATCCACCTTGCCCCGGATAATCGCATAAAGCGTTTGGCGAGAGCAGTTAGGGACAATCTCCGTATACACCTTTCCATTCCGTTTGTAGATGCCGAAGACGATGGTTTTCCCGTAAGCTCCGCGACCACGCTTGCCGCGGACCCGCTTTGCACCAAAGTATGATTCGTCCAGCTCGACCTCTCCGGCAAACGGAGAATCGAGTTCGCAATAAGCTGCGATCGCCTGGCGGATCAATTTCAAATACCGGTTCACCGTGTTGCGGTTCAAACCTGTCAATTCGGTGATCTGTGAAGCCGTCATATCAAGAGCGAAATACCGCAAAATCTGACGAAATTTAGCTCTCGAAATTCGAGAACGCTTCAATATCTTGTAACTATCTGTCACTACTAGCTTTAGTCTATATTAGCTGAGACTTAACTAGTCATGACCCAAAATTTTAATGCTTATACATCGTTTCCGCCAATTCAGGGCATAAGTCGCGGTACAGTAGAATTCTACAAGCCGTTCTTTGAAAACTCGTTAAACACTGATCTTGAGAACGGTAAAACAGCGCTCGACGTTCTGCCCAGTTTGCAGGACAGGCAGGCTCTGATTGTTCTGCATGAGATCGGTCATGCGACGCGCAAGTGGGTTCATCCTGAGGATGTTGAAAATTGGCTTAAGAAATTGGGGGCAAGGGCGACGGTCGATGAGATATGGGACAATGCAAAAGTGAATCAGTATATCTATGATAATTGCTTCAAGAAATAGCGTCCCGAGAAGGGGCCGGTATCAGTTGCGGGAACGTGATCGCGCAAGATTCGCTGCATCGTGGTTCGCAACGGTCATGTTCTCTGCCATGTTTTGCGCATGCTGGGATACGGGCGGCCGAACGGTGGATTCTTTAGGGACTGGAAGTGAACAGGCGAGTATGGCTCTTGGGTCTGTCGCTATCATCGATGCTACGAATATTTGGTACGTTTCAGACAAGGAGGAATTGACCAACTGGAAAGATGGGGCGGTGGACTCGGCTCGGCTCGCAGATCCGGTCGTGGCAGTCGAGTTCATTAGTCCCGAGATCGGCTGGATACTGACTAAGAACGGAGCGGTCATGGCAACCAACGATGGCGCGAAGACCTGGAACGAGCGCGGTCATGTTCCGCAGTCGACAGAATTCTCGAGAATCGACAGGATCCGGTTTGCAAATGAGAAGGTGGGGTGGGTAACTTCGGGGCGCTCGGTGTTTCGGACAAGTGATGAAGGAAGGACATGGAAGCGTTTTGATGTTCCCAACAAGGATTCAGCTTCGCAAATGATCGTAGTTGACGAAAGCGAGTTTTGGTGCGTTACCTACGGAGGCTTGGTTTTTCATACGCCAGACGGGGGTGATACATGGAAATCGAGCGACCTGCCAGGAGCGCAGCGAAACGAAACTTACCCGCGTGCTATCGCTAGGGACGAGCTCGGTCAAATCTGGGCCGGGAATTCCTTTTCTGAACCTGTGCTCTATGTCTCAAGCGACGAGGGGGTAACTTGGCGGGAAAGAAGACTTCCAATAGAAGGCGGGAACTTCAGGGTAGGTTCGATTTCCTTCGCACCTGACGGTACCGGAAGAGCTTTGTTTCGACGCGTCCCGCTAGACAGTCAGCCTCCCACAGCAATCCTGTTCGTTTCGTTTGACGCGGGCCAGACTTGGAACTCGTCCCCTATCGACAGATTAGGCTTCGTGCCACATAGAGTAGAATTCAAGAGTTCCTCATTGGGATTTCTGCTTGGCCGGAAAGAGATCGCCATAACGCAGGACGCCGGGGCGACTTGGAAGTCGTTAATCTTGCTGAAGGAAGATAGCGACAACATAAAGCCGTCCAGGTGAAAGATTGTGAAGCGGCAATCGGTTCCCACAGAAACAAACAGCAGCTATACTCCCGCCGGGGACGATTCCGCCGGGCCGCTGTGGACGCACATGCCGATTTTGGATTTGGGATTTTGGATTTCGGATTTTAAGAGCGGGTTACGGCTTCCGGCTCCAATGGCATGTGATGTCAGACACGCGCGGCATCGGCCAGACGACACTGAATGATTCGGACGTGCTCATCTTATACGAAGGCTGCGGCTGTGCGGGCGGTTTGGTGACGACGGTCGAAGGCGAGCTGGTTCCAAGAACCGATCCGACCGGAGGCAACGCTAGACGAAGACAGAAATCTTACGCCGACATCCTCGGCCGCACGTTCAAGACCGAGACCTACGAATGGGACGGCACGACCGTCTACTCGACCGTCCTCCAATCCTTCGACGGCGCCGACCGCCCAGTAAGAACAAGGCAGTAGGCCGGAGATATCTACAGCACCACCTACCAGGACACCACCGCCACCTTCGACGGCCACGGCAGGCTCGCATCTTCGCACCGGCCGGAACAGCGCGACAATAGCAACAATCTCAAATACACCACGTACAGCTACAACCCCGACGATTCACTCTACATCAAGACCGACGCCCGCGGTGCGACCGCAACAATGACCTATAACTCACGCGGCCTCGTCACAAACGTCGCAAACGAATGGTCATCCCCGCCGCCGCCGCCGAGGAAGAACTATGCCCTGCCCGCAAACGGCGCGACCGGATCGGCTTCCTCGGTCTATAGCTCAAGTTTTCCGGTTGCATCGGCCTTCAACGGGGAGCGGGCGGGCATCGGCTGGGGTTCCGGGAATGGCGGATGGAACGACAGCACGAACAACTCCTACCCGGATTGGCTGCAGGTCGATTTCGGAGGCGAAAAAGTTATCGACGAGATCGACGTGTTCACCATTCAGGACAACGACACAAATCCATCCGCGCCGACCGAGCCAATGACCTTTACAGAGGACGGGATCATCGACTTCGACGTCGAATACTGGGACGGCGATAGCTGGGAAACAGTGCCCGACGGAAGTGTTACCGGCAACAACAAGGTCTGGCGAAAGTTCACTTTCTCCCCGATCGCGACAAGCAAGGTCAGAGTAGTCGTCAATTACTCGGGCCGTCCCGTCTATCGCTACAGCCGCATCGCCGAACTCGAAGCCTGGGGCCCCGACGACACCGCCCCTCCGGTCGAGACGAGCACATCGTTCAGCTATGACGATCTCGGCAATCGGGTGTCGATGACGGACGAGTACGGCGGTATAGAATATGAGTACAACGCGCTTTCGCAGTTGACTGCCGAAACGAGAGAGTTCAACGTTTCGATGCCAAGCGCTCCGCTGCCCAACAACAAATTCAAGATCCAATATCAGTATTCTCTCGGCACACTGAAATCCTACACTGACCCATTCGGACAGCAGATAAACTATGGCCGGGATGAGATGGGACGGGCGACCGCGATCACGGGCAGCAGCTTCGGCGGCGTGACGACCTACGCACAGGACGCAGAGCGTCGTGCCTGGGGCGGGTTGAAAGCTGTGACATATACGGGCGGCACCGATCTTGCTTTGACGTACAATGATCGGATGAAGGTCGCGAGCATGGGCCTTCAGAAAGCGGATACGTCTTACCTGATGAACAAGACTTACGAATATTACAAAGACGGCAAGATCAAGTTCCTCGACGATGCGGTCGATGCCCGCTTCGACCGGCTCAATACCTACGATCATCGGGGACTCATTTCGGAGGCCCTGTCGGGTGGCGAGGCAAGAGGCGAGACGGTCGACGAGGCGGACCGCCAGACATCTCTTCCCTATCGGCAGACGTATGCCTTCAACGCCTTCGGACAGATGACGGCCAGCACAAACATGCATTGGGGCGTGACTTCATGGAACGGCGTTTCGTTCGATCAGGAAACCGATTACGAGAACAACCGCATCCAAAAGACCGGATGGGAGTTCGACAACGATGGCCGCAACACAAAGGCTATTACCGACGGCAGCGAGACCATTCTGACCGCTTTCGATGCAGCGGGCCGCCTGATACAACGCTCGACGAGCAACGGGTTGACGCGAACCTATTACGACGGGAACGGGAAAAAGATGACCAGCACATCGACCTTCGAGGCTCAGAAATATCTGATCCGTTCGTCGCTTCTCGGAGGGCGGGTCGTCTCTGAAGTGTGGCCGAATGGGAAAAAGTATCGTTCCTACGTGAAAGGATTGGGAAATCAAACGGCTGTTCAGACGGCGTACGCAAGTGAAAGTGCATCACTGAACGAATCGGTGCTGTTCGAGTATTCCGACGTGCTTGGAATGAGCTACCGGACGACCGACAAAAACGCGACGGCCGTGGCATACGGCGACGGCGGAGAAGGCTCGCCCATCGAGACCGACCCCCTCGGCGGAAGCGTGGGCACCTCCACGCCGTACATCGAAATCGCTGCTCCGTGGGCGCCTGAGCCCGAATATCCCGAACTCCTCCCGTTCATCGTCGGCGGCGAAGGCCCCATGACGCCGGACTTCGGCAGCCTCTACTCCACCTTCGGCAGCCGCATCGCCGACCTCCCCGGCTTCGGCACCAATTGGGGCAGTTTCACGGATCTCTACATGGTTCTCTATGAGGAACGTGTAGAAAACGCCCGACTGGGATTCGGATTTGTTACGAACGAACAGTACGCTGCTCAAGCGGCTGCTCAAGCTGCCCAAACCGCCGAACAGGATGCAGAAGGCGGATCTACCGCCGCACACGAGGCGGGTCACACTGGTTCTGGAATCAATGGTGAAGGATCGAGCGGTGCGGGTAGCGGCGATGGAACTTGGGTCGACACCAGCACTTCGAACAGCGATCTCAATAACAATGTGGTCACGATAAACGTGAGTGGGTATTGGAATCTGAATAGGACACAGACAACTTGGGAGCCCCAGCGCCTGGCTTTATATAAAGCATATACCGTTCTGACGCAGAAGCTGATTTTTAATAACTTCAGCGGCAGTTGTCAGAAGAACGTTTTCGACAAGCTGAAAAAGCATTTTTCCGACTTTGATCAGAGTGACTTCGTTCGGTATGTTAACAACTCTCCGAGCAGCGGATTACGAGATGGTACAACGTCTACCGATCCGGTAGCTGGCACAATCACCGGAGCACAAGCGGCCACTAATCCGCCTTATGCAGGCTCTACAACTGTGGCGGATTATTTTCGGAATAGGACGGGCATGCAGGCGGTAACTTCAATTACGTCTCCACATTTGCTGGTGTTTTTCCGACCGTCTACGATCAGCCTCGCGAACGAAGGAAATAATAGGGATAATTTGAGCTTACTCTTTCACGAAGCATTGCATGGATACGGAGGAAAGTTGGGAGGGACTTCGTATTTCGACGACGAACTGCAAGCGGCATTCGGACTTTCAAGCGGTGCGTCCGAGAATATTTCGCAATATATTCGACGAAACTGTTTTTAAGGAGGATTATGGGGAAACTACCGCTAGGACTCATTGCATTATTTTTCTTATTTAATACGTTTGTGATCTGCCAAGATAAGGGCCATGCAATTCTAAACGGACGAGTTACGACCTTGCTCGGGGTACCTCTTGATGGTGTTGTCATTGACATTTCTCCGGTAAATGGAAAAGCCACAAATACCCGAACAGACTCGCTCGGGGGCTACAGATTCGAGAATCTACCTTACGGTTACGCGACTGTCTCTTATCGACTAACGGGTTTCTACAAGGAGACCATCAATGTCTATATCAATAGGAAAAGCGTAACACGAGATATAGGGATGAGAGTTGGAGACTTAGGGCCTCTAGACAAGATTCAGGTTAAGGGGGTTATTAGAGATTCATCGGGATTCCCGACGAACGGAGCAACCGTCTCGATATTTAACATTTTTAATCAGGAGGTGAAAGAGACCACGCAAACCGACAGTTCCGGTAGATACCTACTTGAGACTGATCGAGAAGGTGATTATGTAATCGTTGTACTAAAGCCTTCTTTTCAGGCAGAGGCACAACTCGTAAGATTGCGATCAGTGCGTGATACTACAAAACAATACGAAATCGATTTATGGATCAAACGCACTAGTGATCCATGAAATTAATGTTCGATGCGGCGGGAAGAGTTATTCAGCGATCTTCGTCAAGCGGATCGGTCGTCCGTAACTACTATGACGGGAACGGGAAAAAGATGACCAGCACATCGACCTTCGAGGCTCAGAAATATCTGATCCGTTCGTCGCTTCTCGGAGGCGGGTCGTCTCTGAAGTCTGGCCGAATCGGAAAAAGTATCGTTCCTACGTGAAAGGTCTCGGCAACCAGACGGCCGTGCAGACGGCATACGCCAGTGAAAGTGCATCGCTGAACGAATCGGTGCTGTTCGAGTATTCCGACGTGCTCGGGATGAGCTACCGGACGACCGACAAGAACGCGGCAGCGGTCGCAACCGGCGACGGCGGCGAAGGCTCCCCCATCGAAACCGATCCCCTTGGCGGCAGCGTCGGCACGTCCACGCCCTACATCGAAGAACCGATCATCTACGAACCCGATCCCGAATACCCCGAACTCCTGCGTTCATCGTCGGCGGCGAAGGCCCAATGACGCCGGACTTCGGCAGCCTCTACTCGTTTTATGGCAGCCGCGTGGCAGACCTCCCTGGCTTCGGCACGAACTGGGGAAGCTTTACTGAACTCGCACTTCAGCTGTGGGATGAATCGATGTGGAATGGTTGGCTTACCGGCCATTACGTCCCGAACGAACAGCTCGGCGGAACGCCGGGAGCAAGGCTAAGAATACGAACCCTTACCGGGGGCACGGACGGAGGAGATTATGGAGAAGATGGAATTCCTAATACTCCGGACGACAATATCTACACTGAAGTCGAAGATACAGTCTATTCGTGGGAGGAAACAGACGAATCTCTGTCACGGTGTATCTACGATTTATTGATCAACCGGTTTTCTGATGTGAACGTTCATGGAGCAACCCGTAATGCTGTGAGCAGTGTGTGGTTTTCTCCGGGAACTTCGGCGGCAGTGAGGGCCTACGACTGGGCCGCTGGTTTCAAAACCTTTGCTATCACTATCGGTACGACCGTACATTATGACACCGATACTCTCCCGAACCTCTCAAAACCCACTTGGGATCAGTTTGAGATTATTATTGAAGAGGTCGCTCACGTTAATCAGTTCCTAAACATGTGGGCTAGTATGCCTGCAAAACAAACAGTCCCAGACCCGACGCATGCTGGACCGGAAACGCGCCCGCCTAATTACTCTGAGGCTGTTACGCAATGGGGCCTTAATTATGCAGCGGCTGTATGGAATACTCCGAAGGGGCAAGACTCGTACCATGACAACGCAATCGAAAAACCTGCAAAGGCTGAGGCAAGGAGTATTCTGCAGGATATTCGAAGCAAGAGTACGGATGCCTACGGCCCTTGTGGCAGATAGATGCCTTGTTGCGAATACTGATGTTTGGCACGAGGATATGTGGTAAAACGTATGATCTCTAGACTTTCAATGATTCCTATCTTGGCAATTGGGATCTTGATTCAAAGTAATAGTTGCAGCGTTCTGGATCGCGGGGGCGACGCACCGGGCGGGGTCGAATATCGTCAAATCCGCAATCGTAATGGTAGCAACGATGCTCAGAGAAGCGCTGCATTCAATAGCTACCCGGTGGAAGTGCAAATCGAGATTTATCTGTTTGCGATGATTAACCGAGCACCTGCGGACCCAGTTTTTCGAGAGTACCTAGCTGTAAACGGGGCAAATAAAGTTCCCAAATTGGTCGAAGCGATAGAAACTAAAACTTCTCCTATTGCGAGAGATACCCTGATTGGCGCCATTTGGCTAATCGATAGAAACTGTGATTGTGTTGCACAGGATTCATCAATTCTCAACAGGTTGAAAAGAGCTGAACTTGAACCCGAACCGACTGACGATCAAGGCGACCTGTTGGCTAAGAAGAACTACAGTTGGGCACTTTTTGAGCTTGAGCGAAAAAGTCCGGACAAAAGCCGCAATCCGGGTAACTATAACAAGCCTAATCCCTATTCGAACACTAATGTTAATCAGATTCATTAGCTGCCAAAGATCTGTTCAGCGGAATCTACCTTCATCGTATTGTCATTGCTTTTATGGTGATGGACGGGAAGATGCAGAATTTCTCGATAGATCTATCTTAGAGCAATGCAGATAGCTGGAGATTAGGTTTTGCAGTGGGTGACGGTCCAGCCTTTTAAAAGCGGAGACTTTTAGGCGTAATGCGAAGCGTCGTAGCATTCCCATCGAGATAAATTCGAGTTACGCCCCGCGCGGGATGAATCCCCCGGACCGGCCGTGGATGCAAAAGAGAGGAAGGGGTCAGTCATGCAATTGTGCAATTCTCTTGTTTTGGTAGCTCGTCATAACCTGCGACGCGAGTTCGCGGCGGTTGTCGTTATCGCGATGTGACGTTCGGGCTGATTCCAGGCGGCGGGCGACGGTGGAGCTGTTTAAGCCGGTCAGCCTCGCGAGTTCGGCCAGACTGGCACCATGCCGATGGCCGCAGAGTATCAGCATCTCTTTGGCTTGCACGGTGCGAGGGGCCTTGCTTCTGCCGCATATTTCGTCACGTGAAATTTCGAAAACGGTCTCGACCGCTGCTAAAAGAGCTTCTGCGTCTAGATCCGGCTTTGGCATCGGCGTGCCCTTTGGAACATGCTCGCCCAGCCTGTGAATGGTCGCATCGACAAACTCTTCATCGCCCAAAAAGCCGCCCCCGCGGCCGAGCATGGCTTCGAGGTCGCCCGTTTCGCCCGGCCCGTCAACAAAGGCGGCGAAATGCTTACGAGCGACCGCCTTTTTCACTCCGAAATGCCGCAGAACCGTCTCCGCATCCAGCGGCCCCGACGGATCGATCCCGAGATATGCCCGGTGGCTGGAGTATGGATAGTCGCTCGCATGTGCAACCATATTCGCCTTGACCGGATTCAAATGGATGTACCTCACAAGCTTCGTCAGGTACCGCTCGGACTGGCAGAGCACGGCCTTGTAACGCCCTTGCAGCACGTGCCCGACCTGCTTATATTTCCGGTTATAATATTGTGTGTAGGCCGTCAGCACACGCTGCATTATCCGCCCGATGTCATCCTCTCGCCGCTCGATCAGCATATGAAGGTGATTGGTCATCAGGCAATAGGCGTACAGATAGAACGGCAATTTAAGCTTCTGGGCCATTAGCAGTTGCAGGAATTTGTCATGATCTTCGCGCGAATGAAAATTGTCCCTACGCCCGTTGCCACGAGTGATAACGTGATAAAGTCCGCCCTCGATCTCGATACGAGTTTTTCTTGGTATATGCGTTTGAACGAAGGTACGATAAATGAATCAATAGACAATTGCAATATTGCATGACTGACCCCTTTCTTGGAGAATCAGGCGACGCAGTTGCCCTATCGTCAAAGTTACAGCTTCAATGCTTTCGGAAACATGACCCAGCGAAACAATCTGCATTGGGGCGTCGAGAGCTGGTACGGGCAAAGCAACAATCTGAGTTACACATACGAGAACAACCGGATAACGAATACCGGCTGGCAGCATGATCTTGACGGGCGGGTGACACAATCATCTGCGCCCGACGATTTTGAAGAAGAGAAAGGGGTCAGTCATGCAATTGTGCAATTCTCTTGTTTTGGTAGCTCGTCATAACCTGCGACGCGAGTTCGCGGCGGTTGTCGTTATCGCGATGCCCTACGGCGAAGAGATCGTCGAAATATTCGATTCATAGACGCGAGTGTGTGCTATACTTGCAACGGGATGCTCTCGGCGGTTCAGTCCGGTGGGAGTCTGGTTCTTTGAAAATGGGAAAATGGAAGCGGCGGCAGAGGTAGCGGCGGCGGTAGAAGGGAAACCGGAGATCATTTTTAATAGAAACTGCGGTTTCCAAACCTTTCGGAAACTCCGTAAACGTAGCCACGACAATCACTTGCAGCGGCAACCGAAGGAGTTTCCAAACCGGTTTCCAAGCTGGTTTCCAACCTGGTTTCCAAGGCGGTTTCCAACTGGTTTCCAGGATCGTTCGACAAGGGCATTCGGAAGCGGACCGCCGGGCGAATTCTAGTGGCCTTTCGATTCGCTCTGATCCTTGAGCATCCCGCGAAAGTTCTTTTCGCTTTGGTCGACGTACGCATCGAAGCCCTTTGGATCTACGAAAACGTTCTCTTTTGCCTCGCGTCGTATAAGTTCGATCTTGGACGTCAGGTCAAACATACTCCCGTGAGCGGCGAGGAAAATGTCCGGCTTTAGAGAACGAAGCCACTTGAAGGAACGGTCAAAGTCCTCGGCAATTGACGGATAGCCTGGATTGTCGACAAGCTTGTATCCCGGCGCCGACGTGCTGCAGACGAAAACCACCTTGCGGACCTTCCCGCCTTCCTTCACCGTCGCTGTCCACGTTGTGCAGCCAGGCGTATGGCCGGGTGTGATGTTCGCCGTCAAGTTCGTCCTGCCCAACTTCAGCCTGTAACCATCCTTGAATGTCCGGTCCACGACTGCAGGCTCGAAAGCGAACCGATCAACAAAATTCGGGTCGCCTTTACCGCCGTTCTTGATCAGAACGGAATCGCCCTCGCTTATCAGGAGTTTGGCCCCGGTCAAACGTCTTAGCTCAGCCAATCCCCCCGCGTGGTCGTAATGGGCCTGACTATTGATCAGAAATTTCACATCCATCGGGTCAAACCCGAGTTTCTTGATGTTTGATGTTATCTGGGGCACCGTCTCGCGAAAACCGCTGTCCAGAAGGATGTGTCCCTTTGGGGTCGCGATCAGATAGGACGTGATCTCATTCGCTCCGACGTAGTAGATATTGCCGGCGATCTTGAACGGTTCGACCGGCTGATTCCAGCTCGGGTCTGCCTCGGTGTACTGCGAGAATGCTGTGGATGAAATGAGAAAAATGAAAACTGTATTTAGAATGTACTTCATATTCTTGTATCGGTATTTTCCGGGTGTCGATGTGACACTGCCTTTCGTTTCTAAAATGGAAAGGCGTGATCATCATTTTATATTCTCCTTCGCTGTCCCGCTATTCAGATACGTGCGACAGACGACACAGGTCAGGCCGCTTTTTGTAATAACGACAAGGGAGGCTATATTCGAGGCGTGCAGGAGCCGCTCGAACACGAACACACCTCAGAAGCGATCGCCCACCGGATCGCATCGTCCAATCACAATTACATCCGCGATTTTATCTACGGCGGGATCGACGGAGCCGTGACGACGTTCGCCGTTGTCTCGGGTGTTGCCGGGGCCGAACTTTCCGTTACAGTCGTTTTGATACTTGGTTTTGCAAATCTTGTCGCCGATGGGTTTTCGATGGCGGCGAGCAACTATCTCGGTACGCGGGCCGAGCAGGACGATTATCAGCGTCTGGAAGAGATCGAACACCGGCATATCGAGATCGCGCCCGAGGGTGAGCGTGAAGAGGTCAGAGAAATATACCGCACGAAGGGATTCGAAGGCGAGGAATTGGAGAAGGCGGTCGAGCTGATAACAGCCGATAAAGACCGCTGGGTGAAGACCATGCTCACTGAAGAATACGGTTTGCCGGCGGAGGTGCGTTCGCCATGGACGGCATCGGTCCTCACCTTTGCGGCCTTTCTCATCTGCGGTCTCGTGCCTCTCGTTCCGTACCTTCTTGGGTCGCGTTCCTCGTTCTTAACGTCGTGTATCATGACCGGCATCACGTTCTTTCTGATCGGATCATTCAAGAGCCGCTGGTCGACGCGAAGCTGGCTGAGGTCGGGGTCGGAGACCTTTTTCGTCGGTTCGCTTGCCGCTGGGCTTGCTTATGGCGTCGGAGTGATGCTGAAAGGGATCGTAGGTTAATGCCCTTCGACATCTGGATCTTTGAATCGCCTAACCACTTGGTCGAGTTATACCAGTTGCGTAAATACAGACATTTTGGTGCCCTCTGGCTCCTATCAAATATCACTGTCTGCTGATAAACCTTTTATCTTCATGATTTAGCCTGCCTGGCATATAGCTTGCAGAATAAAGGTTGACCGGCCTCACGAGGGGCCTAAAAGGGAGGCGACATGAGAGACAGGCCAGCGATAGACAACTACGATCAGGTAAGCGTATTCTGCTCACGCCGTTTTCAGGATGGCATCGAGATCGTCGAGAGAGAAGTACGGATCGTGACCACGTGCGATGTTCAGCCTGAGCAGCCTGCCCGGCCCAGACTCATTATCACCGAGGCTCTCGCGTCCGCTTCGGAGTACTTTCTCGCGAAGACGCGATCCGAGGTCATAGGGCTCACTTCGTTCTTCAACTCGCTCCGTCCGGTGCGATCGAAGTAGGATCTCACTCAAAGGAACTAACTAACTCGTCAGTCTTCGATAGATGTTCGGCATTCTCTCAGGCAGTGAAAGCACGTCATCGATGATCGTATAGCCGACGTCGCCGTAGAGGTCGCGGAGTTCCGCTTCCGATTCGCGGTCGATGGTGATGCAGAATGGTGTAATGCCGTGTGTCTTTGCCTCGATCAAAGCTTCGCGGACGTCCTCGCGGGCGTAACGCGCATCGCCGTAATCGTGATCGTACGGGCGCCCGTCCGTAAGGATTATAAGGAGCTTGGTGCGCGATTCTTGCTTGAGTAACTTGTGCGCCGCGTGGCGGATGGCGGCGCCCAGGCGCGTGTTGTTTTGAAATGTGATGCCGCCGATACGTTTCTCGGTCTCTTCGGAGTACTTCTCGTGAAAGTCCTTCACGATGTAGAACTTTACGTTCCTTCTCCCTTCGCTTGTGAAGCCATTGATCGCATAAACGTCGCCGACTGCCTCGAGAGCCTCGCTCATCAGCACAAGGCCTTCCTTCTCGATCTCGATGATACGTCGGCCCGGGTAGGTGTAGGGCTGCAGCGGGTTTCGCGTGATAGTTCTTGCCGTTGACGACGATTGGTCCAGCAGCAGCGACACCGCGACATCACGCTGTTTTCGGAGCCGCTTCGTGTAGATGTTCTCCGATTGCTGCCCGTCCGCACGTCGGTCAACAACGTATTCCACAAGTGCGTTCAGGTCGTAGTCTTCGCCATCTATTTCACGGTTCACACGCGTCAGATTCTCCGGCTTCATCAACTGGAACTGGTGCCTGATGGACGAGATCACGCCGCGGTATCGCGAGCGGACAAGCTCGACGAACGAGCGGTCGCCCTGCTTCACCTTCTTCTCGATCACACGGCTCCATCCGACGCGGTAATCGTTCAGCTCGCGGTCCCATTCGTCGTATGCAAAGGCTTCATCGCCCGGCTCAAGTGCTTGTTCGGGCATTTCGTTCTGCGACCAGGCCTCAGCTCCCTGAAGGTCGTCCGGCTCGCCCTCGTCGTCCAGCCTGTTCCACGCATTAAAGAGATCTTTTACATCTTCGGGCTGCTTTGGCTTTTGTTCACGTTTGACCTGGTCTTCCGTTACGGCTTTGCCCGAGTCCTTATCTTCATAAACGTATTCGCCCTTTTCTTCCTGTTGGTCAGATTCGGCTTCCTGCATTTGCTCGGGCGTGATGTTTTGAAACAGCGTGTAAACCCGGCTCGTCGCCATCAGCGAATCGGCAACGGTCGTTGGTTTCTGTTCGAATTCCCTCTCCGCATCTCTGCGGTTAAGGTACTGGTCAACGATCGTCTCGATCTCCGAGACTATCTGTCCGTAAAACTGCCGCGCGTCGTCGGTTGCACCACCGCACAACGTGATCTGGAACAAAAGTTCGAACGGTACCTGGTGGATCGGAACATCGAAAATGTACGGCCGCTTTTGCGCAAGGTATCGACGCATCAGATCGAGGTCTTTTCGAAGCCCGCGATATGTTTGTCGCAGACGGTTATCGATCCGCGCGTTTTCCATCGTCCCGAAGATCTTCTTCGCCAAACGGGGTTCGGGAAAGACCTTTAACACCTCCCGATAGTCCGAATTCTTCGGCAGCGTTCTCTGCCGCTTCTTTATTTCGGAGTGTATCTCTTCGTCCGTCAACGCTCGTTCCGCTTTCTTGACTTCATCGAGATAGCCGGAAAGCGAGAACATGTCTATTTCATCCGCGGTTGCCTCGTACAAATCTGCGAGCGACGTGAATGCCGCTTTCAACTCCGTCGTGTCCTTCTCGAACGTGCCGAATTCGATCTGTCCGGCACCATGTGCGGCCAGGACCTTGTAGAGCCGAAAATCCTTGTCCTCGTCGTCAAACTCGGCGACGGTTCCGGGCAGATAGATCGTCTTGCCGTCGCCGATGCGCGATTCCTGTGGGATCGCTGTCAGCGGAGCGATCTCGACCTCTTTGCCGGTCAGGCCTTCGATATAGATCCGTAATATCGTCTGGACCTTTTCGAGCGGAAGGCCGGTCCGTGTCTCGCTGAGGTGTTCCTGCGACGCCCTTGTTTCCAGAGCGAAATAGCTGCGCCGGGCCTTGGTCGATTCATCGGCCATTTCGCGCAGCCCCGTTTCGATCCATTCCTCGAATTGTTCCAGGTTGACCTTTTGGAGGGCCTTTGTACTCGAGCGAAACGCAGCAAGTGCGCTTTCGGCGTCCTTTTCTGCAATGGCACCTGTCAACTCCAGAACACGTCTGATGGCGTCGATGCGTTGAACATCGGATCTCAGCGATGCCGACCGTGAAGCGTTTATCTGCTTGAAGAATTTCGGCGTCGCCCGAAGGAACGCGATCAATATGGCGTTTCCATGGCGTCCGATGGTCTGCAATACCCGGCACCACTCATTGTATGCGTCCCCCGAGGTTCGAAGTACTTCACTACCCGCCGAGACAAAATGAAGCGTAACGCTGCCGCCATTGTCCAGGAATTCGATACCGCTTTCGGCGAGTCTGACCGCCGACTTGGCGTCGAGCCCGTCGAAGGCCTCCGGCAGGTTTGACCAGAGATCGGCCGTCATTCCACCCGTACGCGATGCGAAAACGGAAGCGAATTTGATCGCCGCTGTCGCGACCTTTCGCTTCGATCTCCCGAAACGCCCCAGGGCGGCGGCGACCGGGGCCGTCTTTTGCAGGAATTCGGAGCTGTGCTTTGCCGAACGTGTAGCGATATCGAGGGCAAGCTTTAGCACATCTGACAACAACTCGTCGTCGCCTATCTGATCCGCAAGCGAGGGTATAAGCTTGAAAGTTTCCAGAGCGATCGAGCTCGACAATACAAGCTGCCGTGTGCAGATCTGAAACACGAGTGGGCGGGCCTTTACAGGAAGATCGCGCAATTCCTCGACACCGTCGGCAAAGAAGCGGGCCCCGGAATCCGCACTCCCCATCGCCAGCCGGCGACCCATTTCTCCCCACAGACGGATATCGTCCGCCGACAGCACTTCGGCCGCGGCCGGCACCGCCGCAACAAATTCGCGGCTGGCCTTTAGGCTGACGCCAGCGAGCGCAGCGCTCACCTCGAGACTCGCTCGGCGTTTTCCGGCGGAGAGCCGGCCCAGACCGGCTGCGATCCCGGTAAGCGAGTTTTTCGGTGAGGACTGCTCTTCCATCTATGCTATAAAGTCTAGGGACTGGCCCCGCGAAAGTCCAAAATGGCGCGAGCCTTGCCGTAAATACCGCAAACTCATAAACTTATCCTGAATATGAGACCGATCCTCCTGATCTCCCTATTGCTGATGGTGCATACACTTGAGACGCTCGCCCAAACAGCCACCGAGATCGCCGATATCTGGGACAACCAGCACGTGACGGCCAAACTTCCATCAAACTTCAGACATAAGGATCTGCTCAAGTCACTTGGGGAACTAAAGGAAGCGGGCATCAAGGTCGTCGATATCGGCCGAAGCGGACAGGGCAGAGAGATCTTTCAGTTGGAGTGGGGTAACGGCCCGAAGAAGGTCTTTCTCTGGTCGCAGATGCACGGCGACGAACCGACCGCCACCTCATCGCTGATCGATATGTTCGCGATACTTCAGAAGAACCGCGACAAGGATTGGGTCAAGGCCCTGGAAAGCAGGCTAACTATTAGGGCCGTCCCGATGCTGAACCCCGATGGTGCCGAGTTCTATCAGCGGCGAAACTCACAGGGCATCGATATAAACCGCGACGCGCGAAACCTGATCACGGCCGAAGCACGCCTGCTCAAGTCACTGCGTGAAACGTGGCAGCCCGAGATCGGATTCAACCTTCACAATCAGCAAGGCCTGACGACCGTCGGGCGGACGAATAAGCAGGCAGCCATATCATTCCTCGTTGTTTATGGTGACGAAGCGAAGACTCTGACTCCGGGACTGGAGCGAAATAGGCGGCTCGTAGTTGCGATGAATCGGGCGCTCTCCGAATTTATGCCGGGCCACATCGCCCGCTATGGGGACGAGTGGACGCCGTCCGCATTTGGAGACAGTTTCTCCGAGTGGGGTACGCCGGTTATCCTGATCGAGACCGGAGCCTTGCACGGGAAGGACGAGATGTTCCTTGTAAAGATGAACTTCGTCGCCTTCCTGACCGCAATGAAACTGATGGCGGACGGCGGCTATTCCTCATTTGACCCGGCGGAATACGAACTTATACCCAACAACTCCTCAGGCCGGATCGTCAATTTCATATTCAGAAACGCCACCGTGATCGACCGGCCTCAGCCCAGATCGCTGCTGATCGCCGACATTGGCGTCGTGGTAGAACGCCGCCGCGCCGAGCAACTGCAGCCGACAAGGATAAGGCAGATCGGTGACCTTTCGTCACTCTCGGGCCTGGAGGAGTACGATGCGAGCGGTTTTAACGTGACCGGGCGCTTCCAGCCGATCAAGGCGGGAAATTATGGTGAGCTGCTCTTTTACAAGAAAGGCCGTGAAGTGAACTGGGCCAGCGCTGATATCGAAAAGGAATTTCCGCCCGATGCCATATTCTCGCTGGGAAAATGGGCCAAGGGCGAAGGCCTTTTGAAGCGGAGATAGAACACGCCAGAGGCCGATTCATTTCCCGTTCGCCGGTGTGCTAATCTCTTCGGGTAAGCCGCAGAATCTGGGGATGCTGAACCTCCTGAAGATCAAAAATATCGCGTTGATCGATGAGCTCGAGATCGAATTCGGTCCGGGCCTGAATCTGCTTACTGGCGAGACGGGATCCGGGAAGTCGATAGTCGTCGATAGCCTCGGAGCCCTCACCGGTGAACGGGTAACTAATGATCTGATCAAGGACGGGGCAGAGGCCGCCCAGATCGAGGGCCTATTTTCTATTCAAAGAGATTCGTCGGCACTCGCCCTACTGAGCGAGGCGGGGATCGACATTGAGGGCGACGGTGATATCGACCTGATAGTCCGCCGAGAGATATCACTCGCGGGAAAGAACCGCATATTCATAAACAACCAACTGGTCACCGCCGGATTTCTAAAAAGACTTGGCAGCTTTCTGGTGGACATCCACGGACAGGGAGAGCAGACGGCCTTGTTCGATCCGGCGACGCATCTCGAATTGCTCGATGAGTTTGCCCGAGCGGGGATGCTCCGCGAAAGGACGGCCGCTGCCTTTGCAGCATTTGCAGAGGCTAAGGCTCGTCTCTCGGAACTGCAGCAAGGCGAGTCCGAAAAACTGCAGCTCCTGGATATTCTTAAATTTCAGGTAGATGAGATCACGCGAGCAGGCCTGAAGGCCGAGGAAGTCGCGGAACTTGAGGAAGAAAAGCGGCGTCTCAATAACGTGGAGAAGCTGTCGTCATTGAGCGGCGATGCACTAGACCTTCTTTACGATGCAGATGGATCGACGGTGGGGACGCTGGAGAAAGCGGTGCGAAAGGTCGAGGAGCTTGCAGAGTATGATTCGAGGTTTGCAGGCTATAAAGAAGGGCTGAGCGCCGCCCAGGCAGTGCTTCACGACCTGGCGTTTGCCGTCCGCGATTTTGCGACGCACCTCGAGTTCTCGCCCGAGCGCCTTGAGCAGATCGAGAACCGGCTGGCCGAGATAACCCATGTTTCGCGGAAATATGGCGGCACTGTCGAAACGGCTTTGGAGCATTTGAACGAAGCCCGATCTAAGCTCGACGCCATCGAGAATCTGGAGTTTCATCAGGAAGAAGCGAAAAAGGCGGTCACTCAGGCTCGCGGCCGCTTTGTCGAGGCCGCCGACGCGCTCCACAATGATAGGACAAAGGCCGCACCGAAATTTGCAAGGTCGGTCGAGGCATCGCTTTCCGGAGTGGCGCTTGAAAGGGCGAGATTCGAGGTGCGCGTCGACGATGGCCGGAGCGATGACTCTCGATTCGGCCCGGCGGGCTTCGACCTTGTGGAATTCTATTTTTCTGCCAATGTCGGCGAAGCGGTGAAACCGCTGGCACGCGTTGCCTCGGGTGGAGAGGCATCACGACTGATGCTGGTCTTGAAGACTACGGCAAAAGGTGAAGATAAGGGCAAAGCGATAGTGTTCGACGAGATCGATGCAGGTATAGGCGGACGGGTCGCAGAGGCCGTGGGAGCGAAATTGAAAGAGCTGTCGTCGGGCCGGCAGGTGCTTTGCGTGACGCATCAGGCCCAGGTCGCTTCAAAAGCGGATCGCCATTTTTTGATCGAAAAGGCGATGACCAAGAACAAGACCAGAATCTCGATCCGAACCCTGGATGGAACGCAACGCATCGAAGAGATCGCCCGCATGCTGGCCGGCGAAAAGATCACCGATGCTGCCCGCGAGAACGCGAGAGAGATGATCGCGGCCGCGGCCTGAGAGTATCTGAACTGCCGAGACGCGGAGGCTCCGAGATAATTTTTGAGAGGCTGATGTGAACCAAGTTCAGTTCGAGGGATCGCTCGTTGTTTCGTTCTCCGCGTCTCTCCTTCTCTGTAGTAAGGAAATTTATGCCCCCAAAAGTCATGGCTAAAGTCATCCGAGGCGAAACGGTCGAATCCGTTCACCGCGGAAACCTGATCGTTATCGATGGTGGCGGAAATACGGTCGCGTCCGTCGGCGATCCCAAGATCGTTACGTATTTCCGGTCCGCATCGAAACCGCTTCAGGCACTGCCGTGCATAACGAGCGGCGCGGCGGACGAGTTTCATTTTTCCGAAGAAGAGATCGCCATGGCTTGCGCGTCTCATTCGGGCGAGGCGAGACACGTCCGCATTGCCGGTCTGATGCTCGAACGCATCGGTCTCTCAGAGGCCCATCTTCATTGCGGCGCACACCTTCCTTTCTACGAGAAAGAGGCCGAGAGAATGCAGCGCGCCGGCGAGTACGCGACGCAGCTTCATAACAACTGCTCGGGCAAGCACGCCGCGATGCTCGCCGTGGCAAAGCATATAGACGCGGATGTGAGTACATATGAGGCTCTCGAAAATCCAGTCCAGCAAAAGATACTCGAGACCGTTTCGCAGTTCACCGAGATCGAGGCAGGCAAGATCAGGATCGGTATCGACGGCTGCTGCGCTCCGAATTTTGCGCTTCCGCTCTACGCAATGGCGAAGAGTTTTATGAATTTAATGAGGCCGGAGAAATTCGGTCAGACGACCCGGGCCGCTTGTGAACGCATCGTGGCGGCAATGACGAAATTTCCAGAGCTTATCGGCGGCACCGAACGACTCGACACGATGCTGATGCAGGCGGCGAAAGGCAAGATCATTTCCAAGGTCGGCGCCGACGGCGTTTGGCTCTGCGGCGTACTGCCTTCAGAACAGCATCCGACCGGCCTCGCCATCGCTCTCAAGATCGAAGACGGCGACGACAGACGCGCCCGCCCGGTCGTTGCGGTCGAGATCCTGCGGCAACTGGGAATTCTGTCGGCCGATGATCTTGCGGACGTTTCACCGATGCCGATCAAGAATCGGCGAAGTGAGACTATCGGAAGAGTAGAGAGCTGCATCAAATAAAGTTCTGTCGACTGCCATGTTGATAGCAAAGATCTTAGTTCTGTTTCTTCTTTTCCTCGTTTGTCCAGGACTCAGCCAAACGGGACTTTCTACATCAGAATACGCCGTTTACGGTGCCGTTCTTCGCACGATATATACGGAGAATCGTCGAGACTACTCTAATAAATCGCATTTCGTGATAATCGACCGGACCCTGAAATCGGACGCGGTCAACACTCCAACCTCTAAAAGGTTTAGCAACTTGGTCAATAAGTTTGAAAGGCTTAATCAATCCGAATATCTGATCGAAAGGAAATTACCGGCGGGTCAGTACTCGAAGAGGTATCATCTCATCTCGCCGAGTATCCTTGATGGGTTATTTCTAAAAGGAAAAGCGGAATATGATAGAAGGATCGAAGATGCAAGGAGAAATGGAAAGCTTCCTGTAATCGATATCTGCGGAAGCGCACATTGGTACCCGTTCTATCAGAAGTTTCCGGAAGCTAACGGACACTATCGCCTATCGCGAGTTGCTATAACTGGGAACTTCGCACTGGTCAGGATTCAACGCGAGGACGTTTGCAGCGGGTCCGATACGACGTATTTGCTCCTGAAAACGAAAAAGGGCTGGCGTACAGTTTGGAGTTTGGGTTCACAATGGGTCGCGTAACACCGGTCAGCTTACTCAATTAAACTTCGCACTTCCTTTTTGTCAAAAACAATTGAGAAAAGACGCAGCTCATGATGTTTCGGGTCCGAACTACCTTTAAGCTCTTCCTTACACCCGAAAGGTTCGTCAATTCTCCTGAACGCTGTTCGCTTTTAGGCGTTTCTCAAGTTTTCGAGACCGGATTTATCAACTGAATGCTGTCAAAGCGGCCGAAGTCACGATCGGTGCTTGCGACGGCAGCGCCGCAGGAAGCTGCCATTGCGGCAAGGTGTACGTCCATCACGAGATTGCCGGTTGACTGGCTGTCTTTAAGGATCTTTGCATATAGCGGCCAATTCTTTTTTTCTAGGGCTACGAGGTGAGTGTTTTCCAGCTCGAGCCATTCGCTGACTAGTTGAATTGCGGCTTCAAGAGGCACGGGGTTTGTAAGGATCGATGGACTCGTGGCAATGCGCAAAAACCCTGTTATGGGATGCCAGGAAAAAAAGACCTGTTCATTTGCCAAGACATCCTCCAACCATGCACTCGCGTTCGCATGAAACTTGCTTCCCTAGTCGTAGGCATAGAGAAGCATATTAACGTCGGGCAGTATCATTTGCGTAATGGTCCCTCGGCGATATCAAGAAGCTCTTCGATATTGTCATAGCTCAATCCCTCGCGAAGGCCAAGAGCAGATGCTTTTACTTTGAACTTCTTTTGATCCTTTGACGTTTTTGGAGCTTTGAGTCCCTTTCGCAATAGGTCGTTCACGATCTCTTTAAAAGGCCTTTTCGGATCGCTCTCCTGAAGCCTTTTCAATCCGAAAGCCACGTCATCATCAATTGTCAGCGTCGTTCTCATAGCAAAAGTATAGTCATTTTAACCCGACGCAAAAGTCAACATCAAGACATCAGCACCTTGATGCCTGGATGTCCTAACCGACCCGCTGCTGCATTGCCTTGAATTCTTCCTTTCCAAATACCCGATCCAGCCACAGATTCGTCAATTTCTCTTGAATACTGTTGGCACGCAGGCGATCGTTGAGGTTCTTGAAATCGACGAAATCGAGATGCTGGTCCTGGTTAAAGCATGAGAAGACGAAGAACTCTTCGCCGGTGTGCGGGTTGACGTGACGCTGCAGGCATTGTGCGCAAACCTCTTTCATCATGCATTGCATGGGCGAGTTTATAGAGCCGATGGCGACGTGGTCCTGTTTGAGAAACGGTTTGAGCGTCGTGTGCCTGGCTTCGCGGACGCCGTTCATCATACGGTCGGAACCGATGGCGATGATCCGATCTACATCCCTGAGGTCGACCGTTTTCTCGCCGAGTTTACCCTCGGCATAGGCGATCATCGCCTGCACGATGTTGCCGCGAAACTGCGCGTCCTGCGGCCTCTGCGGTACGATCTCGGTACCCCAATCGGTCGCCCAAATGACCTGATCGGTCGCATTTTCTATTTCCTCGCGTTTGAAAAGGTCGTCGCCGTTCTTATAACCGGCAAAGTAAATGACGTGATTGTTGTTATCGCGAAGCGCACGTGCGATCGAGAACAGCACCGCATTGCCGAGCCCGCCGCCCGCGAGCAAGACGGTCTCGTTCTGCGGTATTTCTGTGGGCGTTCCGGTCGGGCCCATTACGAGAACCTCTTCACCCTCTTTCAATAAAGAGCAGAGCCGCGACGAAGTACCCATCTCGAGCACTATCATCGAGAGCAGCCCTTTTTCTTGGTCGACCCAGGCTCCGGTCAATGCAAGGCCCTCCATCAACAGACGCGTGCCGTCGACGATCGGTGCCGAGGTTTCGAAATTCTGCAGCCGGTAGAACTGCCCGGGTTCGAACTTGCGGGCCTGCAGCGGTGCTTTCACGATCACATCGACGATCGTTGGCGTAAGCCGCTCGACCTTTACCACGTATGCGCGAAGCTGCTCATCGAGCGTCGCCACGATGTTGTCGAATATCGAGTCCTTTATATCCTGAGGCAAGGTTCCCTGTTTCGCCAGGTCCGCCGCAAAGAGCTCGACCACGCGTGGATAGCCATGCTTGGCGGAGGCCATCGCCTTTACCACGTTGCCCGCGTATTTAGGATGGTTATCGCCGTAATACGAAATGAATTTTCCCTCGTGCTCGTACGAGGTGAAAAATCCGCTCTCGTCTTTTTCTGCCGGGACCGCGTGAAATTTCCCGTCCCCATTTCTGGTCAAGCGGTACGGTTGAAAGAATTGACGCCATTCATCGAGTTGGAACGTGCCCGGCTTTTCCTTTTCGTAGATCACGTTCGGCGAGGTGCCCGCCGCTACGCAAACGGTGCGCGCCGGAAACTCGTGAAGCTCACCCGTATTCTCGAACTTGCCTGTTTCCGCGACATAATTCAAACGCTCGAATTTTAGGGCCTTAACGGCGTTGAATTCGTCGGGGACCGCTTCGACCGGGTTCATACATTCGATAAAGTTGATGCCTTCCTCGAGTGCCTTTTGAACCTCCTCATGATTCAAACGATACGCCGGCGAATCCTGCAGACGCTTTCGGTAGACGAGCGATACGCCGCCCCAGCCCTGAACGAGCGGGACGAAGTTCGGCTGTTCGCCCGCTGCTTCGGCTCGGGCACGTTCGGCGCGGATCTCGCGGCCGTGGTCGAGAAATTCACGTATAACTACAAGTTCTTCCGGGTCGAACGCCTTCATTATGTGAGTCTCGCCGAACTCGGCAACCACATCCTCGTATTTGTGAAGCATCTTCTCGACCTGCACCGGATAATAAGCAAATATCTCGGTCGCGGTATCGATCCCGGTCAAGCCGCCGCCGATGACAACTGCCGGAAGGCGCACCTGCAGATTCGAGAGCGTATCCTTTTTGAAAGCCCCGGTCAGTTGCAACGCCATCAAAAAGTCCGAAGCCTGACGAATTCCCCGGATCAGGTTGTTCTTCATCGGCACGATCGTCGGTCGGCCGGCACCGGTCGCGATCGCGATGTGGTCAAACCCGAATTCCCACGCGTCCTCTATGGTCAGCGTTCCGCCGAAGCGAACGCCGCCGTATGCGCGAAAACGTTTTCGACGTGAGAGCATTAGCTGGACCATGGTGAGAAAATTCTTGTCCCACCGGACCGTGATCCCATATTCCGACACGCCGCCAAAGCCCGATAGGATACGTTCGTCAAGTTCCTCCGTGATCTCGGCGAGATCCTTGATCGGCTTGGGACAAGTCGTTCCCAGATCTCCGGTCCATTCGGCCGGGAGTGGCTCGATCTTTAATCCATCGACGCCGACCACTCCAAAACCTTCGTTCAAAAGGTACTGGGCCAGCGTGTAACCGGCGGGGCCCAGACCCACGACCATCACATTCTTGCCGTTGTATGGCAGGGCATAAGGCCGCTTTGCATTCAGCGGGTTCCAACGCGTGAGCAGGCTGTAGATCTCGAAACCGTATGGCAGCTTGAGTACATCGGTAAGCGTCGCCGTTTCCGCAAGCGGGATGTTCACAGGCTCCTGTTTTTGGAAGATGCAGCCCTTCATACAGTCGTTGCAGATGCGATGCCCGGTACCGGCACACATCGGATTATCGATCGTAACGAGGGCGAGCGAGCCGATCGGGTCGCCCTGCTTCTTGAGCAGGTGCATCTCCGAAATTCGTTCGTCCAAGGGGCAGCCCTCGGTCTTGATGCCGAGCGGATTTCGCTTCGGCATGCCGTCCGGTTCGCGAAGCCCCGTGCGGCAGGCATCCTTGTCACGCTCGTGACAGATCATGCAGTAATCGATCTCGTACAGCGCATCGCGCATCGTCCCACGGTCGTCCGTCAGCTTGAACCCGACCCGGCGGCGCAGATCCTCGTCCTTACCACGCATGATGTTGTTAAGCTTTGGTTCCGGGTGGATCAGATGTACGAGGTTCTGATAATCGAGGGCGTGTGGCACCTTAAAGGCCGTCCACTTTTTATCTTTCTTGTAAAAATGCAGGGCCGACCAGGCCTCTAAGATATGAAGGGCCGCCTTGACCTTGAGCAGGTCGCCGGTCTCGGCGATCGCAAGTATCGCCTCATTGAACAACTTTCCGTACGGACGGTCCTTTAATTTCTCGTAAGCGAGATCTATATGCGACAAGGTCGCCTTGACACCGCGGCCGATATCCTCGGTTTTCGAAAGCGCGTCCTCGGCATCGGTCAATTGTTTTGCGATCGTGGCAACCCCGAGTTCCTCGTCAAACACCAGCGTGTCGTCAAAGACCCTTGAGCGAAATTCACGGATCGCCTCGTCCAACTCGAACTCATTGAATGCCGCCAGATCGTCGATCGTTTTGAATTTCTTTATCGCCCGGCGTTGGACAAAGAACTTGTAGCTCCATACCGGGTTTTGTTCGAGGATGGTCCTTTCGAGCTCGGACCGCTCGCCGGAGATCTTGAACATCCGAGCGATGAAATCGGAAAGGAACGGCGCCGCGTCCGTAAGTATCTTCGATTCGACTTTCTTTTCATAGCCGTTGCCATGAGCGGCTATATACTTTTTCAAGGCATCTCCGAGCACGGGCTCGGCTTCGTCAACTTCGCTGTAAAATCTCTCGGCAAGCTCGCGAAGTTTTACCGCGTCAAAGAGATCGCTGAACCAAAGACCCGGGATGCCAAGTTCGAAGTTGTATTGCGTGTTCATACTCGATCCGCCGGAAACCTTTCGCTAAAAAGAATGTAGATCCGATATTTAGCAAGTTTCAAGCAAACCTTAATTTTAACATCCGCCATCGAAGTGGAACAAAGCGAGGGAAGTCGCTCGACACGCCGAGCGGGCCATAAGGCTTGTTAAATCAACCGTTTAGACTAAATTTAGTGTAATCTGCCTCCTATTGTGATATAAATCAAGTTTGCGCGTTTTTCGATCAAAGGTTTTTAGGATCGTCGTTTTCGGAGTATGGAACAGGACCAGCGTTTGACACCGCTGCCAAAGAGCGTCGAGCTCAAGGCAGCCTCCACACATTACCCGCCCTCATATTCATCGTATTTCGACGACGAGTCGATCGAGGGCAGGATCTCGATACGGCATTATCTTACGGTCGTTTATAAGAGGCTTCCGCTGATCCTTGCCTTGGCGATCCTGGTCACGGCAGCGACGGCATTCTATATGTACCGGCAGCCGAATCAGTATGTCGCCACGACGCAAATGCTGATCGAGCCGCGGCGTCCGAAAGTGACGTCGAGAGATTCGATCAATATCAACTTTGGGCAGGATGCCAACTATTACAATACTCAGCTTCAGCTTCTCCGCGGCCCTGAACTGATGAAGCAGGCGCTGATCGAATTGGGTTTCCATCGCCAGCCGAACCTGTTCGGAAACGAGGACCGCGGTATCGGCGGTGTGCTCCGATCAATATTTTCCAGCGAAAAGCCCGCCGAGCGTGACCAGAACTCATTGCCCGTCATCGCGGATACCGACGACGTCTCGTCGGAAGCCGCGGTGGCCCTGACTCCGGAAGAAGAGGCGAGGGTGACCGCCTATGCCTCGAAGTTCAGCATTACCGTCGATCAGATGGAACGCACGAACCTGGTCAACGTCAGCGTCAGGAGTACCGATCCGGTGCTGGCCGCAAAGGTGTCAACCGAGATAGCCAAGGTATTCAAGAAGAACGACGCCGAGCGGGAAACGGCCGGTGCGAGACGTGCACTGGACGACCTGAACACTTCGATCGAAGAGCTCAGGAATACTATCGCGGATCAAGAGATGCAGCTGATCGCGCAGATGCGCGAGAGCAATCTGCCGCTTCAGGATAAGGGCCAGGATCTCGCAGCAAGCCGGCTCGGGTCGATGAGCGAGACATGGCTTAAGGCGATGGAATCTCGCCGCAACCTCGAAGGCAGGTATAACGCCGCGCTTGCCGCGAGCAGCCGCGGCGAGGGAGCGAGCATTCCGGAGCTGAGGGATAGTCCCATCTATCAGGACGCCATCCGGCAAAGCACCGAGCGCAAGACCAAACTTCAGGATGACATTCGGTCGCTCGACAAGCAGATACAGGCAGCGGAAACCGAAAAGGCCGAGCTCCTCGTAAAGTACACGGAAGAGTATCCTGAGGTGAAGAAGATCGACGAGCGCATCCAGGCTCTTAGATCGAACAAATCGAAGATGGATCAGGAAGTCACAAAACTGATCGAACAGGATAAGAAAGCAGTCGATAAAGACGCCGTTAGCGGCGCGCTCGTATCGCTCCGTGCACAGCTCGAGTCTAAACGCAGGGAAGAGGCGCAGGCCCTGTCTGCCTACGAGCAAGAGGCGGCCCGAGCGAATATTCAAGGACAGGCGCAGACCAAACTAACGACCCTTAAACGCCAGATCGAGACGAACCGGAACCTGCTCGATACTTATATCCAGCGGCAGAAAGAGCAGGAACTGGCGATCGCAAATACCGAACCCGACAACATAAAGATCCCGGCGGAAGCAGCTGGCGGCTTTCTTGTCGGGCCGGCACGCACCAGGAACATCTTTCTGGCCTTTATGCTGTCGCTGGTCGCCGGTGTCGGCCTCGCGTTCCTCTTGGATTACCTGGACGATTCTGTAAAGACATCGGACGATATCAGCCGTCACCTCGGCCTGCCAACACTGGCTCTTATTCCTCATTACCTGAACAGTGACCGGCGAAAGCTCCTAAGTTCCGGGAACGGAGCGGGCGGCGGCAGCCCTGGGACGGGACTGGTCACGCTCGACGAACGCCAGTCGCCTATGTCGGAAGCTTACCGACACCTACGCACCTCGCTTCTGTTCTCGTCGGCCGGAAAGCCGCCACAATCTATCCTGGTTACATCGTCCCAGCCTTCTGAGGGCAAGACGACCACCGCGGTCAACACGGCAATCACGCTTGCTCAGGCGGACGCCGAGGTGGTGATAATCGATTGCGATCTCAGGCGGCCGCGGCTGCACAATTATTTCGACCTGGAGAACACGAAGGGACTGACCAATTACCTTTCGGGAGAACGGAATACCGAAAACCTGATAAAGCAATGTCGGGACCTGCCAAAGCTTAAGGTGATAACGAGCGGGCCGATACCTCCTAATCCTACGGAGCTGCTCAGCTCTAACGAGATGCGAAACCTGCTCCAATTCCTGCGCGGCCGCTATAAACATATAGTCATCGATTCACCGCCGGCCATCTCGTTTACGGACGCAGCCATCCTCTCGACGCTGGTCGATGGTGTCGTGATCGTCGCAATGGCGAATAAGAGCTCGATCCACCTGATGCGGCGATTCAAGCAGCGGCTCGGAACCATCGGGGCACGGATCTATGGCGTGGTGTTGAACGGTTTGAAATCGGGCTCGGTCGAGTACGACTATTACGGCACCGGCTATTACGATTACTACAAATCGGCTGACGACCCGGCAACGACGCCTGTGGTAGAGACGAACAGCGTCGGCCAAAACTCGCAGAACTAAAGCGAATCTGTCACAAATCGCTCGAAAGCTTCGCGCCAATCGGGCAGAGGTGCAAGCCCGAACCTTTCGCTGAAGAGGCATGCGAGTTTCGAATTGACGGGTCTAGGTGCAGGCCGCGGCAGATCCGACATCGAAACCCCTTCGATGAGGCGGCGGTCGAAACCACCCAACTCACGAACGCGAATCGCAAATTCCAAATAACTCGCACCCGCGCCGGCGTTCGTCACATGAAAAATGGCGGGAAGATCGAGTTCTGCCAGTTCCCGCAGCCGTTGGGCCAGGTCGCTGGCAAACGTCGGTGTGCCGAAAGCATCGCTGATCGCTGTGATATTCCTGCCTTCGGCCAAAAGGCGCGGAATCTGACTAAGAAAATTGGATCCGCCTTTTCCGAAGATCCAACCGGTTCTTACAACGATCGTGCGGGCATAGGCACTCGAGGCAGCTATCTCGCCGAGGCGTTTCGTCTCGCCATAGACGCCGAGAGGCCGTGGTGTATGACGCTGATCGTAGAAACCATTCCACGCTCCGTCAAAGACGTAGTCGGTTGAGACGGTCACCAGGCCGCAACCGATCGAACGCGCGGCATGTGCAAGGTTCTCCGGTCCCGTGACATTCGCGCGAAATGCTTGTTCTTTCTCCGTTTCAGCTTTGTCGACATTGGTATAGGCGGCACAATTAATGATCGCGTCCGGCCTGAACGCTCGGACCGTCGACGTCACAGCGTCGCGATCTGCGATATCCATCTCTTCCCGACTGAGGGCGAGAACCTCGTCGCCGATCGAGCTGCAAAACGCGGCCACCGACCTTGCGACCATCCCGTTGGCGCCGGGCAGCAATACTTTCATACGAATGGCGGATACGTGCCCCTTACCCTGATCAGCAGGGATTGGCTTTAAGATACCGGCCCGACGCTAGTTCGTGATATTCCCGATATTCCCCACTCCGTATGTGATCTACCCAGGCCTGATTCGCGATGAACCAGTCGATCGTCACACCAAGGCCCTCGTTCCAATCCGTCTCAGGGCGCCAGCCAAATTCGGTCTCGATCTTTGTCGGATCGATGGCGTAACGCCGGTCATGCCCGGGACGGTCCGGAACGAATTTGATCAGATCGTGAGGTTTGCCGAGTTTGTCGAGGATGTCCTTTACCACCTCGAGGTTCTGGAGCTCTTTACGCGCCCCGATATTGTAAATCTCTCCGCTTCGGCCCTTTTCAAACGCCATCCAAACGGCGCGGCAATGGTCGTCGACGTAGATCCAATCCCGAACGTTCTTTCCGTCGCCATAGACCGTGAGGGGCTCGTCATTCATCGCTTTTGCGATCATCACCGGTATCAGCTTTTCGGGGAACTGGCGTGGACCGTAGTTATTTCCGCAACGGGTGATGACGGAGTCAACTCCATGAGTTTCACGTGCCGCGCGAACTATACATTCGGCCGCAGCCTTTGACGCAGCATAGGGTGAATTCGGGCGAAGCGGCGAGTCTTCATGGAACATCTCATTCTCATCGTCAGGCAGACTTCCCATTACCTCGTCAGTGGAGATCTGGATAAATCGCCGGACACCCTCGGCTCGGGCTTCGTCGAGCAATATCTGGGTGCCGATAATGTTCGTTCGAAGAAACTCATATGCCGAATTGATGCTCCGGTCGACATGTGACTCGGCGGCAAAATTGAAAATAGCTTCGCAGCCCTTTGGTAGGGCCTCTCTTACGGCTTCGCGGTTACAGATATCGCCTTTGACAAAAACGTGACGTGGATCGTCTATGCCCTCCAGATTCTCGAGGTTTCCGGCATAGGTCAACGCGTCAAAATCGACTATCGAAACGTCCGGCTGCTCCCGCAGAACGAGCCTGATGAATGAAGACCCAATGAACCCGGCACCGCCCGTTACAAAAATGGTACGCATAAAGAGTTAAGTGAAACTAACCGCCCGCAGAGCTAACTGTCGAGTCGGCGGATCTGCCTTAGGATCAGATCGGCGAATTTTCTCGGCGCATCGACGTTATCGAGAATTATCTTTCCCCCATCCTCGCTCGCGTTATCTATCATTATGTCGCCATACCCGAGCATCCGCTGAAAGATCGAGGCTGTAACAGTAACGTCCTGAACACGCCGGAGAGGCACATTTTGTGTCGTGCGCGAGATGAGGCCGCGGTCGATCTCGATCATTGTATCCGTGAGCGAATAGCGTACGAGCTTTTGCCTGAGATGAAAATATACCGGGATAAGCAACGGCAGAAACCCAAGCCCAACCCCGATGAACGGGTTGAAGACCGGTAAAAGCGCCGTAAGCAAAATGACCAGCAGGAAAGCAAAGATCACCGCTCCCGCATAGCCCAGTGCCACAAATTTTAATGTTGGATTGATCGCAAAAATTGGCTTTTCCGTATGGCCATCGACCGGAGCGGCTCCGCGGGGCGCGACGCTCGTCTCATCCTCGCCCTCCAGGTGGCCTCCGCACTTTTTGCAATAAATCGCGTCGTCCGGATTCTCTTGCCCGCACTTGTTGCAATACATAGTCTCTATGGGCCTATGTTAACCCATAATGCGAAACACTTCGAACTGACTGCGAGCCTTTCTAAGCCGCTTCCGAGGGACAACGGTCACGCAGAAAACTCTGCATATCCTCCGTCGTCAAAGGACGGGCAAAATGATAGCCCTGGCCGGCCCCGCAGCCGAGGTTCTGGAGTTCATCGATCTGGCCGGGATGTTCGATTCCTTCGGCAATGGTCTTGAGATTTAGCGAGTCTCCCATCATTATGATCGCTTTCGCGACGGCGTTGCCTTCGCTGCCCTGTCCGAGTTTTTCGACGAACGACTTGTCGATCTTTAAAATGTCGATCGGGAATCGCTGCAAATAGCTAAGGCTCGAGTATCCGGTACCAAAGTCGTCTATGGCGAGCCTGACGCCGAGGTCCTTGAGGAGCTGGAGCTTCGCTATCGTCGATTCGGTATCCTGCATCATGAAGCTTTCCGTGATCTCCAGGATCAAACAGCGTGCGGGCAGGCCTGAGGCAAGAAGTGCACGGCTTACCATATCCACAAGCTCCCTTTGCTGGAACTGCCGGATGGAAATGTTCACAGTCACCGAAAAGTCCATCTTCTCGCTGTATTCCTCACGCCAGATCTGGACCTGCCGGCACGCCTCGCGAAGGATCCAGGCGCCGAGCGGGACGATAAGGTCGGTTTCCTCTGCAAGCGGTATGAATTTCATCGGCGAAAGAAGTCCGTACTTGGGATGTACCCAGCGGACAAGAGCTTCCATGCCAAGCATGTCGTTGGAGCCGAGATCAAGTATCGGCTGATAGTGAATTACGAATTCGTGATGTTCGATCCCGCGGCGAAGGTCATCCTCGAGTTCGATCCGCTCCATAAGCGCTTCGTGCATCTTCGGCTCAAAAACTACGTAGGTACCTTTGCCCTCATTTTTTGCCAGGTACATCGCGAGATCGGCGTTTCGAAGAAGAGCCTCGGACGTCATCGCTTCATCGCTGCTGGCGGCGACCCCGATGCTCGTGCCTACATGGGTCTCTTTTCCATCGATCATGAATGGCTGGCGAAAAACGTCGAGTATTCGCTCGGCGATCATCACCGCTTCTTCGACGCGGGTCACCGATTCGCAAAGGACCGCAAACTCGTCTCCGCCCAGCCGGGCGGCAGTGTCGGTGGTTCGCAGGCAGTCCTGCAGTCGTTCAGCCACCGAAATAAGAAGTTTGTCGCCGGCGGCATGGCCGAGGGAATCGTTTATAGCCTTGAAATTGTCGAGGTCCAGAAATAGCACCGCAAGTTGTGAACTGGTTCGCGGCAGTTTTGCGAGCGCGTGGTCCACCCGATTCTGAAACAGTGCTCGATTTGCGATATTGGTAAGCGGGTCGTGCAAAGCCTGGTGGGTAAGCTGATCTTCGAGCGATTTACGCTCCGTAACGTCCATCATCGAACCGATCATCCTGGTCGGCATCTCGTCTTGGTCATAAACTACATACCCGCGATCGATGACGTATGCGAACGTCCCGTCCTTTCTACGAAAGCGGTACTCGTCCGTCCAATGGGCCTTTCCGGTATCGATATGCTGCTGGATGTCACGGAGAACGCGCTCGGCGTCGTCAGGGTGGAGGCGCTGCTTCCACGACGAGATGTCGCCGCCCATCTCCTCAGCGGTATAGCCAAAGAGCTTCTGGATGCCGTCGTTCCACCAGATCTCGTCGCTATAAAGATTCCAGTCCCAGATAGCATCGCTTGTTGCCCGGGTAACGAGCTGGAATCTCTCCTGGCTGAGTTTCAAGGCATCGTCGTTGCGTTTGCGTTCGATCGCCACAGCTATCTGGTCAGCGACAGAACTCAGCAGTTCGACATCGCGTTCAGTATAGGTGTCGGAGTTTTCGTAGTCTTGCACGACCAGCACGCCGATCGGCCCGGCGGGCGTCTTTAGCGGTACGCCCAACCAGATCGGGGAGTCGGTGCCGACCGATTCGACCTCGCCGCTTTCGATGATCCGCTGGGCGTCCTCGTCGGTCAGGAGCAGCGGTTTCCCCGTACGGAAGACGTAAGCGCTCATGCTGCGCCCCACCTTTAAAGGCGCGGGCATGGGATCGTATTTGTCGACCCAGAACTGCATCGAGAGCATTTCGGTCTGTGGGTCATAAAGTGCGACAAAGAAATTCTCGGCATAGACGATCCGTTTGATCGTTCGATGAATAAGCTTGAACAACTCTTCGAGATTGCTTGTGGTTGTGACACCGTGAATTATGCGCGATATGGCACGCGCCTCGGCCTCGAGGCGCCGGCGATGAGTAATGTCGCGGGCGACGCAGACGAGCTTGTGTTCATTCAGCTTCGGATCGAAGATCGTCGACGTCGAGACCGAAACCGGAAAAACCGAACCGTCCTTCCGGCGGCAGTACATTTCAAAACGGTTCTTGAGCCGGTTACCGGCAAGCGTCTCGCTGAATATCCGCTTAAAAAGCCGGCGATTCCGTGTGAGGACGCTGACGGGCTTGCCGACAAGGTCGCTGAATCTGAAGCCTGTTAGTTCGAGGGTGGCCGGATTTACGCGGTCGATAATGGCATTCCGATCGATAACGAGAATGGCATCATTTATCGAGTTGAAAATGCTGTCGCCGAGGTTTCGCATCGTGGTCATGCCGAAACCGTCAAAGGGGAGCAATTCAGAGGGGCCGTCGACCTCCTCGGTCACTGGCGGTATGGGTGGGATATTGCGCGTCTCGTTACGCAGATTCAGGTCCATTGATATTTGGCGGACGAAGGTCCGAATTGAAAGTTGGATTGGAGACTTCGCAGGAGTCGGCCGGGTGCGGGTGGGCACAAAAAGAACGCCGCGAAGGCGGCAAGGCCAGCATATATAATGAATTAAACATTGTTTAATGTCAATACCCGTCTGCGCTGCTTTTCCGGCTCACTGTTCGATATACTCATTACTGATGTCGGATTGGATAAACGTTATCGGCGGGGGATTTGCGGGGGTCGAGGCTGCGTGGCAAGCCGCTAGAAAAGGCGCCCGCGTAAAGCTGTTCGAAATGAGGCCGGTTTTGCAGACGCCGGCGCACAGAACTGACAAACTGGCCGAGATCGTATGCTCGAATTCCCTAAAGACCGACGAACCGGGCAGCGCCCCGTACCTATTGAAAGAGGAGCTTCGGCGGGGCGGTTCGTTAGTGTTGGAAGTCGCCGCAAAGACAAGGGTACCGGCCGGATCCGCTTTGTCGGTAGATCGCGGAAAGTTTGCCGAGATGATCACGGAACGGGTCGGATCGCACCCGAATATCGAGATCATCCGCGAAGAGGTTACCCAGATCCCGGATGAAGGGATAACAATCATTGCGACCGGCCCACTGACATCGGACGCATTTACCGCTGAGATAATGCGATTCACCGGTGACGATCAGCTTTATTTTTATGACGCCATAGCGCCGATCGTGGCCGCCGATTCGATCGATATGTCGATCGCTTTCAAAGCGGCCCGCTATGACAAGGGCGGGGATGATTACATCAATTGCCCGATGGACCGCGATCAGTATGAAGCATTCATCAGAGAGGTCCTCGCCGCGAAGTCGGTGCCGCTGAAGCGTTTCGAGGATACACATTGGTTCGAAAGCTGTCTGCCGATCGAGGAGATCGCACGTCGCGGCCCCGAGACCCTTCGATTCGGGCCGATGAAGCCCAAAGGGCTGCGGCATCCGAAAACCGGCGAAGAGCCGTATGCATGTGTTCAGCTACGTCAGGAAGATCTGATGGCGGACGCCTACGGGATGGTCGGGTTTCAAAACCATCTCAGATACGGGGAACAGGAACGCGTGTTGAAGCTTATCCCGGGCCTTGAAAGCGCCGAGTTCCTGCAATTCGGGCAGATCCACCGCAATACCTTTATCAATTCGCCTAAGATACTGAACGAAACGCTTGCAACAAAGGCGAATCGAGGTCTTTTCTTTGCGGGACAAATAACCGGCGTCGAGGGGTATGTCGAATCGGTCGCGACCGGCTGGCTGGCCGGGCTGAACGCCGTCAATGTTTTGCGCGATGAACCGATGATCACGGCGCCTCGGTCGTCAGCTATCGGGGCCCTTTGCAGATACGTATCAAACGTCGAGACAAAGAACTTTCAGCCGGTGAATATTACTTTCGGTCTCCTGGAACCGCTTCCGGAAGAGCTTAGAAAAAAATATCGGAAAAAGCGCGAACGGCATATCATACAGGTCGATCGGGCTTTGAAAGAATGGGATGAATGGATGAACGATCTCGACCGCGGAGTTGGGGCGCAAGCAGCATAAATGGAAGCCACGGCCCTTTTGATCGTTCTGGCAGTCTTTTTGGTAGCCGTTCTCTATTCATCTGTTGGCCACGGCGGAGCGTCGGGCTATTTGGCCGTTATGGCCTTCCTCGCCGTGGCGCCTGAGATAACAAGGCCGACGGCTCTGATATTGAATCTCTTTGTTGCCTCGGTCGGGGCCTTTCAGTTTTATCGGGCGGGCCATTTTTCATGGAGTATATTTTGGCCGTTCGCCGTCACCTCGATCCCTCTTTCTTTCATCGGCGGGATGGTCGTGCTGCCGACGAATCTTTACAAGATCTTGCTCGGGCTCGCGCTGTTATTTGCCGCATTCCGCCTGGCGTGGAGCTTTTCGAAGAGTGTTGAGGTCAAGGCTCCAAGTTTCAGTATTGCTTTGATATGCGGGGCGTGTTTGGGACTCCTCTCGGGTCTGGTCGGCGTGGGCGGGGGTATCTTTCTTACGCCGCTCTTGCTCCTGATGAACTGGTCAGAGGCCAAGACGGCAGCCGGCGTTTCGGCATTGTTCATCCTCGTTAACTCAGCTGCGGGACTCCTCGGGAATTATCGACAGGTCGGCGTTCTCCCGTCGGATGTTTGGCTTTGGATCGTCGCAGCGATCTTGGGCGGCGTTATCGGTTCGCTTCTCGGAGCAAGGAGGTTCGATTCATTGACGCTGCGCCGCGTCCTGGCGATAGTACTTTTGATGGCCGCGATAAAATTGATCGTCGTCTAGCTACGAAGTGCCATTTTCCGGCATCATATAGTCGTCAGGTACAAAACCTTCGATGAGGCTGCTTTTCCTAACCATTTTTGCACTATCCGTTTCGGCGGCCGCCCAGTCCGGCCGTGTCAAACCTGTTGAATCTCCAACGCCGAAACCGAAAGGGGATGGATCCATCGTCTATTCGCCGACCAACAACGACCGCGCTCGTCTCGCCGCTCCCACACCGACGCCCGCGGCTCCAAAGGTTGACGACGCTGAGATCACTGTCGATTCGACGCTGGTGCCGATACCGGTTACCGTGATCGATTCGAATGGCCGTGCGGTGACGGCCTTAAAGCTTTCGGATTTCGAATTAAAGATAGATGGAAAGGCGGTCGAAATTGGCGATCTCGCCCGGTCGGAGACGCCGGTCCGGCTTGCCATGCTCTTTGATAACTCTTCGAGCGTGATGATCGCTCGTGAGTTTGAGAAGGACGCCGCGTTGAAGTTCTTTCGCCGCGTGATCCGGCCGGAGAAGGACCTTGCATCGCTATTCAGCGTTTCGACCACGACGCGGCTCGAGCAGGGGTTCACCTCGGACATCTCATCGCTCACGCGGGCGATCGAGCTTTTCGCTCAACCTACCGGAGCGACCGCCTTGCTCGACGGCATGATCCTAGCATCGGAATACCTGAGCGAGGTTCCGGGACGGCGTGTGATCGTGATCGTTTCGGACGGGGACGACACGGCGAGCTATTCTGACCTTGCCGAAACCCTAAAAGCCCTGCAGCTCGCTAATGCCCAGGTGTACGTGGTCAAGACGACCGATTTCGAGAACTATAAACGGACCGGATCACGACGCGGCAACGCCAATATTCGACAGCTTGCGGCGGAGCGTCGGATGATCGAGTTTGCCAATCAAACCGGCGGCTCGGTCCACTCCCCGATAGATGAGCGGGAGCTGGACGACGCCTTTCGGCAGATCATCGCCGCACTGTCACAACAATACATCCTGAGCTACTACCCCGACGATGCGCCAACGGACCGCGGCCAGTTTCGCGAGATCTCGCTAGCCGTCAAAGACAAGCCCGGGCTGACTGTCCGCACGCGAAAAGGTTACTTTGTTCCAAGAAGGTGAACAAAACCCGATTTCCGGTGTCTAATGGACTTGGTAATGGTATGAAACGACACTCGATCGCGATCTTGATCGGTACGGGAACCTTTCTCGTGGGCGTCATTCTTGCGACGATCTACTATTTCCAGCCGGCAAAACCTGAGATTGTCGGAGCGCCCTCACCGATTCCGACTCTGGAAACGTGTAAGGAGAACTCGTCATCCTTCCCAGGATTGTCCAGATCCTTGAACTCGATAAAAAAATACAAGAATGGCTATTTCCCGGAAAAGGCATTTGATGATGGATGGAGCGGCGCCGATGGATCGTTCGACGAATGGTACGGGAAACACCTTCGAGCAATGGAGGAACCGTCCTTGCTTGACGTCGAGAATCCTGACACCGAAACCTATAGATTCCTCTGGCTGCGGAGCTTTAATCACCCGATCTCTGTTCGAGTCGAGCGCATTGGATACTCGTTTCGCTTGAAATCGGTCGAGCTTAGCGGAACAGGCGGTTACGATCCTGGAAAGATAATTCGAACAGACGATGTCGAGATTTTCAGCGACCAATGGTGTCAGTTTACGTCCCTGATCGACAAGACGAGGTTTTGGGAAAAGGCGACATCGGACTCGCCGATCGGACGTGATGGAGCCCAGTGGATACTGGAGGGAGTCAATGACGAGCGGTATCACATTGTCAATCGCTGGTCACCGCGAGATGAAACTCTTCGCGAAGCATGCATCTACCTACTAAAGCTTTCCGGCCGGGACGAGAAATCGCTCGAAGGCAATCTGTATTAGAATTGGAAGATGCTCCGTGAAGCGTTCACCGAATTCCTGCAACACCTCAAATACGAGCGCAACATGAGCGCTCACACGCTTCGCAATTACGAATCGGATCTTGAGCAGTTTAGGGAGTTTCTTTTCTCGATCGAGAAACGCGAGGATTTCCCGATCGAACAGATCGACCGCCTGACGATCCGCGAATGGATGGCGAGTCTTCACGCGGCGGGATTAAAGAAGGCATCGATCGCAAGAAAACTGGCTAGCCTGAGAACGCTGTTCCAGTTTCTGATCAGGGAAGGAAAGGCCGAAGCGAACCCCGCAAAGCTTGTCGCCACGCCAAAGATCGAACGCAAACTGCCGACGCATCTATCCATTGAGGACGCCGTGCGATTTATCGAAACGCCGGACCTGAACACCGACCTTGGCCGACGCGACCGCGCGATCCTTGAGTTTCTGTATGCTACTGGCATTCGCGTCGGAGAGTTGGTCAATATCGATCTCGGTGACGTCGATCTGCGCGAGCGTATGGTTCGCGTTTTTGGAAAGCGGCGAAAGGAGCGCATCGTCCCCTTTCATGATCAGGCGCTTCAGGCACTCTTGCTTTATCTTTCGGCATCGCGGCCGACCTTCGTCAATAATGCACCCGCGGCGAAGCGCGACATTCAGGCGTGTTTTCTGAACTATCAGGGAACCCGTCTGACAACGCGAAGCGTCGGGCGAATGATCGACAAATACATAAAGACCTGCGCCGATCTGCACAAGATCTCGCCGCACTCGCTTCGCCACACCTTTGCCACGCACCTGCTCGATTCCGGCGCCGACCTGCGCGACATCCAGGAACTGCTCGGGCATGCACGTCTCTCGACGACCCAGATCTACACACAGGTCTCGATGGAAAAGCTCATCGACGTTTATGCCCGCTCTCACCCAAAGGCATAGCGTTTTCGGTGGGCGGGCCATATAATCCGAAGCTATGTCCGAACTGAAAGAGCGTGTGAAGGAGATCTCCAGGCGTCTCAAAAAGCAATATCCCGAGCCGATCGTGGAGCTGGATTTCTCTGATCCGTTCGAGCTTCTGGTCGCGTCGCTGCTGGCGGCCCAAAATCGCGACACGACCATTAACAAGATCACCCCCGCACTTTTTCGAAAGTATCGCGGCCCAGCGGATTATGTCGCCGCCGACCAGGCCGAGCTCGAACAGGACATTCACCTCTCAGGCTTCTTCCGGCAAAAGTCGAAGGCGATCAAAGCTCTTTCGCAAAAATTGGTCGATGATTTCGACGGCAAGGTCCCCAAAACGCTCGACGAGCTTGTCACGCTTCCCGGAATAGGCCGGAAGACGGCAAATGTCGTGATGTCATTTGCGATGGGCATTGCCGAAGGGATCGTGGTCGACGTCCATCATTTGCGGGTCACTTCGCGGCTCGGACTTTCGAATCAAAAGACCGCTGACAAAATGGAAAGGGAAATGATGGAACTGGTCCCCAAGCGGGACTGGATCCATTGGTCAAGCTCCATCACCCTTCACGGCCGCCGCGTGTGCGTCGCACGAAAACCAAAGTGCGACGCCTGCACCCTCAACGACATATGCCCGTCAGCCTTTAGCGATTCGTAAGAAAGAACTCCGGATGAGCCTGATATGTATCGGCCGTTTCCCAGGATCAACAACCCCCGACCCAGCCTCGAAGACCTCCCACCCATGCTCGCCGGATCAGGGTTAGCTGTCCCGGCGACGTCTTCCAACAGCCCGCAAGCCGTTATGGACCCTTTTGGAAACCACCTGGAAACCACTTGGAAACCAGCTTGGAAACCGGTTTGGAAACTCTTTCGGTTGCCGCTGTAAGTTATTGTCGTGGCTACGTTTACGGAGTTTCCGAAAGGCTTGGAAACCGCAGTTTCTATCAAAAATGATCTCCGGTTTCCTTTCCACCGCCGCCGCTGCCTCTGCCGCCGCCGACGCCTCCATTTTCAAAGAACAAGGGCCCCCGCCGGTCTGAACCGCCGAGACCACGCCGTTGCAAGTATAGCACACACTCCCGCCTATGAATCGAATATTTCGACGATCTCTTCGCCGTAGGGCATCGCGATAACGACAACCGTCGCGTCGCAGGTTATGACGAGCTACCAAAACAAGAGAATTGCACAATTGCATGACTGACCCCTTTCTCTGACCTGCTTATTCTCGGCGTCGTAGATGTACGTCCACTCGTTCGCGTCCTCGGTGGTGTTGTTGCCCGAAGAATCGTATGTGTAGCCCGTGAGCTTGTTCGACGCCGCGATCGGGACCGGGTTCACTTTCGGAATATCAGCGGTGCAAACCTCGAAGTTTGGCGAGGTTCCGCAGTTCTTCAGCAGCGTAGTCGTGTTGGCCTCGACAAAGTTCCTGTTGCCGTATCGGTCATACGAGAAATCCTGCCGCCATGTCTGTGTGGACGAGATCTCTTCGGTCGCATCGTCCAAACGGTTCAACGAGTCGTAATAGTATTTCTGCGTCGCGGTGAATCCGGTCGAGGCCCCGACGGTCGGCACCGTGATCACCTGCTTCACGATGTTGCCGTTGTTCTTCGTCGCATCCACAGACCCGCCGTTCCAATCACCGTAGCTGTATTCGAGCTTGAGCTTGTTCGGGGTCGCCGAGCCTTGCCCCAACCCGATCTGCGTCGGCTGCAGGCGGGAGTTGAACTGCGTCGTCTCCCACAGTCCGTTGCCCAAACGGATCGAAGTGACCGCTCCCGCCCCGTTGTAGTTAAACCCGTTGGCGTAGTTTCGAAGCGTCTGGCCGGACTTCGCACTCTGCACCTGCGACAAGCTCCCATCTACATCCAGCGTATTCTTCACAACCCGCCCGCTCGGATAAGTTTGCTCCACCAACGCCCCGGACAGGTTATACGTGTACCCCGTCGTGTACTCCTGCCCATCCGTCGTCTGCTTGTGCCCCGTCACACGTCCTAAGATGTCGAAGCCAGTGTATTCGGTTGTCGATACGCTCGAAGAAACCTTTATCAGCTTGCCTTTTGCGTTCGTCAGATTGTCGTAGAAATATGTGACGTTCGGCGTGGCGGCGTAATTGGCCGGAGCGCCGCCCGGCGTCGAATAGTTCCGGTTCGTAACCCTATTCAACGCATCGTAGACATAATCAGTCTGCACACCCCGAGCGTCCGTCTTTCGCGTCAAATTTCCGTTCGGGTCGTATTCGTAACTGATCGTCCCGCTTTCCGGATTCGCCGCGCTCAGGAGCCTCGACAACGAACTGTAAGTAAACGTTCTCGTCTGAGCACCTTGATTTACGGTCGTCAGGTTATTGAGCGTGTCGTAGCTGTAAGTCGTCTTGAAACCCTGGGCGATGGAGGTGTTGGGGAACGAGATGCTCTCCGAACCGGTCTCGCCGGCGGCGAGTATCTCCCAGACTTCCTTCAACTGACCGAGAGCGTTCGTCTTGCTGATCCGCTTCTTGCCGGCTTGGTCGGTAACAAGCGTTCGTTCGGCATCGATGTCCGTGCGGACGATCCCGGTCGAGTTCGTATTCGAACCGCCGAATACCGTCGGCAATCCGCTGCCGGAGAAGGTCTCGACCTCCGAGCGTCTTCCGCTGCTCCAGGCAGTTGAAAGCGTCCAGCCCATCGTCGCTTCACCCGATGCCCCCGATGAAGTCGCAGCCCTGAAAGGATTGGAAGTCAGTTGATACGTATATCCCTCAACCGTCTTGTACCGCGTCTCGACCTTTATCCCGTGCTCTTCGTTCGAAGCCGACTGAGCCGCCGCATCCTCCAACGTCCGCGAAAGGCGCACTCGGCCAAGTTGATCCAAATGCTGAACCACAACCTTCTTCCCATCCCCGACCGTCTCAAGATCGGACACACGGTTTACGCTCCCGGGCGGTTCTGGGACGTATTGATCGTCGACGGTGGCCTATTTAAGAACCCAGTCCGATACGACAACGTCCGCATCGCGCGGGAGGAGCGTTTCAAAGATCCCGTCGCCATCCCTGTCTTGGATCCGGTACCCGAAGGGATCCTTGTGGTCAAGGTCGTTCAAGATGAGGGGGCCAACAGTAATGGAGTACATGAAAACCTTGCCGTTGACACTTGTCTCCATGAAACTGAGGGATTCAAGCTTCCCTTTCAAATAATCGAGGTCACGACCTTCATAGTAGAAGTCCTGAGAATGCCACCATGAAGTTCGATAGCCGTAAAGAAGCGTGTTAGTCCTTACCTGTTTCCCTTTTTCAGTCCTGCCCTCCACGCTGCCTTGATCGTATGATTCGTCGATGTACGTATCATTCTTCGGAGGCGTTTTCCATCCACTCTTTTTTTTATAGTATTTCCCGTCAAACAAAACAACGTCCCCCGGATTCGGGCTTGAGCTTTCGACGGGTGCTCCGGGCGTATCCTGGAGGTTCACCGCAGAAGGGAGCACAGCGTTTTCCGTAGGCTTTGGGCTAGATGGCGCAGCATTATCCCCCTCAATCCCTTTCGAACAACCAGAGAAATGAACACCAAACAACAGCAAATACAAAGACAACACAATTCTCATAACAAAATTACCTCCTCTTTCTCGGTGGTGGAAGTATGCGGTAGTTGACCCGATCTCCCGCATTTACTTCCGGGAGTTGTGGGTGCGGAAACGAGCGTATCCCCGAATCGCTCCGTACCCGAGCAAGATGAAGTTCGCCAGGAAGTGTTAGGGGAGAAGCTACAGGGTCAGTCATGCAATATTGCAATTGTCTCTTGATTCATTTATCGTACCTTCACTCAAACGCATATGCCAAGAAAAACTCGTATCGAGATCGAGGGCGGACTTTATCACGTTATCACTCGCGGCAACGGGCGCAGGGAGCGGTCGAGACCGTTTTCGAAATTTCACGTGACGAAATATGCGGCAGAAGCAAGGCCCCTCGTACCGTGCAAGCCAAAGGGACGCTGATACTCTGCGGCCATCGGCATGGTGCCAGTCTGGCCGAACTCGCGAGGCTGACCGGCTTAAACAGCTCCACCGTCGCCCGCCGCCTGGAATCAGCCCGAACGTCACATCGCGATAACGACAACCGCAGCGAACTCGCGTCGCAGGTTATGACGAGCTACCAAAACAAGAGAATTGCACAATTGCATGACTGACCCCTTTCTCCTGACCCATTTCTCTTGGAAACAAGAACGGCAGGCTCAAAGCCTGCCGCGATCACCTGAAAACTTGGTGGCGGGGGGGAGGATCGAACTCCCGACCTTGGGGTTATGAATCCCACGCTCTAACCATCTGAGCTACCCAGCCACGAACGCTTAATTATAAGTTCCGAGACGCAAAAATCAAGTCATTTAACTGAGTTGCGGGTTTTGGCTGGCTGCAACGGATGTTGGTAAACTGTCGTTCTAGCAGTTTAACCGATTTTGCCTATGCCGACTGTTCTTGCTGCGGCCGTTGAGCACGCAGGCGTACTATTAGCATTATTCATCATCATCGCGGCCGCAAAGGTCATGGCCGAGTTGTTCGAACGCCTCAGGCAGCCCGCGGTCGTGGGCGAGATCCTCGCCGGCGTGATCATTGGGCCGAGCGTACTGGGCCTGGTACAGCCGACAGAACTGATCAGCATCGTCGCCGAGATCGGCGTGATCTTTCTATTGTTCACTGTCGGCCTCGAAACAAAACCGCAGGATATATTGAGGGTCGGAAAAAAGGCCGCCCTGGTCGCCACGCTCGGAGTGGTCTTTCCGTTCATCGCCGGATATCTGATCGCATTGTTTTGGGGCGGTACCTTCATCGAATCGATGTTCATCGGGGCGGCGCTGGTCGCAACCTCGGTCGGGATAACGGCGCGCGTTCTAGGCTCGATGGGACTGCTCGAGCTCGAAACGTCTCGTGTGATACTGGGCGCCGCGGTCATCGACGACATACTCGGGCTGATCATCCTCTCGGTAGTGTCCGGACTGGCCGACGGAGCGGTCAATTTTGCAAACCTCGCGAAAACGGCGGGCCTTGCGATCTTGTTCACCGTCGTCGTGGGCCTTTTCGGCGCCAGGATAATGACCGCCCTCGCGCCGCGCATCAGCGACCTGCACGTAAATAAGCCATTCTTTAACATCGGATTGATGTGTTGTTTCGGCCTTTCGGTGGTCTCGCTGTATTTTGGCGTCGCGGCCATAATAGGCGCGTTTCTGGCCGGAATGGCTCTCGCCGAGGCAACTGAAGGAAACCATAAGATGCGTGTGCTGACGAGCGGCGTGACCGAGTTCCTCGTGCCTTTCTTTCTTGTGCACATCGGGATGCAGCTGAATCTCTCGGTCTTCAACGATTCTTCCGTGATCGTCCTTGCGCTCGTGATCACTGCTGCGGCCGTCGTTACTAAGTTCATCGGCGGCGGGCTCGGCGCGTGGGGAATGAAGCGTCGTGAGATGGCACAGGTCGGCGTCGGGATGATCCCGCGCGGCGAGGTCGGTATCGTAGTGGCGCAGATCGGGCTCGGGATGGCCGTGATCAGTCAGCAGTTCTTTGCATCCGTCCTCTTTATGGCGGTCGCCACGACCCTGATCGCACCTCCCTTGATCAAGATCTTCTATTCAGAGGATCGTGACCTTGACGGAGTAGAAGACGTTATCATTGACACGGATATTTCCGAGGACTTCATGCGGCTTGGATAACTACCGATGGAAAAGTGGATCAGATTTTTAAGGATGATCACGTCGATCCGTGGCGGGACAGATGTGAAAGGCACGATCGAGGAGATAAGCACCAACACCCAACTTCGCGGTGCGAACGTCTGGATGCTTTTTTGTTCGTCTATCCTTGCCTCCATCGGCCTCGACCTTAATTCGACAGCCGTGATAATCGGGGCGATGCTCATATCTCCATTGATGTCGCCGATCCTTGCCGTGGGCCTCGGCATCGCCATCTTCGATAAGAGGCTTCTGTGGCGCGGGCTTCAGAGCCTGGCGACGGCAACCGTGATCGCTCTCGGCACCAGTACCGTTTATTTTTTTATCTCGCCGTTCGGCGAACTCACACAGGAACTTGCCGCACGGACCACTCCCACCCTGCTTGATATCGGGGTCGCGTTCTTCGGCGGGGTCGCGGGTATAGTGGCCGGTTCCCGCAAATCAAAGACGAGTGCCATACCGGGTGTTGCGATCGCGACGGCTCTTATGCCGCCCATCTGTACGGCGGGGTATGGATTGGCTCGCTACGATTCGGGCATCTTTCTCGGGGCCTTTTACCTTTATTTCATCAACGCGTTCTTCATCAGCCTTGCGACGTACCTTATCTGTATGGTGCTTCGCTTTCCGCGGCGGGCCGAATTGGACAACGAGACCTCGGTCTGGATGCAGCGACTTATCATCGCCGGTGCGATCCTGATCTCGATCCCCAGCGGAGTCATCTTTTACGATGTGCTCAGAAAGGCAAAGTTCGATCGCGGCGTGCGGACGTTCGTAGAGAAAGCTATCAAGGAGGACGATCGACAGCCCATCCGCTGGGACATTGACACGACCAAAGATCCCGATGTTTTAAAGGTCTATGTGGTCGGCCGTCCGGTCAGCCCCGCGGAGAAGGCCGAGCTCAGGTCCAGGATGGACAGTTTTGGCATTGGTGAGCTTGAACTCAATTGTGTCCAACTGAATATGGCGCGGTCCGAGATAGTGAAACTCTCGACCAACGTTGAGAATGACGTTGCCGAACGTTTCAGGATCATCTCCGCGATCGATGAGGCTCAGGAAAATGAGATAACACGCCTTACCTCCGAACTGAACGCGCTCCGGGCGAGGACCGATCCGGACATTCTCATTCTTAACGAGATAAAACTGCTTGATCCAGCTATTTTGTCGGCCAAATGGAAGGAACCGGCCCCAGCCGAGCAAAACGAAGTTGACACCGGCCGGATCGTCATCATTACCGTCGAACCGGAGACACAGATAGATAAGCTGGAGTCGATAAGAAGCAAGGTAGAGAAGTATCTGGCCGAGCGACGGGCAGACTATAAGGTCGGCATCGAACTCCTGCTTGGTGCATCCAATGAGAATGAACCTGAGAAATAAGGCCCTGATCATCGCGATCCTGTTTGCGGCGTTAGACGCGGCAAGCCAGGCGCAAGCTCCAAGACCGCTTCGCACTTTTACGGTCGTTTCGGAACCAGGGGCATCCGTGTGGCTCGGCTCCGTTTTCTTCGGTGTAACGGATAGCAGCGGCCGCCTTAAGATCAGGACCGCGGCGCCGGGCGTCAGAACGGTCCGGGTACGGGCAGCCGGATTCTCGGAGGCGTCGGCGCGGCTGCTTCCCGCTCACCGCGGCGACCTGACGGTCAAACTCACGCCGACCAATGACGAGGCAGAATTAGCATTCCAGGAAGGTGAACGGCAGTCGGTCCTGGACCGCGCAAAAGCCATCGCTGCGTATAGAAAAGCGATCAGCATCGATCCGAAACTCGTACGAGCTCATTTGGCGCTAGCGCGCAACCTCGCCGAAACCGGCGACGCCGACGCAGCTCTCAAAGTGCTTGGCGATGTGAAAAAGATCAGTCCGCGAAATGCCGAAGCCTCCGCGATCGAGGGCAGGATCTACAAGGACGTTGCCGAGGAAGCAAAGGCGATCTCATCATTCAAGCGTGCGATAGTTGAAGGCCGCGGTTTTCAGCCTGAGGCATACACAGGGCTCGGCCTCCTCTATAAGGAGAAAGCCGAGGTCCTGGAAGATTCGGACCCGGCCGGATCGGAGAAGGCCTTTGACGAGGCCGCAAAGAATCTCTCCATTGCCGTCGATCAGCTTTCGGGAGCACCCGACGCGACAATAATAATGCAGCTGCTCGGCCTCATCTACGAAAAGCGAAAACGTTATAACGAGGCGATCGCGATCTATCAGGAGTTTCTCCGCCTTTTTCCAGACAGCGTCGAGGCCGAAGCGGTCCGCTCGTTTATCGTCCAGATCAGAAAAGAGATAGCACGCGATCAATAGGCGGTTTGCTATTGGTGGTAAGATTGAGTCGTTGCCCCATGCAATTACTTGCTCATGTACCTGATGTCGACAGACTTCGGGTGAAATTGAGTTTCCGATGGTCGAAACTGGTTTCGATCTGGTTAACGTGAAATGGGAGGAGAAATTATGTTGCGTACATTTGGATCATTTTTTTTATTACTCGTGCTCGCGGCCGCCGCTTCAGCACAGGTTTCGTGGCTTGACCGCCCGATCAACAATTGGAACAACGCCAGCGGTGTCGTCCCGCCGGCACCTCGAATGCTTGTTGCTATCGATCCGATGTGCCGGTCCCAGATCCGAGCCCCCGAAAGTATCGCCGATCGTGCGGTGACGCGTGCCGGCTGGTCGCTATTCGGCCCGAGCCAGACCTTTGGCCCAACGACGATCGTAACGGCGATGGCGGGCGCCGATGGGATGTGCCGCCCCGATCAATACAACGCGTTCGTGTTCGTCCGTGATCGGTTTGCGGGAACGCTTGCTCCGGAACCGATGACCGCACGTACTGACGGCTCGATGGGCCTCGTCAGGCTTAATAGTTCGACCGAACTGACGGCGGAATTTGCACGATATACTTCCCGCGACGCTCTTTGCTGCCCGTCGCAAACCAGTACCGTCAACTATTCGATGGGCCGGGGAGCGCGAGCGACCGTCGTTCCGGGCGACGTGGATACCGCGGCGGTCTGCCGTGAGGACGGAGGCGGCGTTGGAACCATGGACAACGTCGTTTCAGGGACGGTGTCCTATCGCCAGCGGAGCGCTCTTCCTTCGGGAGCCGTCTTGCTCGTCAAGATCGTCGACGTCACACGTCAGGATACATCCGCGGTCGTCGTTGCCGAACAGCGGATCGATACATCCGGAAAGCAGGTTCCGATCCCATTCGACCTCGCGTATGACCGTACTCGGGTCCAGGAACGAAATCGCTACGCGGTACAGGCGGAGATCCGAGACGGTAATCGCCTGCTTTTCATTACCGATACCAGCTACCCGGTCATCACCCAGGGTAATCCGCGGAACGTAGAGATAACCGTCGTTCCGGTAGGCGGTGGCGGTGGGCAGCGAGACACGGTCGTTCGCGGAACGGTCAACTACAGGCAGAGAATTGCCCTGGCTCCGAATTCCGAGGTCACAGTTCGGCTTGTGGACGCCGCGAACAGCGCGGGAGCCGCCGTCGCGGAGACGAAGTTCTCCACCGGAAATCGGCAGGTACCTTTCAACTTTGAACTGCCGTATGAGATGCGCAATATCGACCGCCAGCGAAGCTACCAGCTTCAGGCCGAGATCCGGTCGGGCGGAGACCTAAAATTCAGGACCGAATCGGGCGTGCCGGTAACGCTTCGAGGGAATCAGGACCAGAGTATCGAGATCATTGTCGTGCCCGCCAGCGATGGCCCGACGCCGGTCACAGGCCGGACGATCTCGCTTTCAAAGTTCGGCACCGGCTCATTGAATATCGAAGGGCGAAGTTCGATGTTCCTGATCCGCGCCAGCGTATCGGTCGATGCCAATGGAAATGCCGCAGTCACTCTGTCGCGGCTCGACGGTTCGATCGCCTTTTCCGGAAAGCTGACCTATTTTGATGAGAATACCCTTCGCATAACGGTCGAGGGTTCAGGTGACGCGGATGCCAGCGGCGAGATACAGGTCTCATATAGCGGCCGGAATCTCCGCAACCTGACAGCCTCGGATCTCGTTCTCGACGGGCAGAACGTTACGCTGCGGTTCTAGGTCCTCTTTCAGCCAATGTGAAAAACCTCCGGCGTCAGAAACCGGAGGTTTTCGTTCATTGTGCGCCTTGTGCCTTGGGTCACACGACGATCTTTATCCAGCCGTCCTCGATCTTTACCTCGTAACTCTCGATCGAGCACTTACGATCCGTAAAGCATTCACCCGAGCGAACGTCGAACCGCCAGCCGTGAAGATCGCACTCGACCATCGTCCCGTAGAGCCTCGAGTCGGCAAGCGGATAACCCTTGTGCGGGCAAAAATTCTCGATGGCGTGAAATGTTCCGCCGATATTGTAAAGGGCCAATTCGGACCCATCCTTGAGCTTTACCGTCGCCCCTCTGCCGGGCGGTACCGATTCGGCCCGGCCAACCGTGACTGTGTTGCCCAAGCGGGCCGGTTTTCGTTTGTTTTCGCGATGTTTTCCCATTTTCGCCGAACGTGTGGCCTTTTGTTCTAGCATAGCAAAACGGAACGGCCCCGACATTTCAGTACGATCGCCGGCCAAGGAGAAGAAGGGCAAATCTCTTGCTTTATTGGCGTAAGTCGCAGAAAATAGAGGTATGGCCGAATCCATTGGAGAAGCGCGTGCCCGCATGCGCTGCAGCGATATAATGACGCGGGACGTTAAAACCGCTACCGGAGAGATGACGCTGCGTGATGCGGCCGCGATGATGCGAGACGGAGACATGGGTTCGGTCCCCGTGGTCGAGGACGGGAGGCTGGTCGGCATTCTCACCGATCGCGACATCGTCGTTCGGGCGATCGCCGAGGGGAAAGACCCTACGACGCCAATTGCCGAGGCGATGACCACCGAGATATTTTCCGTGAGGCCTGAGGATTTTGTGTTTGAAGCGATACGGCTGATGGGCGATAAGCAGGTCCGCCGCATTCCGGTCGTGGGCCAAGCGGGCGAACTCGCGGGCATCATCGCGATCGCCGACATCGCACTCGAAATGGAAGATGAACGCGAGATCGCCGAAACCCTCGAGGAGATCTCGAGCGGGGCTGCGTTTTGGGGTAAGAAATAACCACGATGGCAAAGTCCTTTAATCGCCACTTTCAATTTTTGGGTTCGTCGAAAAGCGTCCAGTCCGGACGCCTTTGGTACCCGGCGGCCGACGTTTATTCGACGCCCGAGGGTTGGCTCGTCAAGGTGGAACTGGCGGGCGTCTCCGCCGAGGACCTTGAGATCGACATTCAGGGAAACACGCTCTATTTGGCCGGCTGCCGCAAGGACCGCTCCTGTGCCGTCGGAATGTCGTACCACCAAATGGAGATCACGTACAGCCGGTTCGAGAAATCCTTGAAATTTCCGGCATCCATCGAAGGGGCAAAGGTAGAGCATAATTTTGAGAATGGCCTTCTCATTATTCATCTTAAAAAGGCGGCTTGATTATTGGCAGACCGCCGCGGCCCTTAGGCGTTGATACAGCGGATCACTTATGGCTGACGAACAAATACAAGACAAAGCAAAAGCGGAGGAGCCGCCCTTTCCGGGCCCATTCGAGATACCGATCCTGCCGCTGCAGAATACGACCCTTTTCCCGGAGACGGTCGTGCCCCTTGCGGTCGGCCGTGAGCGGTCGATACGTGCTGTCGAATCGGCCCTCGGCACGGAAGAAAAGCTGATCGGCTGTATCACGACCAAGACCCCCGACGTGACCGGCGACGAGGCGAAATACGAAGATCTCTATAAGATCGGCACGATCGTCAATATTAAGAGGATGATGCGGAACGAGGGTGTGATGCAGCTCATCGTTCAGGGGATGGACAGGTTCGAGGTGGTCGAATTTGTCGGCGCCGAACCGTACCTCAAGGCCCGCATCCAGGTCTTGCCCGACCTGAAACGCATCGACGAAGAAGAGATCGAGGCGTTGAAGCGAAACATTCAGGGCCTGATACAGCAGGCACTCGCCCTGCTTCCAAACGTACCGCCCGAGATCCGCATGGCGGTGATGACGCAGACCGACCCGGTCCAGATCTCGTATTTTCTCGCGTCGGTACTCGACCTCGGGACCGAAACCGAACAGAAGATGCTCGAATCGAGCACGGTCGACGGATTGCTTACGCTCACGCACGCTGCCTTGGCCCGCGAGCTTGAGATAATGCAGATCCGTTCAAAGATCGCCACAGAGGCGCAGACCGAGATGGATAAGTCGCAGCGCGACTACGTCCTCCGACAGCAAATGAAGGCGATCCAGAAGGAGCTCGGCGAGGACGAGACAGGCGAAAAGGCCGAGGCCTCTCAATTGCGTGAACGCCTGGAAACGGCCGATATCCCGAATGAGGTTCGCAAGGAGGCCGAGCGCGAACTGAAGCGAATGGAGGCCCTGCCGCAATCGGCTCCGGATTACCACGTGATCCGAACCTACCTCGAGTATGTACTCGAGCTTCCGTGGCGAAAGGCCAGCGAAGAAAAACTCGATCTGAACGAGGCCCGCAAGATCCTGGATGAAGATCATTATGGCCTCGAGGATATCAAGGAGCGCATACTCGAATCGCTTGCGGTCGTAAAGCTGCGTCCCGATTCGAAGAGTCCTATCATCCTCTTCGTCGGCCCTCCGGGCGTGGGCAAGACCAGCCTCGGACGTTCGATCGCACGTGCATTGGGGCGTGAGTTCGAAAGAATGTCGCTAGGCGGAATGCGCGACGAAGCCGAGCTTCGCGGCCACCGGAGAACGTATATCGGAGCTATGCCCGGACGCATTATTCAGGCGCTTCGGCGCGTCGGGGTTAATAATCCGGTCATGATGCTCGACGAGATCGACAAATTGGGCAGCGACTTTCGCGGCGATCCGGCCTCGGCCCTGCTCGAGATACTGGACCCGGCGCAGAACAACACGTTTCGCGATAATTACCTCGATCTTCCCTTCGACCTCTCAAAGGTGTTCTTTATCGCCACCGCAAATCAGCTCGGGCCGATCCCGATGCCGCTTCGCGACCGAATGGAGATCATCCAGCTTTCCGGCTACAGTGACCGGGAAAAGCTGAACATCGCCAAGCAGTATCTGATCGAGCGCCAGATCAAGGAGAATGGCCTGACGCCCGAGCAGCTTGAGATCACCGACGCCTCGATAAATCTCCTCACATCCCGATACACTCGCGAGGCGGGCGTCCGGCAGCTCGAACGCACGATCGGCAATATCGCGCGAAAGGTCGCACTCAAGGTCGCCCAGGGCTCGACGGACAGGGTCGTGGTGGACGCCGCGGACATAAAAGAATATCTCGGCGCACCTCGCTACTATCCCGAGGAGGCTCGTAAAGAGCTTCCCGCGGGCGTGGCGACCGGTATGGCCTGGACCGAGATGGGCGGCGAAGTGCTCTTTATCGAGGCGACACTGTTGCCGGGCGGAGGAGGCCTGACCCTGACGGGCCAGTTGGGCGATGTGATGAAGGAATCCGCCCAGGCGGCACGCAGCTATCTTTGGTCGCACGCGGCAGATTTTGGGATCGACCCCGAGCTGATCAAACAGAACGGTGTCCATCTGCATGTTCCTGCGGGTGCGATCCCGAAAGACGGGCCGAGCGCCGGCGTCACGATGGCGACAGCCCTTGCATCGCTTTATACTGGCCGAAAGGTGCGATCTGATACGTCGATGACCGGCGAGATCACATTGTCGGGACAGGTCTTCCCGGTCGGCGGCATCAAGGAGAAGGTGCTTTCGGCGCATCGTGCGGGGATCCGGCGCATCATTCTGCCGGCCCAGAACGAACCGGATACCGAGGACATTCCCGAGGACGTTCGAGCGGAGCTTGAGATCATTCCGGCGAAACTCGTAAGCGAGGTCCTGGACGCCGCGCTTGAGGAAAATGTCACCGAACCGCTTCCTTCTAATTACGTGCTGCCGGCGGCCGAGAATTCGTCGGACGGCAACGGCGATCGGCTGGTTGCAAAGAAGGCGGAGTAGGCGGCCTCTCGGGTCCGTTCGTAAGGGCGTTCGGATCGAACTGTATTCTCTTTTTCCCTATATACTTCCGGTAAGTTTAAAGAACTCGATGAAGCAAGGCTGCATGGGCCACAAGGCCCTGGTTCTAATTGCATGTGCCCTTCTGGTGGGACTCGCGGCAATATTCGGCTGGGAGTCGCCACATTTGGCGCAGGATCGTGAACTGCCGCCAGGGTTGCCGGTCAAGTACCTGACGCCCGACAAGATAACAGCAGCGGTAAAGGACCCTTCGGCAAAGATCTTCGTGGTCGATGTCTCCGACAAGGCTGATCGCAGCTTGGCCGCGGGCCTGGGAACGATCATCGCCGACCACGGTTCGTTCGCCTTGATCTCGACAGGTGCCGACTCGCTTCCACCATCTCTCGCGGCACGGCGGCTCGAGACCACGATCGATCTGCCGGGCGGACAATTTGACCCTCTGGTGGACTCACAACCGCTCTGGGCGCCCGATAAAGATGAGGGCAATTATTACATCGTTCAACTCGGTACGCTTGCGACCGACGATCTCCTGGATAGCCTGCGTGCATGCGGCGTCGAGATACTTCAATACGTGCCGCATCAGGCGTTTTTTGTTTACGGCTCTCGGGATTCAATTGCGCTGGCGGCAAATCACAATCGCGTTCGCTGGGTGGGAAATTTTCGTCCCGAATTCAAGCTTTCACGAGTGCTTAAAGAACAGCTGAAGGCGCATTCGCGGCGGCGTTCACCACGAGACCGGATCTCAAGGCTCGAACTAACGGCGAAGGACACAGCGATATTTGACGTTGCGGTCTTCGCCCGCGAGGACCTTAAGTCGGCTGCCGAGCGAATCGCATTACAAACCGGAGGCCAGGTCCGGGATGCGATCAGGCTTCCCAATAACTTCTTCAACGTCGTCCGTATCGAGGCCGGTGTCGATCGCATTGTGGATGCTTCAGTGTTGCCCGAGGTCTTCTCGATCGAATCGTGGTCGCGGCCAAAGAAGGAAGACGAGATCGCGGCGCACATCGTCGCCGGCAACTACACCGGAAACTCCGTCGCTCCGCCCGGATATGATCCGCTCGGGCAGTTTGGCGTGAACGGAACCGGAGTGACCGTATCGGTCGTAGATGACGGCGTCGGCATTCCGGGCGATGGCGGTTTCTACGTCACAGCAGGGAACACCGTAAATGGACCGCTTCGCGGAGCGACCGCCGGCGCACAGGGACATGGCCATCTTCAGGCCTCGATAATTGCCGGCGATGCGCCTTTCTCTGTGGTCGATGCCAATGGATATAACTACGGCCTTGGGATCGCGCCCAAGTCAAACATCGTCAATATACCGTTCCTTCGCACCGGCTATACCGGGAACGAAGCCGACACGGCCAACGACACGGTTGCGGCGATCGGGCCGAACGGCGCGCGCGGCTACATAAGCAATAATAGCTGGGGCAACGGGACGAACGGCAATTCGTATGATTCTTATGCCGCTCAATTTGACGGTTTCGTCCGCGATGCATCGGCCGGTGCGCCGATCGACCCGCTGGTCCTGGTATTTTCGGCCGGAAATTCAGGCACTTCGGGCCTCACCCGCCCAAAGGTCGCGAAGAATGTGATAGCGGTCGCAGCGACCGAGAATGTTCGCCCGACGCTCCCGAGTTCCGGCGGTTCGACCGGAGTAGCGGACAACATCGAGCAGCTTCCGGATTTTTCGAGCCGCGGTCCAGCGGCCGACTTCAGGATCAAGCCGGACATCGCGGCGCCGGGCGACGCTATAACCGGCGGCCGCTCGGGAACCAATTCCCTTTTTGGCAACATAGATCCCTTTCATCGGGTCAGCAGCGGGACGTCCCACGCCGCACCGCAGGTAGCCGGTGCAGCCGCCCTTTTTACCGAATACTGGAGAAATCTGAACGGCAGCAACTATCCGAGCCCGGCTATGGTCAAGGCGGCGATCATCAACGGCGCCGTTGACGTGACCGGCCTCGGTGCCGCCGCGGCCCGGCCGAATGATTCGGAAGGTTGGGGACGCATCAACCTCAAGAATGTGATGAACACGGGTTCGACAATCTCGTATTTCGATCAGGACCTGCCCCTCTCGGATGTCGGCTCTCGGCGAAACTTCAGTGGCACCGTTACCGATCCGGCAAAACCGGTTCGCATCTCGCTTGTCTGGACTGACCCGCCCGGCGCGGGAAACCCGGCCCTGGTCAATGATCTCGACCTTGAGGTCCTCATAGGGGGCGAGCGGTTCAAGGGGAATGTCTTCGCGTCCGGCACATCCGCGGCGGGCGGCCTGGCCGACGATCGCAATAATGTCGAGAATGTCTTCCTGCCCGCCGGACTGTCAGGGCCGGTGACGGTACGTGTCACGGCTAAAGCCATCAATGGCGACGGCATCCTTGGCAATCCCGACCTGACAGACCAGCACTTTGCCCTCGTTTCGTTCAACGCCGCGATCGCTCCAAGCAGCTCGGCGTTTCCCGATCCCGGCCCGGTGGCCGTTCTGACGGGAAACAACGTGATCGAGCCGAGTGAATGCAATCTGATCGAGATCCCGCTTTCCAATCTCGGTCAAACAGAGGCAGCGGGGGTCACTGCAACCCTGATAACGACCACACCCGGTGTTTCGGTCACCGTGACGGATGCGGCCTATCCCGATATTCAGCCCGGAGCGACACAGTCCGGCCTTACGCCGTTTCAGATATCGACCGGCAATACGATCGCCTGTCTGACCAACATCGATCTCGTCCTGTATGTAAATTTCAGCGGCGGCGGATCGTCGATGATATTCAATTACACGATCCCGGTCGGAACGCCGCCCGGCGCCGATTATGGATTCGTGTCCACCGGCGGAGCGTCGATATCGCCTACGGGGACCCTTGTCGCCGGAACCTCCGTCGACGACGACGTGATCGACCTCAGCGTCCCTTTCGCTTTCTCCGTGTACGACACTTCGGTCGCCGCGGGTTCGACGATAAGGCTCGGCACGAACGGCCAGATCAGGATCGAGCCGTCCGGTTCCGCCGGCGCGGCGGTCACCAACACAGCACTTCCGACCTCTGGCGGCGGATCATTTCCGGCTGCCGCTCCAACGTTGTTCCCATATTGGGACGACCTCGACATGCGCCCGTCAGTCACCAACGGAGGCGGAATCTATACGGAAGTTTCAGGAAGCCCGGGCAGCAGGACCCTGAAGATCGAATGGCGGGCGAGAAACTATTTCGCGACCCAGCCTCAAGGCGATCCGAACGTGAATTTCGCGGTCTATTTTCACGAGAATTCCGACCAATTCGAATACGTCTATGCGTTGACCGGGGGCGGTATATATGCTTCCGGTGCTTCGGCGACGGTCGGGGTCCAATCGGCGGCATCGGGCACGCGCAACACCCAGTTCTCATTCAATACCGCGTCGCTCTCATCGGGCCTCCGCCTGGCCGCGAGCCGACCGGCAGGGATCTGCTCATCAGGCGCCGGGCCATGTTTGCTCACCGCCTCACCGGTCGAAGTTTCGGGCCGCGTTGTTTCGCGTGACGGACGAGGCATCCCGTATGTCCGCATCTCACTTACCTCGCCTGGCGGCAGAATCCTATCGGCCCTCACAAACACTTTCGGATACTTTCGTTTGTCGGGTGTCGGTGCGGGCGAGACATATGTCCTGTCCGCGTCGTCGAGAACGATGAGATTCCAGAGCACTGTTTTGAACGTGAACGGTGCAATTTCAGATGTAGTTCTTATTCCCGAGCCGTAGGACCGTGCCGTCTATCGGGAAAATTCCCAAAAAAACGGCACTTTCTGACCTTACCGGTAGAAAAACTAAACTCAATAGTTGTAACATAATGGGTTAGACGTTTTGGCCGACGGCTGCCCTGTCTTGACCGCATAAAGACGTTAGTTAGGTTTAGGCTCACTGCTGTTCGACTCGATATCTAAATTTATCAGGGCTTTCTGACACATAAAAATGGCATTTAAATCTTTGTTCAGTTTGTTTTCCAGCGATCTCGCGATCGATCTGGGCACGGCCAATACGCTCGTGTATGCGAAGGGAAGGGGCATCGTTGTTTCCGAACCTTCGATCGTTGCGATCAATAAAGTCACCAACCAGGTCGAAGCCGTTGGCCGTGACGCCAAGGAGATGCTCGGCCGCACGCCCGGTAACATAGTTGCCATCCGGCCGATGAAGGACGGCGTCATCGCCAACTTTGAGGTCACGGAGAAAATGCTTCAGCACTTTATCCGTAAGGCTCACAATGGCAAGTCGTGGGTTCGTCCGAGGGTCGTCATCGGGATCCCGTCGGAGATCACGCAGGTCGAACGACGTGCCGTCGAAGATTCTGCATACCGGGCTAAGGCGTCGGAGGTCTATCTGGTCGAAGAGGCCATGGCCGCGGCGATCGGAGCCGGACTCCCGATCACTGAGCCCCATGGAAATATGGTGGTCGACATCGGCGGCGGTACCACCGACATCGCGGTCATCTCTCTCTCCGGCATCGTCTATTCGCGTGCGGTCCGTGTGGCCGGAAATGAGATGGACGAGGCAATAACGCAGTACATCAAGCGAAAGTACAATCTCCTTATCGGTGAGCGCACCGCTGAGGCGATCAAGATCGCTCTCGGAAGCGCGTTTCCGCTCGACGAACCGCTTTCGATGGAGGTCAGGGGCCGCAATCTCATCGAAGGGATCCCGAAGACCATTACGATGACCGATGAAGAGATCCGCGAGGCACTCTCCGACGCGATCTCCACGATCATCAATGCTGTCCGTGTGGCCTTGGAGCGGACACCGCCCGAGCTTTCCGCCGACATTGTTGAACGTGGGATAGTGCTGACGGGCGGCGGCGCGCTTCTTAAGAACCTGGACAAACGTCTCACGATCGAGACCGGCCTTCCGGTCGTGATCGCTGACGATCCGCTTTCGTCGGTCGTGCTCGGAACGGGGAAAATGCTTTCCGATATCGAACTGCTCAAACGCGTCAAGTGGGATAATTCATTGATGACAGGAAGTTAGTCTGGCGAGAACCTGGGATACGGCCCACCACAATGGGCCGAGCGAGACTCAGGGTTCCATCATTTGCAGACTAAAATTAGATGGTTGAGCGAAGTCAACAGGAAGTTTGGAGATTGACGCCTTGGCTGGCGATCATCCTGTGTGTCGCTAACTTCGTTCTGATGGCGTTTGACGCCAGAGCGGACGGCAACCAGAGGGTGATCCGCGTTTGGGCCCAAACCGTCGCGGATTTTGTCCAGTCTCCGGTCACTACCCTGACCTCGTCCGTTTCCGGCTATTTCAGTTCGATCGCAGATCTCCGAACGGCGCAGAGCGAGAACGATGCCCTCAAACAACGGATCCAGGAACTCGAGGTCGAGATAAAAGCAAAGGAAGATCTTGCCGCCGAGAACGAACGCCTCAACCGGCTACTCAACCTCAAGGAAAAGAATCAATACAAGGTTCTCACGGCACGGATCATCGGCCGCGACCCGTCAATCTGGTTCGATTCGTCGATAGTGGATCGGGGAAGCCTCGACGGTGTGAAGCTGAATATGCCCGTCGTGACCGATGGCGGCTTGCTCGGGCGGGTGACCGCCGTAGGTCCGCTGACCTCGCAGATCGATCTGATCACGCGGGATAAATCCGGCGTCGGCGCCGTGGTCGGCGAGATCGCGGGCTCTAACGCGCTCGGCGTTGTCGTGGGAAGCAGTAAACGAGAGCTTGTCGAGATGCGTTATGTCCCGGGCAGTGTCGAGGTCCAGCCCGGACAAATCGTGTACACGACCGGCCAGGACGGCATTTATCCGGCCGGATTAAAGGTCGGGGAGATCATCCAGATCGAATCGGGTTCGGCAACCACACCGCATCGGATCCTTATTCGGCCGAGCGCCGGGATCGACTCGATGCAGGAGGTCGGAATCCTGCTCTACGAACCTCATGCCAAGGAAGAATTTGAGAAACAGATAGCACCTCCCCCGAGATCGAAATAGGTTTAATGGATCAGATCAAGGTCACAATCGCCCTTATACTCGCCGTGCTGCTCCAATGGACGCTGCGCAATGTGGCCGAGCCCCTTGCCTATGTGGATTTTCCGCTCATCATAGTCGTCTATGCTGCCCTCCAGCGTGACGCCGTGAAGGCTATCCTTTTCGGGGCATTCTCGGGGATCGCCATCGACGCTCTCAGCGGCGGCCTTCTCGGGGCCAACGGTTTCTCTAAAACCCTTATCGCGTATGCCGTTTGTGAGCTTACCCGGCGCGTCTATTTGGACAACCTATTGCTCAGAATTCCCGTCATAGCGGGAGCTTGCCTACTCGACGATCTTATATATTTTGGACTGCATCGCCTCTTCGGCCAGGAGCCGTCGGGCCAGGTCCTTTTGACCGTATCCTACTCCTTGATAGGAACAACGATAGCAGGCACCGTGATCTATCTAGTGCTGGATCACTTTTTGACCGAGAAAGTAAGGTCCAACCGCCGCCGAGACACATTTTCGCAGCGGCGGCCGTCAAGGCGAAGAAATCCGATACGGCTCGGAAAGTAGTACCGATCCAGGACCGCAATGAAGTTGAACGAATACACACAGAATGTAGGAGCGAGGGTGATCGTGATCCAGGTCGTGGCCTTCGTTCTGTTGACCCTGCTCGGCGTAAGGCTGTATTACCTCCAGATAGTTCAGGGGGATTACTGGGCCGGCAGAGCTGAGAATCAGCGGATCCGCCTGATCCCGATCCCCGCTCCCCGCGGTGCGATATTCGACCGAAACGGCAAGATCCTTGTCGATTCGCGGCCTACCTACAATGTGGTTCTTTCAAACGAGCCGCTGAAATCAATCGATGTTTCCGAGCGCATTCCCGAATACGCGAACGGGTTGAACCTCGAGCCGGATTTCGTGGTCGAACGCCTGAATTTGATCAAGAAACAGAATGAGTTCGAGGCCCTCGTACTCAAGGAAAGCGCGACGATGCAGGACATCGCCTGGGTCGAATCACACTCGCTCGAGTTTCCCGAACTTCGCATCGAGCTTCAGCCGCAGCGATTCTATCCGCATGGGACGATGCTTGCCCACGTGCTCGGATACGTCGGCGAGATCAGCCCGAAGCAGCTCGAATCTGAAGAGTATATTGCTCGCGGTCTGCGGCCTGGCGATATCATCGGCAAGAGCGGCCTTGAGCAATCATATGACGAGTATTTAAGGGGCAGGCCGGGCTACCGGAAGGTCATAGTCGACAGCCGCGGGCGGGTGCAAAGCGAGATCGAGGTCGTTCAGCCACAGTCCGGACAGGACCTCGTTTCAACCATCGACCTGGACATTCAGACCTCCGCCGAACAGCAGTTGGCGGCATCGGCGACAAAACGCGGAGCCATCATCGCAATGGATCCGAACAATGGGGAACTCCTCGCCCTGGCCTCGGCACCGTCCTACGACCCGAACGTGTTCGTCCAGGGCAGCAAGACCCGCGAGGGCCGACGGCAGATCGCCGCCTATTGGCAGGACGAGAAACGCCCTCTTTACAACCGAGCGATCCAGGGCCAGTATCCGCCGGGCTCGACCTGGAAGATACCCGAGTCGATGGGAGCACTTCAACAGGGTGCGATCACGGTACAAAACTCGAACCTGGCGTGCGGCGGCGGAATTCAGGTCGGTTCCAAATTTACCCGCTGTATGGGGAACCACGGCTCGCCCAATCTTTCTTACGCGATCACGAAATCGTGCGACGGTTACTATTACCGGCTCGCCCTCAAGATGAAGATAGAAGGGTTGATCAAAATGGTCGAAACCTTCGATTTTGATAAGCGCACCGGCATCGACATTCCGAACGAAAAGGTCAGCCAGACACCTAAGAGCTGGAAGCCGATAATAGAAAAACGCGAAGGCCGTTGGAGCGATATCCGAACTGTTTATGCCGGGATCGGCCAGGACACCGTGGTCGTCACGCCCATATCGCTGCTTCGGGCGGTCGCGAGCATCGGCGTCAAGGGACGGATGTACGTCCCGCACCTTCTAAAAGAATTCAGGCCGATCTCGGCTATGGGCGAAGAGGGCACATCAAGTTATTTTCCGGAACGTCCCGGATTCAAGTTTGACCGGCCCGATCCTAAATTGGTCCCGATGACCCCGGAGCAGGAAGAGGTAATGGTCAAGGGTATGTGGGGCGTCGTCCAGGGCGGCGGAACGGCAGGCTCGATCCGCATCCCCGGCTTTGATATTGCAGGAAAGACCGGGACCGCACAGGTCGCCCAACTTGGCAAAGACGTCGGCGCCAAGAAGGACCATGCGTGGTTCGTCTCATTCGCACCGGCCTTTAAGCCGGAGATCGCGGTGATAGCCCTGATCGAAAATGTCGGATTCGGCGGCAGCCATGCGGCACCCGCGGTCAAGAGTGTTTACGAAACGTACATTGCGACCCGCTATGGCGGAAATCCGCCGGCCGATGCATCTGTCGAACCGAAACTGGTCGCAAAAAGGTAATGGTAGCGATCCTCGAAAAACGTGATTTTCGCGATTTTGACTGGCTGACGATGATCCTGGCCATCGCGATCGCCTGTTTCGGTATTTGGCAAATACACAACGCCCTGCCGATGGAGAGCTATTGGACGAAGCAGATCATCGGCCTTGCCATCGCATTGTTCGGCTTTTTTATTATCGCGTTCAGTGATTACCGGCGCATCATCGACCTTGCCCCCTTCTTTTATGGTTTTGGCCTGCTCCTGCTCGCGCTTGTCCTGACGCCGCTTGGCGTCGAGGTCAATGGACAACAGGCCTGGCTGAAACTTCCCGTTATCGGACAGTTTCAACCGTCGGAGTTCGTCAAGATCCCGACGGTCCTTATGCTCGCCCGATATTTCGGCCGTAAGAAGAGCGGCTCGCTCACCTTCAAAGAGGCAATGATCGGGATCGCCATTCTTGCCGGCCCCGTCGGTTTGATCATGCTCGAACCGGACGCCGGCCAGGCGATGACCTATTTTCCGATCCTCGCCGCAGTCTTTTTCCTCTCGGGCATAAAGATCCGATATGTGATCGGAAGCCTCATACTCGCGGCGATAATGATACCGGTGTCCTACTACGCCGGCGTGCAGACCGGTGTGATAAAGCGCTATCAGCAGGAACGTATCATGGCGATCCTTGATCCTGAGAACGCCGACCCGCGGGGCTACGGATACCATACGGTCCAGTCAATGATCACCGTCGGCAAGGGCGGGCTTTCGGGCATTAAGGGAGACACCGAGACGTCGCAGAGCGTGCTGAAGTTCCTGCCCGAGCCTCATACCGATTTCATCTTCGCGGTCACCGCCGAGAACACAGGTTTTATTGGCTGCGTTTCGCTGCTCCTCGCTTATGCGCTTCTTATCTCGCGTCTGATCGCCGGAGCCAGAGAGACCAATGAACGAGCCGGTATGCTTGTTATAATGTCCATTGCGGCGGCACTGTCATTTCAGATATTCATCAATATCGGAATGACGCTGGGCTTTCTGCCGGTCATCGGCGTGCCCTTGCCGCTGATGAGCGCGGGCCTGTCGGCTATATTGACCACATTCTGCGCCATCGGGTTTGTGATCAGTATTCGTATGAGAAGGTTTGTTAATTAATGCACAAGCAAGGCAAGTACGGAACTGCCGAGTTGAGAGTTTCGCCCATTCTTCACGCGGGCTTGTGCAAAGGAAGTAGGTTATGGCAAGAGAACGAAGGATAGTTGAACGTGAGGTCGGATCGATCGAAAGAAAGAACAGCCTCGGAGCCAAAGCGCTGTGGTTATTCGTCGCATTTATGCTTGCGGCCGCGGCCGGCGGATTGACGGGCGTCCTGGCCTCTTATTATCTCAACAATTCGCGTTACTCGGTCGAGGTTTCGGCGCTCGCCACTTACCGCCCGCCGCAGGTGACGACCATCTATGCCGACGACGGCGAGACGGTCCTCGCCGAGTTTGCCATCGAGAAGAGGATCCCCATCAAGGAACAGGACATCCCGAAGAACGTCGAGAATGCCCTTCTCGCGATCGAGGATTATCGCTACTACCAGCATATCGGCATCGATCCTGTACGCATCGCGGGTGCGGTCTTTAAGAACATCACCACAGGCACGAGCGAGGGAGCATCGACCATCACCCAACAACTGGCCAAGAACCTTTTCCTATATAAGGACCAAACCTATTCGCGCAAGGTGAACGAATGGATGGTCGCCCTCCAGATCGAGCGTTTCTACACCAAACGGCAGATCCTGGAGATGTATATGAACTACGTCTTTCTCGGTGCCGGTGCTTACGGGTTTGAGGCAGGTGCAAGGACATACTTCGGCAAATCGTTGAAAGACCTCAACCTCGAGGAAGCGGCCCTGCTGGCCGCGATTCCCAAATCTCCCGAGTATTCACCGACGCGAAATATGCAAAAGGCCGAAGCACGGCGCAATATCGTGCTCGACCAAATGGCCAAGTACGGATACATTTCCGAGGCGGAGGCTGCGGCCGCCAAGGCAAAGCCTGTAAAACTTGCCGACACCGCATATTACCAATCGCTTCCAAAATCGACCGCGTGGGATTACCCGGTCGAGGAGATCCGCAAATATCTCGAAGAGAAGTACACGACCCGCGTCGCACAGGGAGGGCTGAAGGTATATTCGACGATCAATGTCGAGGGGCAGAAGCTCGCGACAAAGGCCATCCGCGAACGCCTTCGAAGCTACGACCGCGGACGAAAATGGCGCTCTGATTATCAGAATATCCTCGTGGACAACGACGGACAGCCGCTCACCGATGAGAAAGAGATCGCAAAGACCCTCAATTCTTATAAGCACGCCGACTGGTACGGCGATGAGTATGAAGAGGGCGAATACATAAAAGGCCTGGTGGTTTCGGCAAACCCTAATGCGGACGAGGCCGGTGTGCGTTTCGGACGCTATAAGGCGGTCGTGCGTGCCGCCGATATGGGACGCAGCAAGAGGCGCCCGAAGGAGGAACTCAAGCCAGGCTTTCTCGCGGAGTTTCTGGTAAAGAAGGTGGACAACGAGAAACAGGTGCTCGAGGTCGAACTCTCACAGGTTCCGGAGATACAGGCCTCGATCGTCTGCATCAATGCGAAGAATGGTGAGGTCGTCACAATGGTCGGCGGATACGACTTTCACACAAGCAAATTCAATAACGCCACCCAGGGCCTGCGCCAGACCGGCTCGGCGTACAAGCCGTTCATATATACGGCCGCCGTCGAGGACGGAATGACCCCGGATATGCTCGTCAGCGGCGCGCCGATAAAACGCGGCGGCTGGATGCCGACGAACTACGGCGGGGCTCCAAGCCACCCGAATGTTCCGATGAGGATCGCATTGGCCAAATCGTACAACATCGCCGCCGTCCACCTGCTGGAACAGGTCGGGATCCAGGCCGGAGCCCAGATGGTCCGCAGGTTCGGTATCTCGAATCCGATGGCGCCGAGCCTTCCTTCGGCACTCGGGGCGAGCGAGGCGTCGCTGCTCGAAATGGTTGCGGCTTACGGCGCTTTCCCCAATAAGGGCATCCGCGTACAGCCGCATCTGATCAGAAAGGTCTACAGCCGCGACGGTACGCTCCTCGAAGAATTTGACGGCTCGAGCTCAAAGGTAACGAGCGAGTACGTCGCGCTGACGATGGTCGATATGATGCGCGGAGTCGTTCAGGGTGGCGGAACCGCACCTGGAGCGAGCGCCGGCGGCCAGCCGCTTGCCGGAAAGACCGGGACTGTGAACAACGAAACGGATGTGTGGTTCATCGGCTACACGCCGACCTATGTCACCGGTGTTTGGATGGGAAATCCGCTAAGGAAGGAATCTTTGGGAGCCGGAATGACGGGCGGCCATGGAGCCGTCCCCTATTTCAATGCCTTTATGATCCCCTTCATGAAGGATAAGCCGCGCGAAAGTTTCCCGTCGGTGCCGCCGATCCCGCCCGAGATCCGAACGCTGATGGAGCGAAACAAACGCGAGGAGCTCGAAAAACTCGAAAAGGCGGATCAGGCCGCGATCCGTTCCGGAGCAACGACCGACGCCGCCAATACCGAGACCACGGCGACCGATACTGAAGGCCAACCCTCATCCGGAAATCCATCCGGAAGCGACGCGGTGCGGCCGGCCGCCGGTGATCCGCCCCCGCCGCCGGTGACGCGGCCTCAGGTCGCCAAGCCGCCCCCACGCGATCCGGACCCGCAGGACGACAAACCCGAAGGTTCAAGACGAAAGGGCAAGAAGGGCAATGGTTAGGTAAAAAGAAAAGGACGGGCTTGATGACCTGTCCTTTTCATTTTCGGCTTATCCGACGAACCTGCCCAGATAGTGCGGCAGCATCTTTCGCCACCACGGCCAGTCATGCGCCACGTCGTGTCCCCAAAGTTCGAGCAGATGGGGAATGCCTTTTGAATGAAGGATCCCGGAAAGTTCACGGCTGCGGTCAGGTGCCTCGTAAGAACCCTGCCCCGTGACGATCACGATCGAATCGGCCTGCCTAAGCCGCTGAAGGTGGTAATCGTCATTCAAATTCTTCAAGTACATCGCCGGGTTATTGAAATATACATTGTCATCGTAATAACCCTTGTCGAGATAATTGTAGATATCGTAACTGCCGCTCATCGCGATCGTGCCGCGAAAATTGTCGGAGTGTTTGAAGTAAGTATTTGCAGCGAGGAATGCGCCCAGGCTCGCTCCGGTCGTGAGCGGCCTCGCGTCCGGGCCGCACTCGTTTCGGATCAGCGGCAGGACCTCTTCCATTATGTAATTATCATAGCGAGCCAACATTTCGACCTTCCAGCTCGGATGCGATTCGCGGTTGAGCAGGCTGTATTTGTTCACCGAATTGATGGAATAGGCACGGATGAGTCCGTTTTCGATGAACCATTTGATCGCATCGACCAGATAGAACCGCTCGTACTCAAGGTAGTCGGCCGCGGCGGTCGGAAACATCAATAGCGGATAGCCCGCGTGGCCGTAAGCCACCAGCGGCATGTCCATGTTGAGGTTTGAGCTGTACCAGGAAGTTATGTCACGTCGCATAATTTAAAGTGGCCGCACCTCAGCGGGCCAATGGTTGGTCAATTGATCGAATTGTAAAGCGTAATGCACAAGCCCGCGCGTAAGCAAGGGCGATACAATCAAGTTGACAGTATCGCCCTTGCTCACGCGCGGGCTTGTGCATCGAGGTCGCTCATTACGCCGAGGTGATCTTAAGCCCCGCGATACCGGCAATGATCAAAAGGATGCAAACCACGCGGACGGCATCGCGGGGCTCGTCGAACAGGACCATTCCGAGGATCGCCGCACCCACGGTACCAATGCCGGTCCAGACCGCGTATGCGGTGCCGATCGGCAGCGTCTTGACCGCGAGGGAAAGAAAATAGAAACTCGCGATCATCAGCACGCCGGTGATGAGGCTCGGCACCAGTCTCGACCAGCCTTCGGTGTATTTCAACCCGATCGCCCACGCGATCTCGAGCAGGCCGGCGATGCCTAAGTAGAGCCAGTTCATATGGGTTTCAGAGGGCGCGATCCAATCGCGTACTCTTCGTTGCCGAGACGGTACGCGATAAGATCGCGCACTCTAAACTACTTAACGACCGTTATCTCCCGCGTCGTCGAGTTGTACCCGCCGTTGTCGACGACGTTTCCGTCCTTATCCACGAGCTCGAGCTTTATCGAGTGTTTTCCGGCAGTCCAGCCCTGCAGCCAGATCGGTGCCCATTTCTCGATGAACTTCGGCTCGCCGCCGTTTACCGAGTAACGCACCCGATACTCGCCGCCATCGCCGACGAGCTTGGCGTTCGCGAGCCAGAAATCGATCATTATCGGATCGGCATCTGCTCCTTTATATTCGCCCTTCGGACGGCTGTAAGTGAGCAAAGGCTTTTTTGCATCGACCGCACCGCCGGTCGAAGCCTGCATGGCCTTGCCCTCTGGCGTCGGCGCCGCGTTGGCATTGGAATTCGCATTTGACATCTGCTGGCCGCTGTTCGTGGTGGCCGGCTGTCCTGTGTTCGCGTTGCCGTTCTTTACCGTGAACTTCACCATCTGGAACGACCCGTCGTTCTTATAACTCTCATGCCAGGGACGCGACGCGAAAACGCGAAGCGTGTGCTCGCCATCCGCGACGTTTCGCAACTCGAAAGCAGAGCCGTCGATGTTGTAATAGGCCTCGTACGGCTGATTGTCGAGTATTACGTGAATGTGATTGCCCATCTTCGTCGCCGGGTCCATTCCGGGTTTGTAGCCCTTCAGATCGCCCGAGAGGTTGAGCTTTACCGGCACGGTTGAGCCGGAAATTGTCGAACCTTCGGCGGGCGAAACGATCTTTAGCGTCGGCGCGGCCGCGTCCTGTTCGCCTCGAGCTGCCATCATATCCTTGATCCGCTGCGGAGCATCAACCGTCGTCAGGTTTAACGGCCCGCCCGGGGCGGTATTCGCGTTCGAATTGGTATTGTGAACGCTGCCATTTCCCGAATTGTTAGCCGCGGGACCGCCGCACGCGGCGATTGCCGCCGCTAACATACACATTGATAAAGACTTTACGAAATTCATTTCCTCATTCCCCTTTTTGATCATCGCAGCCGGCCGGATCCTCGGATCATGCCGGTACGGATACAGAAACGGTCGGTTCGGCCATCCTGGCCGATGACCCAAAGACACTCTCAAAATTAACGACGATCCGCTGTTCGACCTCGCCGATCGAAACTTCGCCGCCGAGAAGTTTGTCCATCGACGTCACGGGCTCACCCTCACAGGCGATTATCCAATTGTAATAGCTAAGATCGGTGTTCACATTCAGGGCAAATCCGTGCGTAGTGACCCAGCGTTTAATGTGGACGCCTATCGCCGCGATCTTGCCCTCCGTTGTGTGGACACCGGTGAGGCCGCCTATCCTGAAAGCCTCAATATCGAAGTCCGCCATCGTGCGTATGAGAACCTCCTCCAGATCGCGGACATACTTATGCACATCTTCGCGGTCGGGCGAGAGGGAGATGATCGGATATCCGACGATCTGGCCAAGGCCATGGTAGGTCACTTTGCCGCCCCTGTTGGTTTCAAAGACCTCGACGCCCATCGATCCCAGCATTTCGGCGGTGGCAAGAATGCCATTTTCCTTTGCGCGGCGGCCGATGGTGAACGTATGCGGATGCTCGAGCAACAGCAAAAAGTCGGTAGAGCGCCGGGCGATGACCTCCGCCTCGAGCTCCTTTTGCAGGGCCAGGGCGTCGGAATAGCCGATCCGTCCCAGCCGCCGAACCTCCAACTTCCGCTTTTCCATCTATCGATATGATAGAATTTTTAGATCGTTATTGAAAATAACGCCAGATCTATGAAGCCGATACGAATATTTGCCTTTCTTGCCCTCGCTCTCTCGTTTGCCGCCATCAATGCGGATGCGCAAAAGACACGGAAGCCGCCAGCAACACCCAAGGTCGTAACGTCCACCACGCTGCCGGCAGCCAATGAAGTAAAGACCGGATCCGACAAGGTCTCCATCCAGATCAAGAATGTGACGAAGTATATTTTTGTTCTGGGTGGTGCCGCCACCGGCATCGAGACGCTGGATAAAGACCCGCGAGCAAATCAGGCTGCCCGCGACTCGAACGCCGCCAATAAGCAAAAGCTGATGCAGACGATCCGCAACCTGCGGGCCGGCCTGGCCGCTCTGGAAGTCGAATTTCGGACTAAGCCTCTTTTGAAAAAGTATCTGATCCAGATCCAGGGGATCACCGATCTCACCGCACAGAGCGAGGACCTTGCGGCGGCAGGGCGATTCTCGGAATCAGGCAGGCCGCTTTTGCTGGTCGTTGAAAAATTGTCGGATACCCTTGCGGCGATGTGACCTTCGACCAGTTCCGAAATTGCGCGATCACGGCTTCACGAGTGAGGCCGTTTTCTTTTCTGGTTCGCACACTTCGGTAGTAACGGGACCGCGAGAGACCGCAAGGCCGGCCCCGCCGAGGCCGAGTTTCGCCCTGATAAAACTCTCAGCCTCCGGGCGGATCAACTCGCCATTGACCACGGTCGAGGTCCTAGTGAGTTCGGCTCCGGGCAGAAATTCTGCTGGATCCAGAAATACGTACCACGGCGAACCCCATTTTCGAGTATCCCCAGCAGCGGTACGATGTGCATAATGGACGGTCGTTAAGCGTGCTCCGGTATTATCGGATTCGACCACGGACGGGAACGATACCTGATACTTCTCGACAAAATCCTTCATCTTCCCCGTCGAATCGTATTCGCCTACACCGATCACTCCGAGTCCGGCGGCTTTGTACTTCTCATGCAGCTGCTGGACGAACGCCACATCGTGCTTCCAGTTCGGACACCACGGAGCCCAATAGACGACCAGAACGAGCTTCTTGCCCTTTGCGAAATCGCGCAGATTTGTCTCGCCGCCGCCGCGAAGATTCCTGTACGTCCAGTCCTTGTAAGCGAAAGGCTTTTCAGTGATGGGTGATTGTTCGTTCTGCCCGAACGCGAGGCCCGTGACCAGGATGAGCAGCAAAAGCGTGGAAAAGACTCGCATAAGTAACGCCGAATAAAGACTAAGGCTTGAGATGATATTTAACAAGGCAAAAGTTGGACAAGAAACGACGGAAACTATTCCGCTGCGGTTTCAGAGGTCGGCCTTGGCCTGATCCGTCCGGTCCAATAGGCGATATTCAGATAGATCCCGGTCAAAGCCGAAAGCGCAGCCAGCGAAGAGAATACGATAAGCAGCGTAACTTGCCATTCGCCGGCAAAATAATAGAAATGCGCCTCCCGAAAGAATCGCGTCTTCCACGTCGGGGGTTTTGAAAAACTTGCCTGCCCTGTCTCAGCGTCGATGAATATCGAATCCGCTCCCAGGCCGCCGATCGACTGGTATTGAGGGCGGCCGTCCTTCATAAGAAGGGTAAGGGCCGTCGTCGGCAGCGATCGTCCGGCAAGTTCGTTCGCCTTCATTATCGCCTCGGCAGGAGCGACCTTTATGCGAGCAGCGTCGATCTTTTCTATGCTGCCGCCCTCGATCGTGTTCGGCAGGGCGTATAGCAGCCCGCTCAGTGCCCAGGCGAGCACGGGTACAGAGACGCCGATGCCGATGATCAAATGCACCTTGTAGATGAATCGGTTCATAGGCTTAATATCTACTTTTCGGCCGCCGATATCCAATGAAGAATTCGCCGAACTGTGCTAGTCTTTACAGTTGAACGACCATGAGTAACCCGACCGTAACAGATATCTTCAAACGTGCACTCGAGTTGCGTGCAGTGGCCCCTAACGGATCTTACGAGGACCTCAAATCCCAGCTTAAGAACGAGTTTGGCGGGAAGGCCTTTCCCGATACCGCGTATCTTACGATCCCCGAGTATGACAATATCGTCCCCGAGGAAGATTGGACGGCGGGATTGCCCGTTACGCTGCGCGGGATTCAAAACGAGGACTGGAACGATGTGATCCACGGGATCATCATCAGTCTCGAACAGGTCGAGAACTATCCGAAAGAGTCAGGCCGCGAGGACGACCCCGCCAAAGAATGGCGTAACCGCGGCAAGTCTATCGCCGAAGCCGAAGAGAAGAACCTTTCAAAATGGATGCCTGAAGAGTTGATGGCCATGGCGAAGCGAAACGTCTCCAATTAGTTTCGAACAAACTGAAAACTGAGAACTGAAAATGCCTGAGCGTTTTCAGTTTTTACTTTTTACTTTTCAGTTTCTCCGGAAACATCGAACCGAAGCCCGTCGGAAGCCAGACAGGTTTTGATCCCGCCGATCTCCTCAGGGGCGGATCGACCATCCCATTCCGGATATAGATGCGTAAGAACTATCTTCTTCGGCTTGGCAAATCGCGCCATCTGCTCAATGTCGGCGAGGTTTAAGTGTGTCTTGACCGGCTTGTCCGCGATGAACGAGCACTCGATCAACAGAACATCAACGTCCCGGGCGAATACGCCGAGGTTGGTCGAGTAGCCCGTGTCTGCGGAGAACACCATCGATCCCGAAGTGTCCGTTATCCTGATGGCACAGCTTTCGTCGGTGTGCGGTGTGGAGAATGTTTTGGCCGTCACGCCTTGAAAGAGTTCGAATTGCTTGCCGGGTTCGATCTCGATAACCTCGGTCGGGAATGGCTGTTCGAGCAGGCCGTAGTCGTAGGCGGAATCGAAGGTGTCCAGCAGGTTCCGCAATCCCCGGGGGCCAAAGATCCGCATTTTCTTGGTACGCGTTTGAGTTGTCGGAGCGTATTTCGTGCCGAACAAAAAAGGCGGCAGGCCGCCGCAGTGATCAAGATGAAAGTGCGAGATCCAGATCGCGTCGAGGTCCGCCCAGTCGCACCTTTCTTGAGCCATCCGATGTATCGCCGACGCCGAACAATCGAGCAGCATCGAGCCGCCGCTCGTCTCAAGCCAATAGGCCGAACTTGAACGCGTCGGATGTGGGACGGATGAACCTGAGCCTAAAACAATTATCTTCATTTGGATGATTTTAACAGTTCCTCCGTCCGCAAGGAGCCCTTACCCACGTGCAGGCTACTGACACGCCGTGCTAAATTCAAATCAATGGCCCAGGTAGATATCCTTGCAGTTTTCGCGCACCCCGACGATCTCGAATTGACCGTCGGCGGCACGATGCTGCGGATGAAGGCCCTCGGGTACACGACCGGCGGGCTCGATGTAACTCGCGGAGAGATGGGTACGCGTGGAACGGTCGAGGGAAGGGCAAAGGAAGCAGACGACGCTACGAAGATACTGAAGCTCGACGTTCGCGAGAATCTCGGACTCGCAGACGGACACGTCTTCGTCGACGACGGTTCGCGGACGGCGATGGTGCGGGCGTTTCGACGCTTGAAGCCAAAGGTCGTCGTAACGCATCAGCTCGACGATCCGCATCCCGATCACGACCATATCGCCCGGATCGTACGCGAATCGGCTCGGCTTTCCAGTATGCGCAACTATGACCCCGAGAGCGGCGCAGATACGATTGCGGTCCCGAAGGTGGCACATAATATTTTCTCGCGTCGCGTAAACCCGTCGTTCATTGTGGATATATCAGAATTCCTGCCCGGTAAGATGGCGGCTATCCGCGCGCATAGGTCGCAGTTCTACGATCCGGGATCGACCGAACCCGAGACCCGTCTGACGGACAAACGCTTTCTCGATGAGATCGAGAACCGCTCCCGTTACTTTGGTTCGCTTATCGGCGTCGAGGCCGGAGAGCCATTCTACGTGCGGGAGGTCCTGAATGTCGCCGACCCCATCGAACTGCTCTCCAGGCCGATGAATCTCTATTCATGAACGAACCAACACCCGAAGAGATCGAGCTCAACAAGAAGCGCCGCGTTCTGGAGCGGCTCAAAGATAAGCTTGCCGATCGGGAAGAGGAAATGGCGGATCTGCGCGCGGAGCTTGAGCAGTTCGAAGCACGATACTCGATGGATGTCGCGCGTCTTTACGCACAGTTTGACGAGATCGAAGCTGAGATAGCCGAGGAAGAATTAAAGCTCGTACCGGATGATGAGGAAATAAAGAAACGGGTCGAGGAACTCCGCCGACGTGCCGAAGAGTCAGCCGCTCGGGCCGAAGCGGCTCACGACGCGGAAGAATATATCCCTACGCCGGAGGCGAAAAAGGCATACCACGACCTTGCCCGGTCGATCCATCCCGACCTCGCACTTGACGCGAACGAAAAGGAACGACGCCACGG
>JBFWWI010000009.1:0-83667 GCA_050246275.1 Pyrinomonadaceae bacterium
CTCTCAAACGGCCCGGCCGACATCCGCGCGAATTGAAACCGAAGCGGCCCGCCGCTTCGCTCCCAATTCGCCAAAGGGGACATTTGATGTGCTAGCAAAACCGGACATCTTCATTTGCTATCAACAGCGATTTTTTTGAGTCTTGGCGGCTTGCGGCCAAAACAGTATCGAAGTGGTCGGCAGACCGATGCCCGACACCCGATGCCCGACACTAGTGCATGGCCGCTTTTCTGATAGACTACCCAACATGTCATCAGGATACGGGAAAGGCGCTCCGCTTTCGTATAACAGATACCTGAAGGTCCCGGAACTAATTCGCCTACAGGAGACGCTTTCTGAACCATCAAGCCACGACGAACTCCTGTTCATCATCATTCACCAGACGTACGAGCTTTGGTTCAAGCAGATCCTGCACGAGCTCGACGCAACCATCAAATGGATCGACGAAGGGCGGACCTTTCGGGCGAATCACAGCCTTCGCGGGGTCGTTTCGATCGAGCGGATACTCGTCACGCAGATCCACGTCCTCGAATCGATGGCACCGATCGGCTTTCTCGAATTTCGCGACAAGCTGAATCCGGCAAGCGGGTTCCAGTCGATGCAGTTCCGAGAATTGGAATTCGTGTCGGGTGCAAAGGATGAGAAGATCCTGAGTACGTTTGCCGAGGACGAGTTTGCATTCACGAGATTGAACGAGCGATATTCCTCTCCGTCACTGGCCGATGCATTCTGGGGCCTCGTCGGTCGGAGCGGTATGGCAAGCACCACGCACGATGAGCGAATCGCGGCCACGGTCGAGATACTGACGCATCCCGAAAAGTACGCCGAGATATACAATATGCAGGACCTGCTGATCGAGCATGACGAACTGATAGTGGCATGGAGGTATAACCACATCCAGATGGTCGAGCGCATGCTCGGAATGAAGCGCGGCACGGGCGGTTCGGATGGCGTCGGCTATCTGATGACGACGCTCAACAAGAAATTTTTCCCGGAGTTATGGGAAGCGCGCACGCATCTTAATATCGAGAGTAAAGGCGATGAAAAATAAAGTCCCCGCGTCCGTTCTACTGCTGCTGCTACTGCTCACCGCGGCCGTCGGCCAGAGCGCTGAGACGGTCAAGGTCACGATCCTGCACGTCAACGACACATATCAATTCACGCCTGCGGATGGCGGCAAACGCGGCGGTCTGGCGCGTGTCTCGACGATAAAGAAACAGGTGCTGAAAGAGAATCCCAACACCCTGCTGACTCTCGGCGGCGACACTCTCTCGCCATCGGTCGAGACCAGGACATATAAGGGCGCGCAGATGATCGATGCATGGAACGCCATCGGGCTCGACTACGCGGTCTTTGGAAATCACGAATTCGACATCAAGACCGCAGACCTTTTGCAGCGGATGGCCGAATCGAAATTCACGTGGCTTGGTGCGAACGTGATCGACTCGGGCACGGGAAAGACATTCGGGGGCACACCGCAATTCGTGATCAGGTCGATCGGCGGGGTGAGGATCGGGTTTATCGGTCTTCTCTTGCCTGAGACGAAAGAGACATCATCGATGGAGGCGGGCCTAAGCGTCGCGGATTATTGCGAGACCGCAAAAAAGCTCGTACCCGAGATGCGCGAACTCGGGGCCGAGGTCGTCATCGGCTTGACCCATCTTTTTATGTACCAGGACAAGAAGCTCGCGGGCTGTGCCGATCTTGACCTGATCATCGGCGGGCATGAACATACTCTTCTGCAATCGTCAGCCAACGGCACGCCGATCTTTAAGATGACTGCGGATGCCCGCGAGGTCGGCAGGTTCGATCTGTATATCGACAAAAAGACCGGCAAGCTCGCAAGTATGGACTGGCAGATAATCCCGGTCACGGACCAGATCGCCGACGATCCTGAGTTTGCCCCCGTGGCCGCTAAATACAAAGACCTTTTGGAAAAGCTTGCGGTCAAGGTCGGTGCCACGTCGGTCGAGCTCGATGCCCTTTCTTTTTCCTCGCGTACAAAGGAAACCAATATCGGGAATTTCATCGCGGACGCCTACCGCGAAGCGGTCGGTGCCGATATAGGCTTTGTGAACGGCGGCTCGATCCGTGCGGACCTCACATACAACCCCGGCCCGCTCACGATGCGAGATGTGCTGTCGATCTTGCCGTTCAATAATCCGATCGTAAAGGTGGAAGTTTCCGGCAAGACGTTGATGGACATCCTCGAACATGGCGTTGCACGCAGCCGCGAGGACAACGAACCTGGCCGGTTTCCGCAGGTCTCCGGGCTAAAATTCACCTTCGATGCGAGTAAACTGCCTGGCCAGCGTGTGCTGGAAGCATACGTCGGAGGCAAACTAGTGGTGAACGACGGTGTTTATACGATAGCGACGTCGGACTTTCTCGTCTCGCGCGGCGGCGACGGCTACACGATGTTCAAAGATGCCAGGGTGCTTCTCGCTGCAGATAAGGCCCCGAAGGATTCGGAGGTGTTTGAAAAAGCCATACGCAATGCGCCGAACGCCACGATCGGGCCGAGCGTGGATGGGCGGATCAAGAGACTCAATTGACTGCGCTATTTGCTTTCGTTGCCGAGAGAATCGATCGCCTTAACCAAAATGCGTTCGATTTTCCGTTCCGTCGACAACGAGATCGAACGTTCGCTCGAAGGTTTTATCGAGTATCCCCAACCGTTCTCGTCCTTCGCGTAAACCACATACCAAAACGCGCCCGAAACCTTTGGCCAAGCTGCACGAACGTGCTCTGCATCGCGCCTGATCGTCACCTTCGGCGAACGCAACCGCTTCGACTTGATCCATGGCGACGCGGGGATTATCGCATCTCGTGCGTAGACGGAATCGCGCAGTCTCTCCTGTATCCCGCCCATATCATTCCGTAGGGATTTGAAGCTGAAATGGATCGCGCCCAAATTTAACGGGTCCTGCCGCGTCGCGCTGACCTGCGAAACGATCATTTCGGCGTTGAACGTAGCCGTCGAACCGATCCTGTATGTCGCGATACCCGGCCAAATGTGACGGCGTTTTGTGTTCTGCTTGTTCCACCAATCAAGCAACACGGGAAAACTCAAGCCCGGACGACCGGTTTCCCAATAAAGCTGCGGTGCTAGGTAATCGACCGTGCCCTCTTGCAGCCATTTCTTCGAATCGGCGTAAAGCTCCGCGTATGCATTAAAACCTTTGATATCTTGCTCCGGCATTGGCTGCCAGATACCAAATGGTGATATGCCATACATAACGTGCGGTTTGATGCGTTTCACCTCGCGGCCAACCGCTTTGATGAATTTATTCACGTGCGACCTCCGCCAGTCTCCGCGGTTCATTTTCCCGCCGCTCAGCTTGTATTTCTCCCAGTTCGCCGTGTCGGGAAAGTCGATGTTGTTCGCTTTCTCGTCCTTCTCGGCGTACGGGTAGAAATAATCATCGAAATGCACACCATCAATGTCGTACCTGCGGACGACGTCCGCGATAACACTCAGGCTGTACATCTGAGCCTCGGGTTCGGTCGGGTCGAGCCACATATATCGGCCATATTGACGAACGATCGCGGGCTTTCGTTTCGATACGTGATCGTCCGAAATCGTCTTGGCAGAAGGATGATATGCGCGGTACGGATTGAACCACGCGTGTACCAGAATAGCTCGCCTATGGGCCTCGGCGACGATGAACGCTAGCGGGTCGAAGGCTTGCGGTTTGCCCATCTGCCCGGTTAGGTATTCAGACCAAGGCTCTAGCTTTGAGTCATAGACTGCGTCGGCCGCAGGTCGCACCTGAAAGATCATGGCATTCAACCTGAGCTTCCTAGCAAGCTCGAGTACTGAGATCAGTTCGGCTTTCTGTTCATTGACAGATAAGGTTCTCTTTGTAGGAAAGTCGATGTTATCGACGGTCGCTATCCATACCGCCCGAAATTCGCGCTCAACTTTTGGCAGCGGTTGAGCGGGCAGGACAAATGCTAGGAACAGAATGGCGGCGAAGGCTCTCATACAAATTCGGCGAAAACCTCGTTGGAGAATAACATTCCCTTTCGCGTAAGCCTTAACCTACCATCGGCGACCTCGACCAAGCCCGAATCCGCGAGAGCGTCGACCTTCCGGATCAGATCGACATCGTAACGCTCTTTCTGTTCAGCAATATCGACACCCTCGCTCAACCGAAGCCCAAGAAAAACCGACTCCGAACCTACATTTATGGTCTCGCGAAATACTTCGGCATTGCCATTCGCTTCTATACGATCGACGTATTTAGCAGTATCACGCTCGTTAGCGTAGCGCTCGACGCCATCGAACGAATGAGCTGACACGCCGAAGCCGAAGACGGGTTCGAGCCGCCAGTATTTGGTGTTGTGTCGGGACTCAAAACCGGGCCTTGCAAAATTTGAGATCTCGTACTGTATATAACCTGACGCCGCCAGCAGGTCGATCATCACCTCGTACATCTCGGCCGCGACCTCGTCGTCGATCGGCGAACGGCGGCCGGAACGAAGCTGTTCGGCGAGCGGCGTGCCTTCGTGAATTTCGAGCAGGTAGAGCGAAAGATGCTCGGGCTCCATCGCGACTGCTTCATCGAGATTCCGCCTCCAATCATCCATTGTCTGTCCCGGCAGCCCGGCGATCAGGTCAAAGCTGACGTTCTCGAACCCCGCTCCACGCAGCATCCGATACGTCTCCCGCGCATCCTTCGCGTCGTGCCCGCGGGCCAGAAGTTTCAGGTCGCGGTCATTAAAGGTCTGAACGCCAAAGCTTGCACGGTTCACGCCAAGCTCGCGATAGGCGATAAGCTTCTCGGGCGTGACCGTCGCCGGGTTCATCTCCATCGTGATCTCGGGATCTTTAGCCACCGAGAACACGGAGTTCACCGAGCTAATTATCTTTTCGGCCTGCTGAGGTTCAAGCAGCGAAGGCGTCCCGCCGCCGAAGTAGATAGTGTCTACGCTCAGAGTGCGCGATTCATCGCGTACGTTGCTGATTTCCCGAGACAGCGCTTCGGAATACCTATCCACAGCCTCGCGGCTGCGGTAAACGTCCGTCGCAAAGTCGCAGTAAGAACAACGCGATCTGCAGAATGGTATGTGAAGATAAATTCCGGCCGCCATGTTCTATGAGATCATCCGCTATTGGCTGTCAGCTTTCAGCTATCGGCTCTCAGCTTTCAGCAACAGCCTGTATCGAACATTCACTTTATGATTCGAGTGCTTCTGCGAGCGACGATTCCCACGCCGCTTCCAGCACCGAGACGGGCGATGCGATTGCCTGGTCGCCGTCGATCGCGATGATCAAAACGTCGTCACCGACCGTGCCGATCACCCCGAACGGGCAATCCCCAACGACCTCCCGAACCCTGTCGAGATCATTCGGAGCAAAGCTGATAACGATCCGGGATGGCGATTCGCCGAAGAGCAGTGCTTCCTTAGAAACGCCGTTCGACGTAAGTTCGATCTGTGCCCCGACCGCATCGCGGTTCAGCGATGAGAAACAGCATTCGGCGATCGCGACCGCTAGGCCACCGTCGGAGCAATCGTGTGCTGACTTCAGCAGTGTCTCGTCCGCGAGCTTCAGGAGCGTGTCCTGGACCTTTACCTCAAGCTCAAGATCGATCTTCGGCACGGTGCCGTTGGCGATCAGTTCATCGGTGGAACGACCCGCCACGGTCTGTGCAAATTCGCTCACCGAAAGATCGTCATTCGTCACGCCGAGCAACGCGATGACGTCGCCTTCGTTCTTGAAACCCTGTGTGATCATCTTCCGCGTGTCGTCGATCAGGCCGACCATCCCGATCGTCGGTGTCGGCAAGATGCCGCGGCCATCCGTCTCGTTGTAAAACGAAACGTTGCCTGAAACGACAGGAGTCTCGAATGCCTCGCACGCCTCCTTCATCCCGTCGATCACGTCGGAGAACGACTGCATCACCTCCGGCCTTTCAGGCGATGCAAAGTTGAGGCAGTTCGTCACCGCGATCGGCTTTGCTCCGACGCAGACGACGTTTCGAGCGGCCTCGGCAACCGCAAGTTTCGCACCTTCTTTGGCATTCACAGCGACATATCGGCCAGGCCCGTCGAGGCACATCGCGATCGCCCGGCGGGTCTCTTTGACGCGGATGACGGCCGCGTCGGCACCCGGCAGTACCGCCGTATTCGTCCGCACCATCGAATCGTATTGCTCGTAAACCCAATGCTTCGAACAAATATTGGGCGAACCCAGAAGTTTCTTGAGCGCCTCATTTGCGTCGTATTCCGATCCCAAATTCCAAATTCCAAATTTGTCTTCCGATCTTGGATCTGGAATTTGAAATTTGGGATCTGACATTGGCCTTTCGTACCTCGGCGCATCATCGGTCAACGCCTGGACCGGTAGATCGGCTTCGAGCACTCCGTTGTGAATGATCCTAAGGCGGTCACCCTCGACCACCCTTCCGATGACGACAGCGTCGAGGTCCCATTTGTTAAAGATCTCGACCAACTCCTTTTCGCGGCCGGCACGCGCGACGATCAGCATCCGCTCTTGCGACTCCGAAAGCAGCATCTCATAGGCCGTCATTCCCGTTTCACGCTGCGGGACAAGCGTCAGGTCGAGTTCGAGTCCCGTCCCCGCGCGGGCCGCCATCTCGACCGACGAACTTGTCAGGCCCGCGGCACCCATGTCCTGAATGCCCGCGATAGCCCCGGAACGCATCGCTTCCAGGCATGCTTCCAGAAGAAGCTTTTCGAGGAACGGATCGCCAACCTGCACCGTCGGCCGTTTTTCGAGCACTGCGTCGTCAAACTCGGCCGATGCCATCGTCGCGCCGTGGATGCCGTCGCGTCCCGTCTTTGCGCCAACGTAGAGCACGGGATTGCCGATACCCTCGGCCTTGCCGAAAAAGATCTGATCTTTGCGTACGATGCCGAGCGCGAACGCGTTGACAAGCGGATTCAGGCTGTAAGCTTCGTCAAAAACGACCTCGCCGCCGATCGTCGGAACGCCGAAACAATTCCCGTAATGGCCTATGCCCTCGACGCAGCCTTTCAGGATCGCTCGGTTGCGTTTGCCATGCTTCGCATCATCGAGCGGCCCGAATCGAAGCGAGTTCATCGCCGCCACGGGCCTCGCTCCCATCGTGAATACATCGCGAAGGATCCCGCCGACGCCGGTCGCCGCTCCCTGAAACGGCTCGATGAACGATGGATGATTGTGCGATTCGACCTTGAACGCCACGCACCAATCGTCGCCTATATCGACGACACCGGCATTCTCGCCCGGCGGCACGATCACCCGCGGTCCGCTGGTCGGAAGCCGCTTGAGATGAACGCGGGACGACTTATAGGAGCAGTGTTCCGACCACATCACGCTGAACACACCAAGCTCCGTCAGATTTGGCTCGCGGCCCATTACTGAAACGATCTTCTCGTATTCTTCCGACGTGAGGTTATGCTGTTCGACGATCTCCGGCGTGATTACTGTTTCATTCATGCTCAGTTAACTTCCTGAAGTGAAAACAAAACAGTCATTCTATCGCTTTGAAAAGATGATGTCGATTTGGGATGGCTCTTAGGCCGCGGAGAGAATTTGCCGCCGTACATAGAATCCGGGTCTGTTCCTTAAGGCGACGGCAAAGCTCACTCTATGCCATCGCCGGAGCTCCCATTGCGGCCCATTCCTCTTTTGATGGGCCGTAGATACCGGGAACAGGCAAACCGGCCTGCCGCATCAACACGGTCATCTGGCCGCGGTGGTGGGCTTGGTGCGCGATAAGATAAAAGAGCGTCAGCCCTCGTGCCCAGGTCTCACCGTACATCTCGTCGGTCTGGAGCAGGGTCTCGTCGGTCCAATTTTCAGCTACTTCGTCAGCGACAGATCTCGCAGCTTTCTCATACGCGGCAGCTATCTCGGCCGCCGAATCCGGACGCGGCTGGTCGTGTGCCGGAGCGTCGATCTTTAGGCCGACAAGCCCGAGCATCTCTCCGAGCGTTTGCGTGAGATGCCAGCCGAGAAACCCGAGGTCGCGTCCGTCAGCACTCACCCTTTGCCCGAGCGATTCGTCCGTCAGCGTTTGCAGGACCTTCCCGGTCATTTCCGCCTCGTAGGTCCAATCTTTACTAAAATCCTCTATCTTTCTCAGCATAGTTACTCCTTGTGTTTATATAATGGCAGTGTGTTGCACGGACGATACTACCATTTCCGCGGCGTCTTTTGCAAAAGAAACTTTCACAGGAGCAGCCTTTCGGCACGTACACGGCTCCTGTCCCTTTCAGATCGCCGGAAGTATGTATTTTACTTCCTCGATCACGGCAAGCGCCGCGAGCTTTTCGACCGCGACGCGGCCGATGAGCGTATTGCCTTTCTCCGACACGGGCTCAAAGCCAGCGGCTTTCAGCTTTTCGATCAGTTCGGGCGAAGACCCGGTCAGGACGATCCGGATCGCAGCCTTACCGTCGCGGACGAACAAGGATTCGTTCGCGGTCAGCTGATATTGGCTGACCCGGAACCGATTTGAAAGATCGTAGAGCCATGTATGCAGCGTCGCCTTGAGCTTTGCCACGCGAAGCTGCTCGGGTGTCGGGGGCGTCGGCTTTGCGGCTTTCGGGCGTTTCTCATCTTTGCGTTCCGCACCTCCGCCGCCACCGCCGCCGCTGCGCGTGACCACGCGAAAGTTGCCGTTCGAGTCGGGCCTGATCGTTGTCGTTATGCTGGAATCTGTCGTATCGATCGCCGATTCCGAAGAGGTGACCGTGACCATTGCAGAAGAGGCATTGAGCACGCCGCCGGAGATCTGTCGAGGGCTGGCCGGCAGGTTTCCGACCCCGCCGCCGCTTCCGTAGCCGACTCCGCTGCCGCTGCCGGAACCCGAGCCCGTGACGTTCACGACCGTTTGGCCGTCGCCGACCGCCATGTTGATATCAACGCCGTCGGGTATCGCGATCGGGACTTCGACCTTCACGGGCGTGCCGTTCTGGTTGACGATGCGTTCTTCGACGGCGACGAATGACGTGAACTGCGTCAAAAGGCGAAACTCGAGGCCGAGATCGGTGATCTGTTTATTTACCGCGGCAGCGTCCTTTGAGTTAAGTGCATCGCTCGATAGTTGGTCGATGCGTTTGCGTGCCCAGAGCGATGCGAGCGAGTCGTTCGCCGGTTCGGTTTCGGGAAAGCTGACGGCGATCTCGCGCTCGTACGGCTGGCCGGCGACCTTGCCCCTTAGCTTTATCGTTCCGGCGGCGGCCTTTGTGAATCGGCCATTGACGATCACCGGTTTTGCCGAAAAAAGGTCGGTGAGCCTGCTCGGATAAACATCGGCGACCGGCATTCCGTTCCACTCGATCGAGAGGTCTGTGAGAAGCGGCGTTCGGACGCGCTCGTAGAATCTCCTCGCGGCTTTTGAGCCGTCATCTTCGAGCGCGACGTATTCGACCTCGCCCTTTCCGGCCTCTGCCATCTTGTCGAGCAAAAAGCGATTTACAGAGCTGCCGATGCCGAATGAGAATACCCGCGCCTGCGGGTGACGCTGGATCTCGGCGATGATCTCGTTCTCATTGCCGACATAGCCGTCGGTCATAAAGCAGACGATGCGCAGATGATCATTAGCGTCCGAAGGGTCGAGCGCGGCTTTGATCGCCTTCATCATTTCGGTGCCGCCGCCGCCCGAACGTGTATCGAGAAATGCCTGGGCCTTCTCGAGATTCGCCTTGGTCGCAGGCACCGGCTCATCAAACAATACGGACGTGTCGCCGGCGAATGTGATGAGGTTGAAAGTGTCGTTGGGGTAAAGGCCGTCGAGAGAAAGCTTCATCGCTTCCTTGGCCTTTTCGATCGGAAAACCGTACATCGAGCCGCTCGTGTCCAGCACGAACACGATCTCTTTGGGCGTGCGGTCCTCGGTGACGAACCGGTCGGGCGGCTGCAGGATCATTGTAAAAAAACCGCCGCGTTCGCTGCGGTGCGTGAGCACGGCATCTTCGATCCGTTTACCCGTAACGTCGTAGCGGAGTACGAAATCTTTGTTCGGGATGACCTTTTCGTCCTTTAGGGAGACCTTTGCCGCATTCGACGTTAGGTTGATCTGATGGATCTCGTGCGAGTCGGACCGGATCTCCTGGACCGGGATCCCCGCATTCAAATTGACGCTGATAGAAATATCGTGGCCCGGGCGCGTCGCGGCGATCGGAGGCGTTATTTTGCTCTTATCGGCGACCGAGGCGGGATTGTAACGCGGCCCGACCGTCATCGGGAAGACAAACTCGTAAGAGCCATCCTCATATTGGAGCGTCTCGACGTAGCTGATCTCGACCTTGACCGATTCGCCGGGCATTATATTGGCTACGGATTGGGTAAAGATGTTCGGGCGTTCCTGGTCGAGCAGGCTTGCCGCTCTGCCCTCGCTTTTTGCCGCTTCATATGCCTTCCGCGCCTCTTCACGCTTCAATATCCGGCCGCGCACGACCCGTGCGCCGATGGTCATCGTCATATCATCCACGGCGCCGTTCTGTGATAACGGGAATACATAGACGGCCTCGATGGGCTGAGAGAAAGAATTCTCAAATTCCTGCACGACGCGGACACGGGTGACGAAGCCGCTTATGTCGGCGGTGACGTTGGTTTTCTTAAGTGGGCACGAACCGAGGTCACGGCCTTCCTTGCTCAACGCGTTCAGCAGACCCTGTGTCGGGCCCTGTGCAGTGGCCCCGAGAGATGCGCACACAAATATCCCCAGCAAAAACAATGCTTTTCGCATAATAGAAACTCCAGTTGTTCTAGATCTTAATTCGGACGAATTCGTGCGGTTAAACCTTTAGACACCTCGACAGCGGAAAAGGTTTCACGGGCGGGAAATTTATTTTTCAGTTATTCGCGGCCTTTATAGGTTGCGGCCAGCAGATGCTTCCGCCGCGGGAAGCAAGCAGCATTTAGGCAATGGGACTAATCCGTCGCTTCCAACTCATCCTCCAGCCGTTGGCGTTCGTACAGATCGGCATACTCGCCATCGAGCCGCAGAAGTTCTTCGTGCGTACCGCGTTCGATGATGCGGCCATCCGCCATTACGCAGATCAGGTCGGCGTCGCGGATGGTCGAGATTCGATGTGAAACGACGAGGGTCGTTCTTCCCTCGCGTACACCGCGCAGATTGTGAAGTATCTTCTCTTCGGTGTACGTATCCACGGCGGAGAGAGAGTCGTCCAGGATCAGGATACGCGGGTCGCGCATTACGGCCCGGGCAATGGCGGTTCGTTGTTTCTGCCCGCCCGAGAGCGTGATGCCTCGCTCACCGACAAGCTGTTCGTACTTATTCGGAAAATCGGCTATGTCATCCGCGAGTCCTGAGATCTCGGCAGCCCTTTCCACGGTCATTGGGCCGCGGGGACGCAGAGATGCGGAAGGCGGAGAGCCGTTGATCAACGGGCCGTCGCCCCGGACCTCGTCGACGGCAGAGTCACCATTCTCGCCGGCTCTGCGGCTCTGCGGCCAATCTTTATCAACGCCGAATGCGATGTTCGCGGCGAGCGTATCGCTGAACAGAAATGTCTCCTGCGGAACGAACCCGATGGCGCCGCGGAGCTGGCCGAGCTTGTATTCGCGCACCGGCCTTCCGTCGATGAGGACGCTTCCGTCAGGGGCGTTCTGAAGACGCGGGATCAGGCTAACGAGTGTGGATTTGCCGCTCCCGGTCTTGCCGACGAACGCCACCGTCTGGCCGGGCTCGATCTTGAGATCGATGTCATGAAGCACAGGTTTGCCGTTATACGCGAAGGTCAGGCCGCGAAACTCGATCTCGCCTTTTATCGCCGGCTGGTCGCGTGCCGCCTCGTCGTCCTTTATCTTCGGCTCGGTCTCGAGTATCGCGTTGAACCGCTTCAGGCTCGCCGTTCCTCTCTGCCATAGATTGACGACGTAACCGAGCGCGATCAGATACCAGATCATCCGCTGCAGGTAGAGGATGAAGGACGTAAAATTGCCCGCCGTTATCTCGCCGCGCACGGCCATCGGAACTCCGACGGCGACGATGATCACGAAACCGAGCCCGATGAAGAAGAACAGCATCGGCCGCATCGCCGCTGCAAATTTCACAAGCTGGAGATTTTTGGTGGCGTACTCGCGATTGAGTACCTGAAACTGTTCGATCTCGGCTTCTTCCTGGGCGTATGCTCGCACGACACGGACCCCTGAAAGATTCTCCTGGGCACGGGCCGTGATATCGGAAAAGAACTCCTGGATCTTCTCGAACCGCTTGTGGATCTGCTCGCCGAGGAATTTCACGGTCAGGGACACGAGCGGCAGCGGTATCAACATCAGCAGCGTCAGCTTGACAGAAATATTTAGCAGTATTGGCAGCACGATCAGCAACGCAAAGATCGCCTGAAAACTGTAAAGGATCATCGGCCCGACGATCTGGCGAACGGCGGCTAGGTCATTGGTAGCACGCGCCATCAGATCGCCGATCCGGTTGTCATAGAAAAACTCAGCTGGCTGATCGACCAGTCGGGAATAGAACGCCTCGCGCATGTCAAATTCGATGTGCCGGGAGGTGTTGATCAGCAGACGCCGCTGGAGGAAAAGGAATATGCCGCTGCCAAAATTTGCCGCCAGGATAACAAGCGGGAAATAGATGATCTTTGCCCATGTGATGCCCGCCGCCAGATCGTCGATCGCCATCCCGATCAGAGAGGGAATGAGCAAGCCGAAGGACATCGACACAAGGATGCACGAGATGCCGAGAGCGATCGGCCATTTGTACGGGCCGAAATAGCGGGCAAATTGTTTTAGCGTGGTATTCAATTTCGCCTCGCACGTGTCTGAAGGTCTGCCCACTGCGTCTTGCGGTAGCCCTGCGGCACCTGAAATGCCGAAGCGTCCACCTCTAAACTGAAACGGCGGAGCTCAAAGACAAGACCATTCCCGCCGGCCGGTTCAGATTCCTGCCGCACGACCATTCCGATCGCCGAGTCATAGGTCACAAGGGACGCATCGCGTTCGCCCTCGGAGGTCACGCGATACCTGACGATCGAGCCCTCGCGGCCGACCTCCTCGAATTTTCCTGCCTCGAACCGGCTGAGAAGCGACATGGTCAGATCCGAAAGGAACTGTGGCCGGTCCGCACTAATGATGCCCGACGGCGCCTCGGCAAAGGTGCGCGATGCGTGATCGACATAGATCGTCGTGTCGGTTCGAATGATCGACCGCGATGGTCCGCCTGCGGAAAACGTGTCGAATCGCCAATTTCCGCCTGAGCGAGCAAAATGCACGGTTGATTCCACGCCGTCGGCCGAGGTCACGAGATCGGCCTGATACTCCGCGGGCTCACGTGTTTCGAACGGGACGACGCTCTTTGGCTGAGAGATAACAGGCGGCGCATCCTCTGACCGCTCGCTGCTTCCGAACCACCCGCAGCCGGCAACGCTAAAGATCAATAGTAAATATGCTGTAACCTCAGCGAGGCGATTTGACAAAAACATCGAAAGAAATGGAAGTTTATCATAAAGGTTCGGGAACGATTTGGATCGAAGATGAGTTTGAGAAGATGGCAGGCAAAGTATTTGATGGGAGGAGCGTTGATCTTGCCGATCGCGCCCCTTCTGCTGGTCCAGGGCCAGATCACTCGATGGAAGGTCGGCCTGCTTCCCGAGGCCGAAGGAGCGACGGGCCTCGCCGGCGAACCCGGTGCGGATGAATCGAAACTGCTCGTCCTCGGCGAATCGACCGTAGCGGGCCTCGGTGCCAGGACGCATGAGAAGGCACTCGGCGGCCAGTTCGCACTCAATCTGAGTAAGCGGATCGGCCGACCCGTTCGCTGGACCGTCGTGGGGAAAAATGGTGTGACGGCCCGCCGCGCCCTCGACGAACTTTGGCCGCTCGTCCCCGACGAAACTTTCGATCACGTTCTGCTCGGCATCGGCGGCAACGACGTGATGAAGCTCAGCAGCCCGATGAAGTGGCGGCGCGATATGATCGATCTGATCGGCACGGTGCGATCCGCAAATCCCGACGCCGTCATCTTTATATCCAACTGCCCGATGATCGGATATTCGCCCGTCCTTCCGCCGCCGATCAAGGAGATCCTCTGGGAACTTTCTCAGATGCATGACGCAAACATCAGGGAATTTACGGCCCCGATGGACCGTGTCTTCTATTACCCGCAGCCGGCGGACGTAGATTTCGAGGGCTTTTTTGCCGACGGGATCCATCCTTCGGAAAAGGGATATGCCGATTGGGCGGCGGCAATGGTCAAGTACTTTGACGAGCGTTTCGAATGGTAGATGCATCTGCGGAACTCATCGATCTTTTGCGGTCGCACATCGAGTGGCTTGCCCTTTATGAGAACGGGAGAACTTTTCCGCTTCTGAGGGACGAGATCGATGTCGAGGCCGCGGGTGAAAAGCTTTTCCTGTCATTGCCGGCCGAAAAGGGATCCAGAAGCTGGCGGATCACACATATTAGCGTCGAGGGCGGCTCGGCCACGCTTAGCGTGTCGGGCCGATTCGGCGCCGGTGCGGAAACGCTTCGGCTCGTCCCAAGGACCTCCGCCGCAGAGCTTGCGATGGAGGTCGAGCTTGCACGGCTTTCAAGGGCGAACGAGATCGCCCGGACGATCGTTGACAGCTTTCCGATGTTTCGCATCGTACGCGTCGCGTTGAACGACCGAAACGGCCGGATCGCAAATATCATTATCGGCTCGGCAGGCAGCGCCCAAACCGGCGTCATCGCCGACGTGACCAACTCGCTCAGAGCCGAAACGCTGATGGCAACGGCGTTCCTTTGGCGTGACCGCCTGAACGAGCGGCGAAAACGGCCGATCGAAGATATTTGGATCGCGGCCGGGAAGAAGCAGGCGAGGGCATTGCGTCGGCTTCACGCCTTGCTCGCACGGCCGGCGAGGTCCTGCTTATCGATCATGGAGATGACCGGCACGGGGGTGACCGCGCTCGACGAGTGGACGATCTCATCGCTCTGGCGCGAAAGGCCGAAACGGCTCTCGATCCCATCTGAGGTGCCGAGGTCGAAGACGGTCCCTCGCGTCATCGACCTGGAACCGGCCAAGATCGATGTAGTTCGTTCAAAGAACGCCGAAACGCTCAGATTTCGCGGCCTGCCCTTCGCACGTGTCCGAACGCTTATGGGCAAGGAGCAAGCCTGGTTCGGTGTCGGCAAAAGCCGCCGGCCATTGGTTCCCGACAGCCGGAACGACCTTGTCGAATTGATCCGCGAGGTCTCGGCGTTTCGCCGTCACGACACGCCCAATCCCCGCCACGCCTTCTATCGGGCCTCGCCCGAACTTTGGCTCGAGTCGATCCTGAAACGCGATATTTCGCGCCTCGACCCGAACCTCATCCTGTCGCCCGTATACAACCAGTTTCGGTCGTCGTCCGGCAAGATCGACCTGCTGGCGCTCAGAAAGGACGGCCGCCTCGTGATCATCGAACTAAAGGCCGCACCCGACCGCGAAATGGTATTTCAGGCGGCCGATTACTGGCGAAAGATCGAACTGCAGCGTCGCAAGGGCATCCTGGCAAAGGCGAGGCTCTTTGGCGAGCTTGAGATCAGGGATGCACCGGCGCTCGTCTATGCGGTCGCCCCGGCCCTCTCCTTTCATCATAGGTTCGAGTACTTTGCACGAAAGATCGCACCCGAGATCGAGCTCTGGCGGTTCGAACTTCACGAGGACTGGCGCCGGGAGATCAACGTCGTAGGCCGTGTGAGTTACGCCAACTGATGTTGCTATTCTTGACGTACCGCCCGAGCAGGCCCTATTATTTGAGATTCCACGCCGGAGTGGCGAAATTGGTATACGCACCAGACTCAAAATCTGGCGGGAGCAATCCCATGTCGGTTCGAGTCCGACCTCCGGCACCAAATACCTCTACTTGATCTCAGTTACGACAGCGGCCGAGCCTTATTTTAGGCGGCCGTTCCCTCGGACGGGATATTTCCCGATCACACCCGCGAAAACAAGAGATCCCGAGCCGCGGCCGCAGTTTTCCGGCCCGTTGGCAACCGCTTGGAAACCTTTTGGAAACCAGCTTGGAAACCGCTTGGAAACCGGTTTGGAAACCCATCGGGTTGCCGCCGCAAGTCATTGTGGTGGCTACGTTTACGCTGTTTCCGAAAGGTTTGGAAACCGCAGTTTCTATTAAAAATGATCTCCGGTTTCTTTTCCACCGCCGCCGCCACATCTGCCGCCGCCGACGCCTCCATCTTTCAAAGAACCAGCCTCCCCGAAGGCCTGAACCGCCGAGAGCACGCCGTTGCGAGTATAGCACACTCTTGCATCAGCGAACTGATCTTTCTGGCGTGATCCCGGCTCAGAGAAACCCGCGAAAAATTATGGCGATGTTCGTTCGGGCTCGGTCCTTGAGTCGCCGGCGGTTTGTTGATATTGTTGGCGGCATTATGAAAGATCATATTCTGCCATCGTTCGTGTTTTTGTTTTCGTTGATTTTTGTTGGGTTTGCGGACGTTTCGGCTCAAGAGGGGCCATCGACGAGCGTTGCCGGCGGCGGGGTTCTGATCAAGGGCTGGACCGGCGAGATCGACGCGAAAGAGAAGGCCGCTGGCCTCACGCTCAACAGCGCAAAGCTCGTCAAAGAGGGCAAGGGGATGCGTGTCACCACCGGCCCGGCGGTCACCTATTGGAACACCAAGGAAACCGCAAAGGGTGATTACACCGTCAGCGCGACCTTTACCGAAGCGAAATATATGAGCATCAACGACCATCCGCATCCCTACGGCATCATGGTCGGCGGCAACGATCTCGGCACCGAGAACGCGAGCTACCTCTACTGTGCCGCTTACGGCAACGGCTCGTTCATCTTTCGCGGATTCGGCCCCGCACCGTTCCAACTCGGCGGGCGTGCCCCGATCAAAAACGACGCGGTCAACAAGGCCGCCGGCGTGGGCCAACCCGTCACGCAAGTCATCGCCGTCACCGTAAAGGGCGACTCGATCTCATGCTCGATCAACAACAAGATCGTCGCCACGCATCCGCGATCAGAGGTTGTCGCCGCCGGCAAACTCAAATCAACCGACGGCCACTACGGCCTCCGCTTCGGCCACAACACCGACGCCACCGTCAATGAGTTGAAGAAAACAAAGACTCATCAATAATTAGCCCAAAGATGGTGCCGAACAGATTGCTTTTGCTTACACGCAGAACCAAAATGATCGTATGAAAATGCGTACCGAGAAGCGAGCTCTCGACAAGATCTTTAAGCGTCGAGACAGAATTGAGATGCCGGAGTATCAACGAGGCGAAGTTTGGCCCGTCGAGAAGAAACGACTACTCATCGATACCATTCTTTTGGGATGGAGTCTGCCAAAGTTCTATTTCGACAAGACGGGCGAAAATACCTTTGAGTGCGTCGACGGACAGCAGCGACTCAATACGATAATCGAGTTTTTCACGGACCAGTTAGTTCTTAGCGAAGAAACCGCAAAACGTGTAGGAGCTGACCGGTACTCCAAATTACCCGAAAACGTTTCTGACGATTTTGATGATTTCGAAATCGATATCGAGGAAATTCAGGAGGCGACGGATGATGAGCTTGATGAATTGTTCAAACGCCTACAGTTGGGGACGCCCTTGATTACTGCCGAACGACTTAATGCGATTCGGGGGCAAATGCGTGATTTTTGTAAAGGAATCACCGAGTCAAACTTTTTTAGTGATCGTATCAAGTTAAAGGACACTCGCTTCTCGCACTATGAGATCGCAGTCCGATGGATGTTGATAGAATCGCGAGGCATTCAGCCTCGGGTCCGTTTGCAGGAACTTGAGGATTTCGTTCGAGACAATAAGCGATATAGCGATACGTCCTCTACAGCAAAGCTGGTGACCGAGACTCTTAAGTATCTTGATAAGGCGTTTCCAGTTCCTACTTCAGCAATAAAGAACAAGGCAAATACTCTCTCCGTCTGTATGCTTGCCGCGAGGGTAAGGCGGTCATTAAAGAACAATTCAACGGCAAAGAGATTTGGGGAGTTTGTAGAAGATTTTTTTTGAGAAACTCTCACTGGAGATTCAGAAGGGCGTGAAGGCGAAGGATCGAGAACTTATAGATTACCAAAATTCGATTACCTCTGCGTCGGCCGAAGGCACTTCAATTACGACACGCATTAGGATTCTTACTAAGCGTTTGGCGACTTTCGATCCAGCTTTTTCGTTTCTCCTCAGTGGTTATGATGACGCGGACAGAGAACTCGATAAAGGTCTCAATTCGGCTAGCGAGAATATACAAGAACTTCTTGTGGAAGCGAACAATCGTCATGCAGCGATAGAAGGAGAGGACATTTTCAAAATGACGAATAAGTCAACCCCAGCCCTTCTGAGACTGAAGAAGCCACGAAAAACCCAAAAGACCTTCGAGGATTTTCTAGACGACCTCTACTATCTGTTTTATGAAGGGTCGGGCAGCGGGAAACGACTACCGGATCCAAAGGACGAGTTCGTAGTCACAGATATTAAGTTCTTGAGAGCAAACACACGACATGATCTAGACCACGGTAGCAAACGCGATTCTATCGCTAATCGCAAGAAAAAAGCAGCTATATTTAAGAAGTATAGTGGCAAGAATTCTATTGGAGAGTGCGGTGAAGACGAGTTGCTAATCGCTCAGAGTCGAATTCTCGAAGCGGCCGAAAGCTTCCTACGAAGACTACCCTAACGTGACTAGCCATGTGCAGATCTCTGTCAACTGTTTCTCGTTGGTTAGATTAGCTGCTCGGGTAAGAACCTGGGTGCGAATCTGTTGACAAACTTCTTCTGCCATAGCCGTTTCAATAGCTGCCCCGACGAAGAATGTGGGCGGATTAAGTCCTAACTTGCCAAAGTTTCCCCGGATGCGGTTGAGTGCGAAGTTCGCTGTTTTCCAGTGCTCGTCCGACCCTGCGGGATCGATACCCCCCTTTAACTCTCCCAACGCTAAGTAGGAAGTGTTGATTAGAAGCGGCTTCTTTTTGGGGCCAAAGTCATCGGGCGAAGCCGATAGCAGAATCAGATCGACGTTCTTTTCGATCAAAGGTACTCTAGAGTTTTTGATCAAGAGTCGGTGATTACCTTTTCTCTGCCAATAAAGAGCTTTAATCCGTTTTTCTACGCCAGCATCGACTTCAGGTTCATCAATCCACGTCTTGGATTCAGAGTCAAAATACTTGTATCTCGTTCCGGCTAGTTTCAATACTGAAATAAGCGTCCGAAAGAACTTCCAGTCGCCGAGAGCTCCGGCTAAATTGCGAGCTTGTCCGCCAAGCGCGTCCCCCTTCGTCAGTAAATAGCGATAAACCAGTTCCTCTGCAAAGTCGTCCCCGGCGGGCTCCAAGAATTCCTCGATCAGCCCCTCGATTGCAGTTTTCTTGTCTCCTTCATCGAGATACACCAAGGCCTTATTTGAAAGACCCGATGCTGCTAACAACCCCGCCTCCAGACCATTCACCTTTAGCAATTCACGCGCTGAAGCGGCAGTCTTCGCGAGCACCAAAAGAGACTTTGCCTCTTCAATGTATGGAACTGCAAGCGCATTTTTCTCGAGGGCCATCGCAATGAATCCAGCTCGAGTTTCTTTTCGCGATGTGACAAGTTCTTCAGGCGTCATGCCGCTGCAGTTTTCTCCAAAGATATACGCATTTTCTGACTTCCGAACGTCCGAACTCACCCATCTGCTGGCTGCTGTTTCCTTTACCACGAGGAAGTACAAAAATACGCTCAACCTCATAAGAAAAGGATTGAGCAAACTCTGAGAGGATCAAATCCACAGGAATCTCCTCTCCTCCGTATCTGACGTTATCGTTTACCATGACGCAATAGCCGCCCGGGCTCGTAACTCGACCAAGCTCCGATATTACAAAGCACATTTCCAAGAAATAGTTCCGGACCATTCTGGCAATGTTTTTGTTGTTAAGCTTGTCAGCATCTTTTAGCCGGTCGAGAATTATGTTCACCTCCTCCATTGCGGATGACGATTCATAAACTCGTATTACCTCTTCGAAGCGATCTTCTTTTGAAAGTCGCGAATAAATCTCCTTTATCCAACCAACCTTCTCCTTGTTCTCGACAGTACACGACAACATCTCCTGCCTAAGCCGACGAACATCTTCGTTCCCCATCCCCAGGAACGCTAACTCCAGTGCATACGTGCGTGTGTAGTCATACCTATTGCAATACGGCGGAGAGGTTATCACAAAATCGAACTGGTCGGCGTCCGCAATGGGGAGAATCTCTAGGCACGAACCAGTAACGAGTCTAATGTCACCGGTCCTAGAGAGATTCTCGGCTTCCTCGAAGGGCAGGTAGCTGTCCGATGGATCGAGATCTGCCACGATCTCCCCGAACTTGCGAGTAATTGCTTCTTCGAACGTCGGTATAAATCCCTTATTGAAAGGTTTTCCCGATAGGTCCCTTTTGGATCGATAATCCCATCTAAGGTACTGTCCATCTTTTCGTGTAAAGCTAATCTGCTCCAAAATCGAAAAAGCGACAAAAAGGAGAGCTGTCCGAAGATCCTCATCGGGAATCGTTTCGCAGTAACTAAGGTAGAGATTTAGAGCCGTTTCTGTAACTTCCGAAAATGCGTATTTGGTAATCGTCAGATGCTCGAAGGTGCGTGTTAAAGGTCCATCAAACGTTTTCCAGCTATGAAACGCATGCTCAAACTTCTCTGCGGGGATGCTCGACAGCGCAGTTCTCGCTCGGACAGCGAAGGCTCCTACCGGAAGAAGCTCTATTCCGTGCGAATCCCATCCCAACTCATTTCCCGCGAATAGGGAGGTTCCCGATCCAGCGAAAGGGTCGAGTAGTCGGCCTGGCGTAGGAGAATATCGACCGAGGAAGAACTTAACAAGACTGGACGAGAACCCTTCTTTATACTTAAACCACCGATAAACCGGCTCAGCCTTGCTTGCCTGAAAACTTACAGTCTGTCGATTTAGATGATGAGCAGTTTCAAGGGTGCCGGAAAATCGGTGAAGCAGCTTCTCACGCTCCGATTCGAATAGTTTTGGTGAGCCAATCATTTGTCGAGATTCTAGCATCACTTTTGCCACGTAGAGAATTCGCCCCCGGATCATTATGAAAGCTACATTAGATTCGCGGCAGCTCATCGATCAGGGCAGCCGGCGGCGTTGATCTCTTGTTGGGCGGTGGCGGGGAGTTCGGAATTGTGAATGGTGAACTATGAATGATGAATTAGAAACCGAGTCGGCGTCGGTATCGGCATGCTGAAAGCCTTCCTGCCGGTCGGGTTTCTGCCTTTGAGTGTGCGGAGCACACGACGATATCGATAGCTTCATGTGGAGGCTCTGCGGAACGTGCCTGTCGATTTTGGATTTCGGATTTTGGATTTTGGATCGTACCGGTTCTTTGCCATTGCCTGATGCGTGCGGTGGCCGAGTGCCTACACGTTCCGCAAAGCCTTCACGTATAGCTACCGTAATGGCCGTGTGCTCCGCACACTCAGAACCTAAACCTTGCTCACGCACGGGTTTGGGCATGAGCGGGCTTGGTGATGAGAAAAGCTGTCCCGAAGAGACCCTTCAGGGACAGCTTTTGCTATTGGCCAAGACAGGCCTTTTAGTTTCTTACGTAATCCGAGACCTCGCCGCTCGACTGGTTGTAGGTTCGGATGCGGCTTCCGTTCCTGGTCACCCGCGAGATCACGCCGTCAAGCGTTATGGTGCCATTGTACCAGGTGCCGCGGGAATAACGGCCCTGATTTACGACTGTGATCTCGCCGGTACGGGCTATCGACATCGTCCGCCCCGAGCCCTGCACCCAGCGCCAGTTGCCGACCGCCCAGTTCGGCGGCCTGCTGATATTTACCCCGCCTCCGCCTCCGCCGCCGCCGTAACGGACGTAGTCGCTCACCTCACCGCTCGAGCGGTTGTAAGTGCGGATGCCATTGCCGTACTGAGTAAGCGTCGAAACGACGCCGTCGAGCACGATGGTCCCGTTGCGGTACCTGCCGCTTGAGGGGCGTCCCTGGTTATCGACGGTCACGGTACCGTTCGCGTTGATCGTCATCCGGCGGTCGGACCCATTGGTCCAATACCATGTGCCGATCGCCCACGACGGGGGACGGTTACCGGTTCCGGGATAACCGGGATTTCCGGGGTTTCCGGGATTCCACGGCCCGCCATTCCAGCCGCCGCCGGCGATCCCGGGCAGATCGAAAGTGTCCGCAAGGCGATTTACATTGTTTCTGAGCTGGTTCCACTGACGTTCGATATTTCTTCTGAACGCAATGCTGTTCATCGTGGTATTTATCGGCCGCGCATTGGATACCACGTTCTGCACCTGATTTCTGCTCTGCCACCAATTGTCATCGTTGTCGAAATTACTTCGCAGCCTGTCGGTCGCATTTTCGAATGAATTGACCTGATTGCGGTAGGTCCGCTTCTGGCCGCTGCTCAGGTTCGAGCGGTCCAGCTCGCGGCTAAAATCCTGTCGAAATTCGTCCGCGCTATCCTCCATTTGACGAATGATGTTATCAACGTCATTGCGGGAAAGCTGGCCGACATAACGACCCTGGGCATCTATCGTCCCGGCACCGACCAAGACCATAAGTGCTGCAAAGACTATAGATATAGTCGCCGCAAAATTTTTGTTCCTTTTCATAAGTTCCCCCTTACCTTGCCATTTTCTTGGCCGATCTGCTGGTTTGATGTCCGATCCGGGGCTCGTCGCCCCGCCGCGATCAGCGAGGCTTACAGGCGCCCAACTCGGACGACTAGACTACATTATTTCGATTCGAGGAGATTATATTAGAAGTTCGCGTTACGCGACAACCCCAAATGACTGTTTCAATTGAGGAATACGCCTTCGAACTCCCGGCGGAACTGATCGCGAACGAACCGTTGGAGGTCAGATCGGCGTCGAGGATGCTCACGGTCGATCGTACCGCCGAATCGTTTGATGATGCTCGATTCGATGAGTTGCCACAATTTCTGCGTCGCGGCGATGTGCTCGTTTTGAATAATACAAGAGTTTTCCCGGCGAGGCTGATCGGGATGTCGTCAACCGGTGCCCGGGTCGAGATCTTTCTCATAGAGCGGACCGGTGAGAACCGCTGGAAAGCATTGGCCAAGCCGGCGAAACGGCTGTCAGCCGGCAAGTCGGTCAAATTCTCTGACGAGCTTTCTGCGGTCGTGGAGGGCAGGGCCGACGACGGCTCGGTCGTCCTCGAATTCCAGTGTACCGGTGATCTTGACGATGCCATCGACCGCGTGGGGCGTACCCCGTTTCCGCCCTACATAAAACGGCCGGAAAACCTGCCCGACGGCGACCGCGAAAGGTACCAGACGGTCTATGCCAAACAACGCGGCGCGATCGCCGCACCGACCGCGGGTCTCCATTTCACATCGGAAATTCTTGCTGCGCTCGAGAATGCCGGCGTAGTGATAGCCGAGATCACGCTTCATGTCGGATACGGTACGTTCGAACCGATACGGGTCGACGACCTCTCGAGGCATTCGGTGCAGCCCGAAAGGTACACGATCGATCCGGCAACCTCGGATCTTTTGAACGCCGCCCGATCTGATCGCCGCCGGATCATCGCGGTCGGCACGACCTCCACACGGGCGCTTGAGTCCAATTACAAGAAACACGGTAATTTCACCCCCGCGTCGGAATTGGCGAGCCTGACCATCCTGCCGGGTACGAACATCTCATCGATCGACGGAATGATAACCAACTTTCACCTGCCAAAAAGCTCGCTTCTCGTCCTGGTTTCATCTTTTGCGGGCCGCGACCTTATAATGAGGGCATACAAACACGCGGTTGAAGAAAGATATAGATTCTATAGCTACGGCGACTGTATGCTAATACTCTAGAAGGAAATGGCGTTTCTCGATTCGATAAGGAGCTTGTTCGTCCCCGCGGCAGAATTTGGCGTGGAACGTGCCGTAGTATCGGCGCCGCCGACCGCCTACACCATCAAGCCGCTGACCGAGCGCGACGCCAAGGAGGTTCTCCGCCTGAATCTGCGTTGCTTTAAGAATGGCGAGAACTATACGCGACACACCTTTGCCTACCTTTTTAACGAGCCGCGGTCGCTGAGCTACAAGATCGTCACAGATAAAGGAGAAATGGCGGCCTTTGCCTTTGCCCTGATAAGCACCGACGGAACAGCCCACCTGACCACGATCGGCGTCGCGCCGGAGCACCGCCGCCGCGGCCTCGCGAATATGCTGCTTCGGCACCTCGAAGACGTACTGAGAATAAAGGGGATCAGCACCATCGTGCTCGAACTCAGGGTGAGCAATTTTGCGGCAAAAACGCTGTACACCGAGGCCGGCTATTCCATGCTTAACCGCATCGCAAAATACTATTCGGACGGCGAGGACGGATATATGATGGTCAAATCGATCGTCTGACCCGCAAAGCAACCACCTTGAAGCTCAGCCTTCCGCAAATATATCCGATAACTGATGTGGGCATCTCCGGCCTCGCTCACAATGCGCAGGCACGAGCGCTCGCGGGCGCCGGATGCCGATTCCTGCAGATCCGCGACAAACAGGCAACATCGCGCGAGCTTTACGAGGAAGTTCTGAGGTCGATCGGCGAGATGCGTCCGGTTGGCGGCAAGGTGATCGTCAACGACCGTGTGGATATCGCGATGGCCGCGGGCGCCGACGGCGTACATCTCGGCCAGAGCGATCTGTCGCCCGCCGACGCCCGAAAGCTCATGGGAGAGGCCGCGATCATCGGATTCTCGGCCCATTCTGTCGAGCAGGCACGCCGCGCGCTCGCCTTGCCGATCGATTATCTGGCCATCGGCCCTATCTTCGACACACGGACCAAGGCAGACCCCGATCCCACCGTTGGTGTCGAGATGATCCGACAGGTTCGGCTCGCCATCGGCGAAATGCCGCTGGTCGCGATCGGCGGCATCAATTCGGGAGATCTGCAGGATGTGCTTGAGGCCGGTGCCGATTCGGCGGCGATAATAAGCGGCCTCGCCGGGGCCTCGGCCGGCATCGGTGCCAGATTTCAGGAACTCGCCGAACTGACTAACATTGTAAAACAATTATAAAAAATGCCTTGCATTTAATTGCTCGGTGAGCGATACTTATGGTGCGGCCGCTCTGGCTGCATCCGGCCTCGATACGCCGTCTTGCCTCTCCGGCCCTCAGCCACTTTCAGGAGCCAGTTCCATAAAATGAGTTTGCTTGATGTTGCACCGATTATTGAGCAGATGCTGCTTATCTCAGATAACGTCAGCGATCTGAATTTCTCGTGCGGGCAGAAGCCCCAGGTCGAGATCAACGGCAGCCTTTACTCCGCATCGCCGCTCGGGATCGGGAGATTGACCGCCTTTCAAACGGAGATGATCGCGATGGCGATCCTCCGCGGAAATCCCGATGCCGCCTACCAGCTTGCGAAGTCGCGCACGGCCGACCTCAGCTACGCATTGCCCGGAAAATGCCGTTTCCGCGTAAATATCTTTCAACAGAGGAATTCCTATTCGATCGTGATGCGTGTGATCCCGCACGAGATACCCTCATTCGAGCAGCTGAATATCCCGCAGCAGCTTAAAGACGTCTGCGGCATCCGAAACGGGATCGTCCTCTTGACCGGGCCGACCGGCTCAGGAAAGAGTTCGACACTTGCGGCGATCATCGACCAGATAAACGAAACGAAAAGTTATCACATCGTGACGATCGAGGACCCGATAGAATTTCTTCACAACCATAAGAAGAGCACGATCAATCAGCGCGAGGTCGGTGCCGATACAAAGGATTTCGCGTCGGCGCTGCGTGCGGCCCTCCGGCAGGCGCCGAAGGTGATCCTCGTCGGTGAGATGCGTGATATCGAAACGACCGAGATAGCGCTCGAAGCGGCCGAGACCGGCCACTTGGTCCTCTCCACCCTGCACACGATCGATGCCTCTAAAACCATCGACCGAATCATCGGGCTTTATCCGAAGAACGAAGAAAAGGTCATCCGCACGCGCCTGGCGCAGACCTTCAGATACATCGTGTCCCAGCGGCTGATCCCGCGGGCCGACGGCAAAGGGCGCATCGCCGCGGTCGAGATAATGCGGTCGAATCCGCGAACCCGCGAGTACATAGAAAAAGGCGAAAGCGAAGGCAAGACGCTGCTCGACGCGATCCGCGATGGCGAGATCGACGGTATGCAGGATTTTGACAGCGTGATCAGAAAGATGATCGAAGACAAGGTCATCACGCTCGAGGACGGCCTCTCCTACGCGACCAACCAGAACAACCTTCTGCTTCAGTTGAAGGGACTCTCGTCGACCGAGGATTACCTGAACAACGACCGGATGAAACGGCCCGTGGTGGATACGGCGATGCCGCCGCCGCCCGTGATGAACTCGTCCGCCTCGGTACTCGACATGATGGAGTAGCCGTACCGCTCGCAACCAGAAAACCAGAATCTGCAATCAACTAATGCCATGATCATACGCTGCGACAATTGTTCCGTTTCGCTCCAGCTTGACGAATCGAAGATCCCGAGCGGGAACTTCACCGTGCGATGCCCGAGGTGTCAGAACATGCTCCGGGCGAACCGCGATCTGAAGGGCCAGGGCTCGGCGACCGTTCAGCAGCTGGCTGAGAACAGGCCCGCGGCACCGGTCGATACACAAGGCAACAGCTTTGCCGAAAAACAATCAGATTACGAGATCAACAACGCCCTGAAGATGCTGCTCTCGGCATTGAAAACGGGCGGAGACAAGATCGAATCTACGGACGACACTGCTCAGAAGCCCCGCCGCGTCCTTTTGTGCCTTGGCGAAAAGCGTGACGAGGTAGCGCAGCGGCTGAGCGAGGCCGGCTACCGCGTATATATCGCCCAGACGCCGGCGCAGGCCAACGAACGTTTAAGGGAAGGCAAGACAGAGATCGTGATCTTCTCGCCCGACTTCGCCGCCGAACTGGGCGGGGCCGCCATACTGCAGCAGAAGGCAAACGCAATGTACTCGTCAGAGCGCCGTCGGCTCTTCCTGGTGTCGCTCGAGGACGAAGGCACCACGATGAACGCCCACGAAGCGTTTCTAAGAAATCTGAATCTAATAATCAATACGGCCGATATGCCGCAGCTTCCGCTGATCCTGAACCGTGCGGTGATGGACTACAACGACCTATATCACTATGTGAATCGCGGGCTCGGCGCCGAGGCGATCTAGGGGTTCGGCAAACCGCATCGCGTTTGCCGCACAAATTGTAGGGGCGCGACCCCGCCCGGTATGTCTTCCTTTCCCAGGCGAGACTTCCGCCGGCAGCCACAGTTGCTGCCCCTACAATATATTTTTTTTGAATGGTCGGCCCGCGGCACGTCATAGTGCCCGGGCGATCCGCTTTTTGCGGGCAAGATTCAGGCTGCGGCCAGCTCGAGTACCAGCATTTCGAGCTGCAAGCGGGAAGCTTTCGGCCCCGTGCCTCCGACCGACGTCTTTATCGCGAGGTCGGTCTCGGCAAGCCGGATGATCGCATGCTTGAGCTTCTTGATATCGGCCCTGCGTGCCGCGGCGAGAAACGGCTCGGTCGAAGGACCATACGCCCTGGCGGCCTTTACCACGGCGGCGCGGTCCGCTCCGCCCTCCATCATGTCCTTAGCGACGGCCAGGCGACGATAGTGGTACGACAACAGGCCAAGCAGCCCCAATGGCTCGCCGCCGTTATCCAGGTCCTTTTTCAGGACTTGCAGAACTCTTTTGGCGTCGCTGGATACCAGTGCGTTTGAAAGCGCGTAGTTCTCGTTTTCGCTGATGTTAGCGACGAGTTCCTCGACCAGGTCGATCTCGATCGTCTTGGCCGGAAGAGCGGCGGTCGAGAGCTTGCCGATCTCGACGGTCAAACGGCGGACGTCGGGGCCGATCAACGCTATCAGATGCCTGATGGTCCGCTCGTCCATCTCGGCGCCATTTTTCCGGAGTTCCTGCCGGGCCCATTTCATCAGGCCATCGTCGTCCAACCGAGCGAATTCGACCGAGGCACGCTGATCCTTCAGCAGTTTCCCGGCCTTTCGGTTTCCATTGAGTTCGTCCGCGACGAAGATGACGACAGAGGTCGGCGAAGGGTTCTTGAGATAAGCCGCGAGAGCGTCAAGGTCGTCTTCTTTGAGAGTGTCTTTCTGTGCAGAGGCACCTACTCGAACGTCTGTTACGGTTACGACGCGTCGGGCCGCCATCATCGGCAGTTGGTCAGCCGCGGCGAGGGCCGTGTGAATATTGTCGGGAGCGTTCAGCGAGAACACGTCCTCGTTGAAATCGCGAAAGTCGCCCTCATCAAAGCAAGCCTCGACGATCGCCTTCGCTGCAAGGTCGCGGAGATACGTCTCAGCCCCGAAAAGGGTATAGACCGGCCCTATCTCGCGGCGGCGAAGCTGTTCACGGAGTTGTTCTCGTGTTAAAGGCATTAAGAGTAGTGGCCGCAAAGAGGCGCAAAAAGCGCAAAAAAAGAACTAACCCTTGCTCAGCGCATACTTCTTGATTTGCAGCTTCGGATTACCGAAGTTTATTAGAAGTCCGTGTTCGATTCGGGAAGAACGCAGGTATCCAAGGAGTTGGGCAATATGTTCGTCAATCAGATTGGAGCAGGCCTTAACTTCCACGACCAGACATTTTTCCACCAAGATATCAGCGAAGTACTCGCCCAACTCGGTTCCATCCTCATCGAAAACCGGGAGCGGAAACTGCTGCTCAACAAAAATCCCCTGTTTCCGCAGTCGATGAGCCAATGCATTCTCATAGACCTTCTCGCGATGCCCGTACCTATGATATTTGTGAATGGCAAAGCTTGTCTCTCGTACAATGTCGCATAGCTCGAAGATTCGATTATGGCCAGGCACATCGTGAAAGAGACCAGCCGAGAATTTGTCATCCATTTTTGCGTTTTTTGCGCCTTTTTGCGGCAATTCTCCTATTTCTTTTCTTCTTTCACGCCCATGCCGTTGACGATCGTCGATACGACCGATTCCGCAAACGCTCGGGCCATTCGTTCGACGGCCGGATCTTCCTCGTTAAAGAACGAACGCGGATCTTCGCTGAACTCAAAGGAATCGCGAAAGATAAAATTCTGATTGTCGTAGAGCACCTTGTTGGCCTTGAGGTCGCGGATGGTGACGGCCGAGGTAATGACGACCTCGTAAACGCGGGCGCGGCCCTCGCGGTCGAGCAGGACGCCGCTGAAATTGAAATCGCGGATGTTCCCTTCGACCACGGCATCGGCTCCCTCGAGCGTTCCCTGCACCTTTAGCCCGTTCCCGCGGCGGATTATCTCGCGTGAGACGGCCTCGGTAAATCGCGATTCGACACGATAACGAAGGCCCTTTGCTTCGAACTTAAAGGCCGGGACGGCGATATTCTTGATGTTCTTCGGCAGGCCGGTCCCGGTCACCGGCTTATAGCATTCCGTGAAACCGGAAACCGAAAGCAGTAGCATCACAATGAGTACAGCTTGTATAAACTTCATACTTTTCTTCTCGAACGGCGGATCAGCCAGAGGCCGACGATCGCGATCCCGATGGCCATCAGCACGGCCGCGATGCCGACCGGTATCGCATAGATCAGCCACGAGCCGCCCGCACCGCCTGACACCTTTGCCGCGGTAACGACGCCGTTCTCAAGTGAAAGACGATAGACCGGGGCTTTCCATACCGGTTTCTCGACCACCGTGACCGTCGTCTGAAAGTTGTGCGAGAGCAGCTCCCGGGCATTTGGAAAGCGCTTTTGACGAATGATGTCGTCCAACGCCGCGCCAGAAAGTTCGCCGGAGATCGCGTTCAGATCGTTCACCGGAACCGCGATGAGCGTTCCGAATCGCGCCGCTCCGCCGCGCCCCGCCGCGGAGATCACCGTCGGTGAGCCGACGTTCAGCTTCACCTCTTCGACCCTCATCGGCGATTCGAGAAAGAAGCGATAGGCCGAAAGGTCGGCGGTCGATTCCAGTATCAGGTCGGCGGATACGTTCGAGTAACCCGGATCGGGCGCGACGTCGGCAGCGGCGGCATTGGGCAGGATCAGCAATGCCAAAATTAGAGATCTAGCTTTGATCAATGATCGCATTTGTAACCCTGACCGCGTCGACCGTTTCCTTTACGTCATGGACGCGAAGTATCCCGGCACCCTTTACGAGCGCCACGACCGCCGCCGCGATGCTCCCCGAAAGACGTCGATCGGCCGGGGCCGAGCCGAGCAATTTTCCGATAAATGACTTTCGCGAGACGCCCACAAGCAGCGGGTGACCAGCGAAAGTTTCGATAATCTTATCAAGTTTGGCGATCAGCTCTAAATTCTGCCCGACACTCTTTCCGAAGCCGATCCCCGGGTCCAGCACAATGCTCCGGAGCGAGACACCGGCGGCCGTCGCGGATCCGATCGCCCGGCGAAGATCTTTCTCGACGTCGAGCAGAATATCATCCACGGGCGGTTGGGAGTGCATATTCTCGAACTCGCCGCGGGAGTGCATAAGCACCAGGCCGGCTCGGTATTTTGCCGCGGCCTCGGCCATCCGTCCGTCAAACCGGAGGCCCGAGATATCGTTGACGATCTCCGCCCCGGCGATCAACGCTGCCTCGGCGACGCTTGCCTTGGTGGTGTCTATCGAAATGGGAATATCGAAGCGAGACGCAAGGGCCTCGATCACCGGTGCGGTACGGTCGATCTCGATCTGCTCATCGACCGTCGAGCTCCCCGGCCTCGTCGATTCACCCCCGACATCGACGATCGCGGCACCCTCGGCGATCATCTCTTCCGCCCTTCGTATGGCCGCATCCAGATCAGCGAACCGCCCGCCGTCGGAAAAACTGTCGGGCGTGACGTTCAGTATGCCCATCACGATCGGATGCGAGAGTTCGATAGTTCGCTTCGATGTCGGCCAGTTCACGGAATATCCTTGAGTTTAATCCTAAAAAATGAGGGATGAAAGTTTCCCTTCATCCCTCATCCATTATCCTTCACACTTCGCTATGCCGTTGCCGGATTATTCGGCGTGATCGGCGGAAGTATCGGTTTCTTGAACGGCGATTTCGATTTCTCTTCTTCGGCGTCCGTTCCGTTGTCGTCGAACGAGGTCGAGACCTTATCGTCGGCATTTAGCGGCAAACCGGCGATCACGCGCTTCATCTGTGTCAGATCGAGCGATTCGTGCTCGAGCAATGCCTCGACAAGGCGGTCCATCGCCTCACGATTCTCTTCCAGGATCCTGGTCGCACGGGCGTACTGCTCCGAGACGATCCTTTTTACTTCCTGGTCGATCTTGATCGCTGTATCCTCAGAGAAATCACGGTGCTGTGCTATCTCGCGGCCGAGGAAGATCTGCTCTTCCTTTTTGCCAAAGGCGAGCGGGCCGAGATCCGACATCCCGTACTGGCAGACCATCGACCGGGCGAGTTCGGTCGCCTTTTCGATGTCGTTCGAAGCGCCGGTCGTGATACGCCCGATGAAGATCTCTTCGGCGATGCGTCCGCCCATCGAGTTGGCGATCATCGCAAGAAGTTCTTCCTTGGTACGGCCGAGCACGTCTGCCTCGGGCAAAAAGAAAGTCACGCCAAGCGCGCGGCCGCGGGGCACTATCGTGACCTTGTGTACCGGATCGCTCTCGGGAATGTTCAACCCTACGAGCGCATGGCCCGCCTCGTGGACGGCCGTCAGGCGGCGTTCCTTGTCGCTCATCACCATAGAGCGGCGTTCGGGGCCCATCAGGACCTTGTCCTTGGCGAACTCCAGATCGTAAAGTGTCACGACCTTCTTGTTCTGTCTCGCAGCGATCAACGCAGCTTCGTTCACGAGGTTCGCAAGATCGGCCCCGGTGAAACCGGGAGTGCCGCGGGCGATGATGTTGACATCGACGCCCTCGTCGAGCGGGATCTTGCGGGTGTGAACTTTCAGGATGCCTTCGCGGCCGCGGACGTCCGGATAGCCGACGACCACCTGCCGGTCAAATCTGCCGGGACGCAGGAGTGCCGGATCGAGAACGTCGGGCCGGTTGGTCGAAGCCATCAGGATGACGCCGTCGTTCGATTCAAAGCCGTCCATCTCGACGAGCAGTTGGTTCAGCGTCTGTTCGCGCTCATCGTGACCGCCGCCGAGTCCGGCGCCGCGATGGCGGCCGACCGCGTCGATCTCATCGATAAAGATGATGCAGGGAGCGTTCTTTTTGCCCTGTTCGAAAAGGTCTCGGACGCGGCTTGCACCGACACCGACGAACATCTCGACAAAATCGGAACCTGAGATCGAGAAGAATGGCACATTCGCCTCGCCCGCGACGGCCTTTGCAAGCAATGTTTTACCGGTTCCGGGAGGGCCCATCATAAGAACGCCCTTCGGGATCTTGCCGCCGAGCTTCTGAAACTTTTGCGGGTCCTTGAGGAATTCGATTATCTCCTGCAGTTCATCCTTTGCCTCGTCAACGCCCGCCACATCCTTAAAGGTGACCCGCTTTTGCTGGTTATTAAGAAGTTTCGCCTTCGATTTGCCGAAGCTCAGGGCCTTATTTCCGCCGGCCTGCATTTGGCGCAGGGTAAAGGCGAGAAATCCGATGAGCAGAAGGAACGGCAGGGCCTGGATCAGGATCAGCCATCCGAGGCCGCTCGAGGACGGCTCTTCGGTATATTTGATCTCGGCGCTCGTCCCCTTATTCGCTTCGTTGAATTCGTCCATCTTTCTGACGAGTAACTCGCGTGTGGCGTCGCTGCCGACCGATGTAATGAACTTGTTGCCGTTTGCGTCGGTAAACTCGACGCCCGATTGCTTGATCGCGGCTTCCCTAAAATCCTTGTTGTTTATACGGGTTATTGCCTCATTGATCGCGAGGTCCGTCGGCGCTTTCGTCTGTTTGCTCTGCAAGAACCACACGAATGCGAGCGCTGTCGAGATGATCAATAGCCACAATAAAACCTGTTTTGCTTTAGAACTCAATTTTTAGCCTCCAAGCCAACTTTCATCTAATTCAGAAAGCGGTACTGCCGTTAGATGAAAGTTACAAAAACGGCGTTGTTCTATAAGCGCCGCGGCAAACCGCAGGGCCAACATTCGATTGTAAGTGCCAGACGGCGCTTTTTCAACCTTTTTCGGCCTTTCTCGGGCGCCAATACAGCATACCGCCGGTCTTGGTCACCGTACTGCCGGGGAGTTCTGCGACCCGTCCGCTCTTGCGGGTAGTTGCGAGATTTACGATCGCGTCGATATGTTTGGCGCCAATGCCGCGAAGCCCGCCGCGATTTTGACGCAGCCACTCACGCACGAGATCATTCGCGGCCTCCGGCCCGGCCTCTCTCAATTTGGCGACCGAGAGCGGCCCGCCTCCGTTATCATCCGTTACTGCAACATTTACCGAGCCTTTAACTCCGGCCTCGCGCGCCGGGGCGAACGCCCTCCGCTGCAATTCTGCCGTTTGACACAGAGTTTCGACGATCTTCGGATTTAGCTCGGCAAGCATCGGGATAAGCACCTTTCTGATCCAGACACGGCGGAAATTGATGTCCTCGTTCATCGGATCGAGGCAGAATTCGACCGAATTCTGGCGGCAGAAGCCTTCGGTATCTTTTCGCATCGCCCACGAGAGCATCGGCCTGACAAGCAGTACATCGGCAGACGGGAAAGGCAGAAACGGTTCACCCTCTGGATCCTCTTCGCGGTCCTCGATCGGCCGCAGATGGCTGACGGCCTCGATCCCGGCGAGCCCGCCCGGGCCGCTGCCGCGTATCAGGTTCATAAGGACGGTCTCAGCCTGATCGTTCATCGTGTGGGCCGTGAGAACATGGCCGGCGCCCAGCCTTTCCGCGGTTTCGAGCAGAAATTTGTAGCGGGCACGCCGTGCATTTTGCTCGAGATTGCCCACGGACCGCTCGTGCCACTCGGCGTGAGCAAGCTCTAACTTTCGCTCGCTTGCGAAGGCCGAAACGAATTCGAGGTCCGTTCGGCTATCGTGCCTGAGGCGATGGTCGAAATGCGCTGCCACAATGCGGAGATCGAGCTTTTCTCGCTGCCGAAGGTCGTCGATCGCGAGCAGCAGGCTCATCGAATCGGCCCCGCCCGAAACCGCGACGACGATGGCCGCATCCTTGAACGGCAGCCCGAGCCGCCGCCATTCAGTGATCAGATATCGGACGAACTTATGCACAGGAAATTATAGCCGCGAAAAGGCGCAAAAAGCGCAAAAGGGAGTGAACTGCGATCTTTGCACTCAACACTCGGGTGCGATTTTTTGTTCCTTTTGCGCCTTTTCGCGGCGATTACTCTTTCGGAGGAAAAGCGGGCCGGTTCTGAAGCAATATCGAAATACGGCCGGTGCAGACGAGCTTGACGCGCTCGTCGTGGCTCTCGATCTTCCACACGCTCAGCGTCCGGCCGTGGCGGATGGGTTCGGCGGTGACGGTCAGCAGCCCTTTGCTCACCGCCCGCATGTGATTCGCGTTTATCTCGATGCCGACCGGCTTCACCTTCGTCAGATCGGAGCTAACAACGACCCCGATCGACGCCGCCGTCTCGAACAGATACAGCGAGACCCCACCGTTCATTATCCCGACGTATTGATGAACTTTAGGCGTCACCTCCATCGTCAAAACAACCCGTTCCGGTGTCGCCTCGACGATCTTTACGCCTAAGAACTGCATCAGCTCGTTCTCCGCGGTGCGTTTTAGTAGTTCTTCGGTGGTCATCGATCACTCCGTCCATTCGAATTCCGCATTCACTGCCGCGACGTAAAGAAAATTATTTGCCGACAAATAAAACCAGTGTGCAAATGAACCATTCGGCAGCTTGGGTACAGAGGCTAGTTCGCTGAAATCGGATGAGTCGCTTGAGATAAATTGTTGGTCATACGAATATGTCTCGTCAGGAGGTTCGACTACGAAATAAACTAACCCGCTAAGGTTCAAACGGCCTCGACGCGACACCGTCTCTGAGCCCGTGCCGATATTCGAGATGTCCACGGCAAAATCTACCGACGCCCTTTCATGCTCAAAGTCGATCTGGAGGCGAAGGAGACCGTTGGGAAGAGTTTTTGAAATCTCGTCGATGGTCATTTCGCTATATATCTAAGCTAACAAATCGCGTGCAGCCTGCAACTGTTGCCCAACACGCTCCCGAGAGGTCCCGCCGACCGCCGATCTGCTGGCCAACGCCGATTCAAGGCTTAAGGAATCGAAAACGTCATCGGATATCTCCGAAGCGACGGAACGCATCTCGTCGAGCGAGAGTGCGTTCAATTCCTTTCCCTGTTCGATGGCGAGCAGGACGAGCTTGCCGACGGCGTCATGCGCCGTTCTGAACGGCATCCCCTTTCTGACGAGATAATCGGCGAGTTCCGTCGCGTTCAGATATCCGCTGATCGCGGCATCGAAGGTACGCTCTTCGTCCACCACCGTATTCTCGACGACGATGGCGGCCGCACGCAGCGATATCTTGACGGAATCGACCGTATCAAAGACCGCCTCTTTGTCTTCCTGCATGTCCTTGTTATAGGCGAGCGGGAGGCCCTTCATCATCGTGAGCAGCGCCAAATTGTGCCCGAATACGCGTCCGGCTTTCCCGCGGAGAAGCTCGAGCGCATCGGGGTTCTTCTTTTGAGGCATCAGGCTCGACCCGCTTGAGACCGAATCGCTCAATTTAATGAAGCCGAACTCGGCCGAGCAGTACAGGATCATATCTTCCGCGAGCCGCGAAAGATGGACCATCACGAGCGAGCAGGCGGCGACGAACTCGATGGCAAAATCGCGGTCAGAAACGGCGTCGATGCTGTTGGCTGTGACCGATCCGAAACCCAGTTCGGCGGCGATGGCCTCGCGATCGATCGGGAATCCCGTTCCGGCGAGTGCCCCTGAGCCAAGCGGCATCACGTTCACGCGTCGATAGACATCGGCCAGCCGTTCGCGGTCGCGTTTCAGCATCTCGAAATAGGCGAGGCACCAGTGGGCGAACAAGATAGGCTGGGCCCGCTGCAGATGCGTGTACCCGGGCATGACCGCATCGCGAAATCCCTCGGCGATGTCGAGGATCGCACCCTGCAGGTCCTTGATCAGCACCGATACTTCATCTATCTCATCGCGGAGCCACAACCGAAACGCCGTTGCGACCTGGTCATTCCGGCTGCGGCCCGTATGAAGTTTGCGGCCGGCATCGCCGATGGCCTCGACCAGTTTCGATTCAATAAAGGAATGGACATCCTCGGCATCGCTTTTGAAGAACTCCGCGTCGATGACCGAATCGGCCTGCAGCTGCGTCAGACCGCCGACGATGGCGTCAAGCTCTTCGCCGGAGATGAGCCCGGCCCGATCGAGTGCGCGGGCATGGGCGATGCTGCAGCGAAGGTCGGCTGTAAAAATGCGTCGGTCGAAACGAAACGAATCGTTAAATGCCGCAAACGTCTCGTGCGGCCTTTCGGTGAATCGCCCGCCCCAAAGCTTTTCTGAATCTGTCATTCGATGCCCGTCCAACTTCTTTGCGTTCTGTGCGCCTTTGCGTGAGAATTGATTTTCACGCAAAGTCGCAGAGTTCGCAAAGTATCTCGCGGAAAAGGTGTGCTATCGGAAGAAATGGAAAAGAAGATAAACAAGATAGTTCTGGCATACTCGGGCGGGCTCGATACCTCCGCGATGCTGCTTTGGCTGAGAGAGACCTACGATTGCGAAGTGATCTGCTATACGGCCGACGTCGGCCAGGGCGAAGAACTCACCGGCCTCGACGAAAAGGCGAAGGCCACCGGGGCATCGAAGCTTTATGTCGAGGACCTGCGCGAAGAGTTCGTCAAGGATTTTGTATGGACCGCGGTGAAGGCTAATGCCCTGTACGAGGGCGTCTATCTGCTCGGGACCTCGCTCGCAAGGCCCGTGATCGCCCGGCGCCAGATCGAGATAGCACGACGCGAGGGTGCCGATGCGGTCGCCCATGGTGCGACCGGCAAGGGCAACGACCAGGTTCGCTTCGAGCTTTCGTATTACGCTCTGCAGCCGGATATCAAGGTCGTCGCACCATGGCGTTCGTGGGAATTCAGGGGACGCGCCGATCTCATCGCCTATTGCGCAAAGCACGGGATTCCCGTCACCGCCTCCGCCGAAAAGCCGTATTCGATGGACCGAAACCTGATGCACGTCTCCTACGAAGGCGGCATTCTCGAAGACCCTTGGGCCGCTCCGCCCGAGGATATTTTCCAGCTCACGAAGTCGCCGGAAAATGCGTCGGAAAAGGCTCTGGAGATCACGATCAGCTTCGAGAAAGGCGAGCCGTCCGCGATCGACGGAGAGAAGTACGGCCCGGTCGATATGCTCTCAAAGCTCAACCACCTCGGCGGCGAACACGGCATCGGCCGGGTCGATCTGGTCGAGAACCGCTTTGTCGGAATGAAGTCGCGCGGCATCTACGAAACGCCCGGCGTCACGATCCTGATGGCCGCTCACCGCGCGCTCGAATCGATCACGATGGACCGCGAGGTGATGCGCCTCCGCGATTCCTTAGGCACAAAGTTCGCCGAATCGGTCTATTACGGATTCTGGTTCGCACCCGAATTTACTATCCTTCGTTCGCTCATCGACCAAACCCAGGAGACCGTCAGCGGCGACGTAAGGCTGAAACTCTATAAAGGCAACGTGATCGTCTCGGGGCGCAAGTCGCCGAACTCGCTCTACCGCGAACGCGTCGTTACATTCGAAGACGACGCCGGCGCCTATGACCAACACGACGCCGAAGGCTTCATCAAGCTCCAGGCGTTGCGGTTGAGATTGAGGAATATGGAATAGCAAAGTGTTGCGTGTTGTGCAATACGCATGGTTGATATGATAAAATCGTTTCGGCACAAGGGGCTGGCGAAGTTCTTTGAGGCTGGCAGCCGAGCTGGCATCCAGCCGTCTCATGCAAAAAGGCTTCGAATGCAGTTGACCGCCCTGGATACGGCTAAGGTCCTGGACGATATGGATATCCCGGGTTTCCGACTCCATCCGCTGAAAGGCGGCGAACGCGGCCGTTGGTCGATCTGGGTGAATGGTAACTGGCGGTTAACATTCGAGTTCATAGACGGCGACGTACACATTGTAGATTACGAGGACTATCACAAATGACGATGCACGATCCACCACACCCGGGTGAGTTCATTATGGAGGTTTATCTCAAGCCGAATGGCATTTCGGGACGGGAGCTTTCTGTCGCGCTCGGCGTCTCACCTTCAACCCTGAATCGGATTCTCAATGGCTCGACCGGTATCAGTCCGGCGATGGCCCTGCGGCTCTCAAAGGTCCTCGGACGTACGGCCGAAAGCTGGCTCGCCATGCAGACCAATTACGACCTGTGGCAGGCTCGAAAGACCGTAAAGCTCGGCAAGATCAAGAAGATCGAGCTGTCAGCCGCTTAGACTCTCTCTCCTAACCATATTTCGCGCAACAGTTAATCTTGCTTTTTCATTTATTTTCATTATAATTCATGAATATGAGTGAAACTGCCACATTGTCGACAGTCATCGATTCGCGAGTGAAGGAGGCCTTGGTGAGCTTTTGCAAGCGCCGCGGAATAAAGCTCAGGTATATGATCGAGCAGGCTTTGATCGAACAGCTTGAGGACGAGATCGATCTAGAAGCCTACGAAGCACGGAAGAATGAAGAAACCGTTTCGCTTGAAGAGGTCTTGGCCGGCCGCCTACGAAAACGATAGTGGCTGAGTATTCAGTACAGTTTGTCCGAAGCGCACAAAAGGAGTTTGAACGGCTCCCCGCCAAGCTTCGAGTCAAAGTAACGGAAGCATTGTCGCTGCTTTCGCAGCATCCTTATTCCGAGCTTCTTAACGCTAAAAAGCTAAAAGGGGCAAACCAACTCTATCGTATTCGCTTGGGTGACTATCGGGTTGTTTACGAGGTTCGAGACAAAGTGCTCGTCGTGGTCGTGATCAAGATCGGACACCGTAGTGATGTATACAAACATCTCTAAATATGAAGTGCTTAGCGTGCAGAAGTGGATCGCTTGTCGGGGGCACGATTTATGATTCGAATGGATCGAGTCTTAATTTCAAGCTTCAGCTCCAGGCGTTGCGGTTGAGGCTGAGGAATATGGAGTAGCGAGCGTTGGCAGATATTGACAAGATCTGCCATTTTGTTCTAGCCTCAGATCATGGCTACGACTACGATGAACATCTCGTTGCCCGATTCGATGCGGGTATTCGTCGAGGAGACACTGACGGACGATGGTTACGGAAGTGCGAGCGAATATGTCCGCGATTTGATAAGGGCTGATCAAAAACGTCGAAATGAGAAACGCTTAGAGACATTGCTACTTGAGAGGCTTCGGGCCGGGAATGATGAATCGTTTACGATGGACAATGTTCGAGCCGAGATGCGAAGGCGGATCAAGGCGAAGAAATGATCAAATATGCTCTTGGCCTATCGGATGAATTAGCTGATATCGCCGCATACTTGGCTCAGTACAATGAAACGACCGCCGAACGATTTCTCGACAACTGCGAAGAGTCATTTCAACTGCTTGAGAGATTTCCCGAGATAAGCAGCCCACGGAAATTCGAAGACCCTGAACTTGCCTCGATCAGGATGTCGCTCGTCAAGGGATTTGACGATTATCTGATCTTCTATGTCCCGCTTGTCGATGGAGTCAGGATTTTGCACGTGATTCACAGCGCTCTCGACTACAATCGGATCGTCGATATTGGTGATCTGTAGCATTGATTCATGCAAGGGTTGGTATGAAATGTTTAGCATGCGGAAGTGGATCGCTCGTCGGAGGCAAGGTTTTCGATTCGAACGGATCGAGTCTTAATTTCAAGCTCGACGACGCGCCGGTTTGGAAGAGCCTGTTCGGCGTCGGCACCCGCGGCATCCGCGCCCACGGCTGCGTTCATTGCGGCCACCTTCAACTCGCCGTCGACTTTACCGAGAAAGACCTTCAAAAGTATCAGCAGTTCGAAGGCGAACAACCCGGCGTGCTGGAGCGAATAAACTCCGAGCCGAGCAAATTGGAAGATTAATTAAGATGTCTCCGATCATCATCGAAAATTGGCACAACATCGTCCTTACTCGCGACGCGAGCGGGCTTGGCGAACTTCTGGCTGATGATGTCGTCTTTTATTCGCCGGTCGTTCACACGCCGCAGGTTGGGAAGGCGATCACGAGCGTTTATCTGTCGGCGGCGGTGCAGGTATTCGGGAACGGATCTTTCAGATACGTCCGCGAGATAATAGGCGAGAGCGATGCGGTGTTGGAGTTTGAGACCGAGATCGACGGCGTCACGGTCAACGGCGTCGATATGATCAAGTGGAATGCAGACGGAAAGATCACGGAATTCAAAGTGATGATCCGTCCGCTCAAGGCCGTCAACGTTATCCATCAGAAGATGGGCGAGATGCTCCAGCGGGCACCGAAAGAATAAGCCTGAACGGAAACGACCGGAAGCATCGGGCCGACTCGGCGGCGAACCCCGCGAATTCGCCACGAACGAAACCTTTCTTTACCGACAACGATCCATCGTGCGTGACCAGAGGGCTGATCCGAAACCCGAGACAGAAAAGCTTGTACAAGTAGTACGCGGTGCGGCTGCGTTCGAGGTCGATCACGAATACGCCGCGGCGGGCGACGCGCGACATTTCGCTAAGCGCGGCCGGGATCTGCTCGTCCGAAAGGTGATGAAAAAAAAGAGATGAGATCGCGTAGTCGAAAGAACCATCGGCAAACGGCAATCGAAACGCATCGCCGCGAACGAACGATATATCTGCGGCAGGTTCAATGAACGACAGTTCGTGCAGATCGATACCTGTCAGCCTCGCATCTCGCTCCGACCTTCGCGCAAGCTCCGCCGTCTGCCGCAGCAGTTCACCCGAGCCGCACGCGACATCAAGCACCGAAAACTCACGAAGGTCTAACCGCTCGATCTCGCGATACAACGATCGCCGCAACGCTCTCGCATCGCCCAGATACCGATTGATGAAAGCGATCTCGCGCAGGAACGTCTCATACTCCTCGGGCGTGTGATCGCCGGTATCGATGCGTTCGGGTTCGGTGCTTCGCGTTTTGAACACCATTAGAGAGTATCAAAACGCCCGAGCCGCAGAGGCGTCGAGAAAAACAAAAGGAGGCATCTCACGATAAATGCCTCCAGATCGATCTCTGCGTCTCGGCGATTAAAACTATGTAAGGAATCCGCGAAAGTTCGAGCGGTTGACCGTGTATTTCGGAAAGAGCGTGTTGAGGTCTTTGCTTCCGAGGTGCTTGCTCGCCGCTTCGGCGAACACGTCGCGGAAATCGGTGGTGACGGCGAGATCGCGGCCTTCGTTCAACTGATCGGGCCTCAGCCCCTTCCAATCGCCATAGACCTTTCCGCCCTTGACCGAATTGCCGAGCACGAGCATCGCATTACCGTGGCCGTGGTCGGTACCGCGGCTGCCGTTCTCGCGGGCAGTGCGGCCAAACTCGGACATCGTCAGCACGACGACGTCGTCCATACGCTTGCCGAGGTCGGCCGCGAACGCTGCGATCGAGTTCGAGAGATCGCGAAGCAGGTTGGCAAGCTGGCCGCGGGCCGGCGCGTTTCCGAGCGATTGATTGGTATGCGTATCCCAGCCGCCCGCCTCCGCAAAGGCGACCTCAAGCCCGACGCCGGCCTTGATCAGCTGTGCGATCTGCATCATCGACCGGCCGAGCGGTGATGCCGGATAAGCGGCGCCATTTTCGGGCTTGTACTGCGCCGGGTTGGCCGACTTCAGAAAGTTGACCGCTTCGAATGTCTCCTTGCCCGTTTCTCCGAGGGTATCTTTGACGTTCTGGTCGTATATCCCCTCGAATCCGCCTTTTAGGTCGGCGGTGTAGAGCCCGGCTTTGATCGTGAAATCCGACAGGTTCGTCATCGCGACCGACGGAGCTTTTCCATAGAGCGAACGAGGCATCGACTGCGTCATCGAGACGGCCCGAAACGGGGAATCGTTCTTTGCGTCGGCGGTCTGCAGAGCGCGGTTGAGCCAGCCATCGCGCGTGCCTTTGTAGCCGGGCGTGCCCGATTCCATATAGTCCTGCGCGTCGAAATGCGACCGGGTGTTGTCCGGCGAGCCGGACGAATGGATGATGCCGAGCTGCTTCGACTTCCAGAAAGGAGCAAGCGACGCCATCGCCGGATGCAGGCCAAAGGAGCCATCGAGGTCTATCGCGCCTTCGGTCTCGTTGGGCTTGCGGATGGCGATCGATCGGCGAAGGTCGTAATAGGCCGGATCGCCGTACGGGACGACCATGTTCAGCCCATCCACCGCTCCGCGCTGAAAGATGGTCACGAGTACCTTTTTCTTGCCGTACCTGCCCTTCGCCTGAGCAGTCGCGAACTGATGCAAAAACTCCGGAGCGGCCGCCATAAAGCCGAAACTGGCCAATCCGATACCCGTGTTCTTGATAAAAAGCCGTCTATCCATAACCTCGAAACTCCCTGCCAAAATTCTGGCCGCTGTCATGACTTAGACGCTGGTCGGGCCGAAAAGGTCAATTTTCTTTCCACTCACGACCCTGTGGGCGGCTTGTGCATTGTGGGTAGTCGGCCGAGTTGGATATATCGCCCTTACTCACGTGCGGACTTGTGCATCATCTGATAAAGATCTCGTCCACGAATATCCACGGGTCGCCGCCGGCGCCGAGGTGCCAGGCCGGGATCTTGCCAATATTGAATGCGCGGATGCGCACGTAGCGAGCCTTTACGGGCGTGATCGCCTGACGAAATTCTTTGATCGTGGGTTTCATCTCGGTCAGTGGGACGTCGGTTTTGATATCGGCAACCCCAGACCAATCCGTGCCGTTATTTGAAATTTGAAGTTCAATATTTGCCGGCATCCAGATCCAGGGCCCGGCGACTTGCAGGAAACTCGCTCCAACTTCCTTGATCTCAATTTCTCGCTGCAGATCGACGATGGCTTCGTATGGCTTTCCCTGCACGCCCTGCCATTCGCCGCTCGCGAAATTCACCGTCCCACGAATGCCGTCAACGATCGCATTATCGCCGCCGCCGGTGTATTGCGTGCTGTAGCCGGATATTACCTTGACGGTCCAGTCGTTCCGTCGTCGTTTGAATACTGCTTCGGTGTCCATGCTCCGGGTACCGTCCTGTTTCCGGGCCATCGCCGTGACCTTTGAATTTTCGGTGAGAAAGAATGGACCGTCATAGGCGCGGAATGTGTCTGGGTAAGCGTATTCACCCTCTCGGTCGATGCGATAATAAAGCTTGGCATCGCTCGAGGCGGTCGAAAGCGTGACCTGGGTCTTCTCGCCAAAGGACCTCTCGCCAAATATGACCGGAACTGCTGCTGTCATCGAAGCCAACGACGAAACGGGAAATTCAGTGAACGCCGTCGCCACTGGCTGATCGATCATTATGAACTCGAGCACTCCGCCGTTCATGATCTGTTCGTGCGTAATGAACGCTTTCTTGTACAATGCTCCGTTGAGTTTGGCGTTCAGGATGTAGCTATTCTTCGACGAAACGTTTTTCGCGCGGATAGTGAAAGTCTTGCCGTTTTCCAGCCGGTATGTCATCTCGGGGAACAGCGGCGTGCCGAAGGCGCAAACACCATCGCCCGGATTTACCGGATAGAACCCACTAGCTGACAGGATGTACCAGGCCGACATCTGCCCGCAATCTTCGTTGCCGATCAGGCCGTCGGGCGCGTTCCGGTAGAACTCGTCCATTATCTGGCGGACATACTTCTGCGTTTTCCACGGCTGGCCCGCGTAATTGTAGAGATATGTGATGTGGTGCGAAGGCTCGTTGCCGTGAGCATATTGGCCGATCAAACCGGTGAGGTCGGCCTGTTCGCGGCCGGCGAGTTTTTGATCGGTGGTGAAAAGTTCATCGAGCTTTGCAACGAACTTTTCACGCCCGCCCATCAGTTCCATCAGGTGCGAAACGTCGTGCGGAACAAAGAACGAATACTGCCACGAATTGCCCTCCGTAAAGCCGAAATTGACCTCGTTCGGGGCAAACGGCTCGACAAACCCGCCGTTCTTTTTTGGACGGAAGAAGCCGGTTTTTGAGTCGAAAAGGTTTTCAAAATAGCGAGCGCGCTTTAGGAATTGTTCAGCCTGTTTCTGGTAATAAAAGGTGTCGTCGGTTTTGTGCAGTATCTGCGCCATCTGAGCTATGCACCAATCGTTATACGCATACTCGAGTGTCCGCGAGACCGATTCGTTCTCGTCCTCCATCGAGATATAGCCGCGTTTTTTGTAGCCGGCGAGGCCGAAGTGGTCTAGTTCGGCGGAGTGTTTTGAGGCGGCGTAGGCCTTTTCGTAGTCGAAGCCTTTGATGCCCTTTGCCATCGCGTCGGCGATCACCGAGACGGCATGGTAGCCGATCATCGTGTCGGTCTCTTCGCCCCACAATTCCCAAACCGGCAGCCGCCCGCCCTGTTCATAGATGCTAATGAACGTATTGATAAAATCGACAGTGCGCTTCTGGTCGATGATCGTATAAAGCGGATGCGCCGCCCTGAACGTATCCCACAGCGAGAAGACGGTGTACTGCTCGGAGTTTTCACCGCCGAGACGCGGAGACGCGGAGTTTTTTGAGCCACTTGTTTTTTTCTCTTTTCCTCTCGGCGTCTCTGCGTCTCTGCGGTTTATATTGTGTGTTCTTCTATCATGCCCGCGATAGTTTCCGTCGACGTCGTTGAAGACGTTCGGATGGATCATCGTGTGATAGAGAGCGGTGTAGAAATTCGTCGTCTGCTCGTCAGTCCCGCCGGAGACCTCGATCTTCGAAAGCTCCTTGTTCCAAGCCGCCTTTGCATCTGCCCGAACCTTGTCAAAATCCCAACCGGGAAGCTCAGCTTCGAGATTCTTCCGCGCACCTTCGATCGACACGTAAGAGATGACAACTTTCACCATTACCTGTTGATCTTTAACATTCTTGAAGCGGAAGCTTGCTCTAATCGGATCTACTGGAAAGTAATCCGATTTAATGAATCGCTCCGTTGTCCATATCTCACCGTTCTTATGTTGAACAGTGGGCATAAACTCAAACTCGCTCGAAAATTCGACGACGAAATAGACCTTTTGGCTTTTCGCCCAGGACGACGACTCACGATAGCCTTGGATACCTCTGCGATTTGGCGTAATAGAGAACTTCCCATCAAGTAATTTGTCTCGCCAATTTACATCCAGAAGGATACGAGGAGTTGTGTTTTGGGGAAAACTATATCGATGGATACCAACACGTTTCGTCGCTGTCATCTCCGCCAAAATTCCATCATCATCAAGCTTGACCGAGTAATAACCCGGCTCGGCTTTCTCATTCGTGTGCGAAAACTTCGACGCGTATCCGTTGACCGCCTGATCGCCTTCCTTCGCAAAGAACTGCGGCTCGCCGACGGTCGGCATAAACAAAATATCGCCACCATCAGGAATACCCGTGCCACTTAAGTGCGTGTGCGAGAAGCCGTAGATGACGTCGTCGGAGTAGTGATAGCCACTGGAGCCGTCCCAGTTGTCGATGCGTGTGTCGGGCGAGAGTTGGACCATCCCGAATGGCAAGGTCGCCCCGGGAAACGTATGCCCGTGGCCGCCGGTGCCGATGAATGGGTTGACCCAGCGGGAGTAATCGCGGCTTTGCGCAGTTAACAGCGAACAGTGAACAGTGAACAGCAAGAACAAACCGCAAAGACGCGGAGACTGAGAGAAGACTTTCATAGCTTTTAGGAAGATCATTTTCCCGCGAATAATGCGAATGAACGCCAAAGAAAATGGCTTGTTCGCGAATTTTCGCGTATTTCGCGGACAAGAGATCCTTAGTGCACAAACTCGCCGCCGCCAGCCTGTCGCAAACCTTGCCCCTTGATGCCCCAGCGGAAGCGGAAGAACGGATTGCCGCTGTGATTGGTATACCACAACGTTATCTTGTGCAGGCCGGCCTTAAGCGGGACGATCGCGGAATTCACCTTTCGGTCCGCAGTTCCCCAGGCTTCGATGACCTTTCTGCCGCCGATCTCGACCGCGGGGTGCCAGGTCGAATCCGTCTGAAATTCGTAGATCCCGTCGGCGGGTATCTTTATGTAGCCTGAGAATTCCAAGGCAAATGTCTGCTTTATGTCGAATTCCTTCGCAAATTGTTCGAGCATTATCGACCTTGTTTCGCCGGTTCGCTCGACCGCGTTTCCCGACATATCTGCTTTAGGCATGCTGAACCTGAATTTCACGCCCGCAACCGTTTCCCCGACCGCATCGGGCTCGCGCATTTTCCCGCGAACTATCGTTGCCGCATACACGACGCTTTTACGGCCCGCGGCATTCACAGCGATCGTCTTGAGCGTCTTTACCTCACCGTCCGCGAGACTCAGCTCGATGGGCGTGTCATAGACCGCCGACGAATCGCTCGGCGTCGAACCGTCGGTCGAATATAGAATGCGGGTGCCCGGAGCGGGCCGCAATTCGATGGTGACGCGTTCGCTTTCCGTCACGATATTTTGCAAACCGCCGGGTTCCGGAATGCGATAGTTCACGCCTTGCCGGTCGAGACGTGGAAGTATCGCATTCAACCGACGGCGAAAATCGTCGAAATTGCGGTCTTCCTTTTTTGACCACAACACTTCGCTGAGCGCCAGCATTCGCGGGAACGCCATATACTCGACCGCCGCCGGCGTTTCTAGATATTCGGTCCAAATATTTGCCTGGCCGCCCAGAATATACTTCGCCTCTTCGGCCGTAAGCTCGGGCGGAACGGGCTCGAACGAATACACCTTTTCGAGCGGCACAAAACTGCCGATATTCAGCGGCTCGTATGTGGGGTCGCCCTGGCCGTAGTCAAAATAGACGTAGTCGGTCGGCGTCATTATCACGTTGTGTTTCGCCTTTGCGGCCTCGATGCCGCCTTTCATTCCGCGCCACGACATAATGGTCGCGTTCGGTGCGACGCCGCCCTCGAGTATCTCGTCCCAGCCGATGATCTTCTTGCCTTTCGAATTGACGAACTTCTCGATGCGGCGGACAAAATAACTCTGCACCTCGTGCTCGTCTTTCAGGTTCTCGCGTTTTTTAAGCTCCTGAACAAAGGCCGATTCTTTCCAAAGATCTTTCAGCACCTCGTCGCCGCCGATGTGGATGTATGGTGAATCGGGGAAGAGCTTGATGGTCTCGTCGAGCACGTCTTCGAGAAATTTGAAAGTCTCGTCCGTCGGGCAGAAGACCTCTTTGAAAATGCCCCAGGTCTTTTTTACTTCGAATTTGTAGTCCGGTGCCGCGCATCCCGCTCCGAGTTCAGGATACGCCGCGAGTGCCGCCGAGGCGTGGCCGGGCAACTCGATCTCTGGGATCACGGTGATGTGACGGGCCTTGGCATACGCGACGACATCCTTGATCTGTTCCTGCGTATAGAACCCTTCGACCGGCCGGCCGTCGCCTTTGAATGTCGTCGAGTATCGGCCCTCGTGCGATTCGCTGCGATACTGTCCGACGGTCGTCAGACGCGGATATTTCTTTATCTCGATCCTCCAGCCCTGGTCGTCCGTAAGGTGCCAGTGGAAAGTATTGAACTTGTACTGCGCCATCTGGTCGATGAACTTTTTGACGAACTCCACAGGTTGAAAATGACGCGAGACGTCGAGATGCATTCCTCGGTATCTGAAACGCGGATAGTCACTGACCCCGACCGACCTCACGGATATCTCTTTCTGAGAAATTGGAACAAAAAGCTGACGCAAAGTCTGGATCGCGTAGAAACCTCCCGGCTCGTCTCCGGTTAGTTGAATAAGTGTCGGGTCTACGCTCAGACCGTATTCCTCATTGCTGCGGAAATGACCGGCCTTATTCTCAATGTTCAGCACGATCGCATTCGCTTTTACCTTCCTTCGGCTGATCGCCAACTTGAATCCAGCCTCGCGATCGAAAATGTCGTTAAGTACCGCCGCTAAACTTCGTCCGGCATCGGTCGTGGCGACAATCTTAGTATTTGGATTAATCGTGAAAACTCCCGATCGTGATTGAGCCGATACAGGCTTTGGTGAGAGAATTACTTCACCCGACTGAGTAAATGCGGACGACGCGAGCGAAAGCGATACCGCAATGGCAGCAAAGAGGTGTTTCATAATTAATCAAATGCAATGACTGTAACGCACTCGTCCTGCGTGCAACGCCGCTTGGCGGCGTAAGAGGTTGTCGTCGTGCTTCTTAATTCGGGCACGCGAGACGCGTGCGGTCCAGTCACTTAGGGGTCTGTCTTAAAGAAAGCACTTGAGTATTTCCAGTCTTCAGGATTCTTACACAGCCTGGCCTTGACCGGGTTTTCTTCAATATACCTTACGACTGAACGAAAGTGCTTGCCGTCGCGGATATATAGGTCGAAATACTCCTTGTACCAGAAATTACCTTGGCGCCCTATTACCTTGTTCGCTTCGTGCGACGTGTACGATTTCAGAGAGTGCATGATCTCGGAAACAGAATATCCGGGCAGCGTCTGGATAAGGATATGAACGTGGTTCGGCATTATGACCCAGGCGATCAGCCGATATCTCATGCCGTCGAGATGCAGTATCGCGTTCTGTACAAGGCTCGCGATCCTATCGTCGGACAGCCAACGCTTGCCGTAGTTCTGATCGAGATATGTTTCGATGCGTTGGCGAAGTCCGGCATCGGTGATCTCGCCGTTCTTTAGGTCGTCACGCCACTTCTTGAGCACCGCTTGCGGCATGGAGTCGGCTAGGCGAAAGGTGATGAACTGGGTGACCTCGCCCGGGTCGACGTGTGGTATGTAGCCACGGCTATGCCATATGCGTGGGTCGCACATAAAAATCAATCACCTTAACGACTGGACCGCACGCGTCCCCGCGTGCAAAGGCCGTGATAACGGCCTAGTTCCGTTGAAGCTCAAGGGCACTAGCGTCCTTTCGGACGCTGGCACGCGGGACGCGTGCGTTCCAGTCATAAAGTTGTGAGTAATTGTGCCAGTTCTTCGGGAAGTTCGGAAGTGAATTTAAGGCGTTCGGTGGTTTTGGGGTGCGTGAATGAAAGGCTTGCGGAATGCAGGAAAAAGCGGTCGAGCTTTTCGACGGCGCGCTTCACATCGGCGTCGTTGATGGTGTTATCGCGGCCTTCGTTATAGGTGGCGTCGCCGACGACCGGGTGATTGATCGAGGCAAGGTGGACGCGGATCTGGTGCGTGCGGCCGGTCTTTATCTCTACATCTAGAAGCGTGAATTTTTCAAAACGCTCCCGCACTTTCCACAGGCTGAGAGCGTGGCGGCCATTGGCGGCAACGGTCATCTTGGTCCGGTGCCAGCGGTCGCGGGCGATCGGGCGGTCGATCGTCCCGGAATTCTCGCGGATATTACCGTGCACAAGAGCGATGTACTTCTTCTGCACCGTACGGTCGCGAAACTGTTCGGCAAGCGCTTCGTGCGTCTGCTCGTCCTTTGCGACGACGATCAGGCCGGATGTGTCTTTGTCGAGGCGGTGAACCAGTCCGATTTGGGATTTCAGATCTGAGATTTCGGATTGTCTATCTCCCGCAATTCCCAAATCCGAACTCCCAAATCCGAAATAGAAAGCCAAAGCATTTGCCAAGGTGCCATTCGAGATACCGGCTCCGGGGTGGACGACCATTCCGGCCGGCTTGTTTATCACGGCAAGGTACTCGTCCTCGAAAACTATGTCGAGCGGAATGTTCTCGGGCTCGAAGACCGCCACGGGGACCTCAACAAGGTCAACGTCGATCTCGTCGCCATCGTGCAGTTTATAGGAGGGTTTGGCCGGCTTTTCGTTCACTAGGACGTCGCCGTTCTCGATGAGCCTCTGCAGCCGCGAGCGCGACCAGCCTTCGATCCGCTCGGATAGAAAGGCATCGAGACGCTTGCCCGCGCCTTCGATAGTCACCTTTATTTGGGGCGGATCTTGTTGAATATCGATCATCTAATTACTAATTCTCAAATTAGTAATTACTAATTATTCTGCAACCGAAGCTCGATCCGCATGTCTTGACCGCATGAACATGAAAACTATCGACGCGGCTGCGACGACCAGGCTGACGAGCTGCGAGGTCGAGAGGCCGGTCATCGTTGTCAGGCCGAAGAGGTCGCCGCGCGGATCGTCGCGGATGAATTCGATAGAAAAACGAAACACGGAATAGATGATGCCGTATGCGATCAGGACCTGGCCGTCGAATTTCTTGCGTCGGTGAAGCCAGAAAAGAAACGCGAAAACGGCCAGCATCGTGAACGATTCGATGAGCTGCGTCGGGTGCAGATAGAGGTCCTCGTTGCTCGGGCCGTACATCGGAACGCCGGTGTATTCATGGCCGGCCTCGGTAAAATGCACTCCCCAAAACCAATCGGTCGGCTTGCCCCAACAGCAGCCGGCGGCAAAACAGCCTTGCCGGCCGAATGCCTGCCCGAGCGCGACCGCGGGTGCAAAGGCGTCGGCAACCTTCCAGAAATTCAGTTTGTACCGCCACATCAGCACTGCGACGGTCACGAATCCACCGATCAGCCCGCCGTAAAAAACGCCGCCGGAACGCAGGAAATCTATCGAGAAAGGCTGCGCGGTCGGGTCAACGAACAGCATCAGGATCTTCGAGCCCAAAAGGCCGCCGAGCAGCGTCCAGAGGCCGAGATCGTAGATGCGCTCCCGCGGCAAGCCATCGCGCACCGCCAGCCTCGACGCGGCAAAAAGGGCGAACATCATTCCCGCCGCGAGCCAAAGGCCGTAGCTGGTTACGGGAAAGGAACCAATTTTGAAGAGCTCTGGGTACATCTTCTAAGAAGTCAGAATACAGAAGTCAGAAATCAGAATCTATCGGCTATCGCTCCGAATCTTGCTCATATAGCTTGTCAGCATTCGACTGATCTCCTCCAGATTGCTGCGCAATTGAAGCGTGTCAGAGTATCCGAGGTCCATCGCTAGTAACAAGTAATAACGACACTCCTCGAGCGAACTTATCGCAATACCGTAAAACCGTAGTTTGTCTGGTTTCGTTGCCTTGCGAAAGCCTTCTGCAAAGTTTGCCGGAATTGAGATCGCCGCACGCCTCAGCTGCGATGTAAGGCAGTAAATCTCGTGCTTCGGAAATGATTCGGACATTCGGTAAACGTCCAGCACAAACTGATGAGCCTTTTTCCAAATCTCAACATCCTCAAAACTTCGAGCGGCGATTCTCTCCATTCTGCCCTTTACGCTTTGCCCGGATCCTGACTTTTAATTTCTGAATTCTGTCTTCTTTTAGACAAGAACATATCTATGATCAGCAGCCCCGCACCGGCGACGATCGCCATATCCGCGACGTTGAATGTCGGGTAGTGCCATGAGCCGAACTGGACGTCGATAAAATCTACGACAAAGCCGAGGCGGATGCGGTCGACGACGTTGCCGACGATGCCGGCGAGCAGCAAGGCGAGCGCGCCCATTATGCGGTCGTCGGTTCGGGGCGTTCGCCAAAAGAAATAGATGACCAGAGTTCCCGCGATCAAGGCAACGATCGAGAGCCCCCACCGACCGGTCGAGCCGTGATCGTCCAGCATCGAAAATGCGACGCCCGTATTCTCGGCGTAGGCCATATTCAAAAAACCCGGAATGACCGAAAGGTCATCGCCAAAACGCAGGCGGCGAACCGCCCACGCCTTTGTCGTCTGGTCGATAAGAAAAACCCCGCCCGCGATGGCGAGGTACGCAAGTTTCCAGATAAGGTCCCGTTTGGTCACTGTGTCTTCTTTGGCTCGGCGTAAAAGGATTTATTCACGATCTTCCATTCGCCGTCTATCTTCAGCAGCGTAAAGTAATCCACAAATCTTACCGCAGGGTAGTCCAAGATTACCTTCGCGATCGCCGCGTTGCCGTTCACGTCGATCGACTCTATCGACCGCTTCCGGTCTTTCTCGTCGGCCGCCGGTTTGCCGGTAAAACCCTTGATATACTCGGCAAAGGAACGGGTCGTGTATTTGCCGTCACGCACAAAGATCAAATTGCCCTCCGTGTAGAAGGCTTTCCTCATATACTCGCCGTCGCCCGTCTCATGCCCTTTGATGTAATTTTCGAGCGGCACGCGCACCGCTGTTTTTTCCGTCTCCTGGGCTGCCGCCGACAAAGTGCAAAGAGCGATCACGAAAGGTATTAATGCCTTTTTCATGGTAACGAATTCCCTCACAAAGATAGTATTACGGACGATTCGTTTAGATTACGCTGCGCCCGTTCCGGTTGTTTCGCGTTCCCGGACTATTCCGTGTAAGGGAAAACGGCCTTTGGAGCCCGGTACCGCCGCCACCAATCGGCATAGCACACATCAGTACACCCGATCGCGTAGGTCGTCACCTTCCACTTGCCCGCAGTTTTCTTTAGTAGGGCAAATAGATTGTTATCAAATGCGCCCGAGTCGAGAGCCTCGGCGTACTGCGTCCGGCTATAGTCTATCTCGCCTCCGTCCGCGGCCTGCGGCCGTCCGCCGATGAATGCCCAATTGCCGAGCACATTGAAATTATCCGCAACGAATACGACCTTTTGCTTGAGGTCGCGCTCTACGGGCAGGCGAAGCGCATCCAGGATCGCCTTTCGTTCCGGCGAGCCTTTTTCCGGCGTGTGCGGCGTTTGGGCCGACGCCGATGCGGCGAGAACAAGTATCAGGAACGCGGCAAAATTCTTTATCTTCATAGCGTTAGTTAAGACGCATGCGCACCCAAAATGGGGACGATCTCCTCGAGTGCGTCATTGCAGCGTTCGCAGACGGTCGGATACTTTTCGAATTCGCCGACCCGCGTCGAATAGTTCCAGCAGCGTTCGCATTTGGTGCCGTCGGCTTTAAGAATGCGGACGGGAATGTCCGCGTTCCCTCCGTCGGCTTCGTGAACCTCGACCTGCGAAACGATAAATATGTATCGCAGTTGGTCAAAATAGTCGAGCAAGAATCGCGTTGTTTCTTTGTCGGTCGTGAGGATCACTTTCGCGTCAAGCGACGAGCCGATCTGTTTGGCATTTCGCGCTTCTTCCAATGCTTTCAGCACTTCATCGCGGATGGCAAAGATGCGTTCCCAACGCGACAGCAACGCGGAATGATCCGTCACCGACGCCTCGGGAAATTCGGCGAGGTGTACCGAATCCAGAGTTTGCCCGGGCAGATTCACCCACGCCTCGTCCGACGTGAAAACGAGTATCGGCGAAAGAAGCCGCGCGAGAGCGTCGGTTATCTTGTACAGCGCCGTCTGTGCCGACCGCCGCTCGAACGAGCGCGGGGCGTAGATGTAAAGCCGGTCCTTGATGATGTCAAAATACCTGGCCGAAAGCGTCACCGTGCAGAAGTTGTAGATCGCGCCGTAGGCCGCCTGAAAGTCGTACCTTTCATAGCCGTCCAACACCTTTGCGGTCACTTCGTCCAGATTAGCCAGCGCCCAGCGGTCGATCTCGAGCAAGTCAGCGTCGGCGATCGAATCCTTCGCAGGGTCGAATTTGTCGAGATTGCCGAGCGCGTATCGGAGCGTGTTGCGAAACTTGCGATACGCATCGACCACGCGTGAGAGGATCTCGTCCGAACATCTGACGTCCTCTGTGTAATCGACCGCCGCGGCCCAGAGTCTTAAAATCTCTGCGCCGGACTTGTCTATGATCTCCTGCGGCGCGGTCACGTTGCCGATCGATTTGCTCTGCTTACGGCCCTCGCCATCGACCACCCATCCATGAGTGATGATCTGCCTATAAGGAGCCATATTGTGAGCCGCGATGCCGCAGCTCAAGCTGGAATTGAACCAGCCGCGATATTGGTCACCGCCCTCGAGATAGACGTCGGCCGGGAAACGCAGCGTGTCGCCGCGCGTCTCGAGCACCGCGACACAGCTCGAACCGGAATCGAACCAGACATCGAGAATGTCGGTTTCCTTGCGAAAATCGGTATCGCCGCACTTCGGGCACTTGAATCCTTCGGGCAGCAATTCGCTTTCGGGCCGCGCGTACCATGCGTCGGCGGTCTCCCGGGCGAAAATGTCAGCTACGTGGTCGATGATCTTCGGGTCGGCGATCGTTTCGTCGCAAGCCCTGCAGTAAAAGACCGGGATGGGTACGCCCCACGAACGCTGCCGCGAAACACACCAATCCGGCCGCCCCTTGAACATATTGGCCATGCGGCCCTCGCCCCACGCCGGATGCCATTTTACGCGGGCTATCTGGTCCAGAGCCTGTTCACGCAGAGAGGGCTTATTTTGGATCGTGGATCGCGCATTGCGGATCTCATCGTTTTGAGCTTTCGCGTCCTCGCTAGATCCCGCATTCCGCGTTCCGCCTTCCACATTCGCTTCGTCCATCGAGATGAACCACTGCGGCGTAGCGCGGAACACGACCGGATTCTTGCATCGCCAGCAATGCGGGTATCGGTGCTGGTATTTCTCGGTATAGACCAGCATTCCGCGTTCGCGGAGGAACTCGACGATCTTCGGATTGGCATCGAAGATGTTCATCCCGCCGAAGTGTTCGACAACGGCCACGAATCTCCCGGCAGCATCGACCGGATTGTAGATCTCGAGGCCGTACGCCTTTCCGATGTGAAAGTCGTCAGCGCCATGGCCCGGAGCGGTGTGGACGCAGCCCGTGCCCGATCTGCCGGCGGACTTGTCCTCAAAACGGACGTCGAGTTCGGTCTCGGCATCGGCCTCGCCGAGCGTGACGTGTTCGCCGTTCATTATCAGCGACGTGCGGTCGATCCAGGGATGTTTCGCCTCGAGCCGGTCAAGCTTTGACCCCTTGAAACGGGCAAGCTCTTCAAATTCGGCAAACCCTGCGGTCTCGGAGAACGACTTGGCAAGCTCGCTCGCGACGATGAAGACCTCAGCATCTGAAACCTCGATCGCCGAATAGTCGAAATCCGGATGAACCGCAATACCAAGATTCGCCGGGAGCGTCCACGGCGTCGTCGTCCAGATCACGACGAAAACGTTCTTTCCCGCGAGAGCCGGGTCTATTAAGGACGGGTCCGACTTGAGAGGGAATTTCACATACACCGAAGGCGACGTGTGTTCCCTGTATTCGACTTCCGCTTCGGCCAATGCGGTCTGATCGTAGATGCACCAATAGACAGGCCGCAGGCCTTTGTAAACATATCCGCGTTCGAGAAACCTGCCGAAGAGCCGTGCCGTTGACGATTCGTATTCCGGCGACATCGTGAGATACGGCGTTTCCCATTCGCCCAAGATCCCAAGCCGTGCGAAATCGCGCGTCTGGCCGGCCATCGCCGTCGAAGCGTGTTCGCGGCATATGCGGCGGAAGCTCGAGACGGGGATGTCCGCCTTGTTCTTGCCCTTTTCGGCTAATTTCTTTTCGACCAGCGTTTCGATCGGCAGGCCGTGGCAATCGTAACCCGGCACGTACGGCGCGTCGTATCCCATCATCGAACGGCTCTTGACGACAAAATCCTTGAGGATCTTGTTGAGCGCGGTCCCGATGTGGATATCTGCGTTCGCATAGGGCGGTCCGTCGTGCAGTATGAACTTTTCGCGGCCCTTGCGAGCCTCGGCGATCCTTTCGTAGAGGCCCATCGCGGTCCATTTCTTGAGGCGGGCAGGCTCGCTCTGGCCGAGATTCGCCTTCTGCGAAAAATCGGTCTTGGGCAGGTTAACGGTCTTCTTTAGGTCTATTGTTTCGCTCATCGGTCAATCTAAAAAGCCCCAAGCTCCTTTTCAAGCTTGGGACTTATAAAAGCAAACTCTTGCGGCCGCTCAACTCTCGTTGAACGGTGTCCCATAGATGTCGGTTATAATGGGCGATGGCCTCCGCATAATTTCGATCGTATAGATTAGCACAGATCGCGCCTTATTTCATTCGGCCGGGCATTGGCAAAACGCCTCACGCTTCGTTCTCGTCACTCCGTCGCATAAGAAAACGCTGGGCAAAGACCGTAACAAGTATCAGGCTCAATCCCAGGCCCGCGATCACGAACGGGAAAAAGAACGAATCCTCAAATACCCTGAAGGCGAGATGGCCCAGATAAATGTGTACGCCGAGAGCACCGAATACGAGAAACACCGATCGCTTTAGCCTGATCGCGAGCGCGATCAGGCCGACATTGATGAGGGCATAGATCGCACGATTGAATTCAGAGTCGCCGTCCATGGCCGTAAGTCCGCCCCAGAATGCCAGCGTTCCGAACAGGTAGCACCAGAATGCGAAGTCTTCGGTACGGCCATGCTCGGGAGGTTTCAGGTACCTATCGAGAGCGTACCCGACAATTATCGTAGCGATGCCGACGATCACGCTGATCCAGTAGCGTGTTTCATCGACCAATACCGTGTCGCGCAGAATTAGCGAGGCAACGTCCATCGAGAGGAACCAGAAGGCAAATGCCAGCGGAGCGGTGAGAAAACCGAAGCGGACGGATCGCAGGGCGATCCCTGCGGCGGCGATGGTGGCGATCTCCATGACGATCCACGAACCGTGGATCTTGGGGTAAAAGCCTCCGTAAGCGCCCGGGTCGCCTGCCGGCCAGAGGCCGAGCATAGCCTGAACCGAATATGTGATGATCGGAACAAGGCAGACAGCGACCGTTATCAGCAGCCCGCCGCCGACCTTGTAGCCAAGTCGCCGCACCCACGAGCCGATAGTGGCGGACGCGAGTGCATAGACCAACGATGTCGTAAAGATGCCCGCCGGCCCGAGAGAATCCCATTTGTCGCCGAGGAACCATGCAGAGGCGGAGATCATCAGCATCGCGCCGAAATAGTAAGCAACCGTTACAAGGTTGAATCCCTTTGCCTGCTCGGGAGGTTTCTCCGGGGTCTCTGCGCTATCTCCGAACCGCCGCCGATAGCCCCACCGGATCAGCTCATCGGCCTGTTCCTGCGGGAGAACGCCTTCGGCCACCGCGCGCTCGATATCCGAGGTGGAAAAGACAGGGGTTGCGTCGTCACCGTCAACATGCATCCGTTCTTTGACTCCTTTTTTACTCTTCCTCGACCGTAACGAGAAGCGGAAATTCACGTGCCCGTGCAAGGTTCATCGCCTTTTGCGATTTCATATAGGCGATCTCGTATGGGTAAACGCCGGCGATGCCCACGCCTTCCTGGTGGACCTTGAGCATTATAACAATGGCTTCGGCCTCGTTCTTCATAAAAACGTACTCGAGAACCCAGACGACGAACTCCATCGTCGTAAAGTCGTCATTATGCAGCAAGACCTTGAAAAGCTTTGGTTTCTCGAGCTTTGTCTTGGTCTCGGTCAGGGTCTCTGTACCGCCGTCTATGTCGGGAAGATCAGGCATTCAAACTCCGGGATACGATAAACACACAAAATTAACAATGGGCCTTCACCCGCCTCAGGGCAAAAGGCGGATAGGAAATTAATTGTAGACGCCGGACGCCTTGTTTTGCTACTTTTGAGAAGCGCTGTTTACTAAGTATTCAATTTTGACCTCAGAAAGGCTGAAATCTCTTCTCCATTGAGCGTTTAGCGCGAGGAAGCCAGTCATGAAAAAAGGTTCTGCTCCGGCACGATCATTGTCGAAGCCCAGGGTAATTCCCTACCCGGGGGTGAAAGTTGGCCACCGAGGGTCGCGTACCATAGCTCGCGAAGAGCTTTCGGCGATCTTTCGTGAGGTCGGGCAGAAACTGCGCGAGGGCCTTTCGAGCGAATCGCAGGAACTGCTTGCGAACACGATCGTCAACTACGACCATTCGCCCGACGACCTGGCAAACCTCAAACGCCTGCAATCCTTTACCCTCGAGACGCTCGGCCGTTATAAGGAAGCGCTCGAAATACTCAAACCGTATGAGGATGAGGACAACCTGAAGCGGCTCGAGACCGAGACCCAGGTCCGCGTGACGACGCAGCTCGCCATTTGCTTTAACAATCTTAACGACCATCCGAAGGCCGCCACGCTGCTCAAGGACAACCTGCAAAGGGCAAAGGACGCCGATCTCTCGCACCTTTTGGGCGCGATCGATACCGGATTGGCGCGTGTTTACCGCAAGCTGAACGAGTGTGCGATATGCCGGGATCACGCCGAGAGCGCTTTGAACAGCTACCGAAGCCACGGCGATTGGCTCGGGATGGCCGAAGCCTATCGCGAGATCGCGATCAGCTATCACCAGGAAGGCCGAAGCGAAAAGTCGCTCGAGTTTTTTGAACTCGGCATCCAGATCATCGGCGACCGTTCGGCGCCTTTCATGCTCGGAAAGATCTATACCGATATGTCGGGCGCCTTCTGGTTCCTTCGCCAGCCGCAAAAGGGGATCGAGTGCCTGGAAAAATCGATCGAGTTCTTTGACCGTACCGAGCACATTCTCAATTCCGTCATCGCATACAACAATCTCGGCATCAACCTGATGCTCATCGGCGACTGGCCGAGGGCGGAGGAGATGATCCGCCGCTCGCTCGATCTGGCAAATACGACGAATCACGTGCATATTGCCGGCATTCTCGACAGTCTCGGCGAATTGATGATCCTGCGCGGCGACCTGGTCGAGGCCAACAATCTCCTGGAGCAGGCCATTAGCTTTGCAAAAGAGCGAAAGCGCGAGTGGTACGTCGCACAGGCGATGCGAAACCTTGCAAGATGCTACCTCGCAAAAGGGGATTTTGAGCAGGCGCTCGCCAAGGCGCGCGAGACGATCGATATATCTCGCGCGATCGGGGAGAGACACTACGCGAATATGGCCGGGCTGGTGCTTGCCGAGAGCCTCTTGTATCTGGGCCGTGCGGGCGAGGCGGAAAATCACCTGCAGATCGTCGAAGAGAACGATCCGAACGCCGATTTCTTCGTACTCGGCAACATACAGCGGATCCGCGGGCTCGCGGCGGCCGAGGCCGGCGACGCCGAGCTTGCGGTCCATCATTTCAACCGGAGCCTTACGATCTTTGAGGCCGGCGGCGATGCGTATCACACCGCGCTCGCCAACTACCTGATCGGCTCGCATCTCTCGCCCGCGCACCGCGCCAGGGCCCTGCGGCATCTTTCGAAAGCTGTCGATTCGTTCAAGCACCTCGGTATTTCGGGCCTTGCCGCAGCCGCGGCCGAACAGATCGCCCGGTTCAAGAGCGCTCCCGAGCCGGCCGGCACCACACGACGGACAAACTCGGTCGTGTCGCAGCTTTTGATGGTCCGCCTTGCCGAGGCGACGGCCTCGCGGGAGCTCTTGTTTCGCGAGCTGATGGCCGTCCTTCAGCAGGAGAGCAAGGCAAATAAGATCATCATCGCCCAGCCAAATGAGCGAAAGGTGTACGTGCCCTACATCACACACGGATACACGCCGCAGCAAAGCATCGAACTGGTCGGAAAACTCGCATCTGCCGCCGAAAAAGGCAGCGAGCCGTCGTTCGTCAAGAGCAAGCACCTTTCGGTAAGCCATTTGAAGCCCACGAATGCGCAGCCCGCGTGGCTTCTGATCCAGCCCGCTGACGGAGCCGTCCTGAATGATGGTACCAGCATCCAGCCGCTGCTCCGCGTCGTTGAGCTTGGCCTGGACGTTATCTCGCTCCGTGAGCGCGATACGTCGGCCCCGGTCGAGCATGATTCGAGCCCGTTCACATCGAGCAGCCTGATGCCCGGGTTCATCCACTCCTCGCCCGCGATGACGGCGCTCGTCGAGGAGGTCTACAAGATCCGCTCGTCAGATGTGACCGTGCTCGTGACCGGCGAATCCGGGACCGGCAAAGAATTGGTCTCGCGTGCGATCCACACGATGTCCAATAGAAAGGACAAGGTCTTCGTACCGTTCAACTGCACCGCCGTGCCCAAAGAACTCGCCGAGGGCCATCTTTTCGGTTACCGAAAAGGGTCGTTCACAGGCGCCGTGACCGATTCACCTGGAATGATCCGCGCCGCCGACGGCGGAACTCTCTTTCTGGACGAGATCGGCGATCTGCCGCTCGACGTCCAGCCAAAACTCCTCCGGTTTCTGCAGGAGGGCGAGGTCCAGCCGATCGGTGAAAAGAAACCGATCAAGGTCGATGTTCGGGTGATCGCGGCCACAAATATGCCGCTCGAGGAAAAGGTCGCCGAGGGCACCTTTCGCGAGGACCTCTTTTACCGGCTCAATGTCATCCGCCTCCGCGTGCCGCCGCTTCGCGAGCGGAGGTCTGAGATACCGCCGATGGTCAATTACTACATCAACCACTATTCGGCACGCTTCGGAAAGCGCGATGTCACATTCACGCCGCAGACCGTCGACCTGCTGATGGTCTGTGACTGGGACGGCAACGTCCGTCAGCTTTGCAATGAGGTCCAGCGCATCATCGCACGCGCGGTGGATGGCGAGGTGGTCACGCCCGATCACCTTTCGCCCGAGCTTAAGCGTTCCGCACGCCCGATCGCCACCTATTCTAATGGCCAAAATGTGGTCCCGATCGCCTCGTACGACAGTCCGTTCAATCCCTTTAAGGACCTTTCCGCCGGAGGCACGCTCGAACAGGCCGTTTCCGAACTCGAGATGCAGATGATCAAGGGCGCGCTCGCGCGCCACAACTGGAACATCTCACGCGTGGCTAACGAACTCGGCCTGACGCGGCGCGGACTGTATCTCAAACTCAGCCGTTACGGCATCGAGAAAGCCGCCTGATCATCCGGCCATCGCCCGCAGTCGGCCGATGATATCGGGCAGGACGTCGATCACCGCATCCACATCGCTGTCATTGTTAAAGCGTCCGAACGAGAATCTGATCGATCCCATCGCGGCCGCAAAGGCCACGTTCATCGCCGCGAGCACGGGAGAAATGCCCTGCGACCCGGCGTGACATGCCGAGCCGGTCGAGACGCAGATGCCGGCCTCATCGAGCATGTGCAGGATCATCTCGCCGTTCAGTCCCTCGAACGAGATATTCGAAGTATTCGGAAGCCGTCCGGCCGGATCGCGTGTGCCGTTCACGCTTGTCTGCGGTATGGAGTCGAGGATGGCATTTTCCAGCTTGTCGCGCCGCGATCGTATGGCCTCGATCCCGGAGAGGTCGGATGCGAGGTCCGCGGCGACGCCTGCCCCCGCGATCTGATGCACCGCCTCGGTCCCGGCCCGCCTTCCGTTCTCTTGCCCGCCACCGACGTGGAATGATGGAAGCTCGACGCCGCCTCGTATGTAGAGTGCCCCGATCCCCTTGGGGCCGTAAAACTTGTGTGCCGAGACGGAAAACAGGTCCACGCCGAGATGCCGCACGTCTATCGCGATCTTTCCCGCGGCATTTACTCCATCGACGTGCAAAAGAGCGGCGGAGCGCGAGTGCACGATCTCCGCGATCTCCTTTATCGGGAAGATCACGCCCGTCTCGTTGTTCGCCATCATCACGGAAACGAGCGCCGTGTCGTCCTCGATGGCATCCGAGAGCTGTTGGAGGTCGAGCTGGCCGCCGCCTTCCACGTCCAGCCAGCTTACCCGGGCGAGGCCCTCATTCTCGAGGCTTTCGCATACCCGTCTGACCGCCTCGTGCTCGACCCGCGTGGTGATGATATGGGCCTTGTCCGGCGATGCGGCGAGCGCACCCTTTATGGCCCAGTTGTCGCTCTCGGTGCCGCCCGATGTGAATACGATCTCATCGGGGCCGGAGGCGCCGAGGAGCTTTGCGACCGAGAGCCTCGCGCCTGCGACCATCTCGGCGGCAGCCCTCCCGAGCGAATGTGCCGATGAGGGATTGCCGTACGCAGACAGCAGGTCGCTCATTTTCTCGGCGACCGCCGGGGCGAGCGGCGTCGTCGCGTTATTGTCCAAATATATGGGCCTTTCCACGCGCCCAATTTACCATTCGCCATTTCCGATTTACAATCGTAGATATAGTGAGCACTAAGTTACGAATAACAGAGCCCGGCAACGGCCACCGTGAATTTCCGCTGGAGACCGGCAAGAATTACACGATCGGCAGGTCGAACGAGAACAGCATCATCCTCAACGACCGAAGGGTCTCGCGAAAGCATGCACACATCGTCGCCGACGGTGACGGATTCAGGATCGTTGACGGATATTACGAGGGCGGAGCCTTAAAGCGCAGCGTCAACCATGTTTTCGTCAACGGTTCGCCGGTGCTCGAAAAGCGCCTTGCCCAGGGCGACAACGTCGTGATCGGCGAAAGCCAGTTGACCTTCGTCGACGCGCTTCCCCAGCCCTTCATTCCCGAGCACCATTTGAGCTACACGCCGGCATCGGCCCACGCGGCACCTGCGGCGGTCAGCGACTCTCCGACGGTCGCCGACACGCCCAAGGGGATCGATTACGACGACAACCCGCTCGGCCAGACGCAGCTTCAGATCTCTGCGAATGAGATCATCGGGCGGCAATCGCACTTATCGATCGAATCGGCAATGGCATCGCCAGAGGAGATCAAGGACCTGCGGCGAAAGGCCAAGATGCTTGAGCTGCTTTATGAGATGAGCCGTTCGCTCGGCACCGTCTTTGACCTCAAGGAGATATTTGACCGGGCGACCGACCTGATCTTTCGCGGCAGCCCCGCGGATCGCGTGGTCGCCCTCCTTGCCGATGAGACCCTCGATGGCAAGATCCTCGATTACAGCCTCGTTCCGGTGAGCGTAAAGACGCGCGATGCCAAGATCGAGCAGCTCACCGATTCGCTCACCATCAGCCGCACGATCACTCAAAAAGTGATGAGGGAAAAGGTTGCCCTGCTCTCGCAGGACGCCAAGACAGACGCCCAATTCCTCGGTGCCGAATCCATCGTCTCGCAGGGAGTGCGGTCGACGATCTGCGCGCCGCTGATCACCGAATCGAACGTGCACGGCGTGATCTATGCCGACCGTCTCGACCCCTTTGCGGCGTTCACGCCGGATCATCTTGAGCTGATCAGCGCGGTGGCCGCCCAGACGGCCGTGACCGTAGAGACCGTTAAGGCACACAAACGCCTCGCCCGCGAGGAGGTCGCCCGGGCCAACTACAGCCGTTTTATGCCCGAGTATGTGGTAAAGCAGCTTCTGCAGAATCCGGATTCGTTCCGGCTCGGCGGCGTGAATCAAACGGTGACCGTGCTTTTTGCAGATATCCGCGGGTTCACATCGATATCCGAGAACGCGAAGCCGGAAAGGGTCGTGAGCTTGCTGAACCGCTATTTTTCCGCGATGTCCGAGATCATCTTTGAGCATGGCGGAACACTCGACAAATATATCGGCGACGGGTTGATGGCCATTTTCGGTGCCCCGACCGTTAGCGAAGAGGACGCGCTCAACGCGGTCAAAGCGGCTGTTACAATGCAGAAACGCCTCGTCAAGCTGAATGACGAACTTCGGGCCGAGGGTTACGACCAGATCTCCGTCGGCATAGGGCTTCACACCGGCGAGGCGACCATCGGCTATATCGGCTCGGATAAACGGTCCGAATACACGGCCATAGGCGATACCGTGAACCTTGCGGCCAGACTCGAATCCAATGCCCTCGGCGGCCAGATACTCATCAGCGAGGCGACGGCCGCCGCGAGCGGAAACCTGATCCCCGTCAATCAACGCGAACCGCTGACCGTAAAGAACAGGACGCAGCCCGTAAACGTTTTGGAGGTTCGCTGGGCCTGATCCCGCACATTTTCCGGCTTTCGATTTTTGTTGGCACGGTCACGTCAAAAGCCTTATAATTCAGTGACCGTCACATATGCTGAAGATCTCTTCACTCAAGAAGTTCGTTACCGACCAGATGGCGATCGACCTCGGCACCGCGAGCACTATCATTGCGGTAAAAGAGCGTGGGGTCGTCCTGGACGAGCCGTCGCTGGTCGCCGTAAATGAGATCACCGAAGAGATCGTCGCGGTCGGGCAGGAAGCAGCCGATATGACCGGACGCGAAGGGCGCGATATCACGGTAAAGGCGCCGCTGATCGGCGGCGTGGTCGCCGATTTTGAACGGACCAAGAAAATGCTCGCCCATTTCGTCAAGAAGGCACGGTCGGGCGGCTCCAATCTCTCGCTCTCGGCCGTGATGAGCATGCCGTCGGACGTTACCCACGTCGAACAGCGTGCCCTGCTCAACGCCGCCGAAGAGGCCGGGATCGGAAAGGTCTTTATGATGGAGGAGGGGCTCGCCGCCGCCTTTGGTGCGGGCGTTCTCGCGACGGATAAACGGGCTTCTGCCATCGTCGATATCGGCGCCGGCACCACTAGCGTCGCCGTCATCGCCAAGGGTACGATCGTCCATTCGGCCAGCGAGCGGTTTGGCAGCAACGAGATCAACGATATGCTTGCCACCCATCTCCGCCGCCATCGCGGACTGCAGGTCGGCGAGGAGACCACCGAGCTGCTCAAGACGACATTTGTCTCGTCCTTTCTGCCCGACGATATCTCGCGGGCCATCGACGTCCGCGGACGCGATGTGCAGACCGGCAGCCCGTCGGCCGTAGAGATCACGACCGGCGAGGTGTATCCCGTCGTCGAGGCCGTGGTCAGGCGGATCGCCGCACTCGTAAAAGATACGCTCACCGAACTTCGCCCCGAGGTCGCGGCCGATATCTACGACCGCGGAGTGATACTGACCGGCGGCGGCGCCTTGCTCGAAGGCCTCGATCAATATATGCGCTCCTACATCAACCTCGCCGTATCGGTGGCCGAAGAGCCGCGTTACGCGACCGTGAACGGACTCGTGAAGATGTTCGACGATCCCAAACTCCTCGAACGCGTGACCCGCAACGAACTCGGCGTTCTGCAAAATGCCGAGATCCCGTTCGAAGCATAGCCCGCGGCATCTCTAACTTTCGTATCCACAAAAAGAAGAAAGGCGGCCTCAGATGAAGCCGCCGAATACCCAGGGAAAGGGTCAGCATCTTGTTATAGGTCCAGCCTTAGAAGGTGGAACAGAACGTAGATCACGGCCGACAGGGCCGCTACCGCGGACCCGAAGGTGAGAGCCGAAACCCGTGTCAGCCTGGCCGCCGACGCCCATCTGCCTCCGCAGAATGCGCCGGCGTAGGTGCCGAGTTTTTCGCTTCCGAGCATTATCAGCACGCCTATTACAAGGTTGTAGATAACGATCAGCGTGCTGAGATCCGCGTTCCTCATAATTCCTCTTACTTGGGCCCGCCGGCTAGCTTGCCGATGAGCGTGAAGAGCGGCAGATACATGGATATGACGATGCCGCCGATGGTGACGCCAAGGAACGCGATCAGGACAGGCTCGATCAGCGCGAGCAGATCGGCGATGGCCGTATCGACCTCCTCTTCGTAAAAATCGGCGATCTTGCCGAGCATCGCATCGAGCGCACCGGTCTGTTCGCCGACGCCGATCATCTGGCCGACCATATGCGGGAATACTTTCGTCGCCTTTAGAGGCTCGACGAAATTCTCACCCCGCTCCACGCCCGCACGGACCTTCAATATCGCCTGTTCGATCACGACGTTACCGGCGGTCTTCGCGGTGATGTCCAGCGATTGCAGGATAGGCACACCCGAAGAAAGCAGGGTCGAAAGGATCCGTGAAAATCTGGCAACGGCGATCTTTCGCAGGATCGATCCAAAGATCGGGAGCTTCAGCAAAAGGCTGTCGATCTGCCAGCGGCCCTTTTCGGTCTTGTAGTAGTAGCTGATACCCACCGACGAACCGATCATCGCCGCGAGCAGCGCCAATCCGCCCCATCCGGCGAGGAAATTGCTTATCCCCATCACGATGCGCGTCGGCAGCGGAAGTGCTTCGCCGGGGCCGAGCAGGCCGATAAAGATCTGTTCGAACTGCGGTATCACCACGATCATGATGACCGCGATCGCACCTATCGCGACCGCGATGACGGCCGCCGGATAGATCGATGCCGAGACGATGCTCCGCTTTAGCTTCACGACCTTTTCGATCAACGTCGCGAGACGCTGGAGGATCAGGTCGAGCACACCGCCCGTTTCACCGGCCTCGACCATATGGGTGTAGAGCGAGTCGAATACCTTGGGGTGCTTTTCCAGAGCCGCGAAAAGCGTTGCGCCTTCCTCGACATTCTGACGCACCTGGCGGAGAACATCCTTGAAGAACGTGTTCTGCTGCTGCTCCGCAAGGATATCCAGGCACTGAACAAGCGGAAGCCCCGCGTCGATCATGACCGAGAACTGACGCGTGAAGACCGCGAGTTCCTTTGCCTTTACTTTCTTGCGGCGTCCGAGTTTGGGGATCGACACGACGTTCTTTTCCGAAGCCTGCGTCATCGTGATCTGCTCACGGCGGAGCAGCGACCGAAGCTCGTCCTGGTTTGCGGCATCGCGCTCGCCCGAGACCAATTCGTTCAGTTTGTTTCTACCTTTGAAGGCGTAAGTTGGCATTTCGTTTCTAGCTCCTATCAGATTCGGGTTCCTGAGTTCCAGAAACCGGATCCGTATGTCCTGGGATCCTGAATTTGGAATTCACCTAATTACCTTGCGGGTGGCCGCTGACCGATCGGCCTGCCCTGGGCGTACGGGCTGCCGCCAGCCGGTGCTCCCGGTCGCGGTGTTCCGCCGCCATAGGCCTGATTAAGGCCAGAACCGCGCTCGATCAATTCCTTTAGCTCGTCCGCATTGGATGTCCGCTGCATTGCCGCGTCGAGCGTGATCGTCTTTTTGTGATAAAGCGTCGCGAGCGATTGGTTGAAGGTCTGCATGCCGAATTTGTCCTGGCCGGTCTGCATCATCGAATAGATCTGGTGGATCTTATCCTCGCGGATGAGGTTGCGGATGGCCGCGTTCGGCACAAGTATCTCGAGGGCCATGGCGCGCCCGTCGCCCGAGGCTTTCGGGAGCAGGGCCTGACACATTATGCCTTCGAGCACGAGCGAAAGCTGCGTTCTAACCTGCGCCTGCTGGCCCGCGGGAAATACGTCGATGATGCGGTTGATGGTCGAGTAAGCCGAATTCGTATGCAGCGTGGCAAACGTCAGGTGGCCCGTCTCGGCGATCCGAAGGGCCATCTCGATCGTCTCGAGGTCACGCATTTCGCCGACGAGCACGACGTCCGGATCCTGACGGAGCGCGGTGCGCAGCGCCGAGCCGAACGAGTGCGTGTCTGCCGCGACCTCGCGTTGGTTGACGACGCAGTTCTTGTGATTGTGAAGGAATTCGATCGGGTCTTCGATGGTAAGGATATGGTCGTGGCGGTCGACATTGATCTTGTCGATCATCGCCGCGAGCGTGGTCGATTTACCGGAACCGGTCGGCCCGGTCACGAGCACGAGGCCGCGCGGCTTTTTGCAGAGGTCGGAAACGATCGGCGGCAGGCCGAGCGCTTCGAACGACTTGATCTCGTACGGAATTGCGCGAAATACGGCACCCACGGCACCCTTCTGATTGAAAAGATTGGCACGAAAGCGTGACATTCCCTTCAGTCCGAATGAAAAATCGAGCTCCAGATTCTCTTCAAAACGGTGCTTCTGGGCATCTGTCAGGACGGAGTAGGCGAGGCGTTTCGTGTCGGCGGGGGTCATCGGCGGGTACTCGGCCAGGCCTTTGAGACGGCCGTGGACGCGGATCTGCGGGGCCGAGTTGGTCGTAAGGTGAAGGTCGGAACCGCCGGCGTCCGTCATCTTCTTGAGAAGCTCGGGCAGGGTCACCTGCGATTCGACTGAGGTTTGGTTTTCGAAGCTCATGGTTTTGGTTGGTATCGGCTGTTCGTTGTTCGCTGTTCGCGGCTCACGAAGAACCGCGAACAGCAAACTAGGCTAATCTTTGCGGACTGAAGCTTGCTGCACAGGACGTGCTTTGGGCTGGAGCGAGTTGATCACTTTCTCCGATTCTTCGGCGATACGCTCTGCAGAATCGACATTCGTATTGGTCGCGAGGCTGTAGATGCGGCCGTCGACCTCTGTGAAATAGAACATTCTGGAATTGAGCCGTCCGCCGGCACCCTGTGATTGGGCGACGACGACGTACACCTTCTTGCTGCCTACTTCCTTCTGATAGTCGTTCACGACCCAGCCGTTCTCGCGGATCATGCGGTTGATGACCTCACGCCGGAGAGCAGATGTCGGAACTCCGCCGACCGTCCGGTTTCGGCCCGTATCGACCGTCTCGCCGTTTGCCGGCCCGACGACCGAGATCGCAGCCGTTCCGCGGCCGCCATCGACCGAGAACAGCACTTCGCTCCCGCTCTGTGCGCCGGGCTGCCAGCCGGTCGGTGCGCTCTGCCCCGACGGAAGAATGGCGGCGCCTTTCCTTTCGGACGCGGCCGGTTTGGCCGACGCCACGTTCGTCGTCTCGGTCTGTACCTTTCTGACCTTCGCGAGCCTCATCTGGCGAAGCCGAAGCGCGCGTCGACGGGCATAGCTCGCCCGCTTCCGCCGCTCCTGCGCCCGGTAGAGCTGCCACCAGCGCTTGGAATACTTCTTGACGCCCCGCCAATTTCTGGATTTCTTTTTCTTGTACTGCCGCTTCTTGTGACGGCCGGCCTCGACCGATTCCGTCGCGATCGGAACGATCGTCCCGATACCGACCAGAAGTGCTAAGGATAGTGCGATTGCCCTTATAACCATATTTCCTCCAAATCCTTAAAGAACCGTTTCCTTCACGACCTCTTCCACGGTCGTTATTCCTTCCCTTAGTTTGCAGAGTCCTGATTCGCGGAGTGTGATCATCCCGCATTCGATGGCCTTGCGGCGAAGCTCGATGGCGCTCGCGCCGATTATGATCAGCTCCCGAAGTTCGTCGGTCACTTCCATCACCTCGTACAGCCCGACGCGGCCCTTATAGCCGGTGCCGAGACACGTATCGCAGCCGCGGCCCTTGTAAAGCTTTATCGACGGTGCTTCCTCCGGCGTGAATCCGATCTCGACCAGGGCCTCGGGCGGCATATGGATCTCTTCTTTACATTCCTTGCAGATGCGGCGGATCAGCCGCTGTGCCTGAATGATGTTCACCGAGGTCGCCACCAGAAATGGCTCGATGCCCATGTTCACAAGCCGCGAGATGGTCGACGGCGCGTCGTTCGTGTGGAGCGTCGATAGGACAAGGTGGCCCGTGAGCGCCGCCTTGATCGCGATCTCGGCCGTCTCAAAGTCACGGATCTCACCGACCAGGATGATGTTCGGATCCTGACGCAGGAATGAGCGAAGCGCCGCGGCAAAGTTGAGCCCGATCTGCTCCTTCATCTGCACCTGGTTGATGCCCTGAAGGTTGAATTCGACCGGGTCCTCGGCCGTCATGATATTTGTCTCCGACGTGTTCAGCGACTGGAGCGCGGAGTAAAGCGTGTTCGTCTTTCCCGATCCCGTCGGGCCCGTGACCAGCACCATCCCGTACGGATTAGCGATCGCACGCTTGAACTTGTCGAGGCTCTCTGGCTCGAAGCCAAGCTTTTGCATATCGAGCATCAGCTTGTCCTTGTCGAGCAGGCGGAGCACCACCTTTTCGCCAAATAGCGTCGGCAGGGTCGAGACGCGGAAGTCGAGCTCCCGCGAACGGTCGTCGACCTTTACCTTGATCTTGATGCGCCCGTCCTGCGGCAGACGCTTTTCCGAGATGTCGAGCTTCGACATTATCTTCAGGCGCGAGATCAGTGCATCCCGCAGCTTCATCGGCGGATGCATCACGTCGTACAGCACGCCGTCGATACGGAACCTGATCCGAAAATCCTTCTCGTACGGCTCCACGTGAATGTCCGATGCCCCGCGGCGGAGCGAATCGACCATCAGCACGTTCACCAGCCGAACTACCGGTGCATCCTCGCTCGCACGTGCAAGCGTCGCGAGATCGATCTCTTCGTTGTCCTCGATGACCTCGAATTCTTCGCTATCGTGGTTGGTGAACTCGAAACTTTCGAGCGATACATCGAGGTCGCCGTCATTGAGTCCGCCGTCGGGTCTGGCGACCTTGGCTGCCTTGTTCCCGTTCTTGCCGTTTCGCGTGACCTTCTCGGTCTCGAATGCGATCTGGTCGTTGAATATGTCTACCTGTTTCGAGCCGCTGTAGTACTTGCCGATCGCCATCTGGATCGAGGCTTCCGAGGCGATCACCGGTTCGACGTTCAGCCCCGTCATGAACTTGATATCGTCCATGGCGAAAACATTCGTCGGATCGGCCATCGCCAGCGTAAGCGTGGCGCCGACCTTCGAAATTGGGAGGATCGTATATTTGAGCGCGACCTCCTGAGAGATCAGCCTGATGACCTCGTCCTCGATCTGAAAGAGGTCGAGATTGATCGATGGGACCCCGTACTGGCGGGACAAAACAGCGGTGACAACGTCGTCCGAGATCATCCCGAGCTTTACGAGATTCGATCCTAGCCGGCCGCCGCTCGCACGCTGATAATCGAGAGCCTCTCGAAGCTGCTGCGGGGTGACCAGATTTTCGCGGACAAGAATTTCCCCTAGTTTTGCTGACATGTGTTCTGAAGCGAGGTTCCTTTTAGTAGCCGTAAGTGGTGGAAATAAAAGGAAGGCGAGTGATTTTTAGAGAACTGTAGTCTGGGTGTAGAGACTGTAAAGACAACAATGCTAAACACTGTTGCACAACAAATAATAGTGCTTTGTCACTTGGCTGTCAAGATTTCTTTTGCACAGGCTGAACGAATTGCGGGCAAAATGACGGGGCCGGGACCGAGAAGCGGCCCGATGCAACCTTGGACCGGTTTGGGCATCTTTTGGTTAATGTCCGCGAAACTGAAAGCGATCTGTATGGCGGGCCTCGCCGTCGGCGTCCTTGACGGCCTCGCGGCGGTCATCTCCTCGGCGCTCCGCGGGGTCGCGCCCGCCCGCGTATTCCAATATATCGCCAGTGGGGTGCTCGGAAAGGCCTCTTACGAGATGGGAGCGGCAACGGTCCTGCTCGGGATCTTTCTTCACTTTGTCGTGGCATTCGGCAGATCCGCCGGAAGTCGATGAATACAAAGGACTTTGCCCGTGTCGCGAAAGCTGGAACGGCTTGTTTTTATGCAATTTGGTCGACGCCGGCGGCGGCCAGGAGGTTGGGTGCAAAGGCCGGTTCTGAGTGGTCGAAGACGGCGTCGAGCTCTTTTTCGATGCTGCCGTGCCCGGCGGGGATCGCCTTTATCATCGGCTCGAAATTGCGAAAATCGTAAAGCTCGTTGTCGAGCAGGTGCGAGCCCGTGACGTTGGTCAGGGCGGTCAGCATGGTCTGCCGCACGAACGGGATCTCCTTTTCAAGCTCGTTGATCATTTCCTTGACGCGTGCCCGCTTCAGGTTTGGCTGCGAACCGCACAGATTGCACGGGATGATGGGAAATTCGCGCTCGGCGGCATATTTGGCGATCTCCTTTTCCTGGCAATATGCCAGCGGGCGGATCACCGTGTTTCGCTTGTCATCACTGCGCAATATGGGCGGCATCGCCTTTAGCTGCCCGACGTAGAGCAGGTTGAGCATAAAGGTGGCGATTATGTCGTCGGCGTGATGGCCGAGAGCGACCTTTGTACAGCCCTCTTCGACGGCGACGTTATACAGAATGCCGCGGCGAAGGCGTGAGCAGAGCGAGCAGAAGGTCTTCCCCTCGGGGATGTGCACTTTGACGATCGAGTAAGTGTCTTCCTCGACGATGCGGTACCTTACGCCGATGCTTTCAAGGTATTCGGGCAGGATGTGTTCGGGAAAACCGGGCTGCTTCTGGTCGAGATTGACTGCGAAGATCTCAAAATTCACGGGCGCCCGCTTTTTGACGTCGAGCAGCAGGTCGAGCAGCGTGTAGCTGTCCTTTCCACCGGAAAGGCACACCATCACCTTGTCGCCCTCTTCGATCATTGAAAAGTCGTGGATGGCTCTCCCGACCTTCTTCATCAGTTTTGTCTTTATTCTCGTCTCCACGGCCGCATCGCCCCTTCTTTACCAGCGAAACTTCTGATTCTGACATCTGGAGGTAAAATTGACAAGCTTTACACAAATCGCTTTACAGCGCATACGGGCGTCGTTTATCATTCGTGTGCAGGCACTATTCGACACTTTCGCATCGCTGCAAGTGAAAAAACCTAAAGTTCTTCAGGTCCCGCCTGGACGCATTGCTGCCTCGAGTTTTATCAATTCCTAAAGGAGACTTGTTCTATGATCAGAATGGGAAGAAATTCCAAATCCGAAACGTCTGATGCCCCGGAATTCCAATCAAGCTACCCCCAAGCCCAATCCAGCCCGAGCACTTTATACGGAGGCGAGAGCACGAATACGGTCTCGCGGCCGGCGACCGACAGCGAGAATATCGCTCGCGATATTAAGGACGGAAAGCTCAGCGGCTTCGTTGGCCACGGCACCTCGTTGACCGGTGACACGACCTTCCAGATGATGCTCCGGGTAGACGGGCACCTGACCGGCACCGTCACATCGGACGGCGGCACGCTGATCGTGGGAAATAATGGTCAGCTCGATGCAAATGTGGCCGTCGGTGTGGCCCAGGTTAACGGAACCGTCAATGGAGATGTAGCAGCCTCGGAAAAGATCCAGCTCGGGCGGACCGCCCGCGTCGTTGGGAACATCACCACGCCCAAGCTCGTGATCGAGGACGGAGCGGTCTTTGAAGGCGGCTGTACAATGCTCAAAGCCCGCGAAAGTCAGGAGAAAGAGGCTGCGGCGGCTTCACAAGCCTCTTCGTACAGCTCGTCGCCGCCCGCGTCGTCAAGCTATGCGAGCAGCAGCAGCTATTCATCTTCTTCAACAGCAGCGGCCGATGATGACGACGATGACGATGATGATGATGACGCCTTGTTGTCGGCCGATGACGAGAAGACAGAGTCCGCGACCGTCTAGGCCGTAGACATCGATTTCGATATTCGGAGCGGAGCAGCACTTGCTCCGCTCTTTTTATCGTTTGCGGTCTCGATTGCAGTGACCGGCCCGCCGCCATATACTTGGCGGGTTCAAATAAAACTCGAAGGACGGGAAGAAACAAATGTTGAATGACTTCAAGAAATTCATCGCCCGCGGAAATGTGCTGGACCTTGCCATCGCGGTGATAATCGGCGCATCATTTGGCGCTATCGTCAAAACGTTCACAGACGGCATTGTAATGCCCGTGGTCGGCTTGATGACCGGCGGTATCGACTTCAAAAGCAAGGTCATCAATCTCGGCGATATGCCGGTCAACACCGCCGAACAGATCGCCGCCGCCCAGGCCGCAAAACAGCCCCTTATCCTTTATGGACAGCTGATCAATGATGTGATCACTTTTCTGATCGTGGCGTTCTTGATGTTTCTTTTGGCAAGGTACGCAATCAGCCTTTTCAAGGGCCTCGAGGCCGACTCCGAGCCGACAGCCGAAGAAGCACTGCTGACCGAGATCAGAGATATTCTTAAGGCGAAGTAGTTGTGAGATCGAAAACCTTGTCGGGTGTTATGCATTGATCGAGTGCGACGTCGCCCGCGTGGATATCAATGATCTCGCCGATCGGCGGATAGAAGCTGAGCCCGACCTTTCTGCAGTCAGTCCGGCACTCTCGAAGGAATCGGTCGTAATATCCCTTGCCATAGCCGACCCGGTAACCGCGCCGGTCAAAACAAAGCAGCGGCACGAGAACGAGATCGATCTGCTTCGCATCGGCGGATGCCATACCCGACGGCTCACGGATGCCCCAGGAATTCTCGATGAGATCCATTTGCTGAGCGTATGGAAGATGCTCGAGCTCGCCCGACTCCCGGTCAACTCGTGGAGCAAGGGTACGAATGTGTGGGTATTCGCTCCAAAGCCTTTTGAAGATCAGCGAGGTATCGACCTCATTGAATTTCGGGATCGAGATGAAGCAGTGAAGCGTCGCGATCGTTACCAGGTCAAATTCGGTAAAGAAACGGTCGGCGATGCGCCCGCTCATCTCAGCCGCATCGTCCGAGGTCAAAGAGTTCCGCCTTTTGAGATAGACCTCTCGAAGCTCGGATTTCTTCATCGGTCCGCTATCCCCGCTTCTTGTCCGGCCGAGGCTTGTTGGCGGATTTGTTGGTTCGCGGCGTGACGACGGAGGCTTTGAATTCCGAACCGCTCTGCGAATCGCGATCATTCTTCGCCGTCAGCAATTTCGAATCATTGATAAGTTTTTTCGCTGCTTTGGAGGCCTTGCTAGGCCGTTTCTTTGGTGTTGCCATTAAAGATATTCTCCTGATCAGTTCCTCACTATCCAGCCGCCACCAACGACCTCTTCCCCGGTCGCGATGTCGTAAAAAATGGTTGCCTGGCCGGGCGTGACGGCGCGCTGCGGTTCGTCAAATACGATCAGAGCACGATCATCTGGCCGAGGGTGAATCGTAGCGATCGCGGGATCGTGACGATAGCGTATCTTCACAAGCGCTCGGACCGGCTCTGACGGATCGTCAAAGGCGACCCAGTTTACTCCCTTGGCGGTGAATTCGATCGATTCGAGTTCGTCCGCTTCGCCGACTATTATCTGATTCTTCGCCCGTTCGATCTGCACGACGTAGAGCGGTTTCTCATGTGCGATGCCGAGGCCCCGACGCTGGCCGATCGTATACCGATGGATGCCAGAGTGTTCGCCCAGCGTTTCGCCCGACATCCCGACGATCTCACCGGCCTTGGGGAGTTCGTCGTGACGGCCCTCGTGACTAAGATAGCGGTCGATGAACTCCGAATACTTCCCGTCCGGCACAAAGCAGATCTCTTGAGATTCCTGCTTGTCCGCCGTATAGAGATTCGCGTCGCGGGCGATATCGCGGACCTCGCTTTTGAGCATTTCGCCGAGGGGGAAATAAGCGCGCGAAAGCTGGTCCTGTTTCAATTCCCAAAGGAAGTAGCTCTGATCTTTCCAATGGTTGCGGCCCCGGAAGAGCCGATACCGGCCTGCGGCCTCATCATACTCGACGCGGGCGTAATGACCGGTCGCGACCTTTTCGCAGCCCAGAGAAATGGCCATCCGGTCGAGCGATGCGAACTTAAGCCGCGAATTGCAGGCAACGCAAGGGATCGGCGTCTCACCCGATAAGTAGCTTTGTACGAATGGCTCGACCACGTCACGCTCGAAATCCTTTTCCAGGTTGAGTACATAAAAAGGGATTGCGAGCGAGTCGGCAACACGCCGCGCATCATAAACATCGTCGAGTGAGCAGCAGCGCGACGGAAGAGGGTCGCCGTTCTCGTCAACACTAATGCCGCGACGCTGATTCCACAGCTGCATCGTGAATCCGACGAGATCGTGTCCTTGTTCTTTTAATATTGCGGCGGCGGCCGAACTATCGACGCCCCCGCTCATTGCTACGGCTATCTTCATTGTCGATCTACTATTAGAATATAACTTCGGGTAGGCGCAATAAAAGCTTCGGGATATTGATGTAATGAGATATCGATCAATAAGTGCGATCTTACCAGCGATAGTCACTTTGCTTTCATTCGCAAATACGTCGGCCGGACAGGTGAGGTGCGTTGAGCCTCAGGAGCTACAAGCCGCAATTAGCCGACTGTCATCAGCAACGCCCGCCTCAAAAAATGAGAAGCTAGGCTCGGAAGCTATTAAGCTGAGCAAGGACCTGGCGGCAGATATTCAAAAAGCCCGCATTGACCAACCGAAAAGTGAAAAGGCGCAACGGCAACTTGCCGAAACCGAAGCGGAAGCCATCCGAATGATCTGCGGCCAAATTGCAGCGGCGGGATGGCCAAAGCGCGAAGAACTAGGAGACGAAGGTGCTCTTTCCTTCCTATACCTGCTGACAAAAGCCATTCCCGTTCGGCAGCAGCTCGAACTTTACCCGCTGGTGAGCGAAGCGTACGCAAGAGGTGAGATAAGAGGTGGTGAGATACTGGCCGCGTACGTCGACCGACTGCGTCTGGCTCTCGGGCGGCGTCAACTATATGGTTCTCAGGTAACGATCAATGACGGATTTCTCGTTATGGCACCCATCGAGCGGGCGGGCGAAGTGGATAAACGGAGGTCTGCTTTTGGAATGCAGCCACTCCGAAGCTACGAACGCTTTCTTGAACTTACTTACCGGATGCCGCTTATTCGCGGCGTGATGGAACCGACTCAGCGAACGGCAGAAGCTTTACAGGAAAAGAAACAGCAGCCGTCCGTAAACGGCCTTTTCGATGCAGGCGAGGAAGAAGCTATCAAGGTACAGACCGCATATGTCTCGCTGGATGTGGTGATACGTGCCTCGACAGATGCGGGCCCGGTCGAGCTTGAAAAAGGGGATTTTCGCCTCTTCGACAACGGCAAGCCGGTCGAGATCGAATCGTTTGCCAAGGCCGACACGCCGTTCGACATCGTCCTGCTGCTAGATCTCTCTGGTTCGACAGCGGATAAGGTTGGCCTGATCAAAAAGACCACACGGCGATTCATTGAGATGAAGCGGCCGGATGATCGCGTGGCGGTTGTTACGTTTCACAACGATCAGACCGTGGTGTCGGAGCTTGAGGCGGATAAGAAAGTTTTGCTGGAACGTGTGAAGAAGATCGAGGGCCGCGGTGGGTCGTATATATGGGACGCAGTGAAATTCGGTATCGACCTTCTTGAAAAAGGTCCGCCATCGAATCGCCGAAAGGCGATAGTTCTAATGTCTGACGGAGGCGATAATCTGCTGACATACTATCCGACTCAGAATAAACGTATGGGCTTTGCCGACCTTATCGAAGCGATCCAGCTATCGACGGTCTCGATCTTTCCGATCTTTCTCGACACATCGGGTGATTTCCCTGCCTCAGAACGTTTCTACCGAGACTCGCGGCGCACGCTCGCGTACATGGCCGAACAGAGTGCCGGAACGCTTTATGCGGCTAGAAAACTGGAGGACGTCGCCGGGGTCTATGACAGGGTGCTGAAGGACGTCGGAACGATCTATACCATCGGCTTCACGCCGGACATCGAGTCAGGCGACCGGCAATGGAGGACGGTGAAGGTGGAAGTCCCCTCCCGCCCGGACCTCAAGCTTCGGCATCGCCCGGGGTATTTTACGAACTAGCCTAGCGGCCCTTCTTGATCGAGTACTCGATCTCTTTTGCCAGTTCCTTTCCTTTGATCTTACTGATGGATGACCAGCCGAAGCCGGGCTTAGGTGCGTTCACGACCCCGCTCTTCCAAAGTGTGTCGCCGGCCTGGTTCTCTAACCATGCTTCGATCTCCCAAACTTCGACCGGGGACCTCGTCGAAGTGATTTCTCTGGGCCGACGCCGGCCAAGCGTGAGGTCTTCCTCCTCCTCCGGGAAGTACATATTAAGGAAGCCCTTCAGGATCGCATCTGCCGAAGCCGCGTCCTTGGCGATCTCTATGCCGTATTTCCCGATCCATCGCTCAAGGGCATCGAGAAATTTTTCCCGCTTCTTCAATTTGTCTCCGCAGGTCGGAAAGATCTTTCCCGGTGGCTTGTTGCATGGCGGTCCTTCGAGCTCGAACGAGTCTCGATCGACATAGATCGATTGAATATTTGCCAGCCGGTGAACAGGTCGAGACTGGGCCAATGCCTCAACGGCAAAGAACACGAGGAGAGCGAAGAACACATAGACGCATAGGATGATCTTTCGCATGACGTATAAGACGAGGATCAACACCGATACCGGACAAGTCACACCGAGTGAATCGTGCACCGCATCTTGTGCTCCTCTTCTAACGGGAACAAAGGCGTGCACCGTGCGCAGTTTAAGCGGCGACGTTTCTGCCCGGTTTGCTGGGCCTGAGCAGATCTGCCGGTACTTCGTGGTGATCGGCTTTCCGCTCTACATAGCCCTCTTCGGAATGTTCGCGGTCTACGCAATACGTCTGAACTTCTTGATTCTTTGCTAATCTTCGCGGTAATAAAACTGGTCGCACCGATCGTCAAAAGGCCTCTACACGGACAAACGTCATCTGAAGAACTCGACGATCGTTGTTACCGCCGAGCCTACGTGCCCACGAAGTTTCGATCCGCGACCACTCCGTCGCTTCGAGTTCACGGCAACCGGTCATTCTCAATCCGTTATCCCGATAAGCCGCAGCTAATTTGCCCTTCAGATAGCTGAGATCGAGCCTAGGAACACCGAGACGTTCAAGCTCAGTTCGGTCGCGATTCGGTTCGATGCCGACGATTATCTGCAGCTTTCCCTTAGGGTTAAGGACGCCGCTTAGAGACGCGAGAACGCCCGGATCACCGGTTGCCACGGCCCCAAGCAGGCTTCCCCACGGGAAACTGATGTAGATCTCGTCGGCGATGTCGCAAAATTCTTCGGGCAAACTTTCTACGGAAGCCAGAACGAACATCGCGTTCGCCAAGCCGCCCTTAGCCGGCTTTCGGGTGATCCTGGTCGAGAGCTTTTCTAGAGGCTTCGCGTTTGCGTCGATACCGATAAAGAACTTATCGGGATAGGCCTTCGCAGACGTTGACACAAATCGACCGTCACCAGTACCGATATCGAGAACGATTCCCGATCCACGGTAAGGCGTGATCAATTCGATAAACTCTTCACGCGTTAGTTATCAGATGGTGCTGCCGCGAATCTGCTTGATCATATCAATTTCGATTCCTGAGTGTCCGAATCGGTTGTTCGTTCGCGTTTAGAAAATTTGCATGAACTTCATCGTTGTCGAACCGTAAAGATTCACTTTCGATAGCGAGTTGTGCTAAGGTCGTGAGAATCATGCGTAAGGAACTTGTCTAATTCAGCCGCTCGATCCTGTTTCTGACATCGCTTTCCGCGATTGTCAGAGACACTCCATGGTGCATCTTATTGCGCCTTTCGTTTTCAATTATATTTGAGGTTCTTATATGTCTTTTGAGGGGCAGAATGCGCCGCAAACGGGCGCTCAAACTTCGATTCTATCGATATTGCGTGAGGCCTTGGTCGGAACAAGCCGCGACTTTACCGAAGGCCCGATCCTTCCCGCACTCGTGATCTTGGCGATCCCGATGATCCTCGAGATGTCGATGGAAGCTCTTTTTGCGATCGTCGATACATTTTTCGTTGCTAAGCTGGGGGCCGCTTCGGTTGCGGTCGTCGGCCTGACCGAGTCAGTTCTGGCGCTCGTGTATGCCGTCGGCGTCGGACTAAGCATCGGAGCGACAGCCACGGTGGCTCGGCGCGTCGGCGAAAAGGATCTGGATGGAGCCGCCCGGACAGCGACGCACGCAGTCTATTTAGGTCTGGCGGTGTCGGCTGCGATCGGTATCGTCGGCGTCATCTTCGCGCCGGATGTCTTTCATCTTCTAGGTGCGGAGCAAGAGGTAACGGACATTGGATTACCCTTCATGCGTCTGATGTTTGGCACGAACGGTGTGATCATCTTTCTTTTCCTGCTCAACGGCATTTTCCGCGGTGCGGGCGATGCGGCGATAGCACTTCGTGTGTTGATGATCGCAAATGGCTTGAATATTCTGCTCGATCCGATGTTCATTTTCGGTATCGGGTTCTTTCCGGAATGGGGCGTGACCGGAGCCGCCGTCGCGACCGTCATTGGGCGATCCATAGGCGTTATTTATGCCGCTTGGGCCCTCTTTGGCCGTAAGAATGGTCGGCTTCAGGTTAACGCCGAACATTGGAAATTCGACCCCAGGCTGCTCTGGTCGCTGATCGCGATCTCCGGCAATGCTGTGCTCCAATTCCTGGTCGCGACCTTGAGTTGGAGCGGACTGATCCGCATCGTCGCTGCGTTTGGTACGATCGCAGTCGCAGGATATCAGATCGGCCTTCGCGTGATCATATTCGTAATTCTCCCTGCGGTCGGCCTGGCGAACGCTGCTGCGACCCTCGTCGGGCAGAATCTCGGAGCCGGAAAACCTGATCGTGCAGAGCGATCGGTCTGGCTTGCAAGTGGGTTGAACGCCGCGTTGCTCGGCATCGCCGGCTTGTTCTTTGTGCTCTTTCCGGACCTCGTCGTGAGTATCTTTACTGCCGACCCGAGCGTCGCCGGTTACGCTCGCGATTGCTTGCGGATAGTGGGCTACGGCTACGCGTTCTACGGGCTCGGCATGGTGATGGAGAGTTCGTTCAACGGCGCGGGCGACACATGGACGCCGACCTATCTGAACTTCTTTATCTTTTGGCTGTTCGAGATACCCTTGGCATACATACTCGCAAGCCACTACGAATTCGGGCCGCAGGGGGTTTATTGGGCCATCACGATCGCCTTCTCGATGCTTGCCGTGGTCGCGGCTCTTCTGTTCAAGCGGGGCAAGTGGAAGCTCAAAACGGTCTAAGGCTTTTTAACTGGAATTCACAGGATGTACAAGAGATCGTCGCGCACGAGCGGAACGTATCTTGTTCATCCTGAGGATCCCATTTCAAATTAGTCCTCTCTCGCGTCTCGGCGTCACTGCGGTAGAATGTCTGCGTGTCCTTTTCCGACCCTGCTAAATACGAATTTCCTGAATGGGTACTGCTCGATGATTACTTCTACTATGCGAAGGACGTGGTCTCATTCGGCGACGAACTGACGATCGATAATTTAAGGCTTGCTTACCGAATGGGTATCTTTCCTTGGCATATGGAGGGTGTGCCTTTGCCGTGGTTCTGCCCGGACCCGCGCGCGATCCTGCGATTCAAGGATCTGCACGTTCCGAAGAGCCTCGAGAAAGAAAAACGGCGTGGCCGCTATTCGTATACCATTGATGGCGACTTTCGAACGGTGATCGTCGAATGCTCTCACGCCGATCGGAAAGGCCAGAAAGGTACATGGATAACGGGCGATTTCGTCAATATTTACACGGACCTCCACAAGGCGGGAATGGCACACAGCGTAGAGGTTTGGAACGGCGAAGGGCTGCTCGTCGGCGGGCTTTATGGTGTCGATGCCGGCGGAGTGTTCTGCGGCGAATCGATGTTTCACCTGGAGCCTAACACCTCAAAACTCGCCTTGCTTTTCCTGATCGACCACCTCAAGTCCCGCGGCTCAACATGGCTCGACGCACAGGTGATGACGCCGCATATGAGGATCCTCGGAGCAAAGGAGATAAGCCGGAAGGAGTTTTTACGACGGCTTCGCGAAACCCAGGGGTTCGAACTTGATCTATTCGATTCAAAGGCGAGGCGGGCACCGCGATAGGAGGAACGATGAACCTCGAAATACGCAGGCATTTATTGGAGCTGCTTGAGGGCAAGTTCGCCCACATCGATATCGAGACGGCGTTGCTCGATTTTCCGTTGGAGCATATGAACACTCGGATCGAAAATTCGCCGCACACCGCCTGGGAGCTGGTCGAACACATCCGGCTGGCGCAAGCGGACATTCTTGAATTCAGCGTAGGGCCGGAATACCGTGAGAAGATATTTCCCGACGATTACTGGCCGAAAGAAGTGGGCAGCGAAGTAACCTGGAATGCTTCGGCCAAGCAGATACTCGCCGATCTTCAGGCCATGCGCGATCTCGTCAGCGATGAGGAGAATGATCTTTTTGCCCCTTTTCCCTGGGGCGATGGCCAAACTCTTTTGCGCGAGGCGATGCTGGCCGCTGACCACAACTCATATCACCTCGGCCAACTGATGCTGTTGAGACGAATTCTCGAAAAGTAATTGCGCTATGCCGCACCGCCAGCGAAGGAACATTCGTCCCGGACTAAAGGTCGCGATCGTCCTCAAGCAGGATCAGCGAAGCGGCCGCGAAACTGTCGGCGTGGTAAAAGACCTGCTGACAAATTCCCCAACACATCCGCACGGTATAAAGGTAAGATTGACAGACGGACAAGTCGGCAGAGTTGCGAAAATTCTGGGTCAGGAAGAATGATGGATAGAACATTTCTCATATACGGAGCTAACGGGTACACGGGCGAATTGATCACGAGGTTCGCGGCCGACCGCGGCTTGAAGCCGATCATCGCGGGCCGCAGGGAAGCGGCGATAAAGCCCATTGCGGAAAAGTTCGGGTTTGAATATCGCGTCTTTTCGCTCGCCGAGACCGAAAAGCTCGACACGGCTTTAAGCGAAGTCGCGATGGTGCTGCATTGTGCCGGGCCGTTCTCGCTCACGGCAAAGGCGATGGGCGAAGCGTGCCTGCGAACCAAAACGCATTACACCGACATCACGGGCGAGATCGCCGTTTTCGAGGCGTGCGCCGCGGCCGATCAGAGGGCAAAGGATGCCGGCATTATGGTGATGCCCGGCGTCGGGTTTGACGTGGTGCCGACCGATTGTCTCGCGCGGCATTTGAAAGATCGCCTGCCTTCCGCGACCGAACTCTCGCTCGCATTCCACGGCATGGGCCGCATCTCACATGGCACTCAGGCGACGATGACTATGAACGTCGGACGCGGCGGCGCGGTTCGTCGAGATGGAAAGATAATGTCCGTTCCCGCCGCTTGGCGCACCCGTGAGATCGATTTTGGCGATGTGAAAAAGACCGGCGTCACGATCCCGTGGGGCGACGTCGCGACCGCCTTCTATTCCACAGGCATCCCGAACATCGAGGTCTTCACCGTGGTGCCGCCGTCGGCTCTCAATATGATGAAGATGAGCCGCTATCTCGGCTGGCTGCTTGCGATGGGGCCCTTTCAACGATATCTGCTGGGCAAGATACCGCCCGGCGGCCCGACCGATGAAGAACGCGCGAAAGGCAGAACGCTGCTTTGGGGCGAAGCGAGCGACCCGGAAGGCAACCGTGTCGAAACGCGAATGCAGGCTCCCGAAGGCTATACGGTGACCGCTACTGCCGCCCTCAACATCGCCGAAAAGATCCTCGCCGGGAACTTCACGCCGGGCTACCAAACACCCGCCAAAGCCTACGGTGCCGATCTCATCCTCGAGATCCCGGGCGTGAAACGTGAGGATATTTAAAGCCGCCTCAGAATCGACGTGAGTAACCGACAAGGATCAAGTAGTCGGCAAACGCCGCTGCATCATGGACGCCGTCCTGTAACTCCGGGACACTCTTGATCCGGTCTCTACGGACGGGAACGGGAACGTTCACCGACCAGGTCTCTTTCTTTCGCGTGTACGAGAAGCCGGGTTCGATGGAGAGTGCGTATCCGGGCCTGCGAAAGCCATCGCTCCTTCCAAACACGTCGCTGCTCGGGACGCCTTCGAGACGTCCTCCGAAGTTGAATGCAAAACCTCGAATTCTCCGAACAGGGATTGAAACTCCGACGCGCGCCAAATATTGATCCGAAACAGACATCACCGATTCAGACGGCCGCGGCCTTCCGGCGGGAACGCCGTTGGTATTCCGGGGATTAAATAAGTAAGTTCCTGAGCCTGATAGCGTAAAGTGCTTGAACGATTTGAACGCCAGCGCGTCGACCGAAAACCCGAAACCGCCGTCGCCGAGCTGGATAGAAAAGTCATTGTAAATGCGTCGCGGACCGGTCGGAGTATCTACGAGCGTACTGCCGTCCTTCTTTCCGGTTGGAAGTTTCACGCCGAAGCCGATAGAGACGTTCTGCCTCTTCTCGGCTGGTGGACGAATGATCCAAAATCTTCCTGAAACGGCGAGATCGCCGAATCCGACGCTTCGGTAAACCTGATCCGGTGCGTTCGGAAATCCTGCCAGCTCGTCAACTTTACCCGGCCGGGTGCGCGTCGCGTATATGAACGGAACACTGGCCGAAACACTGAAGCGGCTAGTGACGCCATACGTCACACCGACGTCGAAAAGATGAATTCGGTTGACGCTGGTTACCCCGAGTCGTCTTCGTTCGACCTGCTCCTCTGACCCGATAAAGGCGCGATCAGACTTCAGCCAGCGGTAACCCACCGCGATCTGCCAGTCCCCGCGTCCAACGTAACCATCGTCACCCGTAGAGGAAGCTCCGCCCGCGGACCCCGAACATAGCGCGCCAGACACGGGCGCACTCTGACGTGCGAGCATTCAGCCCTGTGCCCATCCGTGCTGGTTAGATACTACTAGCAGAACGGATACGATCAGGATGCCACTCAAATCTTTGTGAATGATGCGAACTGACATTTGCAATTCACTACCCAATGAAAAAGGCTGGCGAGAATCTTAAACCGACTTACACTTCGAGGTCAACAAATATCTTGGCAGGTGTAGCTAGCACATCATATGTCCGGTTGAAGTAGCAGATGATATGTCCGCTTTCGGCGGTTGAGGGTAAGAATGGCTGAACTGGAGAAGTAAGCCATGAAGATGTACCCGGAGATCGCGATGGAG
>JBFWWI010000010.1:0-58855 GCA_050246275.1 Pyrinomonadaceae bacterium
CCTCTCAAACGGCCCGTCCGACATCCGCGCGAATTGAAACCGAAGCGGCCCGCCGCTTCGCTCCCAATTCGCCAAAGGGGACATTTGATGTGCTAGCAAAACCGGACATCTTCATTTGCTATCAACAAGCGGTGCTAGCGCACCTTGATTGCACGGAAACATTCGGTTATCGTTTTCAACGATCTCTTATGCGAGTTTTGGGTATCGATCCGGGCAGTGAAACGCTCGGCTGGGGCGTCGTTGAGGGCTCGGGCCCTAAATACGGCTGCACCGCTTTCGGGACAGTCCGTTCGAGCCCGAAGCTGAGTTTTGCAAAACGGCTCGTGAAGATCTACGCGGGCGTTTCTGAGGTGATCGACCGCCATTCGCCCGATGTACTCTCGATCGAAGAGGCATTTTATGCCACTAACGTGAGCGTAGCGATGAAGCTGGGACAGGTACGCGGAGTAGTGCTTCTACTCGCGGAACAAAGAGGGATCGAGATAGCCGAGTATGCACCACGGCTGATCAAACAGACCGTGGTGGGTTATGGAAATGCCGAAAAGCACCAGGTCGGCAAAATGGTGCGTATTCTTCTGCGTCTGGCCGTGGCCCCGGCACCTCATGACGCTGCTGATGCCCTGGCCATTGCGATATGCCACTTTCACCATGCCGGAATGAAAGAACGTATTGCTCGCTCTTCATCCAGGTAGAAAAAAAACATCGTTAAGACTATGAAATTCGTTCTCTCAACGTTATTTCTTTGCCTTCTCCTCCCGCTTTTGCCAGTGACCGCCCAGAAACGCCGGCCCGTCCCAAAGCGAACCGCCACCGAGCCGGCGAAGATACGTGAGATCGGCCAGATAGCTGTGGTGATGGACGAGACGCTCTCGGTATTACGGCCTAAACCGAGCCTTTTCGCTGTACCGCTCCAGCGAATGCGCCGCGGACGCGTCGTAAAGATCCTTGGCGTTGCCGAGGCCGATGGTATCAAGTTCCTCCGCGTTTCGGCGCCGCCGGGCAATGTCGGTTGGGTTCAATCGGATGCCGTCTTTGCCCGCTATCGTGCCGGCGACGACGCAAGGCTGGCAAAGCTCATCCAGTCGATGAAGGGCTTCGATCAGATCGAGGCGGCGTTCGAGTTCTTTAATCTCTATCCTCAGTCCCCGTTTCGTCCGCCGCTTCTCTTGCTTTTCGGCGACCTGATCGAGGATACTGCGGCAAAACTCTCAAGGGACGCCACGAACCGCCTGGATCGGGCCGAAATGGCAGCGTCCGCGGCACCGTTGCATAGTTATTATCTTAATTTCGTCAGCCTCGACCGCTATCGTAAGATCGGCATTACTTTTCTTTTCAATCCGACGACAAAACAATTCCATTATGATGGAGCAAGTTGGCGGGAGATCGTCGCAAAATACCCCGGGAGTACGGAGGCCGCCGAGGCCGAAAAGAGACTGTCTGACCTGAACAATAAAATGACCAGGAATCTGGCGAGTCAATAATTGAGCGAACGTGCGATCTCACTCGCGACGCGGGCGTTGTTCTCAAGCAGAGCGATGTTCGCTTTTAGCGTGCGCTCTGAGCTTCGCTCGGAAAGCTGGGAGAGCAGGAACGGGGTGACATCTTTTCCTTTAATGCCTTTTTCCTTTGCCAGTTTGAGCGATTCGATCAGCATAGGTTCCAATTCCGCACTGGTCACCTCAAATTCCGTCGGCACCGGTACCGTGACCAGGATCGAACTGCCAAGTTCGAGGTCATTTCTTGATTCGGCTATCTTTGCTACTTCTCTTGCGCCGTCCACCCGTTCATCGACCAAGAGGCCGCTGCTTCTTGAGTAGAAGGCTGGAAAATCAACCGTTTGCCAGCCGAGAACGGTCACGCCGAGGGTCTCCAGCCACTCCCGCGTCGCCGGCAGGTCGAGCACGATCTTTGCACCGGAACAAACGACGATGATCGGGATCCTGGCCAACTCCGGCAGATCGGCCGAAACGTCCGTCTTGTCGCCGCGATGCACGCCGCCGATCCCACCGGTCGAAAAGACCCTAATGCCTGCGCGATGGGCAATGAACAAAGTAGTCGTAACCGTCGTCGCACCCGAGAGCTTTTTTCCAAGCATTATGGGGAGATCGCGCCGCGAGACCTTTCGGATCTGCTTGTCGGTCACCAGACGTTCGAAATGTTCGTCTCCGAGCCCTACGTGGACCTCACCGTCGAAGATCGCGATCGTCGCCGGGGTCGCACCACTGTCGCGAACGATGCTCTCGACCTTATAGGCGGTCTCGATATTTTGAGGATACGGCAGGCCGTGAGATATCACGGTCGATTCGAGCGCTACTACCGGCCGTCCAAAATGCAGGGCGCCGGATACCTCTTCGCTGAAATTAAGCTTCATCGGGTTTGTTTATTTGACGAATTTCCCGATCCGGTCGAAACGCGGGTGGGTAAGGCAGCCGAGCATGCTGCCGTTCGAGGCGCCGCGGTCACACGACCAGTAAACGAACATTGCACGGCCAACGATCAGTTCGCGGGGCACAAAACCCCAAACCCGGCTGTCCTCACTGTCGTCGCGGCTGTCACCCATCACAAAGAAATTGTTATCCGGAACGACCATCGTCTTTCCTTCGACGCCGAATTCAGCGCCGCGTCGGGGGAGCCTTTGTCCCGATCGTACGGTCTCCATCGTGTCCTCGCTGTAAAAAACGGTCCACTTATCCTCGGGTTTCCTTTCCTCGAACTCGTGCAGCTCAAGCGCCCCATCCGGCACGGCCGCGTCACCTATAACGCGATGCTCGGGCAAAAGTTCTCCGTTTATGAAAACCTGATTGTTCCTGAATTCGACCGTTTCGCCGGGCAATCCGATCACACGCTTTACATAATTTATCTGGTAAGGAACGAGCGGAGGCCGCCTTGCCCGGTCGAGCGAGGGATTGACCCTGTTGCCCGGATACTTGAAAACGATGATGTCACCGCGCTCGATATCGCGCATAGGCAGCAGCGGAAGCGGATTGCCGCCCGGATTGAAAATGAACTTGTTAACGATAAGATAGTCGCCGATCAGGATGGTGTTCTGCATCGATCCTGTGGGCACGGTCACCGCCTGCAGGATAAATGTCATTCCGAAAAGGGCCATCACGAGTGTGACGGTCAGCGATTCCAGATACTCTCGGAAGACCGATTTTGGCGGACCTTTCGGCTTTTTCTCTTGATCTTGGGTTTCCTTTTCAGCGGATCCCTTTTCACTGCTCATAAATGCGTATTTCCTAAGTTGTATGTTGTACGGTACTTCGCTCGTCTGCCCCGATGATTCGCAGTGCCTCACTCGCAGCCATCATTTCGGCCGCCTTGATCGAACGTCCGGAACCTGTCGCCCGCCCGTCGGCCCACGATGCCTCGACGAAGAAGGTGCGGTCATGAGGCTGCCCTTCGCTCCGGATAAGCGTATAGACCGGAGCGGCAAGCTTTTGCGCTTGCAGCGTTTCCTGTAAAAGGGTCTTGAAATCAAGCGATCCCCTCGGTGTGACGCTCTTCAATTCCTCGGCGAATACGTTAGCGACAAATGAGCGGGCGGCCACATATCCGCCGTCAAAAAATAAAGCACCGACGATAGCCTCCAACGTGTCAGCGAGGATCGCGGGCTTTTCTCGCCCGCCTGACCGCTCCTCCCCCCGGCTTATCCTAAGAAAGCTCCCGAGATCAAGTCCTTTGGCTACCTCGGCAAGGGTTCGCATACTCACCAGACGGTGCTTCATCAATGTCAGGTCGCCCTCGGCCGAGCCCGGATGCTCATTGTACAAAACCTCGGCGATCGCGAGCCCGAGCACCGAATCGCCGACAAATTCCAGTGACTCGTTCTCGGCTCCGCGGATAGTTGCCTCGCTTTGCCCCTTCATTTTCTCGTGCGCCCAGGAGCGATGCGTTATCGCCCTCTGCAGCAGCTCTGGCGACCGAAATGTGTAGCCGAGCAATCTCTCTAGTTTTGCGAGGCTCATCGCAGGTAGGTTCGATTTTATGCAGTAGTGGGAAAAAAAGAAAGCCGAGCGGTTTTGTTCACCGCCCGGCTCTCATCTATTCAGTCGGATCAACCGCCTACATTTACCGAGGCTTCCTTGCAACAGTCGCTGGTGCGGAGGATGCCGGTGCGGCCGACGTCGTGGTCGTGGTCACCGGTTCATCGGTTACCGGCTGTACAGCACTGGTCGGGTCCGGAAGCGGTTTTGCGACCGTAGCGGCAACCCATTCGTTGACGCCCGTTTCCTTGTCAAAGCGCCGTTTGTAAAGGTTTTGAACCTCGGCAAATAAGCCTTCTTTGTACTTCTTGGCGGCCGGAGTGTCATCCTTGGCGATCGACCATGCTCGGCTGTAGGCGTCCATAGCGCGTTCGGTGTAGCCGTTAAAGAGAGCGACTTTCTCTTTGACCTCGGCGTCAAGCTTCAGCTTCTCTTCATCGGTCGTTGCCGTCTTGATAGCCTCGATCTTCGCGGCGATCTCGGCACCGATCGGGGCTGCCTCGGCGATGTAGTAGTCACCGATGGTCGCATATACCGGAGAATAATTCTTACGGAATCCAGGTAACTGCGTCACTTCGTAAAGATATGGCAGGGCAGCCTTCTTATTGTTCAGACCGTAAAAATTGACGTAACCCAAAGTGTAGGCGAGTTCGCTCAACGCGTCCTCTCGATTCATTTCGTGCTTGAGGGCGCCGATCGATTCCTTTCCGTCCTTGAGCTTGCGGGTAAATTTCACGCCTGCCTTGATCTGGTCGTAGAGCATCTTGGCATAGCGAATCGAATCCGCATTGTATTTGTTGTTCTTTTTGAGAACCTCTCGCGGGCCGATCACTGCCATCGGGAACATGATGTTGATGTTGTCCGGCTGCTTGGCAAGAATCGCCTTGCCGGCTGCGTACAGCTCATCGGCGTTGTCGGTGTTTATCGCCGCGTCAAAACGAGCGAAAAGTGGGTTGAGATATTCGGCAAGTTCGGCGTCCGCCTGGCTCTTCTCAAGTTTCGGAACCCATGGCTTAACGAAAGCGACCTGATCTTTCCAGCTCTCGCACGCACCCCACTTTTCCAAAAACTCTTTACCGGCGCTGACGGCGACCTTGAGGTCGGCCGAGCTCTTCTTGCTATAGTTCTCGGTAAATTTATTGTATACCTCTGTGGCCCCGTCGATGTCGGCGCAGTTGTCCTGAGCGGTGGCCCCGGTAACCGCGATGCCCGCCACAAGGACAGCCATGCCAAAAATTCTATAAACCGTTTTCATCCTCTTACTTCCTCCGACTGAATCTAAATACACTGAATTTTCATTTCACAGAGCCGGGAACTACACCGAGTGCTCTGCGGAAACTCTGATGTTACCCCTAAAAAAATAGTTGCAAGAATTCAGAATTTCGATCCGCTGATATAAATGCGAAATGGTGGCTCTACCGAATAAACTCGGAACGATAAATAATCACGCAATAGATGGCATTGTGTCAAGGAAAACCGCTGTTTCAATACAAAGAGCACCGGTGACCTTGCGGCTCTCCGGTGCTCTCTAGGTCGGTTGAACCGCGCTAGTTGTTGACGATCCGGTCCCTGCTTCCGGCCGCCTTTTTCTTGTCATACTCAATGACCACGGGCGCAAATACGGGCTGCTTTCGGGGCGTACTCTGAGTCGTCCGCTGGACGAGCTTTTTCGGAGCATCCGCTTGCTTTGCCGCGGAACCGACGATGATCACGGGCCTCGATTCGGAGGCATCAGCCAAAGTTGAGGCGTCGTCATCCTCTTCTTCATCATCCCCGACGGCGGTATTGTCCGCCGGCGGCGTAGGACGCAAATTCTTTAATGCCAGATACTTGTCCTGGTCTCGTCGAAGCCTTGGAGCCAGGGATCGATAGACTTCTCCGGCTACCGCGGCGGCATATTTTCCGCGTTCGCCTTCCCCCCTTGTGATCACGACCACGGAGTACTGAGGATCTTCGACCGGTGCGACCGAGGCGAAAAGCCCGATCCATGACCCCTTGAAGATGCACGAACCCGTCTTACCGGCGATACCCTGGTCGTGTTCTACGCCGCGCCGGGCCGTTCCATACTCGGCAGCCCCGATCATTCCGGGCAGCACGCCCTGCATCGTTTCATAGGGCACCTTCACCTCATCCCGAAACTTCGGCCTAAAACTCGCCTTTTGATTCTGCTGCTTCAAGATCTGCGGAACGACCTTTTTACCGTGATTTGCGATAGCCGAGACCATCACGGCAAGCTGCAGCGGCGTCACTTCAAAGTCATCGCCGTGAGAATAGATGCGCGGGTTCCGGTTCCCAAAGGGGAGTTTGCCCGGCGTTTCGCCCTCAGCATTGATCCCGGTGCGTTCGCCGAGCCCAAGGGTCTTGGCGTAGGCGATCATCTTCTCGTTCCCGAAAGTGACGCCCGTTTTCTGAAAATAAGGATTGCTGGAGCGGGCGAGAGCTATGTCCAGATCAAGGCCTGACGTGGATTCACCGATGCCACCCTCCTCATTTATCACGCGTTCGTTCAATCCTGCGACACCCGTTACCAATTTGATCGTCGAACACGGCTTGAAGCTGTTCTTGATCGCCCAGTCCTGATTGACCATTGTCACGATCTTGCCGGTCTTGGCCTCCATCACGACCACCGTACCGGCCCTCGAACCGAGTGCATCTACCGCCGCCTTTCTGACAGCCAGGTCTTCGCCCTCTAGGTTGTCCTTCAGGATGTTTTCCGCGGTCTGGGTCTTTAGCCCTCTTTCAAATGCGATCTTGCGTTCGCGGGCTATCCTTGCCGCCTCTTCGCGACGCTTTTGTTCCGCGATCGCTGCCCGCCGGCGGGCCTCTTCCGCCTTTTTCCTTGCGGCTTCGGCTCGACGTTCTTTCGCCGTCATCCTTTTGTCCGGCTTCTTTGAGTTCTTATCGCGTGCGGTTTGCTTGTCGCGTGCGGTTTGCCTGGTATTCTTTGACGTTGCGGCCGACTTATTGTTCGACGATCTTGAGGACGTCTTTGCCGTTGACTTCTTTGGGTCCTGCCTGGTCGATCGCTTCGCGGTTGTCTCTTTCCGGCCTGTTTTTCGGGCATCTTTGGCCGTTGCTGTCGGCTTCTTAGCTACGGTCTTTTTTGCGGGCGTGGCGGTAGTTTTCTTTTTCGTCTGAGCTTGGAGGCCGGTCGAAAACAGGAGAGCGGCGAAAACAAGCATTAGGAACGTTTTCGCAAAACGCTTTTCGGGCAGGATAAACTTCATTCTTTACCTCAGCTTGACTGATTATTTTGAGTGTATGTCGAGGAGACCTTCGAGCGGTTGCGGCGAACAACTACATTGACCGCTCGGCTTTGAACCAAAGCTAAATCAGAATATAACATTGAGTAACTTTGGGCGCAAGCTTATTTGATCGCATCCATAACCAAAACTTAATGATTGAATTTTTTGGGACATTTCGCGGGCGGCTTCTGCTGATCCTGGCTTTTTTGATCATCGCCACTCTGGCTGTTCAATATTATCTGAACTTGCTCACCCAGAAAGAGAACGATCTCAGGCGGGAGGTACAGGTGCAGACCCTCGTAGCGGGGTTTGCCCTTGGAGTCAGCGGCATCACCTCGACCGAATACCTTCTCGATCTGATCAATGTCCCTGGACAGACATTTCTTGACGAACATTCGCGCGAACGAATCCGCGATATCATAATCGTCGATAACGACTGGCAAATAACGGATAGCTTGAACCCCGAACTCCTCCCGACCGAAGCACCGGACGGGACCACCGCCTACCGTAAACTCGATCAATTGACCAACCTTCCCCCTCTAAAGGAAGGCTCGCGCCTTGGCCCTGATCTGGAACACTTCCCGAACAGGGGCGCGGGGTCGGATACTGAGACCGACGACGAGGCTCATGCGATCCCCATCGAGACCAGCAAAGGGCGTTGGTATATACTTGTGTTGCTTCGAAACGAAAAAGGTGAGGCCGAAAGGCGGGCCGCTCAGCCCCTGCTTGCCACGCTTGGCATTCTTCTCATCTCCACCCTTGTCACTATCGTTCTGGTCTGGCGCTTTACGCGTCCGATCGCGAATCTCTCGAATGCCGCACGTGAGATCGCAGCCGGCAATTTGACGGTTCGCGTGCCGCGGTCCGACAGCTCAGACGAGATGGGGCAACTTGCCCAGAATTTCAACGAAATGACGGCCGAGCTCGAAAAGACGCGGGAACTCGAGGCCCAGCTGCAACAAGCTGAAAAGAGCGCCGTGATCGGACGCCTTGGGTCTGCAATAGCCCATGAGATAAGGAATCCGCTCAACTATATCAATCTCACCCTTGACCATTTGCGGTCGAAATTCTCGCCCGAGGTTCCGGAGCAAAAGGAGACCTTCGAAAAGCTGACCTCTCAATTAAAGTCAGAGGTAGCTCGGATCAACCAGCAAATATCGGATTTTCTCAACTACTCACGGCCGGCGAACGTCGAGCTTCGGCCGATCAATGCCCGGGAGGTTGTCGAAAATTCCCTGCATATCGTGGAAGCTCAGGCGGCCGAAAACAATATTAAGATCGCAGTGGTCGAGCATGAGGACGTGCCTGAGATAATGGGCGACCCCGAATTCCTTCGGTCCGTTTTCAACAATCTTTTCATCAATGCCGTGCAGGCGATGGGAGGTGCGGGCGGAATCCTGAACGTAAAAATAACGCCTGAAAACGGCTTTGTTCGATTCGACGTGTCAGATACTGGTGACGGTATCCCAGAGGACAACCTCGCCAAGATCTTTGAACCTTATTTCTCGACAAAAGAAACAGGCACCGGATTGGGCCTCGCGATCGTCCAAAAGATCGTCGACACTCACGATGGGTCGATAGAAGTTGAATCGGCCGACGGTAAAGGAACCATATTTACGGTACGATTACCAAGGTCTCGATCATAGAAACTTTCCGGCCCGAGTCCGGGGTTGGCTGCGGCGCAGGACGCCAGCGTAATAAGATCTTATGGCAAGAAAATCGATACTCGTCGTCGATGACGAGAAGAATCAAAGGGAAATATTAGAGACGATCCTCTCGAGCGAGGGCTACGACGTGACCACTGCCAGTTCCGGCGAGGCAGCGATGAAGTTCGTCCAATCGCGGCGTTTCGACCTGGTCCTGACCGATCTGAAGATGACCGGGATGTCGGGCCTCGATCTGCTCAAGGAACTGACCAATTTCGACAAATCGATCATCGTGATCCTGCTAACGGCTCACGGCTCGGTAGATTCCGCGGTGGATGCCCTCCGGCTCGGAGCATTCGATTATCTGCAGAAGCCGTATGATCAGGCCAAACTTCTCGAGACCGTATCGCGTTCGCTTAACAAGCTCTCTGCACTCGACACCGAGATCGTATCCGTTTCGCCCGAAATGGATAAGGTCAAGAAACTGATCCTGAAGATCGCAAAGTCCAACTCGACGGTTCTCATTCGCGGTGAAAGCGGAACGGGCAAGGAGCTGATCGCCCGGTCGATCCACATGAATTCCCTTCGGTCAAGCAATGTTTTCCAGGCCGTTAACTGTGCCGCCATCAATGAAAATCTGCTCGAGTCGGAGCTGTTCGGGCACGAGAAAGGCTCGTTTACCGGAGCGGTCGGCGAAAAGAAAGGCCTCTTTGAGATCGCGGACGGCGGCACACTTTTTTTGGATGAGATAGGTGAACTGGATATTGCATTACAGGCCAAGCTGCTTCGAGCTCTGCAGGAGCGAGAGATCCGGCGGGTCGGCGGCGTAAAAGAGATACCCGTAGATGTACGCGTCCTTGCCGCGACGAACCGCGACCTTTTGAAGATGACCGAAGAGAAGCGGTTCCGGGAGGATCTGTACTATCGGCTCAATGTGCTTTCGATCGAGATACCGCCGCTGCGTGAGCGCCCCAGCGACCTTCAGGCATTGCTCGACTATTTTGTAAAGAAACATACACGGGGTACGGACCGCTCGATCACGATCGAACCCGCGGCCAAAAAACTTCTCCACGATTACCACTATCCCGGAAATGTCCGCCAACTGGAGTCGGCGATCGAGCGGGCCATTCTCCTTTGCGAAAATGACACCGTAACGGTCGATGACCTGCCGCCCGAAATGTCGCAGGGAACAGGACCGGCTTCCGTTGGCGATGGCGACTCGAACTTTAGGTTGCCGCCCGAAGGCGTCAACTTTGAGGATGTTGAACGCAGCCTGATCATGCAGGCGATGGACCGCACCGACAACAACATAACCAAGTCTGCAAAACTGCTTGGGCTGACTTTCAGAACGCTTCAGTACCGACTCGAAAAGTTCGGCTTCAAAAAGGACGGGGACGGAACCGCTGAAGAGGAAGAATCGTAATTCAATTCGGTGTACAATCGCCTTGATCGCGGAGGTAATACGATGGATTGGTTTGCGACACTCAGCCTTGCACTCGGTTCCGCCTGGACGAGCGGCATCAACCTCTACGCGACCGTTTCGGTCCTCGGGCTGCTGCAGAAATTCGGCGGCGTGAAACTCCCGGGCGGGCTCGACGTCCTCGATAACTGGTGGATCATCGGGATCGCGGGCGGCCTATACGTCGTGGAATTCTTCGCTGATAAGATCCCCTACGTAGACAGCGTTTGGGACGTAGTTCACACCTTTATACGCGTGCCGGCCGGAGCCATCGTGGCGTGGGCCGCGGTTTCGGATATGGATCCGGCGATCGTGATACCCGCGACCCTTATCGGCGGAGGCCTTTCGCTCGCCTCACACGGAACAAAGGCCACGGCACGGATCGGCGCGAACCTTTCACCGGAACCGGTGACCAATACGCTGCTTTCCCTCGCAGAGGACGCAATTGCGATCGTGGGCACCTTGCTCGCTGTATTCGCTCCTGTCGTTATCGCGGTGATCCTGGTTGCGTTCGTCGTGTTCTTCTTTTGGTTTTTCCCGAAGATCTATCGCTCTATCCGCCGCCTTTTTGCCGCCGTGGGCGCCTTTTTTAGGGGCGAAAGTTTCAAAGATATAGCGAAAAAAGCCGGGTGATCCGACATTGACCTGAATGAAGATTGAAACAGTTTTTCAATTTGTTGCGGTGGTACTTGCGGGGACCGCCGCCTATTTTTTGTGGACCGGGAACAAGGACGGAGCCTTCGTCTCAGCTGTTCTGGGTTGTCTATCGTTTTTCCTGAGTATTCGGTTTCAGGTAAAGGCCAGGAACCAGGTTAGAGATGACGAACGCGAAGCTGCTCGATCGGCCGACGAATCTGGATCCTAAAGGAACCGAAGGGCAAAGATAATTCGCCAATGTCAAAGATCGTACTAGCAACCTTTGGCTCGCTCGGCGATCTGCATCCAAAGATCGCCATCGGCCTCGAATTAAAAGTACGCGGCCACAACGTGACCATCGCCGCGATGGAATATTACCGCGAGAAGATCGGTTTGACCGGACTTGGGTTCGCTCCGATGGCTCCCCATCTCGATCCTGATGACCGCCACCTGGTCAGGGACATGATGGACCCGCACAAGGGAACGGAGGAAATACTAGGAAAGATCCTTTTAAGCGACCCGCGTCCCATGTTCGACGATCTCGTGAAAGCCGCACGAGACGCCGACCTACTGGTAACGGGCGAGGTCGTGATCGCGGCGAGATCCGTGGTCGAGACGACCGGCATTAAATGGGTATCGACGAGCGTTGCCCCCATCTCCTTCATGTCCGCCTACGACCCGCCGGTCCCGCCACCGGCTCCTTGGTTCGAGAATCTAAGATTTATGCCGGCGGCTTTTCATCGTCTGGTCTTCAATATTGCAAAGAACCAGGTGCGAAAATGGTATGGCCCGTATCGGAGCTTTCGCGAAAGACTCGGGCTCGATCCTGATCACGATCCGATCTTTGACGGCAAATTTTCCGACGACCTTCACCTTGCGATATTTTCGAAAGTGCTCGGAGTTTCACAGCCGGACTGGCCGCCGCATGTTGTACAGACCGGTTTTTGTTTTTATGACGGGCAGAGTGACAGCGGGCAGATGCCTCCGAAACTTGATGCCTTTCTCGGCGCGGGCGAACCGCCCATTGTTTTCACACTTGGGTCGGCTGCGGTAATGGACCCCGGCGAATTTTTCAATCAGAGCATCAAGGCGGCAAAACTTTTGAAGAAAAGGGCGGTGATCCTTTATGGCCAATTCAACGATCCTCCCGATGGACTTGATGATGATGTCGTAGGATTTGAATACGCACCGTTCTCGGCTCTTTTCCCGCTCGCGGCATGCGTGGTCCATCAAGGCGGCGTCGGAACGACCGGACAGGTGCTCCGTGCAGGTGTGCCCCATCTGATAATGCCATACGGACACGATCAGCCCGACAACGCCGCGCGTTGCCGCAGGCTTGGCGTTGCCGAGGTCATCTCCCGTACACGCTATTCTGCTTCATCTGCGGCGAGCCTGCTTTCGAAAATTCTCACGGAAGAGTCGTATTTAAGAAATGCCCGCCAATGCGGGGCCGCCGTTCGTGCGGAATATGGGGCATTATTAGCCGCTGACGAGATAGAGAAACTTCTCCGATAGCCCGAAGCGGCCCTGATACGATAAAATCGTTTCGTGCAAAAGATAATCGAGCTGCTTGAAGCTAATAAACAGTGGGCTGAGAGCCTGAAAGCCGAAGACCCGACCTTCTTCGAGCGCCTCTCCGAGGCTCAGAATCCGGAGATACTCTGGATCGGCTGCTCCGACAGTCGCATCACGCCGACATCGAGCGTCGGGCTGCTTCCCGGCGAGATGTTCGTACACCGGAACGTTGCAAATCTTGTAAATCACAGCGATATGAACTGCCTTGCCGTGATGCAGTTCGCGATCGAGGTGCTCAAGGTTCGCCACGTCATAGTCTGCGGCCATTACGGATGTGGCGGGGTCAAGGCGGCGTTTGACGATTCTCGTTACGGCCTCGTCGACAACTGGCTGCGGCATATTCAGGACACGATGCACAAGCACCGCGAAGAGATCGACCGCCAGGGAGATTACGAGGCTCAGCTGGACAAACTGTGCGAGATCAACATCATCGAACAGATCGTAAGCGTCGGTGAAACGACGATCGTGCAGGACGCATGGGAGCGCGGCCAGGAACTTTACATTCATGGCTGGATCTACCGCATTGCCGAGGGTATATATCGCGATCTCGGCGTGACGGTCAGCTCGCTCGAGCAGATCGGTGCGATGCGTGATACGACATTCGACCGAAGGGCTGAGACGCGGCCTGCCCGGTAGTATCCCGGCGTAAATTACTCCAGCGGAAACTTTGACACAGGTTTTGAAACTATGATTTTTGGCGCAAAACGCAATTTCCCCATGTCGGCCTTTTTGGCCATTTTCTTGTTGGTTTCAGCCTTTTTCCTTCCGCTCTCCGTCTTTTCCCAGATGTCCCGCAAGCCGTCGCCTATGCGTGAACCTCCGGGCGCAATGGATAAGAAGCCGGATTCCAAAAAGAACTCGCTTCTCCAGATCTCATCGCGGGAGGAGTTTGACACCATTGCCCGCACTTATCACCAGAACACACCCTATGCTCTGCCGCATGTGATGTTCGTCATCGACCGGCGGGCTAAGAACAAGGTCTATTTCATCAACTCACAGCGATACAAATTTCATAAGGATTTTCTGCTGGCGACCTATCTCGTCCCTCGCGGCGCCGATGTATTCAAACCGATCTATATAGACTTGGATCGACGGTTCATAGTAGGCACGGTCGCCTATCAAAAGACCGTTGATATGTGGACCTGGGAACTCTGGGAGGGCGATCTCGCCTCTGCGGAGCTTCTGAAAACCGCAAACCAGGCGATCAACTCGCACTTTTTCGAGCCTGTCATTTATAAGCCGAATTCGATCCGTCAGGAGGATGTGTCAGCCGGGCTCGGCTTTGAGACCATCTCTCAGAGCGAGCTGAACAAGAATCAGGAATACCTTGCACTCAACACGGGAAAAGCGGTCGGCCGAATTCACATCATAGACAAGCTCGATGACACGGTCGAGATCGGCGACAATGAGATCGTCGTCTTAAAAGAGCTGCCGCAGACGCTGCCGCCGGTTCGTGGCATTATCGTCGCAAAGCCTTCGTCGCCGCTGTCGCATATCAACATTCTTGCAAAGAATTGGAACGTACCGAACGTTTACATAAAGGACGCCGATAAGCTCTTTCGCGAATTCAACACTTTCATTTATACGCTCGATGCGTCGATGACCGACTACAAGCTGACCCGGGCGTCGGCCGATGAGGTAAAGAACGATTTTGCCTCCCCGGGCCAGCAAGTACCGCCGGTCGACCTGGAGGCGACCAAGCTCGCGGGCCTGCGCGAAATGAGAAAGCAGGACAGCATCAAGTACGGCTCAAAGGCGGCCAATCAGGGTGAGATCATTCGTGCCCGTGTTCCCGGCATCATAGTGCCTGACGGATTTTCAATTCCATTCTCCTGGTACGACCGTTTTATGAAAGAGCATGGTTTTGACGACCGGATCGCCGACTTTCTTGAGGATCTTAAGTTCGTTCATAATCCGCGATACAGAAAACAAAAGCTCGAGGAATTTCGCGGCGAGATACAGGCAGCCAAGTTTGACGACGAGCTAAGGGCGGAGGTCATCCGACGGTGGCGGACACAACTCGGCGGCCGTCCGGTATTTGTCAGAAGCTCGTCAAATGCCGAAGATCTGCCGAACTTCAGCGGAGCGGGCCTTTATTCCAGCGTTCCGAACGTACGCGATCCGGAGAAGCTCATCGAAGCGGTGAAAAAGGTCTGGGCATCGCTCTGGAAGTTCGAGGCGTATGAAGCCCGGGTGAGAAACTACGTCGACCAGAAACGGGTGTATATGTCCGCTCTGGTACAACTCGGCGTAAATATGCAGAAGGGCGGAGTCATGATCACAAAAGACCCGTTCGACCCCGACAGCAAGGATTCGGTCTATATCAGTGCCGTATGCGGCCATAATTCAAATGTCGTGAATAATGCCGGTCTGCCCGAGCAGATCCTTTTCAACCCAAGATCTAACTCGGTGGTCGTAATGACCCTCTCGCAACAAGAGAACGCTCTCGAATTCGATGAGAACGGCGACCTTCGGTCGACAACCGATAAGTGCGCCAATGCAAGTAAACGTGTGCTCACAGATCTGCAGGCACGCAGCCTTGCAAAGACCGCCATCCGGATCCGAGGTGTTTTTGGAAAGCAGCCTCAGGACATCGAATGGGGAATAATGAATGGCCAGGTTTATGTTGTGCAGGCGAGGCCGTATATTGATTGATACGGCTCGAGAATTTATATGAAAAGCTTTTTGATCGTTGCCCTTTCTGCGTTGCTGCTGGGCTGCAGCACGTCGGCCCCGACGTCCGTTGCAAACACCGCTTCTAATTCCGACCGCCCGATGCGGACCGGCCAAATGCAGAATTCCATCGCCCATACGACCGAGAATCAGCCGGCCCAGCCGACGAACGGGAACTCGGCGGGAAAGTGGTCGGCGAGCGGAGACCCGATCGATACTGCAAAGTTTGACGGTGTGATCGCCGAGGCGGAAAAAGCCCTGAAGGCAAAACCGTCCGACCCGGCAGCGAAAAGGGCACTGGCGGACGCCTACTTCGACCGCGGATTTGCCCTTACCGAAGCACGTCAATACGCGGCCGCCCTGGGCGACTATCGCAGGGCCCTCAAACAGGTTCCGGATCACGAAGAATCGCAGAAATGGATGGAGCAGATCGTTGGTATCTATCGGATGCTCAAGAAAGAACCCCCGAAAGAGGGCGAGGAGCCAGCGCCGTTGCCTTTCAAAAAGACCGCTTGATCAGATGAAGTTTACCTCAGCCTTCGTTTCGATCCTTCTGTTCGTGTCGATTATTACCGCCCAGCGGTCAACGCCGACACTCATCGACGAGTTTGGAAATGTCCCCTGCGAGGATTGGGTTGGAAGGCTCGATCTGTTTTTGGCCCTCCTTTACAACCAGCCGAATTCAACTGGCGTGATCGTGCTATATGAGGGAAAGTACTGGAGCTATGAGAAAGACGCATTGGTCTGGCCAGTATTTGGGGAGGTTCATTTACGGGCTAATCTGATCCGAAGCCACTTCGACTATCGCGGTTTGCAAGGCAATAGACGGGTACTTTTCCTTACCGGCGGATTTCGTGACGAACACCATGTTGAACTCTGGCTGGTTCCCCTGGGGGCCGCTCTCCCTAAACCGAAGCCAACTAGAGAAGCGACCAGTTACCGAAGAGGAAAAGCCACTACGATCTACCAGAGTTGTCCATGAAGGTAGACAAACTTCCCGCTCAGAATCTAAACTATCTCTTTTATCTCGTACCTCAATTATTGAACAACGAAGATAGGTTTCAGTTTTATGGCAATTTCGGCAAACGATATCAGAAAGGGAATGGTGATCCTCCACGAAGGAGCACCCGTAAAAGTGATGGAGTTTCATCATCACACACCCGGCAACCTCCGCGCGATGGTGCAGGCGCGCCTTCGTAATCTGCTCACGGGCAACTCGTTCGAATTTCGTTTTCGTTCGAATGACACGCTCGAGCGCGTTGTACTGGAACAGCACAAGATGGAGTATCTCTACTCCGACGGCTCGCACCACCACTTCATGAATTCGGAAAATTACGAACAGGTGGCTCTCACCGAGGAGGAACTCGGCGATGCGGCCCAGTGGCTGATGCCTGGACTGAAGATCGAGGTCGAATTCTACAATGGCACGCCGATAGGCGTGGCTCTCCCCGCTTCGATGGAGCTGACCGTAACGACCACCGAGCCCCAGCTAAAGGGCGCGACCGCTTCGAATTCGAACAAGCCAGCCACCCTCGAGAACGGTGTTACCCTCATGGTCCCGCCATTCATCGGCGAAGGTGAAAAGATACGTGTGAACCCCAGCGAAGCCCGCTATATGGAGCGCGTGAAATAGGTTCTCGGGCCGAATCAGAGAAATAACCACGAGATCACAGGAAAAGGCACGAAAGCGTTGCGACGTTCTCGTGTCTTTTCGTGTATCTTTAGTGGTTCGACCGCAAATGTTTTTCATCTATTCAATACTGCTTGCGATCGGGTTCGCCCTGATGCTTCCGGCGTTCCTCATACGACGCGAAAAGTACGCGGCAGGTTTCAGCCAGCGGCTTGGCAACTATCCCGAGTTCGACCGCGATGGCCGAAAAGTGATCTGGCTTCACTGCGTTTCGGTCGGCGAGACGAACGCCGCTCGGCCCCTCGTAGATGAACTATCGAGGGAGTTTCCTGACCACAGTCTCGTCATTTCCACGACCACCAAAACCGGCCAGGATCTTGCATATGACGTTTTTAGAGACAAAGCCGATCACATCTTTTACTTCCCTTTTGATCTCCGGTTCGCCGTACGCCGAGCACTTGCGAATTTTGACCCTTCGATCGTCCTCCTGATGGAAACCGAGATCTGGCCCCGGTTTATTCGCGAAGCGAAACTGGGCGGCGCAAGGGTCGTCATCGTCAACGGCCGCCTATCGGAACGGTCTTTTTCGAGGTATGTACGTATCCGCCCTTTCATCTCCCGCGTGCTGCAGGACATCGACCTCGCGCTGATGCAGGGCACGAACGATGCAAATCGGCTGATCTCGCTCGGGATGCCGGCGGCGAAAACTGTCGTCACGGGCAATCTCAAGTTTGACCAGGCCGACGGATCTGCCGAAACCGAACTTACAAAAGAGTTCCGACGCAGATTCGATATCACTCAAGATAAGCCCCTCATCATCGCCGCAAGCACGCACGAACCCGAGGAGAGTTGGATACTTGAAGCCTGGTGTTCCGGGATGATCAACTCGACCGTGCGTTCCAGGCTAATGATCGTTCCGCGCCATCCTGAACGGTTCGACTCGGTGTTTGAGTCGATCAAACGCTTTCGAGAGGATCCGGAGTGCGACTGGCGCGAGTACACTATTGCCCGCCGCTCGAACACTGATGCGGCCGCGGACCATATCGCCGATGTGATACTTCTCGATACGATCGGCGAACTTCGCGATGTTTATCCATTGGCAGAGATCGTATTCGTCGGCGGAAGTTTGATCCCGCACGGTGGGCAGAGCGTGATCGAGCCGGCACAAGCGGGAAAAGCTATCGTGACAGGCCCGTACACAGGGAATTTCAGAGCTGCCGTCGAGGCGTTACTCGAAAACAGCGCTATAAGGCAGACAGGGGTGGTTTCGCAGGCCTTTCAAAATCCCGAGCGGCTATACGAGGAATTCGTCGACTTGCTTGAGCATCCCGAGAAACGTCGTAAGCTCGGCAACAATGCCTTGGCTGTCGTAAAAGCAAGTCGCGGAGCAACTAAAAAGACCATCAAGGAATTGCGAACTCTGATCGCGGAGAACCTGGAATCCGGTAACTGAAGATCGTCGGCCGACCTTGGCCATCTTGCTGTGTAGAATTAGTCCCGAATGTCGATCCTGTTCTACCTTTTCGCTGCCCTATTGGTTTATTTAAGCGCCAGGTCGTTGCTCGGCGGCGTGGCGTACTTCAGATTCTTCCAGGCCGAGCTTGAACGCCAGCCCGTCGATCATCACCCATTCGCCACTATGATCGCCCCGTGTAAAGGGCTGGACAAGGGACTTGCGGAGAATCTCACTTCCCTGTTCGAACAGGTTTACCCTGAGTTTGAGATCGTATTTGTGGTTGATGATGGGACCGACCCTGCGGTCAGTACGATAAATGAGGTCATTGCTCATTGCAGCGGTCACGGGGCAAACGGACGTCTGGTGATCGCACCGAAGGCTTCGGGATCAAGCCAAAAGGTCGAGAATCTTCGTGAGGCGGTTCTGCACGCCGACGAGCGTTCAGAGGTATTCGTTTTTGTTGATTCCGACGCTCGCCCCAATAGAAATTGGCTGGGACATCTGGTCGCTCCACTTGAAGAAGGATCTGTCGGAGCGACGACTGGTTACCGCTGGTTCATTTCAGAGAAGATGACATTCGCGAGCGAACTTCGCTCTGCCTGGAACGCGTCGATCGCTTCGGCACTAGGGGCAAACACAAAAACCAATTTCTGCTGGGGCGGTGCGACCGCGATCAGACGCGAAGTGTTCGATCGGCTGGATATGCGCGAAAGATGGAGCGGGACCCTGTCCGATGACTTTACTGTCACCCGTGTGATCAAGAGAGCGGGCCTCGAGATTCGATTCGTCCCCGGCGCTCTCACGCCTTCGCCGGGAGAGTGCGGACTTCGTGAGGCCATCGAGTTTACGACACGGCAGATGCAGATCACTCGCGTTTATGCGGCGCACTTGTGGCTCTTGTCATATTTTGGTTCCGCTCTTTTCACATTCGTAATGGTGTCCGCATTTTTGATCGTATTGTTGAGCCCGCAGGTCGATTATTTAGTCTGGTCGGCGATCGCCACGTTCCTCCTCGTCACTTTCCTGAGCATCGGGAAATCATTTCTTCGGTTAAAGGCAGTCCGAATGGTCATCCCGTCGGCATCGAAACAGGCCCTCACACAAATGACATATTGGCTTCTGACACCGCCGCTTTTTCTCTATACCTGTATCTACGCGATGGTCTCGCGGCGAATGACCTGGCGCGGTATCCGCTACGTACTTGTCTCGAGCGAACGGACACTCAGGCTCTCTGATACCGAAAATTCTTCCCTCGCTGATTAAAAAGGGATGATATTATTTGGGTCACGGCATCATACCTTTATGAGATCTCATCTACGGTCGGCGTATTTAGCTCTTTTCATTGCCTTTACGGCGTTCGCACCGCTGGTTGCAGGCCAAATACCGGCCGAGGCGAACCGCGGCAAGACGCCGATAATCATCATTCCAGGCATTACGGGTTCCGAACTTATCAACAAAAAGACAGGAAAGGCGGCTTGGTTCAAAACGACAAGGGCCAAGGACGATGACATCCGACTGCCGATGTCGGCAAACCTTGCACGCAATAGGGATGATCTGATCGCGGGCGACATCATACGTGAAATCAGGATCGCCCGTCTCCTGCCCGAGATCGAGATCTATGCGAAACTCATCGAATCGATCAGGGCCACTGGCGGTTATCGTGAAGCAAAGTGGGCGACGGCAACAAAAGCCGACGCCGCCGACACGTTTTTTGTGTTTCCATATGACTGGCGCCGCGATAACGTCGAGAACGCAAGACTCCTGATCCGGCGGATCGAAACTCTTAAGCGCCGTCTGGGCAAGCCTGATCTGAAATTCAACATCATCGCCCACTCGATGGGCGGTCTAATCTCACGTTATGCGGCGATGTACGGAGATGTCGACCTTCCAAATGGAAAGCCGAAACCGACTTGGGCCGGGTCTAAACACCTGGACAAGGTCTTCCTCCTCGGCACACCTAACGAAGGTTCGCTCCTCGCCTTCAAGGCCCTTCAAAATGGCGTGGAGTATATTGGCGGCGGCATAAATCTACCTTTTGTGCAGGACCTTTCCCGTTTTGACGTATTTACGGTTCCGTCGATCTTCCAGTTGCTTCCCCATGAAGGGACGATGCTCGCTTACGATGAAGAGCTGAAACCGTTGGAGATAGATATCTATGATCCAGCCGCTTGGGACGAGTACGATTGGGCGATCTGGAAAGACCCCGATTTCACAAAGAAATTTTCGCCGGACGAACAACGGAATGCGCGGCCGTACTTCCGCGCGGCTCTGGCTCGAGCAAAACGATTCCAGGCCGCTTTGGACGCGAACTATTCAGCCAACGTACCTGTCTCTTTTTATCTGATGGGTGCAGAGTGTAAGGAAACCCCGACCGCGATGGTTCTCCGACGCGACGAAAAAAAAGACCGCTGGATCACACAGTTCGATGCGGGTTCATTCACCAATTCCCTCGGTACAAAGATCACATCCGAACAGCTCAAGAAGGTAGTCTATTCCCCGGGGGACAGCGTCGTTCCCAAGCGCTCGCTTGAGGCTGCCACGCTCCGCGCTAACGGAGGTTCGTTAGTACTTCCTATCGCCTCCAATCTCTATCAGTGCGAAACTCATAGTAGATTGGTCACAAATCCGGAGATACAGCAAAAGCTCTTCGCACTTATCGGTTTGCCAAGCATAGGCCAGAACGCGACGACACAACCGTGATCAAAGGCATTTTAGACAACGACGAAGACGTGACATCCAAGGCCTCGGCCCGGAAATCGGCCGTCCCATCGCTGTTTGACGAGAATTCCCAGCCTCCGGACGAGCCTTTCATCCTGTCTGAGGGCGAACCGACAACGCTCGCCGAATCCATTCGTCAGGGCGGCCTTGCGTATTCGGCCGGCATCGTGCTCTTCGCCTCCGTACTGTTCATGCTGTTGATCGGCTGGGGAGCTGACATACTTTTTGGCAGTTCGCCATGGGGGATCGTAGTTGGCATAGCAATAGGCGCCCTGATAGGCTTTTTCCAGTTTTTCCGAATTACCTCGCAAATATTTAAGAAGTGATGGGATGCGCAAGCCCACGAGCGTTAGCAAGGGCGATCGCATTTCTGAGAAGCCCTACTCAACTCACTTGGACAAACTACCGATTCCTTAGTAAAATTTGGGGTTTGCAGTGAGTGATGATCATGAGCCTGTTGACAGGAGTCAACGTTTGACAAAACCGCCGCGGAACGAGCGGATCCTCGTAATTCTGGCGGTCCTCGGTGTCGGCGGTTCGATCGCGGGAGCGGCGGCTGTTTCGGCCCGATTCGGCCTTGCCGTTTTGATCGGCTGCGTGCTCGCATTCGTAAATTATTACTGGATGCGGCATTCGCTGAAAAAGATCTTCAACTCGGCCGCGGAGGGTGAAAGGCCGAGATTTGTAGGTGCCGGATATTTCATCCGATATGTGGTACTCGGATGTGTGGTCGCGTTTATTTACACACTCGACCTGCTCCCGATCTCCGGGATCCTGGTCGGAATGGCAGGCTTCGGATTTGCGGTCCTGGTTGAAGGATTTTTAAGAGTCACCTATAAGAGCAGTTGAACCGCCTGACCAAAGGCAGGTTTGAATAATCGATATCGAAACCCTTGTTGGGTTATCAGACGAATCTAACATGTTCCTATTTTCAGAAGGCGGCGGCCATCATGTACCGCTTGTCGTAGAGTTCATAAATCACTACCTTGGGAAACCGGTCCACGAGTTTCAGATGAACTACACCAAGCCGGTGTGGGACAAGTTCTTTTCTAATTTTGGGACCGAGGCCGAGGCCGTATTCGGGCCTTACACGGTCGAGAATGCCGTTCCCTGGTACACGATCATGTTCGTGATCGCATGTCTATTGACGGTGGCGACGATCTGGATCGTTAAGGGCAAACTCTCGGAGGACGACCCGAAACCGGGGCAGATGACGCTCGAGGCTGGTTATCTTTACTTGGCCGGGATGGCTGAAAGCGTGATCGGGCCGCATGGGATGAAGTATTTCCCAGTCGTAGCTACGTTTGCCTGTCTCATTCTGATCTCGAACCTGATGGGCCAGTTCCCGTTGTTCATGTCCCCGACGGCTTCGGTCAATGTAACTTTCGCACTCGGCATCTCTTCTTTCGTTTATTACAACTATTGCGGCATCAGCGAGAATGGCCTGCTTGCCCACTTAAAGCACCTGGCGGGCCCGAAACTGCCGTGGTTTATGTTCATCGTCACGGTACTTATATTCGGAATCGAGCTGATCAGTAATCTGATCCGCCCTCTTACGCTCGGCGTTCGTCTATTTGCAAATATGTATTCTGACGAACAGGTTTTCGTGCAGATCACGAACCTGGCACCGCCATTCACGCATTTTCTTGTTCCGCTCGCATTAACGGGACTTGGCGTGTTCGTTGCTTTCGTGCAGACGCTCGTGTTCACTTTGCTTTCGATGATCTATCTCGGTGAGGTCACTCATCCGCATAATGATCACGAGGAGGAACATCACCCAGATTTCGAGCACCACATCGCAGATGCCCAGCCGGCGCCATTCGCCGCGGCACCGTAGAAGTTCAGAGTGCGCGATCTTTTCGCGTTCTCTACATTGCTCAAAAGATCGCGAATCGTCGCGGATTTTGGAATAGAGTTCAGGCTCAAACCCGAACTCGAAAATGAGAACCATTGACAACCTGATTCAGATAGCAGCAGGCCGGCACGCAGGAGCGTATGACTCCACGGAGTATAAAATCATACGAATACCGGAAGCGAGGCGGAATTATAAAAGCGAAGCGGGTAGGAAATCGGTTCTCCGACACATAAAACAGGAGACTATCAAAATGAACAAATTGAAATACTTTGTATTCGCAACACTCGCGATCGCTATGATGGCGATCGTCGCGACGGCCCAGCCGGGAGCGGGCGCCGGGGCAGCGGATAATGAATCGACCGTAAGTGCTGCACGAGCCCTTGCCGGCGGTATCGGCTTCGGCATCGCGGCTGGACTTGCGGCCATCGGCCAGGGCCTTGTGGGATCTCGCGCCGCCGAAGGTGCCGCACGCAATCCGGGTGCTGCCGGTCAGGTTCAGACGCTTATGATCATCGCGCTGGCACTTATCGAGTCACTCGTACTCTTTGCACTTCTTATCGCATTCGTCGTTGTTAAGCCGTCGTAAGCGATCTTGAAAAGCAGAAGCGGGCGGGTTTCTTACGATACTCGCCCGCTCTTCAGTTTACGGTGGCTCGCATTACCAAGGGCGTAACCAATCGACCGGTTATTTCATTCGTGCCGACGCGCGAACTTTGGCGAAAAACCTGCAACCCATTCAGCCCATTGACGTTCTAATTTAGGATGACTTCAGAATTGAACGGAAAACTGATCGCGGACAAGTATCGGATTGATGAACTCACCGGGGAGAGTTCTTTCGGCAAGCTATATCGCGGCACGAACACGCTTCTTGAGAAACCGGTCGCGATCGTTATCCCCACCGAGCATGACGAAGATCTCCTTGCGCGTGCGAAGGCAGCCGCAAAGGTCAGCCATCCAAACCTTTTGAATCTCACAGACCTCGGCACCGATGCTGATGGAACCACCTTCGCTATCTATGAATCCGCCCCGGGTGAGTTATTGGCAGATGCCGTCGCTCGCGAAGGCCAGCTTCGGGTCGAAATGGCGATCGACATTGCCAAACAGGCCGGAGCCGCACTCTCGGCGGCTCACGCAAATTCACTCGTGCATGGTGACCTGACGCCGTCCAATATCATCGTTTCGAGCAGTGAACCCGGACGCGTTTTGGTAAAGGTACTTGGCTTCGGCTCACGATCGGCGATCGAGACTGCCGCCGAGGGCGATGGCGGCCGCGAGCCGGGCCGATTCGCATACCTCGCCCCTGAACGTTGCTCTGGGTCGGAAGAGGCCGACGGCCGCGGGGACATCTATTCACTCGGGGTAATACTCTACCAAATGCTGGCCGGGTCGGTCCCATTCGCCGGGGAGACGGCGGGTGAGGTGATGCTGCGGCAGATCGACGAGCCGCCGCCGCCGCTATCGTCGTTTCGTACGGACTTGCCGGCATGGATCGAGCCCGTGATCTTGCAGGCGATGGCAAAGGATCCGGACGCTCGCTACCGGTCGGTCGATGCGTTTGTCAACGATCTTTCGACCGCCTCGGCCGCCTCGGCCGTCCCGACCGCGGTCGTAGCTGACGCTGAAGGGCAGAACAATCTTTGGAAAACCGCATTCGTCGTGCTCGCGGGCATATCGCTGCTGACCGTCGGACTCATCTATCTCACCTATTCACGCCGGACCGATCCGGCGACGGCTTTGCAGCCGGATGCCAACGGAATGCCGGTGCAGCCTATAAACCCTGCGACCGGTGTCGAAGAACAGAATCTGTCAAACCTGCCGCCGGATTACACTATGCTCGACGCGAACTCTAATACGGCACTCCCGCCCGGAACTGTTCCGGGAGACGGCAGCAATCCGTGGCTGAATGGCACAGCACCGCCGCCCGGGGCTCCATCGATCCCGCCGGGAGGACAGATAATCCAGGTTCCTCAGGGACAGAGTCCCTTTATGACGGACCCGAACTGCGTACTTCAGCCGAGCGGTATCTATCTCTGCCCGGTTCCGATCACGCCGACGCCGACACCAAAAGCAACCCCTACGCCAAAGGCGACCCCGCCATCAAATACCAACACCGGCACTACGCCCGCGGCGACACCTACCCCTCAACAGGCCAGGCCGTCACCAACTCCAGCTCAACCGGCGCGTACCCCGGCTGGGACTCGTCCGGATCCGAACGGGTAAGCCCGAGCCGCCGGCCACCGCCCCTTGACCTGCCTACCGCGGCACTTCGACCGTTTTAAGAATATCCGAGATAACTGCGTCGGTCTTCGCCCCTTCTAATTCGGCCTCGGCGCGGAGAGCGAGTCGGTGGCGAAGCACCGGCATCGCGATATCGCGAATGTCGTCGGGCGTCGGGAAATCGCGGCCGCGGATCGCGGCAAGCGCTTTCGAGCAGAGCAATAGGGCGATCGACGCACGCGGGCTCGCGCCGTAAAGGATGGTCGGGTGGTTGCGGGTCTTTCTCACTATCTCGACGATGTATTTTTGCACTCCGGGTTCCATCCGCATCGACCGCACCTCCGCGCGGCACCGCTGTATCGCCAATGCATCCGGCAGCGGTTGGATGTCGAGATGTTCGAGGTGATGGGAATTGAAACCGGCGTCCCAGCGAGCGACGATCTCCTGCTCGTCTCCCTGCCCCGGATAATCGATCAGGATCTTTAAAAGAAAACGGTCGAGCTGGGCTTCAGGCAGCGGATATGTGCCCTCATATTCTATCGGGTTCTCAGTCGCAAGCACCGTAAAGACCGGTGAAAGAGGGTGGCGTTCGCCGTCAATTGTCGTTTGCCGCTCTTCCATTGCCTCGAGCAATGCGGCCTGGGTTTTCGGGGGTGTGCGGTTTATCTCGTCAGCCAAAAGGATATCGGTAAAGATCGGCCCCTGACGCAGGTTGAACTGCGACGTCTGCATGTTGAACACGTTCGTACCCGTTATATCGGACGGCATGAGATCGGGCGTAAACTGGATACGCGAAAACTGGGCCCCAATTATCCGCGCCAGGGTCTTGACTGTAAGTGTTTTCGCTGTACCCGGCACGCCCTCGAGCAACGCATGACCCTCCGCGAGTACCGCGACTAGGATCTGCTCGATCACGTCGTCCTGGCCGACGATCGTCTTACGAAGTTCGTTGAGTATGTGTGCAACGGTATGCGGAGTGTGGTTAAGCATTTATTGGACAGCTAAAACGCCAAATACGCCAAAGGCCGTTTCGTGCGTTGCGTATTTAGCAGATGAAAGTCAGAGAAAATCGTAAAGCGTCTTTACCGCAAGGATGACGACTGTGCCAAGAAAGATCCGTTTAAGCCATTCCTCGTTCATCTTCGCCGCGTAGTGGGCTCCGACATACGCGCCTGCGAACATGGCCACCGCCAGGATCGCGCCGAGCTTATAGTCTACTAAACCTTGCCAAATAAAGACTAACGTCGCTATCGACGATGAGAATACATTCACGAACTTTGTCGATCCGACCGATTCCGCATAATCCATTCCCAGGAAAGCGACAAAGGCCGCGGTGAGGATCGTCACGTATCCGCCGCTGTAGAGTCCGCCATAGATCGCGAGAAGGAAGGCCGCCGAATAGCCGATCAAGGGCATCTTTCTCGGTTCGACCTGTTCCCGACGAAGAAGGGTAAAGACGACCACCGCGATCATGCCTATCGAGACGATCAGCTTTATCGATGCGCCGGTGATGTAGCCGACCAGAATAGCCCCACATGCGGAACCGATCAATGTGAGGACGATGACTGGTTTGAGCTTCCCGGCCTCGATCTTCCCCTGCCTTAGAAACGGGATCGTACCGCCGATGGCCATGAATGTCAGCCCGAACATGTTGGTCGCGACCGCGGTCTTTTCCTCGATCCCAAACTGGAACATCAACGGTACCGTAATAAGTGAATTGCTTCCCGTAACGACGCCAACGATACTTGTCAAGAAGAACAAGGCGGCGAGAATGGCTATGTCCGTTAAGCTCATCTATGGGTGCGGCCAGCGTGCGAACCGCTTAGGCCAAGCTCAGATTCTATTTCCCGAAGGCGGGCCGCAATAGCCACCGTTTCCTTTCGGTTCGTTGGGTCTCCATGAGCAATGTCCTCAGCTCGCCTGATAACTGCCTCCAGCTCGTCAGGTTCGGCAATGATCCGTTCGGCGATCTTCGTGGCAAGCTCTCGCGGGCCGGTTGCCCGGCTATCGAGACCAAACAGACCGGATGCCCTCCGGCGAAATTCACCGTAAATATTCTCGATCGCCAGGTCATAGGCCTTCGTTCGCAGCTGGAGTTCGGCCATCGCCGAAACATACTCCAATTTGCTGAGACGATCGGGTTCCGGTTCCGGGATCGGCCGTGCAAAGCGCCTGCTTCGCGATATGAAGATCAACCCGGCAACCAACGCCACCTGCAGGAATATAGCCGTAACCGGGGTGCCCGCAAAATATTGGAGAAGACGGTTTTGATTTGACCCAAACCCCTGATGATACTCATCGAACGCGATAAGTCCGCCGCCGGCCGTCACGATGTTCATCCCAAGCCTCGCATTGTCGACGAGCTGTATGCCGCCATTCGACAAAACGTAAGGATCTGCAAGAAAGACAACGCTGCCCGACCCGTATTTGATATCGGTGAGAATATTGCGTTGTCCACCTACCAGATGTACGACCGGGGCGTCGTACGGAGCGATCTCAGGCGGATAGGCAAAATCCTCTGCCGATGAGCCCGCGGCCTGCCCGCCCTTCCATTCGGCGCTGATATGCGATGCAAAGCGCGACGTCTGAACGGCGTTTATATTGCGGGTGAACAGTGATGGCTGGACGGGCCGGGACGCGGACATCCCATCCGTCATCTGCTTTCGGTCAGCGGGATCGATCCCGAATATTAGTTCGAGGTCGTTGGTGTTGTGTTTTATGTCCCAACCCTTGATGAACGCAGTCATCTCGGGCGGCGGGGCACGATCGGCGACCACAAGGCGGCCTCCCTCGTTGACCCATTCGAATAGCTGCCGCCACTCGGTCTCGTCAAAAGGCCGCCGTGTCGGCCCCATGATGACAAAGGTGGTCACGCGGTCTCGTTTATCGGTCCTGAGCACGTCGATCGTTGACCGCCATCGGGTAACATTGCGGCCGGTTTCGAAGAGCAGCGTGTAGAAGGCTTGCGTACCAGTGACCCCTGAGTTGTACGTCGAACGATTGGGTTCGATCTCGGTGTCCGGAGTTTTTTCGCGTTGGACATACGTGGCCGCATTCAGACCGATCAGGATGACCAGAAGCAGAAAGAAACCGATAAAGATGGTAAGCTTTTGACGCATTTAGATCACACTCACCGTTTCGCTGCAATGCTGCCTAAACTCTTCCCAATCGGCCGTTTCCGCATTTTGGCCGCCATACCAGTGTCTCTCGAACGATCCGGTGACGTTGGTCATATTGCGGTAAATTTCCTTCCGGCTCCTCACGTCCCGAAGATAATCGCGGTTGGTCTTGTGCCGGGCGAGGCCGATCAACTTTCGCTCGTGCAGTTCGCATAGCAGAGCGATGTAGCTCTTTCGAATGGCTCCGCGGAGATCGCCCTCGCGGGCAAGTCGGTCCGCGTCGTGAAAAAGGTCGGCCGAAGAGAGATCGTCGGCGATCCGCTCGCCAAGGATGACGCGATCCGGCTCTTCTTCGCGGCCCTTCCTTCCAAGTCCCGGAAGGAAACTCCGGGCCAGCTTGTAAATAATGAACCCAGCGATCAGGGTGATCAGCCCGATCAAAACATATTGGAGAATGGAAGCGAACGCTCCGAACCGGTTCGCAGTCCCTGGGGCAGTTCGCAAGTCCGGAAACCAGCTTTCGATCCATTTGAGAAAATCTCTTATCCATTGAGAGGCCTGGCTTTCCTGCTGTTCGGCAGGCTTTTGGTACTCTTCACGGTCGAGGATCTCGGCAAGCTTTCGCTTATCTTCGTCTTTGGATCGCGGGTCGGCGGACGAGGACTTTAGTTCATCGAGTTTTGATCCGATGCCCGCGAGCCGTTCATTTATCTCGCTCAAAATAACGGCGCGTTTGGCCGGGTCTGCCTCGGCCCGTGCGGCCTCGAGTTTCTCGTGAAACCATTGGTTTGCTGTTTCTATGCTTCCCTCGCCGGTATCGATAGATTCGTTTGCCGGAATAAGCTCCCTGATCGCGTCAAATATCTCGTTCGTCGGCTCGGTGACGCTTTCGCCGGCTTCCTCGGCCGCTATATTTCCGAGCAATGTCTCTATGCCCGAGCGGGCCGACCGGATCCGTTTCTCATAGTCGTCCACAGTTGCGGCCATGGAGATGGCCGATAACAAGGCGGTCAGCAGGATCAGGAGATGGCACTTCTTTATCATCGCGAATCTCATTTCAGCCGAGGTCGAGGGACGTAAGCTTTGACGCCGGTTCTTTTGCTGCTGCATTCACGGCCGATGCAAGCGCCGGCTGCAGCGGATTCAAATACTCACTTGGTACGTCTGGAATGTCGCCGAGCCTTCGGGCCGCCATCAATTCTATGTCGTAACCCTCGTGGCGAACACGCTCGTCCACATACAAAAGACAAAGGCCGACCATCCACACTGGCGAAAGCAGAATGATACTAGCCTGAGAGATCAATTGCGACGAGATCTCGTACCACGCGGGTACCAGGTCCTGATTCGCAAAAAAGTCGAAGACCTCGATACCCTGATACCATGCATACCAACCGAGCGGTATGTAGAGGATCGCAAGCGCCGAATACACGGCTACGAACGTGAACGAGAAAAGGGCCGCAAAACGCTTTACATTTCCGCTGGCGAGCGATGCGCTGCGAGCGATCGAAGAGAACACACCGAGGCCCTCGACCGTGATCGATTGCGGAACGTACGCAAACCGCGAGGCTATCAGAAAAAAGAGCCAAAGCGCCCCTGCCGCCGTCGCAACCCCGATCACGATCCCTAAAAAGAGGGCCAATGGCGGCGCTGACTGCAGCGTCGCGGCAACCACAAATATCAGCAGGATCCCCACCGTGAATGCGAAATAGAATATGGCCACGCCGATAATTGTGATCAGAAGCGTGATGATGATCGACGCGGCAACAAGGCTTCCGCCTCGCTCCCACAGGTTCCGATACGTGTCGCGAAACGTGATCGGCTCGCCATAAAGCAAATGCCTCACAAAAGTGCGCGAGGCTCCGCCCATCACGGCCAGTGTCGCAACCGACTCCGTAAACCAGATCACCGTTATCCCGAGCCAGACAAAAAGATTATAAGCGAGGTTCTCGAATGGGTCCGCGGTATTCCCTTGATAAAGGAACTTCCTGGCAATGTACGTCCAGACGACCGATATCGCCGTACCCACAACGACCGGCGGCGCCGCCATCAAAATAAACGTCCAGAAATTCTGCCGATAAAACCGCACCGCCCGGTCGATAAGATCTCCCGGCCCAAGTGGAGCCACTGAATGGTTCGGTTTATTATCTCCACCGTAAGTCATGTTGAGGAGCTACGTTACTGCGATTAATTATAGCGAGGACCTTTGATCCTCCGCTACCAGGAATCGTACCGTCATCGGTACGAAAAGGCCGGGTAGGAACTCGATTTCCAGCTGCTCCTCGACAACGGTGGGAACGGAAGTAGTGTCCCGTGCTGGAGGCCTTTTGTGAAAACACACTCATTGTTTTACAATCAGCTAAAAAAATAGACGCTTGGAGAAGGAACAAACAGTGAATAGAATTCTACCGACGTTATTGTTGTCGTGCTCACTCTTTTCCATTGCCATAGCTCAGCAGGAAAAGCGACCCTCGAAGCTAACAACCGATGAGCTTGTAGCGAAGCATCTCGCTTCCATTGGCGAAGGATCCGGCTTGGCTCACAAATCAATGGTCCTTACTGGAACAGGGACGATAAGCTCGAAGCTGGGGGCCAAATTTCTGCTGACCGGACCTTCGCAAATGGCATCGGCCGGTCGCAGCTTTGTTCTCGCGATGGCCTTCGATTCGCCTATATACCCCTATGAAAAGATCGGATTCGACGGCGACAAGGTATATTTCGGATACCCGAACGGCAAGACTACCGTTCTTGGAAATTACGTCAAAGCCCACAGTTCAATTGTGAAGGACGGGTTACTGGGAGGCGCTCTCTCGACAGGGTGGCCGTTGCTCGATCTTAAATCCGATCCCAAGATAAAGCTTGATCTTCGCGGAACAACGAAAATCAATGATCGTCCGTGTTACAAGGTCAAGTATACATCTTCTCGTATCGGCGACATTAGCATCACGCTATTTTTCGACAGCGAAACATTCCGGCATGTCAGGACAGAATACGTTTATACGATCGAAGGGAGAATAGGGACCAGCCCGACTGACGTGCGTTCGAGTTCAAGGACTGAGCGATACTTGCTAACGGAAGATTTCGGCAATTTCAATGTTGCGGACAAAACGACTCTGCCATTTTCGTACAACATAAGCATAACCACGGAGCGCCAGATCGGCTCGGAGGCAACCTCAAGGGAGTGGAATTTTACGGTTGAGAAAGTCTATTTTGACCAAGTGCTCAGTTCAGAGGTTTTTAAGGTTTCGTAGGCATATAGTCGCAAAGAAAGCTGCCCGAAAGATCATTCCCGGCAGCTTTTTGGATCAGCGTTTTTGCATTAGAAAGAGGCCGCCTCGAAAAAGGCGGCCTCAAAGTTAGACGGACGTCTAGAAGTCAAACCGAACCGCGAATTGTATTTCGCGAGGTGAATTTAACGAGGACGTGATGCGGCCAAAGCTGGTCCCATCTTTCAGGAGATTAGGAGTACTGAATGCGTTCGTGTTTGTCACATTGAAAGCATCAGCCCTGAACGTAAACGCATGGCGCTCATTCCACGGTGCCCTGATTTTCTTTGAGATCCCGAGATCAAGACCCCAGAAAATCGGACTTCGGAAGGTATTTCTACCGCCGAGTTCACCGTGTCGAGGAAAGCGAAGGGCCCTATTGGCCGCCTGAGGATCGGCAAAAAACTGAATTCCGGTTCCTTCATCATGAATGTCCGCCTCAAACGCTGATTGAGGACCAATCACGATCGCCGAACTATTCAGGTTGAATCCAAGTGGGAACGAATTCGTAGTCGATCGAATGGCCAACCCCGACCGAGCGCTTCCGATACCGGATATGTTCCATCCGCCCAAAGCCGCGTCCAGCCACCGGTTCAAATTCGAACCAAATGCACGTCCACGCCCAAACGGGATCTCCCATATAAAGTTGGCGTTGAACAGATGCCTTATGTCGAAATCGGACGGCCCACGGCAAATGTCCGGATCAGCGACATCGCATATCAAGCCGCCGGTGACAGTATTTACCTGACTGGAGTTGTTATCCAGAGATTTGGAAAACGTGTAATTAACGTCGAACTGATATCCATTCGAAAAACGCTTTTGCAGACTTATCAGCGCTCCGTGGTAATCGGAGCTTCCCTGATTTGTAATGAACGCATTGGTCGCAAACTGGCTGCTCAATCCTACGTTGTTGAAAAGCAAGGAATTGGCGTTCAGTGCCTGTACCAAATCTGAGGTATCTCCGATTCGAACCAGGTCGCCGAAAAACGCCTCTAGCAACGCAGTACAACTGGACACGCCAAATCCCGTACACCCAACACCAAAATTTGCGAGTGATGCTGCTCCGACCTGGTTTTCGATCCACGGTTGCGGAGTGATTGCGGCCCCCGACTCAATCTGTGCCTGAAGAGCATTGAAAGCCGCAAACATAAACTGCCCCGACGCGTTATCCTTGAAGTCAAGAGCCTGCGATATGTCGGATTGGACAAAAAGATCTCTACCCAATCTTCCTACGTAGGAAACATCAAGCAACATATTTCCAGGAATTTCCCGTTGGTAGCCGAAATTGAACGTGTAGGCATTAGGGATCTTGAAATTATGATCGATCGTAAAGTTGAATTCAGCAGTTGCTAGGCCTGTACCCACCCCATTGGTCACAAACGGTGTGAACGGCCGCGTGATGACCGGAGCCTGAACACTTACGGGCAGCGAAGGCAGACTCGTAAATCGCGGATCGTTCAACAAAGCATCGTTCGCACTCACGTCACCGAACACGAGAGATCCAGTGTTTGCAAACAGGTAATCAACCTGATTCTGGATGAACGTAATGGCTCCGCCAACCCGATCGTACACCTTTGAGAAATTTCCGTGAAGAACGGTCTTTCTGTCTCCGAACAGCCCGCCGAGCAGGCCCCCCTTAAAGGACGGGTTATACGCAAACCCTATTCGAGGCGCAAAATTGCCCCAAGTGGTCTCGTAGAAATCGGGCTTGCCGTTTTCCTTTCCAGCGAGGTCATAAACCAGGAACTCCTCAGACGAATCCGTCGCGATCCCCGCCGCGGCGTTGGCAACTCGCTTTGCGAAGAATGCTTCCCAATCGAGCGTATTGTCCGCCTGAAACCCGTTGCGGTCATACGGTGCCGGGTATATGTGATGCCGTACGCCTAAATTTAGCGTAAGGTCGCTCCGTATTTTCCAATTGTCCTGAGCGTACCATTCGTACTCGTTATAGGCATAGCTTCGGAACTTTCCCGTGCCAGGAGCAAGGGCATCGCCCGCGGGTGTGTAGTTAAAGTTGGTCGAGACCGCGGCAATTCTGCCAAGCAGGTAAGTAAATGCTGAGTCGTATCCTGCCCGAGCCGTGGCCGATGTAGACAGGATATTTGCGGGACGGAGCGATGTATTTAGGGTAGTTGTCAATCCCCCCAAGCCAAGCGTGGCAAAGTTGAAGTCATTGATGAGACTCGCATCCTGCCTGATCGGCTTGTAGGAGAAGCCGAACTGAAAGGTATGAGCCCCGGTCGTCCATGTTAAATCATCACGTATCGTCGGGACATAGACATTGCGGTCCTGGAAACTCAGACTTGGAAACGGACTACCGAGCGGTCCGCCGCTGTAGCTATTCGGGAATGAAGCAATCTCCGGCGGGGTGAAGGAAAGAGACGATTTGGTCAAACCTATCGTAACAACATTTGTAAGACCCGAAGAGATGATCCACGTGTGGCCCCCCGCAATGCCGTAACTTCGATCCGCGAGCGTAACACTATCGGGATCACCTGGAAGATACTGGATAGAGTTGGTCGAATCTCGGAAAGTTTTAGTGAATCGAACAAATATGCGTTGGTTGTCGGTGGGATTAGCATCCACGCGAGTTGTGTATATCTTGTCATCACGGACATTCGGAGCATTCCACCGGATCAAACCAGTATTGCGACCGTCTCCACCCGAAAGGTCGTTCGGGAGCGGATACCTGCCATTGATAAAACCCAACAAGGCCTGGTTCACGCCGACTCCCTGAGGATCCAAACCTTGTGTAGCCGCGGCGGACTGAAACGAGATACAAGTAGGCGTCGTATCGATCCGGCTTGTTGCACCGCATCCCGCGTTATTGTTTATATATCCGATCTGACCTTCGCGGAAATGAACGAGAGGAACTGTCCTAGACGTTGCCGTCTGTGACCGGTCTCTGCGAATTTCTGCATCAAAAAAGAAAAACAGCTTATCTCTACCGGAATTGAACCATGACCCGCCGCCATCGCCGAAATTCGGGAAAGGCAAGGGGCCGCCAAGACTGCCGCCGTATTGATGTCGACGAAGTGCGGGGCGAGAAACCTTGTTCCTGTTGTTAAAGAAACTATTGGCTGCAAAGGTCTCATGGCGCCAATACTCGCGCAGCGAACCATGGTACTGATTCGTTCCGCTATTTGTGGTCAGCTCTATTTGGCCTCCGCTGCTGCGTCCTGATGACGCGTTGGGGCCCGCGGTAACCGCACGGAACTCTTGGATCGAATCGATCGGGGCGTTACCGACGGTACTAAAGGCCTGTCCAGTCGCCTGATCGTTGGCATCGATACCGTCAACGGTAATGTTACCCTGGTCAACGCGGGCACCAGTTACGGAACCTGTACGGTTGCCGCCGCCTGCAAAGACGTTGTTCCCTACAGCCCCCGGCTGGAGGCCAATCAGTGCTGCGGGGGTGCCGCGTATTTGGATCGGCAGTTCTTTAAGTTCGCGGTTACCGATAATGTTTCCGATACTGGAATCCGTGGTGTTAAGAGTCGCATCACCTGTTGTCGATGTGACCTCCACAGTTTCGGAGACCTGTCCCGCAGTAAGCTGCACATTGTGGGTCGCGGTCGTAGCAATCCCGATCTGCAGGTCGTTCACTACTAACGTCTGAAATCCTTGTCCGGTAAAGGAAAGCCTGTACCCGGATCCAGGTTGAACGTTGTTAAAACTATACCTTCCGTTTGAATCCGTAACAGTGGATTCTTCGCGAGAGGTTTTGGTGTCCAAAAGCTTAACGCCAACACCGGGTACCAGTGCTCCACCGGTATCCGTGACAGTGCCGGTTAAACCAGAACTGGTCTGACCAAACACGATAAAGGCAAAGACAAGAGTCAAAGCCAACACATAAAGCGATCGTTTCATAAAACACTCCTCAGGTTTGTTATTGCGACTGTAGGGAACAGTCAGTCAAGCGATTCATTATGAATAGGGTTTACGTCAGGTTTTAAGAAGGCAAAGTTGGTGCCAATCTGATTCTGTCGCTAAATATTGGTAAATAAGAGGTTTCTGATCGAAGGGCGTAAGAATCTCCAATAAGTTGCACGAAAGTACGAATAATTGAATTTTTCGGTTAACGAAGGGGGTTCAGTCGCGGGGGGCGATGCCGTAGGATTTGATCTTGGAATTGAGGGTGGTGGCGTTGAGGCCGAGGAGTTGGGCGGCTCGGGATTGGTGGCCGGCGGTCTGCTCGAGGGCGCGGCGGATGAGGTCGATCTCGAAGCGTTTCACTTCTTCGTAAAAGTTGACGCCGCGTGCGATATCGATATCGCCGGATGAACCTTCGCCGTGCTTTACCATCTCGAAAGCAAGTGCGGGGTCGCGAACCTCCGGGCGCAGGCAATCGAGCGTGATCTCGTCGGTCGCCGCGATCACGACGGCACGTTCAATAATGTTCTCGAGCTCGCGAACGTTGCCAGGGTAATAATAATTCTCGAGCAGCGACAACACTTCGGCCGAGAAGTTCTCGGAGATATTTCGGGAGTTCTCCTCGTTATATTTTCGGATGAAGTGCTGTGCAAGCGGAAGGATGTCTTCCTTTCGCTGCCGCAGCGGAGGGAGCTCGATCGGCACGACCGAAAGGCGAAAATAAAGGTCCTCGCGAAAGGTCCCCGAGCGCACAGCCTCTTTCAATTCGACGTTGGTTGCGGCGATGATGCGGACGTCAACCTTGGTAGGCGTCGTATCGCCGATCGGCGTGAATTCCCTTTCCTGTATCACCCGCAGCAGCCGCACCTGCATCTCGGGTCTCAGGTCCCCGATCTCATCCAAAAAGATCGAACCCGTATCGGCTACCTCAAAGAGTCCTTTTTTCGATGCGACCGCGCCTGTAAATGCACCCCGAGTGTGTCCGAAAAGCTCCGACTCAAGCAATTCCGAGGGAATATTCGAACAATTTACCGCTACAAAAGGGCGGTCCGAACGCGGGCTGGCCTCGTGGATGGCCTTTGCCACGAGTTCCTTTCCGGTGCCGCTTTCGCCCTGTATGAGCACCGTCGAGCGGGCGGGAGCCACGCGCTCCACAAGGCGAAAGATCTCTTCCATCTTTTCCGAGCGGCCGACGATAGCATCCCTTGAGACGGACTTCGTCATCACCTGCCGGAGGGTTTGGCGCTCCTGCTCAGCCCGGCGACGGCGAATGCCCTTTGAAACGAAAGCCAGTATCTGATCGTTCTGAAACGGCTTTCTGATCACGCCATGGGCGCCTTTTTCCCATGCCGATATGGCCGTGTCAAATGTCGCGTAGGCCGTGATCATCATCACCACGGCGTCCGGATCCAGCTTCAACAGTTCTTCGAGCGCGGTAAGGCCGCCGATGCCCGGCATCGAAACGTCCATCAGCACGACCTCAAACTGCCGCTGCGAGTAGAGGTCCAATGCTTCTTCGCCGGTTTTTGCGAGCTCGACCTTGTAACCCGCGGTTGCCAGGATGGTTTCCAGCACGTCGCGCATTATCTCTTCGTCGTCGCAAACCAGGATCGAGCCTTTTTTAGCCATATACAACCGAACCGCCCGGGGCGCGGAGCACGCCGAGTGCGGAAGACTATAGATTATAGACACTTATGCACAAGCCCGCACGTCAGTAGGGGCGATGCGTACGATTTGGCAGCGTCGCCCTTGCATATGCTAGGGCTTGAACACCTACACTGCGGTAAACTAAATTCATGCCCGCCGTTTACGACAGATTCGCTTCCAACTACGATCGTGCCTTTGCACCGCTCGAACGTCTTGGGCTTCGTCGATGGCGGCAAGATGCGATCGGACTGCTCCCTAAAAACGCATCGATCCTCGAGATCGGCTGCGGTGCCGGCGCAAATTTCGAGTTCTATCCAAAATGCTCTATTGCCGTCTCGAGCGAAATTTCTCTCGGAATGCTCTCGGTAGCCCATGGAAAGCGCCTTGAAAATCATTTGATACAGGCGGACGCCCAAAGTTTGCCCTTTGGCGAGAATGAGTTTGACGCGGCCTTCGCCACTCTGGTCTTTTGTTCGATCCCCGACCCGACGGCTGCATTCTCTGAGTTGAAAAGAGTGTTGCGGCCCGGCGGCCGGATCGTCCTGCTCGAACACGTTCGCCCGGAAGGCTTGCTTGGGCCACTGTTCGATCTGTTCAATAAAGCCACGGTCCTTTTTGCCGACGACCATTTCAATCGCAGGACGGCCGAGATCGCCGAGATGGCCGGGTTAAAGATCGTCGAGAACCGAAAGAAAATGGGAACCATCGTTAATCTGATCGTCTGCGAAGTTGTAAAATAAGCCGTGCCGACCTCTGAAAAGCTAATAAGGATCGGCTGCCAAAGCTGGGGATATGACGATTGGGTGACGAAGGCCGACGGGCCGCCGGTCTTTTATCCGCGCGGTACAAAGCATCCGGAAATGCTCGAACAATATGCACGGCTGCTCTCGACGGTCGAGGTAGATTCGACCGCTTACGGGACGCCGCAGGAAGCGACATTAGAAGGCTGGCTTGAGCAGGTTCCGGCTGATTTCCTGTTCAGCTTGAAGGTCCCAAGCGTGATCACACACGAATATTCCCTCGATGAGCGCTCTTTCGAGCAGATGTCGGAATTCTGTGACCGAGCAAGAATGCTCGCCGATCGGCTTGGCGTCATTCTTATTCAACTCCCGGCCAGTTTCGAACCGACCAAGCCGAATGCCCAGCGGCTGCGGGAATTCACCGAAAGATTGCCGCCCGATATTAAGTTCGCGGTCGAGTTTCGTGCCCAGGGATGGTTCGTCGACTGGACGATCGAGGAACTGAATGACGCCTCGGTCGCACTGGCAATGGTCGAGGGGCCTTGGGTAGGCCGCGATGTCATGTTCGCTTCGCTTCCTTTACTGAGAACACCTCACGCGTATCTCCGCATAATGGGCGAACGCGACCTCGTAAAATTTGACCGTGTCTATCGCAACCGCAATGAACAGCTTGAGCTATGGAGCGAGAGAATTTCGCAGATCGCGGCCCGCGAGATATATATCTACGCCGACAATCAGTATGAAGGCCACGCTCCCGCGACCGTCAATAAGCTGAGCCGCTTGCTCGAGCTCCCGGTCTTTGACCCATCCGAGATCGAGGCCCAGGCGTCGCTCTTCTAACATTTCAAAACTTTTCGTCCCATTTGGCGTATTATCTATCAGCAATAGAGGCGGTTTCGCCCCGGAAACATAAATGGCAACATCCAAAACTACAAAGGTCCTTCTCATCGTCGGCGGCATCATTTTCGCCTTTTTCATCGTCGGCATCATCGGGCTTTTTCTGCTTGCCGACACGATCGGCCGGCCGTCGGTTCCCGAGAATGCCGTCCTGGTCCTGAGCGTCTCGGGCGCGCTGCCCGATTATGTCCCCGAGGACGAACTTGGAAAGGCTCTCGGCATAGGGCAGCAGCAATCTTTCACCTCACTGCTGACCCAGCTCCGAAAGGCCAAGGTCGACAAACGTGTCGGGGGCGTGATGCTCGACATTAATTTCCCGGGTATCGGCTGGGGCAAGGCGTATGAACTACGCGAGGCGATAGCTGATCTCAAACAGTCGGGCAAACCGGTCTATGCCTATATGGAGATCGGGATGAACAAGGAATACTACATCGCGACAGCGGCTGATAAGGTGTTCCTGCCGCCGCCCGGCGACCTGTATATAAATGGTTTTGCCGCCGAGGCGATGTTCTATAAAGGTTCGCTCGACAAGCTCGGCATCGAAGCCGAGGTGATACAGATCGGCCCGAAATACAAGAATGCGCCCGACCAGTACACGAAGAAGGAAATGGGCGAAGGACAGCGAGAAGTGATCAACGCGGTCCTCGACGAGTATTGGGGAAGCTACACCGGAGCGATCGCAGAATCGCGTAAAAAGGATGTGGCCGATGTCGAGTCGATGATCGACAATGCACCGTTCAGCGCGACACAGGCCAAGGAACAGGGCCTGATCGACGGAACATTATACGAAGATCAGGTCTACGAGGAATTCCGAAAGGCCCTCGGCTACAAAGAGGGCGAGAAGGTCCGCACGATCCGCACAGGAGCCTATCGCGAGATCCCGTCCGATTCGCTTGGCCTGAATAACGGCGAACGGGTCGCAGTGATCTTCGCCTCCGGAGCCATCAATACCGGCAAGTCGAGCGACGGGACCTTTGGCGGTCAAATGGTCGGGTCGGACACGATCGTCCAGGCCGTGAACGACGCGGCCAATGACAGTTCGATAAAGGCAATAGTCCTGAGAGTGGATTCACCGGGTGGTTCTGCGCTGGCATCCGACCTGATGTGGTATGCCATCGAGAACGCCAAAGCGAAAAAGCCGGTCGTTGTATCGATGGCCGATGTGGCTGCTTCCGGCGGATACTATATCTCCACAAACGCCAGCAAGATCGTCGCGGAGCCGACGACCATCACCGGTTCGATCGGCGTCTTTGCCGGCAAGCCCGTTGTAAAGGGTCTCTACGACTGGCTGGGCATCACGAATGAATACACACTCCGCGGCAAGAACGCGGGCATCTTTCGCGAGACCGAAAAATGGACGCCCGAAGAACGCGCGAAGATGGAGGAGCAGACCAACAACATCTACTTCAACAACTTCCTGCCAAAGGTCGCCAAGGGCCGCAATATCGATCAGGAACGCGCAAACGAACTCGGCCAGGGCCGCGTATGGACCGGTTCGCAAGCCAAGGAGAACGGTTTGATCGACGAGTTCGGCGGGATCGAGAAGGCGATCGAGATAGCGAAACAACTTGCTAACCTGCCGGCCGACCGCGACGTTCGCCGCATCGTCTTCCCGGCACCAAAACCGTTCTTCCAGCAATGGTTCGGCGGTAATGAAGACGCGGAAATGGCCGCGAATCCAAAAGACGCAGAGACCAGGCGTGCACTCGTCGAAGCAATGCCCGCCGAGATGCGCAAAGCCTTCCGCTACGCCGAAATGTTCGACCGCATGCAGCGGGGCGAAGCGATGTTAATGCTGCCTTTTGAGCTGGAAATCAAGTAGCCCGGGGATGGCATGCGTCTCGCTTGCCACGCCGCAAGGCGGCGTCCCGATCACTTTATTTTAGCGGACGTGAGGGGAATCGGGATGCAGTCCGGGTACGGAAACATTTCCTGGATCTGCGGAGAAAAACGATAGACTCGGAAAGCACTCGAACTGCCACTCTCAATAAAGTAGACGAGCCTCGTCTTATCGAACTTCGTAAATTTCGCCTGCTCCACGATCATCTTCAATCGTCGTTTTTCGACACCCGGCTGATTGGGTCTTGGCGTTCCGATTATGATCAGTCCCATCTGTCCTTCGTTGGATGTTAGCTCGAAAAAGAACTTATTGAGACGATATCGTTGATCGCTGTTGCGCACATCGCCCCATTCATCGAGCATATGCCACTCGGGTTTCCGATCCACTTCCACCGAAGCAGAGGCGGTATTGGAACAGTTCTTGGGGAGACCGGAAACTGTCGCTGTGACCTTTGCCTTCGCCCCGTAATCGGTTGAGGACACTTCTGCAACTCGAGTTCCTTGACCCTTTACGATCTCGCCGTTTTCCACCGTCCATTCGTACCGGGTCTGTCCTCGGAGATATCCAGCACGAATGTCGAGGCGGTTTTCGGCTTGATGTTAAATCTCGGCCCGATGATCCCAAGCTTGGGACACTCCGCGGGCGTACTCTGGCCGAGAATCGAACCAGCTAGAAGAATAATTCCCAGAATTGCGAAAACAGTCGGGGCATAAAAAAAGTCGGGAAAATTGCCTAAAGGCTTTCGCCGCGGAAGATAATGCACCCATCGCAGGCCGGTGTTTCGGCTCCAGGCGGTATTCGATAAAGCCTTGTCGATTTTTCTTCGGCTAATTCTAGAGCGAACCATATGCGGCTCTTGTCGAATTTCCGAAATTTAACGTGCTTGAGCACGAACTGAATACGCCGGTTGGTCGGATCGAGCCTATCGCCTGGCTTAACTCTGAATACGATCATTCCGACATTGTTGGGATTATTGGAAAGTTCGGCGAACATTAGGTCAAGTCTGCCGCGTTCGTCGTTCGGCTTCATCTCGCCCCACTCATCAAATGGATACCCACATCCGATGACCGGTGCGATCCCGGCGGTTTCTGAGGAAATGCGCTCGCAGTTCTGTGGAAGTCCTTCAACTTCGACCGTCGCGGTGACTGCCTCTCCCGCAAGGCTGCGATCTGTTAAGACTGTTATCTCCGGCGTCCCCTGGCCTTTGACGATCATGCCTTTATCAACCGACCAGTGAAACTCCAGCTTCGGCCCGACGACGTTGATCGCGACTTGAAATACAACGTTCTCACCCGGATTCGTAATGCCCGCCGGTCCGGTGACTTTGATCGCTGGGCACTGCGCGGTTGTCTGAACAGTCAGGGTCGCTGCGGCACAAACGAAAAGAAGTAGCGCCATTCTCATTTGCCGCAATATAGCATCAATTCGCCCAGATCCCTATGATTTTTATGCCGAAAAGATTCTCTTCCGTGGAACACCGCGGTTTAGACGAACAGGGCGATAGCTAATGATCGGCTTGCTTGCCCGGTAATCCCAATTCGCTTATACTCCGAGGCGTCTCATCCTTCATTTCTTAAGCAACTTGGAGAAACATAAATGGTAAAGATCGTTCTCGGAGTGATCGCGGGGTTCATTGCCTGGTCAATAATCTGGGTCGGCAGCGACCAGGTCCTGATGATGGCGTCGCCGTCCTGGTACGGCGCTCACCAGCTGGGGTTCGAAAAGGCGATGGTGAATCAGGAGCCGTTCACCGCGGACACCACCATCCTTGTTATGCATCTGGCGAGGGCAATAGTTATCACGCTCATGAGCGGTTTTCTCGCGGCTTTCGTTTCGGGCGAGAACCGCCGGGCACCTCTGATCCTCGGCGTCATCCTGCTCCTGGTCGGAATAACGGTGCAGATGATGGCGTGGAACTACATTCCCGTCTGGTACCATCTGGTTTTCCTTGCGCTGTTGATACCCGTCTCGGTCATCGGGGGCAAACTCAAGCAGGTTTCCTGACCGCACAGATCGCGATAGGTATCGGCAGCAGCGGCAAACTCTGCCGGTAAACGCGACGATTCAGCCGATCGATCTTTAACTCCCGCTCCGACAGTAAATCGTCTGGTGGGAGGTCTTCCCTACGTTCGTAGCAGGCGTGGATGATGCATGGCAGGGGCTTTGCCGTATCGTGTACCATGCACCCGACCCCACGTTCGTAAAGCGGACACGCAAAGGTGGCGTCGGGAATGCTGTCAAGCGAAGATCGCCGAACGACAGCTTCTGCACGGCTTAAGACCCGGTCTGCCATCTTGTACGGCAATTCATTTAGCCTCTCATTGATCGCCGCCGCCTCAAGCCGCGAGATGCGGACATTCACAAAATGCTCATCCACGCAGCACGCGCCGGGCGTTGTGCAGGTCGAGCAGGACCGCGCATTTGCTTCGAATGCGCTTACCTCACGGCGAAATTCATCACGGATGGCCGCGAGCCTCCTGATACCGGCTTTTTCGGATATCGGCTTCATCCTTTACAGCTTCTTACCTAAGCTGCTATTTCGTCAACCGTCGAGCCATTTGAGCCTGGGCAAGCCCCTTCTAATTCACATCCGATTTTCATAATGCTAATGTTATAGTGACGTCCCTACGTTATTTAATAGCCCGGTCCGTCCACCCTTAGTCTGATGAAAGTGAGAAATTTTTCGAGGCGTTTGACCGCGCCCCTTTTGATCGCAGTGTTCGCAATGCAGGCAATTGCCAGCGAGGTCACACTAAAGAACGGTGACCGTGTCAGCGGCACCATCGTTGAACAGTCTGAAGATGCCGTCGTCGTCGAGACCGAGTACGCCGGCAAGATACGGATCGCCCGAAGCCATATCGCCGCTATCGCTGCGACGGCCTAAGCCGAAGCATCTGGGCCCTCGCCGTCAACCGCGATCGCCGACAAAGCCCCGGATTCAGATCCGGCACCTAAGGAACCGGCCGGAACAGGTGCGATCAAACGACCCGCACGTCTTTTCGGCGGCCGCTTTATGGGCCTGGCCGATGGATGGGAGGGCAATGCAAATGTCGGTTTTAGCTACACCTCTGGGAATTCGAACTACACCACTCTGAGCACCGGCCTGCGTGCGGTAAAGACGGGAGGCCGTGACAATCTCACCATTTATGCACGCAGCCTCTGGTACAGCAACCGCAATTCCGGCCAGATGGTGACGACGCAGAACGCCTTCTGGGGAGGAGCTCGATATGACCGCAATCTCGACCGTAAGAATTTCGGGTTCGTCTCGTACGATTTTGAACGTGACCGGCCCAAGAAGCTCAACTTCCGATCGGTCGCGGGCGGCGGACTCGGCAGGCATTTCGTCAAGAATGAGTCGACCGAACTCGATGTGATCGTCGGAGCCGCATGGAATCGAACATGGCAGACCGGAGAGAATACCGACACGCCGGAGGCACTGGCCGGCGCGACGCTTAAGCACCGTTTTCATGAAAAACTCCGGCTCCAAAACACGTTCACCTTCTTTCAAAACGTCACGGACCGGTCCGAATACCGATTCTTATTTGACGCGACGGTCTCAGCCGACGTCACAAAACGCGTCGGCGTATTCATCACGGTCGGCGACCGGTTCAACAACGATCCACTTGGTACGTCGCGAAAGAATGATTTTCTGTTCACGACCGGGATGAAATGGAATTTCGGCAAAAAGCGGTGAGAAATTGCAAGATCGCATCGGATACGCGAAAATCGAAGAAATAAGTTCTTACGAGGGGACAAACCATGGTCAAGGAAGGAAATAAGGCACCGGATTTTACCGCCAAAGATCAGAACGGGAACAAGGTAAAGCTCTCGGATTATAAGGGAAAACGCGTCGTTCTGTATTTTTATCCAAAGGACGACACGCCGGGGTGTACCAAAGAGGCTTGCTCATTCCGCGACGCCGATGATGTCTATGCGAAAAAGGGCATCAAGGTCTTCGGCATATCTACCGATGACGAAAAGTCGCATCAGAAATTCATTTCCAAATACAGTTTGCCATTCGACCTGCTGGCCGATACCGATAAGAAGATCGTGGAGAAATTCGGGGTCTGGGGTGAAAAGAGCATGTATGGAAAAAAATACATGGGCACGCTGCGTAAGACATTTCTGATCGGCGAGGATGGCAAGATCGTCAAGATCTTCGACAAGGTGAATGTCTCGGAACATGCCGATGAAGTGTTGAAAGCCTTCGGGGAAGCGTAGAGTATATGAACAAATTCCTGATCGTTCTGTTGACCGCATGCATGGGCCTTGCGGCCGCATGCACCGATGCCGCAAAGCCGCCGACCGCGGTCAAAAATACCGCTCCGGCCAAAACGGTCTCATCACCTGTTAACCCCGAAGGCGTTCATAATGATGACGGGCATGACGCGCCGCGGATCACGCTTGCCGAAGCCAAAAAGCATTTTGATAAGAAGACCGCCGTCTTCATCGACACCCACCCGCCCGGGCAGTTCGCGGGCGAACATATTCCGGGAGCGATCAACATCCAGGCGAACCTGATCAAACAGAGTCTAGACAAGATCCCAAAAGGCAAAACGATTATCGCTTACTGTTCCTGAGGGAAGGAACACTCCAGCGCCAGTTTGGTCGCTGAATTACACAAAGCAGGAATTACTGATTCGTACGCCCTTCTCGGCGGGACACAGGCGTGGCGCGACGCCGGATATCCGATGGAGAAAAGCAAAAAATAAAGGGGAGGGCCGTCGGGTTCTCGACTTTACTGCGGATACGCAAGAATCTCGTCACAGATCCTACCCGCCGCTTTGCCATCCCAGAGCGGCGGTAGGTCTTTTGGGACAGGTGCCGTCCGATCGAGCAATCCGAAGGCGGCACGTTTCAGGCTGATCGGGTCTTTGACGAGTTGATTTGTACCGATCTCGATCGTCACCGGCCGCTCGGTGTTCTCGCGTATCGTCAGGCATGGTATTCCGAGATAGGCAGTCTCTTCCTGCAGTCCGCCGGAATCGGTCATCACAAACTTTGCTGGCGAATAGAGTGAAAGGAAATCAAGATAGCCGAGTGGATCGATCAGTCTAAGGTTCGAGGCACTAATTCTTTCGTCGAGTTTGAAGTCGTCGATCTTGGTTCGTGTTCGCGGATGGACGGGAAAGATGATCGGCAATCGTCTTCCGATCTCGATCAACGCATCGATCAGAGGCTCGAGGGTTTCTCGCTCGTCAACATTTGACGGCCGGTGAAGGGTCAGCACTGCATAGCTTTGAGGGGTTAGCCCGAGTGCGGCGAGAATGTTCGACTCCTTCGCTCGCTCCAAATTCTCCACAAGCGAGTCGATCATCACGTTACCGACAAACCTGATCTTTTCGGGAACGGTGCCCTCGCGGCGAAGGTTCTCGTTGGCCGATCCTTCGGTCGTGAACAAGAGGTCCGAGATCGAATCCGTAACGATGCGGTTTATCTCTTCGGGCATCGTCCGGTCAAACGATCGCAGCCCCGCTTCGATATGCGCGACCTTGACGCCCAGTTTCGAGGCGACGAGGGCGCAAGCGACTGTTGAATTCACGTCACCCACCACGATGACCCAGTCAGGCCTTTGCCCCAGCACGACGGGTTCGAACGCGAGCATGATCCGCGCAGTTTGTTCAGCATGGGACGCAGAACCGACGCCGAGATAAAAATCCGGCTCCGGCAATCCCAGATCTTTGAAAAAGCCGTCGGACATCGCCGCATCGTAATGCTGCCCGGTGTGGACGATCTTTACATCGAACTCGTCCGGCCGCCGCCTCATCTCGGCGCAAATGGGCGCGGCCTTCATAAAGTTCGGCCGAGCGCCCACGATGATGAGGATATTTTGCATGATGGCGGCCTGAAGTTTCAGCTATTAGCCCGCCCGGACGGCAAAGAAATTTACAAAGCAGCCGCTACATTAAAGCCTGACTATCTTTGCTTTGCTGCCATTGCGAACGTCTTCCGAAAGAGCATTACGGGTATCCACTATCAGCGGTGCGAGTTCGCACACGCGTGTGTAGTCGACATTGGAATGGTCGGTACAGATGATCACGCAATCCGAATTCTTGATCAATTCGTCAGTTAGTTTTGTATTGAGCAGCGGTTCGCCATCGCCGATCGTATATGCGTGATCAAAGGTCACTTCCGGGACGAACGGATCGTGATAAACGAGGTCGGCTCCGCGCGACCGCAATAGGTCGATGATCGAGAGTGCAGGCGATTCGCGCATGTCATCGATGTCTTTTTTGTAGGCGACGCCCAGCACAAGGACCTTCGACCCGTTGACTGCCTTTTTCACGTCGTTCAATGCGGTCGAAACGAGCTTAACCACATAGGCGGGCATTCCCGAATTTATCTGCTCGGCGAGCGAGATGAACTGCGAATCGAACCCGTGCTGACGCGCCTTCCACGAAAGATAATGCGGATCGAGCGGGATGCAGTGTCCGCCGATGCCCGGCCCCGGATAGAATGCCATGAAGCCGAATGGTTTTGTGGCCGCTGCCCGGACGACCTCCCAGGTGTCGATGCCGAGCGCATTGCAGACCTTTGCCATTTCGTTCGCCATACCGATATTTATCGCGCGAAATGTATTTTCCCAGAGCTTGCACGCCTCAGCCACACGTGCCGAGGAAACGCTATGCACGTTTTCCACTATCTGGCTGTAGAGAAAGGACGCGATCTCGGTCGAATCCTTCGTTACGCCGCCGACCACTTTTGGAATGTTGTGAGTCTGAAACTGCGGATTGCCCGGGTCGACCCGTTCCGGGGAGAAGGCAAGAAGAAAGTCCTGGTCGAGTTTGAACCCCTTCATTTCGAACATCGGCTGGAGCACTTCATCGGTCGTTCCTGGATACGTCGTCGACTCGAGGATCACGAGCTGGCCGGGACGCATATATTTTTGGATCTCTTCGCCGGCCGCGATTATATAGGACATATCCGGGTCCTTAGTCTTTCGCAGCGGCGTCGGGACACATATAACGATAACGTCGCAATCGATCAGCTTGCGAAAGTCGGTGGTGGCGGCCAAGCCTCCGCCATCAACGCACTTCTTTACATTCTCGTTTGAGACATCGACGATGTACGACCGGCCGGCGTTTATGTCATCGACCTTCTTCGCGTCCACCTCGAACCCAATGCCCTTAAAGCCTTTGAGTGCAAATTCCACGATCAATGGCAGGCCAACGTAGCCGAGCCCAATAACGCCGATGGTCGCATCCTTTTCGGCGATCAATTTTCGAAGTTGTTCTTTAATCATTATTAGATCGTAGTGAAATAATATAACGAGCAGGTCCGTGCCGTTGAAGCTCCCCGCAAAAATTTGAGGCTAAGGCATTGAAAGTCCGGCGTCAAGCCAGCCTTGGAGTATGGTAATATCGGGTTTACCGCCGCAGCCGACCGTGCTGCAAACCTGATCTCGTCCAAGTATGTCATCCGAGATAGTTTCGACCAATCCCGTCGTCAAGGCCCTCATCGAGGGCACGGCTCCCCGACCGGCACAGGTAGCTGCGGCACGCGGTGTTCTCCCGCTGCCCGAAGCCGACCTTTTAGAGGTCCTTGTAAGTTTTGCCCGCTCGGGCGACAAGGAATTGGCTGATTATGCCGATGCCTCGCTCGGCACTCAGGATGATTCTATGCTCGGGACCGCCCTTGTAACCGAAACGGTGCCCGAGAGCGTTCTGGCATATTTTGCCGAGCGGCCGAACGTCAGCGCCAAAACGCATGAGGCAGTTCTCCGCAATCCCAGGACACCGCCGGCATCCATCGCGAAGCTGGCACGCCAGACGAAGAATGGCAACCTCCTAGAACTTTTGTCCTTCAATCAGCAGCTGCTGATCCAGACGCCCTCGGTGCTCGAGGCCATCCTTGGCAACGAGTTTCGTACACCCGAGGCCGACCGGCGGGCGTCTGAGACTAAACGCGAGTTCTTTGAGAAAGAGCGCGGGACCCAGCAGATCGCGAACGAGCTGCGTGCTCAAGGAAAAGAGGCCGCCGCCCAATTTATCGAAAATTCGGAATTCGGCCAGGACCTCGAGGCCGCGGGCATGGACATTGACGATGCCCTCTTCCTTGCCTCGATGATCGAGGCTACCGACGACGAAACCGACGATTCGTGGTTGGGACTCGAATACATCGAGGAGTTTTACGAAGAGACCGAAGAACAACGACAGGCGATCGTCGATAAGATCCTAGGGGAGTTGAAGGTCGAAGGCGTTGATCTCCCGAACGAGCGCATCTCGATCCTTAACCGGATACTTAAGATGGGCATGAAGGACCGCGTAAAGCTTGCGATGAAAGGCGACCGCGAGGCCCGCAATATCTTGATCCGCGACCCGAACCGGATCGTTTCGCAGGCGGTTGTCCAAAATCCGCGAATTACCGAGCAGGAGGTCGAGAAGATCGCCGCGATGCGCTCCGTGCCTGAGGATGTGCTTAGAAAGATCGCGAACGACAGGCATTGGGCGCGCAGTTACACGGTCGTCCACAATCTCGCCCGCAACCCGCGCACGCCGGTCGCGAATGTGATGAATATCCTTTCGCGGCTTCAGCTTCGCGACCTTGCGGCGCTTTCAAAGAACAAGAACATATCCGATGCCGTCCGCCGTCAGGCGTTACGGCTATCGCAGGCGCGCACGGGTAAGTAATTCAAAGCAGGATATCGACCCTGCCTGTCTTAATATAGCTGATAGTTACATCGGTCAGCGTGTGGCTCGCGGCGCCGGCCCACATCCCCGCGAAAATGGCGAGCAGTATCTGATCTCCCAGGAATGAAAAGCTCAGGGCTCCCGCTCCTCTCCAGAGGTCTGCGAATTCTCCGATCTCAGGGTTGCCTCCGCCGGCGAACAAGCCATAAAGACTGGCGCCGCCAAATACAAATATCGACACGATGCCCAGAAAATAGACTACGCGGATGAGCGTCCCGAACAGGAGCCCGTGGGTCCATCTCGATCGGTGCCTAAAGAACGTCCGGTAGGGAAACCAGAGCAGCCTGAACGGCCCCCATCTGGAGTATTGCCTTGACACGGTGTCGAGGTCCGGCCCGAAAACGATCCCGCCAAAAAGAAAGGCCGCCCCGGCGACCGACGACGCGACAACCTCGGCCGTCAGCGCATACGCACCGGCGACGACCGGCAAACAAAGTGCAAGCGTCAATAGATCGTGGGTCTTACCGGACGGCATGGGTGCATCTGAAAAAGTACGGCGAATTTGCTAACATTGCGAACTTGGTCATATTGCGATGTCGAGCCTTTCTGCCAAACTCGTTACCACGCTCGGAATGATCAAGTTCGAGCATACCCTTTTTGCACTTCCGTTTGCATTCCTCGGGGCGGTGCTCGCGGCCGGGGGCTTTCCCACATGGGGGCAGATCTTGTGGATCACGGTGGCGATGGTCGGTGCCCGATCGGCTGCTATGACCTTTAACCGGATCGTCGACCGCGAGATCGACGCGGCAAATCCCCGCACGGCCGGACGCGAGCTTCCCACGGGCAAACTGAGTGTCGAGTTCGCCTGGGTCTTTCTGTTCGCATCCATTGGCCTTTTTCTCCTGGCCGCATATTCATTGAACCGGCTCACGTTCGTCCTCTCGCCGGTCGCACTCGTCAGCGTCCTCGGCTATTCGTACGCAAAGCGGTTTACGGCTTTGGCTCATCTTTTCCTCGGCTGGGCGCTTGCTATCTCGCCGACCGCCGCGTGGATCGCCGTCCGCGGGACAGTTGACTCCGAGGTGCCTCTGATCCTCTCGCTATTCGTGCTTATGTGGACGGCGGGGTTCGATGTGATGTACGCGTGTCAGGATCACGATTTTGATAAGCGGTCCGGCCTGCGATCGATCCCGGCCCGGTTCGGCATCGCTCGAAGCTTGTGGATCGCCCGACTGTTCCACTTTCAGGCGTTCGTCGTCCTGGTCCTTCTCTACCTGGTCACCGGCTTCGGCTGGATCGCCCTTGCAGGCGTCGCGGCGGTCGGGCTACTGCTGGTCTATCAACATACTCTCGTTCGCGCCGACGACCTTTCACGCATGGACGCCGCGTTCTTTACCACCAATGCCTTCGTAAGCCTGATCTTGTTCGCGACGTTCGGCACTGCGGTCCTCGTTAATGGAAGTGCCCTATGAAGCCCCTGATCGGAAGCATAAGCAAAGAATTGGAGGTTAGCCTTAAGGAGATCGGAAGAGAGCAGCGATTCGGTACCGGCGAACATATCTTCGCCGCGGGCGACGCCGCAGAACACCTGCCGGTCGTCATTTCTGGAAAGGTCAAGATGGTCCACTTTCCTGAGCCCGGAAAGGAGCTGATCGTCGGGATCTTCGAGTCGGGCGAGATGTTCGCCCTTCCGCCGGTCTTCGACGGTAAGACCTACCCGGCTACCGCCATCGCGATGGAACCAGCCTGCCTTCTTCTGATCCAGCGTTCGGACCTCTTGGAGTTCATCAGAACATCACCGGAATTTGCCGTCGCCGTGATCGAGTGGATGTGCGAGATGCTCCGTGAGAAGACATCCACGATCCAAAACCTCGCAAAGTCATCGCCTTCGAGCCGGATAGCCCATGTATTGATCCGCCTTGCGGAAAATCATCACGACTCCTTTCCGGTAAAGATCAAAGTTCGACGGCAGGAGATCGCCGAAATGGCCGGACTCACCACCGAGACCGCGATCCGCGTGATCCGGCGTTTTGCAGACGACGGCCTCTTGCGGATCGAGCATGGAAAGATCGTACTTGATTCTACCGACGGACTTTTACGATCGATCCGTTGAGTTGGGTCGGAGCCGCGATTCAGGGAAGTGGCTGTTTTCGGGAAATGATCAGCCCGATCGCGAACCAAACCCAGGCCGCGGCACCGATAGCGAAGACCGTATCGCCCAATATCCGCATCCAGCGGAGCACCTGCATCAGATCGGACTGCATGAACTCAGGGCTTCGAGCCGCCCAATATCCCTGCGAGACCGATTGATAGGTTTGCAAAAGGCCAATGGGCAATAAGCTGAAAAGGATCTCAAGCAGCATTCCAATGTTCAGTGCCCAGAAGGAGAACGCAAGAAGCTTTGTGTTCCAAACCCGTTGCGGGTCCATCGCACGCAGGCAAAACAATGTGAGTGCCAGGCCCAGCGTACCGTAAACGCCGTAGAGCGCTCCGTGCGCATGCACCGCCGTCGTGTTCAGGCCCTGCATATAGTAAAGAGCGATCGGAGGGTTGATCATGAAACCGAACACACCCGCACCGACAAGGTTCCAGAAGGCAACCGCGACGAAGAAGTATACGACCCATTTATATTGCGTGAGCCATTCGCGGGCTTTCGAGTGACGGATATTCTCCAGCGCCTCGTAGCCGACGAATACCAGCGGCACTATCTCAAGAGCGCTAAATACGGCGCCGAATGCGATCGCGACCGTGGGCGTACCCGCAAAATAGAGGTGATGGAGGGTTCCGATAATGCCGCCGCTCAGGTAGATCGAACCTGAAAGGAGCGCTGCATACGCGGCATGATCTGGCCGGATCACCCGCAGCCGCGCAAAAAGGAACGCGATGACCACCGTTGCGAATACCTCGAAAAATCCCTCGACCCATAGGTGAACGACCCACCATCGCCAATACTCGACGACCGTAAGGTGCGAGCGCATTCCCCAGAACAAGCCGGGCGCGTAAAATAAAGCGATTCCCGCAGTAGTCACCAGATAGAGCATAACGAGCGATTTGCCCTCTTCCCGCTTTAGGGCCGGTATCGCCGATCGCGCGATGAGAAACAGCCATAACAATAGCCCGATGAACAATGCCGCCTGCCACACCCGGCCCAGATCGACATATTCGTAACCCTGATGGCCGAACCAGAACCACAGATCGCCGCTGCCAAGCTTGTGCATCACGCTCATCCATTGCCCGGCCATCGACCCGAGCACGACGACCAAAAGGGCTCCGAACAGTATGTCCACGCCTAGCTTTTGAAATTTAGGTTCGCTGCCCGCAATGTACGGCGCGATAAAAAGCCCGGCCGCCAGCCATGCGGTGGCGATCCAGAATATACCCAACTGCGTATGCCAGGTTCGCGAAACGACATACGGCAGGACATCCTGCAATGGTATGCCGTAGAGGCCGCCGCCCTCCACTCCATAGTGGGCGGTGATCACCCCCATCACTATCTGCAGCAGGAACAGCAAGGACACAACGAGAAAATACTTGATCGTTGCCGTCTGCGAGGGCGTCAATTTTTCTCCGATGAGGGGATCGGTGTCCGGCGTATCGCGTTCGTCGACCGGTTTATGCCACCCGGCATAGAACCACACCATTCCGCCGATGCTGGCTATCAGCAGGATAACGCTCACGCCCGTCCAAATGATCGAGCTGCTCGTCGGAAAGTTGCCCACGAGAGGTTCGGACGGAAAATTGCTGGTGTATGAGATATCTTGTCCGGGGCGGTTCGCGACCGAGGCCCACACGGTCCAGAAAAAGAAAGAATTCAGCTGACGCAGTCTCTGCGGGTCGCTCTGCGCGCCTCGCTGTATCGCGTACTCATCTTTGCCGTTCGTAAAGACATCGGTGTAGTGCTTCAGGTTCTCCTCGAACGCACGAGCGCGTAAGGGGTCGACCGTCAGACGGCCCGTCGCCGGGTCGTAAGTGTTGGTACGCATCAGGTCCTGCAGCCGTTGGATCAGGCCGGCGCGTTCTTCGCTTGGCATCGCCGAGCCGTCGGCCCCGAACCTTCCGCCAGACCATTCATTCAAAATAAAAAGCGCCTCGCGGTGGAGATAATCGGCGGTCCAGTCAGGCGCGACGTACGAGCCGTGGCCCCAGATCGACCCGACCTGCATTCCGCCCATCGCCTGCCACACGTTCTGCCCGTTCTCGATGTCCCCATGTGGGATCATCACGGTGCCCGAGCCCGAAACCACCTCGCCCGGTATCGGCGGCGCCTGTCGGAATATCTCAGTGCCGACCCATCCCAGAATGGAAAACGAGAAAACGAATATCAAAATGAATAGGATCCAAAGTTTTTTCATCAGTCTGTTCTCCATTCCGCTTGCGGATCAATACGAATCCAAGAATTTTATGACCAAGAGTATCATCGCCGTCTTGGCCGTTACCTCGTGAAAAATATCTGCTTCCAGCGTGAGCAGCGAGCCGGCAAAAAGATCCATCCGGTGTTCGAGATCGTCGCCGGCCGTAAAGCGGCCCGTTCCGGTAACGCAAGAGACCGTTATCGGCTCGGTTGCCTTGTGACGCTTTAGTACGGCGCCCGCCCCCAGCCTGACTTCCAATACACGGCGCCGGCCACCCTCGAACAACTGACGGGCGGACACACTCCCGGCCGAGGGCTCAGAAAGATCGAGGCCAAGCGGTGTGATCGGTCCAATTTGTTGTTGTTCAGTCACTATAGAAGCAAATTTACAGGGAACCTCTTGCCCGAAATATGACCGCGATCATAAAAGCCTCGAGACTCTGCGGCCTTTTTGACTGCTTGCGGTCGTGCCATTTGATTCCCTTGTTCGGTGTAGAAAAAAATGTCCGCGGGTGCGTTGAAACGCAGGTCCGCATTCGGGCTAGTGAACGTTCGGCGCCACCAATCTATCAGAATACCGGTGAAGAGTTAAGACCTGAACGAGAATATGCCGGAGACAGAGAACTTTGAGTCGGTATTAGTTGGGCGGATTGCCTCAAGAGAATCTGATAGAATTGGGGACAATTATGCAGTTCTCATTTGATGGAAATTTGCGCGAGATCGCTTTTAAGATCGAGGACGGCAAGCGGTTGACATTTGACGAAGGACTCGCTCTTTACAACACGACCGATCTCAATGCCCTGGGCAAATTGGCCGACACAGTTCGACGCCGCAAGCATGGCCTGACGACCTATTACAACGTCAACCGGCATTTTAACCACACGAACATCTGCGTCGCGGACTGCAAATTCTGCGGGTTCTATCGGCGTGCACGGCAGGACGACGCTTACACGCATTCGATCGAAGAAGGAATCGAGATCGCACGCACGGCCGTCGCCGAAGGCGCGACCGAACTGCACATCGTCGGCGGGCTGAACAGCAAATTGCCGTTCGAGTACTACACCGATCTTTTCTCGTCATTGAAGCGTGAGTTCCCAATGCTCCATCTTAAAGCGCTGACGATGGTCGAGCTCGATTTCTTTGCGCGGTTCTACAAAATGTCCGACGAAGAAGTGATCGAAAAGCTCAAGGCGGCCGGTATGGATTCCTGCCCCGGCGGCGGTGCCGAGATCTTTGCGGAGCCGACGCGTTCGCGGATCTGCGACCACAAATGCGACGGCGACCGTTGGCTCGAACTTGCGGGCAAAGTTCACACCGCGGGTCTGAAAACAAACGCCACGATGCTCTACGGCCATATCGAATCCATCGAAGACCGCATCGATCATCTCGTGCGTCTCCGTGAACAGCAGGACCGCACCGGCGGCTTTCAGTGCTTCATCCCGCTCGCCTTCTATCCGCCCGGAACCGCACTATCATCGCTTCCCGGCCCCGACGCGATCGACAATCTCAAGACCATCGCTGTCTCACGTCTGATGCTCGACAACTTTGACCACATCAAGGCCTATTGGGTGATGCTCGGCAAAGCCACCGCCCAAACCGCACTACACTTCGGCGCCAACGACCTCGACGGCACCATCACCGACGGCGGCGAACTAACCCACGCTTATGCCGCCGAAGGCGAAGTGAAAATGACCAAAGCCGAGATCATCGAAATGATCCACCGCGCCGGCTTCGAAGCGGTTGAGAGAGATACCGTTTATAATAGAGTTGAGAAAGTTGCGGCTTGAAAGTTAAAGATGTCATCAAAATGGTCGAGAAGGATGGCTGGCTTTTGGTTAGAATACGAGGCAGCCACCGGCAGTTTCACCATCCGTCAAAGCCCGGCACGGTGACGATCGCCGGAAAGGAAAGCATCGACATGCCCGTCGGAACATTTAACAGCGTTCTCAAACAAGCGGGCCTAAAGAAATAGGAGTATTCATGCGATACATGGTTGTAATAGAAAAGGGTGAGGAAAGCTGGGGAGCGTATGTTCCCGATCTGCCGGGCTGTGTAGCCGTCGGCGAAACCGAGCAGGAAGTGAAACAGCTTATTCAGGAAGCTATCGAATTCCACCTCGAAGACCTAACCGAAAATGGCGGGCAGATTCCACCACCAATTTCGAGAAGTGATTACGTCGAAGTTCTGGCCGTCTAAACTCGGATCACCGTCCGCTCTGGCTTCAAACGGCGGCGAAGTAAAAATGACCAAACAAGAGATCATCGAAATGATCCACCGCGCCGGCCTTGAGGCTGTTGAACGAGATACGGTGTATAATCGTGTCGAAAAGGCTTCGGTCTGATCGATTAGGAGGCAATGAAATGGGCTTAGACAGAATAACATTTGACCCGAACGTAATGGGCGGCAAACCGTGTATTCGCGGCCTGCGTGTAACGGTTGGAACTATCGTAGGCCTCCTCGCCGCCGGAAAATCGTTCGCCGAGATACTGAAAGCTTATCCATACCTCGAAGAACAGGACCTACGTGAAGCCCTGTCCTATGCCGCGTGGCGTGTGGAGGAAATTGAACTTCCGCTCGCCATAGCATGAAGATCTTGATCGAAATGAACCTGTCGCCGGATTGGACAGCCGCATTTACAGCTGCGGATATCGAGGCGGTTCATTGGTCAACCATCGGCGATCCGCGAGCCGAAGATACCGAAATAGTCGAGTATGCTCGCACGAACGGTTATATTGTCTTCACGCATGATCTCGATTTCGGAACGATCTTGGCATTGACTCACGCCGCCGGACCGAGCGTCATCCAAGTTCGCACGCAAGACATTTTACCATCAAATCTCGGCAACACTCTTATCTCGGTCATGCGTGACAACGCGTCCGCTCTTGAGCAAGGAGCCTTGATCGTCGTCGACGAATCACGAGCGAGAGTTCGTATTTTACCGTTGCAAGGGAAATCATAGTGTCGTTCCTGAAAACAGCGGCGGCGAAGTAAAAATGACCAAACAAGAGATCATCGAAATGGTATTGTTCACCGTTCCGTTGGCAACCCACGGCTAAATTCAATTGATCGCTACGCGATCTAATACAAATGTCTATCGCTGAAAATACGACCGTATTGATCTCCGCACTCGCGACGGCTCCCGGCGTTATCATTCCGCTGATCCGCGAGGTGCCGCCGCAGATCCTGAAGCGTCGTCCGAGCCCGGGAAAATGGTCGGCTTACGAACATGCCATTCACCTGTCGCAGTCGGATGTTGCGTTCCGAGATCGGCTCGACCTGATCCTTTCTATACCCGAACCGTTCATCAAGACGATCGAAAATTCCCCCGAAGACGAAGCCGGAGCGATGCTCGATGTAGATCTCGACGAAAGCCTCGATCGCTACGTCCGCGAGCGTGCTTCGCTAGTCGAACGGTTGAAAACGCTATCTCCCGACGAATGGCGGAAAACCGCCGTGCACGAGGCGTTCGATCATTACTCGGCATTTATCATGTTCCGGCATCTGCTGAATCACGAGATGCTCCACGCCTACAGGATCGAAGAGCTGCTGCTAAAGAAAGATTGGGATAAGGCCGTCGCGCCGTGACGATTGGGCAGAGGGCCGAAGCTCTCGCCTGGGCAAGTAGATCCGATCAACCATCAAAAGATGTAGATTGAACGCTTCAAAAAATCTGTTGATTGAAAATGGGTCATTCAATATAATCCGTGCATGAAAAATCATGCTGCTTTCTTTTCGATCGTCATTCTGTGCGCAGTTTTGATCGGTTGTTCCCGGACAAAGCCCTCTCCTCCCTCTCCTGAAAAGATCCGAGCCACGCTCGATAAAGTAGTCAAGAAAGACAATCCCGATGCGTCTTACACGATCACCTCGGCAGATGTTCATAGCAGCGGCACCTTGGTTTCCGTCAAGATCAGTTTCGAAAAATTCAAGTTCAAGGCCGGTGACGGCAAGGAACGAGACTTTTATGCCGGCAGGGCAACAGCTACGTTTGATCTGAAGGACGGAAAATGGATGCTTACCACTCTACAAACTTTCGAGCCTGAAAACGTCTTAATTTTGCCGGATTTACCCGTTGAATAATGAGAAAGCATTAGCCCTTTGAAATTAGGAGAAATATTATGAGATCCATTTTTTTATCCATTGCGATTGCGGTCATCACCTTTGCCGCGACACCACCGGTGAATGCACAGTCGCTGGAAGACAACCAGAATTTCCATAGTTTCATGTCTCAGGTAAGGTCTATCCGGTCGTCCATCGAGGACGGCGATAAGCTTTTTCCCATGGAGTTTGTTTACTGTTTAGATAAATATGAGAAACTCATCGCGAGCGGAGTCTCGCCGACAGCCCGTGTTGAAAAATATGCCGAGAAGGATTGGAATGGAACGATTGCGGAGATCAAGGAAAAATATTGCGTCGCCGCCGAGAAAAAAGGGAATGACGATTGGGATGCGAAACAAGCTCCATACAAAGCCGCGCTAAAGGCAGACAAACTTCGGCTGATAATTAATGAGAATAGTCGTGTTGTTTATTCTTATGCACTTGCGGGCGGCAAATACACGGATGATGCAAAGGCACTCGCGGCGGCTCGCGTTTGGTTTCTCGATGTCGGCCCGCCGAGCAACGAGGCACAGAATTGCCTGAATGGCGGCCGGCGTAATACGGTTCGTCGGTACACATTTGACATAAATCACAAACTTCTAAGCACGACCGAAAAGGCATATTGCGGCACGCCGCCGGCATCGGCGTATCGATAGATTGCGAGTTCGGTAAGCCCATAATTGAGGCCGGTGCATCTATCAACAGAATATGGACGATCTTACAATGTCACACGGCCGACATCGACGTTCTAAAGCGGGCCTATTCTGTTTCAGCTGTGGCGACATCGAAGGTTTCGCCAAAGATTTCGACCCGCCGATCGTGAGTATCGAATTTGAGGGTTCACCGAATGCTGGGGCATATAGTGGTATCGATGACGTCAAGGCCCACGTCGCTAAGGGCCGCTCCGCCTGGGCCGAAGGCTCTTGCGAACCGGAACGCTTCGTCGCGGCGGGCGATAAGGTCGTTGTGGTCGCGCATGTTAACGTCCGCCTCAAAGGCCGTAAAGATTGGCTCGAAGGACGTACCGGCGACGTCTTCACCTTTCACAACGGCAGGGTGATCGAGTTCCGAACCTTCTGGAAACCGAAGAAGCTTTTGCGTGGGTCGACGCTCAAGATCGCTGCTAGCCATCGATCCACATTCCAATAATAATTTTCCGAAACCATTCAGTTGCACTGTTGATAGCAAATGAAGATGTCCGGTTTTGCTAGCACATCAAATGTCCCCTTTGGCGAATTGGGAGCGAAGCGGCGGGCCGCTTCGGTTTCAATTCGCGCGGATGTCGGACGGGCCGTTTGAGA
>JBFWWI010000011.1:0-57290 GCA_050246275.1 Pyrinomonadaceae bacterium
TCTCCATCGCGATCTCCGGGTACATCTTCATGGCTTACTTCTCCAGTTCAGCCATTCTTACCCTCAACCGCCGAAAGCGGACATATCATCTGCTACTTCAACCGGACATATGATGTGCTAGCTACACGCGATAATATGACTTCTTGACATTAGGTATTTTGTTTGTTAAACATTCAGTATCGGAATTAAGTTATTATTTTTCAATAGTTTGCAATCCCGCGTCTTTCTGTTCCGCATTTTTGGAATTCGGTTGTCAATAGTAATTTCCCCAGGACACCGAGCTTTAATTTCTCGCAGTACGGACATCCCATTCCCCACTGTCTGACGAGGTTTTTCGAGGTTTTAATATGTGTAGAAATAATCGAATACTATTGTTGGCGGCATTGATCCTAACGCTTTTAGGAACGACTGCCGTATTTGCTCAATAAAGGACCCGAGAGGTCTTTGGCGGCTCCGGTTCCTGAGGCTTCGGCCGCCACCCCGGAACAGTGCCGCAATGGTGCCGCTGCTTCACCCAGCGGGCGCTTCGTGGTCGGGGGCAATTCTGGATGGGTCGGCGGGAATGCGGGCCAGTCAAATGCCCATTGGGCCGAAACCCAGTTTGTCAGCTACCGGATGCTCCTAACAGGACTGCCCGGTGACGGCACTACCGTTCATACACTGGTTATTGGCTATGACGTGTTTGAGAATAACCGTCACGCTACCGATTATCTCGGGACCTTTGACCACACCGAAAGTAATTCCGACGGGATCGCGACGACGGGTTCAAACCCATGCGTCGGGGTGACTGGTACACACTGCAGCGGTGCAAGCGGGTACCCAGAGCCTAGCGGTCCGCCATCGCCAAGCGATACCGAACCTACTCCTACCGAGGTTGAACCCGGCTTGGTGAACCCTAATGGACAGACCCCGGGCGTATTTTCGATATGGGGCGGTAATTTTGTAAATGGTTCGATCAAATATTTGCCTTATAGCGGTGGAGTCGAACGGCAGGTCGAAATTAAGTTCACATCGACGGTTTCTAATCCAGTCATCGCCTGGGGCGGCCATCTCGCATGGCAGGGTGATTGGGGGCTCGGCAACTCGGCTGGCTTCTTCAATGGCTCCAATTATCACATGCGCCTGATCAGCCTTAACGGCTCGGGCGGCAACCAGGACCTCCCTCGTTCGGCTTCCGCGGTCCTCGTCCCGGCGAAGCTAACAATAATCAAGGATGCAGTGCCAGCACCGGGCGGAGATGCTTCGGGAGTTGGTTTTACTTTCAATTCCGAATATGGTTTCAATCCGCTGCAGTTCGTACTGTTTGATAACGGAACCCCGGCTGATCGCAAAACCAGCGAGCCGATCTCACTCTTTGGACCGGCTAATTCAGTAACGGTTTCTGAAGTATTGCCTAACACGTGGGGCCTCAACAGCGTCCAGTGTGTTGGCAACTTCACGCCCGCAGTGGTCGACCTGAACAACGCCTTGGCGGACATTACGCTGAACGAGGCGGAGATCGTTACGTGTACCTTCCAGAATGTGCAAACGATCGCATCTGCGGCTCCGGCTTCGGTTTCTGGCCGAGTTACCGATGCTTACGGTCGCGGCATTTCCAGTGCCCGTATCACCGTATTCAACGCTAGCTCCGGAGCAGCCAAAACGGTGCTGACCAACACGTTTGGATACTATCGCGTAAGTGATCTTACGACCGGTGACTTTTATTTGATGAATGTTTCGCATAAGCGTTACACGTTCGTGAATGATTCCCGATCGTTCTCGCTTTCGGAAAATCTAAGTGGAATGGATTTCCAGGCTTCCAAGTAAGTTACGGTTGCTGCTATTGCTACTCCGCAATAGACGCGGGTTGGCCGTTTGGCTAGCCCGCAATTTTTTTGTCGACGGATTTATGGAAATCCGGTTCCATTCGTTATTTAGTGATCAGGCGTGTGTTTCCCTAGAAATTTTCTGGAATTGGCATCACTGGCGACCCAAATCCGCATATGACTCGGAATACTTACTTGATCCCCGCACTATTATTACTAATTGGATGGGCTCTTGCACCAACCGGGGCCGCCCAGCGGGTCAGAACTCCGCCGGCTTCGAGTGCCGCCGAGGATCTCCTTGGAGGGATCGTCCTGCGTCCCTTATCTCCTTTGGAGTCAGCAGTTGGTGATTTTCTGGCCGTTGTAAAACGCAGAGACAGTGTGTCGCCCGCTAGCTCTTACATTTCCGGGAGGGTCACAGATTTTGGGGGACTCGGTATCAGGGGCGCACGCATAACCATATTCGATGTCGGGACGAATCAGGCAAGGACGGTCATTACAGGTACATTCGGTCGATATCAAGTAAGCGATCTTGAACTGGGACACGGATATGTTTTGTCGATTCAGCATAGCCGTTACCAATTTGTGACGGGGTCGATATTTTTCGAGGCGAGCGGTGACCCGATCGGGATCGACTTTCAGGCAGAAGAGATACCGTAGGACTCTGGTTCAAAGACGCTCCAGTTGAGATATTCGGCCGGCCGAAACCCATCGGCTGGCCTTTTTGTTTGACCCAAGGCTCTCAAGGGTTGTTTCATCTTTCATTGAAACGCGAGCAATGGCAGCGGCAGTGAGTGCCAGGTCATCGGTGACGTCCGCTATTTCACCCTGAGACGCCTGGCGATCATTGAACCGTTCGATAAAGGACGTATCCAGGTTTCCCGCAACAAATTCGGGATCTTCCATTACCCGTCTGAAAAACGGGATCGTCGTCTTAATTCCTCCGACGCAATATTCCATTAGAGCTCGCCGCATCCTTTCAATGGCCTGTTGCCGGTTCAGCCCGTAAACCGCGAATTTTGAGATCATCGGATCGTAGAATATCGAGACTTCGGCACCCTCGTAAACTCCGCCGTCATCTCGCACGCCCGGGCCTTGCGGGACACGCAATCGGGTGATCACACCCGGCGAAGGGATAAAGTTGTTTTCGGGATCCTCGGCATATACTCGGCACTCGATCGCGTGGCCGGAAAGCTTGACCTCTTCTTGCGTGAACGACAATGGCTGACCGGCTGCAACATTTATCTGCTCTCTTACGAGGTCGATGCCGGTAACGAGTTCGGTTACGGGGTGCTCCACCTGCAATCTGGTGTTCATCTCCAGAAAATAGAACGAACGGTCGAGATCGGAGACCAAGAACTCGACCGTTCCTGCTCCGACGTAACCAACTGCCTTTGCGACCATGACCGCACAGGCTCCCATCTTCTCACGCAGTTCAGCGGAGTTGATCGGTGAGGGTGCTTCTTCGATCACTTTTTGATGGCGTCGTTGTATGGAACATTCGCGTTCACCTAGGTGAACATGACTGCCGTGAGTATCCGAGAAAATTTGTATCTCGATATGCCGCGGCCGGACGATAGCTTTTTCGATGTACACGGCGTCGTCACTGAAACTTGCGAGAGCTTCGGCCTGGGCATTCTCTAGAGCAGATCTCAACTCGCCCTCACCCGAAACTAGGCGCATACCTTTACCACCGCCGCCGGCCGATGCCTTGAGCATGATGGGGTAGCCGAAACTCGACGCAGTCTCTTTGGCTTCGTCAAAGGAACGGAGCGGTGTCGTGGTTCCCGGCACGACCGGAACTCCAGCCTCGATCGCTATTAGGCGGGCTGACATCTTCCCGCCCATTGCGTCCATTGCTTGTGCAGGTGGCCCGATAAATGTGATGCCTGACTTTTCAACGTGCCGAACAAAGTCGGCGTTCTCGGAAAGAAACCCGTAACCCGGATGGATCGCATCACAACCGGCTTTGGTTGCGACCTCAATGATCTTCTCGATGCAAAGATAGCTTTCTGCCGATGGTGCCGGGCCCACATTGTATGCCTCATCCGCCATGCGGACGTGGAGTGAGTCAGAATCGACATCAGAAAAAACGGCCACCGCTCCGATCCCCATCTCGTGACAGGATCGGATTATCCGGCAAGCGATCTCGCCTCGGTTGGCTATCAGAATCTTTTTGAACATAGTGACTGCGGATCAGGCTCAATCCAACATTGAATTCCCCTGGTTCTTCGGGTCGTAGCGGACGCCGATCTTTGCGCCCGGGGCATATTTCAACGGGTCCGCCCTTTGCGTTTCAGTCAGCAATTCCGAGGATTCGAAATCGACGCCGTTGAGGGTATAAATGTAAAACGCGATCTCGTCGCCTTGGCTGTTGATTATTGTGTCAATTATTCGGCCATCGGTTATCCGACCATGCTCGATCAGAAATCTGCGTCGAACCACCTCCGGATCTTGCCTCTGTTTTTTCTTTAGAAAATCGAAGAACCCCATATCAATCGACTACCAACGGCTCCTTTCCGTACTTTTCTCTCAGTTTGTTTATTGCCGAAAGGACTGTCGGCCTTTTGATTATTTTCGCTTCGAGCGGCCGTTTTCCCGGAATGTCCATCATTATCAGCCCGAGAAGTATGGTCAAGATCCCTTGGCCGGGAACACCCGGTAAAGACAATGCAATTCCGAGCAAAATCAGAAAGATGCCGAAGATGTTCTTAGCGATCACGGCGCCCCATCTGACAATGAACGGGCTGCCAGGCAAAAAATCCCGTTTGTAGTGCGAGCTGAAATAATTAGGCGGTATCTTGACCATCACGATCGCGATAGCTGCAAAGCTCAACGCGAGCGACAACAGAAACAGGCCTAGTCCGATCAATATCTGGCCGATAGTGACCGATCCCAACAGGTCCCAAAGCCGATCAATCATTCACCGTTTGCTCCTCGATGGCTTTAAATTCATTCCAAATAAAGAACATTCGGTGAATCAGGGTCCAAACCGACCCGACAGCCAGAACCCAAAGCACCTGCGGCATCCGATTAAACCAGAAACTTTCGGAATTCCAATCCCATGTTGATAAAGCTCCGATTATCAGCAGGACGATCCGTTCAGGCCGCTGGAGAAAGCCCACATTCGCTTTCACACCCAGACCTTCGCTACGGGCCGTCGTATAGCTGACCATCACGGATGCCATCATCGCGACCCCTGCAAGCACCACATTCAGGATCGAGTGCTGAGGGCGGTTGCCCGCGTAAAACGCCATGATACCGACAAATACGACCATGTCCGAAAGGCGATCGAGCGACGAATCAAGAAAGCTGCCGAACTTCGTAACATTTCCTGTCTGTCTTGCAACGTTTCCATCGAGCATATCGAAAACGTTCGCGACGATGAGGACTATGCCCGCCCAAAAGAACTCGCCGATCCCAAAAAGAACACCGCATCCGATATTTATAGTAACCCCAACGGCGGTAAGAAAGTTTGGATGCACGCCGGCGGCGGCAAGCCCACGTACCATCGCATTGATGATGCGCATTGCTCCGCGTCCTATGCTTTCACCGATCATTGTTGTCGACTAACTCTCTAATTATCTTAGCGGCAATGCGAGAATCTGCAACCCGCACTATGACGGTCAACACGTCCGGGCAACCAGTAGTTTATTGGGCGACAATGCACAGCGCTCGAAGCCGATCAACAGCAGCCTAAAGCAGGCCGTCATACCGTAAACTCAGTCGAGCCATTTATCACCTCACGTACGAGTTGAGCCCGTTCTGGCCTTGTTGGGGCGACACTGTAGGCCTGCAGAACCTTTTCACGGACCAAACGCTCTTGTCCGGCGTCTCGAAAGAAGAGGATGCCGATCGTTTCACCGGCCGCTATCTCACTTCCGATTTTCAGCTCCGACGAATATCCCACCCCCGGATCGACGATATCGTCCGCTTTTGTGCGTCCGCCGCCGATCTCACATATCGCACTTCCGATCGCGAGCGTGTCGATACTGGAAATAAAGCCGTCGGCTTCAGCAAGGACCTCATACTTATGTATCTCCTTATCAAGCAGGACCTCAGGATCGTCGCAGACCCGCGGATCCCCGCCCTGGCATTCGACGTTAAGGCGAAATCGTTCGAGCGCCTGGCCACTTTCGAGTTTATCGGAGCACATTAATTTAGCGGATTCGAGATCCGCCGTAATTCCACTTAAGACGAGCATCCGGGCCGAGAGTTCGAGCGATAGTTCCCACGTGGGCAATGCGGCCGGTTCGATCTCGTTACGGAGTAACTTGATGCATTCGTAAACCTCAAGGGCATTGCCGACAAACTTGCCGAGCGGCTGGCCCATGTCCGACACTACAGCCTCGGTTCGCACGCCAAACCTCTCGCCGGTCTGCACCATCGCAGAAGCGAGCTTTTCCGAATCACAAAGCTCTTTCATAAAGGCTCCGGACCCGGTCTTGACGTCGAGGACAAGTGCATCCAATCCTTCCGCTAACTTCTTCGACATTATCGAGGCAACGATCAACGGAATATATGGTACGGTCGCGGTTGCATCCCGAAGTGCATAGATCTTCTTGTCCGCCGGGGCGATGTCTGCGGTCTGTCCCGACATAGCATATCCACATTTTCTGATGATCTCGCGGAATTGATCGGTCGAAAGGCCTACGTTGTATCCGGGGATGGATTCGAGTTTGTCGAGTGTCCCACCGGTGTGGCCAAGACCGCGGCCCGAGATCATCGGGACCGCCACACCGCATGCTGCGACAAGCGGTGCAATGATCAATGACGTCTTATCGCCGACGCCGCCGGTCGAGTGCTTGTCGGCCTTTGGCGTGTCTATATCCGAAAAGTCGAGCACCTCGCCTGAGTAGAGCATGGAACGAACGAGCTGCTCGCCCTCGGCCTCGCTCAGCCCTCGAATGAACATTGCCATTACGAGGGCCGATATCTGATAGTCGGCCCACGAAGAATCGCATACGCCGCCGATGAACACCTCGATCTCCTCGGCCGAGAGTTCGCCGCCGTCGCGTTTCCTGGCAATGATCTCTTGTGGTCTCACGGTTGCTCTTTTTCTGCGTTTTCCGTACCTTTGTGGCTTTTCATCTTAATGGCCACAAAAAAACAAAATGGAAATCAAGTCTCCGTCCTGCGGAGCAGGACGATCGCCTCGGCCCTGACAGCTTCCCGTCTGCCGACGGCACCAACCCCTTCGCCGGTCTTGGCTTTTACGCTGACAAAACTTGCCGCGACCTCAAGAGCCTCGGCAATTCCTTTACGGATCTCGTCGATATAAGGCTGCAGTTTCGGCTGTTCAAGGTGCACTGTCGAATCGACATTGGCAACCTGATAACCATGCTCCTTCATCTCGCCCACGGCGAATCGTAGGAATACAAAACTCTCTGCATTTCGCCAGCGTTCATCGCTGTTACGAAAATGGGTTCCAATGTCGCCCAGCGCGAGTGCGCCCAGGACCGCATCGGTTATCGCGTGTGTTAGAGCATCGGCATCAGAATGGCCCACGGCACCTAGGTCGGACTCGAGCCCAACGCCACCGAGTATCAGTGGCCTGCCCGAGTCGAGCCTGTGAATGTCACTGCCAAAACCGATCCTATACATCAAATTGCGAATTAGGCGTTAGCCGTTCCTTATCAGGGCTTCAGCGAGGACGAGGTCCTCGGGGTGCGTGATCTTTATATTACGCGAACTTCCCTCAACTATCGCGATCGGATGGCCGAGCTTCTCGACAAGATAACACTCGTCGGTAACGGAATCCGTCAGATCAGCTTTCAGGAAGGCCGCTCTCAACACTTCGATCTTGAATGCCTGCGGGGTCAATGCACGACAGAGTTTCGCCCGATCGAGCGTCGCCGCGATCTCACCCCCGCTAATGGATTTGATGGTATCGGTCAAACTAGCTGCAAGACAAGCCGCACCGGTTTCGATTGCTTTGGCTATGGTGCGTTCGATCTCGTCCACCGTGACCAACGGACGGGCACCGTCGTGTACAACTACGATCCCAACGTCCGTGCCGACTGCATTTAATCCGTTCCTTACCGATTCGGCTCGGTTCAGCCCGCCTGGAACGACGTTGGTCAGTTTATCGACCGTCGGCCTGTCGAATGACTTCACCTGGTCCTCAGAAAGCACGAGAATAATGGTATCGATCGAGGGCGCGGCCTGAAACCGTTCAAGCGTGTGATTGATCACCCGCTTGCCTCCGATTTCCAGAAATTGTTTAGGTGTTTCCGATTTGAAGCGCGATCCAGAACCGGCGGCAACGATGATCGCTGCGGTCTTCATCGAGGTGCGTCGACCTCTTCGATAATGGTGGACTGGCGGAGTTCTCGTGTGCCTTTACGAAAGCCGAGCGAACGCGAATCGTGAATTGATAGGTTCGAATCCCCGTTCTCATCGGTCTTCTCTTCCCAAAGTCGGCCGAATATCATCTTGCCAGCCGTCGTTTGAAGGACGCTGGTGACCGCAATGTCTGCGGTCTTACCTATCAGCCGGCGGGCGTTATCGATCACGACCATCGTTCCGTCATCGAGATATGCGACGCCCTGGTTATATTCCTTTCCTTCCTTGAGCACGAATACACGCATCGCCTCGCCGGGCAGCACGACAGGCTTCAGAGCATTGGCCAACTCATTGATATTGAGCACGGGAACACCGCGCAGTTGGGCAACCTTATTTAGGTTGAAGTCATTCGTTACGATAACTGCGTCAAGCTCTTTGCCGAGCTCGATCAATTTAAGGTCCACCTCTTTGATCGCGGGAAAATCGGTCTCAAGGATCTCGATATCGAGCTTGCTATTGTTACGAAGCCGCTGCAGCATATCGAGGCCGCGGCGGCCCCTTTGCCGCTTTGATGAGTCGGCGGAATCCGCCACTTGCTGAAGCTCAGTCAAAACGAAATTGGGGATAACGAGCGAACCCCCGAGAAATCCAGTCTCCGCTATGTCCGCTATCCGGCCGTCGATTATCACTGAGGTATCGAGGATCTTGTTGTCGGCCTTCTGATTCTTGTCTGAAAATATACCGCCAAGCACTGAAAGGTCGATATAGTCCCCCTTTGCGGCCCCGACCATCAGGCCGATGTAACCCATGAAGAATCCAAGAACAATGACCAGGAAAACTTTGATCTCTCCCGGAACAGTATTGATGTCCTGGGCACTGATCAGCATGCCGATCAGATAGGCCCCGGATATTCCCAGAATTGACCCGATCGCTGCTCCGATGAGCGTTTTAAGGCTGGCCGTACGAGCCCGGACCTCGAACGCAATGATCATGGTGCCGACAAGAGCACCAACTACACCAGATAGCAGCTTTCTTGCTAACAGGTCATCAGCCAACAATACAGGCAAATGGGTAGTTGTCCGCAGAGGGTTGATCAAGAACGCGATCGCCGCCAGCAACAGCACGAATCCTATTCTTATGACGATCACTTCCCACTTCATCACAAAAAGTTTAACACGAAAATACGTAACCGAATAAGAAGGCTCTGTTCCCGAAAGGGTGTTCGACACTGGCCATCAGCGGCCTGTTTCCTAGAATAACAGCGTTCCACGCATTGAAGAAAATGCGGGTTACCGAATAATTTCCAAAATTCCCGAGTTTCGGACCACGCATATCATCGCAGTCTGGTAAAATGATCGCTAAATTCAATTTATGGCTAAGGACCCTCAGTCCATATTTGTGTGCCAAAACTGCGGCCGCCAGGCAAGAAAATGGATCGGCCAATGCCCTGACTGCTCTGAATGGAACACATACGTCGAGGAACGTTTTCGACCAAGTTCCTTTGCGGCCGCTGCAGGTGGTATTTCAGCTCGGTTCCGCGAAACGGCGCCGGTGGCTTTTAGTTCTATCGAATCGCAGGACGAAGCGAGAACGGCTTCAGGCATCGCGGAATTCGACCGTGTGCTCGGCGGCGGTATCGTAGGGGGTTCTCTTGTACTCATCGGCGGAGCACCGGGAATCGGTAAATCCACTATCGTTCTTCAGATCGCCGACAAGCTAAGCAGCGGCGGCGTAAAAGTACTTTACGTTTCGGGAGAGGAAAGTGAACGGCAGATAAAGATGCGTGGCGAACGGCTGGGCATTGCCGCGGAGAACCTCTTTTTGCTGCCCGAGACAAACCTTCATAGCGTACTAGCTGAGATCGAGAAACTCGGGCCCGACCTGGTGGTCGTGGATTCGATCCAAACGGTATTCAGTGAAAAGATCGAGTCGGCGCCCGGAAGCGTATCTCAGGTTCGCGAAGTGGCCGGTCAATTTATGATGTTCGCCAAACAAACCGGCACGCCGGTCTTTCTCACCGGCCATGTCACTAAAGAAGGTTCGATAGCGGGCCCAAGAACGCTGGAACACATCGTGGATACGGTCCTCTATTTTGAAGGCGACCGGCATCACAATCACCGCATCATCAGGGCGACCAAGAACCGTTTCGGAGCTTCGAACGAGATCGGCGTCTTTGAGATGACGAACGAGGGCCTGGTTCCGGTCGCCAACCCATCGGAACTCTTTCTTCAGGAACGCCCTGAAAATGCCACAGGCTCGGTAGTCACCGTTTGTATGGAAGGCACCCGTCCGATGCTTGTCGAGTTGCAGGCCCTGGTAAGTGGAACGAAGTTCGGGACCGGAAGGCGTATGACCCAGGGGTTCGATCAGAATCGCGCTTCCCTGCTCGTCGCGGTCATCGAGAAGCGGCTTGGGTTTCAGCTCGCCGGCGATGATGTTTTCATAAATGTCGCGGGCGGGATGGAGATCGACGAACCGGCCGCGGATCTCGGCATTATCGCTGCAGTTGCTTCGAGCTATCGAAACCTCCAGGTATCGCCGGAGATCGCAATGTTCGGTGAGGTTGGTTTGACCGGCGAGGTCCGCGGGGTTCTTCAGGCGCAGGCTCGCGCCCGCGAGGCCCAAACACTCGGGTTCAAGAAATTGATCTTGCCGGAATCGAACAAGAAAGGATTGGAAAAGCTTTTAGGAATACGCGTCGTCGGCGTCCGACATCTGGATGATGCTATCAATGAGATCTTTTAGAATGAACATCCCGGACTTTGTGACGTATTAAATCTCGTTAATTCGGGGGAGCATAATGAGGATTTGTAGAAGATACGCACTAATCTTTTTGTTCATGGCGATTGCTGTACTTACCGCATCTGCCCAAACTGCCGACAAAGACGATGCTGAGCTTCGCTCATTGGTTAAGCGAATGACTGAGGCACAGATCAATTTTAAGCCGAACATTCTGGACGAGATATTTACGCCGGACTATGTCGAGATATCACCCATCGGCGAATTTGACGAGCGAACCGAGGTACTTGGATTTTACAAACCCGAACAAAAGCCGGGTACCGCGGGCTCTTCGACGACAGTAGAGGCAGACGAATTCTCGATCAGGAAATATGGGACATTTGCGATCGTTATCACGCGGTTGAATTTCGTGATCACCGTTGACGGCAAACCTGTTCCGCCGCGAAGTATGCGTGCAATGCTCGTATGCAGGAGATTGGGTGGGCAATGGAAGATCGCTTCCGTACAATATACGGGAATTAGTACACCCGCGACTTCAAGATCCTAGCTTCAATATGTCAAAAGACATCATTTCGGAAGGGGACGAAGGAATCCGGCTGATCATCAGAACGCCGCGAGCAAGAGCTGCACCCAACGGATCCGTCCGACAACCGATCCACGTGTTTTATGGCGGCGCCGACCGGTACTCGGTCGAAACGCCCCGCAAACTCGGTCGGATCGCTTTGGCATCCATCAAGGCATATTCTCCTTCTTTTGTCGATTTCGCCTCTGCTTTTCGATTGGAGGGATACGAAAGGCTTCCTTCGTTCCCGAAAGCGATCAGGGAACTCGAGGCGGAACTAAGATCGTCACCAGACGCCGTGAAGCACAAGAATTTTCCTGCATGGCTAGCATGGTCGATCTTTCAAAAGACCAGGGCCAAACTTAAGTACGAACCTGTGGAAGATCTCCGGATCGACTTTGAGGACGGCTATGGATTCAGGCCCGAGGGTGAAGAGGACGCTCACGCAGTGGGGGCCGCCGCCGCGTTGGGCGATGCCTACAACCGCAAAAGGATAACGACATTTTCGGGTTTCCGGATAAAGTCTCTTTCTCGAGAGACATACGGACGGGCCGTCAAGACTCTCGAATTGTTTCTAGCTACTTTTCTAGAGCAGACATCGGGCCGTCTCCCCACTGGATTCGTAATAACGCTTCCAAAGGTAACAAGTGCAAAGCAGGTCAAGGATGTCTGCCGCCGTATCGGAGAATTTGAGAAGAAGTATAAACTCTCCAAACGGTCGATCGGATTAGAGTTAATGATCGAAACGCCCGAGGCAATAATGGACAGGAAAGGCCGAATTATGATCCCAGCGCTAATTAACGCTGCGCGTGGGAGGTGCCGATCGATACATTTCGGCGCGTTCGATTACACTGCTGCATTAGGGATCGCCGGCCATCACCAAAGCATCGATCATCCTGCGTGCGGATTGGCACGTTCGTTAATGCAGCTCGCGGTCGCAGGTACCGGGGTAGGTCTCTCCGATTCGGTGACCACTGAGATACCAATTCCCATCCACCGCCAAGAAGGCCTTTCGGACGCAGAACGGGCGGAGAATCGCCGTGCCGTTCATTCCGCCTGGTTGTCCCATTTTAGGAATGTGGAGCGATCGATGGGCGCGGGATTCTATCGGAGTTGGGATCTCCATCCGAACCAGCTTGTGGCTCGATACGCAGCGGTGTATTCGTTCTTTCTTCGCGAGAAGGATATTCAAGCATTGCGATTAAGAGGATTTCTGGAAGCAGCCACAAAAGCAAATCTGACGGGAAACACCTTTGACGACTCTGCATCGGCCCAAGGCATAATGAATTTCTTTCGCCGGGGACGCGACTCTGGGGCTTTCACTTCGGATGAGGTCGAGCAAGATCTGGGCCTAGGCCCGGGAGAACTCGATCTTTCATTTGCTGAACTCGCGCAGACGAAATCTCAGGGGTGAAGCACCTCTTCGGTCGCCATCGCCTCTCCAAGCTGCTTTTCCCGCTCCCGCTTGCTGTTGGTTATCGCGGGATAATCGTCTTCGCCGATGAATTTCGAAGGGAGCTTGAATGGGTCGACCGTCAATGGCACGCCATGGCGTTCAAAATGATGGGCGACGATCTTTGAGATCAACCGTTGTTCGAATTCATTTATGTCGACAAATCTAACGCCGATCCCCGTATTCTCAAAGCGATAGACCGCCTTACCCCTTAAGGGCAATGAATTACCGTTCGGCAGATCGACCTCAACGCGAAACTCGTCTCCCGTATAGATGTTCTCATCCCAATCGGTAAAACAGCCGCCAATGCTTATTTGCTGAAGCGTTGTTTCCTGACGTTCTCCGTGGGCGGTAACCAAGGTGGCAGGAATATCGAGAGAAAACCGAATGTGTTGACGTTGATTTATTGACATGATCTTGTTCGGGGGCGTTTATGTGAAATGGGAGGGACAGGCCTCTTCTATTTTAAGTGTTCCTTGAGAAGCACGCAATATCTTTCTCAGGGCGCAGAAAGGGCCGACCCAAAACGAACGGCCGGCCAGACTAAAGATATTGTTGTCGGTCTAGCTGTTTGCCGCTTCCGAACGGGTGCAGACCTCATCAAAGGCCGCGACCAGGGCCTCGGCGATGACCTGCGGAGGGCGGCCTTCGAGGTCGCGTCTCTCGAACATCTTCACCAACGCGCCGTTCTTAATAAGGCCGATCGCCGGCGACGAAGGTGCATAACCGGTAAAGTAATTTCGAGCGACCTCGGTCGCATCAATGTCGGCCCCGGCAAAGACGGTGATCGCCTTGTCCGGTTTAACCTCCGAATTTTGAAGGGCCATCGCGATTCCCGGCCGTACGCCACCCGCGGCACATCCGCATACGGAGTTGACCACAACCATAAGGGTTCCGTCGGTACCTTCGACAGCTTCTTTAACCGCGTCAGGCGTCTTAGTTTCTTCGATACCCAGGTTCGCGAGCTCGGCTCGCATTCCGTGGATCATGATCTCAGGATATGGCATAAATTACCTCAATAATTGTGACTTACTATGGCCGGATACAATCCTGACCTTTTTTTCAAGTATCGGGTATGGCGGGGCTTTCGTCAAGCTGCCGCCCCCTCCGTACAAGGTCAGCTGCGGCTCTCCTACGCCAGCCTGGACCTAATGCATCGCCGTTTGCCACCCTAGACTTAATTACTTACACTCGTCACTTACACGTTCCTCAAATGAACATAGAAACCGAACGAAAGTACCGGCTCAGCCCAAAACGACTCGAGGAGATCGTGCAAAAGCTTATTAGGCTCGAGGCGGGATTTATTAAGGAGGTTTTCGAGGTCAATTATCAGCACCGCGGCGGTGAGATGGACGAGCACGGTGCCACACTTCGTCTCCGCAAGATCGGCGACTTTACGGTGTTGACCTATAAGGAAAAAATAAAGACCGACGACGCGGCAAAGCACAAACTTGAATACGAGACATCGGTCTCGGACGTCGAGGCGACCGAGAAGATCATCGAACGCCTTGGCTACCGCCTGACCGCAGTTTACGAGAAGCGACGAAAATATTGGCAACTTGATGATGTAGAGGTCGTCCTTGACGAACTGCCGTTCGGTCTTTATATGGAGATCGAGGGGACCCTTTCGGCGATCGAAAAGGCCGAGAAGAAATTGGGACTGAAAGAGATCGAGCGTGAACCGAGAGGCTATCCACGTCTCACGATCAAGTACGGGCAAATGAAGGATGGCGTAGCCGAGGCCAAATTCGAACGAAAGGCGACCGCCTAGGTCAGGATGTCACGTCCGACAAACTCCATTTGTGAATCAAATGGTGCCGAACCTTTTGGCACCGGGATCTTGCGGTAGGTTCCGTCCGGTCTAAGTTCTCGTGCGTTCACATTGTCTTTCAGGTATGCTGCGAGCACTTCGTCCTTCAGATACTTTCGTATATCGGCATCGAGGATGGGCAACAGGACCTCGACCCTTCGGTCGAGATTTCGCTGCATCCAGTCCGCGCTTCCGATATAGATCTCTTCTTCCTGTCCCGCATTCTCAAAATAGAAAATTCGGCTGTGCTCAAGAAAACGGCCTACGACCGACCTCACCCTAATGTTCTCTGACAGGCCCGGCACCCCGGGACGCAAAGCGCAGATGCCGCGGATTATCAAGTCTATCTCAACTCCCTTGGAAGACGCCGCATAAAGCTCCTCTATCAACTGTACGTCGGTCAAGCTATTGGTCTTGACGATGATCTTAGCCGTCTTCTTTGCCAGCTTATTTGCGGCCTCGCGGCGTACAAGCTCAACGAAACGATCACGCAGATTCACGGGCGCTACGAGCAACCGCGAATATTCGGTCTGCTGAGAATAACCAGTAAGGAAGTTGAAGAGGCTCGTCGCGTCGTCGCCGATCGCATTATCTGAGGTCAAGAGACCGAGGTCGGTATAGAGACGCGCCGTAAGCGGATTGTAATTTCCAGTGGCGATATGCACATATCTTGCGAGCCGGTCACCTTCGCGGCGGACCACGAGAAGCACTTTAGAGTGGGTTTTCAGCGAGCTGATTCCGTACACGACGTGAACGCCTTCGTTCTCAAGCCGGCGCGCCCACTCGATGTTGTTCTCTTCGTCAAACCGTGCCTGAAGCTCCACAAGGGCCGTTACTTGTTTGCCGTTTTGGCTTGCCCTCATCAGAGAGCGCACGACGGGTGAATCCTTTCCCGTACGGTACAGACAGATCTTTATCGCCTGAACACGCGGATCCTCGGCAGCCTGAGCCAGAAAATCGGTCACAGCCGAAAACGCAGTGTATGGATGATGAAGCAGCACATCCTGTTTCTTGAGCGTTTCAAAGACATTCTTCTTTTCGAGCAGGGCGCTCGGATGGACCGGCATAATAGGCTTGTCTTTGAGAAGCGGAAGATCAAGCGAATAGAGCTGGATCAGATCGGAGATGTCGACAAAGCCATCAATCTTATAGACATCTTCGTCCGACAGGCCGATACCGGCGGTAAGCAGTTTCAGCATCTTGTCCGGCATTGTGGATGAAACTTCGAGCCGTACCGGAAACCGGAATCGTCGCCGCTGCAACTCGCGCTCGAGCGTGCGCATGAGATCGCCGGCCTCGTCCTCACGTATCTCGATATCCGCATCCCTGGTCACGCGAAACAGGTGGCCTTCGCTTACCTTCATATTAGGAAAGAGATGGTGGGCATTAGCCGCGATCACTTCTTCCAGCAGAGCAAACCGTTTCTTTTTGCCATTGGTTATTGGTAGAAATCTCGGAACCGTAGGTGGGAGTTTGATACGTGCAAATCGCTTTTGACGAAACAGATGCTTCAAGTTTCGCTGGGTCACAGTTCGGTTCGGCTCGATATAGAGGCCGAGATTGAGACTCAGGTTGGATATATACGGGAACGGGTGACTCGAATCCACAGATTGGGGGGTGAGGATCGGAAAAATATTGTCGCGGAAGTACTTATCGAGCTTCTTTTTCTCTTTGGCGTTGAGGAATTTGTACGTCTCGACCGTTATCCCTCCCTTTTCAAGCTGTGGGAAAACAGTTTCGGCTAAGTAACTTACCTGCTTTCGCAGCATCGGCCGCAAGCGGTTTCGGATCTGAGCGTGCTGTTCGGCCGGCGTTAATCCGTCAGAAGACAATTCGCTCACGCCCTCTTCGATCTGTTCCTTGATACCCGATACCCGGATCATGAAGAACTCGTCGAGATTGGACGAGAAAATAGACAAGAATTTCACCCGTTCTAAGATCGGAAGATTCTCGTCCATTGCCTCTTCAAGTACACGGCGGTCAAATTCCAGCCAGCTCACCTCTCGATTGAATAGTCGAGGTTCACCTTCAACAGGTTTTGGGGCGGCAATTTCGGATCTTTGTGGTTTCTGCTTGGAGGGCATTACGCCTGTATGGACCATAAGTGACGACTTCAATTATATGCGACGTCGTCCACGGCTCACGTTAAATCTATGTTACGGCAGGACGGTGACTTTTGCACCCACAGGTATCGTATCGAAGAGCAGCGTCATTTCCTTGTCACTGAGAGCGATACACCCGTCGGTCCAGTTCCGGTCGTTGCCTCCGCCGTGGATGTAGATCTCGCCACCGAGCTTTGTCTTTTGAAGCGGCATCCGTTTCTCGCTGATGGCGGAAACTATCTCATCGTGTTCTTCCTGCGATATCAGGCCCCTTTCGAGCCCTCGCTTTGCATCGTCTTCACCGGGATAGCTGATGCCCAAAGACAGATGAAATCTGCTCTCGGGATTCTTGGTAAATACGTAATACTCGCCTTCGGGGGTACGCCCGTCCCCTTCGGCCTCTTTGGTGCCTTTCGGGCTAAAACCCAGGGCGATCTTGTAGGTCTTAACGAGAATCGTCCCGTCGAATAGAAGAAGTTTCCTCTCGCCCTTTCTTATTACAAGATGAGGTTCGTTGATCGAGAATATCTCGTTAGCTTGAGACATAAACGTAGAGGCGGCGGTCATTAGCGACGATACGAAAACAATGTTGGTCGGAATTTACTTCTCTTCCGGGGTCCATTCGATCGAAATAGTTCGAAATTCGTCGCCATCCCCATTGATTCTCACCTTAATGATGCGTCCGTCGTAAGAAAACTCTCCGAGTTTCTCCGCCCATTCGACGATCGTAACGGCGTTGTTCGAATCAAGTATCTCATAGAGGCCGACCGCACCAGCGACATTCGATCCTTCGTCCAATCGCCAAAGATCGATGTGGTAAACGTCTACATTTGGGGTCTTGTAAAAATTGACGAGGGTGAAGCTCGGGCTTGTGACCTCGTCGATATCGTATTGGAGGGAGCTGAGAATTCCTTTTGTCAAAAGCGTCTTACCCGCCCCTAGTCCGCCGAAGAGCAGAACCACGTCGCCCGAACGCAGTTGACCTCCGATGGATTTGCCGAGTTCGAATGTCGCCTCGGGTTCATTGCAAGAGAACACTTGATTTTTCATTCAAGATATCGACAGTGTAAGCGATCAAAAACGTTGTATTTCCTATCCACCTTCCTCTACTCGCGCAAATGCATCGGCTAGGCATTCGCGCACGTCGGAGGCTGTCATTACGCGCTTGCCATATTTCTTCTCAGCGATGTCGCCCGCGAGTCCCGCGATGTAGACGGCGGCCACAACGGTTTCGAAAATGTCGATGTCCATAGCGGCGGCCTGGGCACAGAATCCCGCGAGAATACCTGTTAGCGTGTCGCCGTTGCCTGCTTTCCCGAGGCCGGAATTGCCGGTCGGGTTCACCACAACCCGGCCGTCCGGATGACCGATCAGGACCCGCTCGCCTTTGAGCACGAGGTTGACGTTGTTGGTTGTCGCAAACTCGCGGACGGTTGCGACGCGGTCTTTGATCGCGTTCTTGTCTTCGGTGCCGAGCAGCCGGAGAAATTCACCCTCGTGTGGGGTGAGGATGAGCGGTGGAACGCGGACATTCTTGTCCGCAAGGGCCTCGACATCAACCTGAGTGTCAAGCCCTTGCTCACGCGCGGGCTTCTGCAATGCGAGCTTCTCCTCTGTGGGCCCGTGCATGGGTGAAAAGAACCACAACGCTCCGGCGTCAACGATCACCGGCGTCGTTCGCTCTTCGACGATCTTTCGCACAAGCGATTCGATCTCGGGATCGGTCGCTGGGAAACCCGGGCCGACGGCAATGGCGTTGGCCTTTTGGGTAAGGTCATTAAGCTCTTTCGAGCCGAGATTTGCGAGAATGATCTCGGGCAGAATGCGGCTCGCAATCTCGGTCTTTGCCTCAGCCGGACACGCGAGCGTTACCAACCCAACCCCGGAGCGAATCGCGGAGTTTCCCGCGAGCACTGCCGCTCCGGAATAGGTTTCGGAGCCGGCGATGATAAGAGCGTGTCCGCGTTTGTTCTTGTATGAGCTGTTCGAAAATTGTGATAGTTCCAGCCACTGTGCAGCGTCTCTATTTTCAGCAACGAACAACTGCGACGGCTGCTCGTCGATTAACTTCGGTGGCGAGCCAATCATAGCGATTTTCAGCTCTCCATTGAGATCCGAGGCAGGTGGAAGTACATTCCCAAGCTTTGCGGCAGTGAAAGATACTGTGACATCTGCCCTAAAACAGGCGCCAGGAGGCGTCGAGTAATCAGCGTCGATTCCCGATGGAATATCTATCGATAGGAAGAGTGGTCGTTTCTTATCGTCAAAAGAGCTGCTAAATGTCTTTGCCAGAAGCGCAAAGTCATCCCTGAGAGGCGAGTCTAAACCGGTTCCAAATATCGCATCGACTACTACGCTGTGTCCGATGTAGTTTTCCCAGCTATCAAAAAACATTCGGTGAGCACCGACTTCAATCACACAAAGGTTCGCTCCATCGGAAGACTTTTGTTTCTTATGTAACTTGAGAAAAATATCCAGATTGATTCGAGAATCGCCGCGATACTGATCGTCGGGGAACATGAGGCAAAGGGAGATGTCAGCTCCTTGGGTCCAAAGGACCCTCGCCAAAGCAGCGCCGTCGCCGCCGTTGTTTCCCTTACCGCACAGGATCAGGATCGACTTTCCCTTGACCGAGCCGCCGAGTTTTTCGGTGATGACGCGGGCGACGGCGTGGGCGGCGTTTTCCATTAGGATGATGGAAGGGATGCCGTAGCGCTCGGTGGTGAGGCGATCGACCTCGCGCATTTGGGCGGCTGTCAGGACCTTTTGCATCGGGATTGATTGTACGACAAGAAGGAGATACGCGATAAATCAAGCACTCTGAGCGCATAAAGAAATACCGCGTATCAGGGCGAAACGCGGTATCCCACAACTTATACTTAGGAGCTATTGAACAGACTTCGCCCTCTTCCAATGGCCTGTAATTTGTTCGCCACTGTACTTGGTCACCGATATCTTCCGTTCATTTAATAAAAAGACTGATTAGATGGGACGTTCCACAAATTTGTTAACTTGCGAAAATGGAATAACTTACGCGCTCCCGATCACCGCCCCGCCGCCCACCCGCCATCTATCTCGAGGGCTGTTCCCGTAACAAAAGCGGCTTCGTCGCTGGCAAGGTAGAGAACGGCGGCGGCGACCTCTTCGGGCTTACCCATTCGGCCGATCGCCTGGGTCGAGGCCATCTCTTCATAAGCTTTTTCGGGGTCCGGATATTCAGCGAGGCGGCTCCTGACGAAATCGGTCTCTACCCGGCCGGGACATACCGCATTAGCCCTGATCCCGTCACGTGCATGATCAAGGGCAATGCACTTGGTCATTCCCACAACCGCGAATTTCGTGGTGCAATAGGCAATTCGGTCGCGAATCGCGAGAATTCCACCGATCGAGGCGATGTTTACGATCACTCCGTACTTGCGTTCGATCATCTTCGGAATGAACGCCTTGGTCAGACCGAACATCCCGCGGACGTTGACCGCGAACAGGCGTTCGAGATCTTCGGTATCGGTGTTCAGGATCGTCCCGACGTGGCCGATACCGGCGTTGTTGACCAGGATGTCGAGGTCGCCGCGGTCGGAGTGGACTTTCTGAACAGCGGCGATACTGTCTTCGTGTGATGAGACATCTAGTTTGATGAACTCTCCACCGATGGCCTCGGCAACCTTGCTTCCGGCCTCTTCGTTAAGGTCACCGACATAAACAAACGCTCCCGCTCCAGAAAGAGCCCGAGCGATCGCTCCGCCAATGCCCATCGCGGCACCGGTTACGAGTGCGGTCTTGCCTGTTAGATGGAACATTCTATTACGTCCGACAAAGTGATGTGCAAAAACTAAAGCGGAAAATGATAGCCTCTTCTTTCAGTTTTCAGCTTTCAGTTTCTAGTTTTCAGTTGGTCCGGATGCTTCTTTTCAAACTTTCTCTACCGCATTGATCAGCACCCCAAGCCCCTCGATCTCGACTTCGCAGACGTCGCCATCTTTAAGGAAAACCGGCGGTTTGCGGGCAAAGCCGACTCCGGGAGGCGTGCCGGTCGCGATTATGTCGCCCGGTTCGAGGGTGATCGATCTCGAAATGTATTCGACAAGGTCCGGAATCTTGAATATGAGCTGGTTCGTGTTCGAATCCTGCATCATCTCACCGTTCAACCGGAACTGGATCTGGAGATCGTGCGGATCGGGGATCTCGTCTTTGGTTGCAACGAACTCACCGAACGGCGCGAACGTGTCGCACGATTTGCCACGCTGCCATTGGCCGTCGGCGAACTGCATATCGCGGGCCGACACGTCATTGAAATTGGTATATCCGAATACATGGTCCATCGCCTCTTCAAGTCTGATATTCTTTGCGCGCCGCCCTATCACAACGGCAAGTTCAGCCTCGAAATCAACCTGTTCGCTTCCGACCGGTAACAGGATCGGATCCTCGGACGCCGCCACACTGGTGACGAATTTTGAAAAGACTATCGGAGCATTCGGGATATCCATGCCGCTCTCGATCGCATGGTTACGATAGTTCAGGCCGATACAGATGATCTTGCCGGGCCGCGGTACAGGAGCTTCGATCTTCACGTCGCCGATGTCGACGAGCGGAAGAAGTCTGCTGTCGACGGCCTCGATCGCGGGCTCGATGAAGTTGGTCGAAAGGTCGTAGCAGCGAAGTATCTCGGCCGCGCTAAGGCCCAGTAGAAGGATCGACGGCGTGAGATCGGCGATCTGGTCGCCATCGACCATCGCTCCGATGCGATATCGCCGCTCACCGCTGTGCGACACGTTCTTTGGATTAAAAGCTACAAGTTTCACCTTTTTTGTAATCCTTCGATCGGGACCCATACGAACCGAGGCCGATAGAAATCGGCATAGATCGAATCGCCGGGTTTCGAACCGAACGGCAGATTGCTGTTGTACGAAACGAGCATCTTGCCGTCATTTATGAACTGCGGGTGCATATGCGGATTATAGACGCTCATCCCGCTTTGTAGCGATTGGGTCTCGGTCATCCCAGGGAGCTTTGTGTTGCCTGCCGTCGGCGTGCGATAGAAATGATGCTTGGTCGTGAACGGCCCCTGCGGTTCGCAGGCAGAGTAGAGATACAGATCTTTCCAGTCTGAATAGCCCACCGACGTATCGAAAGTGACCATAACGAACATAGGCTTGCCGTTGATATTCAGCCTGCGGATGGTGAGTTCGTCGCTGATGCTGTCTTGTTCAGGGATGATCGACTTGCGATTGTCGAGATTCTTCGAGAATGCTTTGCCGTCCCACGTGGTCCAGTTGTTCAGATCGACTGCATATTCGAGCCCCTTCGCCGCATCTACCTTTGCGATGTAAAGCTTCTTGAATTTGTCGGCCATCGCGAGCGTCGACTTCTTTGGGGTCGCGATATCGCCCTCGTTCCGCATTCCCCAGATGTAGAGTTCGTTGCTATCGTTTACCCAGAGCGAGATACCCCACACGGCATCGTCAGTTTTGTTCTTGAGATCGACGATCTTCTCGATCGCAAGAGTATCCGCATCCATTTGAGCTATTGCCTGGGCCCGATATCTGATCCAAAAACTCTTGTCGAACGGCCGTGCGACGTCCCATTCGTTCAGGAACATCCAGATCTTCTTCTTTCCGTCAACCTCGACGAAGAAAGGATCGCCGAGCCAATACATATGGTGCGGATCGTCGCTCTTCGGCTCGAAATACGCGGTCGAATAGCCATTCTTGTCCTTCGGGCCGGTCAGCGTCCGCATCATTGAGCCGTCCTTCGAGCGGACAATGACACTGTTGTAAACATAGTGGATGACCTCTGGGGACGGTCCGCAAAATGGCGGGATACAGTTTGGCCTTCGTAGACGAAGGCCGTTCGCGTTGGTATAGACTGCACCATCGCCCAGCTTTGGCGGATCCTCGGCGATGAAGGAGTCCGAGAAGAAAAATGCCGAATCTCCGTTCGGCAATTCTATCGAAACCGTCGTATCGGCCCCCGTCCATCCCGGGCCGTTACGCGTGAATATCCGATCCCATTCCGCTGCCGATTCGCCCTTGCCGACCGCGATGTCGCACTGCGAAAAGGCCGCGTGGGTAAACAAAACCGGTGCGAAGACGCTGAAAATTAACTGCTTCATAACTTCCTAAAATGGGATCTCCGGCCGGCGGTCGTCGTCCGGGTCGGCCCAGCGATTATTTGGGACGGTGGGGTTCCAATTTGGCCGCAGCGGATCCTGATCATAAGGATACCCGCCAAGGCGTTCATACAGTTCGCTGTACTCGGCGACTTTCTCACGATCGAGCGTTACGCCGAGACCGGGCCCATCGGGTACGCGGATCTTTCCGTCTTCGTATTTCATCAAACCGCCCTCAATGATGTCGTCCGTCAGGTGATGGTAATGAGCGTCGGCTGCATAAGAAAGATTGGGTATCACTGCCCCGAGATGCAGCATTGTTGAGAGCTGTATGCCTAGTTCGCCCGATGAATGCACGGCGACTCCAAGCTGAAACGTTTCGCAAACAGCAGCCGCTCTTACACATTGTCGAATGCCGCCCCAGAACGTCGTGTCGAGCAAGATCACATCGCAAGCGGTGTCAAGCACATTCGCCGCCAGCTGCTCAAAATTTACCACTACCGTGTTAGTTGCAAGCGGCATTCTGATCTTTTCCCGCGTCCGGCGCATTCCGTGAAGGCCGAACACGGGGTCTTCAAGGTAGTCGTTGTTGATGTCCTCGATCTGCTGGCCAAACCAGATAGCCTGCTCTGTGGACCACGCTGCGTTCGGATCGAACCTAAAGCGATCGCCTTCTGTTGTGCCACTCCCGAGTTCCTCTGCAACTGCCCGATAACACTTCAATTCATAGACCGGATCGAACACGCCACCCTTCAGCTTGTGGGCAAAGAAGCCATGCTTTTTTCTCAAGTCTTTTGCATGTGCGACGAGCTGGTCGACGGTCCTCACTTCCCCGCTCCCGTCTTTCGGATTTGGATATCGGAAAAACAGGTACGAAGCAAAAGGCACCTCATCCTGCAATTTGCCGCCGAGGATGTCGTAAACGGGCACCCCCCATTTTTTGCCGATAATGTCGAGACACGCGAACTCGAGTGCGGCCACGACTTGCGTGCGATTGTTGTAGAGCGAGGCGGTCGGGTTTGCGATCTTGAATCGCATCTCCTCAAGCCGGACCGGATCGTGCCCGACAAGGTACGGTTTCATCGCTCGAAATACAGCTTCGGCCGATTCGCCGCCGCCGCCCATTTCGCCGAGCCCGGTAATGCCTTCATCAGTCTCAACCTCGACGATCGTTCGTACAAATCTTCCCCAGTGACAGCCCGCAGCATGCCGCAACGGTGCTTCCAGAGGTACGGTAACTGTCGTGGCCCTTATGTCAGTGATCTTCATTGATCGAGTTTAATTTCCTTCAAGAATCCCCATATCGCATCGTAGCCTTTCGAATACTGCTCTTTGTTAAACATCCCGTGGCCGCCGCCATCGATCGTCACGAGGCGTTCGACGTTATTAGTTTTCTTCAGGGCATCGTGCAGTCGCGTCGCCTGCGAATAAGGCACAACGTCGTCCTTATCGCCGTGGATGGTAATGATCGGTGGAAGGCCTGCTCTGACGTACGTGAGCGGGGAAACGCTCTTGGCCACCTCATTCGCATTCGGGAGCGAGCCCATCCACATTACCGCGTAGTTCTTAAGATTCGGTCCCTGAATTAAGTCATTCACGTCCGAAATGCCGTACCAGTTTACGATGGCCGCGACCTTCATAGGAACATCCCCGTACTTTGCATCGGCATAGCATCGGTTGTCGAGGGGTGTTCCGTCCGGAAGCATTCCCGTGATCAATGAAAGGTGGCCGCCAGCCGAATGTCCGGTTAGGATGATCTTCGAGGTGTCGAACTTCCACTGAGCGGAGTTGCGATAGATCCAGCGAAGGGCACAACGCGTATCCTCAACCGAGCCCGGAGCGAGCGAATTTCCCGCCATCCGATATTCTACGTTCACCACGCGCCATCCGCGTTCGAGATACGGCAGTAGCTGATACACCGCTCCTTCCTTCGACCCAAAGATCCAGCCGCCGCCATGGATGTAAATCACTGTCGTTGTGGGATTCGGGTTATCACGAGGATACCAGATGTCGAGTTTCAGCGGAGTGTTGTTCGCGCTTCCGTAGACGACGTCAGGCTGCATCCAATATCGATCGCCGATCTCAAGGAGCGAGGGGGTCGATTTGTGCTGCGCGAACACGGAGACGATTCCAACTGCAAGGATCCCAAATAGTAATGAAAGTCGCTTCATATTTCTTAACCGCCGAGACACAGAGACGCAGGGCGTAATATCACATTTGCTACCCTATCTCTGCGTCTCGGCGTCTCCGCGGTGAAAATCAAACCGCCCGGACGCCGTTCTTATCAGCAACAAATCGCTTTCCCTGATAGTTGATATTTCTCAGCTCCGCCTTAGCGTCGAACGGCCCGAACTGTGGTTTCGCCGTGATGGATCCGAACAGCCCGGCGTTGATACCAAAAAGCGAATCTACGATCGGCTCGAGATAATTACAGCCCGAAACGCAGGCCCAATCGTTGATGTACGGCTGATCGGAAGGCGTCTTTATCGCACCGCCATTCGCTTCCGGCGGATGGAAGGTCTCGGCGAAATTGGCCTGTGCGTATGGCCCCTGCATTGCCGACCTGGCCAAACCCTTCATCCATTCGTGTGCAAGTTCCGCCTCACCTGCGACGTAAAGTCCACTGAGGGCAAGAGCCGGCCATGAGCAATATGCCCCAGTCCACTGGTGGTCAGGTCTTATGCTGAATGTCACATCCAGATCGCGTGTTGAAAGAGCGCGCATCCATGTCGGCGTCTTCAACTCGCGTTTGAAGAATTCGACCATTTCTTTCTTCTGCGATGACGACATCAGGTCTCCGATGGTCATCAAAGTAACCCCGAAATCATAACAGTGATGCACTTCATTAAACGTGCCGTCCGGCAACTTGCATTTCCAGATACCCTTGCCGGGAACATACAATTCTTGAACGCGTTTACCCAGTTCCGTAGCTTCATTCCGAAAGGCCTGAGCCCTTGTCCGGTCGCCTTTGTGCTCGGCGAGTTCAGCGGCGAATCGCAGATTGTGGACGTTTGCCGCATTCAATCCCGCAACCTCATGAACATAGGAAGAAACTGCCTCCAGTAAATTGGTTACGCCGCCATAATCGGCGAGTCCATGCTTGTTCGTATCGAGAGAACGCCAGTGCTCGGCGTACGTCAAAAGCGTCTCGTAGACCGTTTTCCCGTTTACTACCTTATCTAGCCAGCCGCGGTCGCCCGTCCATCGCAGATACTCTTTTGCCATCCGCGACATTGCGTAGTCGTTGACGGAATACCACGGCCCGACGCCGGCTCCGGTGAGAAACTCGGTGCCGAAATGCTTGTACACGTCGAGCTTCATCCACGTCTCCATCATCCGCTTGAGTATCTCGGGGTCGAGCATCGACAGCAGCATAGCGGACAATGAAATGTCCCAGAGAAACGTCGTCGTCTCCCAATATCGCGGCATCAGTGTTACGTAGGTCGTGCCGTAAACGGAGTGCGGCGACGTGCGGCGAAAGTAGAGGGCACTCATCACGGCCGAATGGTAGATACGCTTGACCGAGTCGTCGGAAGTTACGAGCGTCGGCACATGTCCCGAAAAAACGTCGTTGTTAGGCGTGAATGCAGCCTTCAGCTGACGGTTCCACTCTTCGGTCGTGGCCCTCGCAGCGGTGTCGAAATCGTTTACGAGCGCATCGTATTGTCGCTGGACGGCGGCCGCCGATTCACCCAGAGAGTTCACAAAAACGATCGAGGCAGATTCGGCCGGCTCGAGGTCGAACTCGTACACGATCCACGATCGCTCAAGATGTTTTGGCTTTGGCGACGAACCCTGGAGCACATAAGCCTCTGTATGCTTAGATTTACACAACACCGCGTTTCGGCCGGGGTCGACCGTGCGCTCGTTATCGTATTCGCCGGGAGAATAGGCCGCGTTCCACGGCTTCACACTTTTCGTTGCTCCGCCGTTTATCGCGAACTTGATCTCGGTCTTGCGGCGGGCCTTGGTCATGTTCGAGACCGTGAACTTGACCGCGACCGACATCGTCCTGAACGGCACCACCATTGTGCTCTTCAGTTCAAGCCCCCTGTACACCGACCGGCGTTCTACACGATCCGGCTGCCACACGAACTCGATCGGAGTTTTCGTCGATGCAAAATATTCGCCGTCCACATAAAGAACTCCGGTTAAGAGTTCGCCGCCGGCTCCGAGCGGAGCGACGTTCATCTCACCTTGGGCGAAGGGCGGGAACGCGATACTGCGTACCGCGGTCACATCCATCGAGGCCTGCGCACATCCCCACTGATTTGTAAGACCCGGCCATGCGTATAGATCGAGAAACTTGTGCGTCATCGTGATCGAGCGCATCGAGGCGCAGGTTGGGATGTCAGGTAACGGCGGAAGCGGCTCGCCTGTAAGTGGGGTGGTCGCTTTGAGAACTGACGGCACAGCCGCAGCGGCTGTGATCGCTTTTAGGAAATCGCGTCGTTTGAAGTTATCCATCTTGTTCTTTATTACTCGATCTCGACCTTAACGGTCAGGGTTTGGTATGGCCTGATCACAACCGTCAGCGGCGAAACAAGCGAGACCTTGCTGATCTCGCGATCTTCGGTCAATGAAACTATCGATGCAGTCTTGATCTTCGCCGGAAGCCTGATCTGCACTTTGCCGCCACGGCCGGCAAATTCCTGCAGCCTTATCGCGAACACCTTGGTCGCCTGAGGGTTGAGCGGTGCCGAACTGACCTCGCCCTTAATGATCGAATCCACAAAGGGCTTTACGGTCACGATCTGCACGTTGGGCTGATCGATCGAAAAATAGGAAGCTTTTGGGACAGCCGGGATCATATCCACAAACTCGGCCCGCAGGGGCACATTAAAGCTTGTTCCGAGCCGCCATGCTGCAACGGGATCGAACATGTCCTGTCCCGCAATAGCATAATCGAAGATCATATTTCCTTTTAGGCCAGGTTCGACGGTGTCAAGATTCACAATGCTCAGATCGTGCGTATCCGCCTGGTCGCTGTTACGGACCGCCCGCGAATAAAGTGTTGCTTCAGGCAGTGGAAACTTACCCGTAAACATAGCCGGAAACTCTTTGGGTGCATCTATTGGACGGATCTTTGTCGAGACGAAACTCGAGTAGACCCAGTGGAAGGCCTGTCGATGAGCCACGATCGCGGTCTGCTTCCCGTCGGTCAAGCCGATAGAGTGCTGGGTCGTGACCGAGTCCCGACGGGCTCCCTCCATATAGTCATCAGGCAAACGGTCAAACCACTTCTGCCCGCCGCGAAGGATCTTTAAACCGCTTGGGGAAACATTGAACGGAAACGCAAAGTAATACGAATCATTCCAATTGCCGTTTCCGCCGACGAACGGGAATTTTGTCGGATCAAGCTCATTGTGAAGATCGACGCGGCCCAAATCCCTGTAGATCGTTATCACTGTCCGCGGAAAGGCCGAACGCTGTCGCTCGATCTCGATCTCAGCCATCTGCGCTCCTACACGAGTGTTGATCGCTGCCTTCACTGGATAGCTCAAAATGGACGCATCCGTCCCCTCGACCCGCAGGAGTTCGTTGAAAGGCAGCTCTCCCTTCGTGTTGACCAGCTCTCGGTTTGCCTTGAGATCGCGTATGCTGTTGATCGTCCCATCGGGATCCACCTCGACAAAAAAGGTTTCATTCTCGATCGAACGCCCGGGTTTTGGGAGGATCGATATGTCGGTGGCACCCTTTGCCAGTTCGATTCGAAAGGTCTTATAGCCGAACGCCGGAACGTCCTTAGCGATAAACGTATAGACCCCATCTCTGTCGAGATCAACTCTCAGTGCGGCCCCATCAGGAACTTCCCTGACCGAGGCAATATGACTGTTTTCTCGCGGAGACTTGATCCGAATTACGTCGCTTCGGTTCCAGGACAGATCATTGTAGACGACCAGAAACCGCTCGTCGGGACCAACCTTGTCCAGCGGCCGGTCGAACCGTGTCGGCTGAGCGATCACCCTTACACCGTCTCTCAAGAGCATTTCCGTTTCTTTCTTCGCTCGGGAAGTGATTTCTACGTACTGGCGATTCTGGTCTTCTAGAGGCCGGCGGCTATTGAGCTGCGGCCAGCCATTGTTGCCCGCCCCGCTGTGTTCGTCATACGTGAACATTAGATCAAAGATCGACGATATGTTTCCCACCGGTGCCGGGATCTGCCGGGTCATCACGATCGCGCTCCAAAGCGTCTCGGCCGCCGGGGCATGATCGTGGTTGTACCGGGCGGAAGCACTGATCCGAGGGCTTTGCGTTTTCGCTTCAGACCAAAGACCCGACCACTCGCCTCGGAAAGTAGGTATCTGCGTGCCGTACTTGCCCTCTATGTATTTGAAGAATTCCGGTGGTGTCGCGATCTTCAACTCGATCTCAGGATGGTGTTGTTTCCAAAGTGCGATCGCCTTCCGCAGATTGAGGACATCGGTCGGCTCGACAAAGTCATGCGAGTACATCGCCATCACCGCATCATATTTATAGCCGGCCTGGTTGTAACGATTAATGAGATTGGTCATGCCGATCTCCATTTCCTGAAGAGGCGTCGTTTTGCCGATCATGTCCGGGTTGAACATCTCGAACGGGCGCCTCGCCGTATAGGGATCGAGCGAGAATGGATCCAGGTAGTATTCGGTCACGGCCTCGACATAGGCACCTCGGTTTCCTTGGCTGATCCAGAGCAGAACCTTGCTGCCGTCAGGGCCTTCCCAATAAAACGGCACGTTTCCGGGTGCGAGGGCCGTAGCATTGCCGATAAATGTATTGGCCCCCGTGACCATATACTTCACGCCGCTTCCATCCATCACTGATGGCAGCGATGTCGGGTGACCGGGCACGTCGTTCATCATGGCGAGTTCCGACGTGATGTTGTATGAATTTTTGAGCTTGGTGAAATCGTATACAAGCCGGTTCAGCTCTTCGGCGCCCATGAAATCGGTGTGCATCGACCCCCACGCCATCGAAATCGCAACGCGGCCAGAGCGGATCAGCTTCATCAACCGCTCGATCTTAACCCTGTCTTTGGGAAGAACGGATTCAGGTTTACGCTGCCGCTTTAACCACTCGTTTACCTGCCAAACGCTTTCGATCGTCCATTTGAAGTCCGGATTCTCCTCAGCTACGCGGATGACCTCGTCAATGTGCCGAGCCGCCCGTTCACGTACACTATCAGGCGGCTCGACAAACCCTAGATCATAGTGAGAGAAAGGGGTGATGTAAACAGTCTTGATCGTGCTCTCGGGCAGCTTTACATTCTGTCCAAAAGTGTCGAGGGAGAGCACGCCCGCAGCCAATAAAGCCAAGATCACGCTTATTGTCTTGATCATGCTTCCCCTCAATCTGGATCCTACTAGCTAGAAGTTGAACCGAGCCGACAACTGTATCTGCCGCGGCCCGCCAAAGCCCAACAATCCTCCAAGCTGATTTCCCACCGTTGCGATGCTTTCACCGAAACTCGGGCAAACCCCCACGGCACCGCCACAGGACAGACCGCCCGACGGATCGGCAAAATTCGCCCTGTTGAACAGATTGAAGACCTCCATTCTCAGCTGCAGCGAGGTGTTCTCGGTCAACCTGGTGTTCTTACCGAATGAAAGATCGACTTGGGCAAAACCCGGTCCGCGGAGAATATTTCGACCCGCATTTCCGAAAACCCCTGGACCTGGATCATAGAATGCCGCAGCGTTGAACTGGCAGGTGGGTACGTTGTAATTCGGACATCGTGTGTCAACATTAGGATTGAGGCTTGGCCGAAATGCAAAGCCGCCAAAGGTGCCGCCCTGTCGGGTCGGATTCACCGGCAACCCGCTCCGTGCCTGGATGATCGAATTCAGGTTCCAACCGTCGATCAGCCAGGCCGGGCCGTCGCCGAACCACTTGCGGAAGGCCAGTTCATAACCGAGATCCATCGTGAAGTTGTGCCGCACATCGCTGTCAGCACTTGCTCGGTCGTTATTGATATTGTTGTTGTCTTGATAATCCTTAAAGAATCCGGCGATATTGTCTATCGCGTGTCCCCAAGTGTAGTTCGCGTTGAACCGCAAACCTTGCGACAGATTCCTTCGGAAGTTGATCTGCATCGCATGGTAATTTGACGAAGGGTAACCACCGACCACGAAAATATCGGCAAAGTTGGCCGACAGCGGCCGCGTCGTACCGTCGACCGGATCCTTCCTATTGATATTTCGCGGACTCACGACACCATCCGTCAGTATGTGGGTGACGTGGTTTCCGACATATCCTACCTGCAGAGTACCAAAACCGAGATCCTGTTGAACGTTCATCGACCACTGCTGGGCCATCGCGGTCTGGAGATCCTTCTCTATGTGAAAGGCCGCCGGCACTCCGCAATTATAGACGCGCGGATCGATAGGATATTCAAATGTCGGGCCGCCATCACAGGTCTCAAAGATGACCCCGAACAGCCATTGGAATACGTCAACCGACTGGCTCGGGTACGTGTTGGCGTGCGGGGAACCATAGCTCCCAGGAAGTTCGCGATTGTAGAAAATTCCGTAACCGCCGCGCAGCACAGTTTTCTGGTTTCCGAATACATCAAATGCAAAGCCTACCCGCGGTCCAAAATTGTTCGTGTCCATATCGTGCAAGCTGTCACCCGCCGGAACGAAGCTGAGAGTTTGCAGATCGAAGTTGTGGAGCCGGTCCTGAGCTTCGCGAGTTACCGTGCTTACGTCGTACCGCAGCCCGAGATTAAGTGAAAGCCGTGGATGGGCTTTCCAATCGTCCTGAAAGAAGAACGAAAAATTCTCATTCTCATAAGTCAGTTCGGGATGTCCCTGGCGTGAAATGATGAACGGGGCATTGTTTGCAACGTCGTTCAGGCCAAAGAAGGTCAGGGTTTGCTGTGGTATCGCTTCCGCGTCGCGGCGGTTGATCCTAAAATCCAGCCCGGCCTTCATCGAATGATTTCCTCGGACAAAACTGAAAGTGTCAAGGAAATGATAGACCTTTCCGGTCCTGATCTGCTCGAATTGCGCGGGGCCCGGCGTCGCATAGAACGGGTTTACGAACGACAGGTCAAAGCGGGGCAAGGCCGATGGTCCAGCGCCCACGTTGGTAAAGTTGTGGTTGATGCCAAATGCAAACTCATTGACCGAGTTCCCGTTGAACGTATAGGTATGAGATCCCTTGAAGAGTTGGGTTCGAAGGTCTGCAGGTGCGATCTGGTCCGATCCGACCCCAAATGGCACATCGGTAGTAGAGTCATTGACGTTATAGCGGAACGAGAACTGGCTCCGTTCAGTATGCAGCCAATCGATCTTAATGGATCCTGTGTCTTCCCGTAATTTGCCGTCACGGTTGGCAATGTAGCGCCCTATCTCATCGATCCCATCGTCGTCAGGATCAGTGACAGTCGGGTCGCTCTCAACTGCATTCGGGAGCGGCATGGTCGAATAGGCAGACGCAATGGGCGCGGCAAACTCCGAACGGAAAGCCGCGGTCGGCACCAGCGAGTTGAACGCAATGCCGCGCGTTTGGCGGACGCCTTCATAGTTGGTGAAGAAAAATAGCTTGTCGCGAATTAAACGCCCGCTGAAGTTGCCGCCGAACTGGTTGAGGCGGAATTTTTGCTTTCCAGCAAAATAATCCTCCGAGTCGAGTGCCTCGTTGCGAAAGAACTCGAATACGCTGCCGTGATAATCGTTTCCGCCCGACTTGGTGATCGGGTTGATCACCGCGCCGATCGCCTGTCCATATTGGGCCGAATAGTTCTGTTCGAGCACCTGCACCTCTTGCACGCTATCCATCGAAACACGATTGACGCGTGACTCCACGCGGCCGAGAACATTCGATGTTCCGTTCAAGTCAACTCGGCCTGCGTCTATCCCATCGACCAGAACGCTCGTCCCGCCGAAAGTCGAGGGTATACCATTTATACTCGTCTGGAACTGATTGGTCGTTTGCACCGAGCCCGGAACCGTCGCGAGCAATTGAGTAAAATCTCTCCCGTTCACGGGATTGTCGGTCACACGCGCCTGATCAACCGTATCGCCGATCGTAGCTGTTTCTGTTTCAACACGCGTTTGGTCGATAACGGTCACTACCGCATCGACACCGCTCACCGTCAATGAGATGTCGGCCCGCGCCTTTTCACCAACGGCCAATCTGAGGTCTTTGAGTGACGTTGATTGAAATCCGGTTCCCGACGCTGCGACGGTGTAGATGCCGGTCGGCAGCGAGAGAGCTTCGTACCGGCCTTCTGAATCCGCCTGAACCGTACGCTTCTCGTTGGTTCCCTGGTTCGTGACCGTTACGGTCGCATTGGGTACAACGGCCCCAGCCGGATCGGTCACGACACCTGTAATTGAGCCGGTGTTCGATTGCGCGAATACCGACAGTGAAATAACAAAAGCGATCGCCAGGAGAGAAACCGCTCGTGTAAGGTTTTTGACTGAATAAAATTTCATCGGATCCTCCAAAATTTTCGAACTGTTACCCCTAGACCTTTGTGCAGCGTTCCTTCTTCGGTATCGCTGCGATCGCATTAAAGTCGGGCGTCCAGACGCCGTCGACCTTCGGATAGAACTTCTCAAGATTGTCCGCCGTCATCGAAACGGTGGGCGTTACGTCGCGTTCCGGCACGGATTGTCCGTCATAGTGCTTTACCGCGGCATCAATGCACCGAAGGCCAACATATTCGGGAAACATCGCCTGGCTCACCTTTAGAGCTTCGCGGCGCATCATCCATTCTTTCTCGTGCTCACCCGAGAGGCCGAATCCGGCGACGGTCACGGTGTCGGCGTCAAATCCGGCGTCAAGGTAGCCCTTGTATGCGCCTTGAGCGGTTTCATCATCCATCGCAAAGATCACGTCAACATCACCCTTTTCGAGGAGCGTATCGGCGGCGATCTTCTGGGCGATCGACGGCGTTGCCTCGCCGTTTATAGATGCAATCACGACCGCACCCGGCTGAATACTCCTTACGCCATCCACAAATCCTTCGCTTCGGAGCAGGCACGGCCGTAGCCATGGCAGCCCTACATCGAGTATTCGCAGCGGCGAACCGTCATCTTTCTTTACGTTGTTTCCGACCCACACCCCAAGATCAAAGCCGGCATCGTAATCACAGATCGCGACCATTGTTGCCATTCCCTCGACCGGATTAGCTTCGACCACGACCGGAATCTCGGCGTCTGCCGCTATCTTCAGAACCTCTTCGAGCCCCGATGTGTTCGCCGGAGTCAGCACGATGGCATCCACCCTGTTGACCATTTCGCGGGCCTGCTTGATCTGATTCTCGACCGAGAGGCCAGCGTCGACGATCTCCAGTTCGATTCCGTATTGCCTGCCTCGGCGCTTCATGACCTCGATCACGATCTGATACCAGATATGAAAACTGTAATTCGTCAGATAGCCGACCTTCGTCGGACTTTTTGAAGCATCGGCCAACGGCACGGCTTGTATCGCCGCGTCCAGTCCCGGTGGCGGGTCGTAATGGGCTATCTGCGGATGGCTTTCTTCTGCGGCTGCGTTACTCATAATTCCTCCAGATCTTGTTCTTTCTTGCGGTGCGGCTAGATCATTGACCCGTCTTTGGAACGCCCCCGATCTGGGTCAGCAATCCACCGTCAACAGTCCAAACCGCCCCCGTCACGAACGATGAACTATCGTGGGCGAGAAAGGCTATCACCTCTGCGACTTCGCGGGGCTGCGCTATACGCCCTATCGGGTGCATTGCGTTACACGCCTCGTAAACCGAATCGGGATCAGGGTCAAGCGAAGCGGCCCACTGGAGCATCGGCGTGTCGACCGTCCCGGGACACACGGCGTTCACGCGAATCCCCTCTTTCGCAAAATCCATCGCCATGGACCGTGTCAATCCGATCAACCCATGCTTGCTCGCCGTATAAGCGAGCACGTTCTGCTGGCTTGCGAGTGCCTGAACGCTCGAAACATTCACGATCGTCCCGCCCTGATTTCTTATATACGGGATCGAAGCTCGAGCGGCGTTCCACGCTCCTTTCAGGTTCACGCTCATCACTTCGTCCCATTGGCCTTCTTCGGTGGTCACTGCGGTGCCGTATCGCTGAATTCCCGCACTTACGACTAGGGAATCTATCGAACCGAAGGCCTCGGCCGCCGAACGGATGGCCGCCTCAACGGCGCCGAATTCCGCGACATTGACCCTGTGAAACATCGCCTCACCGCCGTTCGCTTCGATCGATCGACGAGTATCCTCACCTGCCTTCTCGTCCCAATCCAGAATGGCAAGGGACGCGCCTCGTTCGGCAAATATCTCGCAGGCCGCCTTCCCTATGCCAAGCGCACCGCCGGTCACCACGATCGACTTATGGTCAAACCTCATGCGGCCTCCTCGGCGATCTCTAGTCCATCTAGCCTTTCTTCCAGATTCTCCAAGTCTTCTGATGGCGGTTCTGACGCCGGCGGGAGCGTCTTATACCATGAAAAATAAAGGATGATCCCCGATAAAAGCGTGATCCCCAGCAGCCAGAATCCGATACTCAACCGATGCAGCACAAGGTAGAGCATAGAAACATATAAAGCCGTGATCCCGGCCATTGCCACAAGCGTGTTAAAAAGCTCAACGGAAAACGAAAGCTCTTTCTTGAACCCAGGCTCCGCCTCGAGTATTGCCGTCCGTACGGGTCGCCAAAATCCGGCCGGCTGCACCTTTCTATAAAAATTCGTGAGCGTATCCTGATCCGTAGGTTTGGTTAACATCGAAACGGTAACGGTCAGGATCGTTGAAGCGATCGCGATTACGGGAAAGCCGATGTATAGCGGGAGCGGTTGGGCGAATACGAACTGGTCAAAGAATACCTGTCCGAGCGACAAGGCCATTCCGCCGAAAACGCCCGCGGCATAGCCCTGTCCGTTCAGCCGCCACCAATACCACCGGAGAACGTTCGGCGGCAGAATGCCGGCCGCCAGCGTACCGAAGATCCATAGAAAAGCCGTATTGATCGACGTCCCGAACAAGGAAATGATCAGGCCTGTCAAAATAAGCAGTGCCGAGGAGAGATAGCTCACCCGGACGAGCTTCTTATTGTCCGCCTCAGGATTGAGGTATCGTTGATATATGTCCTTAACGAGATACGCGGCGCCTCCGTTGACGGTCGAACTAAACGTGGCCAGAAAGCCTGACAGCAAAGCCGCCAGCATGAATCCGACGAGCCCGACCGGCAGCATCGAACCGATTATCAAGGGGAGGGCCGCTTCCGGATCCGACCGGAGTTGCTCATCGAGCGCCGCATTTCCGATACCCATGATCGCCATAACAGCGATAGCCATTGCGAATGGCCAACGCACGGTGTGGATCAAACCCCACAGTGCTCCTAGTTTTGAAGCGTCACGCTCGTCCTTCGCCGCGAGAAATCGCTGAAAATCGTAAAGTTGTTCCGGCCCACTCAGGCACAGCAACAGCCCCTTTGCCACCCAAACAGCCACAAGTGCACCAAAGAGGGAGTAATCGGTTCCTCCCGAAACGAGTCCTTGAAAGGCCTCGGGCCGCCACGATGGCATAATGTCGCCCCAGCCAGCCGGTATCCGCGACGCGAATTCGGGCCCATTGAAGTGGCTGAAACCAAGGATCGCGAAGATTATTGCCCCGGCACTCAGCACGATCGTCTGAATGATCTCGACCCGGACGATGCCATGAAAACCACCAAGTACGACGTACGCCCCCGTGATGCCTAGAATCAGAAAGGCACAGATATTTGCAGAGGTGAATGTGATCGTTGAATTCCCCAAATCGAAGACCCAAGGCTCGAAATGAAGAAAGATCGCACCGAACTTGCCCATCCCGATCGCGCCATATCCGAGCAAAGCAGTTATCGTTAGGATCGCAAAAAGCGTATATGAGAATCTTGCGATGTCGCCGGACCTGCCGCTGCCGAATCGCGTCTTCATCCACTCGGCGCCGGTCATAGCGTCAGATCGGCGAATCCACTTACCCATGTAGGCTAGGTAGAAAGCGGTGATCGGAAAGCCCCAAAGCATGTGGACCCACATTCCCTTCAGCCCGAGAGCGATAAACGTGGAGACTATCCACATCGTACCCGTGATGTCGAAATAGCTCGACGATCCTGACATCGCCAGCGCCCACCACGGCAATTGCCGACCGCCGAGGAAATACGAGGACATCCCTTTAGCCGCCTTGCGCTTCATCGCAAAGCCGATCGCCATGATAGTGGCTAGGTATAGAACGACAATTATTTGGTCGATCGCGGAAAGCTGCATGGGTCTCCGAACTTTTTATTTGCTATGGCGTAAGTTACAGCGACTGCGAATTGCTGGCAAACCAGCATTCCAAAAGCCACTCAAATTTAACGTAAAGTGTAGTAGTCCGGCACAGTTAGTGGGAATTAGACTTTTTCTTGAGCCCGGATTAAGTGATTTGTAGCATCATTTGCAGTGGAGTGTCAATACTCCACCAAAAGAAAATTGGTACCACCAATTATTTCCCCGACTGCGGTTAGAAGTAGTTCTGAAGAGCGACCGGGATGGCTCCGAACAGGCTTGGGCGTTGGACGCTTGCCGGACGGATCTCGATCCTTGCGAGTTCTGGAATAATATAGCGGCTCTTGACCCTGCCTTTAATGATCGGCCCTATCATCGGCCAGGCCGCAGCGATCTCGCCTCCGATCACGACCGTTTCCGGGCTTAATCCGTGTGCCAGGCTGGCGATTCCTTCGCCGAGATATTCAGCGGTTCCAGTAAGTGCGGCAACGGCCTTTTCGTCGCCCCGATTGGCTTGGGCTATGATGTCCGTGATCGACGTCGTGATGGAACCGTTCTTGTTGCTCATCAGCCGATGGTACCGGGCGATCGTCGCGCTCTCCGACGCCAGCGTCTCCCAGCATCCCTTTCGTCCGCATGAGCAAACCTCGCCGTTCGGCTCAATGCACATATGGCCAAAGCCGCCCATACCAACCTTTGAACCTACGTGCAGTTCACCGTTGATGATCAACCCGCAGCCAAGCCCGTCCACGACGAGGATATAGAGTAGCGTCTTTACCTTGATCTCATCGAGCGGCCCATACCATAGCTCAGAGAATGCAGCGGAATTGGCATCGTTCTCGACGTACACAGGAAGTTTGAGCCGTTCTTCCAGCAGGGATCGTAAGGGTAGATTGTTCCATCCGAGATTTGGAGAGACCGCTACTTCGCCCGTTTCACGCCTGATGAGCCCCGGCACGCTTACGCCGACACCTGCAAAGCTGACTCGTGAATACTCGGCCTTTACGAGTTTCCCGATGTGCTCTGCAAGCCGATCGACGAAATCGTGCGGATCGCCCTCCGTGATCATGTTCCTTTGCTTTAGGATCCGACCGTTGAAATCACTGATCGCAAATGCCGTATCTCGGACGCCGATATCGATCGCTAACACGTAGGCATTTTCCGCGTTGATATTAAGGTAAGTCGGCTTTCGGCCGCCGCTGGACGGACCTTCGGCCCCTTCAAATATCACACCCTTTCGAATAAGGCGGTTGACTATCGATGAGATCGTTCCGGGGCGTAGTCCAGTGGTCCTGGCAATGTCCACTCTCGAGATCGGTTGGCGTTCACGGATCAGATGAAGAAGTATCGTTTGATTTATATTTCGGATGTCATTGATATCAACTATCTTGACGCGATCCGATCTTGGGATATTCATCAAGCTAACTTTTACATCAGTGGACAAAGAACTTCAATTGTGTTGATCAGGGCGTGCGTAGAATGGTGCTCCCGGGTGGATTCTAACCACCGACCTTCCGCTTAGGAGGCGGACGCTCTATACAGCTGAGCTACGGGAGCACGTCGGAATTAATTCTTTGACTTGAGCCTACGCGATGTCAAGGCTACTTATCGTAAGAGATCAGGGACTTGACGCTATAGCCGTCAAACTTTTCGCGTCCATTAAGGAAGGTAAGCTCTACGACGAACAGTAAACCCGAAACCCGTCCGCCGACACCTTCAACCAGGTCGACCACAGCACGGGCCGTCCCTCCCGTAGCAAGCAAGTCGTCGACGATCAACACGTTGTGCCCTTCTCCGACAGCGTCCTTATGCATCTCGAGCGAATCGCTGCCATATTCGAGTTCGTATGATACGGAGACGACATCTGAAGGTAGTTTCTTAGGTTTCCTTACCGGGATAAAACCGACTCCGAGCTGGTACGCGAGTGGCGCTCCAAAAATAAACCCCCGGGATTCGACCCCGATCACGGTATCGATACTCATCCCGCGGCAGCTTTCCGTCAGCGCGTCGATGGTTTCTTCCAGGCCCGTAGGGTCCTTCAGCAGCGTTGTAACATCGTAAAAATTAATGCCCGGCTTTGGAAAATCCGGCACTTCCCTTATCAGTTTCTTGAGATTATCCATGGAAAAGATATTAGCGAATCGACCGCAAAAAAACTATCGCTCTATCCTAAAATTTGAGTAACGTTTGTCTATATCGACGACGATCTCTTCGATATCGTCCACTTTCGACCAACGCGGGCCAGCTGCGAGGTCATCGCGAAAGTCGGTTACCGCTTTCTCGTCACCCTGTGCAAAAGCCTCGACTCGTCCATCCGGCAGGTTGGCGACGTATCCGCGAACTTGGTGCCGGGCAGCCGAGCGTTGGGCAAAATAACGAAATCCGACACCTTGGACGGTTCCGGTAATAAAAAATTTGCGGGCTATCATCGGGAAAAAGACGGGTTAACCTAAGGAATCAAGGCATTCCATCAACGGTTTCTGCCGGCAGGTATATATAGGCATCCCACGCAAAGTGAATTTGCTCGCTGGCGTTTCTCTTAATTCTTCGGCTAGAGCTAGAAAATCCTTTGGCTCGTCGGTTTCGAAGGTTATCAAGTACTCGTGATCGCTGAAACCAAATGCATGGGTCATATGGATCTTTATATTCTGAAACTTCTTGCCAACCATAAAGTTCTCTTCGATCAGCGCGTCGCGTTCGTCACCTGATTTTTCGTACCAATCTCGGTCTTTGGCACATGGATAAACGAAAAGATATCGCTTCCGACCCGCCAGAACGTGCTGTTTGTCCTCTCCGCCTTCGGAAACGAATACCCGCTTTTTAGTTACCGAGAGATAGGTGTCGACCGTCTCAAAATAACTCCCTAGCCTTGTCTTATACAATCTCGCGGTCATTTCCTGAATTAGGTCGAGTGATGTGCCGATCCGCCAGATCATCAGATCAGCCTTCGAATCAAAACCAACGAGTGAATACGAGAAGAGCAAAAAATCATTGCGATATTTCTCGTAAGCGCTCTGAAACTCCGATTTGAATATTGCCTTCGTCTCGGGCTCGAGCTTCCGCCATTCGGGATTGACCCTAAAGAACATAAAGTTAACGAATTGTTTTTCAAGACGCGTCGGCTTCTCCGGACCCGTCTCAGGCACCAGCCTGAGCAGACTCTCATTCTGTTCTTTTTGGAAGTTGACGATCTCCATCGAGTTCTTAAAACCTTCGGATCTATAGCCAGAGGACTCCAAATAGGTTATGCAAGCATTTTGCCAACTTTCAAATACAAAGTCCAAAAGCTTGGCCAAATGCCGTTCCCGTCTAAGTACGTTTACATTTGAGGGAAATGGTGCAAAAATTCACCTGTGTTCAGACGATTCATTCTTGCCGGATTTGCGTTCTTTGTTGCATCCGCCGTCGCAGCGTATGCCCAGCAGCGGCCCTTGCTTACAGACGATATCGACATTACGCCCACCGGCGCCTTTGAGGTCGGTGCGGGGGTCGACTTCATTCAAAACGCAAAATTTCCATTGTCCGGTATCCGTGGTGATCTTACCCGCGTCGGAGATATTCGCCTCAAAACGGGTATATCGTCGAATGTAGAACTGCAGATAGAGGGAACGCTTCAGAATTTTCTTGCCATCAATTCCCAGGGGCCATCCTCGATACCTCTCAGTATTACCGGCAATTCGAGCAACGATTTTGACGATTTCACGATCTCGACAAAGGTCAAGCTCTTCAATGAGACCAAGAATCTTCCTGCTGTCGGGATCAAATTCGGGTTTCAGATGCCAAACACGGATCAGGCAAAGGGGATCGGGACCAACCAGATCAACATTTTTTCTAAAGTCATCGTCCAGAAACGCTTTGGAAAGCGTCCGGGAAAGACTCCGCTGGCGAACATCTACGGAAATCTGGGCCTCGGAATAATGAATGCTCCGCTTGCGAATTTCACGCAAAACGATGTCTTGTTGTACGGTCTGGCAGGGATATTTCGGCTCAACGATCGGATCAACATCGTAAGCGAAGTGAACGGTCGGCTTAACACACGCAGCGGATCTGCTCCGCTCGGCACCGAGAGCATTGGCCAATTCCGGATCGGCACACAGATCAAGGCGTCAGGTCTGAGATTTGATACCGCTGCACTATTTGGGCTTACGCGCTTCAGCCCTAGAACAGGTGTGGTTTTTGGGGTCACTTACGTCTCGCCAACGTTCCTCCCGATCGCTAAATAGGTTTGATGTTTATCGGGGAGTTTCCCTTCCCTATCATCGGCGCGGTGCGTATGGCCTCGTTCACGAAAACCTTTGCCGTTTCGACCGCTCGTCCCAATCCAATGCCGAGAGCTAAGTTAGCCGCGATCGCACTCGACAATGTGCAGCCAGTTCCATGGGTCGCCGATGTCACGTGATAGCTTCCCGTTAGGATAGAAAGATCTTCACCAAGAAAAAGATAGTCCGAAGCCTCTTTTTTTTCACCCGAACCGAAATGCCCGCCTTTGATCAGCACATTTGTCGCGCCCATTTCACGCATCATGCGGGCAGCCGCAATAATGTCGTCGACTGTTTCTATTGCAATTCCTGAGATCCGCTCAGCCTCCGGAATATTCGGCGTTATAAGATCGGCCAATGGAAAAAGCCTTTCAGTGAGCACTCGCAGAGCCGAATTGTCGATCAGATCGAATCCTGAAGTCGAACGCACCACCGGATCGACGACTACATTCTTCGATCGCTTTTCGCGGATCATCCTTCCCACTTCTTCAATGATCTCGCCCGATGGCAGCATTCCGGTCTTTACGGCATCGATACTGAAATCGTCGAATACCGCTGCCATTTGTCTCCTGACGCTCTCGGCGGTTTGATGTAACGCTCCATAGACACCCTGCGTGTTCTGATAAGTCACCGAAGTGATCACCGCCGTCGGAAAGACACCAAAGGCTGCGATAGTCTTTACATCGGCGAGTATCCCCGCACCTCCGGATGGATCAACTCCGGCGATCGTTAATGCAATTCTTGTCATGTTCCAAGTAGGAGGTCGTTCAAATACCTGATCGTAGCAAATCCCGCTGCACCATTTTCCAGTACCGACTCAAAATTGGCAGCGTCAATGCCGCCAATTGCGATCACCCGAAACGGCCAAACTTTGCGGCAGACGTCTGAAAGGTCTGCAAGGCTTATTGTTGCTGCTTTTCCTGGTGTGGAAAAGACCGGTCCGAAGTAAGCATAATCAGCGCCCCCGTCGCGCGCAGCCAAGACCTCTGACGCTTTATGTGTAGAAACTCCGATCGAGAGGCGGTCACCCACGTGCAGGCGAACTATGGGTAATGGAAGCCCGGTTGACGTGACGTGGACGCCGTCGGCACCGGCGGCAAGGGCAATATCGAATCTTTCGTTGATGATGATGCGTGTGGGGGCACCCTTGACCGCATCTACCGCCGCCGCGGCGAGGTCTATCAAATATTTGGCGGGCAATGCTTTTTCCCGGATCTGGATATGATCGATCCCCGCTTCGGCAGCCCTTCGAAATGTGTCGATCAATTTAGGTCTTTGATCTCGAAAGTTCTCGGCAGAACACACGCCTCGCGTAATAAGATGACGTTCCGGTCTTTTCGAGAGGGGCGGCACTACTTAGAACCGTCGGGATTCGAGCCCTGGAGCATTGCGACGCTTTGCTTAAAGTGGATCGCCTCCCAAAGAGCAATAGCAATATTCACGACGCCAAGGCCGGTGACCGCTCCACGAAACCAAGTTGACGAGACAGTGCGGTGTATTGAAGGCAATCCAGATCGGTCTGAGACCAAAGCCAGAAGGTAATTCTCAGACCAGTTCCCGAAAAGAGTGTCCCATGGGGCAAGTATCAGATAGGCGCCGAGTAATACGCACAACACAATAAAAAAAATGACGGTCAGTTTTTCAACCATTCCGCCAAATTATATCTATTTTGATCTCGAGAGGACAATAGCGTTCAAGCCGCGACCGCCATATTCTTCAATCGTTCGCGTACATCGCGAAAATCGACATTCTCAGCATAGACTTGCTCAAAATACTTTCCAGCTCGATCATAATCACCATCGGCCTCATATACGACCCCGAGCTCGAACCAAAGCGCTAGCTTCTCGTCCGTTGTCAGGTCGCTTATTTCTAACGCTCGCTCGTACCACATCAATGCGAGTTTTGGCATTCCCTGCTGCATAAAGCAGTAGCCCAACAAATTCGCACAGCTGAAAAATCTACGCGTGCCGTCGTTTGGCCGTACAAGACTGGCAGCCTCTTGAAATTCTGCGATGGCGGGTTCAAGGAGACCCATTTCATGGTAGGCTGTGGCGGTCTGATACTTCGTCTCAAAGTCCTGATCGCCGGATGCGACTGGATCTTCCAGACCGAGCTCATTCCTGAATTCTCCAATATCGAATAATCGCCCGCCGCTTTCGGCGGCCGGATCTGGCGCTGGGGTGTTCGATCCTCGAAGGTAAGCTCTGAGTTCCGCCACCTCGGGCACATCACCGTATTCGACCGAAAATTCTTCTACCGCTTTTTCGGCAAGCTCGGTATATCCGCTGTCGACGTAAAACTTGATGCTCTCAACTTCGCGCCTGCGCTTTCCTTCAGGAGAATCGTCGACAGGAGAATCGTCGACAACCACTTCAGCATCAGTCAAATTACCTTGGACGCTGCCCAACCCCAAATGGTCGGTCTGAGCCTCGTGCAGGTCGCCATTAGTTGATTCGATCACAGCCTCGACGACCGAAAATCCGGCCTCGGAAGCAACCTCCTCCGTTGGGCCTGTCGGCTCAACTGTTCGGATGAACCTCTCATCGAACATTTTGTGCGTGACCGGGGCATCATCAAGAAAGCCGTGCAGTTCATTGATCTCATGCAAACGCTCGGCAAGGCCTATTTCCTGTGGGAGAAACATCACCAATTGGGACAATGCGAAACGTTCATCGTCGACCGATTCATGCTGTTTTGCAAGTTCGGCGAGCATTCTCAGAGATTCTTTCAGTGCTTCATCATCACGCTGCCACGTGCAGAACCGAACGAGTAAGCGAACGGCATCCAAATTCTCGGGTTGATGATCCAATATATGGCGGACCGCGGCCGCGAACTCTTCGGCCTGGCCGCCAGCGAGCATATGCTCGGATGCCATCGTGAGCATCCGGCTTGCTCCGTCAAATTCCTGCGCGATCAGATAGCTGTTTGCAAGGTCGAGAAACTTGGGGTAGTTGGCCGGTTCCTGCTCTACGAGTTTTATTACCGATCGTTCAGCCTTGTCCTTTTCACCGGCTTCGATATAGCAATCCACGAGCGTATATAGGACGTCGCGGTTGTTGCCATGTTCTGCAATTATGCTTTCAAGCTTTTCGGCGGCGCCGATCGCATTACCCAATCCGATCTGAGTGTTCACATACCCGGAGAGTGATCTCGGATGAGTTGCGATCACGTCCAGGCCTCTAAGATAGGCAGTCTCTGCTTCCGCAAACCTACCGCGGCTAACGAATCTATCGCCCGCATCAGCCAGTGCCTCGGCCGCATCGTCGCTCTGTCCTTCTTTTAGATATGCGTCAGCGATCGTCAAATAGACTTCGGTGTTAGACGGGTCCAGCAGCGCGATCTGCTTCCACATTGCAAGAGCCTCAACGATCCGCCCTTTCGCTTGGTAATTTTCCGCCAGGAGTACGTAGTGCGACTTCGCTTCGGAAAACGAACCCTTGGTCTTGTATAGCTCGGCCAGCTTTTCCGAAACGGCGACCGAGTTCGGCTGGATCTTGCTGATCTTGTTGTAGACCGCAATGGCCTTTTGTGCAAAGCCCTGAGCGCTGTAGTGCTCGGCTACAGTGAAATAGAATCTTAACGCAGATTTAGGGTCTGAGGCCTTTATGCAAAGATCACCCAGGAGATTCATCGTTCCATAATCTCGAGGGTCGTTTTCGACTACCTGCTTGTATTCGCCTATTGCTGCTTTGATCTTCCCTTGGGCGAGGAATTTCTCGGCATTGCGCATTGCCTTTGATTTATCGAAACCCATTTAATTTAGTTATGATTCCAGGCAGATGCAGGCTTGCGGGCCGTTGCCGTGGGGGAAAGGAGACAAGACACTTCGAAGACTACAGGCAGCAATTTCGTTCAACCTGCACTTTGAACGTAGCATAGTGACAGATTTTGTGTCAACGTATTTTACAGTTTTTGTACATGGTTTGACACTGCTCCTGGTTCCGAGATCCCGTTTGCACCGCCAGTTCTGTGTTGTTAAACTGAAGTTAGATAACGATTTACTTTACCGATGCAAGCGATCATCTTAGCCGGCGGCAAGGGAACTCGGCTTCGGCCGCTCACTGTATATACCCCTAAACCGATAGTTCCGGTGGTGAACCGGCCGTTTCTCTTCTATCAGCTTGAAGGCCTCGGGAAAGCGGGCATTACAAATGTCACATTGTCCCTCAGTTACCAGCCAAATAAGATAGAAGAGGTTTTCAGCAATGGGGTGGAAAACGGCGTTGACTTGAAGTTCGTTACAGAACCTAATGCCCTTGGAACAGCCGGAGCTATCAGATTTGCGATCGGCACAACGAATGAGCCAACTTTGGTCCTGAACGGTGACATTCTTACGGATGCCGACCTTTCTCGTGTGGTCGAACGGCATAAGAAGACCGGAGCGGCATTAACGATCGCGTTAGCCCGTGTAGACGATCCTTCCAACTACGGGCTGGTTGGCTTCGACAGTGACGGTCGGGTATCTAGCTTTATTGAAAAGCCAAGTAGCGGAAAACCGGCCGATCCGTCGCTGAATACGATCAACGCAGGTATCTACGTTCTGGAACCCGACGTTCTTTCGTTAATTCCGCAGAACGAGAATTGCTCGTTCGAATACAACGTCTTCCCGGCTGTGCTCGAGAAGAAAATGCCCTTCTTTGCCTACGTGCTTGAAAATGAATACTGGCGGGACATCGGAACCCCCCAGACCTATCTGGCCGCTAATTTGGACATTCTTTCCGGCCTTGTCAATTTTGCACCGATAGGTTCGGACGACAATATCGAAACGTCTCCCACGGCGTTCATCGACAGCTCGACAGTTATCGGTGAAGGATGCATCGTAAAGCCGAACGCACGGATCTCTAACTCAGTTTTGGGCCCGGGAGTACACGTCGAAGAAAAGGCGGTGATCGAGAATTCGGTGATTTGGCCTCACTGCCGCATCTCGACTTTTTCCGAGATAAGAAACTCGGTTGTTGGCCGGGGCTGTCATATCGGACGAAACTCCATTCTCAGAAGCGGGGTTGTCCTGGGTGACAAAGCGGTCGTCCCGGATTACTCGATCATTTGAGATCCCATATGCCGGAACTTCCGGAAGTAGAACATGTAGCGAACGCTCTCGGGTCGGCGATCGCGGGCAGAATTATCGCAAACGCGGAATTGCTGCGTCAAAAGCTTGCGCCCGATATCTCTCCTGCCTCTTTTGCAAAGAAGCTGTCCGGTAGCTCAATTAGTTCTGTCCGCCGCCGTGGAAAGCGCATACTGGTCGATCTCGACAATGGTTTGACGCTCATTGTGCACCTGCGGATGAGCGGTCGATTCATGCTCCTTACGCAGGATGACAATGATCCGAGGTTCACGCACGCTGTGTTTCACTTTACCGACCAGTCTCGGCTTGTATTCCAGGACCAGAGGCACTTCGGCTTAATGAAAATAGCCAGGACCGAGAAGCTCTCAGAGGTTAGAGAGCTGTCAAAACTCGCCCCCGAGCCCTTTTCCGAGGACTTCACTCATGACTATTTTCGGTCGGCCCTTCGCAGTTCGAATCGGGTTCTCAAGGAACTCTTGCTCGATCAGACGAAAGTCTGCGGAGTGGGTAATATATACGCGTCGGAAGTGCTTTTTCTCTCAGCGATCAGTCCCAAACGACGAGGCCGAAACCTCTCCGGTCCAAGGACGAAGCTACTCTACGATAATATCCGGCTTGTTTTGGCCGAGGCGGTGGAGTTGTTGAGTTCAATTGTCCCAGATCGGGTCGTCATCGGAGAAGGCGTTTATGGAAATGGGGCTGATCATGGATGGAGGGTCTATGACCGCGAAGGCGAGGAATGTCCCCGTTGCTCGAGCGTAATAAAACGCATTAGGCAGGGGGCTCGCTCCACGTACTATTGTCCGAAGTGCCAGCGATAGTTTTTCGCGCCCAATTACGCATAAACGCATAAAGAGGAGGAGAAACCATGAGCAAAAAAGCGATACCCATATTTCTCGGTTTATCTATTGCCGTAGCCTTTCTTTCCGGCGACGCGATGGCTTGCGCTTGCTGCGCAGAAACGGGTACTTACCATTTCAAGTCAATTCGTCCCGACGCGTATTATCTCGACGTTGTTCGTGAGATGCAGTTTGCCAACGCCGCAAATCTCTACGAGACCGAGGCCGGAACCGACCTGATAAAGGGCCTCGGCGGCGTATTAGGCGAGCTTGAAACCGGCGATCATGTGATGCCAATGGACTTCGACCTTAAGAACGCGACATTTGCGTCCAACCGGTGGAACTTCGTTTTCAGATCTCCCAAAGGAGAGTCGGGCTCGCTAACGCTTCCACTGCCGCCGCGGATGGTCGAGTTCAAAGTGGATATCCATGACGGAAGCGACAAGGGTCTCGGCCCACTGCTCTATAAAGAGTTTCGTTTTCAAGGGAGTGTGGCCTCGGCCTCGGGATTCATGCGCGCCGGCGTCGTCCGCGGGACACGATATTTCCTAGTTTTTCAGGGCCGGGGACGCGGGTGCAACGACGTCTCGGATTTCACGCATTGGCGTTTGGCTATAGACGGGCCAAAGGCCAGCTACGCTTTCTTTGGAGAACTAGAATCGGGAAGGAAACCTGAAGCTGAGACCGCGTCGCCCGCCCTTGACACTCCGGCATCAAAGTAACATTATCAAGCCATGCTTCGTGGTGAGTTATAGCGACTTGCGACCACGTTAAATAACCTGCTAAACAGCGATTCAAACGGATATTTAGAGAGTCTCGCTGTTAGGCGAGGCTTTCTTTTTATGGCCGCTCAATGCGGAAGGTTTAGTCTGTGAATCGATGAGAACATTTCGTGACCTCCTGGAATCTGACGGGATATATGTATTTGACGGTGCGGTCGGTACCCGGCTTTACGATAAAGGCATCTACATCAACCGCAGCTATGATGAGCTTAACCTGACGGCTCCGGATCTTGTACGGGAAGTGCATGAGGAGTATGTGAAGGCCGGATCGGACATAATCGAGACAAATTCATTTGGAGCAACGCGTCACAAGCTCCAGCCATACGGCCTTGAAGGAAAGACTCGAGAAATAAATATAGCCGCCGCCAGGATCGCCCGCGAGGCGGCCGGTGAAAACGCCTTGGTCGCCGGCGCGATCGGGCCTCTCGGGATTCGGATCGAACCCTATGGCCCGACCTCTTTTGACGAGGCAAAGGATCTGTTCAAAGAACAAGCCGATGGCCTTGCCGAGGGTGGTGTAGACCTCTTCATTCTCGAGACGTTTTCAGAGCTTTCGGTGGTCGAGCAGGCCATCCGTGCTGTGAAAGAGGTTTCAGACTTACCGATCGTGGCCCAAATGACCATCCAGATGGATGGGAACACCACATTTGGAACTAGTCCGGAGTTGTTTACCACTCGTCTCGACGAGTTAGGTGTGGACGTGATCGGCCTGAATTGCGGGATGGGCCCGGCTCACGTTCTGAGTGCGCTGGAAAAAATGCGGGAAATTACGGGTCGCGCCTTGTCCGCCCAACCCAACGCCGGCTTACCGAGGGACGTTCAGGGACGGCAGTTCTATATGGGCTCTCCTGAATATATGGCGACCTTCGCAAAAAGGTTCGTTCAGGCGGGCGCCAAGTTTGTTGGCGGATGCTGCGGCACCACTCCAACCCATATTAAACTCATTGCCGATGCGATCCGGTCGATCAGTCCCCGGCAGGCTTCTGCCGTTCACAAGTCAACTTCAATTCGCGTCTTGGATCTCAAACCCGCCGAGGTCGAGGTGGTCTCACCGGAGCTTCGTTCCAAGTGGTCACGAAAGATAGCACGGGGCGAATTCGTTACTTCGGTCGAAGTTCTTCCGCCTAAAGGTTGTGATGCAGCCAAAACCCTTGAGTCGATCGGCCTTTTGAAAGATGCCGGTGTCGATGCTGTCAACATTCCCGATGGGCCTCGTGCCCAGACCCGAATGTCTGCACAATCAACTGCGGTCCTCGTCGAACGTGAGGTCGGTATCGAGGCGGTTCTTCACTATTGCTGCCGTGATCGTAATCTTCTGGGAATGATGTCCGACCTGCTTGGCGCAGCCGCGCTAGGCCTTCATAACCTCTTGATCATTACAGGCGATCCGCCAAAGATGGGGCCATATCCCGACGCTACGGCCGTTTTCGATATCGATTCCATTGGCCTTACGAACATGGCGAACAAGCTGAATCACGGACTCGACATCGGCAATAACCCGATCGGTAAACCGACCGCCTTTTCGATCGGCGTCGGCGTCAATCCCGGCGCGGTGAATATCGACGAAGAGATCCGGCGATTCGAATGGAAGGTCGAAGCAGGAGCTGAATATGCGATCACCCAGCCTGTTTTCGATACACAGCAACTTCGTGATTTTCTCGACCGCATCGCCCACGTGAAGATCCCCGTCATCGCCGGGATCTGGCCGCTGGTGAGCTTTCGAAATGCCGAGTTCCTGCACAACGAAGTGCCTGGCGTCAACGTAACGCCGGAGATACTCGAACGAATGAGGATCGCCACTGAAAAAGGAAAGGAGGAGGCCCGTGAAGAAGGGATCAAGATCGCCAGAGAGTCCCTTACCGAAGTCCACGATGTGATAGCCGGAGTACAGGTTTCGGCACCTTTTGGCAACGTCAAATATGCTTTGCAGGTGTTCGAGGTCCTTGAACAACCATCGAGTGTCGACGCGGCGAACTGAACATGATCTTTGCTTGGCGCCGGACGAAAGCGTTGACAATGTCGGTCAAATCGAACTATGATTAGCGTGTACTCCCTCGTGCCGTAAAGGCGCATCCTCCCGCGCGAATCCCAACGTTCAATTTCTTAACCTTTTTTGCGTGCCCCCGCGCAAAGCCTCACATCAGGAGTCTGTCATGATCATTTTTCGGCAGTTAGGCGGTTTACTCCGTCAAGTTCGGGTCTTGTCCATACGGCCAACCGTTACGTGTTTGGCCGCGGCCTTCGCGATCTTCTCACTAATTATTTGGTTTGCATTGCCTATCAGCGCCGCCACCTACGGTGGCACGAATACGGGTGCAATTCCTGACGGAGGATCGCCGACCCCAACGTGCGGTGCGCCTAGAGATATTCAGTTTTTGGTTGCAGGTTTCCCCGGGATCTATGGTTCCGGATCGGTGAGTTTTACAATGAACCCGCAACACACGTGGGTTGGTGACCTTGAGGTCACACTTATCGCCCCGGATTCGACCAGCCACCTGCTATTCTCTCGGGTCGGCGCGAACACCGCCACCGATTTTGGTGACAACGCGAACCTCGACGGCACCTATACATTCAATGATCTAGCAACGAATAACATTTGGACCGTTGCTGCATCAAGCAACAACACGAATTTTGACATTACGAATGGCGCGTACCGAACGCAGGCGGCCGGCCCGAATGCCTTGGATAGCCCGGGCCCGGCATTCACCAGTTTGGATGCCGCATTCGCCAGCATGAATCCGGTCAACATCAATGGTACGTGGACACTTCGTTTCAGGGATTGCTCCGCAGGTGACACAGGCACGGTCTCAGCGGCATCGCTAACGTTAAATCCAACCCTTGCCGCCGGTGCGACGTTGGCGGGGCGGGTATTGACCGCCGAAGGCGCGGGCATACGAAATGTCGCCGTCACGGTAGCCGGCGGCAACCTGACGCAACCGCGAACCGTCCTTACCGGGACCTTTGGCGCATATTCATTCCCGGAACTTGATGCCGGCCAGACCTATGTCGTGAGCGTATCCGCAAAACGATATACGTTCGGCACACCCGCTATGCTGGTAAATCTAAGCGAGAACGTGGGGGATGTTACGTTCGTCGCAAACTAAGGCCAGTGTGATATCTGGCTACAAGCGGCGCGTCCGACTCGGATACTTTTCCCTTCTCCTAAGGTATAAGTACGATCTTTCCTGCGGCTTTCGATTCAATGATCTCGTGGTGGGCCTGAGGAGCGTCGGCAAGCTGGAACGACCTTGAAACAGGCGGTTTTAGGAAGCCCTCTTCGAGGCCATTTTGAATGGCACTATGGATCTCCGACAGCGCTTCACGAGTTGCATTGAAAAGCGACATACCGTAAATGGTGGCGTCCTTGGTCATCGCCTGCCGTGGTGTGAAAGTGAGGCTGCCGCGATTTCCGACCACCACGATGCGGCCGAACATTCCCAAAGCTTCGAAATCGCGCTCGAGATTCTCGTTAGCCAGCATTTCAATTATGACGTCGACGCCCCTCCCACCGGTACGCTCGCGGATCTCAGATAGATGATCCTCGTCCGAATGGTCAAAAACAGCGTCCGCGCCATTATCTTCTATCAACTTCTTACCATCGTCAGAACTCGCTGTGCCGATCACGCCCAGACCGGCGTGCTTCGCCCATTGCACACAAGCGAGGCCGACCCCGCCGGATGCCCCGTGTATCAGAACTGTTTCACCTGGCTTGGCACCAGCTTTCTGATAGAGAGCTCTGAACGAGGTAGCGTAAGGCGTCCATATTCCGGCACCTTCCTCAAAACTCGTCTTATCAGGCAAAATTCCAAGCTGGGATTCGTCGCAGATCGAATTCTCCGCGTATGTCCCCGAGATCGAACCCGCCGTGTAAACCCGATCGCCAACCGCGACCCGGGTAACGGCATCGCCGGCCTTTTCGACAACACCCGCGGCATCCTTGCCCGGCGTATACGGCAAACTCGGAGCGTGAGCGTGAATACCGGTGCGCAAGTAGGTGTCCACCGGATTAACCCCCGCGGCGTGCACGCGTATGCGAACTTGAGTTCCGGACGGCTCAGGCAGGCCGACATCCTCGACCTCCATTACTTCGGGCGGGCCAAACTCGCGAACGACAATAGCTTTCATATGTATTCTTGGGATCAAACTCGACTTCTTATTGGGACCCAGACCTCTTCCTCTGCTTCGGGGTCGAAGGGATCGTAGCCTTTGGGCAAAACCTCAAAATGTGGTCGCCGGTCTAGGTCGTAACCAGAATCCGGAAGCCACGATCTAAATATATGACCAAAGGTCCGCGATGCGTCAGAGGCCGGGCCAAGGTGAACGAAAACCGCATAGTCACCTCCCGTGACCTCCAGATTCTCAAAACCGTCTTTCTGTTTCGATCCCCAATCGACCTTTACGGCAGCCCACTTATCGAATTCGGCTGTTGGGTCAAACGACGTGAACGAGTATTCCGGCCCATATACCTTCACAGAGAACGAATCGGATCCGACCCGCCCCACAACCTCGTTTTCACGCGACCTGAAGTTCCGCCAGAGTTCGCTTGTCCGATCATTTGTAAACGACATCCTGACTCGCACGCCTGCGAGCAGGACCCGATCCGCAGCAACTATCCGAGGGTGCGTAATCGGCACGAACTACTCCACCGTCACCGACTTCGCCAGATTCCTTGGCTGGTCAACGTCGCAGCCGCGGCGGACTGCGATGTGATATGAGAGAAGCTGGAGGGGCACGACAGACAGCACCGGTCCAAGCAGGTCCGACGTTTCCGGGACCTCGATCACGTGATCCGAAACCTTCGAACTCATCGTATCCCCCTCGGTAAGTACGCTGATGACGATACCGTCACGTGCCTTTACCTCGACAATGTTAGAGTGGGTCTTTTCATAGCGAAGCTCGCTGGAGGGGTTGCCGCTCTCCTTCGTATTCACTACCACAACAGGCAGCTTTTCGTCGATCAACGCGTTCGGACCGTGCTTCATTTCGCCCGCGGGATATCCTTCGGCGTGTATATAGCTGATCTCTTTCAGCTTCAAAGCTCCTTCGAGCGCTACGGGAAAATTAATGCCGCGGCCGAGATAAAGAAAATCCTGGACGCGAAAATAATCTTTAGAGAGCTCCTCTATAAGATCGGCGTCGTTCAGCAAATGCTCGATCTTAAGTGGAAGTTCAGCAAGATCCTGAGCAAGCCGTCTTCCGTCCTCGGCAGAGACGGTGCCGCGAAGATCGCCCAAATAAAGTGCGAACAAATAGAGTGCGATCATCTGCGCGGTAAACGCCTTGGTCGACGCCACTCCGATCTCGGGTCCGGCATGAGTGAGTATCGTTCCGTCGGCTTCGCGATGGATCATCGAACCCTGAACGTTGCATATGGCGAGTACCTTACAACCCGCGTCCTTTGCTTCACGCATAGCGGCGATCGTGTCTGCGGTCTCGCCCGATTGTGAGATGACGACCATAAGGTCAGTTTCCTTTAGCACCGGATCGCGATAGCGAAACTCTGAGGCATAATCGACCTCGACCGGCACGCGGGCAAGTTTCTCGAGCATGAATTTGCCGGCGTGCCCGGCATGCCAGGACGTACCGCAAGCTGCGATCTTGATCGAGGTGACCGAACGAAAGTCCTCTTCCGAAATATTCATCTCGTCGAGGTAGACCTTACCGGTATCCAGCGACACGCGACCCTGCACGGTATCGCGGACGGCCCTGGGCTGTTCGTATATCTCCTTGAGCATGAAATGTTTGAACCCGCCTTTTTCCGCCATTATCGGGTCCCACGTGATCCGTTGCTGCTTGGGCTCGACTATGTTGCCGTCAAAATCCGTAACGCGGACACTATCTTTTGTAAGGACGGCTATCTCCCGCTCGCCAAGATAGAAAACGTCGCGCGTATGCTGAAGGATCGGCGGAATATCTGACGCAACGAAAAACTCACCGTCACCCAGGCCGATCACGACCGGCGCACCTTCACGGACCGCAATGATCGTGTCGGGCTCATCGACCGAAATTATCGACAATGCAAAAATGCCTCTAAGTTCCTTGACCGCCTTCCTAACCGCATTTTCGAGAGAAAGCGCTTCTGTGTCCTTGTAATGGCCGATCAAATGCGCGATCACTTCGGTATCGGTCTCGGTCTTGAATGTGCTCCCTTTCTCCGCTAGACGTTCCTTCAGAGCTATATAATTCTCTATGATCCCATTATGTACGACGACCACCTTTCCCGACTGGTCACGGTGGGGATGTGCGTTCTCCTCGGTCGGGCGACCGTGAGTTGCCCAACGCGTATGCCCGATACCGAAGGTGCCGTCGAGTGGATGGAGCCTTATGACCTCTTCCAGATTGCGCAACTTTCCTTCGGCTCGACGCAGTTCAAGATGATGTGATTCGTCCGCAACTGCGATCCCAGCCGAGTCGTACCCGCGATACTCCAGCTTTCGCAGCCCGTCAATGATCAGAGGGACCACCTGTTTATTCCCAACGTAACCGACAATTCCACACATAAAAATTATTCAGCAAACCGCCAATAGCACCGGCCTGATCGAGTTAACGTGCCTTACGTTCCTTCTTTCCCGCCTTTGCCGGCACACCGAAGACGAGTTCGCCGGGAGCGACGTCCTTTGTCACCACACTCCCCGCTCCGGTTGCCGCTCCGTCACCGACCGTTACAGGCGCGACCAGCATCGTATCCGACCCGATCTTCACATTATCGCCAATGTGAGTCTCGTGTTTTCGGACGCCATCGTAATTGCAAGTGACTGTTCCTGCACCAATATTCGTGTTCTCCCCTATCGTGGCATCACCGAGATAGGAAAGGTGGTTCGCCTTCGACCCGCGGCCAAGCTTCGTCTTCTTCAGCTCAACGAAATTGCCTACCTTCGAACCGCCTTCCATGCTTGCGTTCCCACGAAGATGTGCGAACGGGCCGACTTTGCAATCATTCGCGATGTCGGAGTCTACGATAACGCAGTGATCCAATATCTCGACGCCGGTTCCGATCTTCGAATTGGTTATGCGGGTACCAGAACGAATGGTACACCCGTCGCCGATCTCGGTGTCGCCGTCGATGGACACATTCGGGTGAACAACGGTGTCTCGTCCGATCTTGACCGATTCGCTTACATAGGCTGTCTTAGGATCGATAAAGGAGACCCCGTAATCCAGCATCAGCTTTGAGACGGTTCGACGCCGGAGAAGTCGCTCGATATCCGCGAGCTGGACACGGTTGTTCACGCCTTCGATCTCTTGGGCATCACTGTGTTGAAAGATCGAAACATCCTCGCCTGCGGCCTTTAGTAGCGCGGGAACATCGGTCAAATAATACTCGCCCTGGGCGTTATTGTTTTGCACGCGCGTAAGAGCCGCAAAGAGCTTTTTGGTTTCGAAGCAGTAAATACCCGCATTGATCTCACGGATCTCAAGCTCTTCTTCGCTCGCGTCCTTTTGCTCGACTATCCGGTCAAAGGTACCATCATCGCCGCGCACTACACGGCCGTAACCTGTCGGGTCCTTTAATTTGACCGTTAGCATCGTGCAAGCTGCCCCTTTTCCGCGGTGGCCATGATGCTGCTGTATCAGCCCTCCGAGCGTTTCCGGCCTGATCAGCGGCACATCTCCAGACAGGATCAGTAAGGTCGAATCGCGGCCTTCAAGGTATCGGCGCGCCGCGTTCACCGCGTCTCCTGTCCCTAATTGTTCAACTTGCTCCACAAAGACCAACTGGGTGTCGTCAAGCTCCGCAAGGACCGCCGAACGAACTTCGTCACCCTGATGGCCTATCACTATGTAGATCTTCTCCGGGGCAAGTGAAGCCGCGGTGCGGCAGACGTGATCTATTAGCGGCCGCCCGTCGACTTTGTGAAGAACCTTTGCTAGCCCTGACCGCATGCGGGTCCCGAGACCAGCAGCCAAAATGAGCAGATCCAAGGGTTTATGTGCGGCCGGAGAATCTTCCATGTCTAAATTTTGCCACAATTTGCCCGAGTTTAGCAGTTGCCAGCGGAAGCTAGCTTTAGGACTGCCATCGCCAACCTCGCCGGGTCGTGGCGGACCTTTGGGCCATTATCTAAAAGGTTATCATAAACGATCTTTGCGCCATCGATAGACTCTCCTGATATCGAGCCATGCACACCTATCTGCTCGGCTCCTTCCTGGTTATAGAGAGTCGCCTGTTCAGGTGATATTGGCTGGTTATTTACCAGAATCGCGTTGAATCGGATCTGTGGAACATATTCACGAATAAGCTCGAGGTGCCGGCGAGAGGTGAGTCCATCGGTCTCGCCCGGCTGTGTCATCAGATTGCATACGAACACTTTAATGGCATTCGAATCGGCAATGGCTTGAGCAACACCTTTTACAAGCAGCGGCGGCAAAAGGCTCGTATAAAGAGATCCGGGACCGATGGTGATGAGGTCCGCGGTGTCGATCGCGGCAACTGCCTCCGGCAATGGATGGCAGTCCTCTGGTTCTAGGAATAACCGCTCTATCTGTGATCCCACCTTGCCTAGCTTGGTCTCTCCGCGCACAACGGTCCCATCCCGCAGCCTTGCCGCGATCCGTACATCCGAATCGGTGGCGGGATAGATATGTCCTTTGCTTGCAAGCACTTCCGATGAGAGTTTAACGGCTTCGGTAAAATCACCGGTTATCTCTGAAAGGGCGGCGAGGAAGAGGTTTCCGAAACTGTGGCCGCCGAGTTCACCCTCACCTCCGAATCGGAACCTAAAGAGTTTTGACATCAGCAGCGAATCTTCGCTGAGAGCCACCATACAATTGCGAATATCACCAGGAGGCGGCATCTGCAATTCGTCCCGAAGCCTCCCCGAACTTCCGCCATCATCGCTGACCGCTACGATCGCCGAAAGCTGCGACAACCGGTTCCCTACAAATACTTTAAGTCCCTCTAAAAGGGTCGAAAGGCCATTACCGCCGCCGATGGCGACGCATCGAAGACCTTCGTCGGGTCGTTTGGCGTTCTCTAGAAACATTCCAGCGGCTTAGATCGGTCTGAAATTGTAAAATCCATCCTGAAAAATACTCTTTGACAGCAAATCCGGTGGAATCTCTGGCCAAGCGCTGACACATCATCTGCTACTTCAACCGGACATATGATGTGCTAGCTACAAGTCTCGAAAAAACTCTGTTGATAGCAAATGAAGATGTCCGGTTTTGCTAGCACATCAAATGTCCCCTTTGGCGAATTGGGAGCGAAGCGGCGGGCCGCTTCGGTTTCAATTCGCGCGGATGTCGGACGGGCCGTTTGAGAG
>JBFWWI010000012.1:0-35949 GCA_050246275.1 Pyrinomonadaceae bacterium
GAAGTGCCGCGAAGATGGGCATCGCCGGCGAGACCACGATCAATCGGCGCGATTTCGGAGTGAATTACGGGAACGCCCTTCCGAGCGGGATCGCGGCCATATCAGACGAGGTGAAGGTCGTCCTGCAGATCGAGGCCGCAAAGGCGAAGGACGCATCGCCGTCAGCACAGTAACGTTCGGCCGGTACTTTGGAGCGGCCGACCCCGCCGCTCCAAGTCACTTTGCCGCCAGCGCCGCCTCACCGAACGATATGTCATAGATCGCGTATTTTTCCCAGTCTTTGAAATCGAAGTGCCACCACTCATTCGGGTTCACGGTAAATCCGGCGTCCTCCATGAGCTTTCGCAGCATATCGCGGTTAGCTCGCTGTTCCGCCGTCCCGCCCGAGTAGTTGGGCGAGGCCCGCTCGGTGAACTCGTCGTACTCCGAGGGCATTTCGATCGGTTTGCCCGTCTTGAGATCGAAGATGCTGAGATCGACGGCGCACCCTCGGTTGTGCTTTGACCCTTTGGCCGGATTTGCTACAAACATCCGCTTATCGTCCGGCGTGACCTCCCAAAACAGTTTCGTGATCGACCACGGCCGGTAGCCGTCAAAAATCACCAATCCCAGGCCCTTTTTCTTAAGCGACCTGTGTACTTTCGCGACCGCCTTGGCAGCGGGCCGCTGCAGAAAGGCACGAGCCTCGGGGTAAACCTTTTTACCAACGAAGTTATTATCAGTGGCGTACCGAATATCAAGCTTGATGGTCGGGTCAAGAGTAATGAGTTCTATCAAATTCGCCTCGCGTTTTCCTTCTTCTTTCGGCGGGCCGTCCTGCGCGGCCACCTGAATTGACAGGATAAGAAATAATGACGCGATCGCAAATCGTGTGAATGATCTCATTTGATAAGCCCGGTTAATATTGTGTGGCTTGTTCCCCTAGTCAGGGCTTTTCCTCTAGCACGGGTTCGGAATCTTCCGGGCCGATGATGATGTCCGTTCCAAACTTCTGGTAGTTGGTAAAGCGGATCAGATTGCGAGACTCGTAAACATTGCTCTTTTCCCTGAACGTCAGGCGTACATCCGAGATGAGCGGCAGCAGATATCGTTCGTCCGAGATCGTGGTCCAATCGTAGTCGATCGTGCGTCGGGCCGTCCTGATCGGAAAATTCTCCGGTATCTCGGTCGCTTCGCTTTCGACACGCAAAACCCGAAATTCATCGCGATCTATCCAGATGCGGCCCTTCATTCCGGTAAGCGTCATTTGCGAATAGCCTCCGCCCGCGACGATCTGCTGCTTCGCCTTATCACGCTCGACAGAGAAATCGAAGATCACCGTATTGCGTCCGCGTACCAGATCAGTCTGAACTGGCATGAATTCCGTTTCGCTTTCGGGTTTGAAGATAGTGGCCAGCATGGTGACGAACTCTCCCGTCGAGCTTGTACCCCCGGCCTCCTCGTAATTTCTCTTCGACTCCGCATTCGCCTGCAGGGCTCCATTGATCGAGAGCAGTTTATACGATTCCTCGCCGCTTGAACGGTAGCTTACGGCCACGATCAGCTTATCCAGATTGCGAAAATTTCCCGTACCGGCATATGCCTCCGAACGCTGGATCTGCTGTTTTACCACGAAATCCGGCATTTCGCCGACGGCCTCTAGCGTCTTACGACGCGTCTTGTCTATTAGCCCTGCGGTCTCGAGTGCCGTCGGAAGGCGCGTGCCCTCCGGGTCTTTCCGGCGCCGTTCGGCTTCTTCGAGTGCACGCTTTAGCTCGTCGTCATTTGCTCCTTTCGAACGAGTGAGGCTGCGGATCCCGTCATTCAGGGCGAAACCGATGCCCCTCCTGCGAAGGGCGTCCACCACTTCCGACTTGTTGACCGATCTACGCTCGATGCCGTACAAGAGCTGAACGTACTCGGCCTGTGTAAGCGGCTTCTCCTGCGCCAGCACCGGAATGCAGAACATCAGGGCAAGGATCACATAAACAATAAAACGTCTCATCCAATTTAAAAGATGCGAAAACGAGGCCGGCTGTTGTAACCGGCCTTTTATGACCAAAGCCTTCTGGCCAAACAAGAACGGGGAAATACCCGCGTATCTCCCCGTATCCATATAAATTCGAAGGTGATGAAGGGCTAGTTGACCCATTCCTCTTCGTAGTTAAGTTTCCAATGGTGGGTCACCCATTGCTGAGCGGCCTCCATTCCGATCGACTTCCACTTTTTCAGATTCTGAAGGACCGTCAAGGCCGCGAGCGGTTTGCTCGGGTCGCGCTCTACACGGATCACTTCCGTTGCGACCTCGATAATGGTCTTGTTTTCGTCGAGGATCCGGAGCTTTACCTCGGCGCCTACCGGCGGCAGGATCTCGAGATTTACAAGTGCGCTGTTCTCGCCCAGATTCTCTGTCGTTCCGTCAACCTTTATCCGTTTTCCGCTCTCGTCGTCCGTCCATATAGCCTGCACCGGCATATGGGCCGATATCCGATGGTGCATCGGTGTTTTGTATGATGCTGTTGCGTATTCTATTTGTGCCATATCTTCCCCCCTGTTTCGCTTGTTCATTATTATCAAATACCCCCTGGTTCGTCCCCACCCAACGAAAAGAGAACGAGAAAATTAAATCATTCTTACAAAAAAGTCAAGTTTTCGCTCGTCTTCTTTGCATCCCCACCTCTAAACCCTTACAAACATTGCTCGTAATCCATTTGATCAGCCGCTAGGATGCCGGACGATCAGAAAGGTTTGCCAGGATTATTTCTCTCCCTTCGGAACTTTTCGCCGCGATTTAACCCGCCTGTAATGCGCACATCTTATTCTCATCGTTTGCAGACATCAACTTTGCTCCCATCGAACTTAGGAATTCAATTTGCGTGAAATTGAGTGCCCTGAAATTCTCGGCCATTCGTGGCTAATCCGGATTTACTACTGGGATGGACCCGGAAAGGTGTAATGGTGTGCAAACAATCAAGTTAAACCTGTTACAGCAATTACCCCATAAGGTAGGTTGCAAATGTACAAGTGGAAACGGGCTGTTTGTTATCCAAAAAGCGATAGAAAAATCCAAAATTACAGAGAATCGAGGGCAAATTACACAAAAATATACTGGCATTATTGAATTGAAAACTCACTAGAGGTCAAAAACAGATGACTAAACTTTTGAATCTTAAGAATCTCGCCTTTGCCTCGCTCATGACTGCTATCTTTGTAGCAGGAGCGATCGCACAGGCTGGTACGGGTGCGATATCGGTAACCGTGACGGACGCAGCGGGCGCTGCCGTCCCGAACGCTGCCGTTACACTCACCAGCAAGGCGACAAACCAATCACAGACCGCTACTACAAGCGGAGACGGACTTTATACATTTGTAACCCTTCGGCCCGGAGCATATACGCTCAAGACGTCGGCTGCGAGTTTTGCTGAACAGACATTGAACGTCGAGGTTCAGGTCGGCCGTACGACCGACGCTTTGTTCACACTCGGCGCCGGTGATGTTTCGGCTGAGGTCACGGTCACAGCCGAGGGTGTGCAGACCACCCAAAGCAACGCCGACGCGGTGATCAGCGAAGCAGCTATCAGCAATCTTCCGATCAACGGCCGCCGGTTTCAGGATTTCGCGACGCTGACCCCGACCGCACAGGTCGATCCGTCACGCGGTCAGATCTCGCTTTCCGGCCAACGCGGCATCAACGGCAACGTGAACGTCGACGGTGTCGATTTCAATCAGCCTTTCTTCGGCGGTATCCGCGGCGGCGAGCGGTCAAATTCTTCGTTTACCATTCCGCAGGAATCGATCAAAGAGTTTAACGTTGTCGCTGCCGGATATTCGGCAGAGTTCGGCCGCTCTACCGGCGGCGTCGTTAACGTTGTGACCAAAAGCGGTTCGAACAATGTTCGCGGCTCGGTGTTCTATCAGATCCGTCCGCAGGAGCTTGCCCGGCCCAACTCCTTTGCAGAGGCTCTCGACGAACAGCGGCTCAGCCAGATCGTCATTAATGGCCAAACCGGAGTCGATGCGACCCTCGCTCCTACACAACATCAGTTCGGCGGAGCGATCGGCGGTCCGATCGTAAAAGAGAAGCTCTTCTATTTCGCCACCTACGAGCAGCAGAGATTCCGGGCTCCGCGTCAGATCCTCTATCCGAACCTCATCGGTATCACGCCGAACGCGACTCAGCAGGCCGTGTATGATTTCTACCGATCCCAGGAGGTCCCATTCACACAGACGAACGATGCTTACGCCGGCCTCGGTAAGATCGACTGGGTCATCAACGGTGCGAACCGCTTTAACACCCGATTCAACTATAGCCAGAATAAGGCTCTGAACGGCGTTTCGACCGGCGAGACCTCGTTCGACCCGACCACAACCCGTGCGCTTGGCACGAACGGTACTGAGGAAGACAAGAACTGGTCGACCGTCAGTCAGCTCGTAAGCAACCTCTCGGCCTCGCTCTTTAACGACCTCCGCGTACAGTATGCCCGCGAGGAGCGGCCGCGAACATCGAACGAAGAAGCACCGAATGTTTTCACCGGCATCGGCGAATTCGGCACCAGAAACTTTCTGCCGACCACGCAGTTTGATACTCGGCTTCAGTTTGCCGATTCGCTCACCTTCGTCACCGGTAATCACACTTTCAAATTCGGCGGCGAGTATAGCCGCATCAATGCCGAGCAGACGTTCGGCTTTGGCCAGTTCGGCGAATACAGCCTCAGTATCGGATCTTCAAGTACGTCTATCCAGAACACGCTGACCCAGCTTTCCAACACCAGGGCGCCAGCCGGATTCCCGAACTACCTTGGCCGATTCGATAGCACAAGTGCTATCTATCGCCAGCAGATCGGTAACCTGCAGGCAGCGATCAAGGTGCAGGAACTTGCCTTCTTTGCACAGGACTCCTGGCGTATCACGCCGAAATTTACGCTGAATTTTGGCGTTCGTGCGGAGCAGCAGTACAACCCGGACCCGGACGTAAGCAACACCGACCTTGTGAACCTGGTCCGCAACGCTTCGTTCCCGCTTGCGGGCGGCGGCGGCATCGACCCGACGACCATTCCCGACAGCGGTTGGCAGTGGGGCCCGCGGCTCGGTTTCGCATGGGATCCGATGGGTGACGGCAAGACCGTTGTTCGCGGTTTCGGCGGCGTTTACTACGCACGCACACCGCTTCTGCTTCTTGCCGACTCGGTCAACAACTATCGCCTCCCGCCCGGCAACGTCCGTGCGATCTTGGGTAGCGGCGGCATCGGCGTGAACACGACCGTGTTCAACAATTTCCTGAATACGCCGGCAGCGGCCCAGTACATTGCAATTACGGGCTGTGTCCCGAATACTTCCGATGCACGGTGTAACCCGAATACGATCTATCGTCAGTTCGCGATCATCGGGATCGACCTGAACACGGTGCCGATCAACGGGCTTCCTACGCTGACCCCCGCACAGGTACAGGCGATCGGTTCGGCGATCAGCACAAGCTTTAACCCGAACATCGTCAACGGTATTCAGGTAACGAGTCATGACCCAGAGTTCAATAATCCGGAATCGATCCAGTTCGGTTTTGGCGTTGAACGCGAGTTTGCACGTAACTTTGTCGTCGGTGTCGATTATTCACAGGTCCGCACGAACTTCCTTCAAAGGAACGTTGACTATAACCTGCCGGCACCGATAGTGCTTGATCCAAGCGTCGATCCGGCCCAACGGCAGATCATCGGAGTTACCCGTCCGGCATTCCTTACCACTTGGAGCAACCGGCCGCGGCCGATCCCCTCGCTAAGCAGCGTTCAGGTGCGTGAATCCTCGGCCCGGTCGTTCTTCCAGGCGCTTACGTTCAGAACCCGTATCACAAAAAGCTGGGGTCTGATCAACGCCTATTACACGCTGTCGCGCAACAATTCGGATGACGACAACGAACGCGATTCGGGAGGCGTTCTCTATACGAATCCTTTCAACCGACGTTCCGAGTTCGGCCCTTCGCGGCTCGACCGCACCCACCAGTTCGTAGCCAACCCTGTATTCTTCCTGCCCTACGGGTTTGAGGTATCGAGTGCGATCAGGCTGCGTTCCGGTGTCCCGTTCAATTCAACGGTCGGCAGCGATATGAACGGCGACGGACTTAACAACGATCGCCCGTTCCTCGTTCCCGGCGTAGAACTGCCGCGTAACTATTTCCGCAACCGGAATGTTTACGACATCGATCTTCGCATTCAAAAGGGCTTCAACTTTGATGAGACGAAGCGGTTGATCTTCTTCACGGAGTTTTTCAACATCTTCAACTTCTCGAACACTCAGTACGGCGGCGGCCAGACGAACTACTGCTCCGGGAGCGTCACCGGCGGCCGCTGCGGCCTCGACGGCATCACGAACATCAACTTCGCACAGGTTCGACAGCAGAATCCTTCAAGCTCAACGTTTGGAGAGATCATCACGTCGAACAATCCGGGAAGTCAGGTGTTCCAGATGCAGTTCGGAGCCCGGTTCCAGTTCTAACCCTTTATCTCTCACGAGCAGAGACTTCACGGCACGCGTGCTTTATGCATGCGTGCTTTTTTTGTGTTCGGGCGGATGACGTTGAACGATTAGGTGTAGCAGTCGCGTTTCCGCTCTGAATTCTTGTATCATCGTCTCGTTCGAATGCGCATTCTGCATATCTCATCTTCGCGGACGTTCGGCGGCGGCGAACGCCACGTGGCAGACCTCTGCCGCGGCTTGAAAGAGCGCGGCCACGAGGTCTTTGTCGCGCTCCGGCCCACCAACGAGTGGCAGCACCGGCTGTCGTTCCTGCCGGCCGAGAATCTGATGCACGTTTCTATCCGCAATTCATTCGGCGTGATCAGCTCGATGCGCATCGCGGAGTTCGTCAGGCAGAACCAGATCGAGATCGTCCACGCTCACGTTGCACGCGACTACATTCCGGCGAGTATCGCGTGTATGGCTGCAAAGCCCGTAAAGTTCGTGCTTACCCGGCATGTTCTGTTCCCGCTCAAACCGTTCAACCGGTTCGCGCTTGGCAATCTCGCCGCGGCGATCGGAGTTTCGGACGCCGTAGGGGCCGGCTTGAAAAAGGTGTTCAATCCGGGCAAGGTCTCGGTGATCAAGAACGGCCTAAACGTCAACGCCCTAACCGCAGACGAAAGGCTGCGTCTGAGACGTGAATTCAGGGAGTTTCACTCGATCCCCGTGGACGCTCCCCTCGTCGGGACGCTCGGCGAACTCCGGGAGCTAAAGGGCCAGCGAGATCTCGTCCTCGCCGCGAACGAGTTGGCGGGCCGGTTTCCCGATTGCCGATTCGTGATCGTCGGGAAAGACAGCTCCGGCGACCGCTCGTTCCGTCGGGAACTTCGCCGAATGGTAAAGGTATTCGGCCTGCAGGACCGCTTTCTGTGGCTCGATTGGATCGACGACACCGATTCGTTCTATTCCGCGATAGATATCTTCGTCTCACCCTCATACAGCGAAAGTTTCGGCCTCGCAATGCTCGAAGCAATGGCCCATGGAAAGCCGGTCGTCGCCACTGAGACCGAAGGGGCACGCGAACTCTTTGGAAAACGCGCGGACCTCGTCCCGATCAAAGACCCGGTGGCACTCGCGGACCATATCTCACGCCTGCTCGCCGACCCGCGGTCATGCGATCTTGTCGGCGAGGAAAATAGAAAGGCTGCGGGCGGAAAGTTCTCGCTCGATCGTATGATCGACGAGACCGAAGCACTCTACCTGAGGCTGCTGCGCGGTTAGTTTTTGGGCGGCAAGCGGGAATATTGGACCGAAGTGTCCTACTTACAAATGCATGATCAGTTTTGATTCGACAACATGTACCGACCTCGCCGCCGCCTCGAGCCGCGAATGGCTCGAGACCAACGGCATCGGCGGATTTGCCTCGGGCACGATCTCGGGTGTAAACACTCGCCGATATCACGGCCTGCTCACGGCCGCGACAGAGCCCCCGCTCGGCCGTGTAACGATGGTCTCAAAGATCGAAGAGACCGTCACGATCGAGGGCAGAACTTACGAGCTTTCGGCGAATCGCTATCCTGGCAAAGTTCACCCGCAGGGGTTTAGATTCATCACCTCATTTCGGCTCGATCCGTTCCCCGTGTGGACCTACTCGTTAGACGGTGTAGAACTTGAGAAGCGCGTCTTTATGCCGCACGGCCGCAATGCGTGCGTCGTCGCGTATAAAGTGTATTTTGAGAAGCGCGGAAAGCGGCCGGCGGTCACGATGAGTGTCCGCCCGATGCTCTCTTTCGTTGACTACCACCATCTCCGCCACCAAACCGACGAATTCAACGGTCAATACGCTGCCTCCAAATATTCGATCGAGATGCGCCCCGAGGCCGCGCTTCCCCCGATCTTTTTTTCGCACAATGCGGTAGATGTGGCGGATACCGGCTTTTGGTATCGCGACTTTGAATACGCGGTCGAAGAAGAGCGCGGATTCGACTTTCGAGAGGATCTTTACCAGCCCTTCGAACTTACCTTTGACCTTAAAAAGGCGGCGTATGTTGCGATGTCCGCCGCCGAGCCGCTGGTCGAAACCCCTGATACCCTCGAAAAGGCGGAGCGAAAAAGGCGGAAGTCGTTGATAAAGGCGGCCCGCCCGGTCGGCGATACTCAAGAACAACTCGTACTCGCCGCAGACCAGTTCATCGTCAGCCGCGGCGACGGGAACACCGTGATCGCCGGCTACCCGTGGTTTTCCGATTGGGGACGCGACACGATGATCGCGCTCCCGGGACTTACGTTGGCGACGGGCCGCGCCGAGATCGCGAAAAATATAATCGCCGAATTCGCACGCAGCGTGTCGGAGGGTATGCTTCCCAACCGCTTTCCCGATGCCGGCGACACGGCCGAATACAACACCGTCGATGCCACGCTCTGGTATTTTGAGGCTGTTCGTGCCTACATCGAGGCGACCGGCGATCTTCATTTTATCCGTGCGGAGATCTACCCGATCCTGGCCGAAATACTCGCCTGGCACCTTCGCGGCACGCGCTACAACATACACGTCGACACCGACGGCCTGCTCTATTCGGGATCGCCAGACGTGCAGCTTACCTGGATGGACGCCAAGATCGGCGACCTCGTGATCACACCGCGCACGGGCAAAGCGGTCGAGATACAGGCCCTCTGGTTCAACGCACTCTGCATCATGGCGGATCTCGCCGCCGGTTTTGGCGACGAGGACGACCGCTCGAAATACGTTTCGATGGCCGAACTCGCCCGTCAATCGTTCAACGCGGTCTTTTGGAACTCCGAAGAGCAGTGCCTCTACGATGTGGTCGAAAATGGTACCCGCGATGGATCGGTCCGGCCGAATCAGATATTTGCCGCGTCGCTCTATCACTCAATGCTCGACGAGGAAAGGGCCCGGGCGGTGGTCGATCGGGTCGAAGCCGATCTGCTCACGCCCGTCGGCCTTAGGTCGCTGTCGCCGCGTGACCCGCGATATGTGCCTGTCTATATCGGCTCACCGTTCCAGCGGGACTCGGCCTATCACCAGGGCACGGTTTGGGCGTGGCTCATCGGCGGATTTATCGACGCTTACCGCCGCGTCTATCCCGAACGCGAGGACCGCATTGCGGAAATACTCGCCGGCCTCGAACGCCATCTTTACGAAGCCGGCGTCGGGCAGATATCGGAGATCTTCGATGCCGAACCGCCGCATACCCCGCGCGGGTGCCCGGCCCAGGCATGGTCGGTCGCAGAGGTGCTTAGGGTGATGGATAGGTCAAAGGCCTAGGAATTCTAGCGCCTCGCGGCCGAGCGCACCCATTTGCCGCGAGAGTTCCTGTGGATTCATACCCGCGATCGATCGCATCATCGTCTCGAACTGCTTTGCGTCCTGCGCGTTTCTCGCCTTATATGACTCTCGCAGTTCGGACTTGTATGCCTCGATCTGCTTGTCGTGGAGCTTTTCGGCACGGGCGTCGTAGGCGATGGTCGACTTTGCATTTGATATCTTCTCTACCGCCTTCATGTCATCGGTCATTGCCTTGAACGGATTAAACACCGACTTGACTTTCGCTAGATCCGCAAAGAATTTCGGCTGCTTATCCTTGAACTCTTTTAACAGCGGCAGGATCTTGGCCGAACTTGCAAAAAACGACAACGATCTACTGAACTGTGCTTCGAGCGGAGATTTTCCCGCGTGGCCAGCCCGCAGACCGCTGCCTTTCCCGTTGCTCGCGTCTGAAATATAGATATTGGTGATCAGGATAGCCAGAAACTCTTCGGTATTGCTGTATCGCTTCAGCCCTCCTGCGACCGGCCGGGCATCATTGAGTCGCAAGCCGCCACGGATGGCGTGGATCATCTCGTGAAATAATATTTCGTCCGGCAATCCGCCGTTCTTGTGCTGTTTGCTCTTTTTTATCTGAAAGCAATGGCTCCCTTCCGAATATGCGACCGGATTGAATACAACATGCCCTTTGATACTGCGTTTCTGTTCGTCGATCTCAAGACCGCCTCCGAACCCGTGTGCGTTGCAATGAGTGTCCGACTCGGGATGGATCTTGATGAAAAATCCTGTGTCGTGTATTGCATTCAAGAGCGCCTTTCCAGCGTCTGAAGAAGATATCTTGCGAAGCAGATCCTCGACCGATGCTGTCCACTGAGACATGTTCGTCGGAGCCGCCCAGGGGTCACCATAGGTCCGTAAGAGAATATGAAACTGCTCACCGAACGCCATAAAGCGGCCTCCTTCGCATGCAGCGGGAAACGAACATCCACCCGTCCCCCAAAAACTTCAACACCTTTCTCCGTGACGGAGGCCTAAGGAAATATTGCCCAACTATTTTTGCATCCCGAAATACGGATGCAAAAAAGCGGCCCGCGCAACTCGCGGACCGCTTCTATTCTGGCTGTAGATCAAGTTACTGATTGACCAGCATCATTTTGCCGTCGGCGCCACGGATGGCGACCGGTGCGACCTCTAAAACTGTAAGCGGTGCCGATTCCTTCTGGACGACCTGGGCGGTATTTTCACCGAGCCGCTTTGCGGTATTCACATAGCGTCCGTCCGAGATCATGCTGTATCGGGTCGCGATCCTCCGAACGTACTCCTGCGTTTCACGATATGGCGGTACCCTCCAGCCATACTTCATCACCGCTCCTTCGCCGGCGTTGTATCCGGCAAGAGCAAGTACGACATCCTGATTAAAGGTATCGAGCAGCCAGCGCATATATCTAACGCCCGCGTCGATGTTCTGCTGCGGATCGTAGATCTTCGTGACGCCGAATCGACGGGCCGTCGCGGGCATAAGCTGCATCAGGCCGCTGGCTCCCTTATAGGAGGTCGCGCGGATCTTGAATGACGATTCCTGGTGCATCTGCGCATAGATCAAAAGCGGATCTACGCGATAACGCCTGCTTGAATCCACGATATACTGGTCATGCTGCGGATTCCCGGTGGTAAATCCTTTCAAATGTGTGCTCGAACCCATTGCGAGGCGTGTACCTTTTGGGTTATACGAGCCCTCCCGTGTCGCAAGTCCATCGGCCACGCTCGCCACCCGCGTCGAGGCCGTCTTTCTTACCAGCGGGTCCTCTTTTACAACGACCCACTTTCCGTTCTTTCCGCGTTTTCGCACCGCGCGCTCGGCCATCGGCGGTGGCGGCGGCAGATAAACGGTGACGCCTTGAGAGCGGTCGAAATTATCAAACGTACGCGGCGAATTTTGAGCAAAAGCGGATGCCGTCAGGACTAGAATGGCTGTGAGCAATAGCGCGGGGATCTTCATTGGAGTTGTCGGCCGAAGCAATTGGCGAAGTTTGCAGCAGGTGGAGAGAAGGTTCTCTTCAAGATATAGAGAACCAAAAAGACTGAAATTCCAACAGTTTGGCCACTGTTGTACGCTGTTTTGGCAGCGTGGGTCGAGAATATCATCCTTCCGGGGCCCGCTGCAACCCAGTGTTCCCCTTATCGGTCATTTTGAGTTATCTTTTAGCCGATGCTCTATGTATCACAATTGATCGGGCTGCCGATCCACGATTCCAGCAACGAGAAGTTCGCGGTGATCAAGGACGTGATCGTCAGCTATGGCAACGAAGATTACCCGCCGGTGGTCGGCTTGGTGGCGCGGTTCCGGCGGCGCGATTTTTTTGTCTCGGGCCGCAACGTAGCCGGTTTTGACGAAAAAGGTGCGAGGCTCAGCTCGGCCAAGCTCGACCTTACGCCCTTTGAGCGCCGTGAGGGAGAGGTTCTGCTCGGCAAGGACGTTCTCGACAATCAGCTGATTGACGTTGACGGAAAGCGGGTGGTTCGCGTCAATGATGTTCAGCTTATCGATACGGGTGACCGCTGGAGAGTGACCGGTGCGGACGTGAGCTTTCAGGGGTTCCTACGCCGGCTGATGCCGAAAGGCTTCTATGGGAATGACCGCGCTGTCGAGGTGCTGGACTGGGCCGACGTCGGATACCTTGCCACGGACACAGCGACCGTCACCGTGCAGCTCAAGTCGTCCAAGGATAAGCTCTCCCGCCTGCATCCGGTCGAGATAGCGCAGCTGGCCGAATCGCTCTCGCCCATCCACCGAACCGAGGTCGTCGAAAGCCTTGACGATGAGATCGCCGCCGACACGCTCGAGGAGATGTCGACCGAAGCTCAGGCTCGCATTCTCGAAGAGATGGACGAGGAAAGGGCGGCCGATATACTCGAGGAGATGTCACCCGACGATGCGGTCGATGTGCTCGACGAGATGAACGATGACAAGGCGCAGGAGCTGTTCGACCTGATGGAGGACGACGAGAAGGCGGACGTTGCCGAATTGATGCATTTCGAGCATGATACGGCCGGCGGCCTGATGACGACCGAGTTCGTCCACGTGCCGCAGGACCTTACCGTCGGCGAGACCATTATCAGGCTCCGCGAGATGGCCGAAACGCCGAACATGATCTACTACCTTTATGTGGTCGACCGAGAGGACTCGTGGAAACTCGTCGGCCTCACCTCGCTCCGTTCGCTGATTCTTGCAGATCCACGGCTTAAACTCTCACAGGTGATGCGTACGGACTTCAAGTTCGCTCACCCGTCGGACGACGCTTCCGAGGTAGCTCAGATCATAGCCGAGTACAACCTTCTCGCCCTTCCGGTCGTGGATGACGACGGGGATATTGCAGGCATCGTCACCGTTGATGACGCTATGGAGATATTATTGCCAAAGAACCTTCAAAGGCGATTGCCAAGGCTTTTCGGTTAAGCGTATGATTGCGCACGCCGTCGAGATCCTCTTGTCTCGGTCCGGCAAGTATTTTGGATCTAAAAGGAGCAGGAAGATGATAAAGGAACTCGAACACGACGATGACGAAAGCGGAGAGGTCCGCGAACCGAATACCGAGCTCATCCGCGAGCCTAATACCCGTGAGCCGAACACCGGAATCGCTCGCGAACCGAACACTCGCGCCGGACAGGAACCGGAAGAGAAAGATTAAGACCCTTTAGCTCAGTCCTATTCTGGCCATCAGCTCGTCCCAGCGCTCGTCCGAATGCAGGTTTCGGAAGCGTGGGCTCACATTGGCGTGCGAGATCCCCGGATCACGTTCTGAAATGGCTCGTTCAAGCCACTCGAATGTCTTGTCCGCCTCGCCGCGTGCGGCGCAGATCTCGGCGATCTGATAGGAATCGCCGTCGCCGTAATTCTCGGTCAAGTTCGCAAGAATAGCATCCGAATCGGCTATCTTGCCGGCCGCATGGTATATGATCGCCTGCGCCCACATTCGCCAAAATTCATCGGGTTCCGCTGCCGACTGCTGAAGCGCCGTGTCTGGCGACCCCTGGTCAAGAAGTACGATCGAGAGCATTGCGTTGGTAAGCAGGCGGCTCGGAGTGAGTTCGAGAGCCCTTCGAAAAGCCGATCCGGCCTCGGCGAGCAGCCCGGCCGAATGGGAGATCATACCCAGATTGTGCCAAACCGCAGCACTCAACGGGTCCTGTTCCACGACCGACCTGCTGAGTTCCAATGCACGTTCAAGACGGCCTAGCTTGAATTCCAGAATGCTTGCGCCGTCCCGGACGACCGGATTGCCCGGTGCCAGAAGCAACGCCTGTTCATACGACCGCGCCGCTCCGGGCACGTCCAGGTCGTAGGCAGAACGGACACGGCCAAGCAGGGCGTGGCCCTCCGCCAGGTCCGGCTCGATCTCCAATGCCCGGTTTATCGATTCCCTTGCTTGTTCGTAACCTCTGGCGAGTGGGGCCCAATTCTTTCCCGCCGCGACACAATACGCTCTTCCGAGCTCCGCCCATCCGAGCGCAAATCCTGGGTCGAGTTCGACGGCCTGCCGGAAATAGGCGATCGCCTTTTCGGCGTCTTCACGGTTCGTTCGGTCGAGAAAATACCGGCCGAGCAACAGTAGGCGCTGAGCCTCGGGGTCGGCGGCGCGGCCCATAGCGGCCACCGCCACTTCAGTTTCGATCCGTTGGGCCTCGCGCGAGTCGACCGCCTCTCCGGTAAGGCGCGTGCGCAATTCTTCCACCACCGATCCGGCTATGTCGTCCTGGACCGCGAACATATCGTCCAGGGAACGGTCGTAGGTCTCCGACCAAAGCTGGTAACCGAATTCGACATCTTCGAGCTGAACGGAGACGCGGATCCGGTTTCCCGCAATGCGAATGCTTCCCTCGAGGACGTACGCGACGTTCAGGATCGACCCGATCTCGGTTATCGTCGTGGGCTTTCCCTTGAATGAGAATGCGGAGGTCCGTGCGGCGACCCGCAGGCCGCGGATCTTTGAGAGCACGTTCAGCAGCTCCTCAGAGATGCCGTCCGAGAGGTATTCGTTCGCCGGATCGCCGCTGAGGTTTGCAAGGGGAAGTACTGCGATGGAGTTGGAATTTTCAGCCGTCTGTATTGACGACTGATAGGAAATGGTCGCCGCCTCGCCAACGAAACCAAAATGCGGGATCACGGCGGTCTTCTCGCCTCCGAAAGAGGCCGGGCCCTCAAGAAGTGCCGAACCGTCGTCGAGGCAGAAGAACAGCTTATCGTCGTAATAGTCGCGCCTGCATTCAGGGCATCGTTTCATTGGCACTCACACCTTTTGTTCCGGGGTTCTGGAGATGCCGGAATTATAGCATTCGGATCGCTGCGAATACCCTGAAACCATTATCACGCTTTGCACGTAAAAAGTCCCGATACCACACGCTCGATCTATTGATGTAACGGGCATCAACTGATAAAATCTCGGTGAAAAGACAATTTTGAATAGGAGTTCCGAATCATGAGACGAAGTATTTGCGCGATTCTAGCAGTGGTGGCCCTTGCGGGCTTTGTCCTGATGCCGGCAGCGGTGAGTGCCGGTGACCTCGAGATCGGCGCCGCCGTCGAAAGCTTCTCCCTGCCCGACACCGAAGGGAAGATGCAGACGCTCGATTCCCTGAAAGGAAAGAACGGCACTGTCGTGGTTTGGCTCTCCGCTCAGTGCCCGGTCGTTAAAGGCTACAAGGACCGGATCAACGAGATCGCCGCGTCGTATGCATCGAAGGGTATCAACTTTGTCGGCATCAACTCTAATTCGACGGAAGACCTGACCTGGATAAGATCGAACATAGTTGAGTTCGGATATGATTTTCCGGTCCTTATCGATAAGGGCAACGTCCTGGCCGACAAATGGGGAGCGACGGTGACGCCCGAGGTCTATTTCCTCGACAACAAGAACGTGTTGCTCTATCACGGCGCGATCGACAACGACCGGTCGGGGAAGAACATTACCGATCATTATCTTAAGACGGCTTTCGACTCCACATTGAACGGAAAGCCTATCGCCAAGACCCGTGCAAATGCCTTTGGCTGCACAATCAAGCGAGTAGCCGAATAAACGAAATGCCCATACCTGCTTTCACAGGGACGAAGGCCATCCTCCGGGGTGTGTTCTTCGTCCTGATCTTTTCTGCCCCGCATTTGGCTCAGACGACGCGTCCCGCGGCGGTGTCAAAGCCTGTCGACGCCCAGAAGATCAAGGTCACGCAGATCGACGAGGTCGCCTTCAAAAAGCTGCTTGTCGCGAAAGATAGGCCGCTCCTTATAAACTTTTGGGCGACCTGGTGTGATCCCTGTCGCGAAGAGTTTCCAGACCTGGTCACCCTCGATAATGAATACAAAGGCAGGATCGATTTCATTACCGTCTCTCTCGACGACCCCGCCGATATATCGACCACGGTACCGAAATTCCTCGGCCAAATGAAGGCAGGTATGCCCGCATACCTTCTGAAAACGCCTGACGAGAGCGCCGTCATTTCTTCGGTCTCGAAGGATTGGCGTGGCGGAATGCCCTTCACAGCCCTTTACGGCACGGACGGAAAGCTTGCTTATTTTCGCGAGGGAAAGGTCGTGATGGACGTCTTGCGGGCCGAACTTGATAAGCTCCTCTTGCCGCGGACAGCGTCTGTCGGAAACGACATGTTCAGGCCGGGTTTCGCCGAAAAGTAAAAAGCCGCCACGGACCATCCGAAGCGGCTTATAAGTCGTATTCAATTGTGATCAGAGTCCGCTGATCGTTACCGTACGCCGCCCGAAACGCCTAGCCTCGGCACAGCTTGCCATCCAAATATCGATCTTTCGCCCTTTGATACGGCCGCCAGTGTCTGAGACCAGATACTCGCCGCTGTACTGCCCGGCACCGATATTCACCCTGCTTCCAAGCCGTAAGACCCTCGGGTCGGCCGCTATCAGTCCTTTTCGAACGCCGTGGCCAAGAGCCGTTTTCCCTCTCAGGCAATAAGCAGTGGCCGTAAAGCTGCCTCTGCTCGAACCTGCGGTGCTGCGGGTTGAAACCGTCTTCTCGACGTTATTGCCTTTTACCTTCTTATTTTTATCTTGATCCTGGTCTTTGTCCTGGACCAGCTTTTCAGTACCTTTATTCGTATTATTAACTGCTTCTTTTAAATCTATATTCGAATCAACAACTGCTTTAACTACTTTCTGCGAATCCTTCGCTGAACTGAGGGCTTCCGGGGCTTTCGTCTGTGCGTATAAGAATACGACGCAAAGACTGAGGACCGTCAGAATGGCTCCTCCTCTGACGAATTTGTTCATTAGTAACTCTCCTGTCAAAAACGTTAACCAAACATACGAAGATGGAAAAGGAAGAAAAACCGGCATCTTCCAATTAACCCATCTCGCGGGGGAAGGATGTTTAGCTAACCGTGGTGGCGGCGAATTCCGCCTGTTTCGGGCGATAATGCCTGAAACAATTTGATAGGCTATCATCCGAAGAAGGGGCTGTCCAACCCGGAAAATGCCCGCAAACTGTTCATTCTGTTACAATTGTTGTGTTTTAAGGCGCTTACGGGTGGCAATTTTTCTCAATTTTGATAGACTCTAGTGCCATATCCGTCGGCGATCTCGCCGATATCCGACGATTTCGTTGCCGCATCAACAAATACTCCGAGGAAGCCATATGCAGGACCGCCGACACGGTGCACGACACGCGATCTCTTTTCCCATCAGGGTCCGTTGGAAGGACGAGGCAGGAAAGGAGGTTTTTGAAGAGGGTCTAACGGAGAATGTCGGCCCCGCCGGCACGTTGGTCTACCTGCCCAGAAAGCTGCCAAGCGTCGGGGCAAAGGTCGAGCTTACCGTCGTCGAAAACCCGGACGATGAGGTGACCGTCTCGGCCGAGGTGATCCGCCTCGAACGCAATGCCGCCCACCCGCAGGTCGCGCTTAACCTGACCGAGGGGATGCGTATCTGGAAAAAGAAGGTCTGGGACCTCGCCGGAGAAACGATAGCGGGCCAACAGCCGGAAGGCGACGACGACTGGTAGGCGGAACCAAATACAATATGAAGATACTTGTTCTCGGCGCCGGCCGTATGGGACACGGGGCGGCCTTTGACCTGATACACAATTCGCCCGAGATCGAATCGGTCACGGTCGCGGATCTCGATCTGGAAAAGGCCGAAGCGGTGGCCAGGGCCGTTGGCACTGACCGCATAAAGGCGGCGGAGATCGACGCTTCGAACGAGGCCGACATAGCGCGGATCATGGCCCCGCACGATTCGGCTATCTCGTGCGTAAACTATTGGTACAACGAATCCCTTACGCGTACAGCGATCAGTACCGGAACGCATTTCTGCGACCTCGGCGGAAATAACTACGTTGTCGATTCGCAACTTGCTCTGGATGACGAAGCAAAGGCGGCCGGGATCAGTATCATTCCGGATTGCGGGCTCGCCCCCGGAATGGTATCCATCCTGGCGACACACGGGGCAAAGCAGTTCGAGACGCTCGACGAGATCCACATCCGTGTCGGCGGATTGCCGCAAAACCCGCAGCCGCCGCTAGATTATCAGTTGGTCTTCAGCGTGGAAGGCCTTATCAATGAATACGTCGAGGTCGCGCGCGTCATTCGCGACGGCAAGATCGCGGAAGTCCCGTCGATGACCGAACTCGAATCGCTTTCGTTCGACGGCTTTCCGCCGCTTGAGGCCTTCCAGACCTCGGGCGGTACATCCACTCTTCCCGACACGTTTCTCGGCAAGATCAAGGAACTCGATTACAAGACCATCCGATACTCGGGCCACTGTGAAAAGTTCCGGGCGATGATCGAGTTGGGTCTGTGCTCAAGTGAGGAGATCATTTTGTCAGAACCGGGAGCGGTAGCGACCGGATTTAGCCCGCGCAAGCTGTTTGGCGATCTTCTGCAAAAGCATCTCCCGGCCGACGGCCCCGACTACGTACTCGTCCGGCTGGAATTCAAAGGCACCCTTCGTGACGGTAGCCCGCACGAAAGAAAGGTCTCCCTCGGCGACTCGACGCCGCAACGGGACACGAACGACGCTGCCCCAGAGCGATCGCAGATCGCAAATCCTAAATCGCGAACCCTTACCTACGACATCGTCGACCGCTTCGATACCTCCACAGGCCTTTCGGCGATGATGCGCACCACCGCCTTTCCCGCGTCGATCATCGCCCAAATGATGGCCCGCGGAGACGTCTCACGATGCGGCGCAACACCCCAGGAACTCGCCATCGAACCCGACAAGTTCGTAGCTGAACTCGCCCGGCGAGATATCGTGCCTAAGATCTATTAGCTAAACCTGATCTGAAGGCTCGGAATTCAAACTAAGGCAAACAAAAAAGGCCTGCCAAAAAGGCAAGCCCCGGCCATATGTAACTTAACTTCAAACGGTAAGTCCGACCAATCTCGGATTCGCCTTCTTTTTCAGGAGCTTGCGCAGTTTAATGCGGGCTTTGTGAAGCTGTGATTTTGATGTGCCGACCGAACAGCCAAGTATCCGTGCAACTTCCTCGTGTTCAAATCCCTCGACGTCGTGCAGGACGAATACGTTCTTATAACCGTCGGGTAGCTGATCGATCGCATTTTCCAAGGCGATCTTGTCGACGATCGGCATCTTATTGGGATTCGACGTACCGGCGACGATCTGGTCGGGTGTTTCACCTTCTTCCGTGGTCTTTTCGAACTTTACGTTTCGCTTCCTGAAATGCATCAGCACCTGATTGACCGTCATACGGTGAAGCCACGTCGTAAAGGCCGAGTCGCCGCGAAAACTGCCGATCTTGCGGTAAAGCTGGATAAAAACATCCTGAGTCAGGTCTTCGGCCTCGTGAGCGTTCTGGAGCATCCGAAGGCAGATCGAATACACCCTTCGGTGATGCCGCTGATAAACTTCCTCAAAGGCAACCATATCACCGCCTGCTGCCGCCTGCGTGAGGTCGTAATCCTTGACCTTGTCATATGCAAGCGTCTTACCCGCGTCAGCGTTGACCGCCTTACCGCTTATCGCCGGGAAATTTAGTGTTTCTGCTGTCATTTCCATGTTCCCCCTTGATCACCTTCTTCAAGCGCCGTGCCAGATCGATCGCGTTTGAATGTCCGGTTTACTATTAGACGCTGAGATCTCAAATTTGTTCCTTATTTACGGCATAGTTTACGGGCATACCTTCGATTTCGACCGTCATCTAAGTTGAGATTCAGTCTAACCGATGTGCAGTCAATGCTTCATTCCTGCACGAAATAGTGTACGTACCGAATCAATACGATTGTAGCGCCTATTGTGCCATGCTACGATTATTATTGCTTTTAACTAGCGGGTTATTCCGGTGCTTGGTTGCACCCCTTTATGAAAAGGCTTAGCAGTTATCTTTTTTTCCTGTTGATAACGATCGCCGTCGGTCAGGGTGCTGCGTTTGGCCAGCAAGGCGGGTACAAGAGCCAGGAGGTCGCGGAGAGCGACGGCATCCCGGTACTTATCAAACACTTACCCGATTGGGAGGCTGTGCAGAACAAAGCCAAACTGACTAATTCTATCGAGGAAATAAGGAAAGAATTTGCCTCACCCGACGTTCTTAACGGGTTCGATCTGAACGGCGGTGCCGAGGCGGCATTCGCTTCCTACCCTGAGGGAAAGCTGCTCCTGATCGAATTTCCCACGCCGCAAGGCTCATCTGCGGCGGATGCAGCGATCCAGGCTCGTATCGGGGCCACCCCAAATGTTGTGTATCGCAGGATAGGAAACTACAACGCACTCGTTTTCGATGTCTCTGACCCAGTCACTGCAAATTTGCTGCTCGACAAGATCAGCTACGGCAAGACCGTGCAATGGCTTGGCGAAGATCCTTTTTTGCTGCAAAAGTTCGAACGCTACATCGCAAATACCGGCCGCGATGTAGCCATATCGACGGTACTTTTCATTCTGGGGATCTTTGCAACCGCTATCCTTCTGGGCGTGGGCTCCGGTTACGCATATTTCCGGTTTCGTGAACAGCAACGCTCACACCGCACTGCATTTTCCGATGCCGGAGGGCTGACGCGGCTCAATCTGGACGACCTATCCGACTAGGTTACGGAAGATGCTCAACTAATCTCTCTATATCCTCAACCGTATTGTAGAAATGCGGAGATATACGTAGGCGATCGTTCCGGGGACTCACGATAATGCCGTGTTCCTGCAGTTGTCTTGCGATCTCGCTGCAATGGATCCCGCCGGTGTGTCTCAAGCAAACGATCGCCGATCGTTCACCGGGTGCTCTGGAACTCACGATAGCGTAAGGCGTTCCCGCAAGCATTTCACACAGATGATCGGTCAGGCCCCCAAGGTATGCCTCGATCGTCTCGAGCCCGGTCTCGGTCAGCAGTTTCAGGCTCTGTTCGAGGCCATAGAATAACGACGAACAGCCGGTACCACTTTCCCACGCGAGTGCAGAACTCTGCCAGGGCTGTTCCCGGTCCTCGAAATCCCAAGGGGTCTCGACGCTGATCCAGCCCGTAAGTGTGGGTTCGACGGCCTCGCGGGCGCTATCTGAAAGATATAGAAATCCGCAGCCTTCGGGACCGCAGAGCCACTTATGGCTGGCTCCTGCCGCAATATCGACACCGAGAGCCGGAAGGTCAAAGGCACGAGCTCCGAGCGCCTGAATGATGTCGACCGCGAATAAAGCCCCGACCGCGTGTGCTGCTTCCGCAAGGTGCTGAAGGTCGGCCTGAAAACCGCTTGCAAATTGGACCGCGCTTATCGTGACGAGCCGAGTATTCTCATCGATCAGCGACGTCAATTCTCCCAACTCGATCCGTCCGTCCCGTTCGGGGCATAGCCTGAGCTCGACGCCGTGTTTGTCACGAATGCGCCGCCACGGATAAAAATTTGCCGGAAACTCGCCGGCGAAACTGACAATGTTGTCCCTGGTGTTCCAATCAAGGCCGTTACCGATGGTGGCAATGCCGTCGGAGGTGTTTCGCATAAATGCGACGTGCTCGGCGCCGACATTGAGCATCGAAGCAAGAAGAGCACGTGCACGATCCTTGGTTGCGATCCAATCGGTATAATGTTCCGTTCCGTGGTGGGAGACGTCGTTCAACTGGGACATCACCGCCTGAACGGCCGTCGTGGGCGGCGGGGAGACAGCCGCGCTGTTCAGATATGTGTACTCGGTCGCTGCAGGAAATAGTGCTCTGATCGATTCGTTCATCTATCTTCTTTTTGACAAAATGAGTCGCCGTCGCTAACGTTGGTTTTGGTGACCGCCGATCTCGGCCGTGGCCTTTGGAAGCCCTGATTATGCCCCTTTTTTCATCGAAAAGACAATATGACTTCGGAATGCTCTCGTCCAATGACGACCGCGGGATCGAGAAACGCGACCTTCGGAAAGAAGCCTCAAGGAATTTTTGGTGGGAATCGCTTCGCCTGATCAGAGACGTATTTCTGATCATCGTCGTATTTATCCTGGTCGGGGTCTTTTTTGTCCAACCGGTCGTCGTTGATGGAAGCTCGATGGTACCGCAGCTCCATGACGGGGAACGCCTTCTGGTGAATAAGTTCATCTATTACGACATCAAGAGCGTGAGTTTTGGACATCTTGAAAGGGGCGACATCGTCGTTTTCTGGTTTCCCGAGGATCCCGGAAAAAGCTATGTAAAGCGGCTCATCGCATTTCCCGGAGAAACGGTCGAGGTACGTGACGGCAAGGTCTTTATCAACGATGTCGAGCTTGTTGAGCCATATCTTGATGAGGAACATAATCGCTCGAAGATCTCGTTTGACCGGCAGGTCGTCAAGAAACACTCCTATTACGTTATGGGCGATAACCGGGATAACTCCGCCGACTCCCGCTATTGGGGATTCGTCCCGGAGAAGTATATTTATGGGCGGGCATTCTTTCGTTACTGGAAGCCGCAGAACATAGGGTTTATCGAGCACGGCAGATACCCGGAAATGCCCGCGGCCCCGCTCGACGATATGAGGGCCGGCGACGAACCGGAAGAAAAGTAAGGAACACGGTTAACGATGAGTGAACGGGTAAAGGCCATACTGGTACTCGAGGACGGAAGGGCATTTGAAGGTATCTCCTTTGGTGCCGACGGCGAAACGTTCGGCGAGATGGTCTTTAACACCTCGATGAGCGGCTATCAGGAAATATTGACCGACCCGAGCTATGCCGGCCAGATCGTCTGCATGACATATCCGCTGATCGGAAACTACGGCGTTAACGAGACCGACGTAGAATCGCGGCGTCCGTGGGCCGAGGGATTTGTTGTTCGCGAGGCCAGCCGGATCGCGTCGAACTGGCGTTCGGGCGGCACGCTCGCAGATTATTTGATCGGCAACGGCATCGTCGGTATCGAACACATAGACACGCGAGCTCTGGTTCGACACATACGCGACAAGGGAGCGATGCGTGCCGGTATCTCATCGGTGGATGCCGATCCGGAAAACCTTCTGAAAAAGGTCCTGGCCTCTCCGGATATGAAGGATCGGGAGCTTGCGACGGCCGTAACGGTCGAAGAGGCATACGACTATCCGCCGATGGGCGTGGCCAAATATCACATAGTCGCCTATGACTTCGGTGTGAAAACGAACAGCCTTCGCGAATTCGCGAAATACGGCTGCAAGGTCACCGTCGTCCCCGCCGATACCTCCGCCGCCGAAGTGCTCGCCCTCAAACCCGATGGGATTTTTCTCTCGAACGGCCCCGGCGATCCGGCCTCAATGAAATCGGTCGTCAATGAGATCAGAGAACTTGCCGGGTCGAAGGTGCCTATGTTCGGCATCTGCCTCGGCCACCAGATACTCGGCCAGGCCTTTGGCGGCGAAACCTACAAAATGAAATTCGGGCATCGCGGCGGCAACCAGCCGATCAAAGACCTCACGACCGGCAAGGTCGAGATTACATCACACAACCACGGCTTCGCGATCGATGCCGATTCGCTTCCTGCCGATGTCGAGGTTACTCACGTAAACCTCAATGACAACACCGTCGCCGGCCTCCGCCACAAAACGCTGCCGGTCTTCTCCGTCCAATACCATCCGGAATCCGCCCCGGGCCCGCACGACAGCGAATATCTTTTTGAACGATTTATAGATCTGATGAAGAGCTAACCAAGTGTCTCGTATTCCGCCCTGGCGGCGACCAGGGCAGGCATATCCTTGTCTGCGTCCTGCCAGATCTCGAAGAACTTTTCGTACTCAGCTTTGTCATTTTTAGCGCGTGCTTTGCCGAGTTGGGCAAGCGGGTAGAGGGACGAGAGTGGGGCCTCGCCGCGAAAGTTGAGGATCTTGTCGAACTCCCGGGCCGCGTCCAAATCTCTATTCAGTCTCAGCAGGGCAAGGCCACGGAGGTATTGCGGGACAAACTCGCCGGCTTTTTCAAGGCGTTCGGTGATCTCGAGTTCTTCGACCGCTTCTTTCAATTTTCCGGCTTGCAGCCACAATGCGGCCTTGATAGTGGGTGCCCAAAGATGTTTGAGCAGTGTATCTTTTGGCCGAGCCGCCAACGACTCTTCGAGCAATTTGGCGGCCTCATCGGATTGGCCGGCGACGGCGAGCGCGAGCGCCACTGTGAGAACGACCATTTGCCCCTTTTCCAAACTCATGGCCTTATTGGTCTGGGCCCGAAGAACGGAACGCAGCGTGGCATCATCTTTTAATGGAAGTCCGGAACCCGAACTCCAGAAGACAACACGTACGGCCTGTTCGGCTGCATACTTTCCCGCAACTTCCAAAGCGTTCGTGTGGGTCGCTAGGTCTACCGAACGGCGTGAGAAATCCTGAGCGATCCTCCACTGGCCTTTGACCGAAGCGGCGCGCGCCTGAATATCGAATGCGATGTGCTCATCATCACGCCCGGCAAACCAACGCAGATCGGTCTGGATCGCATTCTGATCGTTCTCGGTGAAAGCGATCATGAGCGGGAAAAGGTGGAAGTATGTGCCGTCCAGATTTCTATCGAACGCGAGTTTGCATGTTTCCTTCGCCTCGTCGAAACGGCCGAGGGACACCAGCGACTCCACCAGGTTCATGTAGATGGTGGCGTAATTCGGGTCGATCCGGATGCCTTCGCGTGCGAACGCCACAGCTTTTTCTGATTGCCCGATCCGCTCCATCGAGTCAGAAAGGCTGACATACGATACTACGAAGTTCGGATAGGTGTTACGCCAAAGCTCGAGTGTGTCGATCGCCTTGTCCAGCTCGCCGTTGACGAAATTATGAAAGTAATAGGTGATGCGAAGCTTCTCGCTTTCGCTGACCGCTTCCCGAAGCTCGTATGCTTTCCGGGTCATGTCGGCGGCTAACGTCCACTGGTCAGTATTTCTATAAACGACCGCTAGCTCGGTGTACGCCAGGGCAAAGTCGGGATCAAGCTCGAGCGCTTTCTTGTAAAAGGGTATAGCTTCGAACTGGCGTCCATTGACGATCTGTTCGCGTCCGAGTACGAATATCTTCAGAGCCTCGAGCGAAGACGTCGTTATCGATTCGCTCGGCACGTTGAATTTCTCGATGGAACTCAGACTTTCGCCAAGCCGCTCGCGCAGGCCCGCTGCGGCCCTTGTAAGAGCATTGAGGACCTCCTCGCGCGAATTGACCTGCTCGAATTCTCGGCCGAGGCTTTCATTGTTTCTGGCATTAATTGCCTCGAGCGTGAGAACGTAGATCTCGCCGAATTTTGTTATTGAACCCGTAATGAACGCCTTCAGGTTTTGGCGCATACAGATCTCTTCGCCAAGCTCTTTGGTGACGCGTTCGTTCGGTTTTCGTCCCATCAGCCGGAGCGTTTGCGTGACCTTTGAGTCTGGGACAATGTCCAGAAAAGGTGATTGCGCAAGCGAGAATGCGAGAGCCATCTTGAGTGTCTGATCAAAGATGGATTCACCCGTGGTGTTCTCAAACTCTGTCAGTAAGATCGAATCGCGAACGGTGTGGCCCGAACTGGTCGAAATACGGGGAGCGCTCGTTTGGCTGGTTTCGGGTTGGTTCGGCACTGCTGTTTGCTCGAGTTTCGCCTCGAGCTGCAATTCGTCCCGCAGTTCTTTAAGGTCTATAAGGAGATCGCGAGTCGTCTGATATCGCTGTTCGCGTTTCTTCTTTAAGGTCTTTTGCACGATCCTCTGAAGTTCATGCGGAAGGTGCGGTGCGAGGCTGGTGATCTTTTGAGGCTCAGTGCTCAGGATCGACGAAAGCGTATCGGTCATTGTCTCGCCCGTGAAGGGCAATTTCCCGGTGAGCATTTCGTAGATCACGACACCGAAACTAAATACGTCAGACCGGGCGTCTGTGCTCTTACCACGCGCCTGTTCTGGCGACATATAAGAGACCGTCCCCATGATCACGCCCGGATTCGTTTTTACAAGTCTCTTGGTCTCTTCCTCGGCGCCGGGATCGCTTAGCTCGGTAAGTTTAGCCAACCCGAAATCAAGCACCTTTATATAGCCGTCCGGGCGGATCATTATGTTCTCAGGCTTTACGTCGCGATGCACGATCCCTGCCTGATGGGCAGCGGACAAAGCCTCGGCCGCTTGGATCGAGATCGAAAGGGCTTCGTCAAAGGAAAGGCGTTCCTTCATACGTTCTCGAAGTGTCTGACCTTCGATGAACTCGGTGGCGATGTAGTGCGAGCCATCGTGTTCGCCGATCTCGTAAACAGTTATCAGGTTGGGGTGATTCAGGGCCGAGGCAGCTTTGGCCTCCTGAATAAAACGATTCAGGAGATCCCCGTCATTACTGAACTTTTCGTTTAGGAACTTGATCGCGACCTTTCGGCCAAGCTTAGTGTCGTCGGCAAGATATACCTCACCCATGCCGCCGGATCCAATAAGAGAAAGGATCTTATAATGGCCGAAGGATTCCCTGGCCTGTTGCTGGGTGGACATAGTTCAAGGGTTCACAATAAGTTAGCTTCGTTCGTCCAACTAGTCAATCCAAGCTTTGGTAATACGAAGAACAAGGGCCGCTCGTCCGCGGCCCCTGGTCAATTCGTTGAAGTGAAAGGCTATTGCCCGATCCCGAAGATGTACGGAGCGATCACGAGCGACACGATCGACATCAGCTTGATAAGGATGTTCATCGACGGGCCGGAGGTGTCCTTGAACGGATCGCCGACGGTGTCGCCCGTTACCGACGCTTTGTGCGGCTCGCTCTTTTTGTAGAACATCTCCTCGTTGATCAGGACGCCCTTCTCGAACGATTTCTTGGCATTATCCCACGCGCCGCCGGCGTTCGACTGAAAGATACCCATCAGCACGCCCGAGACGGTGACACCCGCGAGCAGGCCGCCGAGAACTTCCGGCCCGAAGGTGAACCCGACAATGACCGGCGTGATCAAGGCGATGGCTCCGGGCAGCATCATCTCTCGAATGGATGCCTTGGTCGAGATGGCTACGCACTTTTCATATTCCGGTTTCGCCTTGTATTCCATAATGCCGGGGATCTCACGGAACTGACGGCGGACCTCCTGGACCATATCCATTGCGGCCTTGCCCACCGCCTGTATGCACAACGCCGAAAAGATATACGGGATCATGCCCCCGACAAAAAGGCCGGCGAGAACGTTAGCTTTGTAGATATCGATCCGATCGATGCCCGCGATCCCGACAAAAGCCGCGAACAGTGCAAGGGATGTGAGCGCTGCGGACGCGATGGCAAATCCTTTACCGGTGGCCGCGGTCGTGTTGCCCACCGCATCGAGGTTATCCGTGCGTTCGCGGACCTCCGGCGGAAGCTGGCTCATCTCGGCGATGCCGCCTGCGTTGTCTGCGATCGGGCCGAATGCATCGATCGCGAGCTGCATCGCGGTCGTGGCCATCATACCTGCCGCCGCGATCGCAACCCCGTAAAGGCCTGCGAAATAGTACGCAGCCATGATGCCGGAGGCGAGCGTGAGGATCGGGATGACGGTCGATTTCATACCGACCGAGAGGCCGCCGATGATGTTGGTCGCGTGGCCGGTCGAAGATTGCTGAACGATCGAGTTCACGGGCTTTTTGCCCATCGCCGTGTAGTATTCGGTGGCAATACTCATGATCGCCCCGACAATGGTTCCAACGACGATCGCGGCAAAGACGCCCATTTTATTGAATGACGTCGTCCTCAACTGGATCTGGCCGTCGGGGAGCATCCACATCACGACGAAGTAGGCGGCGATCACGGTCAGGATCATTGCCGACCAGTTGCCGATATTCAGCGCATTCTGGACGCTCGAACTCTCGTCCTTGATCCTGACGAAAAGGGTGCCGATGATGGAAAAGACGATACCCAGGCCGCAGATCACCATCGGCAGAAGGATCGGCGACATCCCGCCGAATGCATCCGTGACGCGCACCTCCTGCCCAAGTACCATTGTGGCAAGGATGGTCGCGACGTACGATCCGAAAAGATCCGCGCCCATACCGGCGACGTCGCCTACGTTGTCGCCCACATTATCCGCGATCGTTGCCGGATTGCGAACGTCGTCCTCGGGAATTCCTGCCTCGACCTTACCGACGAGGTCGGCGCCCACATCGGCCGCTTTCGTATAGATGCCGCCGCCTACGCGTGAAAAAAGCGCGATAGACTCGGCCCCGAGAGAGAATCCGGTCAGTACCTCGATAGCCGTCCGGACCTGATTGACGCCAAGGTCAGCGAACAGCGCAAGAAAGACAATGAACAATCCGCCGAGTCCCAAAACCGCAAGGCCTGCGACGCCGAGGCCCATCACAGTACCGCCGGTGAAAGAAACCTTGAGCGCCTGTTTCAGGCTTGTACGGGCGGCCTGAGTGGTGCGTACGTTTGCCTTCGTGGCCACCTTCATCCCGATGTATCCGGCCGTGGCAGAGAACACGGCGCCGATGACGAAGGCAATGCTGATCACCCAACTCGAGTGGATCTCGCGGCCGTTGACCTCGTGGACGGTGCCCGAATATGCCAGCAATGCGGCCGTGACAAGCACGAAAATGCTCAGGACTTTCCACTCCGCTTTGAGAAACGCCATCGCTCCATCGGCGATGTAGCCGGCAAGCTCCTGCATATTCTTGTCGCCCGCATCCTGCTTGCTGACCCAGGCCGACTTGAATGCCATCACCAACAGTCCCAAGATCCCGAGTGCGGGTACCGAATAAATTACGTAATCGTTCATATAGTTGTCTGATAGATTTCTGCGGCCCTGCATTCACGCTGATCTGCGAGAGAAGCGATATTGGCGTAACGAGAGCCGCCGGGCGCACGTATATTAGTTCAAGCGAACATCAAAACTAATGATTATCAAGTAATGGCAGGATTTAATCAATCGCAAAGGGGGCAAAATGCACTCCGGGCTGCGGGTGAGGCGGATTTCGGATCGCAAATGGAGCTTTCAGTTCACGAATGCGGAATGTTGGGCGCCTTGGATCGGGTGAAGCCGCTTGGCCTTCTCTAAGGGAGAATCGCCGCGCTTTTTTGCGGCGTAGGTGCCGATCCCCAGCGAAAAAGCGGCGAATGCGTGACTAAAAACGTCCACACTGCCGCTCTTTCCGAGTCAGGTTTATTGATAAGAACCTAACGCCCGCGACGGACGCCGATCTTGATCTGAACCAATTCTTCCATCGAGATGTTGGGTTCCTGGAGCCGGGCCTGGCGAATGAATTCGCCGTCTATCTTGAAGATGCGGGCCTTCACGATATCCTCGGCAGACATCTTGTCGAGACCGGCCGCACGCAGCTCATTTAGAAACTCGGGCGTTACCTTAAATATCCTGAACTTGACCAGGCCTTCGAAGCCCTGATCGGAAAACCCCATATCCTTGACCTGGCGGACATATTCGGCATCGATCTTGAATATCCGGGCTTTTACGAGGTCCTCCATATTGAGGTCGGGAAAGCCGGTCGCTTTCATCTCGGCCATGAACTTGCCGTCGATCTTGAAGATCGCCGCCTTAAAGAGGTCGTCGACCTCCAGATCGCCAAAATTTGCAGACCTGAGATCGTCGGCGAGCGCGGTCGTCACATTCAGCGTCGCGGCGGCGAATAACCGTTCTTCGAGCGTGTCGCTGTGCTTTGATCCGGAAGCCTGCCGCTCGAAATCGAATCCGCGCGACCTCATTGCAGAAACGAACGATGCGCTTGGTACAAAGCGAAACGTGCCTGAGCCCCGCCCGTTCGCAAAATTGCCCTCGGCCTCGATCGTACCGGCCTCACGCACAATGCGGAAACTGACGGGCCCGCCACCCTTTACCTGGGCCGCCGAAAGGCCGTCGAGATCGCTGTAGGCGTAGCTCGTACTATGCTGATTCTTGCCGTGTTCGCTCCTTCTTGAGAACGAGATATGTATCTTTCCAGGCGAATTTTCCTCTTCCAGGATGTCGCCGGATTTTTCCTTTCGTGCCTCTCTCGGGCCGGCCGTCCATTCACCGGTCAATTCGGACTGGGCGATCAACACCACCGGGCCGAGGATAAATAGAATAAAAGCGAATGAAATTGAACTAATGAACGCGTACTTGCGCATTTTTATGCCTCCGGTATTTAACTTTTCGCAATAGAATTGCTTTACGAAAGTAGGACACCGGGGCCGGGAAGTTTGTGACACCAAAATTCGGCTTTCGGGCTGAAGCGTGGGCGGAGAGGACTCTAGTCTGCGCGGGCGAGTTTTTCGAATGCAGGACCGTCGAACTTAAAGTGCCGCTCGTCTTCGTTGCTTACGGCACCGAGCGCCTTGTAGAATTCGATCGCCCGGAGATTGCGCTCGAGCACCTGAAAATCGATCCGCTCAAATCCCTTTTGCTTTGCCTCGCGAGCGATCTCGCGCAGCATCATCTGGCCGAGCCCGCATCCGCGAAACTTCTCGCCAACATAGAGGTCTTCCAGAAAGAGGCCCTCCTGGCCGCGAAACGATGAAAAATGGGGAAAGTAGATCGCATATCCGGCCGGCCCGCCATCTACCTCAGCGATAAGGGCCGAGACAAATGAGCGCTCGCCGAAGAGCACATCGTGCAGCCTCTCGGCAGTGACCTCGAACGCCTCGGAAAGATCGACGAACCGGGCGAATTCGGTCATAAGTTCCTGGATGGACGCGACGTCGTCAGGACGTGCGATGCGGATCGATCTATCCATAAGAACGGAAATAATGCCGCGAACCTGCAGATGAGGCACGCGGCAAAGTAAGAAGCTCCCACATCGTGCGGACTAGTTGCGCCGGCGGGCCGGTGTGACCTTTTGCGGCGCGATCTTCTGTTCGGCCTTCAGCGTTTCGATCAAGCCGATGGCATCGTCCTTATAACGGTGTCCGTTCGGAGCAGCAGAGGCATATTTTTGCAGGTAATTGGCGCCTTCCTGAAGCTGCTCTTTATTATTGTTGATGTAACCTGCGTTCACCAAACTAAGTCCGAGACCCGCGAGCGCATCTAGGTTGTCGGGCGAAACCTCCACGACCTTCTTGTACTCCGCAATGGCATTGTCAGCGTCGCCGGTCACGCGATAAAGGTCGCCGAGGATCAGTTTCGAAACCTCTTTCTTTGCGGCGTCGGTCTCGATCTTTTGGTATTCGGGGATCACGGCCTTGGCGAGCTCGAGCTTGGTCTCATCGACCTGCTCGGTCTGCGCCATCAACCGGAATGTATCGTTCGCACCGCGAAGGGCGGTCGCGATCTGGCTCTCCTTTATCTTCGGATCCGCGATATCACCGGCTGGTGCATTCTGAAGTATCGTCCACGACTTATAATAGGTCTCGGCCGCCTCGCCAAGGTCCGCTTTTACTTTCGTGAACGCGGCGATCTTTGCCGTCGCATCGGGATTTCGGACGTTGGCATTGTAAGTTGCGACAGCACGTTCCCTGAGCGCCGCTCCCTTGTTGTTCATCAGGACAGGAGCGCTCCCGGCAAATGTCGGATTCGCATTGATCCCAGCATCGTATTTCGCGATGGCCACATCCCAGCTCTTCGCCGTGAAAGCGTCGTTGCCTTCTTTCAGCGAGGCCTCGATAATGGCGGTCTCCTGCTGTATCTTCTTATTCTTTTCTTCTATTTCCTTTCGTTTTGCCTCAAGCTCAGCCTGCTGCTTCTTTTGCTCTTCGGTTAGTTCGCCGCCCCCGGCACCCTGGGCGAGCAGTTCCCTCACTTCGTCCGGTGTAAGGCGCCGCCCGTCGCCCTCGGTGAGCGTGATCCTTAGGGCGTCTGAGGCCCGGCCCGGGCGAACGCCGGGGATATACGTCGGCTGTGCTCCCGGAGCACTCACGGAAATAACGAAGGTCGCACCGAGCTGAAGCCCCGCGAAACTGAAATTGCCTTTTTTATCGGTCTTGTCGGACGGTCCGGACGCTTTGATGTCCGTGCGAAAGACCTCGATCAGGGCGCCCTCGACCGGCGCGATCGAGCCGTCCGCCTTCTTAATTTCTACGGTACCGGCTACCGGTGCATTCTGTGCCAGCGCAGCGCTGCCAAGAAAAAATACCGCGGCAAAGGCCGCCAGCATTGAAAAACTTATTTTGCGAATCATTTGAAGCCTCCGAGGTTTCCTCACTATCCAAGAAACGGTTGTTTCGATGCTGATCCGGGAGGAAACGTTTATTGAATAGCGCAATGATAACCTAAAACACAGGCTACCGCTATGGTCAGGGCAGCCAAATTTGCACCCGCTCCAGGCCGGGCTCGATTGTGTTATCCTCGTTTCTTTGAACGGTACCCACAAAGGCGAATGACGCGGATATACAATTTTAGCTCCGGGCCGGCAATGCTTCCCGAACCGGTTCTCGAACAGGCAAGGGACGAGATGCTTTCGGTCAACGGAAGCGGTATGAGCGTGATGGAGATCAGTCATCGCTCAAAGCTCTTCGGGTCGATCCTGGCGGGCGCAGAGCAGGGGCTGAGGGATGTTCTCGATATCCCGGCGAACTATAAGGTCCTGTTCATGCAGGGCGGTGCCACAGCCCAATTTGCTCTGATCCCGTCGAATTTTTTGAACTCCGGCTTGGGTGCCGACTATGTCGTCACCGGCTATTGGGGGAAAAAGGCAGCGGCAGCGGCGGGGAGCCACGGAAACGTCAACATCGTTGCCGACACCGGATCGAACGGATTTCGCACCATCCCCGATCCGGCGGAACTCACGTTCTCACCGGATGCCGCTTATGTGCACTACACATCGAACGAGACCATCGACGGCGTGGAGTTCAAATACGATCTCGGCGCCGGCGGCCTGCCGGTCATCTGTGACGCCTGCTCGAACATTCTTTCCAAGCCGATAGACATAAGTAAGTACACGATGATCTATGCCGGCGCGCAGAAGAATATCGGCCCGAGCGGCGTCACGGTCGTGATCATTCGTGACGATATGCTCGAGCGGGTCGCTGCGGGGCTGCCGCCGTTATTCGATTACCGGACGATGGCGGAACAGCACTCCATGGTGAACACGCCGAATACGTGGGGCGTATATCTGATCGGCCTTGTCTGCGGCTGGATCAAAGACCAGGGCGGCCTTGCGGCGCTGAAGATCCGAAATGAGGAAAAGGCGCGGCTCCTGTACAACGCGATCGACTCGAGCGACGGTTTTTACACCGGCCGGGCCGAGCGCCCGGCCCGCTCTGCGATGAACGTCACCTTTACGCTTCCGACGGCAGACCTTGAGAGGAAATTTTGCAAGGAGGCGGAGCGGCGGCAGATGAGCGGCCTCGCGGGGCATAGGTCGGTCGGCGGTATCCGAGCGTCGATCTATAACGCGTTTCCGCTCGCGGGCGTCGAAGCCCTCGTCGAGTTTATGAGTGATTTCTCGGCGGAGAACTCCTGATCCCTCGTTAGCCATCTGCAAGGGCATTTACCAGGGCATCGGCTAGCGGGCCGGCCTCGTCCGCGAATACCGTCCGAAGGTCGATGACGACGCGGCCGTCGAGTATCCGTACGATCACGGGCAATTCCTGTTCGCGAAGCCTTTTTTCCAAAACATCCGGCTCTGTAGCGCACCCGATCGCGATCAGGAACGTCGGCAGGGCAACAGCCGCACCTGCACCTCCACCCACGGCAGACTCGCCCGACAAGATATCAAACGTAACGCTTCCGGGTACACGGCCCCTGATCTCGCCTATCAGCTCGACCGCGCGTGCCCGGATATCTTCCGCGGCGGCGGAGAGCATCATCAGCGTCGGGATCTCTTCAAATTGGCGGTCCCGGCGATAGATGTCCAAGGTCGCTTCGATCGCCGCGTACGTGAGCTTATCGACACGCAGAGCACGATAGAGCTGATGCCGCCTTACGCGGTCGATAAGCTCTGTTCGCCCGACAATGAACCCAGCCTGTACCCCGCCGAGCAACTTATCGCCGCTGAAAGAGACTATATCCACGCCGGCTTCGATCGAATCCGAGATCACCTGCTCATCTGCCAGGCCGAGATGGGAAAGGCCGGTCAGAGCACCCGAGCCCGCGTCCTCAAAGAACGGTATCGAATGGGAATGTGCGAGTTCGGCAAGAGCGGCAGCGGACGGCGATTCGTGAAAGCCGATGATACGGAAGTTTGACGGGTGAACGCGCAGGATCAGGCCCGTTCGCTCGTTGATGGCCCGGGCATAATCGCTCAGCTTGGTGCGGTTGGTCGTACCGACCTCTCGCAGCTCCGCACCGGACTCGGCCAGTACGTCCGGGATCCGAAAATCGCCGCCTATCTCGACCAACTCTCCGCGGGAGATGATCACCTCTTTCCCTTTGGCAAGCACCCGCAATACAAGAAACGCCGCGGCGGCGCAATTGTTTACTATCGCGGCGCTCTCGGCACCGGCGAGTTCTGAGATCAAGGCCTCGGCCCGGGCACCACGGCGTCCGCGGCTTCCCGTCATACGGTCGTACTCCAGGGTGCAATAGCGTGATGCACGTTCGATGACCGCATTAGCTACCTCGGCAGAGAGTGGCGAGCGGCCCAGATTTGTATGGATCACCACGCCGGTCGCGTTGATCACACGGCGCACACCTGAAAGCTGTTCCATTCTGAATCGGCCGGCAGCCGCCTCGATAATGGCTGCGGCCGCCTCGCCACGCGTGAGGCCATTTGACCAGCCCGCTGCTCCATTCCGATACTCTTCGACCGATGCTCGCGCGATCCTCAGGGCGGCCCGCCGGCCGGCGGCATCCTCGATCCTGCGGAAAAGCCCATCGTTGAGAAGCTCGTCGATGGATGGGATCGCTCTTTTTTGTCCTGCTCCGCTCATAAACTTGCCTAAAGGATACATTAAATCTGGAAGACAGTGGCCGATTCGTCGTTTATAGACATTGGCGCCAAATATTTGTCGCTCATCCCTTCCTCAGAGGTAACCACCGAATGGCGACACCCAGAAACAATCTCTATCGTCAAACACCGTCTCGGCTCGAAGAGGCCGCCGCCATCGATAAACAGCTCGGAAAGCTCGAGGACGACATAAGGCGTCTGAAGATAGAATTCGATATTTACTTTAACGGATCCGTAAAGCGCCCTCCGCTTGAGGCACGCGCCCGTCTCGAGGCGCAGATCAAACGGATGTCAGACAATCGGACGATGTCTTACTCGCAGCGCTATCAGCTAAATGCATTGATCGCTCGGTTTACTTCCTACCGTGAGCTTTGGAGGCGGACATTAAGGACGAGGGGCGAGGAGTTGGTCTAATTATCGGCCTATCCAAGACTAAGAAAGGCGAGCCTGGTCATGCAGGCCCGCCCTTTTTATTGTTTACCGTTCAGAAGGAGAATGAAAACGGCGCTTGGTTCAATTGGCATACGCGACCTTGGTCACGTTCTCTGCCTGCGGGCCCTTTGGCCCGTTCGTTACCTCGAACTCAACTTCTTGCCCCTGGATCAACGTCTTATAGCCGTCGCCGGATATCGCGCTGTAATGAACAAAGATATCCTGTTCGCCGGGCTGCTCGATAAATCCATAGCCTTTGGCATTATTAAACCATTTGACCAAACCTACAGTCTTAGACATTCTTCCTGATTCCTCCAACAAACCGCAAATATTTAATACTCGAGAACGTCGTACGCTGCACCATGAAATTAGAACGCGGCGCGGCCAATACCCGGCCGCACCCGATCTAAAGACAGGTGCAATTAAACAAACAACAAATCTTCAACTTCAAGATCAAGGGTTTTTCTGTGTGTGTTTAGCGATTGACGATGAGAATTTACTTGTATTTAACGTGAGTGTCAAGCGATTTTTTTGAGTCCTTGTAGCTAGCACATCATATGTCCGGTTGAAGTAGCAGATGATATGTCCGCTTTCGGCGGTTGAGGGTAAGAATGGCTGAACTGGAGAAGTAAGCCATGAAGATGTACCCGGAGATCGCGATGGAG
>JBFWWI010000013.1:0-26238 GCA_050246275.1 Pyrinomonadaceae bacterium
TCTCCATCGCGATCTCCGGGTACATCTTCATGGCTTACTTCTCCAGTTCAGCCATTCTTACCCTCAACCGCCGAAAGCGGACATATCATCTGCTACTTCAACCGGACATATGATGTGCTAGCTACAAACCATTCAGTTGCACTTGACGTATGCAACTGTTTGGTTGCATACTTGCGCCGGTCGATATGAAAAGGGACGTTTTTCAAGCCATTGCTGACCCGACACGCCGGGCGATCATTGCGCTCGTCGCGATGCAGGCGATGACGCCGAATGCTATTGCCGAGCATTTTGACACAAGCCGGCAGGCGGTTTCTAAGCATCTGCGGATATTGACAGAGTGCGACGTGGTGACGCCAGAGCAGCGTGGGCGAGAGATCTATTACCGGCTGGAGATCGAGAAAATGAAAGAGATCGACGAATGGCTCGAGCAATACAGGAAGATCTGGGAGTCTCGATACGAGCAACTCGATACGTTGCTTGCAGATGTGAAACAACAAGAAAAACAGGAGCGAAAGAAATGAAACCCGCCGAAGCAAGCCTGCCGTCGGATACCGAGGTGCTCGTAAAACGGAGCTTTGATGCTCCCGTCAATCTGGTGTGGCGGGCCTACATGGAACCGGATCTATTGCGTCGCTGGTGTACAGGTCCGCCTAATTGGTCGATGCCTGTCTGCGAGATGGATATGCGCGTCGGCGGCGAGTATCAGTGGCGTTGGCGAAATGACGACGACGGCATGGAGTTCGGATTCACCGGCGAGGTTTTGGAGGTAGTTCCGCACGCGAAGATCGTGCATACGCAAGCTTTCGATCCGGGCAACATGAGCATTGCCATGGGCGGCGAACCGTCGATCATCACGGTGACGTTCGAAGAGGCCGACGGCATCACGAACGTCGCCACCACGATCAAGTACGCGTCTAAAGCCGACCGCGACGAAGCTCTCTCAACCGGCATGACCGACGGTATGGAGGTCAGCTACAAACGGCTCGACCAAGTATTAATTGCAGAAGCCCGCACGTAAGTAAGGGCGTAACGTTCAAAGTTCGTGGGCATTCTTTACGGTTCCTTTGCGGACTTTGCGTCTCTGCGTGAAATATTTAACGCAAAGCCGCGAAGATCGCAAAGGAAGGAAAGTAGAACCCATTAAGACGCGAATATGGAATTTATAGTCAATAAAGAGACGAAGACGGTCACGATTGCCAAAGAATTTGAGGCGGGCCGTGACCTGGTGTGGGACGCTTACACGCGGGCCGAACTGCTCGACCAGTGGTGGGCGCCCAAACCTTTCGCGTCACGGACAAAGGTGATGGACTTTACCGTTGGCGGCAAGCGATTTTACGCAATGGTAAGCCCCGAAGGCGTCGAGCGTTGGGTGTTGCAGAAATATACTTCGATCACGCCGAAGTCGAATTTCAAGCTCTTCAACACCTTCGCCGACGCCGACGAGAATGTGGAATTGCCCGGCTCCGATTGGGACCTGAATTTCAGCGAGCAAGACGGAACGACTACGGTCCATATTTCTATCTACAACGAATCGCTGGAACGCCTCGAACGCATGATCGAATTCGGCTTCCGCGAAGGAACAAGGGCGCAGCTCGAGAATCTGGAAGAATTGCTCGCAACATTAAAGAAGGGCTAAGAGTTTTAGCCACGAATTACACGAATATCACGAATTAAACCGTTGTCATCCGTGGCTAAAAGACCTTATTTCTTATATGAACGTGCAGGAACATATCGACGAATATATCGCGAGTCACCCGGAACCTAAGCGCAGCGAGATGCAGCAGTTGCATGAACTCATTTTGGGAGTAGATCAGGGATGTAAATTGTGGTTTCTCGACGGCAAAGATGCCAATGGTAAGGTCGTTTCTAATCCGGATATCGGCTACGGGTCTCGCCCTCACAAATACGCCGATGGGACGATCCGCGAGTTCTATCAGATCGGCCTGAGCGCGAATAAAACCGGGATCACCATCTATATCCTCGGCATCGAAGACAAAAAATACCTGGCCGAAACATACGCCGGCACCCTCGGCAAAGCGACCGTGACCGGTTATTGCATCAGGTTCAAAACTCTAAAAGATATAAACACCGATGTCCTTGAAGCGGCAATACGATTTGGGTTTGAAAACACGAATCAAAAGTGAACTGATGAAATAATATTTTCGTGGGCAAAGCTCGCGCTCGATTATTGTGACTCAAACTCTATACGACAAGCTGAATGGTCTTTATCCTGATCGTATTTCTGTGCCGGAGGACGTTCGCTCTATTCCTAGAAACGTATATATGGTCTATGTTTTAGGACATAAGAACAATGCAATTGTCGTCGGACATGGAAAGAAAAACAGAGCCTCGATTATTTTTGACAATCTTAACCGTAAGACACCGAGCCACATTAAGGCACTGTTAGTAAGGACATACTGCTTGGTTTACCAAGACTTCGAATTTGATCGTTACATTATTTCGTGCCGTGACAAGGATCAAGCACAGGAAATTGAAAAATATTTGCACAAGGAGATTGGCGGCAATAGTTGTGAACCGCCGGAGGCGTTAATGGAATTTCTGGTCGCCGACATTAAAGACGGGGTAGCACTATTGTTCTTAAAGTTAGCGGTGTGCTCTTCTTTTGACGGTTTGAACGACTTAAAAAAGTGGCGAGATAAAAAACTAATTCCAGACTCCACCTGGAATGTTTTATCGGAAAAACTTCGGCTGAGCGAATTGAACTGGAGTTAAAGCAGCCACAATGCTGGCTGAGAAATGAAAAGAATGAGAAAGATAATTGCATCAGAATTCATTACGATCGATGGGGTCATACAGAACGAGGAAAATGACGGCGACGGGTTTAAGTATGGCGGGTGGTTTTTCCCGTATGCGGTAAGAGGTGACGACGCCTGGAAAAGTTACTTGTGTATAATGACGCTATGAATACTGTACTTGAAACCAATGTTGTTACTTCATCCCCCGATGTGATGAGTGGTGCGGTGGTTTTTGCGGGTACTCGGGTCCCGGCGCAGAGCCTTTTGGATTACCTCGCGGGCGGACATACGCTTGATGGATTTTTGGAGGACTTTCCGACCGTTAAGCGTGACCAAGCTATTGGTCTTCTTCATGAGCTAAGTCATTCACTTGAATTGGCGCTTGAGAGATGAGAATCCTTATCGACGAGTGTCTTCCAAAGAGACTCAAGCTCGAACTTGCCGAACATTTCGTCCAAACGGTTCCTGCGGCGGGTTGGGCGTCGAAGCAGAATGGCGAATTGCTCCGGCTCGCCGAAAAGGAGTTTGATGTTCTCCTGACCAATGACCGGAACATCGAACATCAACAAAATTTGAAACAATTCGATCTCGCCTTCATCGTTTTGGTCGCGCCCACCAACGACATCAACGACCTCAAACCATTGATCCCATCTGTAAAAAACGTATTGAACTATATCAAGCCCGGCGAGATCGTATCAGTTCAATAAGATCGATTACTCCGCATCCATCTAGAACCGTCAGACAGCGTGGGCCTCTGCGATCTCGGCATTAATTTCTTCATTCGACATCCGTTCGCCGCTGACCTAGCCGAGTGTCGCTAAAATTCATTCTTGATAATCCTCCTTCTTTCATATAATTCACGAAACCGGTTGGTTGCACTTGACATACGCAACCGTTTGGTTGCAGAATAGGAATTCGGATCGGATGCTTGCCTTTCTATTCGAGGACAAAAGGAGAAATATGAGAAAGATAATTGCTGCAGAATTCATGACGATCGATGGTGTCATACAGTCGAGCCCGGAGGACGGGTTTAAGTACGAAGGGTGGTTTTTTGGGTATACGGACGAGGAATCCGGGGAAGTGATACAGAGGCGGTTGGGAAAAGAAGTGGATCTGCTGTTGGGGCGGAAGACGTTTGATATTTGGGAGCCGTATTGGCCGACGCATTCGCATTTCTGGCCAAATGTGATGACCGCGACGAAGTACGTCGCCTCGAACACACGCACCTCGAGCGATTGGCAGCCGACGGTATTTTTAGGCGGCGACCTTGCGGATAAAGTACGCGAACTCAGGCAAACCGACGGGCCCGACCTGTACGTATTCGGAAGCGCGGACCTGCTGCAGACGCTGTTCAAAAATGATCTGGTCGATGAGTTGGAGCTGATGATAATGCCGATAACGCTCGGCGAGGGAAAACGCCTCTTCCAGGACGGCACGATCCCCGCGTCCTTCAAGGTGACCAGCAGCACCGTTGCACCAAAAGGCATCATCTGCGTCACCTACGAACGAGATGGCGATGTAAAAACCGGAGCGCCTCAGATAAGCGAGGACTAAACGAGTCAGAACCGGGAGCGATAGCGACTGGGTTCTTGAATGATGTTCAATAACAATCATGAGATACAGATATGCTAAATAATAAGATCTTTGCTAACTCGAATAATACCGATAACCGAAGAAACCGGTCGCTATCGCTCCCGGTTCTGACTTTGTCGATGCTTCTGACAATGCTCCTCGCGGGTATTGTGTCGGCACAACAGAAGCCGGTTACGGGGTACGCGCCGGTTAACGGGTTGAAGATGTATTACGAGATCAAGGGCAGCGGTGAGCCGGTGGTGCTGCTTCATGGGGCGTTCATGGCGATCACGGACGACTGGCGTGTGTGGATCGACGAACTCGCTAAAACGCGTAAAGTGATCGCCGTCGAAATGCAGGGCCACGGGCGGACGGCCGACATCAAACGCGACATTACTTATGACAATCTCGGAGATGATGTGGCGGGATTGCTCGACTATCTCAAGATCGAACGGGCGGACCTCGTTGGTTACAGCCTCGGCGCCGGAGCTGCGATGAATTGCGCGATCCGCCACGGCGAAAAAGTGCGAAAGGTCGTCAGCATCTCGGCCCCGATCCGCCGCGACGGCTGGGTCAAGGAAGCGAACGACGCGTGGCCCAGCTTCTCGCCGGAGATGTTCAAAGGAACGCCCGCCGAAACCGAACGGGAGAAACTTAATCCGATCAAGGGCAGCTTCACGGAATTTTTCAATCACATCAAAGCTGCGGCGATGCGCCCATATGACTTTGGAGCCGACAACCTCAAAGCGACCAAGGCTCCATTCTTCTTCATCCACGGCGACGCCGATGGGGTTCGCATCGATCACATCGCCGAAATGTACCGCCTCAAGGGCGGCGGCAACACCCACGCCGATATGCAGCCCCGAACCGAATCTAGACTCGCGATCCTGCCCAATATGACCCACGTTACGTTGATGAACCACATGGCAACGATCGTCCCGATGATCAATGATTTTCTCGATGCCAAGGCCCAAGAGTAGTTTATCGAAGATAAGGCGTATGAGGTCGATCAGAATGTCCGCATGGGGAGAGAAGCTATGGCGAAAATAGTTGCGGCGATGAACATGACGATCGATGGGTTCTGTGACCACACATCGATGATCGCTGATGACGAGATCCATCAGCATTACACTGAGCTGCTACGCGAGTCGGGTGCCGTCATCTACGGACGGAAGACATACCAGCTAATGGAGTATTGGCGGCCCTTCGTGGCCGATCCCACCGGCAACCCAGCGACGGACGATTTTGCCGTCGTGATGGATAACATTCCCAAGATCGTCTTCTCGCGGACCCTCAAGGAACTGGATTGGCCAACCGCAAGGCTTGCAACGCGAGAGCTTGAAGTTGAAGTTTTAGAACTCAGACAGCAAGAGGGCAAACCCGCCCTCGTTGGAAGCCCCGGTCTGATCGCTGAGCTGACAAGACTCCGTCAGATCGATGAATACCAACTGAGTGTACAGCCTACTGTGATCGGAAACGGCCTGCAATTATTCAGGGACATCAAAGACCGAGTCGATCTGAAACTCTCAAAAACGAAAACATTTGATTGTGGAGCGGTAACTCTTTACTATGAGCCAACGAAAAGATAGATAGGAGAAACCTATGATGCGCATCGCTTTGGGAGTTTTCGTGGGCTTTTTAGCCTGGGTGGTGGTCTGGTTCGGAAGTGAGACGATCCTTTCGGCGGTCTGGCCGGCGTTCGGCTCCCACCAAACCGCGTTCCAGACAGCGATCGAACAGGGCGGCCCATTCACGGCGAACGCGACATTTCTTCTCGTCCACATTGTCCTCGCTACTATCGTTTCGGTAATCGCCGGATATCTGGCCGCACTGGTCGCGGGCGAGAACAAGCGTTCGGCTCTAATACTCGGCTTGCTTTTGTTGGCCGTTGGATTACTAAAAGCAATTATGTCCTGGCCGCTTGTTCCCGTTTGGTATCACGTGATTTTTACCGCGATCTTGCTTCCAATGGCGATCCTCGGCGGGAAGCTCAAAGCCGCTAACTCCTGATCGATCGAATATGAGCGAACTTCCCTTTTCCCACACCGATATCGAGGGACGAACTTTCTACCACGGCACGAGAGCTGACCTGCGGCCCGGCGATCTGCTCCGAGGTGGCTTTGAGTCAAACTATACCGACCGACAATCGCCGTGGATCTACTTTAGCGAGACGCTGCACGCGGCCGCATGGGGAGCGGAATTGGCACGAGGCGACGGGCGCGAGCGGATCTACATCGTCGAGCCCACAGGGCCGTTTATGGACGACCCCAATGTGACTGACAAAAAGTTTCCCGGCAATCCGACGAAGTCATATCGTTCAAAGGAACCGCTCCGTGTCCTCGGCGAACACCTGGATTGGGTCGGCCACACGCCTGAAGAGATTCAGACGATGAAGGCTTTAATCAAAGACAAAGAACCCATTGATGATTAGATGTTCTATTCGATCGTCGATAAAGGACGAGGCACACTCGCCTTGATAACGCCGCGGCTGCGATTCAATTGATCGCTGATCGATAAAACACTTGCGTAGTCATATGACTTCATGTTATATATGTAGCCACTTAACTACGCAATGAATTTACGAAGAGATGTATTCCAAGCCATAGCGGACCCGACACGGCGGGCGATACTTCTGCTTGTCGCTTCGCAATCGATGACGGCCGGGGCGATCGCGGCGAATTTCGACACCGCCCGGCCGACAGTTTCCAAGCATTTGCAAATACTCACCGAATGCGAACTGCTGAGCCAGGAGCAAAGCGGTCGCGAGATCTATTACCACTTCAACCCCAGGAAGATGAAAGAGGTCGCCGAGTTTATCGAGCCGTTCCGCAAGATGTGGGACGACAGGTTCGATAAATTGGAGAGCGTAATGAAAAAGTATAGGGACAAATAGTATGCAGCGAAAGACAAAGATCGAAGCCGAGGACGGCAAACAAGACATATTGATCACGCGGGAATTTGACTTGCCTCGGGAGCTGCTTTTTAGGGCACACGCGGAGCCGGAGATCGTGGAACAATGGATGGGAACGAAGGTCCTGAAACTCGACAATAAAAAGCATGGCGGCTATGAATTCGAAACACGCGATCCGGAGGGTAACGTAGTTTTTCGGGCCAACGGAACGATCCACGACATTGTCTCGAACTGCAAGATCACACGCACCTTCGAAATGGAGAACACGCCATTTCCCGTCCAGCTTGAGTTCCTTGAGTTCGAAAAGGTCACCGACGAGACAAGCAAACTACGTATGCAGATCGTTTACCGCTCCGTCGCCGACAGGGATCAGATGTTAAAACTGCCCTTTGCACAGGGCATCAACATGGCGCACGACCGCCTCGAAAATGTAGCGGCCAAACTTAAGAGCAACGCTTGACGAAGGAGGAGAATAAAGACCACATGATCAGGAGCACAACGCAGAGAGCGATCCTTCGCTGGACCCACATCGTCCTGGCGATCCCGATAATCGGCTATGTTTACAGCCCATTCGAAGAACTTCCGAACTACGCACCGGTCGTCAGGTTCGTCGCCATTCCGATAATTCTGATCACGGGGCTCTGGATGTGGAAAGGGCACCTTGCTCGCAGGCTTTTCTTGAAGAAAGCCGAGATGCAAAATAGTTCGCAGTTATCCTAAATGATCTGACGAGGCGTTCTACAATATGTCGAAAAAGAAATTGCTGCAGGAACAGCGTATCGAAATACTGACGGAGTTAAAGACGCGCTTTCAGGAAAATACGGACCGCCATAGGGGTCTGAAATGGGCTGATGTGGAAAAAAGGTTGACGGGCGACGAGTCAAAGCTCTGGTCGCTAAGCGAAATGGAAAGGTCGGGCGGCGAGCCGGATGTGATCGGGTTTGATAAAGAGTCGGGCGAGTTCATTTTCTATGATTGCTCGCCTGAGAGCCCCAAAGGCCGCCGAAGCCTCTGCTACGACCGAGCGGCGTGGGAATCGAGGAAGGAGCATAAACCGGAAGGTGATGCCATCACTCAGGCAGCAGCGATGGGCATACAGATCCTAACCGAAAAAGAATACAGGGCATTGCAGCGGTTGGGAACATTTGACACCAAAACATCGAGCTGGCTCGAAACGCCGCCCGGGATCCGAAAACTCGGCGGGGCCATATTCGGGGACTGGCGTTACGGCCAGGTCTTCATTTATCACAACGGGGCCGAATCTTACTACGCCGCACGCGGCTTTCGCGGATCGTTAAGGGTTTGAACTGAAACGGTCGAGCGGGAATCTTTTATCCTCCATTTGCCGTATGCCACGGGCGAAGTGCGCTTTCCGATCGCCGCGTTTCACGCTAGAATGTTGATTAAACTGCTATGAGGATCGCGATCAACGGAGCCGGTATCGCCGGGCCAACGCTTGCGTTCTGGCTCGGCAAGTCAGGACACGAGGTCGTCCTTGTCGAACAGGCCGAGGAACTTCGGACGGGTGGCTACATCATCGATTTTTGGGGCGTCGGCTACGACATCGCGGAAAAAATGGGCCTGATCCCCGAGATCCGCGAACAAGGCTATCAGGTCGAAGAGGTCAGATTCGTCAACGCGGAAGGTAAAACGAGCGGCGGCTTCTCAGCGGCAGTCTTTGAACGAATGACCGGCGGCCGATTTACAAGCCTCCGCCGCTCAGATCTGGCCGCCGCGATCTACCACTCGCTTGGCTCGCACGCCACGACCATATTCAACGATTCGATAGTCGGTATCAGGGATGAGCGCGATCACGTTCGGGTCGAATTCAGAGATGCCCCGCCGGACCATTTTGATCTGGTCATCGGGGCGGACGGCTTGCACTCGACCGTACGCGAGATCGCTTTCGGCCCGGAAGCAGAATTCGAAGTTCCGCTTGGATATCACATTGCCGCGTTCGAGGCCGACGGCTACCGCCCTCGCGACGAACTTGTATACGTCAGCCATGCCGCACCGGGCCGGCAGGTATCTCGTTTTTCGATGCGGGACGACAAAACCCTCTTTCTTTTTGTATTTCGCGACGAATACCTTGGACACTCAACAGCGCTTACAGGTGCCGATCATCGAACGCAGCTAAAGGAAGTTTTTGCGGGCGTCGGGTGGGAATGCCCGCAGATAATATCGCTAATGGAAAATGCCGACGATGTCTATTTCGACACCGTAAGTCAGATCCATATGGATAGTTGGACGAACGGACGAACTGCCTTGATCGGCGATGCGGCCGCGTGCGTCTCCTTACTCGCGGGTGAAGGGACGGGACTCGCCATGGCCGAGGCATACGTTTTGGCCGGCGAACTTGCGCGAAGCAACGGCGATCACGGAAAGGCATTCGCGGCATATGAGGCCCGCATGAAGCCCTTCATTTCCGTCAAACAAAGATCGGCCGCTAAATTCGCTTCGTCGTTCGCACCGAGCAGCACTCTTGGAATACGATTCCGCGATCTCGTGACAAGGCTTCTTCGCGTACCGGTCATCGCCGACTATTTTATTGGAAACGACCTTCGAGATGACATCTCGATCCCCGATTACCAGATCTAGGATAGCCGGAGCGATGAAAAAGGCGGCCCGTTGCCAAGCCGCCTTCAAAAGCAATTCGCACGGGAACCGGCTAGGCCAGGTCGAAGCGATCGAGATTCATCACCTTGTTCCAGGCCGCCGCGAAATCGTCAACGAATTTCTGGCCGCCGTCCGAGCATCCATATACTTCAGCCAAGGCGCGAAGCTCCGAGTTCGACCCGAATATAAGGTCGACACGGGAACCGATCCATTTCAGGTCTCCGCTCTTCCGATCACGGCCTTCAAAGACAGTCTCGCTGTCATCGGACGCTTTCCACTCGGTGCTCAGATCGAGCAGGTTCACAAAAAAGTCGTTCGTCAGAGTTCCCGGACGCTTGGTGAAAACGCCGTGCTGCGATCCGCCGGCGTTCGCACCCAACACCCGCATACCGCCGACCAGGACGGTCATCTCGGGCGGAGTCAGCGAGAGCTGCTGCGCCTTATCGATCAGCATCTCCTCAGCCGACACGTTGTATTGAGGCCTCTTGTAATTGCGAAATCCATCCGCGACGGGCTCCATATAGCGGAACGAATCGACATCGGTTTGCTCCTGAGAGGCGTCCGTGCGGCCCGGTGAGAAAGGCACGCTTACGTCGAATCCACCGTCCTTCGCGGCCTTTTCGATCGCAGCGCAGCCGCCGAGAACGATCAGGTCCGCGAGCGACACCTTCTTGCCGCCTGCGTTGAACTCATTCTGGATCGCCTCGAGCTTTCCTATCACCGACGCAAGCTGCGCCGGATCGTTCACTTCCCAGTTCTTTTGCGGTTCCAGCCGGAGACGAGCGCCGTTAGCCCCGCCACGCTTGTCACCGCCGCGGAAAGTCGATGCCGACGCCCACGCTGTCGAGACCAGCTGAGAGACTGAAAGTCCGGAGCCGAGGATCTTCGCCTTGAGCGCGGCGATGTCAGCATCACCTATCAATTCATGATCGACCGCCGGAACCGGATCCTGCCAGATCAGGTCCTCAGCCGGGACTTCCGGCCCAAGGTAGCGGACCTTCGGGCCCATATCACGGTGCGTCAGCTTGAACCACGCGCGTGCGAACGCATCTGCAAATGCATCCGGATCCGCCAAGAAGCGCCGCGAGATCTTCTCGTATTCGGGATCGAATCGGAGTGAAAGATCCGTCGTCAACATCGTCGGCTTGTGCTTCTTCGCCGGGTCGTATGCGTCCGGGATGATCTCCGGCGCATCTTTCGCTACCCATTGATGAGCGCCGGCCGGACTCTTAGACAGCTCCCACTCAAAGCCGAACAGATTTTCGAAGTAGTTGTTGCTCCATTTCGTCGGCGTCGCGGTCCAGGTAACCTCCAAGCCGCTGGTGATCGTGTCCGGGCCCTTTCCCGAACCGTAACTGTTGTGCCAGCCTAAACCTTGAGCGGCGAGACTCGCGCCTTCTGGTTCAACACCGACATTTGTCGCCGGGGCGGCGCCGTGGGTCTTGCCGAAACTGTGTCCGCCGGCGATCAGGGCGACAGTTTCTTCGTCGTTCATTGCCATGCGGCCAAACGTTTCACGAATGTCGATCGCGGCTTTCAAGGGATCGGGATTCCCATCCGGGCCTTCGGGATTCACATAGATCAGTCCCATCTGAACGGCACCGAGCGGATCTTCGAGCCTTCGGCTGTGCTTATCGCCGTCGGCGTCGTCGTCCGAGACGAGCACGCCCTCGCCTTTCACACCTTCAGAGCCGTGCTGATATCGGACGTCGCCGCCGAGCCATTTGTCTTCGGCACCCCAATAAACGTCTTGATCCGGCTCCCAGGTATCATCGCGTCCGCCGCCAAAGCCGAAGGTCTTAAAGCCCATCGTCTCGAGTGCGACGTTGCCGACGAGTATGAACAGGTCAGCCCATGAGATCTTTCGGCCGTATTTCTGCTTGATCGGCCACAATAACCGGCGGCCTTTGTCCAGACTTACATTGTCCGGCCAACTGTTGAGCGGGGCGAAACGCTGCTGTCCGCGCCCGCCGCCTCCGCGGCCATCGCCGATCCGATATGTACCCGCCGAGTGCCATGCGAGGCGGATGAAAAGGCCGCCGTAATGTCCGAAGTCTGCCGGCCACCAATCCTGCGAGTCGGTCATTAACGCCGCAAGATCCTTCTTCAACCCTTCGTAGTCGAGCTTTTTGAACTCTTCCCTGTAATCAAAACCCGCACCCATCGGGTCGGATTTGGCCGTGTGCTGTCGCAGAATGTCCAATCTCAGCATGTTCGGCCACCAATCACGGTTAGCCCTGAAAGTCCCATGTGTGTACTTCAGAGCTCCGCTTGTGAACGGGCATTTGCCCGAACCATTTCCATTCGTTCCGTTAGTTTTTTCCATCTCTTGTTATCCTTTCCCTTTGTGGTTTTAAGTTCAATAAAATTAGCGCAATTGCAGATATCAGGCCCGGACACAATCGGGGCATGTGCCCCGAAGTATCACTTCGATCGAATCGGCCTTGAACTTCGAAAGTCGCTCGCCTCTTTTTACGAGTTCCGGCGGGATCGGCAGGTCGAGGTCGATGAGCTTTCCGCAGGCATTGCAGATCGCGTGATCGTGCCGCGTTAATTTGCGGTCGTACCGGGCGGCGTCATTCCCAAAGCGCACCTCGCCGATCAATCCGTGCTCCCTAAGAAACCGCAGGGAGTTATAGACGGTCGCGAACGAGATCCCGGGTAGAATTCGCCGGGCGTCCTCGAACACCTCGTTTGCCGTCAGATGACCGTCCGATCCCCTGATCACTTGCAGCACCGCCTGGCGTTGTTTAGTTAATCCCGCACTTCCGACGTCCTTCATTGTGCGCCTCAATTGCCAAATTTGGATTAGAATAATTCCATTTATAAATCATGTCAACTTATCATGTTGATAAGTTTGCCGCCTCTACGGCCCGATCGAAATGATGGAACCTATGTTATTTTAATGCGGTCTGACTCGGAAAGGCACGAAATGGGCGGCCCCAAAGAAGATCTGATTCGAATACTTCAGCACGCTTACTCCGGTGAGGTCGCGGCAGCCTACGCCTATCGGGGCCATTGGAAGTCTCTGAAAAGATCGCCCGAGCGAGATCGGATCAGGCAGATCGAAGAAGAGGAATGGGACCATCGACGACGGGTCGGCGGATGGCTTGAGAAGCTCGGGGCAGCTCCGCGGCCCGCCCGCGAAAGGGTATTTTGGTCGATCGGACGAGTGCTTGGCCTGACCTGCTATATTTCGGGCTGGTTCATGCCGATGTATTTTGCCGGACGGCTCGAAAGCCACAATTCCGTCGAGTATGAGGATGCCGCAGCGTTTGCGGCCGAACTGGAAATGCACGAATGTGTCCGAGACCTTCTCGACATGGCCCGCGTCGAACTCGAACACGAGGAGTTCTTCCGGGGTGTCGTCAGCGGCCATCGTCTCCTGCCGCTCATGAAGAGGCTTTTCGGGTGGAGTTAGGCTGAACTTCGAGTAACTTATTGCCGCCTGTCGGCCTACCATCGAAACCCTCTGATCGCTGAGTCAGCATATTTCTCGTGGGGCTTTTCACTCATTTGTGATCTGCCGACAGAAACCAGTCCACGAACTTCGGAATGCCTTCCTCGACCTTCGTCTTCGGATCGTAGCCGAGAAGCTTTCGGGCTTTTGAGATGTCAGCGTAGGTAATGGGGACGTCGCCGGGCTGCATCGGCTGTTGGTCTATGACGGCTTTCTTTCCAAGGCTTTCTTCGAGAAGTTCGATCAGGCGTGAAAGCTCGGTCGTTTCCGACTCGCCGAGATTAATGACCTCGTGCATCGAAGCGTCGTAGTCCATGGCCGCCCGAACGCCTGAGATAATGTCGTCGATATAGGTATAGTCCCGCCGCGTCGTGCCGTCACCAAACAGCTGGATCGGCTTCCCATCTCTGATCAGACGCGAGAATTTGTGAATAGCAAGATCCGGCCGCTGGCGGGCTCCGTAGACCGTAAAGAACCGCAGGCAGACCGTCCGGATATCGAAGAGGTGCGAGTAGGTGTGACAGATCAACTCGCCCGCCGCTTTGGTCGACGCATACGGTGAGATGGGATTTCGGATCGGATCGTCCTCAGCAAATGGGACTTTTTCGTTGATGCCGTAAACCGAACTCGACGAACCGAAAACGAATTGACCTACGCCGTGGTCACGCGCCAGTTCCAGGAGATTGAGCGTGCCGTTGATATTCGTTTCGGCGTAGAGCCTCGGTTCTTTCAACGATGGCCTGACACCCGCCCGCGCCGCCAGATGAACTATGATGTCAAAGGAACCTTCGTCGAAGATCTTCGCGAGGTTCTCGGGGCTCCGGATGTCCGCCTCCCTAAACCTGAACTCTCCCGTCCGGCCGATGGCCTCGAGGTTCGCCCGTTTTATCACCGGCGAATAAAAATCGTTCAGGTCGTCAACGATCGTGAGGTTCCACGTACCTTCAGCGAGCAGCCTTTCGGCGAGATGGGAACCGATGAACCCGGCTCCGCCCGTCAGCAGGATATTCTTCTTCATTTATAAATTAAGGCGAGGCAAAAAGTGCAAAAATAGAGCTTCTATTATTAACAAAAGACGTCCTTCATAGTATCATTTTGCCCCGGAAGCAGCGGGCTAAGGCAAATGACTTCCTTTTAATTTAGGAATCGAGCTTTCGCGTGATACTTGTGAAGCAATTCCTCGAGAAACCCTTCATAGGTGAAGGTCTCCGCGTCGTACTTCGGTTTTACCTTGAACATTAGCGGGAGGGCGATCCGCCACGCCATCCATACCCTTTGCCATTCGGTCAGGTCCCATCGGCGCCGAAGAAAACTTTCGACGATCTCGATCTCGGGCTCCGCGATAGCCTGAATATTCGCCTCAAACGCCGTCTGCGGCTGCACCCGTCTGAAAGCGGCATCGGACACACGATTCGAGAACGTCTCGACGAATGTCGGCGCGTCGTCGGTACGCTCGCGGATGACAACGGTACCCGCAAAAAGGTCGCCGACACGCTGATCTCTTCCGCTCAGAAAGACCACGATCAGCCCGACAGAATAGACGGGAATGACAAAGCCGGGAATGGCATCGAAGATGCGCAACAGGTTTCGAGCGATAGCTTCCCACAGCGTGATCGGCCTTCCGTCCTCGCGAATGACCCGCAATTTGGTCAGGCGTTTTCCCGGCGTTTGCCCGTCCCATAACCACTCGAACAGTACAAAGTACCCAGAAAAGACCAGAAAGAGGATCAGGATCATAACGGCGATCATCCAGTTGGGCACCTCGGTACCCAGGCCGTCTATCAGGCTCGATCCACCTCCCCTCGTCGCTCCCGCTGCGAACAGGAATATGAAGACGATCAAAGCGATCGAAAGGAATTGGATCGTATGATCGATTGCCACAGCCAGAAATCGGTTCCCTATGGATGCGAGCGCAAATGCGAGCGGCACGCGCTCCGGCGTCTCGATAATTAGGGTCTCTTCAGTTTCGAATACCTGTCCCGACATCGATCGGGAATATTATCAAATCCGGTCGCGACGAATGCAATGTTCCTTTTGTTCTTGTCATTCCCAAAGCTCCTTACATATACTGGACGTTGGAGCTGAGCATTGAGGTGATCAATTTTGAAGCCCGTCATACATCGAGGAAAAACCAATGCGAACGGAATACGGTTCGCGATCGTAGCCAGCCGTTGGAATGATCTCCTTACGTCACGGCTTGTCGAGGGTGCGGTCGATGCACTGGATAGCGCCGGGGCATCGGAGGCCGACGTCGAGATCTTTATGGTCCCGGGCGCTTTCGAGCTGCCTCTGGCAGCCAAGAAGGCAGCCTTTTCGGGGCGATTTGATGCGGTGATCGCTATCGGTGTCGTTATTCGCGGCGAGACCCCCCACTTTGATTATGTGGCGGGCGAGGCCGCAAAAGGGGTTGCGAGCGTGTCCCTGGACGCCGGCATTCCGGTGATGTTCGGCGTCGTCACAGCAGATACCGTCGAGCAGGCCGTCAACCGCTCCGGCCTGAAATCGGGTAACAAGGGTTACGAGGCCGCAATGGCCGCCATTGAAATGGCGGACCTCTGCCGCACGATGGCAGAAAACGATCAGAAGGGTAAAGGCAAAGCGTTTCCGCATGTCGTTTGATAAGGAAGAAAAGGGCTCGGGTACACGCAGAAAGGCTCGCGAAAGCGCCCTCCAGATGATGTTTGCGGCCGATGTGGACAAACACGACTGGGCAGTTCTGTCAGGCGTGTATTGGGATGAGCTTGGCGACCAGTCCTTCGATGAAAAAACACGTGAGTTCGCGAACAACCTCGTTCGCGGTGCTCTCTTGAATCTGCCGGTCGTTGACGAGCGGATAAAGTCTCGCGCCGAGCACTGGCGCATCGAGCGAATGGCCATCGTTGACCGCAATATTCTTCGTCTTGCCGTTTACGAATTTCTATACGAAGACACCCCGCGAACCGTGGTCATCAACGAAGCTCTCGAGATCGCCCGAAGATTCAGTACATTTGAGGCGACCCAGTTCATCAATGGGATACTGGATGCCATAAAGCTCGATCTTGAAAAAGATCGGGCCGAAGAGGACACGAAGGCGGACGGAAAATCCACATCCAACTGACGGAGTCCTGTTCGAGGTCGTACAGGCTTCGTTGCGTTACCTACAAATCTCCATCGATCTGAAACGCGGGCTCCGGCTCGCGTTTTTGCATTTTGGCGATTTGACCGTATCAACTTATCTTTTCCAGGGCATTGCGTTAAAATTGAAGATTGCACATTGATCACTAACGAGGCATTTGGAAAACGTGAGCGAACCATCTAAGAACATCTCGGCATACATATCGGATAATTTCGGAGCGAACGCCAGCTACGTTGAAGGCCTGCTGGAGAGGTACCGCTCGGACCCATCGTCGGTTGACGATTCCTGGCAAGAGTATTTCGCTGAAATGCTCAATGGCGGCGTCCCTTCATCCGCCGAGACGGCAGCCCCAAAGCCGGCCTCCCAACCGCCTGAAGCGGCAAAGGCCGAGGCTGCTGCAACCGAAAAACCGGCGTCGACACCCGCCGTTCCCGCAAATGCAGAGGCGAAACCGCTCATCGGCGCGGCCAAGAAGATCGTCGAGAATATGGAGCTGAGCCTGACGGTCCCGACTGCGACCAGCGTGCGGAGTATTCCCGTCAAACTCCTCGATGAGAATCGGCGTGTGATCAACCAGGTATTGAAGGTTCGCGGAGGCGGCAAGGTCTCGTATACCCACATCATTGCCTGGGCCATCGTCCAGGCAGTAAAGGCTTATCCGGCTATGAACAACGGTTATGGCGTTGTGGAGGGTAAGCCCTCGCGTGTCAATAACTCAAGCGTCAATCTGGGCATCGCGATCGACATCGAAAAAAAGGACGGATCCCGAAATCTGCTCGTTCCTAACATAAAGGGCTGCGAGAAGATGACCTTTGCTCAGTTTTTTGCAGCATATAACGAAACGGTAAAAAGAGCCCGGGATGGCGAACTTGAGATAGCGGACTTTCAGGGTACGACGATCTCGCTTACAAATCCGGGAACGATCGGGACCGTCTCGTCCAACCCGCGTTTGATGTCAGGGCAAAGCGCGATCATAGCCACCGGAGCGATAGAGTATCCAGCGGAATACCAGGCAATGACCTCAGCCGCCCTATCACAGCTAGGCATCAGCAAGATAATCACCGTCACCAGCACCTATGACCACCGTGTGATCCAAGGCGCAGAAAGCGGATTGTTCCTGGCAAAGATTCATGAGTACCTGATCGGACACGAAGACTTTTATGAAGGGATCTTTCGATCCCTGGAACTTAACCTTTCACCGTTTCGCTGGGCCGAAGACCACAACCCGTCACTCTTTGGGTCGGACCGTCTGGCCGAACAGACCGAGAAACAAGCAAATGTACTACAGCTCATCAATGCGTACCGCATTCGCGGACATTTGCTCGCGGACATCGACCCCCTCAACATGACCTCGCATAAGGAGGCCGAGCTGGAGCTGGAGAATTTCGGCCTCACGATCTGGGACCTTGACCGGGAATTCATCACCGGCGGGCTCCACGGGGAAAAGACCGCTCCGCTCCGCCGCATCCTCGACATCCTTCAAAAGGCCTATTGCGGCAAGGTCGGTATTGAGTACAGACACATCCAGAGCAAGGAAGAGAAGGAGTGGATCCGGCGTCAGATACGCGAACAATTTGTCGATCAGGAGCCTTTGGAGGCTCAAACAAGGAAAGACCTGCTCCTTAAGCTTATCCAGGCCGAACAGTTCGAGCAGTTCCTTCATAAGAAATATCTAGGGCAGAAGCGTTTTTCCCTGGAGGGCTGTGAGACGGTCATTCCTCTGCTCGATCAACTCGTGGAAGGCGCCGCTGCCCGCGGCGTGGACGAGATCTTCATGGGAATGGCGCATCGCGGCCGCCTGAATGTACTTTCGAATATCGTTGGCGACGCCCAAACGGGCGAGATGGCGGAGCGGATATTTACAATTTTTGAAGGAAGTTCACACCCGAGCTTTCCCGCGGATGAGGGCGATGTCAAATATCACCAGGGGGCCTTGGGGAGCCGCTCGACCAAGATCGGAAAAGAGGTCCGCATAGAGCTTTCCTGCAACCCGTCGCACCTCGAATTTGTCGACCCGGTGGTTGAGGGTATGGCTCGGGCGCGCCAGGACCAGCTGCTCGAGGGCGATGAGGCGGATGCCCGCCGTCGCGACGCTGTCCATGATCGCATACTGCCGGTGCTGCTTCATGGCGACGCCGCCTTTGCAGGCCAGGGCATTGTTATGGAGACACTCCAGCTTGCGAGCCTCCGCGGCTACCGTACCGGTGGCACGATCCATATCGTGATCAATAATCAGATCGGCTTTACCACGGGCGTCGATTCCGCCAGAAGCTCGATCTATTCGACCGATGCCGCTCAGATCACACAGACGCCGATCTTTCACATAAACGGTGACGATCCGGAGGCCGCGTGCAGGGTCATCCAGATCGCGCTCGATTATCGGCAGGAATTCAATAAGGACGTCGTCCTCGACCTCGTCGGCTTCCGTCGCCTGGGGCACAATGAGGGTGATGAGCCGAGCTACACACAGCCGGTCATGTATGCCCGCGTTAAGGCCCATCCGGGCGTACGGGCGATCTATGCGGAAACGCTGATTCGCGAAGGCGTGATCTCAGATGCCGAGCTTGGCGAGATGTCCAAAACCGTGAGCGAAAAGTACGAGGGCATCCTCGAACGCGCGAAACAGATCGCCACCGGAAAGCCGAAGCGTGCGAAGGTGCCGGAACCGATCGTCGAAGAGGACGGCTCGGCGGTGCTTGAGACAGGCATTTCAAAGGAATACCTCAAGAGCATCTCTGAGAAGATCACTCTTGTTCCAGATGGTTTCACGATCAACCCGAAAATGGTCGGACAGCTTGGCCGGCGGGCAAAGATGGGAACCGGCGAGGTCCCTATGGACTGGGCGTTTGCTGAAGCGATAGCATTTGGTTCACTCGTCAAAGACGGTATACGGGTCCGGCTTAGCGGCCAGGATTCCGGCCGCGGCACCTTCTCACAGCGGCATGCCCTGATGTATGACACGCTGACCGGAGCGATGATGTCGCCGCTGGGTGAGATCCGCTCGACGGAGGATCCGCTCGCGCGGTTTCAGGTGTTTGACAGTTCACTCTCGGAGAGTGCCGTGCTCGGATTCGAATATGGTTATTCGGTCAAGGCTCCGGAAGCACTGGTAATGTGGGAGGCTCAATTCGGCGATTTTGCCAATGGGGCGCAAGTCATCATCGACCAGTACATTGCGGCCTCGGAGGATAAATGGGATCAGACCTGCCGGCTGGTAATGCTTCTTCCTCACGGTTTCGAGGGACAAGGGCCCGAGCACTCGTCGGCACGGTTAGAAAGGTTTCTCCAGCTTTGCAGCGAAAATAACTTACAGGTCTGCAACCCCACCACTCCGGCGCAGTATTTTCATCTGCTCCGGAGGCAGGTGAAACAGCATCAGGTCCGGCCGCTTGTCGTCATGACGCCAAAGAGCCTGCTCCGCCTTCCGGCGGCAACATCAATGCCGGATGATCTCATTTCCGGCGGTTTCAGGCCGCTCATCGACGATGCCGGCATTGCAGACGCGGGTAAGGTGAGACGCATCGTATTCTGCAGCGGAAAGGTCTATTACGATCTCGAGGCGGCGCGTGCCGAGGCTCGGGATGAACGCGTCGCCGTGATCCGGCTTGAGCAGTTGTATCCGTTCCCTGCCGAGGCCGTAAAAGCGGTCGTTGACCGGTATCCCAATGCAACGCAGTTATTCTGGACCCAGGAAGAGCCGCGGAACATGGGCGCGTGGTTCTTTGTCGAGCCGCGGCTGCGAGAGCTCAAGCGTGAAGGAATGAGCCTTCGTTACGTCGGCCGCGTCCCATCAGCGTCGCCCGCCACCGGTTCCTATTCGATCCACGAATTGGAGCAGCGGGAGTTGATCGATCGATCCCTGATATCGGACACGGACGAGATATCCCCAGCCTCTGACCCCGAGGTCAGCGAACGGATCGCCCCGGCATCCGCATAACAGCGGTCGTTATGCCGTTTCTCGATGACAGAAGGATCGGTGATCTGCTCACCTGGTCAGAAGTGTCTGGGATACACAAGACCAGAAACGGCATTTACCAGAAAAATGGTCGGCTTGTTTCACTGTTGACCGATTTTGGCCGCATAAATCCCTGCTATCCAGATTTTCACGGCGAATCCGACCGGGTGATCCACTACACGGGTTCGGGGCGGAGGGGCAACCAAAAGCTTGATGCGGCCAATACCGCCCTTGCCGATGCCGTCGCCACCGGCCATTCCGTTCCCCTCTTTAACAAACTTGGTGTTAACCGTTGGGAGTACCTTGGGCGTTGGACGGTTGTTGACAGCCGCTACGTGTTCGACGAATCGCGCGATCGGATGGTGTGGAAGTTCACGCTCAGGCTGGACTCTGGCTCCGATTGAGATTTTCCTTCGTTTCGTTCAAAATACTCCAACAAAATCCCTACTATAGACCGAATCGCTCGCGCTTGACCTGACAGAGCTTTGACGAAAGACCTATGAGATCAATAGTTACGTGTTTTCTGATGTTGTGCCTCGGTTCAGCCATTTTTGCCCAAGGCTCGGCAGATGGCGACCAACAGTTCATCCGTGTCCGCTCCAAGATCGTCGTACTCAAGAACGTTCGGATCATCGACGGGACCGGAGCGGAACCAGCGGATAACCAGACGATCACCATTATCGGCGATCGTATTGGGGCGATCGGTCCCGCGGCCTCGACGGCTGTTCCGGCCGGAGCGGAGGTACTGGATCTCGCAGGCTATACCGTGCTCCCCGGCCTGGTCGGGATGCACAACCACATCTTTTTTCCTGAGGGAGGTTCGCCGCCGATCTATTCGAACATGGCGATCAGCTTCCCCCGGCTTTATCTGGCCCTTGGCGTCACGACGATTCGGACCGCGGGCAGCGTTTCGCCGTATACCGACCTTGAGATCAAGCGTCTCATCGACAGCGGCCGCATGATCGGCCCAAAGATGCACGTGACCGCGCCGTACCTTGAGGGTAAAGGAGCTTTCACCCCGGTCATGCGTGAGATGACGGGTGTCGAGGACGCCCGGAGAATGGTGAATTTCTGGGCAGACCAGGGAGCGACATCATTCAAGGCCTATATGAATATCACACGCGACGAGTTGCGTGCGGTTGTCGAGGAGGCTCACAAGCGGAAATTGAAAGTTACGGGGCATTTATGCTCGGTTGGCTATAAGGAAGCGGCGGATATCGGCATCGACAACCTCGAACACGGACTCCTGGCCAACTCCGAGTATGCTCCCGACAAGAAGCCCGATGAATGCCCGAACAGCGCGACTGGGAGCCTTTTAAGTGTCGACATTAACGGTGCAGCTGTACAGGAAACGATCCAAAAGCTAGTTGAAAAAAAGGTGGCTATTACATCGACGCTGCCGGTGTTCGAGGCCATGGCACCCGTCGCGCAAAGCGGCATCGGAGCAGCCTCCGCCATTCTCAACCCGAGAATGTTGAACACTATGTCTGCTGATGCCCGGATAAGGTATCTATCGTCTCGCTCGAGAACGCCGGCAAATTCGCCTATTGTCACGCTTATACGCAAATCGATGGAATTTGAGCGTGCCTTCGTAAAGGCGGGCGGGCTTTTGATCGCTGGGCCGGATCCGACCGGTAACGGCGGCATCGTCGCTGGTTTCGGTGACCTTCGCGGTGTGGAACTGCTTGTCGAAGCCGGATTCACGCCGGTTGAAGCGATAAAGATCACTACGTTGAACGGTGCGACATTCCTCGGTGAAGAATCGCTGATCGGTTCGGTCAGATCGGGAAAGATGGCCGACCTGGTCATCGTCAAAGGCGATCCGGGAACAAAGATCAGCGACATTAACAACGTTGAGATCGTCTTTAAGAACGGCGTCGGCTACGACACCGAGAAGCTGATCAGGTCGGTCCAGGGATTAGTTGGGACACGATGAGGCCTATTGGCAAATGCTTTTCGTATAGATCTGCATGGCAAGTATTCGCCCCGCGACCGACGAAGACAAACCCGCCGTATGGCATATCATCAAAGCGGTGATCGCCGGCGGAGATACTTATACTTTCGCTCCCGAGACACCGGAAGCAGAGATGATCTCGTTCTGGTTCTCGCCGGAGAAGCACGTCTATGTCGCCGAGGACGACGGCCGGGTCCTTGGCACCTATTGGCTTAGGGCGAACCAGCCCGGCCTTGGCGACCACGTCGGCAATGGCGGTTATATGGTCTCGCCAGACGCAAAAGGCAAAGGCATCGGACGCTTAATGGCCGAACATTCTATCGAAGAAGCCCGCCGGATCGGCTATCATTCGATCCAGTTCAACTTCGTGGTGAAATCAAACACCGTCGCCGTTAACCTTTGGAAGAGCGTCGGATTCGAGATCATCGGCGAGATCCCCGACGCCATTCGCCACTCAAAGAACGGCCTCACGAACGCATACATTATGTACCGAAAGCTGTAAGCCGGATGGCACCGAAACAACAAGCGCATCTGCGAATTATAGATCGAGCTGCTTTTTTCTTATACTTAGCGTTTTATGACCATTGACGAGCAGTTAGAGATCTTAAAAAAGGGCACGGTTGACTTGATCCGCGAAGAGGATCTGAAGGCAAAACTTGTGCGGTCGGCAAAGACCGGCAGGCCGCTGCGGGTAAAGCTCGGGCTTGACCCTACGGCGCCTGATATTCACGTCGGGCACACGGTCGTGATCCGCAAGCTAAAGGCGTTTCAGGATCTCGGGCACACGGTGATCTTTCTGATCGGCGATTTCACGGGGATGATCGGCGACCCTTCGGGCAAGAACGTCACGCGTCCGCCGCTTTCACGCGATGAGGTGAACGCCAACGCTGAAACCTACAAACGCCAGATGTTCAAGCTGCTCGACCCCGAAAAGACCGAGCTTCGATTTAACGGCGAATGGATGGATAAGTTCAACGCCGCCGATTTCGTCAAGCTCTGCGCAAAGACGACCGTCAAACAGATACTCGAACGCGACGATTTCACGAAACGCCTTAACGACGAAAAGCCGATATCGCTGCATGAACTTTTATATCCGCTCGTACAGGGCTACGATTCCGTAGCTCTGAATGCCGATATAGAACTCGGAGGCACCGACCAAAAGTTCAACTTGCTGATGGGCCGCAACCTGCAGCGCGAATTCGACCAGGAGCCGCAGGTCGTCATTACCACCCCGCTCCTCGAGGGCCTCGACGGCGTCAACAAGATGTCGAAATCGCTCAACAACTATATCGGCATCGACGAATCGCCTGACGATATGTTCGGGAAAGTGATGTCGATCTCCGACGATCTGATGTGGCGTTATTATGAGCTGTTGACAGATCTGACGCCCACGGAGATCCAGGGTCTTAGATCGAATATCCAAAACGGTGAGAACCCGCGTGACCTGAAAGTGCGCCTCGCCAAACTGATCATCAAGGACTTTCATACCGAGGCTGAGGCTAATGCCGCAGAAGAGGAATTCGATCGCCGGTTCGTGAAAAAGCAGGCGCCGGACGATATCGATGAGGTTACGATCGCCGCCAAAAGTTATCGGATAGCGGATCTGGTCGTTGCGTCGGGCCTGGTCGAAACAAAGGGCGAAGCAAAACGCCTGATCGAACAGGGCGGGGTAAAGATCGATGGAGAAAAAGCGACAGCGCAGGGAGCCGAGGTCGAGATGAGAGCCGGAAGTTCCATCGTCCTCCAGGTTGGGAAGTTGAAATTTGCGAGGCTGGTCGCAGGTAATTAGGCCACGCCTGATCAGTGAATCATTTCCGGTTGGCCATTAGACCGCGTATAATCAACTTTATGCGAACTCCGCGAAGTCAGAGGGTGAAGATCGCCGAGCGTTTGAATGCGCTTGTCGCGAACGATAAACCCTTCCGCGAGATCGCCGGAAACGTTTCAAAACTGGCAAAATACGCGATCGACGAGGCCAACAGCCTCGTTGTCGAGCATATCCGCCTCACATTGCCCCGGTTTCCGAAGCGGCTTGACGGCTTTCGGATCGTTCATCTTTCGGATATTCATCACAGTCCGCTGACCGGCCTGGAGCACATTGCACGGGCGGTGACGATCGCAAGCAGATTGAACCCGGATATCGTCGCGCTGACCGGCGATTACGTATCGCACGAGAGCCACTATATCGAGCCCGTGGCAAAGATATTAGGGGAGCTAAAACCGCAATTCGGGACTTACGCCTGCCTTGGGAATCATGACCATTGGACCGATGCTGATGAGATCACCCGACGACTCCGGCAGGCCGGCATTTCGGTTCTGATAAACGAAGGATTCAGGTTCGAAACCTCGGGGGCGAGCTTTTGGCTTGCTGGCGTGGATGATCATATGGTCGGAAAGACCGACCTTAATGCCGCTCTCCAGGGTTCGTTCCCTGATGAGTTCAAGCTTCTTCTGGCTCATAACCCGATCATATTCCGGCGGTCCGTCAGATACGGTGTCGATCTGACCCTGAGCGGCCATACACACGGCGGGCAGGTCCGCGTTAGGGATAATGACCATCGGCTGATCCGTCGCCGGCGGACCGCGGGCCTTCACTCGCGTAAGGATTCGCATATCTACATAACGCGGGGCATCGGGACCGTCGTCTTGCCCGTTCGCTTTCAGTGTCCGCCTGAGATAAGTGTTCTCGAGATCCATTCCGCCTAAATGAGTACCATACTCACTATCCCCAACATTTTGACGTTTATGCGGATGGGCCTTATTCCGGTTTTCGTCAGCCTTGTCTATTACGGCTATGGAAAGTGGGCACTCGCCGTATTTGTGATCGCAGGAATTTCGGACGGCATCGACGGTTTTCTTGCCAGGCGGTTCAAGCAGGAATCGGAGCTCGGCACGATCATCGATCCTATAGCAGACAAGCTTCTAATGACAGTGGCGTTTGTTATCCTCACCTTGCCGAGCGTTTTGCCGCCGACCCGCCATCTCCCCATCCCGTTCTGGGTTACGGCCGCAGTAATTGGCCGTGACGTCCTGATAATCACTGTTGCCGCGGCTATCAATATCATCACGGGTTTTCGCGGGTTCAAGCCATCTTTTTGGGGGAAAGTGAGCACTTTGGTCCAGGTGATAGGCATCAGCCTTGTCCTATTTGCCGCCGCGACGGGCTATTCCGTTTTTTTGCCCACTACCTATTTCATTATTGTTTTGCTCGTAGTTGTGTCTGGCGTGCACTATATCTTTCAGGTCGCACGCTTGATGACCGAAGATCTGCCGACGCGCGAGTAGACCCGACTCCGCCAGATCCCTCATTCATACTTGTCCGCTTCTGAGTGCGTCTTCCGTTTTCTAATGCGGGATAAAGGCGAATGAGCAGATTCAGGTACCTAACACGATCCAGCGACGATAAGGTGACCGGCGTCGTTGATGCAGATTACATCGCGCGCGCTTTGTTGGGACGGAGCATCAGAAGCGTCAGCACGGGCGAAGACACCTTACTTCTGCAGTTTAATCTTTCTGATGGCGGGAGCCTCCGCATCAAGATCACGCCCCAGGCGCCGGAGATCCACTACTATTCGCCTGGTTCCAAGTAAGTCTACCCCTGAGTATTCCACCTTCAATTCCCAACCGGGTGCAATTGGTCGGTAAGCGACATCTTTCGTACCGCGAAACCCCTTCGTCTAATGCAATTGTCCGGCTTTTTTCCAGCCGAAGATCTCCGCTTCCGAGCGGTTTTCTCTTTCTAATTCTCTAGGTAGGGCTCGATAAGAAATAAACTGTTGATAGCAAATGAAGATGTCCGGTTTTGCTAGCACATCAAATGTCCCCTTTGGCGAATTGGGAGCGAAGCGGCGGGCCGCTTCGGTTTCAATTCGCGCGGATGTCGGACGGGCCGTTTGAGA
>JBFWWI010000014.1:0-19204 GCA_050246275.1 Pyrinomonadaceae bacterium
TCTCCATCGCGATCTCCGGGTACATCTTCATGGCTTACTTCTCCAGTTCAGCCATTCTTACCCTCAACCGCCGAAAGCGGACATATCATCTGCTACTTCAACCGGACATATGATGTGCTAGCTACAGGTGCGCTAGCACCGCTCCGGCACACAAGGAGTAGGCGGAACAAGGGCTGTGAGTGCGGCCGTGTTGTAAAAAGAACCGCAAGACCTTATGATTTTCAATAAAAGAAGCGTGCCCACAGAACACGACATGAACGCCATCGCCGCCGAAACCCGCTCTATGGAATCTGTGCGGGTTTTACTTTCCGGGATCATAGATTACGCCGGCCTTTTTCCGCCGTCACAGGTCTCAATGTCAGAGGCTGTTATAAACTACGTCACGTACAAAAGCAGTAACTACAGCTGGATGCTCGGGCGATTTGTGCTGCCGACGGCGAGGCTGAATGAGTTCATTGAGGCGGCGGGCGACCTCCTGCCGCGAGATGGCCGAGATCCGTGGCACCTTGCCGTAACGGCCGGCGAAAACATCAACGAGACGGTCAAAACCATACGTGACTTTAACCGGCAGTATGGGGAGAGGGCCGTTGCCGACGTGCTGGAAGTAAAGGCAAACACCGTCTCGAAGATCGAGAACACGGTCTCGGTCCTGCCCGACGAGATAACGGCGTATTTCGAGATCTCTACGGGCGAGGCATTGGCGGACCTCGTCGCGACACTCGCGATAAAGGGCCAGTTCGCAAAACTTCGGACCGGCGGTGTCACACCGGACGCTTTCCCGACGTCGAAGCAGATCATCCGTTTCGTGCGGACCTGTATGGCGGCGAACGTGCCGTTCAAGGCGACCGCGGGACTACATCATCCGATCCGTTGTTTTAAGCCGCTCACATACGCCGCGGACGCACCGCGGGGAACTATGCACGGTTTTTTGAACATGCTGATGATGACCGGATTTGCCCGTGAAAGCTATCGGACGAGTTTTCTAGAGGAACTGATGGAAGAAGAGTTCGAAGAGGTGTTCCAGTTCAGCGAACTCGGCGTGAAATGGCGCAACGAGCATTTCCTCAGCAATGCCCATCTCGGCTGGCTCCGCCAAAAAGGCATGCACTCCTTCGGCTCCTGCTCGTTCGACGAACCGATCGCGGACCTCGAAGCGATGGGGCTGCTCTAACGCGGCTTGCCGCCACGATGAGCGGTGAGGCTAGCCTCACCTAGGGGCTTCTAGTTCTTGTTTCGGAGGCTCTGCCTCCAGATATGAGGCACAGCCTCACATACTCTTTTCAGCGCAGCGGAAGGGCTAGCCCTTCCGCTCATCATAGCGGCAAGCCGCAGAAACGAACTGAATGTATCAAATCAACGAAACTCACGATCCGAACCTGAAAAGCTGGGTCGAATCAGCCAACGACCCGAATACGGATTTTCCGATACAGAATTTGCCGTTTTGCGCGTTCAAACGCAAGGGTGACATTTTGCCGATCATCGGCGTCAGAATCGGCGACGACGTCCTGGACATGGTGGAAATGTGGCATGACGGGCTGCTTCAAGCCGCAGATCCGAGCCCATACGATCGTCCATTCTCTTACTTGAACGATGTTTTGAGGTCGGATCTGAATGAGAACTTGCGGACTCGAAGACAACTTATTTCGTTTTTGGGAGCAGACTCTGGTAAGAAACAAGAGATCTCAAAGTATTTGACAAAAGCGAAAGACGCGGAGATGGTCGTTCCCACCGTAATCGGCGACTACACAGACTTCTACAGCTCTATCTTCCACGCAACGAACGTCGGGTCGATGTTTCGGCCTGACAACCCACTTTTGCCGAATTATAAATATGTGCCGATCGGGTATCACGGGCGGGCGTCGAGCATTGTGATGAGCGGTACGGACATCAAGCGGCCGACGGGGCAGAATCGTACCGACCAGGAAGCTCCGCCGGTTTTTATTCCGTGCAAGAATCTCGATTACGAAATGGAGCTTGGGTTTTTTGTCGGGCAGGGAAATGAACTCGGCGAGCCGATAAACATCAAAGACGCCGAAAAACACATTTTTGGTCTGTGCCTCGTCAACGACTGGTCGGCACGTGACATACAGGCGTGGGAATACCAGCCGCTCGGGCCGTTTTTGGCGAAGAATTTTGCGACGACGATCTCTCCGTTTGTAGTGACGATGGAAGCTCTCGCTCCATTCCGCGTGCCCGCATTCGAACGCGATCCGGACGATCCGCAGCCGCTCGATTATCTGTCAGACGAGAACAACCGCAAATTCGGCGGGCTCGACATCAATCTTGAGGTCTATATCCAGACCGAAAAGATGCGTGCTGAGAATATCGAGCCGCACCTGCTCTCGCGTTCCAATACAAAAGACCTCTACTGGACGGTCGGCCAGATGCTGACGCACCACGCGTCAAACGGCTGTAACCTCCAGACCGGCGACCTGATGGCCACCGGCACTGTCAGCGGCAAGGAGAAAAGCGAACGTGGCTCGATGCTCGAACTAAGCTGGCGGGGCACCGAACCGATCGAGCTGCCGTCGGGCGAGACGCGCCGATTCCTCGAAGACGGCGATGAAGTGATAATGAAAGGCTACTGCGAACGCAAAGGCTTCCGGCGGATCGGCTTCGGCGAGTGCCGCGGGCGGATCCTTCCTGCGGAATAAATAACCGCTGAGACGCGGAGACGCCGAGAGAGAATGACCTCTTTTCTTTGAGTCTCAGCGTCTCTCCGGTTTGATACTATTTAGTAATGAAGGCAGCACCCGCCGCAATTGAAAGCACGGTCCGCCGGATCATCATCGGATCGAACTTTCAAGAATGCCCCGACGCTCTCGCTGTCGAAGAACCGCTTGAGATCCGTCTCGGGTTTCCCGATGGAACCCACAAGGCGATTTCCATCACGATGCGGACGCCGGGAGAGGACGGCGAGCTTGCCCTCGGACTAATTGTCGATGCGGATCGTTGTCGAAGTGCCGGACTTCCTCGGATCGATAAGTGGCTCAGGACGGACGACAACCACACCGATAAAGGTCCCTACTTCGAGGATCACTGGGAAGTCGATAGTCTCGCGTCGTTGGATCGTGAATTCGTCGCGAAAGGGATAGAAATGAGGCGCTTCGATCTTGAGCTTGTTTTGGCCGAGTTCAAGAGCGAAGCTAGTAAGGCCAAATCGGCCGCGACGATCTGTTTTCGTTAGAAGCGTTTTGCCATTTGCTGTTGTTACCGTGACCCTTGCGTCAGCAATCACGGCACCCGCCGGATCTCTCACGACGCCCTCTATCCGCGCGACGTTGAGCGAACTCTCACTCCGAATCCCTTGCGAATCGCCTCTAGGCTGACGCTGAGCCTGGCCAACCGAAAAGAATCCCAAGATAGTCGCAAAAACCGCCCCGGCATACTTCGCGACTCGAAGCCGGTACGCCCGCAATCCCTTCGGACAGTCGCTAGTAATTACAGTTCCATCGGACCGCCGATGCAGCCGCACACACATCCGGCCTTCTCTGTTTTCGATCAGGGTTGATGCTTCGCGTCGGCTGAGGCCGGAGATATTGTAAACCATGCGGTCGCACTGGCTGCAATTTCGAGCGCGGTCGTCGCCGGACATCGTTTCCCACGAAGCGGAGCACGGTACAGCAACATCGATCCGGTCTAAGTCGAAGTTCGTTCTTGCGGGCTTTGTGAACATGGCTGCCATTTGCGATGCATGACTTATTGGCTTCGGTTGCTTCGCGGGCGCTCTGCTAGAATACCCCTGTGAGTTCCACCCAAACCGCAACGATCCGACGGATAGGAGATTTGTCGGCTATTGAAGATCGCACCGATGCTCTTGCCGTCGAAGAACCGCTTGAGATCCGTCTCGGGTTTCCCGATGGAACTCACAAGGCGGTTTCCATCACGATGCGGACGCCGGGAGAGGATGGGGAACTGGCGGCCGGTTTTCTTTTCACTGAAGGGATCATCAAGTCGCCCGCGCAGGTGAAACAGGTCCGGCATTGCGGCAAAGGCGGAAACCTGAGCGGTAGCGAGGGTGCCTCTTTGCCAGAAGATCCTTCAGATCCATCTGCTGCACCGGGCACACTCCCTACCGGTCGTGTTTCTGCCAACACGATACGGGTCGATCTCTCGGAGGGAGTCGATCTTGATCTAAAAAAAATTGAGCGGCATTTCTACACCACATCGAGCTGCGGCGTGTGCGGGAAATCGTCGATCGAGGCACTGCAAACCGGTGCGAAACGGATCGATCATTGCGGGCCGCAGATAAACGCCGCGTTGATCCACCTTTTGCCTAAAACACTGCGTGCAGCTCAAGCAGCTTTCGATAGGACGGGCGGGCTTCATGCGTCGGCATTGTTCAATTTGGACGGAACGCTCGACATCGTTCGAGAAGACGTCGGCCGACACAACGCGCTCGACAAGGTTATTGGCGCCAGGTTCCTCACAGGCGAGTTGCCACTGTCGGACAAGGTCCTGCTCGTCAGCGGACGTGCGAGTTTTGAACTGGTTCAGAAGGCGTTGATGGCCGGCATTCCAATTCTTGCCGCGGTCGGTGCCCCGTCGAGCCTCGCCGTCGAACTTGCCGCGGAATTCGGAATGACGCTGATCGGATTCGTCCGCGACGGCCGATTTAACATCTATTGCAACGAGGAGAGAGTTTTGCCGGAAGTTGGCGGCTCAAAGCTCGCAGCTGTTCGATAACGAACCGCTACCGGCTATGAGCTGCGAGCTTCCAGTACTTGTGAAAGAGAACAGTGAAAAACTGAAGGTTTCCGAGCCGGAGCATTCTGCGGCGGGGCTTAAGGCCGTAACCACAGCGACAAAGGTCGTGTTCGGCAAGATGGGAGTCGTGCGCGGGACGCGGGCAATGTTGAAGATCAATCAGGCCGGCGGGATCGATTGCCAATCGTGCGCGTGGCCCGATCCTGAGAGCCATCGAACTCTTGCAGAGTTTTGCGAGAATGGTGCGAAGGGAATGGCCGATGAGGCGACGACCAAGCGGATCGGCCGTGAATTTTTCGCGGCCTATTCTGTCGATGAACTATCGCGGCAAACGGACCACTGGCTAAACGGTCAGGGCCGCCTTACTGAACCTCTAGTATTGAAAGAAGGCGCTACGAACTACGAAAGCATCTCGTGGGAAGACGCCTTCGAAGTAATCGCCGCTAAACTTAACTCACTAAATTCCCCGGACGAAGCTGTCTTTTATACCTCCGGCCGGACGTCGAACGAGGCCGCGTTCCTGTATCAGCTTTTCGTTCGCCAATTCGGAACGAACAATTTGCCGGACTGTTCGAACATGTGCCACGAATCAACGAGCGTCGCCCTCGCCGAATCGATCGGTCTTGGAAAAGCGACGATCCGGCTCAATGATTTCGAGAAGACCGATCTCGTCATCGTGATCGGTCAGAATCCGGGTACGAACGCACCGCGCATGCTCACATCCCTTGCCGCTGCCAAGGCCTCCGGGGCGAAGATGATCGCGATCAATCCGCTTCCCGAGGCTGGCCTGATGAGTTTTCGCGATCCGAATCCGCAGCACGGCAACCCCTTCTCGATCGTTGCTGGCAAGAGCGTCAAACTCGCCGACCTGCATCTGCCGGTCCGGGTCGGCGGTGACATGGCGGTGTTGAAGGGCCTGATGAAGATCCTGCTCGAGCGCGAGCGTCGAGGCCCCGGCACTGTATTTGACATCGAATTCATCTCGGCGAAAACCGAAGGTTTTGACGATCTTGTCGCATCGCTCGACGAAACTTCTTGGGACGACGTTTTCACCGCCTCAGGGCTCACAAGAGAGCAGATCGAAGAAGCGGCGGAGATGGTCCTCGCATCGGGCGGATTCATTTCGTGCTGGGCAATGGGAGTGACGCAGCATACTGAAGCGGTCGCGACGATCCAGGAAATCGTAAATCTTCACTTGCTCCGCGGTGCGATCGGCCGCCCGGGAGCCGGACTCTGCCCCGTCCGCGGCCACTCCAACGTTCAGGGCGACCGCACGATGGGCATCTGGGAAAAGATGGTGCCGAACTTTCGCGAGAATCTAGAACGCGAATTTGCATTCAAAACTCCCGAGCATGATGGACTGAACACCGTCGCAAGCATCGCCGCGATGCGTGAAGGAAAGGCAAAGGTCTTCTTTGCGATGGGCGGAAACTTTGCCGCTGCTTCGCCGGACACCACCGCGGTTGCCGCCGCTTTGCGCAATTGCGATCTCACGGTGCAGGTGATAACTAAACTCAATCGCACAGCGCTTACACCGGGGAGAGTATCATTGATCCTACCGTGCCTCGGGCGTTCGGAGAATGACGTCCAGGCGAGCGGAGAACAGTTCGTTTCGACCGAGAGTACGATGCTGAATGTGCAGATGTCGAAGGGGATCTTCGCACCCGCGTCCGAGCACCTACGAAGCGAACCGTGGATCGTCTGTCAGCTTGCGAAGGCGACCCTCGGGACACGGACGACGGTCGATTGGGACGCCATGGCCGCGGACTATGACAACATTCGCGATGCGATCTCACGGGTCGTTGCGGGGTGTGAGAACTATAACGAACGCATTCGGACGAAGACCGGCTTCTATATGCCGAATCCGCCGCATCACGGCGAATTCACCACACCGTCGGGAAGGGCCCTTTTCAAGCCGGGCAAGCTCGAAACGATCGTTCTCCCGCCCGGACGGCTCCTGATGACGACCATCCGCTCGCATGACCAGTTCAACACTACGATCTACGACGTAAACGACCGTTATCGCGGCATCCACGGTTCGCGTCGTGTGGTCTTTATGAACGAGACGGACATCCTCGATCTTGGACTTGAAGAAGGGCAGAACGTCGAGATCACAAGCTACTGGGAAGACGGCGAACGGCGGATCAGCGGGTTTTCGGTCGTTCGCTATCCCGTCCCGCGCGACTGTTGTGCGACTTATTTCCCAGAGGCCAATCCGCTCGTGCCGCTCGGATCCTTCGCTAGGCGGAGCGGAACGCCGACGTCCAAGTGCGTGATCGTTTCGGTAAAGGCTGCTGAATGATAGAGGTGAGGCCGTACATCCTGATCGGGGGGAGGTCGTCGCGGTTCGGTCGGGATAAGGCTACTTTTGAGTTCGAGGGGGAAATACTTGCCGCCCGAGCCGCGCGGATCGCGGAGACCGCATTTGAGGGCACCGCAGCTAAGTTTGTTTCCCGGACGAACGGCAATTTCCTCGACCGCGCCATGATCGCGGATGTCTATCCGGGACGCGGTGCGGCGGGCGCGATCCATGCGGCCCTTGCGGATGCATCGACCGGCTGGATCTTCGTTCTCGCCTGCGATCTTCCTTTGGTTACGCCGGAATTTATACGAGCTCTCTATAAGTTGATCGACGATGAGCATGGATGCGTCGTTCCAGTCCAGCCCGATGGACGGTGGCAGCCGCTTTGTGCATTCTACCAAGCCGAAATATGCCTCGAGACATTCGAGAATGCCGCAGCTCTCACCGGCAAGCATCCCTCGCTGAGGGCCATCGCTGCCGCCGTCCGGCCGAGCGCTGTCGAGTTCGCAGCTTATTCATCGCTCGCGAATTCGGCCGAACTCCTCAAGAACCTGAACACCTTTAGCGATCTCGCGGACATCTAATTTTGTTTGAATGTGCCATATGGCAGAATAGAAGTAATGGATCTGATCCTGGATAAGTTTCACGAGGAATGCGGCGTCTTCGGCATATTTGGGCACGAGGAAGCCTCCACACTTACGCAGTTGGGCCTTTTCGCACAGCAGCATCGCGGGCAGGAGGCGTGCGGCATAGTTTCGAGCGATTCACGCGAACTCCACCAGTTTCGTTCGCAGGGATTGGTCGCGGATGTGCTAAGCGAGGAGGTGCTGAATCGGCTGACGGGTTCGAGCGCCATCGGCCACACGCGTTACTCGACGACCGGACGAAATACGATAAAGGAAGTCCAGCCGTTTGCCGTGACCTGCCAACACGGCGAGATCGCGGTCTGCCATAACGGCAATCTTCCTTTTGCCGAGGCAAGACGAAGAGAACTCGAGAAAGAGGGGGCCATCTTCTCGTCGACCTCAGATACTGAGACCATTCTGCACAGCATCGCCCGAACATCCGCAAAGACGGTAGTTGATGCGGTCGAAATTGTATTGCGGGAAACAGAGGGCGCGTTCTCACTACTTTTTCTTACGCCGAGCGCCTTGATCGCGGTACGCGACCCGCGCGGGTTTCGGCCGCTCAATCTTGGACGGCTAGGTGATGCATGGTGCATCGCATCAGAAACATGCGCCTTTGACCTTATCGATGCTGAATACGTCAGAGAGATCGAACCGGGCGAGATGGTGATCATTGACGCTAACGGTTTAACGGTCCGCCGCCCGTTCGCGGAAAAGAAGAAGGCAGTGTGCACGTTCGAACATGTGTATTTTTCGAGGCCCGACTCGATAATTTTTGGCCGCTCGGTAAACGAGTCGCGTCATAAAATGGGCAAACAGCTTGCGATAGAGCATCCGGTCAATGCCGATATCGTCGTGCCGGTACCCGATTCAGGAGTTGCGGCGGCCATCGGGTATGCCAAGCAATCGGGCATAAATTATCGCCAGGGCATCATCAGGAACCATTACGTCGGCCGCACTTTCATCGAGCCGTCGCAGTCGATCAGGTCCTTTGGCGTCCGCCTAAAGCTGAACCCGGTAAAGGACCTGATCAGCGGCCAGCGCGTCGTGCTTGTGGATGATTCGATCGTGCGGGGCACTACATCGAAGAAGATCGTCGAGATGGTCCGCGAAGCGGGGGCGACCGAGGTGCACATCCGGATCTCATGCCCGCCCACCACGCACTCCTGCTATTACGGAGTGGATACGCCGCACAGGCAGGACCTGATAGCTTCGCGGATGACGAATGAAGAGGTCCGCAAATACATTGGAGCCGACAGCCTTGGCTATCTATCGCTTTGTGGAATGTTGGAAGCGGTCGGCATCGACGCCGAGAGCTCCTGCAACGCCTGCTGGACGGGAAAGTACCCTACACTTCTGGCAACCGGCGTTTCCGCCTAGTGCAGGCACTGGTACTGGCTAATTTGCGCGCCTTCGGCCGCGTGACCTCACGGGCCGCTCGAGGATCCGGATCGAACGCTCGAGGCCAGGCATTGACCGCTTCATGAACCGCACGATCTCGCTCAGGGACGGATCGTCGCCATAGGCCTCAACAAATCTGTTGGCGGCCGAAAGCGCCGTTCGTTTGCTATTAAGGTCGTTTTGCGAGAACGTCGTTGCAAAGGTGTTATAGAGAGACTCTTGTTCGCGTTGTCTGAGTCTCGCCTCGCGTTCGTTTTCAGGAACGGCATCGCGGATCGCCGCAATCAGCTCGTCACTCGCGTCACGAAGCCGTAGTGACCACTCCTCTTCCCGGCTCAAAACAAAATCTACACCGCGCGACCGGACGGCCTGTATGAGCGTCTGATTGGTCCGGCGAATCTCTTCTTCGGAGTCGAATGCCGGGCGAAATGCCCTGCGAATATCCGCTTTTGACATAGGCCGAACCCCATCGTCCGCCGGCTGCGAAGAGGCCCGAACGGCAAATATGATGCTAACCAGCCCGGCAAAAAGTAGGATCCGGAAGCCCATCATTCTCCCTGATAGTGTCAAGAATAGCACGAAACATAGGGGGAAGCGGCGAACTTCGCGGCCCGTCTCATGACAACTATTGGATTCTCATTTACATCAAATTGTTGTAAACTTGCCTTCCACTTTCTTTCGAATGGAAATGGAAGTAGGTCCCGTTAATGCGGGCAAACTGCCTTTTGGGGGCGACAGGCTTCGACAGGGGCTTGTATAGATCTTTGGATGCACGTCGGGCTTTTTGTAGGTGAGCTCGTTAAAAAAACTTGCAAAACACAAATGCTAATCAAGAATTAGCTCTTGCTGCCTAACTAACGTTAGCTACAGCAATGTCTTACCGGAAGTCCGTCTGATGCGACCGGATAAGGCATAACTCAGTTCAGGCTCGGGCACGTCCACCGCCTGCGGACGCGTCTTAAATGTTAGTCAGGCTGGCTTTCGACAGGGTTCGCCGTTTTGCTTACCTGCCGGAGGCGAGAAACAAGCAAAGCGGCTAAACGTGTAGATTTCACTGGTCGCAACCTTTGGATGCGGGTTCGATTCCCGCCGCCTCCACCAACACTAACATGAACAGTCATTCTATTTGCATGCGCCGAACTATTGCCGTTTTCTGTGCCGCGACGGGCCTGGCACTTGGAGTTTTTGCTCAGGGAAATTCCGGAAGCGCCTCACGAAAAATGACAATAAGCGAGTTGGTCGGTCTCCACACGGCGTCGATCGGTGCGCCCGATGTTATCGCCAAGACAAGCTCAAAGGTCCTAATGGGGACGTCAATGGTGACCTCGAAAGGGCAAGGTGCGATCAAGCTGACTGGGCCGGTTCAACTTGCTTCCGCCGGCGACAAGCTCTTAATTGCTATGGTGTTCGATGTGGCGAACTATCCATACGAAAAGGTGGCTTTCGATGGCTCGGACATCAGTGTGTCCCGGCACTCAGGACCCGAGTCTCCGCTTTCTTTTTTTATTCGTGCGAACAAGACGGTAGTCAAACGTGGAATTTTTGGCGGAGTGTATAACGGTTCATGGCCGTTATTGGGGGCCGACAAGGATGAAGACCTGGATTATTCGGGGACTACCAAGATTGGGGAAACCGTACTCCATAAGGTAAAGTACACGGCTCCGAATCTGGGAAATTTGACGGTAACCCTGTATTTTGAAGATAAGACATTTCGCCATGTTATGACAGAGCACAAGTTTACTGCCTCTGGATTGATGTCTTATAGTCCTTCGGGCCTTTCTTCTGGCTCGAGCGACTCCCCCGACTACTACACGCTGATCGAAAGCTTTGGCAACTTTGCCAAGGCGGGCGAACTTATCTTGCCATTAACATACTCGATCGAGTTTTCTTCCAAATCAGCTTCAAGTTCCCGCAAATGGACGATGAACTTCAACGAGGCATACTTCAACGAAACGCTCGAGCCATCGGTCTTTAAGGTCTCCTAGATCCGATCGATAGTAGTAAAGAGGTGGCATTTTGCCGCCTCTTTTTTTTCGAAACCCGAGCCTTCATCAGTTGTCAGCTATCAGCTGCAACCCGTCGATGTTCTCCGACAGTTGTATCGGCCGGGCTGTGAACTGGACCGACTTGCTGGCAACTCTAACCACGTACGAATTGCCTGTCGGCAGACCGCTGACGCGGAAGTATCCGAACGTATTCGACCTCGCTGCGAATACGACACCAGTTTCCGATGTGAAGGTAACGACGGCACCGTACAAGGCTCGCCCGCTCGAGTTCATCACCCTTCCGGTGATCGACGCGGGTGCGGCGGAAGGTTGCGCCAGGATCGTGAAGTTCGATGATGATTGACCTGCAGGACTGGCAAATCCGGCTTCGCGTATGCGGATCCGCGCCTGATTGGTCGGGGTGTTCGGCACGGCCCATAAGTACGATCCGGTGTTGACGATGTCGGTCGCGAGCGGGCTGAAGGTTGTTCCGCCATTGGTAGAAAGTTCAATGGTGACGTTTCGGCTGAACCCTCCTGAATTGGTCCAAGAAATTGCCTGATTTTGGCCCGCGATCACGGACGCTCCACTAGGGCTGACATTATCGATCGTGTCGGGAATGTTGTCGTTCGTCGTATCGCGAAACCATCCGATATCCCTCATTACCTGGCGCGCAAGGTCAAGAGTAAGAGGCAGCCCTGCGTTTATATTCGGTTCCATGAGCAGACTTGGCGAAGCCGCAATGCCAAAGTGGGAGATCGACGAACCGATGGAGAAGGACGTCGGCGTGTGGAGCACGACACGTCCGGTAGCCGCGTCACGCCCGCCGGTTAAGAATCCGGAAGCGGACCTCACGCTCGGGCCGTCCCAATAGACATTGTTGTTATTGATTGCCGACGCCTGCCGCTGAGCGTTGCTCATCAGATGCCAATACTGGTTTGCTGTAGCGTCGAACATATAGCGGGAATAGATGTCGGGCCTTGCCGGAGAACCGAAAAATGCACCGGTGCTTCCATCCACGAACGACGAGAAACCGACGCCGTGGCCTATCTCGTGAAGTACGACAACGAATAGGTTTATCCTTCCGGCCGGCGTGGCGTTATCGAGGCCGTAATAGAATCGAGTTCCGGCACCGAGGCAGCCTGAATCAACATCTGTATTGAATTGAGCCTGCATTTCCGGGCTTCCGGGAACAAGGTCGACCCCGGAACGCTTATTTGCAAGTGCGGCGTGATACCAGGTGGACGCAAATTCGGCGTTGGTGAAATTAAAGTGGATGTTGACCGTTCCCGCCGAACCGAGTACACCGCCCGAGGACGAGCAGGGAGCCATCGAATTGAACTGTGTCCCCACGTTGGTCGGCACGGCGCTGTCAAGAAACGACGCCCAGACGGCGGCCGCAGCGTTGAATACGTTCAATCGCTGGGCACCTCGTGTCGTCCCCGCATTGCCTCCTTCACCGACGACAAAAGCGGCCGCGGGGTCGTTCAGTCCCTCGCCGGCACCGTCGTTGTTGATGATGTTGAAGGTGGCCGAACCGGGAGACGCCGTGACATTGCCCGCCGCGTAATCGCTCGCGAGCCGGCTATAAAAGTTAAATTCTTCGAGCGACATCCCGTGGCGTTTGGCGTCGGCTTCGCGCTCGCTCTCGAAAAGGTCTAAACCGGCGATCGCCTTGCCGGTCTCGAGATCGCGTCGGAAGAATTTGTTGGCTTCGTTGAGGTCTGACACGCAGGCGGCGACCGGTTCGCCGTAGGCATCAAGGCGGCCGAGAATTACGTTCTGGTAGCGGCCGTCGAGTTCGACGGTAGTCCCGCCATCCGCGGTCTTGTGTTCGACGAGGCCATCCGACGTTCGTATTGTGCGGCTCTTGATCGCCGCCGCCAATCCGCGATCGTCCTGGAATGCAAAATTGCGCCCCCTTAAACCTTGCGCGGATACGGTTGTGTCGTTGATCGAGTTCGTAAGGGCGAGGAACCCCGCGAGTGCGGCAACAGTGCCAAGAAAGTAAACTTTCATCCGATTTCTCCTGATCGTGAGGACTTGATGTCGTGCCAGCAAGAATTAGCTTGGCAATGATGATGTCGGTATGGTGCCTTGGGGGGGGCGAACCGGTTAGTGCGACAAAAGCCATCGTGGGGAAATTGGCGTTCGGCAGGAAAAGTTTACGAGGGGCAAAGGCAAAAATCAACAGTAATATTTGTATGAAAGGCATGCTTGCCGCTGCAAGACAGGCAAGAGAGGGACGCAGGCACGAAAACACCTACGTTTAACGGTCCTGACGCGGCGCGGATTCCATTTAAGGCGATGATCGGTCCGGTCAATATGACACAACGTCAGCGACGGAGTCTTCAGTGATCTTCGTGATCCGTTTGCCCGCAAACACAGATTTAAGTAGCCTATTAGGGTAAAACCGAAACCCCGTTCCACGCGGTCTTGAGTTCAGGAAATTTGATGAAGAGATCACAGCCGATAGGGATATTTGACTCAGGTGTGGGCGGACTGACGGTTTACCGGGCCCTTCACGATGTATTGCCTTCCGAACATTTTGTGTATCTAGGTGATACAGCTCGCGTACCTTACGGCACCAAGTCGCTTGCGACGGTAGAGCGCTACGCCATCGAAAATTCTGAGTTTTTGGCGGGTATTGGGATCAAAATGCTGGTAGTTGCGTGCAATACGGCCTCGGCCCTTGCCCTGCCAAAAATAAGGGAAAGTGTCGGGCTCGACGTAGTGGGCGTGATCGGTCCGGGCGGGCGGAGGGCAGTGGAATTAACAAAAGGTATCCAACATCCGCGGATCGGTGTGATAGCTACGGAGGCCACGGTCGCAAGCAATGCATATTACGAGGCGATCAGGCGTGCGTCTGAGACGTCCGAGATATTCCAGAAAGGGTGCCCGCTTTTCGTTCCGCTTGCCGAAGAAGGATGGACGCACGAACCCGAAACCTATTCCATTGCTGCCAAGTATCTGGAGAGTATGAAGGAATTTCAACCGGATGCCCTCGTGCTTGGCTGCACGCACTATCCGATATTGCGTGAGGTCATCCAACAAACGGTCGGCGAGGATGTTAAACTTATAGATTCTGGCGAGGCGACAGCACAAGAGGTGAAGGCGCTCCTTGAAGCTAAGGGTTTATCGAACAAGAACGCTGTGAGTGGTTCGCGTGCGCTGTGTGATGACCTCGACCATTTCTACGTTACGGACGCCGCCGAAAGGTTTGCCCATGTTGCCGAAAGATTTTTGGGCGCAAAGCCATCCAAACTCGAAGCCATAGAGGTCTATGGTGGCGACCAATTAAGAGACAATTAGCCTGCGAATAGAACTAATTTCGTAATCATATTAATTCGCGGTATTTCCGACTATCCCGTTGAAAAATATAGATGGAATTCAAAAGACAGGACGGCCGTGCGGTCGATCAGATAAGAAACACGAAGATCACGCCGAACATTTCTCCGTATGCCGAAGGCTCGGCATTGATTGAGGTTGGCGGGACGAAAGTGATCTGCACCGCCAGCGTTGAGGACAGAGTTCCGATGTTTCTCCGCAACAAAGGGCTCGGCTGGGTGACGGCAGAGTATGCGATGCTCCCGCGTGCGACCAACACGCGAACGCAGCGCGAAACACAAAGGCCGTCGGGACGAACGCAGGAAATACAGCGCCTTATCGGCCGTTCTTTGCGTGCGATCGTCGATACAAAGCTCCTCGGCGAGCGCCAGATATATATCGATTGCGATGTCATTCAGGCAGACGGCGGAACGCGCTGCGCCTCCATCACCGGTGCTTACGTTGCTTTGGCCTTGGCGTGTCGAAAGTTGATGAAGAACAACATCATCAAAACGTCTCCGATCGTGAGCGAGGTCGCCGCAGTAAGCGTCGGGATCCTGGATGGAACGCCGATCCTCGACCTCGCCTATACGGAAGATTCGACCGCCGAAGTAGATATGAATGTCGTCTGTACCGGTACGGGTAAGTTCATCGAGCTGCAAGGAACCGCCGAACGCGAACCCTTCTCACGCGAGCAAATGGACGAAATGCTGATCCTTGCTGATACAGGTATCAACAAGCTCTTCGAGATCCAGCGCAACGCGCTGGCGGGCTGATCACTTCCTCTTCAGAATCATTCCCGGTTTGGCGTTGGTTATGTTTTCGCCATCCCAAACCTTTACTCCGTTCACAAACACTGCGCTGATTCCCGATGCGAAAACCTGCGGCTGCGTGAATGTTGCGTTGTCGACAACCGTGTTAGGGTCAAAAAGCACGAGGTCGGCCTTCATTCCTTTCTTGATCGATCCACGGTCTTTCAGGCCCAATCGCGCGGCTGGCAATGCGGACATCTTTCGGACGGCATCTTCAAACGAGAGCCATTTATTCTCACGCACAAATCTGCCTAATACACGAGGAAATGTTCCCGTTCCGCGTGGGTGCCGGCTGCCGATACCGCCGTCGCTTGCGACCATTACCCACGGCGTTTGGTAAAAGGCCTTCACGTCGGATTCGGTCATTCCGTAACCGATCACGCCCGCACCGCCTTTCTTTACGATCTCGATGTACGTATCGATAGGCGTGGTTCCCGCGATCGCAGCCGCCTGTTCCAGCGTCTTGCCTTCGTATGCGGGAAACGCACGGCAGCTTGTGATCAGCACCTTGTCGGGGCCGCCGATCGCTTCGATGCCTTTTTGGACCTCGGCGGGGTCCTCGTACTTTCGGCTCGGCACAAGCACTGTCATCGTCGATGCCCACGCCGTGTAAGGATATGCGTCGGCCGTTACGTCCTGTCCGGCCTTGCGGGCTTCGTCGATGATCGCGACCGCTTCTGCCGATTTGCCCCAAACGCTGCTGTTGCCCATTTTGATATGGGATATCTGGACCGGTATCTTCGCTTCCTTTCCGATGCGGATGCTCTCGCGGATAGCGTTCAGCACGCCTTCCTCCTCATCCCGCATATGGGTCATGTATATCCCTCCGTGCTTTGCCGCTGCCCTAGAAAGCTGGATAAGCTCGTCCGTCGTCGCCATGAATCCGGCGTCGTATTCGAGGCCGGATGAGAGGCCGAACGCTCCTTCAGCCATCGCCTGTTCTACCAGCAGGACCATCTTTGCGATCTCGTTCGCCGTCGCACCTCGTTGAAGATTATCGGTCAGGATCTGCGACCTTACCGTGCCATGGCCAACGAACGAACCGACATTCACAGCTATCTTCCCATTCAATTTATTGAGGTAATCGCTGATCGGCCAAGGGCTTCCCCCATCCGGCCCGACGAGGACGGTCGTGATCCCCTGCGAAACCTGGTTCGCCGCCGAGCCTTCCCGCAACAGGCCGCCCTCCGAGTGGTTGTGGATATCGATAAAGCCGGGAGCGAGTATCAGGCCGGTTCCGTCGATCGTCTCCTCGCCCCGTTTCTGCTTTATTTTTCCGACCTTCACGATCGTTCCGTTTCGCACACGCACATCGCCGATGAAGCCGGCCTTGCCAGAGCCGTCAACGACACGTGCATTCCTTATCACAAATGATGATGCGACCTGGGCTGGGACCGCTAAAACCGATAGCAGAAGTACCAAAACGGCGGTAAGAATATTCTTCATTATGACGCGATGATAGAGAAAATGCGGTCGGCAGTCCATCCGGCATGAAATGTGTGTTTTGACGGATTGCTCCCGCAAAACTAGAATCAAAACATACAACAGCGGAGTGACCAAAATTGAGCGAAAAACAATTTGAAGGCCGATCGGCGATCGTCACCGGCGGCACACGCGGGATCGGGAAGGCGATCGTACTGGAACTGGCCCGCCGGGGATGCAATGTTGCTTTTAACTATTCGAAGAGCGCCGACGAAGCCGAAACCTTGAGAACAGAGGTCGAAGGGCTCGGCGTAAAGGCCTACGCCGCACAGTGCGACGTGGCGAGCACCGAGGCTTCGGCCGAGTTTGTAAAGGCTGCGACAACGGCACTTGGCGGGATCGATTTCCTGGTGAATAACGCGGGCATCACGCGCGATCAGCTTATCCTCCGAATGAAAGAGGACGACTGGGATGCCGTGATCGATACAAATCTCAAGGGCGCGTGGAATTTCTCGAAAGCGGTCCTTCGGCCGATGATGAGGAACGAGAATGGCGGCTCGATATTGAATATCGCGTCGATCTCGGGGGTCGTCGGAATGCTCGGGCAGTCCAATTATTCGGCGTCCAAGGCAGGCATGATCGGCCTTACGAAATCACTTGCGAAAGAGATCGCAAGCCGAAACATAACCGTCAACGCTCTCGCACCCGGAATGATCGAAACTGAGATGACGTCGGAAATGAACGCGGATTTTCGTGAAAAGATACTCGCCTCGATCCCTCTCGCGCGCTTTGGCACCGTCCAAGAGATCGCGGACGCCGCGTGCTTCCTGCTGACGGCCCGGTATATCACCGGGCAAGTCGTCCAAGCCGACGGCGGCCTCGCGATCTAACTAATGTCTTACGAATTTCAACCTCGCGATGAAGACCCGCAGCCGAACCACCAGGCACCGGAGGAGTATCTTGCTGCGCAGAAGAGCTCGATCCGAAAAAAATCCTGGTGGGCGGTCGGTATCGGGGGATTCGTGGTCCTCGTACACATCGGTTGGCTCCTTTTCTTCGCGGTACTTGGAGTTAGACCCGATTTCTCCGTCCTTTTTCGCAGCATTTTCTTTATCCTCGGGCTATTCGGACTCATCGCCGGGATCTACGGGTTGTATTACGCACGGACGCTGACGCTAAAGAGCATCTTGCCGTCGGAAGCCGCGATCGAGTTTGCGAGGAGGTCAGAGGCATCTACCCCCTATTTCACGATGATCCTCATAGGTTCGATCCTGGCGGTCTTTGTGGCCCAGATGACCGCGGGACTAGAACTATCGATCGAGGCAGCCGGGTTCGTGAAGCCCAGGTTCATCGGCGAAGGTCAGTACTGGCGAGTGCTCACGGGCGGGGCCCTTCACGGCGGGCTGCTTCACATTTATTTCAACTCACAAGCTTTATACGGCTTTGGCAGCCTTATGGAGTTTCTTTCGAATCGGGCACACGTAGCGATCGTCTTCTTGCTTGCTGTAATTTGCGGCGGCCTCTTGAGCTTCGTTTTCATGCCGGGGGGAACCTCAGTTGGTGCATCGGGCGGGATCATGGGATTGATCGGCTACATGGCGGTCTACGCATATCGCCGTAAAGAACAGCTGCCGCCTGATTTCCTGAAGACGATGCTGATCAATGTGGGGTTCATCGCGGCGTTCGGGATCATCGCCTATCAGCTTGTCGACAACTTTGCTCACATCGGCGGATTTCTGGCGGGCTTCGTATATGGTTTTTTTCAGATCCCGAAGTCTCTGGCGGCCGACCCGCGGCGGACGGGAAAGATCACCGAGACGCTTGGGATCGTCGCGATCGCTATCTACATTGCCGAGGCGGTCTTTGCCATCTTTAGGATCACCGGATCAGCATAAACGATGGCCCGCGTCCGAGTACACCAGCACGTAAATCCGCTTGCACCCTTTTATCGAAAGGCTCCTCGGCCTGTAGACATCGAGACAGTTTTCGCCGATCCTGAAAAGCCATTATTGCTCGACATTGGCTGTGCACGCGGACGATTCCTTCTGCGGATGGCGGAGGCCGAACCCGCGTGGAATTATCTCGGTGTCGAGATCCGCGAGCCCCTTGTCGAAGAAGCGAATCGTCTCGCCGCCGAAGCGGGCTTGGCAAATCTTTACTACTCGTTTTGTAACGCGATGCTCTGGCTGGATCGGCTCCTCGATGGAGTTCCGAACGGTGTTCTACAGGCCGTCACGATACAGTTTCCCGATCCTTGGTTCAAAAAGAAACACGCCAAGCGCAGAATGGTGAACGAGGAAATGGTCGGGACGATCGCCCGCCGCCTAACGCCCGGCGGCCGCGTGTTCGTTCAGACCGACATCGAATTTCTGGCCGACGAGATGTTCGCGCTATTTCGTGACGACCACCGGTTTGTCGAGACTCCGATCGACAACGATCCGTCTCCCGTCAAGACCGAACGCGAGAAAGCCGTCGAGGATAAGGGGCTGACTGTGTATCGCGGCGAGTTCAGGCTGCTGCCGGCTATTTCCAATTCTTCTCCTTCTTAAACCTTTTTACCACCATGTCACGGCGGAGTTTCGGGAGGTGATCGATGAAGAGTTTGCCGTTGCAGTGGTCGGT